>NZ_JAAGKO020000007.1 GCF_027947535.2 Streptantibioticus silvisoli
CCGCAGCCGGAGAGCGCCAGCGCCAGCACACCGGCCAGCCCGGCCACGTTGAGCACGAGCGGCGTCCGCAACGGCGTCTTCACCAGGGGCGTCTTCATCGGGGTGCACCTGCCGGGGGTCCGGGGGCCGGGCCGGGACCGCGGGGGCGGCCGGGACGCGGAGCTCAGGGCGCGGCGATCGCGAGGACCGCGTTCTGGCCGCCGAAGCCGCAGGAGGTGCTGACGGCCAGGTCGATCCGGGTCTCCGTCTCGTGGTCGGCGACCTTGATCTCCATCCGGGGGTCGAGCGTTTCCAGGTTCGCGGTCGGCGGCACGACGCCCTGCTGCACCGCCAGGACGGTGAGGACGGCCTCCACCGCGCCGGCGGCGCCCAGCAGGTGACCGGTGACGCCCTTGGTCGAGGTGACCAGCGGGCCGCCGCCGAAGACGCGGTGCAGCATGACCGCCTCGGCGAGGTCGTTGAGCTGGGTGCTGGTGCCGTGGGCGTTGACGTGCTGGACGTCACCGGGACCGGCGCCGGCGTCCAGGAGCGCGGCACGGACGGCGGCCTCGGCGCCGGAGCCGTCGGGGGCGGGTGAGGTGACGTGGTGGGCGTCGGCGGAGGCGCCGTGGCCGATGATCCGGCCGTGGACCCGGGCGCCCCTGGCCCGCGCGTCGGCGGCGCGTTCCAGCACCAGCACCCCGGCGCCCTCGCCGGCCACGAAGCCGTCGCGGTCGGCGTCGAAGGGGCGGGAGGCGGCCGCCGGGTCGTCCGCCCGGCGGGACAGGGCCCCCATCCGGGCGAAGCCGGCCATCACCAGCGGGGTGATCATCGCCTCGCTGCCGCCGGCCAGCACGATGTCGCACCGGTCCAGGGCCAGCAGGTCCCGGGCGGTGCCGATGGCGGTGGCACCGGAGGCGCAGGCCGTGGCGACCACCAGGTTGGGTCCGCGGGCGCCGAACTGGATGGCGGTCTGACCGGCCATCATGTTCGGCAGCTGCATCGGGAGCAGCAGCGGGGAGACCTGGTCGGGGCCGTGGTCGCGCAGCCGGTCGTGCTGGCCCTCCACGGTCGCCGGACCGCCGTCGGCGCAGCCCAGGACCACCCCGACCCGGGCGCCGTCCCAGGTCAGCGGGTCCAGGCCGGCGCCGGCGACCGCCTCGGCCGCCGCGACCAGGGCGAACTGCGTGAAGCGGTCGAGGCGCAGGGCGCGGCGTTCCCCGAGCAGGGCGCCGGCGTCGAAGCCCGGCACCCGGCAGGAGAACGCGACCGGGCCGCCGGCCAGCAGCGGGTCGGCCGCGGCCGGCGACCGGCCGGCGCGGACCGCCGCCCAGCTCGCCGCCACCCCGATGCCGCCGGGGGTGACCAGGCCGATGCCGGTGACCGCCACGTCGGTGCCCGCGCGGGCGGCTGCACGGTGAACGACGTGAGCGTCCATCAGATCTTCGCGCCCCGCTCTTCCATCATGCGGGCCATCTCGCCGACGTTCTCCGCGGCCAGCAGTTCGTCGTCGCTGATGACGACGCCCAGTTCGGCCTGGAGGATCATCGACAGCTCGACGACGGCGAGCGAGTCCAGCTCGATGTCCTCCCGGGTGGCCTCGGGAACGATCGACTCGGGGGTGACCTTCAGCTTGGCCACCAGCAGGTCCTTCAGCTGCTCGAACATGTCCTGTTGCTCCTTCGGTGATGTCGGTCGGTCGGGTGCGCGGGACCGGCGGTGCGGTTTTGCGGTTCCACCGGTGCGCGCGTCGGGTGCGCGGGGCCGGCGGTGCGGGGGCCGGTCGTGGGGGGTACCGGGCGTGGGGGGGTACCGGGCGTGGGTGCGCCGGCGGTCAGGAGGTGGTGAGTTGCGGCCAGCTGAGCGTGGTGGCGCCCCAGGCCAGCCCGCCGCCGAACGCGGTGAGCAGCACCCGGTGGCCGGCCGACAGCCGGCCCCGCTGTGCCTCCTGGGCCAGCAGCAGCGGCAGGGAGGCGGCGCCGGTGTTGCCGTAGTTCTCGATGTTGGACAGCTGCCGCTCGGCGGGGATCTCCAGCCGTTCGGCGACCGCCGACAGGATGCGGGCGTTGGCCTGGTGGGCGGCGAAGCGGTCGACGGCCGCCATCGGCCAGCCGGCGAGTTCGGTGGCGCGCTGCGAGGCGCTGGTCATGTGCTCGACCGCGTGCCGGTAGGTCTCGCGTCCCGCCATCCGGAAGTACCGGCCGTACTCCTCGGCGGGCCGGCCGCCGGAGCGCTCGCGCGAACCGCCGCCGGGGACCTCGATCAGGTCGCTGAGCCCGCCGTCGCTGCCGAGCACCATCGGGCCGATGGCGCCGGGTTCGTCCGGCCGGCCGGCGCGCAGCACCACCGCGCCCGCGCCGTCGGCGAAGATCACCGCGGTGGTGCGGTCCTCGGGGTCGATGATGGTGGTGAAGGCGTCGGCGGCGATCAGCAGGACGGTGTCGGCGAGCCCGGCGGCGATCATCCCGGACGCGGTGGCCAGGCCGTAGAGGAAGCCGGAGCACACCGCCGCGACGTCGAAGGCCGCCACTCCGCGCAGGCCGAGCCGGGCCGCCACGTCCGGTGCGGTGGCCGGGCAGGGGCGGTCCGGGGTGGTGGTGGCCAGCACCACCGCGTCGGCGTGGTCGTCGCCCGCGGACTTCAGCGCCCGCAGCCCGGCCTCGACCGCCAGGTCGGACGTCGCGGTGCCGGGGCCGACGACGTGCCGGGCGGCGATGCCGGTCCGGGTGCGGATCCACTCGTCGGTGGTGTCCAGGCGGGTGGTCAGTTCCGCGTTGGTCACCCGGTTCGGCGGCACGTAGGCGCCGATGCCGGCCAGTACGGCCGACCGCGGGGGTGCCGCGGTCACGCCGGGTCCTCGGCGGAGGCCAGGACCCCCAGCGGCAGGCCCATGTAGGCCATGCGGACCTCGGCCATCTCGTCGGTCCACTGCTCGGCCATGTCGTAGCGCTGGTCGGGGGTGGTGTCGAGCATCCGGACGCCGGGCCAGATCTCGTAGTCGCCGATGAGGTCGGCGTGTTCCTGCATGCCCTTCTGGAACAGCTCCTCGCGGTGGATGACGAACTCCCGGTCGGGCACCTCGTCCCAGAGTTTCACCCCGGCGCGCAGGATCTCCAGCAGCCGCGGCCGGTACTCGGGGTGGGCGGCCACGTGGTCGCGCAGGATGGTGCTGGCCACCGTCAGGTGGCGGATCTCGTCGATCGCGGTGCCGCGGGAGATCTCGCCGGTGGCCGGGGACAGCGGGGTCCACTTGCGTTCGCTCAGTTCGGCGGCGGGGGCCAGCACGCCTTCGATGACGATGGCGAAGACGGCGACGCCGCCGGCGAAGTCGGCCTGGTCGCGCACGATGTCCAAGGTGAAGTCGACCACCGGTTCCAGCACCCGGGCGCGGTAGTCGGCGGCCATCTCGTCGATGTCCCTGGCCAGCGAGGCGGCCGGCTGCCCGAGTTCGACCAGGTGGTTGCGGAAGACCCGGGCGTGCCGGGCCTCGTCGATGAGCTGGGTGGCGTAGAACTCCATCTCCGGCAGGCCGGGGGCGAGCGAGACGTAGTGGCCGAGCAGCCGGGTGGCGATCTCCTCCGACAGCCCGCGGAAGCCGAACTCCAGGATCAGCGCGTCGCGCAGCGGGCCGGGGGCCTTGAGGAAGCCGGGGACGGTGGCGTCGCGGTGGTGGCCGGTCTCGCCGCGGTCGCGCAGGGTGCCCTGGGCCACCGAGGTGAACCAGTACGCCAGGTCGCACTCGGCCGGGCCGAGGGTGAGCTCCTTCGCACCGTCGAGCAGGCCGGGCGCCTTGTCCCAGTCCGCCTCGGGGGCAACGTGGTGGGTCATGGGGCCACCTTTTCCTTCCTGTTGCGGGGGCCGGGCCCGCTGACCGGGGCCGGGCTGAGGGAGCCGGCGAACAGGCCGCCGGTGTAGCTGAGCAGCGGGTCGCCCTCGCCCACCGAGGCGTGGGTGACCAGGCCGAGCAGCAGCTCGTGGTCGCCGACGGCCGACCGGCCGAAGACCTGGCAGCTGTACGTGGCGAGCGCGCCGTCCAGCAGCGGCGCGCCCGCGTACGGGTCGTCGTGCCCGGACAGTCCGGCGAACTGGGGCAGGCCGGCCGGCCGGGCCCGGTCGGCGAACCAGCGGGCCACGTCCGCCTGCGAGGCGTTGAGCACGTTGACCACGAAGCGGCCCGCCGCGGCGGCCAGTTCGGCGAAGGAGGAGCCGCCGCGCAGCGAGGCGCCGAGCAGCAGCGGTTCGTGCGAGCAGGTGGTGACGGTACTGACCGTGGTGCCGTGCGGCCGTCCTTCGTGGCAGACGGTCAGGACCGATACCGGGACGGCCAGCCGGCGCAGGGCCCGGCGGCGCTGCGCGTCGTCCTGGACGGTGGGTGGCGCGGCGGTCGCGCGGCGGGGCTCGCCGGACCGGTCCACGGCGGTCACCGCACCGCGTCCTGCTGCGGACGGGCGGTGGCGGCCGGCCGCTTCGCGGCGGGGACGTGGCCGACCGGGGCCGGGTCCGCGGCGTGGCCGACCGGCTTGGGGTGGGCCACGCCCAGGTCGTCGAGCAGCCGCAGGTAGCCGTGCTGCCGCACCGGTTCGAAGGGCAGCGAGAACGGCTTGAGGAAGTTGCCGAACAGGCCCCGGTCGCCGAAGAGGTGGAAGGCGATCAGCAGCAGCGCCCATTCCGGCTTCACCAGCCAGCACCACAGGGCGGCGACGGCCCCCTGGGTGAGCAGGCTGTGCATGACGTTGTACATGACGTAGTACGCCTTGGGGATCGGCGCTCCGCCGCTGCGCCGGAAGGCGATCGCGCCGGGGATGTAGCCGATCAGGTCGATGTAGAAGAACAGCACGACGGCCACCCACCAGCGGATCTCGCCCAGGTGGGCGATGATCAGGCCGGTGGTGACGGCCAGCGCGACCAGGTACTCGGCGCGGTGCAGGGAGTACGTTCTCGGGGTCTCGAACGGGTTGGCCTGGTCCATGGGTGCTCCTGTGGGAGGACGCTTCGGTGAGGGCCGCCGGCCGGACGCGGTCAGCGGGCGACGGTGTCCGGGCGGGCGGGGGCGAACTCGTCGTCGGCCAGCCGGGTGGCGGGGAACTGACCGGTCACCGCCCAGGCGACGGTCTCGCGGATGACGCGTTCGGCGATCGGGTCGAGGATGCCTTCGAGGCTGGGGATGCCGAAGTCGAAGTCGGCCTCGAAGCGGACCACGACGTCGTGGTCGTCCTGGCGCATCGTCCAGCACCCGGTGAAGGTGTCGAAGTCGCCGTCGGTCTGCTCGAAGCCGATCTCCAGCGCCTGCGGGCGGAAGTCGTCGCGTTCGGTCCAGCGCAGCAGGCCGCTGCGGAAGTGCAGTTCCCAGCTGGAGCCGCACGTCGCGGCCGGCGGCGCGGCGTGCACGGTGGTGGCGTTGACGTGCGGTGCCAGTCGCGGGTAGCGCTCCCAGTGGCCCATCGCCTCGTAGACGGTCGCCGCCCGCTCGGCGGGGACCCGGGCTTCCAGTTCGACGTGTCGCATGATCACTTGCCGCCTTCCGGCATCCGGGCCGAGCCGCGCACGAGGTCGCGGGTGGCCTTGTCGAAGGAGTCGCAGAGGTAGTCGGTCTCGGAGTCGGTCAGGATCGCGGGCGGGGTGAAGCGCACCACCGCGCTGCCGTTCATCGAGTGGTTGGCGACGACCCCGTGGTTGAACAGTTCGATCAGCAGCTCGCCGGCCAGGCCCGCCTCGGTCAGCTCGACGCCGATCAGCAGGCCCTGGCCGCGTACCTCCACCACCAGCTCGGGGATGTTGCGGTGGGCGATCTCGGTGATCCTCGGCAGCAGCCGGGCGCCCAGGTCCTTCGCCCGGGCGACCAGCTGTTCCTCCTTCATCGCGCGGATCGCGCCCTGCACGGCGGCCATCAGCAGCGGCTGGCCGGAGAAGGTCGAGGTGTGGATGTAGGGGTCCTTGTCGAACGGCCGGAAGGCGGTGCGGGTGGCGACCGCCGCCGAGACCGGCAGCACCCCGCCGCCCAGCGCCTTGCCGGTGAGCAGCACGTCGGGCGTGACGCCCTCGGTGTCGACGCCCCACCACTCCCCCAGCCGGCCGAAGCCGGTCTGCACCTCGTCCATGATGAGGAAGCCGCCGTGCGCGCGGACCAGGGTCTCGACCTGCTTGAGGTAGCCGGGGGGCGGGATGATCACCCCGCCCTCGCCCTGCACCGGTTCGATGATCACGCAGACCTCGCCCGGGTGGGCGGCCAACTCCGCCTCCAGGGCGGCGGCGTCGCCGAACGGCAGGTGGAGGAAGTCGGGCACCAGCGGCCGGAACGGCTTCTGGTAGACCTCCTTGGCGGTGGCCGACAGCGCGCCCATCGTCTTGCCGTGGTAGCCGCCGCGCATCGACACGGTGCGCCGGAAGCCGCCCGCGCGGGCCAGTTTCAGCCCGGTCTCCACCGCCTCGGCGCCGGACAGCGAGAAGTGCACCCGGTCCAGCGACGGGGGCAGTACCGACACCAGGGCCTCGGCGGCCCGGGCCACGGTCGGCTCCAGCAGGATGCGGGTGGCGGTGGGGTGGGTGCGCAGCTGCCGCTCCACCTCCTGCAGGACGATCGGGTGCCGGGCGCCCATGATGAACACGCCGTACCCGCCGGCGTTCAAGAAGCGCTCACCGTCGCCGGTGGTCAGCCAGGCGCCGCTGGAGTACACCTCCATGTGGCTGCCGAACAGCTCGGCCAGGGTGGCCCTTCCCTTGCTGAGATGGGCCCGGTACAGGCCGAGGATCTCCTGCTCGGTGTCCGCCCCGGCTTCCTCGATCACGGTCACGGGTTAGTCACTCCTCACGGGTCGTCGGATGTGCCGGCGGGTGGCCGGCGGTCAGCGGCCGGGCCGGTCAGGCCAGTTCCAGCGGGCAGCCGGCGAAGTAGCCCATCAGCGGTTCGGCGCAGGCGGCACGGGACGGCGGGTGGAAGGCGAGCGCGCGCAGGGCGGCCGCGAGCTGGGAGTGGTCCGGGGAGCTGACGAAGTCCAGTCCGCCGAGCAGTTCCAGCGCCCGGGAGGCGATCTGCGGGAGGGCGTCCTGCACCGCGAACCGGGCCACCAGCACGGCGGCCACCGCCTCGTCGCCGCGGACGCCGGCCTGCACGGCGCGGGCGGCGCCCTCCAGCAGCGCCAGCGCGGCCTGCGCCTGCTGGACCAGCGCGGCCCGTTCGGCCGGGATGCCGCGGCCGCCGTCGACGACCGCCTCGACCAGGGCGCCCGCGGCGCCGACGTAGCCGGCGCAGATCAGCGTCTCGAACCAGATGAACCCGGCCGTCTGCAGGTCGGCCAGCCGGTGCGGGTCCTCGGGGGAGGTGCGTACGACCATCTCGCGCGGCACGAACACGTCCGCGAGCCGCACCTCGTCGCTCTCCGCGGCGGCCAGCAGGGTGTTGCCCCAGAACGGGTGGACGGTCAGCCCGGCGGACGGCACCGGGATCAGCGCCAGCGCGAGTTCCGGCTCACCGTTCCGGCCGGGCACCGCGATGCTGGCGGTCAGCAGGTCCATCGAGCCCGACAGGCTGCACGGCTTCTTGGTGCCGGTCAGCAGGTAGCCGCCCTCGGCCGCGCGGGCGGTCACCGTGGGCAGCAGGACGTTCTGCTGGGTGCGGCCCTCGGCCCAGCCGGAGGCCATCACCAGCCCGCCCGGGGCGATCGCGCCCAGCAGGTCGCGCTGCCGCGGGGTGAGCCGGTCGTGCTCGCCGGCCAGCGAGTAGAGCATCGCGGCGGTGAAGTGGTGCATGCACACGGCGGCGGCCAGCGAGGGCGACAGCGCGCCGATGGCCTGCTGGACCCGGAGCGCGTCCAGCGCGTCCGCCCCCTGGCCGCCGAACTCCCGCGGCACCAGCAGTCCCGCGCCGCCGTGCTTGCGGAACAGGTCGATCGCCGGGCTGCCGGGCGCCTCCCGCTCGGCGAACGGGATCTCGGCGAGCGCTGGCAGCAGCCCCGGGTGGTACCGCTCGCACACGGTGCGGGCTTGGTCGAGGGAGCGCACGGGGAACCTCCTGGGGTGGTGGCGGGACGGGCGGGCCCGGTCGCGGACGCGCCGGGGCGGGACGGCGCGGGCGGCCCGGGGCGGGGGTGGATTCGCGGCGCCGGCGCGGTCGTCGACGCCGGCGCCGCGAGCTCTAGTCGCCGAAGACGGCGCGGTACGGGCTGATGTCGCGGCCGATGCTGACGCCCTGGACGTGCGAGGTGCGCAGCATCGGGTAGTTGGCCTCGCCGAACGCGCCGCCGGTCAGGCCGGTGCCGCCGTGGCTGGGCAGGTAGGGCAGGAAGCCGATGTGCGAGTCGTTGACCTTCAGCAGGCCGCCGTTGACGACGCGGTCCACGAAGAAGTCGATGACGCCGTCCGACCGCGACCACAGCGAGTTGCGCAGGCCGTACTCGTTGCTGTTGACGAAGTCCAGGAAGGCGTCGAGCAGTTGCTCGTCGGGCGCCTCCTCGGGCACGATCACCGGGATGAGCGGGAAGAAGGTCTCCTCGCGCACCAGGTCGTAGGTGCGGGCCGCGGCCAGCCCCGTCACCTTGACCACGGTGGGCTCCAGGAAGACGCCGGTCTGCGAGGGCGTGCCGTCGATCTCGGTGCGCCGGCCGCCGGTCACCACCTGCGCCCCGGCGTCGGTGGCCTGCCGCAGCAGCCGGAAGAAGCGTTCGCTGCGGCGGACCGGGGACAGCAGTACGTCCTCGTCCTCCGGGTAGCCCGGGCGGATGCCGGCCACCCGCTCCTTGACGGCGGCGAGCAACTCGTCGGCGATCGCCGGGTGCGCCAGCACGTAGTTGGGGACCATGCAGATCTGCCCGGAGCCGTAGAACGCCTCGGTGACCGCCTCGGCGGCCAGCGGGATGTCGGCGTCGTGCCACACCACCATGCCGTCGTTGCCGGCCAGTTCCAGGATCGGCTTCTTGCCGTGCGCGACGCACTCCTGCTCGAACCGCAGTCCCTCCGCGCTGCCGCCGATGTAGAAGATGTCGTCGATCAGCGGGCTGGCGACCCAGCGGTCCATGGTCTGCTTGGGGTTGCTGCACACCGCGTTGAGGGTGCCGGGCGGCGCCCCGAGTTCGTCCAGCAGCGGCGCGACCACGTCACGCATCAGCCACATGGTGCTCAGCGCGATGCTGCGCGGGGCCCGCATGACGACGGCGTTGCCGGCCATCAGGCACAGGACGGCGAGGGCGGCGCTGGGCAGCGGGGCGTTCTGCGGGGGGTTGAAGGCGACCACGCCGTCCGGCTGGCGGCGCACGATCAGCCGCCGGTCGCCGTGCCGGAACTCGGTGTGCATCTGCCGGCGGTACCAGCCCAGGCTCTCCTCGCTGTAGATCTGCAGCAGGCAGCTCAGCTCCCAGCGGGCCAGCTTGGCGGGGTGCGCCTCGTCGGTGAGCATCCGCAGGAACTCCGCCGACCGGCGGACCAGTTCCTGCCGGAACCGGGTGCCGAGCCGCATCCGGTGGTCCAGCGGCAGCGCCGCCCAGCCGGGCGCGGCGGCCGCCGCGGCCTCGGTGGCCAGGTCGATCATGCCGTCGCCGGCGACCGCGCAGCGCCCCACCACGTACGGGTGGCCGGCCTGCGGGGAGTCGGGGTCGCGTTCGAGCGAGCGCTTGAGGGAGACGCTGGTGAAGACGTCCTCCAGGAGCGCGCGGCCGCTGACGGTGTAGACCCAGCCGTCACCGTCGAGGTCCTTGCCGGCGATGTACAGCGGGTAGCTGCGGGTGGGTGCGGCATCGGGCCTGCCGTCCGGTGCCGCCGCACAGCGGCCGGGGCGCGGGGGCGTGCTCTCCCCGGTGGTTCCGTCGAGCAGCATGATGAGCCTTTCGAAGAGAATCCGGTGAGGTTCCGGCGAGCGGGGGAGGCCGGACCGGCGTGGACCGCGCCGGGGGCGCGCACACGGGTCGTGGCGTGGACGTTCACCGTCCGTTCGGCGGCAGCCGGGCTGTCCCGCCGTATCGCGCCGATCGTCGCAAGGGCGCCTGACCTGTCGCTGACGCCCAACTGATGCTCGCGGACCGCCGGTTGCCGCCCGCCGGCGGGCGTCGCGCCGGCCGGTGCCCCGCCGGTCCGCCCGGCGGGCGCGGCGGGTGTTTTCGGCGGTGATCGTCGTCTTCGGGGCGGCGATAGGGTTCCCCCGTCCTTCCCACCGGTGCGACCGCGCGAGAGGTGTTTCCCCATGACCGAACCGACCGCCCCCGCCTCCTCCCCCGCTTCCCCCGCCGCCTCGCCCGATCCCGCCGCCGCCTCGCCCGGTGACGGGTCCGGCACCGGCCGGGACGACCTCGCGGACGGGCTGCTGGCGGCGATGCCGTACGCGGTGGCGCTGGGCGTGGAGCTGACCGAGGCCCGGCCGCAGGTCGCCCGCGGACGGCTGGAGTGGTCCGCCGAGCGCTGCACCGCCGGGGGCGTGCTGCACGGCGGGGCGCTGATGGCGCTGGCCGACAGCGTCGGCGCGGTGTGCGCCTACCTCAATCTGCCGGCCGGCGCGGGCACCGCCACGGTGGAGTCCAAGACGAACTTCTTCCGCGCCGTCCGGCAGGGCGGTGTGCGGGCGGTGGCCAAACCGCTGCACGTCGGGGGGACGTTCATCGTCGTGCAGACCGATCTCTACGACGACCGCGACCGCCGGGTCGGGCAGACCACGCAGAGCCAGGCGGTCATCGCACCGCGTCCCGCTCCGGCGGGGTGACGCTGCGGCGGGGTGAGCCGGCGGAGGCGCTCGGCGGAGGCGCGGCGGAGGCCGGGTGGAGGCGGGCGGTGGCACGGCGCCCCGGGGCCGGCCGCGGCCGGCGCCCGGCGTTGGGCGACGGTACGGCGACGGGGTTGGCGTGGCACCGCGTTCCGGGGCCGGCGGCGGCCCGGCTCCCCCGCTGATTACCTCAGCGGTAATCGACCGGCCGCGGCGCGTACGGCACGCTCGGTGCACATGGGGGCGACAGACGGTGCCCGGCACCGCCGTCGCCCGGCTCCCCGTCCCGGCCCGGCCGCAGCGCCGGGCGGGACGCGGGGCGCTGCCGTGAACGCGCCGTTCGGGCGCACCGTACTGACGAAAGGACACCGCCGTGACCGCTCACGAGGACGCTGTCGAGCGCTACTTCACCGCTTGGAACGCCGCCACGCCCGAGGAACTGGCCAAGGCGGTCTCCTCGGCGTTCACCGAGGACGCCACCTACACCGACCCGATGGCCGAGGTGCAGGGGCACGACGGGATCACGGCCGCGATCGCCGGCGCGCAGCAGCAGTTCCCCGGCTTCGCGTTCAAGCCGACCGGCACCCCGGACGCGCACCACAACCTGGTGCGCTTCACCTGGGACCTGGTCAACAAGACCGACGGGTCGGCGCCCGCCGCCGGTTTCGACGTGATCACGCTCGCCGACGACGGCCGCATCACCACGGTCGCCGGTTTCCTGGACCGGCTGCCCGGGGCGTGAGCGTTCAGCGCGCCGCGTGAAGGACGGCGGCCGTCTCCGGGTCGGCGGGCAGGAAGGTCTCGACCGCCAGCTCGGAGACGGTCACGTCCATCGGCGTGTTGAACGTGGTGGCCGTCGAGATGAACGACAGCACCCGGCCGCCCAGTTCGATGCGCAGCGGCAGCGCGTACGGGTGTGCCGCCGTGCCGTCCGCGGCGGTGTGCCCGGGCGCGGCGGGCTGGGAGCCGTCGCCGCCCGGCACCGGGTAGCCGGCGACCTCCTCGTACAGGCTCTGCAACGTCTGCGAGGAGCGCATCGCGGCCTGCCGTTCCATCCGCTCCAGCAGGTGCGCGCGCCACTCGGGCAGGTTGCGGATGCGCGGGGCCAGGCCCTGCGGGTGCAGCGTCAGGCGCATGGCGTTCATCGGTGGCCGCAGCAGGTGGCCGGCCACCCCGTCCAGCAGCATCCGCACGCCACGGTTGGCGGCCACCACGTCGTACATCCCGTCCATCACCAGGGCGGGGTGCGGCTCGTAGGCGGTCAGCAGTTGCTCCAGGCCGGCCCGCAGCGGTGTCATCGCCGGGTCGGCCAGCGGCGTCTCCGGGTACGAGGGGGCGTAACCGGCGGCCATCAGCAGGGAGTTGCGCTCCCGCACCGGTACGTCGAGCTGTTCGGCCAGGTGCAGCACCATGGTCCGGCTCGGCATGGACCGGCCGGTCTCGATGAAGCTGATGTGCCGTGCGGAACTGTCGGCCTTCAGGGCCAGTTCGAGCTGGGTGATGCGCCGCAGCTTGCGCCAGCTCCGTAACAGGCTCCCGACGTTGACGTCGTCGACCGTCCTGGTCATGGCAGTCGTCATGACCAGGACGGTACCCGATCCGGCGGTCCGGATGATCTGCCGGAAGCGGACTTCGGCCATCGCGTGGCCGAAGTCGCCCGCTCGCCCCCCGGGGCGCGGCGCGGACCGGCCGGCGTGCCGCGCGGGGCGCGGAGCCGGTCGCACGGGTGAACGCGGCAGCGCTCCAACGGGGCATGAGGGCCGGTCAGGGGCGGTTGCCGGGGCGGGGCGGGGCGCCGGGGCGGGGCTCGCCGGTGCGGGGGCTCGCGGGCACCGGGGGCGTGCCGGACGCCGGGAGGCGCGCCGCGTGACGCGGTGCGGGGGTGCGAGGGTGCGGCGGTGAGGGGGTGCGGTACTCTGCCGGCCGTCTTCGGCCCGCCGGGGCCGGCCCTATCGCAGGCTCGCCTCCAGCCAGTCGGCCAGCGTGTCCGGGTCCATCGATCCGATGTCCGGCGCCGCCCGTGCCACGTCCTCGGCGCCGCCGAGCGAGACGAACTTCTCCCGGGTCAGTTCCGCGTGCCGGGCGCGGGTGTCGGGCCCGGCCGCGCCGATCGGCACCAGCCGCTCGCGGACCTCGGTACGGCCGTCCCGCATCCGCACGGTGACCCGCGCCGGCGTCGCCTTCGTCGCGTCGCGGAAGTCGCCGGGCGCCGGGGCCGCGCCGGCGGCATCGTCCCGTCCCCGGGCGAGTTCCTCCGTACGCGGGCCGCCGAACGCCCGCAGCCACGGCCCCGCGGCGGCGCCGGCCTGCCGCACCGCCTCCCCGAACGGCGCCACCGAGCCGAACAGCGCCCGGGTGAAGTCCTCGTCGTGGCGCAGGACGACCCGCTCGGCGAGCTTCCAGCGGTCGGCGCGGTCGAGCAGCGGCGCGTCGAAGTCGTCCACCGTGAGGCCGCCGGTGAGCAGCGCGGTCGCCACCGGGTAGGGGGTGTGCAGGACCAGCGCGCCGAGGGGGGCGCCGGGTCCGGTGACGTACGGCTCGGCGGCACGGCCTGCGTACAGGGTGTAGAGCGACGCCTCCACGACCACGTCCGCCACGTCCTGCTCGCGCAACGGGCCCAGCGCGCCGTGCAGTTCGATGGCGCAGTCCACGGCGGCGTCGATGCCGGGGCCGCCCGGTCGGACCTTGAAGGAGAGCGTCCGGGTGTACCAGCGCGTTCCCAGCCCGTCGTCGACGGCGCCGGGCAGCGGGACGGAGGCGAAGCGGGACAGGAACCCGTCCGGGTGGTCGAGGATGTCGGGCGCCCCGCGCAGTCCGGCCGCCGCGGCGTCGCAGGCGTCCATGGCGGTACGCACCGGGGCGAAGGCGTTGAACAGCCGCGCGTCGCTGGCCAGGAAGGCCCGCATCAGCGGCCAGGCCGGCATCGCGAAGGCCAGCCCCAGCGCGTCCGTCCAGCGGGCGGCCGGCGCGCCCTGGCAGGCCAGCCGGCCCGCGACGCCGCCCGCCAGGTGGGTGTGCACCGCGCTCTGGCCGCGCAACGGGCCCAAGGTGGCCGCCGCGGTGATCCGGGCGGCGCACTCGTTGGCCGCCACCACGGCGGTGATCAGCGCGGCGCCGTCCAGCCCGCCGGCCCGGGCGTAGGCCAGCGGCACCGCCACCGTGGAGTTGGACAGGTGGCCCGCGTAAGCGGTGTCGTCCAGATTCAGCCAGGACCCGAGCCCGGCCAGCACGCAGGCGCCGATGCGCGGGGCGGCCTGCCACGGTCCGCCGAACGCGGCCACCAGGCGCCGGCCGAGCGGATGGTGGACACCGGCCCGGATCGAACCGAGCTGGGAGAGCACCTGGCTGGTGGCGAGCGCGCGCACCGGGTCGGGGATGTCACCGTGCTCCAGACCCGAGGCCCACTCGGCGAGTGCTTCCAGCGCGGTCATCGCGGCTCCTCGGAGTTCACCGGGTGTACGGACGCGGCGGGGCGGGAGGGCGCCGGGCGGGACGGAGCCGGGCGGATGGCGGCCGGGCGGATTGCGGCCGGGCCGGGCGCGGCCTTGCGGGACGGCGCCGTTCGCGACGCGGCCGTACGAAACCGGTGGGACGCGGCCGTCCCGGACCCGGCCTTGCCGAACGCGACCTTGCCGGACCCGACCGTCCCGGACGCGACCGTTCGCGACCCGACCGTTCGCGACGCGACCGCGCCGGACGCCGACAGGCCTCGTTGCGCCCTCGCCGCGCGGACGTCCCCCAGCGGCGGTCCCTGCCGGGCGGTCACCTCAGACCACCGCCTGGTCGAACACCGCCGCGCCCCAGGCGGTGAGCGCGCCGGGCAGTACCTCCAGCGTCATGCGGGGGCCCGTCAGCGGCTGGAGTTCGCCGTCGTGCTCGAAGCGGAGGGGTTCGCCGTCCAGCCGTTCGACGACGATCCGCCGGCCGCGCCCGTAGGCCACGCCGGGCAGCGTCACGTGCTCGGCGTGCCGGGTCAGCTCCGGCACCCGGGTGGGCGCCACCTCGCCGCCCACCACGCAGACGTCGAGCAGGCCGTCGTCGGGTACGGAGTGCGGCAGCACCAGGAACTCGCCGCCCCGGTAGCGGCCGCCGCCGACGTTGGCCAGCACGGTCGGGCCCTCGTGCAGCACCTGGCCGTCGACGGTGACCCGGCCCGGATAGGGCGTGAACGCCTCGGCGGTGCGCTGGAAGGCCGCCGCGTAGCGTTGCCGGCCGGTCAGCGGGATGCTCCGGGCGGTGACCAGGGCCTCGGCGATGACGCCCGAGCAGGCCCCGAGGAAGACCTTCGCGCCGGTCTCCGCCAGCCGGGCCAGATCCAGCCCGCGCAGCCGTGCCGCGCCGGACGGCTCCCCCGCCGCGCCCAGCACCGCGAGCAGCGCCGCACGCCAGGGGCGCTCCCCCCACAGCATCCGGTACCCGGAGTTGCCGGTGCCGGCGGGCACGATGAACAGCGCGGCGGTGCTGCCCGCCAGCCCCTCGACGACCTCGCGGACCGTGCCGTCGCCGCCGACGGCCACCACCAGATCGGGCGGCGCGGCCGGACCGGCCCCCGAGCACGCCTGCCGGACCTGGCGGACGGCGTCGCCCTGCCGGGTCGTCAGGTGCAGGCGCACCCCGGGCAGCCGGCTGCGGCACAGGGCGGCCACCTCCTCGATCAGCTGTGGACCGGTGGTGCCCGCCGTGGG
The DNA here is from genome assembly GCF_027947535.2 of Streptantibioticus silvisoli. GTDB lineage: Bacteria > Actinomycetota > Actinomycetes > Streptomycetales > Streptomycetaceae > Streptantibioticus_C > Streptantibioticus_C silvisoli. The sequence continues at coordinate 15,346 of NZ_JAAGKO020000007.1, forward strand.
GTTGGCGATGATCAGCGCGTGCTGCGGCGACGCGGTGCCCGGTTCGGCCATGGGGTGCCCAACTCCAGTTCAGGTCGGTGGCGGGGAGGGCGCCGGCCGGTCCGGCCGGTGCGCGCGGGAGCCCGTACGACCGCCGCTCACCCCCGGCGGACGTCAGCGACTGTGACCGCAGCGGATGACGCGGCGCTGACCCGGCGCTGACGTCCGCCGGGTGCCGCGCGGCGTACGGCGGCCGGCGTACGGCGTGCGGGTGCGGGGGGCGTGCGGGCCTCGGCCGGGCGGCACCGGGCGGCGGATCAGTGCCGTGTCAGGCGGTGCTGGTTGCATCGGTTTTCGCGGACATCCCGTGCCGCCGTCGGGAAGCGCGCAACGGAGAGGGGCCGACCGTGGATGTCGGAGCTGAGCTGCGCGGATTGCCGCGCCTCGAACTTCGCGAAGAGCTGGAGGAGTTGGTGGTGTCCCTGTTCCGGGAGCAACTCCTGATGGAGGACGAGGAGGAACTCGACCAGGAACTCAGCTACTTCGACCTGGGCCTGACCTCGTTGCGCCTGATGGAGCTGAAGAAGCGGCTGGAAGCGCGGCTCGGCGTCGAGATCGACGCGACGGTGCTGTTCAACCAGCCCACCGTCGAACGGCTGCTGGACCACCTGACGGACACCATCGGCGCCGCCGCGCCCGCCGCCGGCTGACCACCGCCGCCCCGCGGGCCGTCCCGCGCCACCGCCGCCGCGCGCCACCGGCCGGCCCCGGCACCGGGCCCGGCCGCCCGCGGGGGTGCCGTGCGCCCCACCTCGACCAGACCCGAGCAGACAGGAGACGCGGGATGCCGCGTGAGACCGTGGAACCGCTGGAGCGCGCCGAGGACGTGGGGAACGCCGAGGAGAGCGTCGAACGGCTGCTGCTGGAGAAGTACGAGCCGATAGCCGTCGTCGGCATGGGCCTGCGCTTCCCGGGGGGCTGCGACACCCCCGAGTCCTTCGAGGAGTTCCTGCGCGAGGGCCGGTCCGGCATCAGGCCGCTGCCGCAGGACCGCTGGGACGCACAGCGGTTCGTCCCGCAGGGGCCCGACGACAAGGGGCGTATCCGCACCTCGGGCGGCGGGTTCCTGGACCGGATCGACCTGTTCGACGCGCCGTTCTTCAACATCTCCCCCAAGGAGGCGCAGTACATCGACCCCCAGCAGCGGATGCTGCTGGAGACCGCGTGGCACGCGCTGGAGGACGCCAACATCGACCCGGCGCGGCTGCGGCGCGGCAACGGCGGTGTCTACGTCGGCGCCAGCTCCATCGACTACGCCCTGGAGCTGGACACCCTGCCGTACGAGGAGCTGGACGGGCACCTCGCCTCCGGCATCACCCTCTTCCCGCTGTCGGGGCGGCTGTCGTACTTCCTGGGCTGGCGCGGTCCGAGCGTCAGTGTGGACACCGCCTGCTCCTCCTCGCTGTGCGCGCTGCACATGGCGGTGCAGGGGCTGCGCCGCGGCGAGTGCGACATCGCGCTGGCCGGCGGCGTCAACGCGCTGCACAGCCCGCGGATCATGGTGATGTTCTCGCACGGCCGGATGCTCGCCCCGGACGGGCTGTGCAAGACCTTCGACGACGCGGCCGACGGCTACGTTCGGGCCGAGGGCTGCGGGATGGTGGTGCTCAAGCGGCTGTCGGACGCCGAGCGGGACGGCGACACCGTGCTGGCCCTGGTGCGCGGCACCGCGATCGGGCAGGACGGCGACAGCGCGGGCCTGACGGTTCCCAACGGGCCGGCCCAGGAACTGACGATCCGCAGGGCGCTGGCCGCGAGCCGGCTGACGCCCGGCGACATCCAGTACGTGGAGGCGCACGGCACCGGTACGCCGCTGGGCGACCCGATCGAACTGGGCGCCATCAGCGACGTGTTCGCCCGGTCGCACACCCGGCAGCGTCCGGTGCTGGTCGGTTCGGTCAAGACCAACCTCGGGCACATGGAGCCGGCCTCCGGGATCGTCGGGGTGATCAAGTCGGTGCTCCAGTTGCGCGGCGCCACCGTCTACCCGCACCTGAACCTCACCGTTCCCTCCACCCGCATCCCCTGGGACAACCTGCCGGTCAGCGTGCCCACCCGGTGCGTGGCGTGGCCGGGCGAAGGGACGCGGCGGGCGGTGGTCAACAGCTTCGGCTTCGCCGGCACCATCGCGGCCGCCGTCCTGGAGCAGGCGCCGGACCGGCCGCTCGCCCCGGCGCCCGGCGAGGACCTGCCGGCGCTCGGCCTGTTCACCGTCTCCGGCAAGAACGAGCCGGCGCTGCGCGCGCAGATCGAGACCTACCGGCGTCATCTGGAGGAGCGTCCGAACGCCGACATCGCGCGGCTGTGCTACACCGCCAACGTCGGCCGCTCGCACTTCGCGCACCGGCTGGCCGGCCCGGTGACCGACCGCGCCTCGCTGCTGAGGCTGCTGGACGCCGGCCCGGCCGGGCTAAAGCCGGCCGCATCCCAGCCCCGCAAGACCGGTTTCCTCTTCAGCGGCCAGGGCAGCCAGTACGCCGGGATGGGCGCGGACCTCTACCGGGCGTTCCCGGTCTTCCGCGACCAGGTGGACGCGTGCGACCGGCTGTTCGCCGCGCACCTGCCGGTGTCGGTCAGGAGCCTGCTGCTGGCCGGCGACCGGCCGGGGGTCGCCGGCGGCGACCCGGTGGACCGCGCCCTGATCGACCGCACCGAGTACACCCAGCCCGCCCTGTTCACCCTGGAGTACGCCCTCGCGCGGCTGTGGATGTCGTGGGGGGTGCGGCCGAGCGTGCTGATCGGGCACAGCATCGGCGAGGTGACGGCGGCGGCGGTCGCCGGACTGTTCAGCCTGCAGGACGCGGTCACCCTGGTGGCGGTGCGCGGCCGGCTGATGCAGTCGGTGACCGAGCCCGGCGGCATGGTGGCGGTCGGCGCGCCGGCCGCCGAGGTGGAGCCGCTGATCGCGCGGTACCCGGGGCTGGCGCTGGCCGGGGTCAACGCGCCGGCGCAGTGCGTGGTCTCCGGAGCGCGCGAACCGCTGGAGAAGCTGGCCGCGCGGCTGCGGGAGGACGGTCTGCGGGCCGAACCGCTGGCCGTCTCGCACGCCTTCCACTCGCCGCTGATGGCGGAGGTGTTCGAGGAGTTCCGGGCGGCCATCGCGGACATCACGTTCCGGCAGCCGTCGATCGCGATGGTGTCGAACATCAGCGGCAAGGTGGCCCGGTTCGCGCAGATCGCCACCCCCGACTACTGGGTGCGGCACATCGGCGAACCGGTGCGGTTCCTCGACGGCATCCGGGCGGTCGCCCAGCGCGGCCGGCACGTCCTGGTCGAGGTGGGCCCCTCCAGCGCGCTGACCGCGCTGGCCCGCCAGTGCCTGCCGGTCGAGGACCACGTGTGGATCACCAGCCTGCGCCGCCGTGCCGCGGGCACGGGCGCCGGCACCGTGCTGCGCGGCCTCGCCGACCTGTACGGCGCCGGGCTCGCGGTGGACTGGCCGGGGGTGCACCGCGGCCGTGAGCTGCGCACCGTGCCGCTGCCCGGCTACGCCTTCCAGCGCCGCCGGCACTGGCTGCCGTCCACCGCGACGGCCGGCGGCGGCACCGGTTCCGGGCCGGCCGTCCACCCGCTGCTGGGCCGCGAGACGACCGCCGCCGCCGGGCCCGACGCGGGTACGGCGCCCGCGTCGGCGACCCGCGAGTTCGTCACCGAGCTGACCTGCGGCTCGCCCGCCTGGCCGGCCGGGGTGACGGGCCCGGACGGCGTGCCGGTGCTGCCCGCCGCCGCGTACGTGGAACTGCTGCTGGCGCTGGCCGACGCGCTCGACGGCCACACCCGCGCCGGGCTGCGGGACCTGGCCCTGAAGGCGCCGCTGGCCGGCGCGGCGGGCACCGGTGCCGTGCTGCGCACCCGGGTCACCCCGGGCCCCGGCGGCACCGCGGCGGTGCAGGTGGTCAGCACCGACCCGGGCGATCCGGCGACCGAACGGCTGCACGCCACCGCCGTGCTGGAGCGGGGCGTCCCGGCGCCGGGGCACGACGGGCCGGACACCGCCCCCGGTCTGCTCGCGCTCGCCATGTACCCGCCGGCCGCCGAGGACCGGGCCGACGGCGCCGACGTCCACACCGACCTGGCCTCGGTGGGCCGGGAGCCGGCGGCCCCGCGCGGCGTCATCTGCGTCGTGCGGCACGCCGGGGACGCGGTGACGGCCGAGGTCACCTGCCGCCCGGCCTCCGCCGTCGAACTGCTGCCGCCGGACGTGCTGGACAGCGCGCTGCGGGCGGTCGCGGTGCTGGAACCCGGCGGCCCGGCGCTGACCGCGGTGCGGTTCGGGCGGGTGCGGCTGCTGAAGAAGCCGCGCGGCGCCGTGCTGCGGGTCGCCGCCCGCACCCGGCCCGCCGGGCGGGGCGGCCGGTACGCGGACGTGCTGCTGGTCGAGGACGGCGTGCCGGTGGCGGAGCTGACCGGCGTCGAGCTGGCGCCGCCGGCCTACGACGGGTCGGCGTTCCTGCACCGGGTCGGCTGGCTGCGGCGCGACCTGCCGGCCGGGCGGGACGAGCGCGAGCACGTGCTGCTGGCGGTGTCCGGCGGGGACCGGTTCGCCGGGGCGGCGGGCGAACGGCTGGCGGCCGACGGCGTCCGGGTCGTCGCGCTGGCCGGGCCGGACCTGCTGCCCGCCGCGCTGGCCGACACCGCGGCGACCGACGTGTGCTGGTGCTGGACCTGCCCCGACGGCCCGATGTCGGCCGCGGGACTGCGCGCGGAGTTCGAGCTCAACTTCCGTGAACTGCTCGCGGTGATCGCCGCGTTGACGGCCGCCGACGCGGCCCGGCCGCCCCGGTTGTGGGTGGTCTCCGAGGGCGCGCAGCAGGTGCCGGGCGACCGGTCGCGGGCCGGCGGGCGGATCGCCGCCGCCGCGCTGTCGGGCTTCGTGCACTCCCTGCTGAACGAACAGCCCACCGTACGGGCCACGCTGGTGGACCTGGCAGCCGGCACCGACGCCGCCGTGCTGGCCGCCGAGCTGCGGGCCCCGGACACCGGTGAGTACCAGATCGCCCACCGCGGCGGCCTGCGCTACGTCCGCCGGGTGCTGGCGGGCTCGGCCGTACCGCCCGGGCCCGGCGGCTTCGAGGTGCGCACCGGCGAGGACGTGCCCGTCGCGGCCGACGACGCGCCGCCCGCCGGCGGCCAGGTGCGCGTCCGGGTCGAGGTCGCGCGGCTCACGGCCGGCGAGCCGGGACCGGTGCGCGGCTCGCAGGCGCTCGGCACCGTCGAGGCCGCCGGCCCGGACCAGGCGTACCGGGTGGGCGAGCGCGTGCGGGTGACCGGGCCGGGCACGTTGCGCTCGACGGTCACCGTCGCGGCCTCGGCGCTGGCCCCGGCGGCGCCGCGAGAGTTCCTCGCGGCGGACCGCGACACCTACGGCCTCGACGAGCTGGACGAGGCGCTGGAACGGCTGGCCGACCGGCCGGCGGTGGCGGTGCGGCTGCCCGCCGGCCCCGCGCCCGCTCGGCCCGTGCCGGTACGTGCGGACCGCGCCTACCTGGTCAGCGGTGGGCTCGGCGGGCTGGGGCTGGTCACCGCCGGCAAGCTCGCCGACCTCGGCGCCCGGCACCTGGTGCTGCTGGGCCGCAGCGGCCGGCCGGCCGACGACGCCGCCGCGCAGGCGCTGGCCGCCTTGTCGCGGCGGGCGCGGGTGACCGTGCTGCGGGCCGACGTCGCCTCGGCCGACGACATGGCGCGGGTCGCCGATCGGCTGCGCGCGCAGCCGGTGCCCGTCGGCGGCATCGTGCACGCGGCGGGCACCGACGGCACCGGCCTGATCGCCGACCTGACGTGGCAGGACATCGACGCCCAGCTCGGCGCCCAGGCGTACGGCGGCTGGCTGCTGCACGAACTGAGCCTGGACATGCCCGAGTTGGACTTCTTCGTGGTCCACTCCTCGTTGTCGGCGGTCATCGGCGGCGCCACCCAGGCGCACTACGCGGCCGCCTTCGCGTTCCTCGACGCGCTCATGGCCTGGCGCCGCGGTCTGGGCCTGCCGGGCCTGTCGGTGAACTGGGGCGCCTGGGGCCGGGTCGGGATGTCCGCGCGGCTGGGGGAGGACCTCGGCCGGGAGCTGCGGCGCAGCGGTATCCGGCTGTTCTCCCCGGTGCGGGCCCTGCGGGAGCTGACCGCGCTGCTGTGCGCGCCGGGCGGCGAGCAGTGGATCGGCGGCGAGCTGGACTGGGCCGCGCTCGCGCCGAAGCTGCTGGACAACGCCCTGTACTCCCGCGTCGTGCGGCACCGCGACGAGGACGCCGGGCCCCGGTACGACGTGGTGGCCCTGCTGGCGAAGCCGGACGCCGAGCGGCTCGCCGAGATCGGCGCGCTGGTGCTGGCCGGGGTGGCGACCGCGCTGCACGAGGAGGACCCCGGGCGACTGGACCTCGACACCCCGTTCGTGGGCCTCGGCCTCGACTCGCTGATGGCCCTGGAACTCAGGTCCGGCCTGGAGGCGCTGCTGCGGGTGCCGCTGCCGGCCGGCCTCACCTTCGACCACCCCTCGCCGCAGCACGTGGCGGAATTCATCGACGCGCGGCTCACCGCGGCGCGCGGCGCCTGAGACCCCGGGAGACATCGTGGAAGCACCCCGTCACTGGACGCTGCCGGCCACCTCGGCCGCCCGCGCCGCCGACCGTCCGGACCACACCGCGATCATCTGCGAGGACCGCCGCACGAGTTACGCGCGACTGCACCTCGACACCGACCGGGCCGCGCACGCCCTGCGCGCCGCGGGCGTGCGCCCGGGCGCCCGGGTGGCGTTCCTGGGCCGCGAGTCGGAGTACTTCTACCTGGCGATCCTGGCCTGCGCCAAGGCCGGCGCGGTGCTGATCCCGGTCAACTGGCGGCTGACGGCCGCCGAGGTCGACCACATCCTGGGCGACTCCAACGCCGAACTCCTCTTCGTCGAGACCGAGTTCCGCCCGGTCGTCGAACGCGTCGCCCCGGGGCTGCCGGACCTGCGGCACGTGGTGACCGTCGACCGGCCCGGCGATCCGGACCCGGGTGCCGGGATGCGCGCGTGGTGGGCCGGTGCGCCCGACACCGAACCGCTCGGCCCGGCGGCCCGGCCGGACGACGCCGTGGTGCAGATCTACACCAGCGGTACGACCGGCCGGCCCAAGGGCGTGGTCCTGGCGCACCGCAGCTTCTTCACCCTGCCGGCCGCCTCCCGCGACAGCGGGGTGGACTGGATCGACTGGCGGCCCGACGACATCAGCCTGATCTCGCTGCCGGGGTTCGGCATCGCCGGGCTCGCCTGGTTCATGCACGGCATCAACGCCGGTGCCACCAACGTCGTCATGCGCACCTACATCGCCCAGGAGGCGGTCCGGCTGACCGCGCAGCTGGGGGTGACCACGACCTACGCGGCGCCCGCGCAGTTGCAGATGATGCTGGAGGAGCACGGCGTGACGAAGGCGACCTTCGCCTCGCTGCGCAAGGTCGCCTACGGCGGCGCGCCGATCTCCGAATCGCTGCTGGCCCGCTGCATCGAGGTGCTGGGCTGCGACCTGGCGCAGATCTACGCCAGCACCGAGACCGGCACGGTCGTGGTCTGCCTGCCGCCGGCCGACCACGTGGTGGGCGGTCCCCGGCTGCGGGCGGCCGGCAGGGCATGCCCCGGCACCGGGGTGAAGGTGGTCGACGAAGCCCGCCGGCCGGTGCCGGCGGGCACCATCGGCCAGGTCTGCGTGCGTACCCCGGCGCGGATGCTCGGCTACTGGCACCTTCCCGAGGCGACCGCGGGCGCTATCGACGGCGACTGGCTGCTGATGGGCGACGTCGGCTACCTGGACGACGACGGGTACCTCTACCTGTGCGACCGGATCAGCGACACCATCGTGGTGGCCGGGCAGAACGTCTACCCGGCGGAGGTGGAGCGGGTGCTCGCCGAGCACCCGGCCGTGGCGGACTCCGCCGTGGTGGGGCTGCCCCACCAGGACTGGGGCGAGGCGGTGCACGCCTGCGTCACCTTCCGCCCCGGCACCCGGGCCACCCCGCGCGAACTGCTGCTCTTCCTGCGCGGGCAGGTGGCCGGCTACAAGATCCCGGTCGCCTTCCACGCGGTGGACGAACTCGCCCGCAACCCCGCGGGAAAGATCCTGCGCCGCGAGGTGCGGCAGCGGCTGCGCGCGGCGACCGCCGACCCGGTCCGCTGACCCCCGCTCCACCGCACGTCCGGCCCCCCGCAGGGCGTGCCCTCCCCTCCGCAGTCACACCCCACAGGACGAAGGTGAGCCCGGTGACCACCCGCGTCGGCGTTCTGCTGCCGACCAGAGAACAGGCCATGACCGGCGACTTCGGCGCCAGCCCGCTGCTGGAGTTCGCCCGGCGTGCCGAGGACCTCGGCTTCGACTCGCTGTGGACCGGTGATTCCCTCACCGCGCGTCCGCGGCTCGACCCCCTGGTGGTGCTGGCCGCGGCCGGCGCCGCCACCAGCCGGATCACGCTGGGCACCGCCGCGTTGACCCCGGCCCTGCGCCACCCGCTGATCGGCGCCAACATGGTCGCCGGCCTGGACCACGTGTGCGGCTCCCGGCTGGTCCTCGGCCTCGGTTCCGGCTTCCCGCTGCCGGAGACGCAGGAGGAGTTCGCCGCGGTCGGTGCCCCGTTCACCGCCCGCGCGGCCCGGCTGGACGAGAACGCCGCGCTGTGGCGCACCGCGTGGAACGCCGCACGGCCGGACCGGCCGACCGCCTTCAAGGGCCGCTACTGGCAGGCCGAGGGCCTGGACCGGCTGCCCCCGCCGCACCGGCCGGGCGGTCCGCCGCTGTGGCTGGCCGGCAGCGACACCCCCAGGGTGCTGGCCCGGGTCGCCCGGCACTACGACGGCTGGCTGCCGTTCCTGCCGACGGCCGAGGCGTACGGCACCGCCTGGCGCGAGATCGGCCGGCTCGCCGCACGGGAGGGCCGGCCGGCCGGCGCGATCACCCCCGCGCTGTACGCGACCGTCACCCTCGGCGCCGACCGGGAGAGCGCCCGGCAGGAGCTGGAGCACTACATCGAGCACTACTACGGCCGGCCGCTGGACTTCATGGCCACCATCCAGGCGTACGCCTGGGGGGACGCCGAGGAGGTCGCGCGGTGGCTGGCCGGGTACGTGCGGGCCGGTGCCCGGCACATCGTGCTGCGCGTCGGCTCGCTCACCCCGCTGCCGCACCTTCAGCAGATCGCCGAGGCCATCGTGCCGGCGCTGCGCCGACTGCCCTGATCCCAACGGAGGTACACCCATGAGCGAGACCGTCATCACCACGATGGCGACGGCCGGCCGGTGGTTCCAGCCCGCCGAGGTGGAACCGGAGGCGCGCATCCGGCTGTTCCTGTTCCCGCACGCGGGCAGCGGCGCCATCATCTACCGCGACTGGGGCGGGCTGCTGCCGGCGGACGTCGGCATGCAGGCCCTCACCCTGCCGGGCCGTCAGGAGCGGTCGGCCGAGGCACCCTTCACCGACTGGGAGCCGCTGCTCGACGCGCTGTACGACGCGGTCTGCGCCGAACTGGACGACCGGCCGTTCGCGTTCTTCGGCCACTGCCTGGGCGCCCAGCTCGCCTACCACCTGACCGTCCGGCTGAAGGAGGAGGGCATCGCCGGCCCGGTGCTGCTCGGGGTCTCCGGCTGGGCCCCGGAGGGCTTCTTCAACCCCTCGGAGAAGGACGTGGACATGCCGGACGAGGAACTCATCGACTGGATGAAGCGGCTCGGCTCCTTCCCGGCGGAGATCTACGACAACCCCGAGGTGCTGGCGATGGTGATCCCGGCGCTCCGCTCCGACCTGGCGGTCTGCTCCCGGCGTGTCGAGCGGACCAGCGCGGTGGACTGCCCGCTGGTCAGCTACGGCGGCCGCGACGACGCCCTGATGGAGGAGGCCGGCGCCTTCACCTCCTGGGAGCCGGTCAGCCCCCGCTACCTGGGCCACAGCGAATTCGCCGGCGGGCACTTCTACATCGACCATCACGCGCTGGCCGTGACCTCGGACTTCGCCCGCCACCTGGAGCGCGAGGCGCCGGCCGGCCGCTGAGCGGCGCCGCTTACCTCAGCGGTAATCGACGCGCGCCGCCCGCCCGGACATGCTGCCGCTATGACAGACCAGCTGACCGACGACATCCGTACCCGCATCACCCGCCAGGCCGTCCGCCGGCTGGCCGGACGGCGTTCGGTCGACCTCGACCTCGCCGCCGTGTCGGCGGCGGCCGGCACCGACCCCGAGCGCGCCAGGGAGAGCTTCCCCGGCACGTGGGACCTGCTGACCGCACTCGTACTGGACGCCTACAACGCCATGAGCGACAGCGCCGAGGCGGCGGCCGCCCGGGCCCGCGCCGAGGACGCCTCCCCGGTCGGCCGCTGGACGGCGATCTGCCTGGGGGTGCGCGGCTGGGCGCTGGCGCACCCCGACGAGTACGCCCTGATCTGGGGGCAGCCGGTGCCCGGGTACAGCGCGCCGCCGGAGACCATGGCGGCGGGCGCCCGGACCGTGCTCGCCCTGCTCGACGTCCTGCGGGACGCCCACGCGAGCGGCACGGCGGTACGACTCGACGACGCACCGCTGCCGGACGGCATGCGGGCCAACGTCTCGGCGCTGTCCGACGGCCTGCTCAAGGGGCTGCCGGATCCGGTCATCGCCCGGATGCTGGTCGCCTGGACCCAGTTGCACGGCATGGTCGCCTTCGAGGTCTACGGCCACATCGCGGGCGTCGCCGCCGACCCCGCCGCGTTCTTCTCCTACGCGGCGGCGGCGATGGGGACGTACGTGGGCCTGCCGGGCTGACCGCCCGGGGGGGCCGCCGGCCGGGCCGGGCTTCGGGGCGTGAGCGGTACGTGATCCGCACGGTGCACCACCACCCGTCACCCGAAGGAGTGTTTCGCATGCCGCTCGACACCGCCCCGGACGTCCTCGACTGGCCGTTCGCCCGCACCGAGGACGGCGAACCCCCCGCCATCCTCGCGCAGTTGCGCGCCCAGCCGCCCCGCGTGGTCCGGCTGCCGGCCGGCGCCGCGCCGGCCCGGCTCGCCTGGCTGGTGACCCGCTACCACGACGTGAAGCAGGCCCTGTCGGACCCCCGGCTGAGCGCCGACGAGCGGCGGCCGGGGGCGCCGGTGCGCATCCAGGTGCCGCCCGGCGGCAACCCGAGTTCCTTCCTGCGCCTGGACGACCCCGACCACGCCCGGCTGCGGGGCATGATCCAGAACGAGTTCACCATGCGCCGGGTCCGCCGGCTGACCGAGCCGATCCAGCGGCTCACCGACGAACTGCTCGACCGGTTCGCCGAGTCGCCGCAGCCGTCCGACCTGCACGACGCGTTCTCCCGGAAGCTGCCCACGCTGGTCATCGGCCGGCTGCTGGGCGTCCCGCAGGAGGACTCCGGGTTCTTCGTGGAGAAGACCAGGACGACCATCAGCCAGGAGGACCCGGCCAAGTCCCAGGCGGCGTTCATCGAGATGAGCGAGTACCTCGGCAAACTGGCCGAGTACAAGCGCGACCACCCCGGCGACGACCTGATCAGCACCCTGGCGGTGAAGTACCTCGCCCCCGGGGAGATCACCCTGGACGAACTGGTCGGCGTCGCCCGCCTGGTGCTGGTCGCCGGCCACGAGACCACCACCAACCAGATCGCCCTGAACATCCTGAGCCTGCTGCTGGACGACGAACTGCGGGAGCGGGTCGCGGCCGACGACGGCGCGGCCATCGCGAACTTCGTCGAGGAGTCCATGCGGTACTGGTCGATCTCCCAGGACGCGATGGTGCGGCAGGCGCTGGAGGACATGGAACTGGGCGGGGTGCGCATCGCCGCCGGCGACGCGGTGGTCATCTCGGTGCCCGCCGCCAACCACGACGAGAAGGTGTTCGGCTGCCCGCGCCGGATCGACGTCGACCGCGACACCAGCGCCCACCTGCAATGGGGCCACGGCCCGCACTACTGCCAGGGCGCCCCGCTGGCCCGGCTGGAGATGGAACTGTCCCTGCGGTCCCTGCTGCGCCGCTTCCCCCGGCTGCGCCTCGCGGAGGACGCCCGCGCGGTCTTCCGCCGGGGCACGGTCTTCCACGGGGTCACCCGCCTGCCGGTGACGTGGTGACACCGACGCGCCGGTGACCCGCCGGTGGCGTGGTGACGCCGAGGCCGCGGTGACGTACCGGTGGCCCGGCCGCGCCGACGCCCCGGTGCTCCGCCGCCGACCGCCCGGCACCGGGGCCTGCCGCCGCACGCCGATCACGGTGCCGCGGCGGGCCGCCGGCCGGGCGTGCGCGGGGGCCCGGCGGCGGCCCGTGCGACGTCGCGCGCGGTCGCCGGGCACCGCTCCCCCGGGGCCCGGCCGGCCTCCCGGCATTACCTGGGACGTAATTGCCACCCTCCGGGAGCGTTGCCAGGCTTGATGACGTGACCACTCCCGCGCCGCACGGCCGGGAACGATGACAGGAGCGCCAACCGTATGACCTCCGAAGCAACCCCACGCCTCGCTCTCGAGGACGACACCCGGCCGGCCGCGCCCTCGGCCACCGCGTTGATCGTGGTCCTGGTCGGCACGTTCATCACGGTTCTCGACTACTTCATCGCCAACGTCGCGATCCCGTCCATCCAGAGCGACCTGCACGCCGGGTCGACGCAGGGCCAGATGGTGATCATCGGCTACGGCGTCGCCTTCACCGCCGGCCTGATCACCGGAGGCCGGGTCGGCGACCTCTACGGCCGCCGCCGGATGTTCGTGCTGGGCATGGTGTTCTTCGCGCTCAGCTCCGCCGCCTGCGGTCTGGCGCCCGACGCCGGAGCGCTGATCGCGGGACGGGTCGTGCAGGGCGTCGCCGCCGCGCTGATGGTCCCGCAGGTGCTGGGCATCATCGGCACCGTCTACCAGGGCGCGCACCGCGCGCGGGCGTTCACCCTGTACGGCCTCGTCATCGGGATGGCCGGCGTCTTCGGCCAGCTGATCGGCGGCGCGCTGATCACCTGGAACGTGGCGGGCGCGAGCTGGCGGGCCATCTTCCTGATCAACATCCCGCTGTGCGTGGTGGCACTGGCCCTCGTCCGCCGCTCCGTCCCCGAGTCCAGGGCCGCCGCCGGCAGCCGGCTGGACATGATCGGCGCGGCTCTCGTCACCGCCGCCCTGGCCCTGCTGGTCTTCGCGCTCGTCGAGGGCCGCGCGCAGGGCTGGCCGGCCTGGAGCTGGGCGTGCCTGGCCGCCGCGGCCGTCCTGACCGCGGCCGCCGTACGGCACGTGCGCCGCACCGCCGCGGCCGGCCGGGGGCCGCTGGTCGCCCCCGCCCTGTTCCGCTCGCGCCCCTTCTCCCTCGGCCTGGCCGCCACCGGCGCCTACTTCCTCGCCATGGGATCGTTCTTCTTCGTCCTCGCCCTCTACCTCCAGTTCGGCCGGGGCATGTCCGCGCTCGGCTCGGGCACCGTCTTCCTCGCGGTGGGCGGCGGCTACTTCGCCGCCTCGGTCTTCTCCTCCCGCTTCACCGACGTGGTGGCCGGCCGGATCGCCGCCGGTCCGGTGACCCTCGCCGCCGGCTACGTCCTGCTCGGTCTGGCGATCGCCCACGTCGGCACCGGCGGCCAGGTGCTGTGGCTGGTGCTCCCGCTGGTGGTGGCCGGCCTGGGCATGGGCCTGACCACCGGTCCGCTGACCAACCTGGTGCTCGCCTCGGCGGACCCCGAACACGCCGCGTCGGCCTCCGGGCTGCTCAACACCGCGCAGGAGGGCTGCGCCGCGATCGGCGTCGCCATCGCCGGCACCTTCTTCTTCCCCGCCCTGGGACACCACGGCGACTACGCCCACGCGCTCGACGTCACCCTGGCACCGCTCGTCGTCTTCTGCGCCGTGGCCGCCGTCCTCGTCCTGCTGACCCGCTCCCGCGCCAAGGTCTAGTCCGAGCCGGCGCGGGAGGTTCTGCGGGCGGGCGGCGCGTCATCGGGCGCGCCGCCCGCCCGGCAAGCGCTCCACCGCCCCCATCACTTCCAGGAGTTCCAGGAGGTCCATCACCATGCCCTACACCACGACCAGGGACGGTACGCGGCTGCGCTACGACGACTGGGGCGACGGCCGTCCGGTCGTCCTGCTCGGCACGGCGATGATGGACCACCGGATGTGGGAGTTCCAGGCCGGCTTCCTGGCCGAGCACGGCCTGCGCTGCGTCAGCTACGACCGGCGCGGCTGCGGTGCCTCCGACACCCCGTGGCAGGGCTACGACTACGACACCCTCGCCGACGACCTGGCCGACCTGCTGGACCACCTCGACCTGCGGGACGTGCTGCTGGTCGGCTACGCGGTCGGCGGCGGCGAAGCGGTGCGCTACCTGTCCCGGCACGGGGGCGAGGGCCGGGTCGGCAAGCTCGCGCTCGTCGCCTCCACCACCCCGTTCCTGCTGCGGACCGAGGACAACCCCGACGGCCTCGACATCGCCCTGTTCGACGAGATGGCCCAGGCCATCCGGCACGACCGCGCGCAGTGGCTCGGGCAGCTCAGCGGCCCGTTCTTCGGCGGTCCCGGGGGCGACCCGGCCCAGCTGCCGATCTCCGCCGAACTCGCCGACTGGCTGGTCCGCACCGCGCTGGACACCTCCCCCCGGGCCGGCGTCGAGATCTACCGCACCCTGTTCACCACCGACCAGCGTGCCGAGACGGCGGCGGTGACCGTGCCCACCTTGATCATCCACGGCGCCGCCGACCTGGGCGCGCCCTACGCGCTGTGCGCGCCCAGGACGCACGACCTGATCAAGGGCAGCGAGCTGATCACCTACGAGGGCGCCGCGCACGGCCTGTTCGCCACCCACGCCGACCGGCTCAACGAGGACCTGCTGACGTTCGCGAAGAGCTGACGGAGCCGGTCCCTGCGGGGCGTGCGGCGGCGTGCCGTGCGCTCCGCAGGCAACGGTGCCCGGCCGGTCCCCTGCGGCTCGACGCCGGTGATCGCCGGGGTGCGCTTGCCGGGGTCGCCGGCGTCGTCCGCTGCGGGTGGGCGTGGGCGTGGGTGGGGGTTCAGGGGCAGGGTCAGGGTCAGGGTCAGGGCAGGGTGAGGATGCGGGGGCCGTCGTTAGTGATGGCGACGGTGTGTTCGATGTGGGCGGCGCGGCTGCCGTCGGTGGTGCGCAGGGTCCAGCCGTCCGGGTCGGTGTGGTACTCGTTGTGCCCGCCGGCCATGAGCATGGGTTCGATGGCGAGGGTGAGGCCGTGGCGCAGGGGGAAGCCGCGGCCGGGGCGTCCGTGGTTGGGGACGTGGGGGTCCTCGTGCATCCGGCGGCCGATGCCGTGGCCGCCGAAGTCGGTCGGCATGCCGCACTTGGCGGTACGGGCGACGGTGCTGACGGCGTGGGCGATGTCGCCGATGCGGTGGCCGACGGTGGCGGCGGCGATGCCGGCGTCCAGGGCCCGCTGGGTGGCGGCGATGAGTTCGAGGTCGGCGGGGCGGGGGGTGCCGGTGGTGAAGCTGATCGCGGCGTCGCCAGTCCAGCCGTCGAGTTCGGCTCCGCAGTCGAGGCTGACCAGGTCGCCGTCGCGCAGGCGGTAGTCGCCGGGGATGCCGTGCACCACCGCGTCGTTGACGGAGGCGCAGATCACCGCGGGAAAGGGGCTGGGGGCGAACGAGGGCTGGTAGCCCAGGAACGGCGAACGTGCTCCGGCCCTGGTCAGCACGGCTCGGGCGGCTTCGTCGAGCTCGCGCAGGCGCACCCCCACGCCTGCCGCCTCGCGGGCGGCCGCGAGGGCGTTGGCCACGACCCGTCCGGCCTCGCGCATCAACTCCAGTGCCGTGTCGGTCTTGATCTCCACCATGTGCCGTGACTCCCTGCCATGCGACGCTACCCAATACTTATACCGGTATTAGTATCACGGGCATGGTGAGAGTTCCTTTGAGCCCGCAAGAGCGCCGACGCGGAGAGCGCTTCGGCGCCCTGCTGCGCCAGGCCCGTGGCGAGCGCAGCATGGTGGACGTGGCGGCGGCGGCCGGAGTGTCCGCGGAGACACTCCGCAAGATCGAGACCGGCCGGGCCCCGACCCCCGCCTTCTTCACCATCGCCGCCCTGGCCCACGCGCTCGACCTGTCCCTGGACGACCTGGCCACCGCCTGCGCGCAGGACACCGACGCCGACGCCGGAGCCGGAGGGCAGGCCATGTCGGCGTGACCATCGACCGGCATGTCGGCCGACCGGAAGGCGGAGGTCCCTGACGCGGCACGGGAGCGGTGGCCCTCGCCGTACGGCAACGTGTCCGGCAGCGGGGCGGGGCGCGCCGGGCCGGGTTGAGCCGGGGCCGGGCCGCGCCGGCGGAACGCCGGCCTGGCGTCGGCCACGTCGTCCAACGAGGGCTGCGTGGGCGCCAACGCCACATCGGTCGGCGCATCAGTCGTCGCCTCGTCCGCCTCCGGTGTCGCGAACCGCGTTGCCCGGCGGCGTACTTCACCACGTCCGCCGCCGGCGTCCTCTGACCGGTGCAGTCCCCAGGGACGTGGTGGCGGGTTCAGTCGACGAGCGCCTGGTGGACCAGCGCGCGCAGTTGGGCGCGCAGCGGATGGGTGCCGGAGGGCAGCAGCTGGGTGAAGAACGACACCGTGATCTCCTCGGCGGGGTCGACCCAGAACAGCGTGCTGGCGGCGCCGCCCCAGCCGTACTCGCCGACCGAGGCGATGCCGCGCAGGGCCACCGGGTCACCGACCACGAAGAACCCCAGGCCGAAGCCGGTGCCGTCGAACGGCGTCTCGCTGAAGAGGGGACGGCCGAAGGCGGCCAGGTCCGCGCCGTGCGGCAGGTGGTTGCGGGTCATGTAGTCCACCGTGCGGCTGCCCATCAGCCGCACGCCGTCGTACGTTCCGCGGCCCAGCAGCATCTGGGTGAAGCGGTGGTAGTCGCGGGCGGTGCCCAGCAGTCCGCCGCCGCCGGACAGCGTGCGCGGCGGCCGGGAGCCGACCTTGCCGAGCTCACCGCCCGGGACGGCCGTACCGTCCGGTCCCGGCAAGTAGAGCGACGCGAGGCGGTCACGGCGTTCGGCGGGAACGTGGAAGGCGGCTTCGGTCATGCCGAGCGGTTCGAAGATCCGGGTGCGGAAGAACTCCTCCAGGCTGACGCCGGAGGCCACTTCGACGACGCGGCCGAGCACGTCGGTGGCCACGGAGTAGTTCCACCCGGTGCCCGGTTGGAACAGCAGCGGTATCCCGGACCACGCCTCGCAGCAGTCGGCCAGGTCGAAGCCGGCCGGCCGGCTCCACTCGAAACCCCGGGCCCGGTGGATGGCGTCGGCCGGGTGGGCGCGCATGAAGCCGTAGGTCAGCCCGGCGGTGTGGGTCAACAGGTGCCAGACGGTGGGCGGTTCGGCCACCGGAACGGTCGACGGGCGCAGGTCGCTGCCACCGGTGTACACCCGCAGGTCCGCGAAGGGCGGGATGAAGTCGCTGACCGGATCGGTGAGTTGGAGCGCGCCCTCCTCGTAGAGCATCATCGCGGCCACCGAGGTGACCGGCTTGGACATCGAGTACCAGCGCCACACGGTGTCGTCGGTGACCGGCGCGCCGGACTCCAGGTCGCGGCTGCCGTACGTGGACAGGTGCGCCACCCGGCCGGCCCGGCTGATCGACAGCAGCCATCCGGGCAGCCGGCCGTCGTCGACGTAGGCGCGCAGGCGCCGGTCCACCCGCTCCAGCCGCCGCGCGTCGAAGCCGAGTTCCCCGGCCTCCGCCTCCACACCGAAGTCGCCCATCGCACATCCCTCCATACCGCCCGAACGGTATCCGTACTATCAGATGACCGGCAGCCTGTCAGGAGGGCGAACGGGCCGCCCGGGGGGCGCTCCGTCGGGTTCGCGAAGGCGGAGGCCGGTTCCGCCGGAGGCCGATTCCGCCGGAGGTCGGTTCCGCCGGAGGTCGGGGGTGCGGGCCGGTTCCGCCGGAGGCCGGGTGGAGGCCGGGGGTGGAGACCGGTTCCGGATGCCGCCGCACCGGGCCGTGTCCGAGCCGTGGACGCGGAGGCGGGGTCGGGACAACGGACGGGCCGCTGCCGGGGTGCCGGTGATCAGACGCGGAACGTTGTCGAATCCGGTGCCGACGCGGGCCTCACCGTGGCCCTGCGCGTGGACGACGGGTGGTGCACCGGCCGCAACCCCGGGCCGCCAGCGAGCGCGGAACGGCTCGGGGCCGCGGGCGGGGGCGGCGGCGAGGCGCGTTCCGCGGAGATGCCCACCGCCGTCCGCCTCGCGAGCCCGCCAGGTCAGCGGCGAAGCCCCGCACACGGACCACGACACCGTCCGCGACGTACGGCGAGTCGTGCGCCGACCGATGCCGTACGGCGACCCGCCCGCCACCCGCGGTGACGCGGCACCCGCCCTCCCGCCAGCCGCTGTCCTGCTGCGCCTCGCGCGCCACCCCGTGTGGGAGGGTCGGGGCCGGACGGCCGACACGATGGCGGAGGGCGGGTGGCGCGGGTGCGGGAGCGCTGGACGCGGTCGGGGGTGCGGCTGCGCGAGGCCGCCGTGCGGCCGGGCCGGTGGAACTGGCTGTTCGTGCCCGGCGGTCCCGGGCTGGGCTCGGAGTCGCTGGCCGATCTGGTGCGGGCGGTCGACGTCCCGGGCCGCTCCTGGCTGGTGGACCTGCCGGGCGACGGCTCCAACCGCGCTCTGCCCGGCGTCCCTCCCGACCCGTACCGGCGGTGGCCGCACGTGCTGGCCGAGGCGGCGGAGAAGCTGGACCACGTCGTCCTGGCGGGCCACTCGACCGGTGCGATGTTCATCCTGTCGGTGCCGGCGCTGGCGGAACGGGCCGCCGGGCTCGCCCTGATCAGCGGGGCACCGCACTCCGGCTGGCGGGACGCCTTCGCCGCCTACGCCGCCGGCCACCCGCTCCCGGCCGTCGAAGCGGCGGCGGCCCAGTACGACCGCACCCCGGACGACCGGACCCTGCGCGCCCTGACCCTGGCCGCCGCCCCCTGGAACTTCGGCGCCGGCGCACTGCCCGCCGGACGCGAACTGCTCCAGGGCCTGCCGTACTGCCACGCCGCCGTGGCCTGGGCGGACGCCGGTTTCGACGCCGGCTACCGCGCGCGCTGGGTGCCGTCGACGATCCCGGCGCTGATCGTCAGCGGCGAACACGACCACGTCGTCGACCAGCGCCTGTGGGACGCCGAGCCCGGCTTCGCCCGTCCCCCGGTGACCCGCCACGTGATCCCCGGCGCCGGCCACTGGCCGTGGCTCGACGACCCGGCGGCCGTCCGTACGGCCTTCGCGGAGCTGACGGACCGCTTGGCGTAGCGGTACGTCGGGTACGCCGCGGTGACGTGCCCCCGCGGTGACGTGGCGATGCCGTCCGTTGCCGCGGTGCGTCGGGGTGACGTGGTGCCGTCGCGGTCCCGTCAGGTTGTCGCGGAGACGTCGCGTTGCCGGGCCGCGTGGTGAACGGGCCCCGGGCCGCCGGGCGTTGGAGCTCGGCGGCCCGGCCCGGTGCGGCGGTGGCTCAGGGGGCGGGCGGTTCGGGGCGCAGCAGGGCCAGCAGATCGGTGAGCCGTGCCAGGTCGGCGGGGGAGAGCGCGGCGACCGCCGGCGGCGGGTCGGTCATGACGCGGTGCCCGGCGCGGGCCGCGACACGGCCGGCCGGGGTGAGGTGCACCAGCTTGCGCCGGTTGTCGTCGGGGTGCGGGGTGCGTTCGACGAATCCGCGGGCCTGCATCTTGTCGACCGCGAGGGTGGCGGACGGCGGGTCGGCGCCGATCAGCACGGCGACCTCCCGCAGGGTCATCGGCCCGTCGGCCAGCCGCAGGAGCAGTTCCAGCCTGAGCGGGCCCAGGTCGAGTTCGTCCCGCAGCCGGCCCCGGCGGTCCTGGGCGGTGACGAAGGCCTGCATGGCCGTCCAGGCCAGGGTGGCCGCATCGGCCGGACCGCCGGTGCTGTCGGCCGGCCCATCGGTGCTGCCGGCCGGACCGCCGGCGGTGTCCCGGCCGCGGTCAGCGGACGGTGTTTCCGCTGTCGGCATGCGTCACCTCCCGCGTCCGGGCTGCGGCGAGCCGTTCGCCGTTGCGCCGTGCGGTCTGCCGCGCCCAGCGGCTGGTCGACGCGAGGCCGCCCAGCAGTACGGCGACGCCGCAGCCGGCGATGACGGCCCAGGCGGCGTGGGAGGCGGTCACGAACCCGGCGCCGGTGCCGGCGGCGATGATCGCACCGGTCACGGCGACGCCGACCGCCGAGCCGAACTGGCGGCTGGTCGAGGCCAGTGCCCCGGCCACGCCCGCCTGGTCGGCCGGCATCCCCGACACCGCGGTGTTGGTGATCGGCGCGGTCACCAGTCCGGATCCGGCGCCGAAGACGACGTAGGCGACGACGAGGTACCACAGCGGGGTACGGGCGTCGAGCCGCAGGAACAGCAGCGCTCCGACCGCCAGCAGCGGTCCGGCCAGCACGAGCGGGAGCCGCGGCCCCCTCGCCGCGACCAGCCGGCCGGAGACCGTGGCGAACACCGCCATCACGACCGCCATCGGGATCGTCCGCACCCCCGCCCCCAACGCGCTCTCACCGCGGACGTCCTGGAGATAGAGGGTGTTCAGGAAGAGGAATCCGCCGAGGGTCGCGAAGGCGGCCACCGCGATGAGCATGGCTCCGGAGAACGGCGCACTGCGGAAGAACCGCATGTCGATCAACGGGTCACGGCGGCGCGTCTCCACCACGACCAACGCTCCGGCGCCCAGCGCGGCGACCACGAACAGGGTGACGATCGACGCCGACCCCCAGCCGCGCCGCGGTCCCTCGATGATCGCGGCCGTGATCGAGGCGAGCAGCACGACGACCAGCACCTGGCCGAAGGGGTCCAGCCTGCGGGCGCGCGCCGCCTTCGACTCCGGTACGAAGCGCTGGGTGAGCACGATCGCGGCGATCCCGATGGGCACGTTGATCCAGAAGATCGACCGCCAGCCGAGCCCGCTGACCAGCAGCCCGCCCAGCACCGGCCCGGCCGCCAGACTCAGCCCGGCCACCGACCCCCACACGCCCACCGCGCGGGCCCGCTCCCGGCGGTCGGTGAAGGTGTTGACGATGATCGACATCGCCACCGGGTTCAGCAGCGACCCGCCCACGGCCTGCACGGCGCGGAAGCCGACCAGCCAGCCCAGGCCGGGCGCCACCGAGCACAGCAGCGAGCCGATCGAGAACAGCGCCAGCCCGGTCCGGAACGCCCGGCGCCGGCCGAACCGGTCCGCCAGCGACCCGGACAGCATCAGCAGGCAGGCGATCACCAGCGTGTAGGCGTCGATGGTCCACTGAAGCCCGCTGACCGACGCGTGCATGCCGCGCTGGATCGCCGGCAGGGCCACGTTGATGATCGTCGCGTCGACGCCCGCGATGAAGACACTCATGCAGCAGATCGCCAGTACCAGCGGACGCCGGGTCGGTCCTCGGTTCGGCAACGTCGACCTCCCTCCCGAGACGAGACAATAGTTAATACACACCAATGGTTAAGGTACGCCAATGGTTGGTGAGGCATAACTATTTTCAGGCACGGGGGCGGGCGGGCGCGCGCTGGAGGTGGGCTCGTCGGGGGCGGACTCGTCGGAGGCGGGCGCCCTGGGCCTGCGGGCGCCTTGGGCCTGCGAGCGCCGTGGGCCTGCGAGCGCCTCGGGCGGGCAAGCGCCGTGAGCGAGCGGGCGCCTTGGGCCTGCGAGCGCCGTGGGCCTGCGAGCGCCTCGGGCGGGCAAGCGCCGTGAGCGAGCGGGCGCCTTGGGGCGGGCGCCTTGGGGCGGGCGCCTTGGGGCGGGCGCCTTGGGGCGGGCGCCTTGGGGGTGAGTCGGCACTTCGGGGGTCACGCGGCCGGAATCGTGCTCCCCCGGCCCCGGGACGGCCGACCGGATTGCGCACCCTCGACCGGCCGCCGGCCGCCGCCTTCACCCACGAACACCGTTACGGCGCCGGCGGCTTGCCCCGTGCCCGGCTCAACCGCCCAGCGCGGCCCGGCAGATGGCGTCCCACGAGGCCGGGATGCGGCGCGTGCGCACCCCCTGGCCGCACAGGGCGGCGGCGTTGGCCGGCACCGGGGCCG
The DNA here is from genome assembly GCF_027947535.2 of Streptantibioticus silvisoli. Classification (GTDB taxonomy): domain Bacteria; phylum Actinomycetota; class Actinomycetes; order Streptomycetales; family Streptomycetaceae; genus Streptantibioticus_C; species Streptantibioticus_C silvisoli. Next base: position 37,361 of record NZ_JAAGKO020000007.1, read on the forward strand.
CCCGGCGGACGGCGTCGCGCGGCCGGGAACGCGGATGCCGTGCCGGGCGGATCGCGACCTGACGTCGCGTCACATGCCGTACCGCGGGCGGCGGGTTGTGGTGCGCCGACGGACGCGGGCCGGGGGCCGGGCCGGTCATCACCAGGCTCGGCGTGGCGGACGGCGGCGCGCTCTCCGGCGGCGCACTCTCGGGCGGCGCGGCGCGTACGGAGCCGGCGGGCGGAGCGACGTGCCGGGCGGGCGCGGGGTGCACGACGGTACAGCCCGCCAACAGGACCGCGCCGATGAGCAGCAGGGACGACCGGATCATGGTCAAGGTCTACGGCACGGCGACCCGTTCGCGACCACGCCACAGGCCGGAGTCACCGGTACGAGGGACGCGCCACGGCAGTACGGGGACGGCCCACGGCGGTACGGGGGCGGCCCACGGCGGTACGGGGGCGGCCCACGGCGGTAAAGGGGACGCCCCACGGCGGTACGGGGGACGCGCCCCACGGCGCGGGGCTTCGCGACCCGGACACCTGCGCCGTCCCGCCACCGGCACCGTTCCCCCCGCTCCCACCCCGCGCACGGCCCCGGGGCGTACCCCGACGTCTGCGGACAGCTGGTGGACGGCCTCCCGCCCCGGGTGACGACACCCCGATCGAAGACTCCCCTGCCGAAGGCCCACCCCGCCCAAGACCCGGCCCGCCGAGCCCCTCGCGCATGCGGCGGGCCGCTCGGGGCACGCTACGGCCATGGGCGACGACGGGCAGGCGGCGGAATCGCGCCGGTGCGCGTTCGTACTCGGCGGCGGCGGAGCGCTGGGCGCACACGAAGTGGGCATGCTGCGGGCGCTGTTGGAGCACGACGTACGTCCCGACCTGGTGGTGGGCACGTCGGTCGGGGCGATCAACGGTGCCGCCGTGGCCGCCGATCCGTCGCCGGCCGCGGTGGACCGGCTGACCGGCCTGTGGACCGGGCTCGGCCGGGCGGGCGTCTTCTCGGGCTCGCTGCTGAGCCGGCTGCGTACCGTGGTGAGCAGCGGAACGCACCTGTACACGGCCGAACCGCTCCGGGCGTTGCTGGCCGAGCACCTGCCGGTCGGGCGGATGGAGGACCTCGCCCTGCCGTTCCAGTGCGTGGCGGCCGGCATCGAACAGGCCGCCGAGCACTGGTTCCGCGACGGACCACTGGTGGAGGCGGTGCTCGCGTCGTGCGCGGTGCCCGGCCTGCTGCCGCCGGTACGCGTCGGCGGGCAGACCTACGTCGACGGCGGCCTGGTCAACAGCATCCCGGTCGGCCGGGCGGTCGCGCTCGGCGCCGACACCGTCTACGTCCTGCAAGTAGGCCGGATCGAGACGCCGTTGCGCCCGCCGAGGTACCCGTGGCAGGTGGCGATGGTCGCCTTCGAGATCGCCCGGCGGCACCGGTTCGCCCGGGACATGGCCGACCTGCCGCCGTCGGTGACCGTGCACGTACTGCCCTCCGGAGCACCGGAGAGCGAGGGAACCGTGGCCCGCCTCGCGCACCGGGACTTCGACCGGACCGGCGAGCGGATCGAGCGGGCGTACGAAGCGTCCTGCCGCTACCTGGAACAGTCACCGCGGGCCGGCGACGGCCCCCCGCCGTGCTGACCGCCCCGCTCCTCGCGACAGGCCGCGGCCGGGCCGTGCTGGGCGGCACCCTCAGCGCGATCCGCCGACCGACCGCCGTCGCACTGCTGCTCGCCCTGCTGCCGGTGGTCGCCGCGCTGCTGGTGTGCGCGGCCCTCTGCACCGCGCCGGTGTCGCTGCTGCGCGGCAACGCGAGATGGCGGGCGGTCCGGCTGCTGTCGGCCGCGCTGGCCTACGTGGTGGCGGACCTCACCGGGGTGGCCGCCGCGGTGGTGACCTGGCTGCGCTGGCCACCGTATTCGGCGGCCCACCGCGCCCGGCTCACGGCGGTCACCTGGGTACTGCTGGAACGCCTGCTGGGGACGGTGCGCCGGGTGGCGTCGCGCGCCTTCGGCGTCGTCGTGGACGTCACGCCCGCCATCCCGTTCGACGGCGGGCCGGACGCGGGCGGTCCCGTGGTGCTGTTCGTGCGGCACGCCGGGCCGGGCGACTCGTTCCTGCTGGTGCACGCCCTGCTGGCGCAGGCGGGGTTGCGGCCGCACGTGGTGCTGAAGCGGATGCTGCGCTTCGACCCCTGCCTGGACCTGCTGCTCAGCCGGGTGCCGCACTGCTTCGTGCCGGCGCCGCGCGGCGTGCCGGTGACCCGGGACATGACGGCACTGGCCGCCGGACTGGGCGACGGCGACGCGCTGGTGCTGTTCCCCGAGGGCGGCAACTTCACCGAACGGCGCCACCGGCTGGCCATCGCGAGCCTCCGCCGGCACGGCCTGCGGCGGACGGCCCGCCAGGCGGAACACATGCCGCACGTCCTGCCGCCGCGCACCTCCGGCCCGCTGGCCGTCCTCAACGCGGCGCCCACCGCCGACGTGGTCTTCGTCGCCCACACCGGACTCGACGCGATCGACTCCGCACGGCACGGCTGGGCAGCGCTGCCACTGCGGGAACGGGTCCGGGCGCACTGGTGGCGAATACCGGCCGCCGCCGTCCCGCCGGGCGACGCGGCACGGGCCGAGTGGCTGATGGAGCAGTGGGCGCTGGTCGACGCGTGGATAGGACAGCAGGCGGAGCGCCCGGCGACGGGGTGACCCCTCCCCCACTCCCCCGTGTCGTCCCTTGATCGTCGTGACAACTCCCGCTGCCCGTCGCTCAGTTCGCATCTCGTGCGGTGAGGGCGCACCATCTGGGTACGTAGGTCACGACAAGCGGGTCGAACGGTACGGAGGAGCTGGGCGTGATGGCTGACAGGGCCGGGGAGGGCGGGCGGCGGCGCGTGCCGTGGTACGTGGGGCTGCCGGTGACGCTGGCGGTGATCGCGGCGGTCTTCGTTGCGGTGGGCCACTTCGGCTGGCTGCCGGGGCTGCCGGACCCGTTCGGCGAACGGACGGTGGACCGCAGCGGACCGGTACTGCTGAAGTCGGTCGACAACCTGAGCCGTTACGAGGGCGCGGAGGGCAACTTCCAGGTCGTGGTGGACCTCGACAAGGAGGCGAAGTTCCTGCCCTCGGCGGTCCTGGGCAACCGCACGCTGTACGTGGGCGCCGGTTCGGTCGACGCCTACGTCGACTTCGGGCACCTGAGCGGCAAGGCGGTGACCGTCTCCGCCGACCGGACCACCGCGACGCTGCGCCTGCCGCACGCCCAACTGGCCCAGGCGGCGCTGGATCCCAAGCGTTCCTACGTCTTCGCCCAGCAGCGCGGCATCTTCGACCGCATCGGATCGTTCTTCTCCGACAACCCCAACACGCAGCAGCAACTGGAAGTACTGGCGACCAAGAAGATCCAGGACGCCGCCGAGCAGAGCCAGTTGAAGCAGCGGGCCGAGACCAACACCAAGGGGATGCTCCAGGGCATGCTGCACTCCCTCGGCTACACCACCGTGAAGATCACGTTCGGCTGAAGTCCCCCGACGGCCCGCCACGACGCCGAAGCGGCCGTTCCGGAACGCGACGGCCGGGCGGGAGCACGGCGGTCGTGAGGTTCGCGACTGCGACCGCGCGGACCCGTGCTGCGGCATAATCCCCCTCCTCGGCGGGACAGCGGCATGCGTGCTGCCACCGACCGCGACGGACTCACCGCGCTCAGGAACCGGAATACGGAGGCCGGACGCTCCGTGGCCGGTGACGGCAACAACGTGCTGGGGGCGGTGGTGCTGCCCGAGCAAAGGCCGGGACACGAGCGGCCGGCGCCTCGTTCACCATGCCGGAGGGCAACCCTGATCCGCCGCCCCGGCGCGTCGGCCCGCATCCTCACGGACAACCCCGCCACCAGCAGGCCTTGCAGCCTGACCGCTGCGGAGGAACGCAATCCTGGTGCCGGGTGGTCGTCCAGGTCCCGGCCGGTGGTGTTTCGGTGACCTGGCGGGGCAGGGCAGGTGCTGGCGGAGGTTGCGAAACGTCCGGCGGACCCGGGCAGGCGCTCGGTGCTGCTGGCTCCTCCCACGGATACCGCGGGCCAGCGGGCCAGCGGGCCAGCCGGAGCCGGGTGTATGCGGAGATGATCGGCCAGGTCCATCGGTCGGCCGCCGCCGGCTCCCGCAGTCGGGGCTTCGTTCAGCCCAGGAACTGCTGGAACAGCCGAAACGCATGTTCCAGGTCGAAGCGTCGCAGGAACGCCTGCCGTGCCCGGTCGACGTCTGCGTCGCCGGCGCCCGTCCTCGAGGACCGCAGCCGCACCGCCGGCGCCTCACGGTCCTTCGACAGGTGCTCGACCTCCAGCCGGATCAACGTCCCCCCGATCAGGGGAAGTTCTCCTTCGTGGGCCGGCCGTGCGGCCCGGTGGGTCGGCCATGGGTGGGTCCGGTCCCATGCCTGTGTGACGGCCCTGGCCGTGGTTCGCGGTTGCCGTGTGGGTGATGACCGCCGGGTCGGGCCGGGGCTCCGGATTGGCGAAGCGGAACTGCGGACCGTGCTTGGGCGGTCGGCCGCCCTTGGGGTCGTGGACCCGCGGCGGCTTCGATAACCGCGTCACGCGGTCGCCGCGGATCCGCCCGATCGACTCGACCGGCAGATCCCGCAGGACCCGGGCCGGGCGGGTCACGTCGTAACCGGCGTCCGTGACGATGACGGTGTCCGGCTCGCCGGGCTGCCGCTGCCCCGCGGAGCTGGGCCGTTCGACGACGTCGCGGAGCTGAGCGGCAGTGACCGCCGTGGCGTCGTCGGCCGGGCCGGACCACATCCAGGACCTGTGTCCAGGACACGGCGCCCATCTCCAGTACCGCGACGAACGAGTACGGCCGGCCCGGGATGAACTGCGAGGCCGCCTTCGCCCGGCCATGGACGTGGCAGAACAGCCGGTCGGTTGAACACGGCGCGTCCGACCGGAGCAACGGCGAGACGTCCACCGCTATTACCGGGCGGCCGTCCGGGAACCGGGGCGGCGGCGGGCCGGCCAGCAACGACCGCAGCCGCCCGGTGTCGATCCGGCCGCGGTTCAGGGCGTCGTACATCGCGCCGTGCTCGGGCAGCAGCGTCAGCTCCACCGCCGAGGCCACCGCACCGGGTGCACACAACACCGCATCCGACAGCTCGAACAGCTCGTCGCCCCGCACGGTCGGACACGCGTAGAACTCGTCCCGAAAGCGTGACGCTTCCTCGAACGCCTCACCCACCCTCACCGCCTTCGTCGTTCACCTGCACGTTGGCCGGAGCACATGATCGGGCGGAGGCCGCCTCGGCGTCCGGCACATGACCAGGCCGACGCAGCAGTTCCAGACGCCGTACGAGGCGTGAGGACCGCTCAGTCGGGCAGCGCGACAGTCAGGTCCACCTCGACCAACTGCCCTGCGAAGCCCAGCTGCGCGACACCCAGGAGCGTGCTGGCGGACGTGAACGCCGGCCCGAGGGCGGAAGCGGTAAGCCGGTGCCAGGCAAGGCCCAGGTCCTGCTGGTCATCGCTGCGCACGTAGATCACCGAACGCACCACGTGCTGCGGCTGAGCATGCACCGCCGCAAGGGCAGCGAGTGCGTTCACGACGACCTGATCGACCTGCACGTCGAGGGAACCCGCTCCGACGAGAGAGCCACCCTGGTCAAGGGGACACTGCCCCGCCAGATAAGCCGTTCGGCCAGCCTCCACCACGGTGATGTGGTGATAGCCCGGCGTGTCGTGCAACTGATCGGGGTTGATGCGGCTGATCTTCGCTGTCATGCCACGAGTCTGACCACTCCGCCCCCGGCACGCACTGACATTCACCCCACCGCGCGACCCTCCGACGCGACGCGGGGTTGCAGAACAAGCTCAGGCCCGGGGCTTGGGCCACCGCCGAAGTGCACCCACTGCGGGCGGCGCAGTTGCACAGGCGTTCGTCGGCCAGACACCCCGCGACCACGATCAGGCCGTGAACGAACCGGGCCGGTGGTGGTCGTTCCGGCGTGTCGAGCCGGAGCGGCGGTGCCAGTTTGCAAATTCGTTGACTGGTCGTTGTGGGGGTCAACGAATTAGCGGCGCCAAACCGTTGTCGCTGTCAACAACCAGTCAACGATTCCAACGGACAGGACCGCGCTTCCGGACCGACACACCGCCGTCCCCAGAGGCTTCCGGGACGGCGTCGGCTTTCGGCCTCTCCCGAGCGGCACAGAACTGACGCCCTTCACTGATCGTTTCAGAATGAGATCGGTGTGTCTGCTCGCGTCGGGCGATTCTCGTCGGCAGGCGGTCGCGTCCTCGGAACGGTGTAAAAGCTCAACGAGGTGAGTGCCGTGATGGGCATCTTATGCCGCGTTGGTGAGTGTCTCGGCGATCTCGTTGGTGTTCTCGCGGATCATGGTCGGGGGTTCGAGGAGAGCTCGGCGGAGGTCGTGCAGGCAGCGGAGGCCGGCGGGGGTCATGGTGAAGCCGCGCCAGCCGCGGGAGGCCCGGTCGAGCACGGCCCGGACGAGACTGGTGCAGGTTTTCTCGCTGGGAAAGCGGCCGATGACCTTGGCCCGGCGGCGGGTTTCGCCGAAGGTCCTCTCGATGAAGTTGCTGTGCCGGATCCGCTTGTGGTGCTCGACGGGGAACCGCAGGTGGGTCGTGCGCGAGGCCCGGTCGGTGGCCATGGCCTTCATCGCGGCCGGGTATTTCGCCTCCCAGGTCGCGACGAACGAGTCGATGCGCCGCTGCACGGTGCCGACGAGCTCCTGTCCGGGCCGGATGTCCGGGTCAGCGATGTCGAAGATCCGCCAGAACTCGGCCCGGACGGTCTCCTGGTCGTCCTTGGAGACCTTGGCCGGCACGTTGCACATCTTGTGGATGGTGCACCGCTGTCGCAGCGCGTGGGAGAAGACGTATTCGACGGCGCCGATCAGGCCCTTCGCGCCGTCGGAGACGATCGGCAGCGGGGGCCGCAGACCCCGGTCGCGCAGGTCGGTGAGGAAGTCGTGCCAGGCGTCGTGAACTCGCAGGCCGCGGCGTCCGGGCCGACGAAGACCGGCTTGCCTTCGGTGGTGATGCCCCAGGCGGCGAGCACCGGTTCGGCCGACGCGCCGTCGTGCATCTAGAAGTGCGAGGCGTCCAGGAACAAGTAGTCCAGCGTCAGGCCGGACAGGTCGCGGCAGGTTCACCGCTCGAACTCGCCCTGGATCGCGGTGCATACGGTTGCCACCGTCGACTTGCTCAGGGCCGCTTCGGGGCCGTGGGCGTCGCCGAGGGCGGCCTCCACGTCGCGGACCGACATCCCCCGAACGAAGGACGCGATGACGAGCGTTTCCTGGGCGTTGGTCCGGGTGACGTGGGTGCCGAACAGGCGGGAGGCGAACTTCTCAGTGGTACCGCGCAGCTTCGGCCGGGCTACCCTGATCGGGCCGGCGGTGGTCTTGACGGTGGTATCGCAGTGGCCGTTGCGGTGACCTGCCCCTCGGCACCGGCGGTGGTGGCGGCGCGCTGATAGTGGGAGCGACCCAGGAAGGCGTCGACCTCGGCTTCCACGGCGGTTTGGATGATCAGGCGGGCACCGAGGCGGGCGACGTCCTCAAGGACCTCGACCAGGTCACGGTCGCCGGCGAACAGGGCGTCGATCTCGGAGCGGATGGCATCGGTGGGTGATACTCGACGGGACACGGGCGTGGGTTCCGATCGTGCGAACTGGCAGGTTCTGCACGGAACTTACGCTCGTCGTCATTTACACCGCAGATCGGACGCGACCTCGGCAGGCTCTACGGGGTGCCTGCCGACCTCGTGTCGGATGAACTGTGCGAGCGCATAACGCCGTTGTTGCCGCCGTCCCGGCGCGCAGGCATCGATATCCGAGGCGGATCCGGGTGGCACCGGCCAGCATCATCCACATGTTGCGCAAGGTCGCAGCCCGGCGTGATGTCCCGGTCCAGGTGCTGGGCTGTTCGGGAGTAACCAGCCGGCGCCGGCCGCGTGAGTGGACCGAAACGGGCATGTGGCCGGCTTTGCACCGGACACCGCTGGCCGAACTGCGCGGTGCGGGCCTGCTGGCATGGACGCCTGCATGATCGACGACTCCCACGCCCGGGCCCGCAAAGGAAGACCACGGCGGCCAGGCCCGCCAGCCGCAGCCACTGACCTGCACGTAGAGACGATCGCGACAAAGAGCGTCTCATCAGACCGTGCCCTGCGTCCCGCCACCTCGTGACCGGGCTTTGGACGGCGGGCCCAGCAGCCTCGCCGTCTCCCCCAGCCCGTCCGGAACGATCCGGCTCCACGCACCTCGCGCCGTGTCCCATTCAGCGAAGTTGTCGAAGTCAACGTCCAGTCAACGGTTCCAGCGAACAGCAACGCGCTTCCGGACCGACACGCCGCCGTCCAGCGTGGCAGGACCATGGGGAAAGGCCGGAGTCGTCTCAGCCCCGCGGACCTGCGAGCTGTCGTGACACGGGCTTCGCCTTCTTGTCGGACGACGTCCGGGGCACCGGGACGCCGCCTCCAAAGAACGCCCGGCCTTCGGCCAGTCAACGAGGTTCGGGCACCTGTTTCACCGCCCTCGTCATCCACCGCACCCCCAGTGCCGCCCGGCGGCGTGCCTGGTCCACCTGGCGACGCCGCCACCAGGCCCAAAATCCCGGGCAGGTCACTACCGGAGCCGTCCGCTTGTTATTCCTTCGGATCGTGCGAGCCCTCTTCCCAGGTTCCTTCGATCCGGTCACTCAAGGGCATCAGGACGTTCTCCGCCGCGCCGCGCTCCTGTTCGACGAGGTCGTCGTCTGCGTGATGTTCAATGCGAACAAGACCGGCCGCTTTCCCATCACCGAACGGCTGGACCGGCTCCGCGCGGCGGCAACCGACCTGAGCAACGTCAGGGTCGACTCGCACACCGGTGGTCTGCTGGTCGACTACTGCCGCCGAGCCGAAATCGATGTGGTCATCCGCGGAGTCCGTGACAGTCACGACGTGGACTACGAAATGCCGATGGCCCGCATGAACCGCGAACTGGCCGGGGTCGAAACGTTTTTCATCGCCGCAGACCCCGCCCTGGCCCACATCTCCTCCAGCCTCGTCACCACGACGAGTCCGTAGGGCCGTCTTCTGCTTGATGACTTGAGCAAGCTTCTTCCAGCAGGTGCACGCGGCAGCGAAGGCGAGGAGGCCGGTGTGGCGCCGGTTGTACGAGGTCCTCCCGGCCGAGCTGAACTCCGCGGCGAGACTCGGCCCGAGGTACCGGGGGGACTCTTCGCCCGTCCGGGGCCGAAGACCTTCGATGCCCGCGACGGGGAAGTCGCGGCCGGCTCCTACCGTTCGTCCGCCGCCGGATCAACGTGCTCGGCGGGTGTTCCGACCGGCTTCCCGACCGGCCCGGCAGGCTGCGGCGTGCGCGCGCCGAGCGCCGTCCGCGGTGACGGACATCATCCGTGAGTCGCGAATCCGTTCGGGGACACCGGCCCCGCGATGATCCGGGCCCAGTCCAGCAGCCGCTCATCGCTTCCAGCGCGGCCGACACACTGAAGGCCGAGCGGCAAGCCGTTCGCGGCTCGTCCGGCCGGAATGGTCAGAGAGGGCCATCCCGCGTTGCTCCAGGGCAGACACATGATGGAGTCGCCCGTACTGGCGAGCCCGCGTGGTGCCGGGCCCGTGGCGGCGGGGCAGATCCACACGTCCACCCCTGCCTCTTCGGTCGCCGCCGACACGTCGGTGCGGAAGGATTGCCGCCGTCGCAGTCCCTGCGTGTACTGCTCCCGGCTGATCGCCTGACCCTGGCGGATCGTGGCGATGGACTGTTCCCGGTAGATCGCGCCGTACCGGGGGAACCACTCGGCATGGCTTTGTGCGGCCTCATAGCGGTTCACCGTGAACAGGTCGCCGATGTTCCGCTCGAAGTCCGGGAACAGGGAGACTCTGTGCACGGGGAGCCCCGCGCTTGTCAGCGCCGCCACCTGTCGTTCGAACATGGCCAGCGCCGCCGCCCCGGCTCGTTCCAGGTAGGGCCCGTCGGGTACGCCGAGCACCGGGGGTCTCCGCTCGGGGGCGCGTACGGTCCGCCAGTGGTCGCACAGGGCGGCTGCCGCCACCGAAACGTCGGAGAGCGTCCTGGCGAAGATCCCCAGGGTGTCGAAGGACGGTGCGTTGGCGATCACGCCGTCGATCGGGATCCGACGGGCGGTCGGCTTGAACCCGACGACACCGCAGTACGCCGCGGGACGGATCACCGACCCGACCGTCTGCGTTCCGATGGCCAGCGGCACCATTCCTGCTGCGACGGCCGCTGCCGACCCGCTGCTGGAGCCGCCGGGCGTGTGATCGAGCGCGTGCGGATTACGTGTCGGGCCGGGGGCGCTCATGGCGAACTCCGCCGTCACGGTCTTGCCCGCGATCAGGGCCCCGGCCTCGCGAAGGCGGTCGACGACCGCTGCCTGTCCGCCGGTGAACACCTCCGCAGGCAGCAGCGAGCCGGCGCGGGTGGGCAGTCCGTCCACACGGACGATGTCCTTCACCGCGACGGGGACGCCGAACAACGGTGGTCGCGAGCCGGCAACGGGCCACCGGGCGTGCACTGATCGCAGCTCCTGACGAACCCGTTCACGGCGTTCCGCGTTCGTCTCGGACTCGGTGACGAAGGCGTGGATCGCGGAGTCCGACTCATCGATCCGGTCGCACATCGTGTCGGACGTCGCAGACAGTGAACCGTCCGCCGCATGGGCATGCGTTTCCATGCGGACCAGCGTGCCAGACCCGCCTCGCAGCCGCCGCCCTGTCGGCCACCGCCCTGTCAGCCATCGCCCTGTCAGCCGCCTCGCCCGCCGGCCGCAACGGGCGGCTGAGCGTACGAGCTGAGCGCACGAGCTGGTCGCACGATCGGACGGAGATGTCTTTCGGACCCCGTGTCCTACCGGGGTGCGGGTGGGGCGCTTCCGGGCCTTCCGCGCGGCCCGGCCACGGACCGGATGTGACCGTTGCCACCGCGTTCACCACGTTCGGCCCCTCCGCCGCGATCGCCGTCGGCGGCGTAGGCTCGGCGCGGTCGTTGGGGAGGGGTGAGGGCGTTGCGCCGGGTACTGGTGGTGCAGAACACCGTGGCGGGCGGGCCGGACCGGCTCGGGCGGTGGATGGCGGCGGACGGGCTCGTGCTCGACGTGGTGGCCGCCCACGCGGGCGAGCCGTTGCCGCGACGGCCGGCGCACGACGCGCTCGTGGTGCTCGGCGGCGGTTTCCTGCCCGACGACGACGTCCGCGCCCCCTGGCTGCCGGCCACCCGGCAGCTGGTGCGGTGGGCGCTGGACGCCGCCACGCCGATGCTCGGGGTGTGCCTGGGCGGGCAGATGCTGGCCCGGCTGGCCGGCGGTGAGGTGCGCGGTGCCCACGGCCGGCCGGAGTGCGGCAGCACGGAGTTGACGTTGCGTCCCGAGGCGGCCGGGGATCCGCTGCTGCACGGGCTGCCGGCCCGCGTGACCGCCGTCGAGCACCACGTCGACCAGGTCACCGTCCTGCCGCCGGGCGCGACCTGGCTGGCGAGCAGTGAACGCTGTCCGCATCAGGCGTTCCGGGTCGGCGACCGGGCCTGGGGCGTGCAGTTCCACCCGGAGGTCCCGGCCGGCCGCATCCGCGGCTGGGACGCCGACCGGCTCACCGCCCAGGGCTTCGACCGCGAGGAGCTGTACGCCGCCGCGCTGCGCGACGAACCGGCGTCGGAGCCGGTATGGCGCGAGGTGTCGCGGCGGTTCGCCGCCGTGGTGAACGGCTGATGGACGACTGATGGACGGCGGTTCGCCGGCTCCGCCCCGGTGAACACCGGACCGGCGCCGACTCCACGCCCGCCCCGCCCCGGCCGCGAAGCACCCGCCGGACCCGCGACCGGATCCCTACCCCTTGGGCCGCCGGTCCATCGGGGTGCGTGGCGCGTCGATGGCGAGGGCCGTGCGGCGCGGGCCGGACCAGGGGGCGGGGACCGCGTCGATGTCGTGGGCGAGCCGGTAGGCGAGGGACTCGTAGTTGACCCGCCAGCCGCGAAAGTCCGGCCAGGCCTGCTCGGGGGTGCGTTCCATCGGGTAGCCCTGTTCGCGCATGCGCTGGACACCGTTGAGGAAGTCGGCGTAATCCAGTCGGATCGGGCCGTCGGGGTCGGGGTCCTGGTCGTAGGTGATACCGCGGATGTCGGCCAGTTGGCGCAGGCAGACGAAGCCGGCCCGCAGGGCGAGGCGGATCTCGGCCCTGGGCATAGCGGGGTTGAACGCGAGGCGCAGGGCCGCGGCGTCCATGACGGCCAGCAGGGCGATCAGCCAGTTGCGGTCGGCCCGGGGCGAACGGAACTGGATGAGCACCGGATAGGTGGTGTGGCTCTCGCTGACCGCGGCGCTCCAGCGCTCCCAGTTGCGGAAGAGGTCGGTCAGGCTGTCGAGCAGTTCGACCTGGGCGTAGCGGGCGAGGATCTCCGGTCCCCACGGCGGGCTGCCGGCCCGGACCTGGAGCAGCGTGACCTCGGTCTCGCGGCTCTGGTAGGCGGCGTAGAGGGCGGGCAGGTAGCCGATCTGGAGGCCGATGACGATCGGGCCGGTGGCGGCGGCGCAGAAGTCGATGGCGTTGAGCGTGACGCGGTTGCCGCTGGCGAAGCCGAGGGTGAACAGCGACGAGCCGGCCTCGACCAGCGCCTCCCGGGGGCCGAGCGCGCTGGCGGCGGCCTCCAGCAGCGCGTAGCCCAGCAGCAGGGAGACCAGCCAGCCGATCAGGGTGATGACCACCGACAGCGGTGCCACCGGCGCGAGTACCCGGTCCTTGCCCGCGGCGCCGGGCACCCGGTCGGCGAGCAGCTGGAACGGGCGGTGGACCAGGCGCTGCACGACCTGGGTGAAGCCGGAACTGGACGGCCGGGGAATGACCAGGGTGCGCAGCACCGAGGAGAAGATGCCGAGCACGACGACGGCCCCCGCGAGGCCCAGCAGGACGCGCACTGTGGTTCACCTCGCGTGGGGCGGCGGACGGACAGGTCGAGTATGCCCGTACGGTGCCCGATTCGCGGGACGGCGGAAGGCCGGGGCGAGTTGGCGGCGGGCCCCGGTGGCCGACCGTGCGGTGGCGGGCCCGGTGGCCGACCGTGTGGCGGCGGGCCGGTCGCGAGGTGGCGTCCGGCTCGCCGCCGTGGTGGTGCGCGGGCGGTCAGCCCGCGGCGAACTCGATCGCGGCGGCCGGGCAGACCGCGGCCGCCTCGCGCAACTCCGGTGTGTCCTGCGGGTCTTCGCGCAGGACGACCACGATGCCGTTGTCGTCCTGGTCGAAGACGTCGGGCGCGATCAGCGCGCACTGGCCGGAGCCGATGCACTTGGGGATGTCCACCAGCATTTTCACCGCAACGCTCCTGTGCTCGTCGGGACGGATGCGAGGGGAGGGACTCCACCGGGGCCGACTCCATGGGGACGGACTTCACCGGGGGCCGATCCCACTTCAGCGGACAAAAACACACCGGTGCGGCGGACACCGGTGTGGCGGAGTCCGCGGGTCACCAGGTGACGGGCAGTTCGTGCGCGCCGTAGATGATCATGTCGCTGCGCATCGGCACGTCCTCGGGGGCGACGGCCAGCCGCAGGTCCGGGAAGCGCTTGAGCAACCCCCGGTATCCGGCGGCCAGTTCGGTCCGGGCGAGGTGCTGGCCCAGGCACTGGTGGATGCCGTAGCCGAACGCGAGGTGGCTGCTGCGCGAGCGGCCGACGTCGAGCCGGGCGGGGTCCTCGACGAGTTCGGGGTCGCGGTTGGCGGCCGGGACCGAGACCGCGACGCAGGTGCCGGCCGTGATGAGGATCCCGCCGACCTCGACGTCCTCCAGGGCGACGCGGACCGGGAAGGCGTTGACGATGCTGAGGTAGCGCAGGAGTTCCTCGACGGCGAGCGGGACCAGCGTGTCGTCCTCGCGCAGCCGGGCCATCTGGTCGGGGTGGCGCAGCAGGGTGAACGTGCCGAGGCTGAGCATGTTCATGGTGGTCTCGTGCCCGGCGACCAGCAGCAGCCGGGCTATGCCGTTGATCTCGGTGTCGGTCAGCTCACCGGAGGCGACGAGGGCGGAGATCAGGTCGTCGCCCGGTTCGGCGTGCTTGGCGCGGATGGTGTCGTCGACGAAGGCGATGAGCGCACTGAAGTTCTCCTCGAACTCCGCCTCGGTGACGTTCTGCCGCAGCAGCCGGGCGCTGGCGCGCTGGAAGCCGGCGCGCTGCTCGTAGGGGACGCCGAGCATCTCGCAGATGACCAGGGAGGGCACCGGCAGGGCGAAGTGCCGCACGAGGTCCGCGGGCCGGCCGGCGTTCTCCAGGTCGTCCAGGCAGGATTCGACGATCTCGGCGATGCGCGGTTCGAGGGCGCGCATGCGGCGCACGGTGAAGAACTTGGTGAGCAGGCCGCGGTAGCGGTCGTGCTCGGGGGCGTCCATGGACAGGAAGGAGCCGGGGCCGAGGCCGCGGTTCTCGCGTATGCGGCGCGGTATCGGCCGGACGGTGTCGTCGCCGCGCCAGCGTTCGGCGCTGAAGCGCGGGTCGTACAGGACCGAGCGGGCCTCGTGGAAGCCGGTGACCAGCCAGCCGACGCTGCCGCCGGCGAACGTCAGCGGGCTGATGGCCGGCAGGTCGAGCAGGACGCGGGCCGGGTCGACGTAGTCGTCCCGCACCCGCGGGTAGCCCGGCACGGTCTCGTGGACAGTGGTTAAGGGTGTGCTCACGGGAGCCTCCTGGCGGATCCGGCCGGTCCCCGGCGGGTCGGCGCGCGAACGGCGGTGCGGCGGGCGCGCGTCCCCGCGGCGGTCGGGGACCGGGGACGCGCGTGCGGGCCCCGGAGTGGTTCCCCGGTTCCGCAGCTTGTGTAGGGAACCCTACCGGTAGGGTTCCCTACGCAAAAGAGGGCCCGGGGAAACCGGCCGCCCTGCCGTAAGCTGGCGCACCGCGCCAAGGGCGCGCCGGGAGAGGATGTGAGGGATGCCGCCGCAACGGTCGAAGACGGTGGAAGCCCTGCTCGCCGGGGCCGAACGGGCTTTCGTGGAACGGGGTTTCCACGGGGCGTCGATCGGCTACATCTGCCAGTGTGCGGGCCGCACGACCGGTGCGTTCTACTCCAACTACGACAGCAAGCTCCAGCTCTTCCTGGCCGTCTTCCGGCGGCAGAGCGACCGGACGGTCGAGCGGGTGGAACAGGGTCTGGCGGCGGTGGACACCGGCCGCGACCCGGCGCCGCAACTCGCCCGGCTCTTCACGGAGATCGCCGACCGGGCGCTGGACGACCGCTGGCTGTTCCTCAACATCGAGTTCCGCCTGATGGCGATCCGCGACAAGGAGGCGGCCGCCGCGCTGACCGAGCACGAGGAGCAGTTCAACCGCCGGGTCGGCACCCCACTGGAGGCACTGCTGCGCCGCTCCGGCCGGCCGCCGGCGCTCAGCGGCGAGGAACTCGCCGCGTTCCTCGGCGCGACGATCCGCGGCATCCGGCTCGACCGCGGTTTCCGCGCCAACACCGGCGGCCGCGATCCGCTGCCGTTCGCCACGATGGAACGGGCGCTGGAAGGGCTGTTCACGGCCCGGGAGTGACCGGGTCGCCGCCGCGCGGGCGGGTGCGGCAGCCCGCCACGGGGTGCCCGCGGGCGGTACGGACCCGAGCGGAGAGGACCGGGCGCGGCCCGCGGTCTTCCGCCACACGGAACAGGGTGAGCGGCGGGCGGCGCGGACCGGGACGGGCACGCCGGGTCCCGGGCCGGCGCAGGCAGGGACGACACGGGGCGGACCGGAGCGGGCCCGACGGAGCACCGACCGGAGCAAAACGACAGGGCACCGACCGGAACGGGAACGACGGGAGGGCACATGGCGGCGGAGGACGCGGCGCACACGGCGAACGCGGCGGAGACAGCGGAGACGGCGGACACAGCGGCGTCGGCGAACGCGGCCGGGGCGACGTTGCGTACGGTGCTCGCGCTCGGCGCGGGTGAGGCGCTCGACGTGGTGAGCGCGCCGCGCGGTCTGGACGTGCCGTTGCGCGACGTCGTCATGCTCGACGAACGCGACCTGCCGCGGGCCCGGGACTGCGTGGTCCTCGCGGTGGGCGTCGATCCGCTCACGCCGCGCGCGGTGGAGGCGATGCGGGCCGCCGCGGACGCCGGGGCCGCGGCCGTGGTCTACCGGCCGGCCCCCGACGGGCGGGTGCGGCCGGCGGTACGGGCCGCGGCCGACGCCGCCGGGGTCGCGGTGCTGACCCGGGCGTCCGGCGTCGACTGGGCGGACGCGGCGGGCGTGCTGCGCACCGCCGTCGCCTACGCCACCACCGACCCCGCCGAGGGGCCCGGCGCGCGGCTGGGCGACCTGGCCGCGCTGGCCGACGTCATCGCCGAACTCACCGGCGGCTCGGTCACCGTCGAGGACAACGCCTCCCGGGTGCTGGCCCATTCGAGCACCGGGATGGAGGCGGACCCGTTGCGCCGCCAGACCATCCTGGGCGGCCGGGTGCCCGGCTGGCGGGTCGACGAACTGCGGCGCAGCGGACTGTTCCGGGCGGTGCTGGCCTCCCACGAGGTGGTGCACCGCGAGGCGGACGCCGGCAACCCCGAGCGGATGGTGATCGCCGTCCGGGCCGGCACCGAGATCCTGGGATCGCTCTGGCTGGCGCCCGACGGCGGACCGTTGCCGCCCCGGGCCCGGCGCGCGCTGACCGACGCGGCCCGGATGGCGGTCCCGCACCTGATGTACCACCGGGTACGCGACCAGGCGGCGGCCGGCCGCCGCGACGAGGCGATCCGCTCGCTGCTGCACGGCCGCGGCGACCTGCCGGCGCACGCGGTGTCGCTGGGTCTGGCCACCGACCAGCCGTGCGCGGTCCTGGTCGCCGAACCGCTGCGGCCCGGCGGCGACATGGCGCGCACCCTCAACGCGCTGGTCGTGCGCGCGGGCGCGGCGCGGGACCGGGTGCAGGTGCTGCGCGAGGTGGACCGGATGCTGGTGCTGCTGCCCGAACCGCCGGGCGGCGGGCAGGCCGCCGAGTTGGGACGCCAACTGGCCGCGCTCGCCGACTCGTTGACGCCCCGGCGACCGGTCCTGGTCGGCGTCGGCCCGGTCGTCGCCGGCGCGCTGGAGGCGGACACCTCGCGGGCCGGTGCCGAGCGCGTCCTGCGGGTGCTGCGCACGCGGCACGGCGACGACCGGTCCCGCAGCGCCCGGTTGGAGGAGGTCGCCGTGCCGGCGACCCTGTTGCGGATGCTCGACGCGGCACGCCCCGCCTGGCAGGAGGGCGTCGGGCCGCTGCACCTGCTCGCGGAGCACGAACGCGAGCACGGCGGTGAGCTGCTGGAGTCGCTGGCGGTCTATCTCGACGAGTTCGGGGACGTCGCGGCCGCCGCCGCCCGGCTGACCGTGCACACCAACACCCTGCGCTACCGGCTGCGCCGGATGCGGGAGCGGTTCGGCGTCGACCTCGACGACCCGGACACCCGGCTGCTGGCGATGCTGGCGGTGCGGTTGCTGCGCGAGGACGGCTGAGGGGGCCGTCGGGCGGGGGTAGCGGGCGCGGGGGTTACGGGGGCGGGGTGGGCGGACGCCCGGTGGCGGGCGGGGCGGGTGGCCGGGGCGGCGCACCGTGGAGGCCGGGCGTTGGAGCCGGGCCGGCGGTCGGCACGCGCCGCTGTCCCGTACGACAAGCCGCTGTCCGGTGCGACGCGACGCTGTCCGGTTGGACAACAGGAGGCGCCGGAGTCTGTCCCAGGGGCCGAAGACCGGGCGGGGGCGGCGCGTCCATGCTGGTGGAACGCTCGTGGGGAGTCGCGCGGGCTGACGAGGAGCAAGCGAAGGGGTGTCGCGTGATGTCCACCGCCACCGGTTCCACCAGCACGACGAACACGACGGGTTCGACCCGTTCGAACGGGTCGACCGGGTCGACCAACTCACCGAATCCCGCAGGTGCACCGAGCCTCGCAGGTGCACCGCGTTCGGCCGGTTCGCCGCGGCCGGGCGGCGGGCCCGTCGACGGCGGCCGGGCGGCGCGGGTGGCCGCGGACCGTGAGCGCGTGGTGCGCGAGGCGGTCGGCGCCGGGCTGGTGGGGCAGGGGGTTCCGCTGGCCGGTTTCATCGACACCGACGGCGTGCGCCGCTCGGTCGCCGAGCTGCGGGCCGCCTTCGGCACCGCGCCGGTCCTGCACACGTTCGCCGCCAAGGCCGCTTCGCTGGTGCCGGTGCTGCGGCTGCTGGCCGCCTGCGGCATGGGGTGCGAGGTGGCCAGCCCCGGTGAGCTGGCGCAGGCGCTGGCCGCCGGGTTCGCCGCGGACCGCATCGTCTTCGACTCCCCCGCCAAGACGTGGGGGGAACTGCGTGCGTCACTCTCGCGCGGGATCGCGGTCAACGCCGACAACTTCCAGGAACTGGAGCGCATCGACACCCTGCTGGGCGAGGTGCCGTCGCTGTCGGTGGTCGGGCTGCGCGTCAACCCGCAGGTCGGGTCCGGCTCGATCGGGGCGATGAGCACCGCGACGGACACCTCCAAGTTCGGGGTGGCGCTGCGCGATCCGGGCAACCGCGACGCCGTGGTGCTGGCGTTCGCCCGGCGGCCGTGGCTGACCCGGCTGCACGCGCACGTCGGATCGCAGGGCTGCCCGCTGGAGCTGATCGCGGCGGGCGTGCGGGCGGCGTACGAACTGGCCGAGGAGATCAACGCGTTCGTCGGACGGCGGCAGATCACCAGCCTGGACATCGGCGGCGGGCTGCCCGTCAACTTCGCGGACGACGACGTCACTCCGTCGTTCGACGGCTACGTCGAGGCGCTGACGGCGGCGGTGCCGGGGCTGCTGTCCGGGCGGTACTCGCTGGTGACGGAGTTCGGGCGGTCGCTGCTGGCGAAGAACGGCTTCGTGGCGTCGGTGGTGGAGTACACCAAGGAGTCCGGCGGCCGGCCGATCGCGGTGACCCACGCGGGCGCGCAGGTGGCCACCCGCACGGTGTGGAAGCCGGAGGCGTGGCCGCTGCGGGTGGCCGCGTTCACCTCCGACGGCCTGCCGAAGACCGGGCCGGTCACGGCGCAGGACGTCGCCGGGCCCTGCTGCTTCGCCGGCGACCTGGTGGCCCGCGACCGCCGGCTCCCCCTGCTGGAACCGGGGGACGTGGTCGCGCTGCTGGACACCGGGGCGTACTACTTCTCCACCCACTGGACGTACAACAGCCTGGCCCGGCCGGCCGTTCACGGGTTCAGCACGGGCCCGGACGGCCGGACGCGGTTCGTCACCGTACGGGACGAGCAGACGATCGAGGAGGTCGTCGCCGAGAGCGGGCTGGCCCACGCCGACGCGCTGCTCGACCCGGCGGAACGGCTCGCGGGCCGCTGACGGACGGCCTCCGGCGGTGCGGTGGGCGGGGTGTTCGGGGGGCCGGGCGGTGTTCGGGGGTGCCGGGCGGTGTTCGGCGGTGCCGCATGGTGCTCGGGGCGCGGCGCCGATCGCGGAGCCGGAGCCGTCGGGGCTGCGGCGGCGAGCCCGCGGCGGCGAACCTGGCGTGGGGTTCGAGGTCTCGGGCCCGAGGAACTGCGCGACGTCGGACCCGCGGCGGCGAGGCCGGGGCGGCGGACGCGCGGCGGAGAAGCTGCGGCGCCGAACCCGCCGTGGCGGGCGGTTCGGCGGGTCAGCGGCCGGTCCAGCGGCCGGCGACGGGCGGGGTGGTGAAGCCGCGCAGCGCCTCGTCGGCCTCGCGCAGGACCTCCTGGGCCACCCGCCGGGTGTCGGCAGGGATGTTGCCGCGCTCGGCGATCAGGCTGTCGTAGATCGGCGCGTCGCTGGAGGAAGCGGTCTTCACGGGGGTCGTCCTTCGATGGGGGAATCGGCGGCCGGGTCCGGTCGTACCGGTCCGCGGCGTCGCTCGGCATTACGGGCCGACGCCCGCCCGGCTGCCCCCGGCCGGTACGACCATACCCACATTGATCAACTCGCCGCCGAACGTGCACTGTTCCGCCACGACACCGCCCCGGAGCGTCCCAGGTCGGGCAGCCCGTTGCCCGGCACGGCGGTGCCCCGCGGCCGACGTCGACCGCGGGGCACCGGGTGGGACCGCGCGAGGCGGCCGGGTGGATCAGAAGGCGGCGAAGGCGTCGCTGAAGGCCAGCTGGTTCTGCGAGACGCCGCTGCACGTCGAGGAGGCGTCCGGGTGGATGCCCGTGGCGCCCGACGAGGAGGAGCAGGAGGTGTCGCGGTTGATCGACCAGAACGACAGCCGGCCGATGCCGTTGGAGGCCGCCCAGCTCTCCACCGTGGAGGCGTCGGCGAGGGTGAAGGTCGAGCCGTCGTCGTTCGTGCCGATCATCGGCGTGATGCCGACGTTGGCGTAGGTGTAGGAGGAGTCGACGGCCTGCATCTGCGCCAGGGTGGCCTGCGCGGCGCTGATGGCGGCCTGGCCCATCTCCGGCGAACCGGAGTAGTAGTCCATGGCCATGATGTTGACGACGCCGATCTTGACGCCCGCGGTCTTGGCCGCCTGGATGATGTTGACGCCGTCGCTGGTCAGACCGGTGGGCAGCACCGGCAGCGTGACGGAGAAGGTGAAGCCGGGGTTGGCGTCCTGGATCGACTTCATCGCCTGCATCTGCCGGGCGACCGAGGCGGTGTCGGCGATGGCGGCGCCCTCGATGTCGAAGTCGAGGGAGTTGACGCCGTAGGAGTCCAGGATCTTCTGGTACCCGGCGTTGATCGACGCCTGGTCGGTACAGGTCCAGGCCAGCGGCTCACCGGCCGCGCCGCCGGAGGAGATGATGACGTTCGCGCCCTCGGACTTGGCCTTGGCGATCAGCGGGTCGGTGTAGGAGTCGGCGCCGACCGGGAGCGTGTCGCCCCAGATGTCGTTGCAGCCGCTGCCGATCACGAAGGCGGCGGTGTAGTTCTTCACACCGTGCGAGGTGATGGCGGTGTCGAGCAGCGATTCCTGCGAGTTCGACATGTCGGTGTAGGGCGCGAAGACCCCGGCCGTGGCCGGCTTGGCCGTCGTGGCGGCGGTGGCCGGCGCGGTGGCCGCGGCGGCGGCACCGAGGGCCAGCGCGGCCACGGTCAGGGCCAGCGTGGCGCGGGCGGGCGGGTTCGCGGTGCGAAGCGTACCGAGCAGACGGCGGCGCATCATCGTGTCCTTCCGATGACAGAAGTGGGGGGACCGTCGGCGCCGCCCGGGACGTTGTGCTGACCCGGGTGGGGTGCGGCGCTTGTGGTGTGGACCATAGTTGGACTAGACCAAAGGTCCCGTCAAGACCACTGCACGAAAGCGTTCTTGGACGTCCTGAAACCGATCGGGCGCCGCCTGCCGCCCGGAAGGGGGAGGCGTCGGACGCGGCGCGGAGGGCGTGACGGCGGGCGCACGGCGTCAGCGATGGTTGACGTTTGAAGCGCTCCGGCGGTACTGCGTCGCAGGTCAGCGGCGTGCTCAGCGGGTCGGGCCCCGGGCATCCCGCCGTCAGCCCGTGTTGACATACTTCGAGCATGAACGCGAAGAACGGCATCGCCAGGGTCGGGCGCGTCGCGGCGGTCGTCGCCGCTGTCGCGCTGGTGGCCACGGCGTGCGACCGGGAACCGACGTCGCCGCCCCCCAGCCACGTCGCGACCGGAGCCGGCGTGGGCACGACCCCGGGGCAGGTCACGGTCAAGCTCGCCGACATGAACCTGCGGATCACCGACGCGGTCGCCCGGCTGGACGCCTCGGGCAACGGCGAGCTCAGCATGCGGATCGCCAACGGCGGCGGCGTGCCGGAGCACGTCGACATGATCGGCCTGCCGGACTCCGCCCGGGCCGGGCTGACCGGCGGCAGCGTCACCGACGGCCCGCTGACGTCGGCCGGCGTCCTGATCCCGTCGGGCGGCTCGGTCGTCTTCGGCTCCCACGGCGGCCCGCGCGCCACCCTGCGCGGCGTGCACGGGGTGACCGCCCAGCACACCGTGCCGGTGATCATCGAGTTCGGCGTGGCCGGGCTGGTGCGGTTGCAGGCCAAGGTCACCGGCGGCTGACCACACCGGTGTTCAACGCGGCGGAGCCCGGGCCGGGTTACGGTGCCGGGCGCGACGGCGCGACGCCGGCGCGCGGCGCCGGGGCCGGCGCCGCGAAGGTCCACCGGGGCGAAGGCCCGACAGGGCGACGGGAGCGTGCGGTGCAGCGCGGTGCCGAGGCCCACGGAAGCCGCGTCAGGGTGAGCCGTATCAATCGGCGGCGGTGACGAGCGCTTCCCACGCGGCGCGGTCCGGGCCGTCGTGCGCGGGTGCGAAGCCGGGGCGCGCGGCCAGCCGGCTGCCGACGCCGCGCCGGACGTCCTCGGCGCCGTAGGCCCGGTCGGCGCCGCACAGCAGGTGGCGGACCGGGGCGCGGGCCCGCATGACGACGGGATCGTCCCAGGCGGCGGCCTGTTCGGCGGCCCGGCGGCCCGCGGTGGCCGACGGGCCGGACAGCCCACGTTCACCGGCTCGGTCGCCCGCGACCTGGGCGTCGAACCACGGGCGCCGCGGGCCAGCAACTCCTCCTACACGTCGGGGAGTTCGGCTCGCAGTACGGTGCGTACCGGCGCGAGCAGCGAGTGCGGCTGCACCGCCTGCGGCACCCGGGGGCGCCGCCAGCGGAGGAAGTCGGCGTCGAGGTCGTCGCCGGCCCACCGGGAACCCCGCTCGACCAGCGTCACCGGATGACCGCGGCGCGCCGCCATCAGCGCCGTCGCCATACCGCTGATCCCCGCACCCATCACCACGATCCCGGCCAACGGGCCCCTCTCCGCGTCGTGTTGGCGAACGAGCGTATCGCCGCAACCGCGGTGGGCACCGCAGGCGGTCCGGGAGCCGGGCCACGGCGCCGTTCAGCAGCGCGAACCACCGCGCCACGACGCCGAGTTGGACGGCTGGGCGGTCGGCGGGGGTCGCACGGGAGCGCGGGGGCGCGCTCTCTCAACTTGATGACGATGCGTCAGCCAGCGCCGTCAGCTTCCATCCGGCCCATGACGAACCCGACTTCGGCGGCGACGCCACGTGCGTACTGGGGCACGAGTGCCGGCGGCAGAGGTTCGGCCATCCGGAAGGCGCTCCCCAGTCGGGATTGCCGCACCCGTTCGGCTGCGGCGTGGGAGGTACGGTGCCGGTGACCGCACGCTCTCGGCGACGACGCCTGCGTCCCCTTCAAGGGTTCCGCCCCGCCGACCCCCGTGACCGCCATCCGTCACCACACCGCACCGCACCGACTACCCCGGCCCACCCTGCGACCCGGCGGAACGGTGGACGTGGCCCGCGCGGTCCGCGCCTTCCCGGGCCGCGCAGACGAACAGCGCCGCCGATCATGCCCGGCGAGCCGGTCCGCGAGGTCGCGCGGGCGGACCGTTGCTGACGGGGCATCAGACCTGATAAGGCGTCAGGAAGCAACCTCCGCGGGCGACTCGGCCCGTGCCGTCCCCGTGGCGGGTTCGCCGCCGGTGAGGGTGAAGCCGGTGAGTCGCAACAGGGGTGCGGTCAGCAGGAACAGTACGCAGGCCAGGGCCGCGTCGGCGACCATCGCGCCGCGCAGACCGGCCGCACCGGCCCAGGTGCCGATGTAGACCGGGCCGAGCAGGAAGCCCAGGTAGGACACGGTGCCGACGATCGAGGTGGCGCGGCCGCGGCGGGACTCGGCGACGTTGCGCGAGACGACGCCGATCAGGGTGGGGAAGAGCACCGCGGTCCCGGCGCCGGACAGCACCAGGCCGCAGGCGGCGACCGGCAGGTTCGGCGCCGAGGCGATGGTCAGCGAGCCGGCCGCCGCGATCAGCGCCCCGGCCAGTACCACAGTGCGGGCCGGAACCCGCTTCAGGCCGCCGAGACCGAAGCGGGTGACCGAGACGGTCGCGGCGAAGACGGCGGGCGCGACCGCGGCGAGTCCGGTGCCGGAGTGCAGCTGATCGCGGGCGTAGACGGCGCTCCAGCTCTGCTGGGCGTTCTCGTTGGCGAACGCGATCGCCCCGAGCACCCCGATCAGCAGCAGCGGACGCAGCGGCGACCGCCGGACCCCGGCGCCCCGCGCACCCCCCGAACCGCCGGAGGCATCACCGTCAGCGCCCTCCGAACCGCCGGCGGCACCCCCGCCCGAACCACCGAAGGCGTCACCCTCCGAACCGCCGGCGGCACCCCCGCCCGGACCGCCGGCGGCATCACCCTCGGGCGGCGCCGGCGTGTGCGGCGGGAGCGTGCGGAGCATCGCGGCGCCGGCCGCCAGGGCGATCAGCGCGACCACGGCGAACGGCACCGCTAGCGGCAGCGCGCGGGCGGCGCCGAAGCCGGTCGCCAGGCCGGAGACCACGACGAGGGCGGAGAAGGTGCCGTGGGCACGGGCGATGACCGGCCGCCCGGCCAGCTGTTCGGCGCGGCCGGCGACCGCGTTCATCGCCACGTCCGCCGCGCCGCTGGCCGCCCCGGCGACGGCCAGTCCCACGCACAGGTCCGGCAGGCTCCGCGCGGTCAGCGCCAGCGCGGTGCCGACGAGCCCCAGCAGCGCGATGACGCCGGCCGCGACCCGTAGCCCGAATCGGTCCAGCGCCCGGCCGGCCAGCAGCATCGCCGGCAGTGCCCCCGCCCCGACGAACAGCAGCGCCAGCCCCAACTGCCCGTCGCTGACGCCCGCCTGGTCACGCACCCGCGGCACCGAGGCGCCCCACACCCCCCAGAACGCGCCGAAGGCGGCGAACGCCACGTACGCCGAGGCGGCCAGCCCTCCCGGTGGCCCGCCAGGTTTCGCCGACATCGCTTCCGCCCTCCGCCGTTCCGACTCCGCCGGTGTCCCCGTCGGCGTCCCTGTTGGTGTCTCCGTTGGTGTGTAACGATACACACCTAGACTGGCGGCATGACGACGTCTGGCGGCGCCCGGCGCTCCTCCCCCGGTGCGAAACGGGCGACCCTGGCCGAAGTGGCCGCCCTGGCGGAGGTGTCGGTGATGACCGCGTCGTACACGTACAGCCGGCCGGCCCGGGTCTCCGACGAGGCCCGCGCGAAGGTGCTGGCGGCCGCGGAACGCCTGGGCTACGCCGGTCCCGACCCGCGGGCGCGGTCGCTGCGGCGCGGGAGCACCCAGACGCTCGGGGTGGTGCTGGGCGAGCACCTGACGTACGCGTTCGAGGATCCGCAGGCGGCCCGTTTCCTGGCCGGTATCGCGCAGGTGTGCACGGAACGCGGCTACGGCATGACGATCCTGCCGGTCACCGGCGCCCCGCAGGACGCGGCGCGGGTGCGGGCCGCGGCCGTCGACGGGTTCGTGGTGTGGACGACGGCCGAGGACGACCCGGTGCTGGACGCGGTGCGGGCGGTGCGGCGGCCGGCCGTGGTGCACGGCGGGCCCGCGGTGCCGGGGCTCGGCCTGGTCGGCGTCGACAACCGGGCCGCGGCCCGCGCGGTGGGCGCCGCCGCGTTCGCCGGCGCCGCGCGGCCCGCGGTGATCAGCTTCCCGTTGTCCCGGAGCCGGGAGACCACCGTCGGCCCCGGCGCGGCGACCGACGGCGTGCTGTTCCCGGTGACCCGGGACCGCCTGGAGGGCTACCGGCTCGCCGCCGCCGACGCCGGGTTCCGCTGGGACCGGGTGACGGTGGCGGTCTGCGCCCGCAACGACGCCGCCGAGGCCGAGGCGGTCGCCGCCCGGTTGCTGGCGCTGCCCGAGCCGCCGGACGCGATCGCCGCGATGAGCGACGAGCAGGCGGCCGGCGTCGTACGGGCGGCCCGCACGGCCGGCCGGTCCGTACCGCGCGAGCTGTCCGTCACCGGTTGGGACGACGCCGACGTGGCCGTCGAACTCGGCCTGACCTCGGTCGCCCAGTCCCTGCGCGACCAGGGCGCCGCGTGCGCCCGCGCGGCACTCGACGGCGGCCCGGCGGTGACGGTGGCGGCCCCCTGGACCGTGGTGCGGCGCGCGAGCACGCGGGGGTGAGGCGGGGGGTCCGGACGGGCCGGGGCTCCGCACGGGGGTTCCGAACGGGCCGGGGCAGGGTTCCGGACGGGCCGGGCCGGCGCTCCGGACGGGCGGAGGAGGCAGTCGGGTGGCCGGAGGGATGGGGCTTCCGGAGCGACGAAGCCGCCCCGACGCACCCCGGCCGTTGACGGCGCGGAGCCTCAGTCGGGCGTACCCCGGCCGCAGGCCGCGCGGACAGAGCGTCAGCCGGCCGGCTCGGGTGCGGGCGACGGCTCGCCGGCCCATCGGCGCAGAGCGGCCTCCAGGCCGGTGGCGTCGGTGGTGTCGGAGGCCCAGGCGACCACGCCGTCGGGGCGTACCAGCACCCCGGTCGGGGTCGCGTGGTCGTCGGTCACGCCGGTCACCCGGCCGGTCCAGGGCGCGGCGAGGCGGGCGAACGCGCCGTCCGCGGTGCGGTCGAGCAGCAGGAAGCCGCCGTGGTGACCGTGGTCGACCAGGCGGGAGCCGTCCGTCAGCCACAGGTCGGGCACGAACCGGCCGATCAGCGGATGGTCGCCGGGCAGGTCGATGCGCTGGGCGACGCCGGAGATCTTCTTGACCGCGTAGGTCGTGCCCGCCCGCGTGCTCAGCAGGTCGGCGACCACCTCCCGGAGCGCGGCCGACTTGGCGTCCCCGCGCATGACCCCGATCTGGGCCCGCGTCCAGTCCAGTACCCAGGCGCCGAGGGGGCGGCGCTCGGCGTCGTAGGTGTCGAGCAGCCCTTCGGCGGCCCACCCGGCGACCACCGCGCCGAGCTTCCAGCCGAGGTTCATCGCGTCGCCCACCCCGAGGTTGAGCCCCTGACCGCCGAACGGCGAGTGCACGTGCGCCGAGTCGCCGGCCAGGAACACCCGCCCCGACCGGTAGTTCGCGGCCTGGCGGGCGTTGTCGGTCCAGCGGGACCCGGCGGCGCGCAGCGCGGTCAGCGTGACGTCGGTGCCCGAGACCCGGCGCAGGCCGGCCTGCAGCTCCTCAAGGGTGACCGGCGCCGAACGGTCGGCGGGGGCGCCGGTGAACTCCACGGTGACCACCCGGCCGGGCTGCGGCCCGTAGCGGTACGCCCCCCGGGCCGACCACGTCCAGCCGTCCGCGAGCTTGCCCGGGTCGTCGAGGTCGACGGTCCCCATCATCCCGGTGAGTTCGGGGTCGGTGCCGGGGAAGCCGATGCCCGCGAGGCGCCGCACGGTGCTGCGCCCGCCGTCGCACCCGACCAGCCACCCGGTGCGCACCGGGCCGGCGGTCGTGCCGACGACCACGCCGTCGCCGGTGTCCTCGAACGCGGTGACCTCCACCCCGCGTCGCACCGGTACGCCGAGTCGCGCGACATGGCCGGCCAGCAGCTCCTCCAGCTCGCGCTGCGGCACCATCCGCGCTCCGTCGACCGCGGTGTGCGCGGCGAGGTCGGGGTCGGAGGCGTCCACGAGGTCGGCGTCGAGGACCATTCCCGCGAAATGCCCGGTGAACCGCGACCCGCGCGCCTCCCGACCGCCATCGGTCCGCCGGTCATCGGCCCGGGGAGCGAACGGTCCGACCCGTTCGAGCAGCTCCCGCTGCACCTGTTCGGCGGCGGGCAGCAGGCCGCGGCGGTCGAGCGCCTCGGCCGTCGGAACGTTGATCGCCCCCGCCTTCATCGATTCGTCCGGCTCGGCCCGCCGCTCGATCACCTGCACCGTCGCTCCGGAGAGCGCCAGCTCCGCGGCGAGCACCAGGCCCACCGGTCCGGCTCCGACCACGGTCACGTCCGCGTCCTGGTTCATCTTCGTCGTCATCATCGTCATCGACACGAACACCGTTCTATATACGAACACCGTTCGTGTCAAATAGGATGACCGGGTGAACCCGAAAGAGCGACGCGCGGCACGCCACCGGCCGCCGAACCCCGAGGCCGAACCCGGCTCCAGGCCGCGGCGCCGCAAGGACCCGATCACCGTCGACCAGGTCGTCGACACCGCACTGGGCCTCGTCGCCACGGAGGGTTACGAGGCACTGACCATGCGCCGGCTGGCCGGCGCGCTCGACACCGGCCCCGCCTCGCTCTACGCCCACGTGGTCAACAAGGCCGACCTCGACGAGCTGCTCATCGGGCGGCTGTGCGCCGGGCTGGTCCTGCCCGAGCCCGAACCCGCGACCTGGCGGGAGCAGCTGCGCGGCGTGTGCGCCCAGGTGCGCGACCAGTACCTGGCCTACCCCGGGATCTCCCGCGCCGCGCTCGCCATGGCCCCCACCGACCTGGAGACCGTGCGCGTCAGCGAGGGCATGCTGGCGATCCTGCTCGCCGGCGGCGTCACCCCGCAGGCCGCCGCCTGGGCCGCCGACGCCCTCCTGCTGTACGTGGCCGCCTACTGCCTGGAGATCTCCGTCATGAGGCAGCGCAAGGCCGACGACGACACGGACTGGGTCGTCGACACCGCCGAACTCCGGCGCCGGCTGACCGCACTGCCCGCCGAGACCTTCCCGCACACCACCCGCCACGCGGCCGAACTCACCGCCGGCACGGGCCACGAACGGTTCGACTTCACCGTCACCCTGATGATCGATGGCCTGGCCCACCGTTAGGGCGCCGGCGCGCGATGGGACCGCGCCGCGGACACGGGGTCGGCGGCGCGGGCCGCATTCGCGGGGTGGGCGGGCCGCATTCACGGGGTGGGCGGGCCGAACTCGCGGGCAACGGTGGTTCCGCGGTCGGCCGGCGTGGTGACTCTCGTCCTGGGGGCGGTCCTTGAGCGCCGCATCCTCACCGGCACGCCGGGTTCCGGGAAGACCGACGATGCTACGGGCGCCGGCGCGGCGCGGGTTCGGGCGCATGAACCGAGCCACCGGCGCTCCGACTACGACCTCGTCGGCTCGGCTACGACCTCGTCGAGATGCCGGCGGGCGAGGTGGCCGACCGGGTCTACACGTCACGGCCACGGTCGAACGGCTCGGCCACGACGGCTGACCGCTTGCGAGCCGGGGGCGCGGGAGGGGGCGCGTGCGGTGGAGCGGCGCATGCGGTGGAGCGGCGCATACGGCGGAGCGGCGCATACGGCGGAGCGGCGTCAACCCGCGCGTGCCGGTCGACGCCGTCCGCCGCATCAGCCCTGACGCCGCACCGCCGTCCTGGACCCCGGCCCTCAGGTCGTCCGCGTGCCGGTGAGCGTTCCGGCGGCCAGGACATGTCCCGCGAGGGTCGACGGCACGGCTTGCATGTCGGCGACCTCGGTGAAGTCGACGTCGGTGTCGAGGGCGTAGAGGTGGAAGCGGTAGCGGTGCGTGCCGTGGCCGGGGAGCGGCCTCGGTCCGACGTACTTGGCCTGGCGGCGGTGGTTGGGGAGGAACCGGAAGCGCGGGTCGTCCGGCGTCAGGGCGCCTTCCGGCAGGCCACCCCCGCTCGGCGCGAACACGGCGACCGTGTGGATGCCGGGCACGGCACCGGGATTGTCGAGGTCTTCGAGCACGAAGACCAGGCCCTTTGTCCCCGCCGGAAGGGCACTCCACGCGAGGGCGGGCGAGACGTCGTCGCCGATGAACTGCCCGCAGTGCTTGGCGGGCACGACGTCCCCGTCGCGGAAGGCGGGCGAGGTCAGCGTGATGCGGTTGCCGGTCGCGAGTTCGGGGGCGTTGGCGATGCTCGCGGCTTCGTCGGGGCGCCGGTTGCGCAGCAGTCGGCCGACGGGGACGAGAAGGGCTTCTACGGGATGCACGGTGTTCCTGTTCAGGAGTCGGCGACGCTTCAGGAGTCGGCGATGCGGAGGAGGAGCGGAGCGACCCGCAGGAGGTCGTCGCGTTCGGCGGCGGTGAGTTCGGCGAGCCGGCCGTTGAGCCAGTCCTGCCGGTGGCGACGCGACGCCGTGGACGCTTCCCGGCCCTCCGCGGTCAACGCGAACAAGACCTTGCGCCGGTCCTCCGTCCCGCGGGACTTCGTGACGTAGGCGAGTTGTTCGAGCCGCCGGACCGTCTGACTCATCGACCCGAGCGTGACCCTCGCCGTCGCGGCCAGATCGCTCAGGCTCAGCCGGCCCTGCTTGTCGAGAACGATGAGGACGAGCAGCGCCTCCTCGGAGACCTCTCCCTCAACGCGTTCGGAGCGGAACCGGCTGTAGAGCCGCACGACCGCGCGCCGCAGCTCCGCGCCGACCTCGTCGATGTGCTCGGTCACGCCACACCCCCCATTGCTTAGTAGACCATAGCATCTACTTAATCCTACTAAGCAAAATGAGGCGGCGAGGCCGACCGGACCGACGGCCCGGCAGCCGGTGAAATGCGACGCGAACGCGAGCCGGGGAACAGGCGCGGGGCGAGGGCAATCCCGCACGCGGGAGGGGTTCGTCGACCGCGCGGTGGGGCCTCGTCATGCCCGGTCACATCAGGTCAGTCCTGGCGGGCCCCGGCCGGTCGGGTCAGGCCGGACAGTCGATCAACCAGTGGATCAGCCGGTCGGTCAGGCGGTGGGTCAGCCAGTCGGTCAGCCGGTGGGTCAGGCAGTCGTCCGATCGGTCGATCGGCCAGTTCGTCAGTCGTATCTACCGTTCAGACGGGTCGGTCCGGTCGGCCCGGCGGCCCGGAACCGCTGGCCGCTCCGAAGCGGTCCGGCGGGCCGGAGCCCGTCGGCTCAGCTCAGGCTGCCCGCCGGCGTCGGCTCCTCGCTCCAGCGCAGGAGCGCTCCGAGACCGCCGGGGGGCGCCTGGCCGGGGTCGGGGACGGTGACGACGCGGGCGCCGTTCGCGGCGGCCGACCTCAACAGCGCGTCGTCCGCGCGGGCGGACTGCGGGTCGGAGGCGCCAAGGGACTTCAACTCGTTGCTGCGTACCGCCAGTTGATCGGGCCCGGTGCCGACCCACACCTCGTGGGCCAGGGCGCCGCCGCGCGGGTGGATCAGCAGGGTGTCGATGCGGTGCTCGCGGGCCGCCTCCACCAGCGTCTCCAGGTCGGACGCGGAGGGCGTGCCGCCGGCCTGGTAGCGCTCGACGTCGCGGTCGGTGCTCTCCCGCTCGTAGGAGGCACGGGCGGCGGCCAGGTCGCGTTCGAGCAGTCCGGTACCCGACCCCGGGGCCCGGCCGCCGTGGTCGGTCTCCGCGGTGCGCTCGGCGATGGCGGCGGGCAGGTTCTCGCGTACGGTGTGGCGTTCCCGGGCGCCGCCGGCCAGCAGCAGGAGTTGCGCGCCGCTGTCCTGCCAGGCGTCCTCGATGTGCCGGGCGATCTCACGGGCGTTCTGCTCCCAGGCGTTCTCCGCCGCGAGGTCGTGGTGGCGCTCGTCCCAGGTACCGCGCCCGGTGCGGTGGACCGGGGTCGCGGCGCCGTCGACGGTGCCCAGTGGGTGGCTGCGGCCGTCGCGGAGTTCGAGGTCGGCGCCGGTACGGTCCACGTGCGCCACGAGGCACGGCAGGTCGTCGGCGAGACCGTCGAGCAGCGGCGTGAGCCGGGGCAGCGCCGACCACGTCTCACCGGAGCGGGCGGGCGGGCCGGCCAGGGCGAGGTCGGCGACGATGTCACCGTGGGTGGCCAGCACGTAACGGCCCGCCTTCCGGCCGGAGACCCCGGCCCGCGGCGGCGCGGCGAGCGTCTCGTAGACCGCTTCCCTGGTGCGCTGGTCGGCACCCAGCGACCCCAGGCGTTCCCGCGATCCCCGGGCGGTCAGCTCGCGGCGGTGCTCGGCGTCGGGCGTGTCGTAGGTGGCGTCGATCCACACACTGGCCCAGGGGCCGGCGCGCTCGACGGCGGTACCGAGGAATCCGAGGTCCATGATCGTCATCTCCGCTTCTCGCGAGCGTGATCCTTGCGACGACCCCATCCGCACGCTCGCAGGCCCGGCCGGGACGGCGAGCGTGCGAAGCGGTCCCCCCACCGTGTTCCACGCACCCGGCGGCGGAAACGGTCACCCGCGCACATAACGGCACGGCGCCAAGGTCATCGCGCGGGCGCGGCGGGCTTCGGCGACTCCACGGCCCCGGCGTAGTCGGGATCCGTGACCGGCTCCAGCCAGATCGTGCGCCCGAGCGAGACCGCGGTGTGGACCAGCAGCCCGTGCGCGGAGGCACCGTGCCAGTGGGTCTCGCCGGGCGGCACCCACACGGTGTCCCCGATCCGCAGCGGGCGCGGCGGCTCGTCCCGGACTCCGATCAGCCCCTCACCGGCGGTGACGTGCAGGATCTGGCCGTGCTCGTGGCGGTGCCAGTGGGTGCGCGCGTACGGGGTGAACGTGACGGTGTTGATGGTGACGGTGCCGGCCGCGCCGGCACGGGTGGCGGGCAGCACCGGGTCGGCCCAGACGGTGCCGGTGAAGGTCGCGGAACGCTGCTCGGCCCGGCCGTGCGCCGCGCGGCCCCGGATGATCTGCATGGTGGTCTCCGTGTCGGTCGTCCGGTCGGGGGTTCTTGGTGGGGCGAGGCCTGGGGGGCTGGCCGGAGGCGGGGGCCTGATGGAGGCGGGGCTTGGCGGAGGCGTGTGTGTCGACGCGATCGCATCGGGCGACGCGGGCGAGCACGTCCGAGAATTGGCCCTGAGCTGCCCGGGCGCGTCAGGATCGTGGTGAGCCTGGCACGCGGTGGCCGGGGGCCGTACTCCGTGGGCGGCCCGCCGGCCGGGCGGCCGTGGGAGTCGCGATCCCGCGGAAGGCGACTCCTGCCGGTGACCCGCGCCCCGCGCGCGGCCTGAACGACTCGATCCCCATCCCCTGGACCGGGTTCTCCGATGGGGGCATGTCACTCCTCGATCGTCCGGACGCGGAGGGCCTGCGGCCGCCGACGGACTACCGGCGGTGGGCGCTCCTACGGTAGGCGCCGGGATCGATCAATCCCGCACGAAATGCGACTTTACGATCTTCGTCCGCCCGATCGGCAGACACGACCCGGAGCCGGCAACAACGGACCAATCAGCGACCACGCGACATCAGGTATCTCGCCCTCAATTCCCTTCGCGACCGGTCCAACGATCAGATGATCGGAACGGCACTCCCCCGGTGTATTGACCATGAACGTTGTTGACAGGCGTCGGGTCTATGCACGCAGACCTCCGGTCCGGGGTGGAGCTGTCCAGGACCCCAGCGAGGATGCCCGCAACCGGCAGCCACCACCAGCGAGCGCAAGAGCGGCAGGCCGGTGATCAGCTACAGCCACATCCACTCCGCTGTCGACGACCACTCCCGCCCGGCCTACAGCGAAGTCCTCACCGACGAACGCCAGGAATCGCACCGCCGCCCACCGCCTTCCTGTATGACCACAACTACCACCGCTGCCACACCACCCTCGGAGGCCACCCCCGATCACCCGCGTCGAACCCGCAGGTCACTACACCTGGAAGTCGAGCTGGCGCTGGATGCGTGAACCGTGCGGCTGGGCAGCCGAGGTGCGGACAGCTGCGGTCCGCCGCTGGCGCGAAAACCAATAGTCGACCACGGCGAAACATTCAGTGAAAGCGCGATCGGGAGCGAGTTCCGGTGGCCGCTCGCGGGAAATCAGCGCGTCCTTTCGGTGTGAGCTGAATGGAACGATGTGGCACCTGTGGACGAGCGGTAATTTCCCCGGCGTGTCGGACGACGACAACCGTGCCATTTCGCGAATTCGTTGACTGGTCGTTGTTGATGTCAACGGTCTACTGACTCAAAGTCATTGTCGAAGTCAACGACCAGTCAACGGTTTCAGCGAACAGCAACGCTCCTCCGGCGCGACACGCCGGTCCGTCATATACGAGTTCGTGCATGGTTGGCCGTAGGGCGTGAAACACGATCTCGTCAACGACATCGCCTGGCAACTGCTGCCGACGGAGCTGGGGTTCGGCTCCGGTCAGACCTGCTGGCGCCGCCTGAAACGGTGGCAGCAGGCCGGAGTCTTCGACCGGCTGCACCGAATCCTGCTCGCCGGACTGAATGCGGCGGGGGAACTGGACTGGGCCCACGCGTGTGTGGACGGCTCCCGAAGTGCGACGGACGTGGCACCCCACTCAAGGTGATCACCACGGCCGCCCATGTCAACGACATCACGCAGCCCCTCACCCTGCTCGATGACATCCCGCCAATCGCCGGGCTCCAACTCCCGCGCCAACCACCGTGAACTGCGAAGACGCATGATCCTGCCCGCCATCTCCCACCGCGGCGAGGAAAACATCCACGGACTGGGCAAGCTCCGCTACGTGGTGGAGCAGACCTTCGCCCTGCTCCACCAGTTCGAACGCCTCGCCGCCCGCTGGGAGCGACGCACCGAACTCCACGACGCCTTCATCTCCCTCACATGCGGCCTCATCTGCTGGAGACGCCTCAAACGAGCCCAACCATGAACGTCTTACGAGCTCATAGGGCCTTGTCCCGAGTCTTCGGTGGCCGCGTCGGAGGGGGGTGAGCTTGTTCCGCTGTGACGGACACCGTTGGTGCGCTGGTCAGACTGCGAGCGTGGTTTCGTAGTCGGCGGGGCTGCGGTGGCCGAGGCCGCTGTGCAGTCGGTGCAAGTTGTACCAGCACTCGATGAAGTCGTTATCGACATCGCCTCGCACCGCATCGTCGGTTGGGCAACCGCCGACCAGGTGCGCACAGATCCGGTCGCCACCTGCCGACAGCGCCGCCCCACCCGTCCGGTGATCTTGCCCTCGGATCGCGGAAGCCAGTACGCCAGTTGGCAAGTCGCAGCTCTGGCATACGGAGTCCGTCTGTCGGTCGGCCACACCGGACAGTGCTGGGACCACGCACTCGCCGAATCGTTCTTCGCCGCCATCACACGCGAAGCGCTCGACACCACCGCCTGGCCCAGCCGGACCGCCGCCCGCACCGCGATCTTCGGTGGTCAGGTAGAGCCGGCCCTTGTCGGTCGGACATGGGCGTACAGCCCATCGTGAGCGGGCTGGACGTTGCGGACGGTGAGATCGGGACGGGTGGAGGGGCGCGGATCGGGGACTGTGGTCAGGTGCCGTCGTCCGCGGTGTCGGCCGGTCGGGCTGGCCCGAACGCATCAGCTGTGCGACACGGCGGCGCCCTCGTGTTGGGGAGCGGCATGGAGGCGGGGAACGCCGTAAGTTCCGCGTAACCTGGCGTGGACGGCGGTGATGCGTTCGGTCAGCCAGGCATCGCGGACCGCGCGGGGGCCGGGTCCGCCCGTTCGGCGGGCGTAGTGGGTGCGGTTCGGGAGACCCTCAGCAGTTCACGCGCCCGTTTGGCACTGCGACCTGCGCGTTTCCCCGCCTCGAGGAACAGGTGCACGCTCACCGGGTCCCTTCGCAAAGAAAGCGTGGCCTGTTTGAGAACGTGGACGTCCTCGCGCAGTCGGCGGTTCTCCCGCCGCAGCGCGGCCAACTCCTCGCGTTCACTGCTGGTCAGCCCGTCCCGATCGCCGGTACGAACGACGAGGGGTGCCGGTCCGATCGGCAGACAAACGCCGCCCCGATCGTCATACGGCGCCAGCCAGCTCCTCATGCACCCCCGCCAAAAAGCCTCACGCACCCCGGTCCAGCTCACGCACCCCGGCCGCCACGTCGGCCGCCAGCTCGGCGTCGTCCGCCAGATCGGCCGCGCCGAGGACCGTGAGCAGGCGGCGGACGGCGTCGGCCGGGGTACCGGCGTCCCAGGCGGTGCGCAGCGCGGTCGCGGACGGGTCGTCGAGCGGCGCGGCGCGGGTGTGACGGGCGTAGGCGGCGAGGCAGCCGGTGAGCGCGGGGGCGGGCCGGCCGGCGGAGCGCAGTTCGCGCAGCGGGGCGAGCCAGCGTTCCGGGATCTTCAGTGAGCCGTCGGAGGCGATCTGCCGCAGCCGGTGGCCCATGGCGTGGTTGGCGAACCGTTCGACGAGGCTGTCGACGTAGGCGCCGGTGTCCAGGCCCGGCGCTGCGGGCAGCGTGGCGGCGACCTCGGTCGCGTAGTCGCGGACCGCCCGCTCGCCCCACGCGGTGTCCAGCACGTCGGCGACCGTGTCGAGGCCGGCGGCCAGGCCGCGGTGGGCGAGCAGTGAGTGGGAGCCGTTGAGCAGTCGCAGCTTGGTCAGTTCGTACGGAGCGACGTCGGCGACGAGCTGGGCGCCGGCCGCCTCCCAGCGCGGGCGGTCGGCGGTGAAGGCGTCCTCGATCACCCACTGGGTGAACGGTTCGGCGGCCACCGCCGCCTCGTCGCGCCGGCCGCCGAGGGCGCGGGCGGCGGCGTCCCGGTCGGCTTCGGTGGGCGCCGGGACGATGCGGTCGACCATGGTGGGCGGAAAGGCGACCGAGGTCTCCAGCCATTCCAGCAGCCGGGCGTGCTCCGGCCAGCCGGCGGCGGTCACGTGGTCGCGGACCAGCCGGGCGAGGACCGTGCTGTTGCCGGTCATGTTGTCGCACGAGAGCACCGACAGCGGCGGGCCCCCGGCGGCGTACCGGGCACGCAGTCCGACGGCCAGCTGTCCGACGGCGGTGGCGGGTGGTCCGGCGCCGGCGAGGTCGGCGCGTACCGCAGGGTCGTCGAGGTCCAGGCCGTGGTGGACCGGATCGCGCCGGTAGCCCTTCTCGGTGACGGTGAGGGTGACGACGGTGACGTCCGGCGAGGCGAGCAGGGCGCGGAGGCGGTCGGCGTCGGCGGTGGCGTGCAGGGCCTCGGTGACGGCGGCGACGACGCGGGTGGCCGGGCCGCCGGGGTCGCGGCGGGTGCAGGTGTACAGGCAGTCCTGCGGCCGCAGGGCGTCGAGGACGGCGGTGGAGCGCTGGGCGACGGCTGCGATGCCCCAGCCTCCGCCGTGCGCGGCCTCGGCGTCCTCGGTGTAGAGCGCCTGGTGGGCGCGGTGGAAGGCGCCGAGGCCGAGGTGGACGACGCGCGGGCGCAGGGCGGCCGGGTCGACGGCGGGCCGGACCGCCCGCGGCAGGGCGGACAGCGCGGCGCGGTCCAGGCGCGGGGAGACGGCGTTCACCAGACAGGCGCCGAGCCGTCGCGCCGACCGCCCGTCGGGGGGTACGCGTACGGAAAACCGGCGTCGGCCCGCTCCCCGTGGCCGGGTGCGCCGGACGGGCGCGGGGCGCCGTCGCGTGGCCGGAGGCGGGGGCGGCGAGGGAACTCAGCGGTCCGCTGGTCGTGAGCCATGTGCTCCTGGATACCAAGCCGGGCCGGGAGACGTCGAGCGGGACGCGGACCGCGAGGCCGCCGGGGAACACGCCCGGCGCCGAACCGGGAGCCCACCTCGTGCCGCCGGGTCGAGGGCGTGCCGTGACGACGTCCGTTCGGCACCGTGGCGTTCCGCCCAACGGGGCCGGTGACTCGCTGACGGGCGGTACGGCCGGGAGTACAGGGGCGCACCCGCAGCATGAACGGCGCCACGTCCGCCGCGATGCGAGCGGCGCCACCCGCGCGGCTGCCATCGACCGCGCCGGTGGCACGGTGCGAGCCGCGCGACCGGCGGAACGGACCGGAGCACGCGGCGCGGCGGACGATGCCCCGAAGCCCGGGTGGTGCTCCGGGGGACGCAAAGCACGACCCCGTACAGCCCGGCGGAACGGAGCGGAGCACCTGGCGCAGCGGAAACGGCCACCGGGTGGCCCGGCCGTCCCCCGGGAGGACAGCCGCCGCGACCCCATGGACGCTGCCGCAGGCGCCCGCTGCCCCGTCAGGGGTGCTCAACCGCTCGGGGCAGCGTGTGGACGATCTCGTCGCCGAGGCGTTCGAACTCCTTGCGCAGGAAGGGGCCGGCCAGCGCGGCCAGGCCCTTGAAGCGGATGGTCGCCCGGTAGGTGACCTCGGTGCCGCCGTCGACCGTCCGGAAGGTCAGGTCGTCGGTGATCTCGGCGGTGCGGTTCTCGCCGGTGAAGACCAGGCGGCGGTCCTGTGACGTGGTGAGGCGGTAGGTCAGTTCGGTGCGCCGGCCGCGGAACTGCGAGACGTTGTGCCAGCGGGCCCCCTCGCGCGGCGGGCCGTCGTCCTCGCGGACGCAGCTGACCGTACCGGGGTCCCACTGTTCGGTGCGGGAGAAGTCCCTGAGGTAGTCCACGACCGCCTCGGCCGGCCGCCGTACGGTCATGGTGCGCTGTACGCGGATCACGGTGGGGTCCTTTCGCCGGGGCTGTGACGACCTCCGTCTACCCCGGTCCGCCCCCGATGCCCGTATCCGCCGCGCACCGCCGCGCGCGGACACCGGCGGGGCCGGGCGGTCAGGGCGCCGAACGGTTACGACGTCGAGCGGTCAGGGTTCCGGACGGTTACGACGACGAACGGTCAAGGCCCCGGACGGTCAGAGCGCCGAGCGCCGCGCAGCCGGCCGCCAGTGCCAGGCCCAGCGGCGGGTGCGGCGCGAGCCCGCCGGCCAGGGCGGCGCCGGCCGACGCGCCGCCGGACATGATGGTGTTGACCCAGGACTGCGCCTCGATGGCGGCGCCCCGCGGTGCGGCGTCGGCCGCGGCGGAGAACAGGGCGGCGAGCGTGGAGCCCAGGAACAGCCCGGCGACCGGCGCGGCGACCGCGAGCAGCGGTGGGTCGAGGGCGGCGGCGGCCAGCAGGGCGAGGCCGGCCGCGTAACCGGTCAGCAGCAGGGGCAGGCCCGCGCGCCGGGCGCCGGAGGCACGGCCGCCCAGGGCGAGGGAGCCGGCGATGCTGCCGGCCGACAGCGCCGCGAGCAGGGGGCCGGCGGCCCACAGCGCGCCGGCCTGCCGGACGCAGGCGGTCAGTGACACCTCGGTGGCGGTCAGCGCCAGGTTGGTCAGCGCGGCGGTGACCAGCAGCCGGCGCGGTGCCGGGAAGCGTTGCGCGGCGGAACGGCCGGGTGGGCGGGGTGCGGTGGGCGCGGGGGGCGGCGCGGAACGGGCGGCGACCACCGCGGCGGCGGTCGCGGTGAGCGCGAGCAGCACGCCGAGCGCCGCGTACGGGCCGGCGGTGGTGGCCAGGGCGCCGGCGAGCGCGGGGCCGGCGATGGCGGTGAGGTCGAAGATCACCGCGTCCAGCGCGAACGCGGTGCGGCGCAGGCCGGGCGGGGTGCCGCGGGCCCACAGGCCGCGCAGGGCGGGGCTGAGCGGCGGGGTGAGGAGGCCGGCCAGGACGGCGGTGGTGGTCAGCACGGCGGCGGGGGCGGTGCGGTCGACGGCGAGGGCGAGGCCGAGCAGGGCGGTGAGGTAGCCGGCCAGGCAGAGCGGTACGACCGCGCGCAGTCCGTGCCGGTCGGCGAGCCGGCCGCGCAGCGGCGCGGTGAGGGCCTGCCCGAGCGAGTAGCCGCCGACCACCGCGCCGGCCGCGGACAGCGAGGCGTGGTGGGAGGCGACCAGCAGCAAGGTGATGCTGACCATGCCCTGCGGCAGCCGGGCGCAGACGTCGGTGACGGCGAGCCGCCGCAGGTCGGGCCGGGCGAGCAACCGGCGGTAGGAGCCGGTCGTTGGGTCCACAACGGTCACGGCGTTCCCTGTCCCATCGCACTGCGGCCGGCCGGCGGCGGGCCGCACCCTGCCGTAGCTGCGGGTTGGGCCCTGCGTGGCAGCGGCCCGCCGCCGCACGTCGGCCGTCCCGTCACGTTGCGGTCTCCCGGCCCACCGGCCCACCGCCACCGTGGGCCGGCGGGTCAGCCGCCCGGCTTGGTGATGAGCAGTTCGGTGTTGTGGTCGCCGGGTCCGCCGAGCTTGCCGGCCGGGTCGGCGTAGGGGTCGTTGTAGGCCAACTCCCGGTACCAGGAGGCGAGTCCGGCGTCCGAGAGGTCGCCGGGGTCGGCGGTGTAGGGCGCGGCGGACTCGATGAGGGTGGTGAACAGCGACAGGGTGCCGTCGGCGTTGTCGGCGATCTCGATGATCCGGGCGTGCTGCGGATAGTCGATGTGGGAGGCGGTGTTGATCTCCCACAGGGCCCGTTCGGGGACGGCGTGGCCGTGCGCGGTGATCCGGTTCTCGTGGGTGTGGCCGTTCACCCAGGCCAGCGTGTTGGGGTAGCGCTGGAGCAGGGTGAGCAGTTCGGTGCCGGTGTGGCGGCCCTCCAGCAGGTTGTACGGGTCGGGCAGCGTGTTGCCCATGCTGGTGCTGGTGTGGTGGCTGAAGACCACGACGAGCTGGTCGGCGTGGGAGCCGCGCACCGGGTTGCCGTCGGTGTCGTACCAGTGGCCGCTGTGCGCCTGGAGGGTGGACTCCAGCCAGGTCAGCTGGGCGGTGCCGATCGAGCCGTCGGCGTCGCCGGCCCGGTTGGTGGTGTCGAGGCTGACGCCGAGGACGCCGGGGGCGATCGGGAACGTGTAGTACAGCTCGCCGTTGGAGGCGGCGGCGGAGGTGAAGCCGTGGCCGTAGGGGCCGGGGCCGGTATAGGCGGTCTCCAGGTGGGCCTGTGCGAAACCGGCGTTGGTGAACGGCTCGCGGGCCGGGTCCGGGGTGACGTGCCGGACCGGGCCGCCGTCGATGAGCTTGACCAGCAGGGTGAGCGCCTCGGCCGGGTCGCCGTCCTCCAGCGCGGCGGCGAGCTGGGCGGCGTCGGCGTCGTCGAGGCCCTCCAGCTTCAGGCCGCCGGTGTAGACCGAGTTGAGCAGGGTCAGGTCCGGCAGGGTGCCCATGATGCTGTCGTCGTGGTTGCCGGCGGTGACGTACCAGGGGGTGGTCAGGCCCGGTGCGGTGAACGGCTTGACGGCGGCGGACAGGAAGCCGGGGATCTGCGGGAAGCCGGCTTGCTTGTAGGTGTCGTCGAGCGGCGACTCGGGGTTCCAGTACGTGGTGGAACCGGAGTTGGCGACGCCCTCGTAGGCGGTGGTGCTGCCGGTGGTGGGGGTGATCGTGCCGCCGCTCATCACCGTGAGGTACCAGTCGAGTTCGGCGTTCTCGTGGTTGTCGGTGTTGTCACCGGTGGCGATCACCAGGGAGAACGGCAGGCCGGTGTAGGGGCCGCCGGCAAGGGAGTTGACCCGTTCGACGAGCGAGGAGGCGCCGCGCACGGTCAGCAGGTCGTGCGGGCGGTAGGCGGAGTCGATGTAGCGGGCCAGGTACTCGAAGCGGACCGGCGACTCGGTGTCGGCCAGGTGCAGGTCGGTGAACTGCACGAAGCTCGCCAGGCCGGTGCGGCGGCTGTCGCGGCCGGTGCCGGCGGCGGCCAGGTCGGTGCGCACCACCAGCGGCCAGCCGGGGCCGGCTGTCAGTTTCCGGTACGTTCCGGTGCCGGACGCGGTGGCGGCCTGCTCCAGCGTGGTGCCCGCGACCTGGACCGCGCGGGCGGCGGTGGCGGCCAGGGCGCGGTCGCGGGCGGCGGCCGAGGCGTAGGGGGCGTTGGCCAGCGTCAGCGCCGCGGTGGCGGCGGCTGCACCGGCGACGAACTGGCGTCTGCTGTAGGGCGGCATGCCATGGGCTCCTGACGTCGGGCAGGCGGACGGCGGGTGCGGCGGACGGCGTATTTACCTGTCGGTAACACACCGCCCGCCAGCATCATGGACCACGATGGACCTGACGTGAACATGGCGTAGCCAATCGGTTCACCCCTGCCCGCCGCCCCGCCGCGCGGCGCGACCGCGTACCGCACCGTCCGCCGGCGCACCGCACCGTCCGCCACTGCTCGTCCGCCGCCGCCCGTCCGCCACCGGCGCACAGGACCGCATCGTCCGCCCCCGCCACACCACACCGCCGGGCCACTGCCGCCGCCGGCTTACCTCCGGACGCGGTCAGCCGCCGAGTACCGGTGTGTCGGAGCCGGTCCAGCCCAGCGACGCCAGGTACAGGCCGCGGTAGGAGGTACCGCCGCGCCAGCCGTGGAAGTAGAGCCAGTCGCCAGACCCGGTGCGCAGCACGCTGGCACCGCCCGGTCCGGTGACGCCGGTGCCGGAGGAGGTCATCCAGGTGCCGCCCGCCTTGGTGTACGGCCCGGTGACCGAGGTGGCGGTCGCGTAGTTCTCCTCGTAGCCGGCGCCCGCGTAGGAGCCGGCGGAGTAGAACAGCACGTAGTGGCCGCCCTGGTGGACCAGGTAGGGCGCCTCGATGACGCCGGACTCGTCGGAGCGGTCGTCGGTGAGCAGCGACACCGGGTCGCCGGCGGTGGCGGTGCCGTCGGCGCTCATCGGCTGCGCGTACAGGTGGGTCGGCTGGCCGATGGAGTTGCCGTCGTTCTTCCACATCATCCAGTGGCTGCCGTCGGTGTCGGTGAACGCCGAGGCGTCGATGGCGCCGCCCTGGTCGCCGGGGCACACCAGCGGCGCGGCGCCCTGCGGCTGGAACGGGCCCAGCGGGCCGGCGGAGGTGGCCACACCGACGCACTCGTGGCCCAGCCCCGGGTCGTCGGCGGTGAAGTACATCAGCCACGAGCCGTCGGAACGGCGTGAGACGTCCGGCGCCCAGTAGCCGCCGTTCGCCCAGGCCGGCGGGTTCGGCATCGCGTCGGTACCGGTCCAGTTCCACGGGCCGGCGGGCGAAGAGGCGGTGGCGGTCTGGTAGTTGAGGCCGGCCGAGGAGGTGGCGTAGGCGTAGTAGGTGGTGCCGTCGGTGGCCACCGACGGGTCGGGGAAGTCCCGGTCGAGGGCGAGGGTGACGCCCTGCGCGGCGGGAGTGGCCCGCGGAGCAGGTCCGGCGGCGAGGGCCGGCGGAGCCGCGGGGGCGAGGAGGGCGGCCGCGGCGAGCAGTACGCCGGCCGCGGCGGCGCGGATCGGGGTACGGCGGCGCGCGGCGGATCGGGGCGCATGGGGGGTGGGGGCTGAGAACACGACTTGTCTCCCTGCTGTCCGTACGGCCTTGCGGCGTTGGGGGCGCGTGGGGGGGTGGGGAAGCCGTTCGAGCGTCCCGCCCGGCCGGGTCGCGGGGAGGCGGCCCGTCGCCGGTCCGGCGAGGGCGGCCGGCCGGGACTCTCCGAGCGAGAGTACAACGTTGAATCGCCGT
Organism: Streptantibioticus silvisoli; assembly: GCF_027947535.2. Classification (GTDB taxonomy): domain Bacteria; phylum Actinomycetota; class Actinomycetes; order Streptomycetales; family Streptomycetaceae; genus Streptantibioticus_C; species Streptantibioticus_C silvisoli. The sequence continues at coordinate 79,956 of NZ_JAAGKO020000007.1, forward strand.
GCGAACAGCCCTGTGACACGGGTCGGTCGGGCCGATCGGCGATCAACTCACCGCGTTCACCGGGCCGGTGGGGCGGGCGGGCACGCACCGGCAGGCCGTTGGGCGCAACTCCCGTCACAGCGGGGGCATTTCACACCGGATCTCCGCCGCGGCGCGGTCGCCTCGCACCGGCGGCTCGCATCGCACCGGCGGGGTCGTACGGGGTGGCTCCCGCGGTCGCACATCGCACCGGCGGGATCGCACCGGACGGCACCCCCGCACCGGCGCACCCCCGCACCGCCGAGATCGCACCGGACGACACCCCCGCACACCCCGCACCGCCGGGATCGCGCCGAGCGCCCCCCGTCGTCACTTCAAGCCCGTCCCGGCGATGCCCTCGACGATGCGGCGCTGGAAGAACAGGAAGAGCACGATGAGCGGCAGGCCGCCGAGTACCGCGGAGGCCATGAGTTCGGCGTAGCGGATGCCGTAGGAGTCCTGGGTGGTGGCCAGGCCCACCGGCAGCGTCATCATCGACACGCTGGTGTCGACCAGCAGCGGCCACAGGAAGTTGTTCCAGGACCACACGAAGGTGAAGACCGCCACCGCGGAGACCGCCGGGCGGGTGAGCGGCATGACGATGCGGGCGTAGACCGTCCACCATCCGGCGCCGTCGGCGCGGGCGGCGTCGACGAGTTCGCCGGGGATGCCGTCGATGAACGACTTGAAGACGAACACCGCGATGGCGCTGGGCAGTTGGGGGAGGATCACCGCCCAGTAGGTGTTGAGCAGGTGGACGGAGTTCAGCTCCTTGAACTGCGGGACCACCAGCACCTGCGCCGGGATCATCGCGCCCGCCAGGACCAGCCAGTACAGCGCGCGCCGGCCGCGGAAGTCGACGCGGGACAGCGCGAAGGCGGCCGCGCTGGCCACCACGACGGTGATCACCATGGTCAGCGCCGAGGTGATGAGGCTGTTGAGGTACCACTGGCCGATGTGGCCGGCGTCCAGCACCGAACGGTAGGCGGCGAGCGTGGGGTGGGCGCCGAACCAGCGGGTGGGGGCGGTGTTGATCTCCCCGTCCGGCCGCACCGAGGTGGCCAGCGCCCAGGCCAGCGGCAGCAGCCACAGCAGCGCGAAGACCACCAGCACCGCGCCGCACAGCCGGGTGAACGCCCGTTCCGCCGACGGCTCGCGGCGCGGGCGGCGGCGGCCGGCGCGGACCGGGGCGGGCGCACCGGTGGCGGAACGGTCCGCGGGGACGGGCGCGGTGGCGGTGGCCATGGGTCACACTCCCTGATCGGTGCGGCGCGATACGGCGAACCAGACCGCGGAGACGGCCAGCATCACCAGGAACAGCAGGAACGACACCGTGGCGGCGTATCCCACCCGCATGTCGGTGAAGCCGGAGTCGTAGACGTACTCCACGGACGAACGCGCCGCGCCCGCCGGGCCGCCGCCCGATCCGGCGATCAGGTACACCTGGTCGAAGACCTTCAGCGAGGCGATCACCTGCAGGACGGTGACCAGCGCGGTGGTGCGGCCCAGCATCGGCACGACGACGTGGCGCAGCCGGCGCACCGGCCCGGCGCCGTCGATGGCGGCGGCCTCCAGCACGTCGGCGGGGATGTCCTGGAGGGCGGCGAGGTAGAGCACGAAGGTGAAGCCCAGGGTCCACCACACGGTGGCGGCCGCGACCGACGGCAGCACCCAGCGCGGGTCGGACAGCCAGCCGGGCGAGGTGACGCCGACCAGCGACAGCAGGTGCTGCAACAGGCCGATGCGGTCGGCGTAGACGTAGGTGAAGACCAGCGCGACGGCGGAGACCGGCAGGACGTAGGGGGCGAAGAAGACCGTGCGGAACAGCCACCGCCAGCGCCGGACCCGTTCGGCCATCAGCGCCAGTGCCAGGCTCAGCGCCACCAGCGGCACGGTGGTCAGCACGGTGAACCACACGGTGTGCCACAGCGTGTGCCAGAAGTCCGCGCTGGTCAGCGCCTCGCCGTAGTTGCGCAGTCCGACGAACGGGCCCAGGCCGGAGTGCACCAGGCTGGTGTTGAACAGCGAGACGACCAGGTTGTAGGCGACCGGGCCGATCATGAACAGCAGGTACAGCAGCAGGAAGGGCAGCACCATCCCGGGGCCCGCCCAGTGGTGGCGGCGGACCGCGGCGGGGGCCGCGCGCGGGCCGGCGGCCGGCGCGGTCGGCGAGTGGACGGCCATGGCGGGGTTACCTTCCTCGCGGTGCACGGAACGGGCACGGAAACAGGGACGGGAGCGGGGGCCCGGCGGCGGCCGGGGCGGGGCGGGCGGTCACAACGGGCTGGGCCGGGAGGCGAGTTCGCGCAGGCCCGCGCGCAGACTCCGGACGAATCCGGCCGGGGTCAGCCGTCCGCCGAGCAGCAGCCCGACGGCGCCGCCGGCCACCGTCTCCAGGTCCGAGCCGGCGCCGGAGTACCAGGCGGGCGGGTCGTAGGCGGCGCCGGCCACCGCGTCCGCGTAGTCCGCCTGCGGCCGCAGGTCGCGGTAGCGCCGCGAGTCGCGGGTGGGCAGCCAGGCGGGGATGTGGCCGCCCTGCGCCCACACGTAGCTGTCGTCGAGCAGTGAGGTGACGAAGGTCAGCGCCAGGTCGAGCCGGGCGGCGTCGCGCTGCGGCGAGCGCGGCAGGATCAGCGCGTGCGAGTCGGCCCACACCGCGTACGGCGCGTCGTCGAACAGCCGCGGCACCCGCACCATCCCGAAGGCAGCCTTGGTGCTCTGCACGGTGGTGACGTCCCACTCGCCGTCCAGCATGAACGCGGCCTTGCCGGAGGTGAACAGCGACACCGCGCCGTTCTGGTCCAGCTCGCCGGGCATCAGCCGCCGCCCGGTCAGCCGGGCGAGATACGCCGCCGCGCGTTCGGCCCGGTCCTCGTCCAGCACGACGGTGCGCCCGTCGCCGGCCAGCAGGTCGCCGCCGCCGAGCTGCCGGTAGCACGTCCACCACCAACGCCAGCACATGGACGGGTCGTTGGTGATGCTCATGACGGCGCCCGCTCCGCCGCACGCCTTGGCCCCGGCCGCCAGCGCGGCGGTGAACTCCGTTGAGCCTTGCAGCGGTTTGAGCTTCCCCGCCGCGTCGAGCAGGCCGGCTTTGCGGCACACGGCGGTGTTGTAGTAGAGGACGAACGGGTGGGTGTCCAGGGGCATCGCGTACAACGAGCCCTGGTAGTGCGCCTGTTGGTACGCCCTGGGGTCGAACCGCGCGGCGGTGAGCCCGTGCCGTTCCAGGTCGGCGGAGCGCAGCGGGGTCAGCAGGGACGAGGCGGCCAGTGTCGGCAGCCGCGACAGGTGGGTGACGGCGACGTCCGGCGGCCGCCGTCCGAGGGTCGCCAGCGTCAGCTTCGTGTAGTACGGGTTGCCCCACGCCAGCGTCACCGGCCGCAGCCGCACCGCGCGGTGCGCGGCCCGGAACGCGTTCTCCATCTGCTGCATGCGGGTGCCGTCCCCGCCGCCGAACAGGTTCCAGTACGTCAGCGTCCCGGCCGGGTCGGCCGCGCCGAACAGTCCTTGTCCGACGGCTGTTCCGCAGCCGGTGAGGCCGGCCGCGCCGGCGCCGCCCAACGCGAGCGCGGCGGCGGCCCGCAGCACGCTGCGGCGGCCTGGACGGCTGGTTTCGGCGGGACGCGGCATCAGGGTCCTCCCGGGCGGGTGGCGGACCACGCCGGCGGGGGTCGCGCCGGCGCGTTCCCAGAACGCGGACCGCCGCCGCCGCGGCATCCTCGCCCTGGAGCTTCAACGTTGTATCTTCGGCGTCACGGGGGTGTCAATGCATCGGACGGAGATGACACGTTCGCGTGACAGCATGTGAGTCGTTGACGACTGGCGAAGGGGGGCTGGGGTGGGCGCACGGATCGGCCTGAAGGACGTCGCGGCCATGGCCGGGGTGTCGTTCAAGACCGTGTCGAACGTGGTCCGGGGGGAGGGCCGGGTGTCGGCGGCCACCCGGGAGCGGGTGCTGGCGGCGGTGGCGGAGCTGGGATACCGGCCCAACCATTCGGCACGGCAGCTGCGCACCGGCCGCAGCGGGATCGTGATGCTGGCGGTTCCCGAGCTGCTGTCGCCGTACTTCGCGGAGCTGGCGGCGGCGTTCATCGCGGCGGCGAAGGAACGGCCGTGCACGGTGCTCATCGAGGAGACGCAGGGCGATCCGGAGGAGGAACTGCGGCTGGCGGCCGGAATGGTGAGCCCGCTGATCGACGGAGTGGTGCTCAGTCCGCTGCGGCTGGACCGCGAGCGGCTCGCGGCGCGGGAGGGCGACTTCCCGCTGGTGCTGCTGGGCGAACGCGAGTACGACGTGGCGGCGGACCACGTCGGCATCGACAACGTGGCCGCGGCGCGGGAGGCCGTGCGGCACCTGCTGGCGGCCGGCCGGCGGCGGATCGGCGTGCTGGGCCGGCAGGACGACCCGTTGTTCGCGACGGGGGCGACCCGGATGCGCGGCTACCGGGAGGCGCTGGACGCCGCCGGGGTGGCGTTCGATCCGGCGCTGGCCCCGGCGGTGCCGTGGTACTCGCGCGACTGCGGGGCGGCCGGGATGCGCGAGCTGCTGACGCTGCCCGAGCCGCCGGACGCGGTGTTCTGCTTCGCGGACGTGCTGGCGTCGGGGGCGCTGCGGGCGGCGCACGAGGCGGGGGTGCGGGTGCCGCGGGACGTGGCGCTGGTGGGCTTCGACGACGTGGAGGAGTCGCGGTTCTCGGTCCCGTCGCTCAGCAGCGTGCGCCCGGACCGCGCCGGGATCGCGGGGCTGGCGCTGGACGCGGTGCTGGAACGGATCTCGGCGGGCGGCAAACGGCTGGAGCAGCGGGTCCTCACGGCCTCGCACGGGCTGCGGGTGCGGGAGAGCAGCGGGTCCTGACCGCGGCCGGCGTCGCGGGCGGGCCGGTGACGGCCTCTTGCGGAGTCGTGATTCAACGTTGTAGTAGTGGCGGGTGCGGACCGGCGGACCGTCCGCCGCACCCCGCCACCGCACCGCCAGGCCCCGTCTTCCGACCAGTACGAGGACTCACCGTGACCAGCGTCTCTTCGGTGTCCGGCGCGGACACCACCTCACTCCCCCGGCCGGAATACCCGCGTCCGCAGTTCGTGCGGCCGGACTGGCTCTGCCTGAACGGCAGTTGGCAGTTCGAGACCGACCCCGGCGACTCCGGCCTCGAACGGGGGCTGTGCGAGCGGGAGTTGATGTCCCGCATCACGGTCCCGTTCTGCCCGGAGTCGGCCCTGTCCGGGATCGGGGAGACCGACTTCCTCGAAGCGGTCTGGTACCGCCGCGAGTTCACCGTTCCGCCCGAGTGGGCCGGGCGGCGCGCACTGCTGCACTTCCAGGCGGTCGACCACGACACGACGGTGTGGGTCAACGGCCGCGAGGTGGCCCGGCACCGCGGCGGTTTCACGCCGTTCACCGCCGACCTGCACGGCGTCGCCGAGCCGGGGACGCGGGCGGTGGTGGTCGTGCGGGCCCGCGACACCCGGCACGGCCCGCAGGCCCGCGGCAAGCAGGCCACCTGGTACGGCAACACCGGCTGCCACTACACCCGGACCACCGGCATCTGGCAGAGCGTCTGGGCGGAACCGGTGCCGCACACCCACCTGCGGCGGCCCCGGGTGACCCCGGACCTGGCCGGTGCGGCGTTCCACCTGGAGGTGCCGCTGAGCGCCAACCGCCGCGGGCAGCACCTGGTCGCCGAACTGCGCGACGCCGACGGGGTGGTGTGCTCCGCGCGCACTCGCGCCGACCTGGACCTGACGCCGCGTCTGACGCTGGCGGTGCCACCGGATCGGGTCCGCCCGTGGTCGCCGTCCGACCCCCATCTGTACGACCTGCGGCTGGAGTTGCGCGACGGGGACAACGAGGTCGTCGACGCCTTCGACTCCTACGCGGGGCTGCGGTCGGTGTCGGTGGACGGCACCTCGCTGCGGCTCAACGGCGAGGCGTTCTTCCAGCGGCTGGTGCTCGACCAGGGCTACTACCCGGACGGCGTGATGACGGCACCGGACGACGGCGCGCTGGTACGCGACATCGAACTCGGCCTGGCCGCGGGCTTCAACGGCGCGCGACTGCACCAGAAGGTCTTCGAGGAGCGGTACTTGTACCACGCGGACCGGCTCGGCTACCTGCTCTGGGGCGAGTTCGGCGACTGGGGTGCCAAGGTGGAGGGCCCGCGCACCGATCTCCAGCGCCCGGACGCCTCGTTCGTCGCCGAGTGGCTGGAGGCGGTGGCCCGCGACTACTCCCATCCGTCCGTCGTCGGGTGGTGCCCGCTGAACGAGACGCACCAGGTGCTGCACGACCGGCTCACCGGCCTCGACGACGTCACCACCGCGATGTTCCTGGCCACCAAGGCCGCCGACGGCACCCGGCCGGTCATCGACGCCTCCGGCTACGCGCACCGCGTCCCGTTCACCGACGTCTACGACTCCCACCTCTACGAGCAGGACCCGGCACGGTTCGCCGCCGCGATGGCACCGCTCGCCGAGGGCAGGCCGTACACCAACACCGAGGAGGACGGCACCGCCTGGTCCGTCGCGTACCGCGGACAGCCGTATTTCTGCAGCGAGTTCGGCGGCATCCGGTGGAACCCGGACCGCACGTCGAGCGACGACTCGTGGGGGTACGGCGAAGCGCCGCGCGACGAGGAGGAGTTCTACACCCGGTTCGAGGGCCTGACCGGCGCGCTCCTGGCGGACCCGCTGATGTTCGGCTACTGCTACACGCAGTTGACCGACGTCCACCAGGAGCAGAACGGCCTGTACACCTTCCACCGCGGCCGCAAGCTCGACGTCGCCCGGCTGCGCGCCGCCCAACTCAGGCCGGCCGCCTCGGAGTCGAAGGACGCGTAGGAGGGGGCCGCTCCGCCCGGTCGGCCGTCGTCAGGCGGCCGGTCGGACGGGCGGCAGCAGCAACGCATGGCCGGCCGGCCCGGCAGCAGCCGTCGCCGCTACGCGGTCTGCCGGACCGGCATCAGCAGCGAGAGGCGGCCGGTGGCGCCGGCCGGCCGCAGGACGAGCGGGGCGGTCGGTCCGCCGTACTCCAGCACCAGGCGGTCGGCGCCGGCCGCGTCCAGCGCCTGGCACAGGAACTCCCGGTTGACGGCGACCCGTTCACCCGCGCCGCAGGAACTCGGGTCACCGTCGGGGCAGACCTGGAGGGTGCCGTCCGCGCCGACGGCCAGCACGGTCAGCGGCCGGCCGGGCTCGTCGCCGTCGACCGGGTGGGCCTCGGCGTCCGCGCGCAACGCGGCCGTCGCGACCGCGAGCCGCCGGCCCTGCGGTACCGCGACCAGCCGTCGGTAGTCGGGGAACTCCTGGTCCAGGCACTCCCCCGTCACCTGCCGGCCGCCGGCGCCGATCTCGACCCGGCCGCCGGCGAGGACCAGCCGGACCGGTTCGTCACCGGTCAGCAGGGCCCGCGCGGCGTCGGCCAGCGGCGCCGGCACCACCGCGCGGACCGGGCACCGTGCCGGGCCGGCCGTCGGCACCGCGGCGACGGCGAGCCGGTAACGGTCGGAGGCCACCAGGTTCAGCGCCTCCTCCCCCGCGACTCCCGCCTCGAACAACACCCCGTTCAGCACCGGGAGTTCGGGGTCCGCGCTGACGGCGAACCGGACCGCGTCGAGCGCGGCGGCCAGCGCCGGGGTCTGCACCGTCACGGTGACGGGCCCGGCGGGAAGAGCGGTCTCGGTCATGGGATTCTCCTTCTGGGTGCTCCGGGCGTTCCGGGCGATCAGCGAACGGACCGCGGACAGCTGGACGCGCGCGTCGGACAGGGCGTTCTCCATCCGGCGCAGGTGCGCCGCGAGCAGGTCGCCGACCAGTCCGGCGTCACGGCCGGACCAGCCGGCCAGCACCAGGCGGATGTCGGCCAGCGGCATCCGCGCCCGGCGCAGCGCCGCCAGCAGCCTGGCCTCCTCGACCTGGGCCGGGGTGTACCAGCGGTAACCGGTGACCAGATCGACCCGGCCCGGCACCAGGACGCCGGCCCCGTCGTAGAACCGCAGCGCGCTGACGCTCAGTCCGCTGTCCCTGGCCGTGTCGCCGATCCCGCGCATCCCGTTCTCCACGCCCCTCACCCTGCGGCCTGCACCAGGTCGAGGGTCAAGCGGTGGCCCGTACTTCCCGGTGGCCGCGCTGTCACTGGGCCGGTGTAGTGTCCGGTGACATGATCACTACGTTCAGTGACGCCTTCGGCAGGGCGACCGAGCGGCACGCCGCGTGGGCGGCCCAGCAGCTCCAGTCGTTCACCGGCTTCCTGCCGGACGGCGAGTGGAGCGCCGACCTCGACACCTGCCGCTACCGGCAGGGCGGGCGCGATCTGCGGATCTCGATGCTGGGCACGTTCAGCGAGGAGGACGGCTCCTGGCTGTGGGGCTGGGCCAACCCCGGCTTCCAGGGCTCCCCGGTGACGCGGACGGCCGGGACGCTGCGGGAGATCGGCACCCGTTACGGGGTCCCGGAGTTCGCCGAGCGGATGGTGCCGCTGGCCGGCTTCCCCGACGTGCGGCGGGCGGTGGAGATGCTGGCGTTCGGCGCGATGGGCGTGCTCGGCGCGGCGGGCTACGTCGGCGTGGAGGCCGGCCCCGGCACCCGGCTGTACCTGCTGGCCGACGACCCCGCGGTGCCGCGCGCCGCACCGGAGGCGGTGGTACTGCCGCGGGTGCTCATGTACGGGGTGGAACTGCTCGACGTCCCGGCGCGGCCGGTGGTGGCCGGTTACTTCGAGCACCACGGCCTGCCCTGGCACGAGAGCGAGGAGTCGATCAGCGCGGCACTGCCGTCCGGCGCGACGGCCGAGGTGCGGTTCGACGCCGCCGGCCGGATCGCGTCGGTGCAGGTGGCCAGCGGGGGTGTCATGGGGTGAGGGGCGCTTCGCGGCGGGCGCGGGGTGACGGGGGAACGTTTCCTCTGCGGACGGTGAGCCGGGGTGGGCGCGGACGGGGTCCGGGTTTCCTCCGCGGACGGTGAGCCGGGGTGGGCGTGCCGGGCGCGGACCGTGCCGGGTGGTGGTCCGCCGGGGGTGTCACGGGCCGGCGGACACCGGGCCCGGGCCGGGGAGGGCGGCGAGGCGGGCGGTGGCGTAGCGGGCCAGTGCGTCGGGGGTGGTGGCGCCGTAGCGGGCGGCGGCGCGGGCGGAGACGTCGGCGAGCACGGCGGCCGCGTGCCGGGCGGCCCCGGCCAGTCCGGCGGCGGTGAGGTCGCCGACGGTGGCGGCGATGCCGGGCGGCAGGTCGTGCGGGTCGTGGTCGAGGACCTGGGAGAGGCCGAAGACGGGGTAGCGGGCGCCGCGGTCGGCGGCCCACAGCGCCCAGATGTGGTCGCGGGCCTCCTGGAGGCGGGCCTGCGCCTCCCAGAACGAGCCGCGTTCGAGGTACTTGGCCAGGTCGGTCAGCGCGTTCCAGCCCAGGAACGCCCACGCGCGGACCTTGTCGGCGGTGACCACGTCCGCGCCCGGGGTGAACGGCCGGGCCAGCAGGCCGTCCCGGTCCAGCAGCGTCACCTCGTCGGGGGCGCCGCCGGGCCGGGCGGCGGCGGGCAGGACGACCAGGTCGAGCTGCGAGTCGTCGGCGAACTGCACGAACAGCCGCCGCGAGAGGTGGGCGCCGGGCCACTCCTGCACCAGGGTGTCGACCCGTTCGCCCAGGTCCAGTTCGGCCAGCCGGCCGGTGACCGCCTCGACCGCGCCGTCGGCCACCCCGATCCCGGCGTCCACGTCGGAGAGCCGGTCGGCGGCACCGCGTGCCAGCGAGCAGGACAGCGCGAACCACCGTGCGTCCTGCCCCGCCTCGCAGAAGTCCAACAGCCGCCGCAGAATGCGCTGTTGGGCCACCAGTTCCGCGGGCAGCGCCTCGATCCACCGTCGTCCGCCGGTCACCGCCCACCACCTTCCCGCCCCGGCCGCCCGCCGACCGTTCACGCCGGGCCATCATCGCCACGGCCCGGCGTGAACGGCAAGCACCACCGCCCGCACGGCGTGCGCGGCCCCGGGTCGCCCGCCGGGGGTGGACGGTCCGGGGGCGCCCGCACGGCGTGGGCGGGGTCCGGGGCGAGGGTCATGCGGGAACGATCCCAGGACAACGGTCCGCAGTCGCCCGCCCGAGGTGAACGGCCCCCGCGCGAACGGTGCGGAGTCGCCGGGCGTGCGAACGGCTCCCGCCCACCGGCGCGTTCGGCCGACCGCACGCGAACAGCCCCCAGGCAGTGGCGCGTTCAGCGAGAGGTCGTGCGGCGTAGCCAGGCGGCGGTTCGGGCCGCCCAGGCCGCGACGGCGTCCTCCGGTGTTCCGTCGAGCAGGTGGATCGCCGATCTGTTCGAGGCCGAACGTGGCGTACCGGACGCGGGCGCGGCGCAGGTCTCCGCGTCGACCGCGGCGCGGACCCCGGCCCAGCCGTGCCAGGACAGGCGAGCGGGGTCCACGGCGCGGCGGAAGGGGGAGGCGAGGTCCCGCTTCAGGAGACCGGTCAGCCGGCCGGCCGCGTCCCCGTGGGTGGTGCCGCCGGAGCCAGGTGACCGTGGACCAGGCGGGACGGCAGCGCGGGGAGGTCGGGGCGACCCGCACCCGGCGCAACGCCGCCGGCCACCAGACGGCGGACGGCAGGGCAGCAGGCAGCAGGCAGCAGGCAGCAGGCAGCAGGCAGCAGGCAGCAGGCAGCAGGCAGCAGGCAGCAGGGCGACGACCTGGCCGGTCATCGGTTCCGCCCACCGCTCGCGGCCGGCGAGCTCGTGCGGGACGCCCAGGACGCCGTCCAGTGGCGCGAGGTCGACATCACGCAACGCGGCCGGTACGGCGGCCGGTTGAGCCGGGTCGCCCTGGCCCTTCGGGCAGGCCGCGCCGTCCGGTCAGGGCAGCGCGACGGCGGTCCGGCCGGCGAACGCGGTCACCCCGCCCTGCGGCACCGGAGCGTCGAACGGCGGACCGGCCCACGCCAGCCGCTCCAACAGCGCCGTGCGGCGCGGCAGTTCGGCGGCGGCCGCCGGGGTACGGGCGATCCGGACGGCGGCGGCACCGGGCAGCAGGACGACGGTGTGCGACTGGCCGGCGGTGACCAGCGTGCCGGTGAGGTCCTGGCCGGGCAGCGGGGCGGCGACCACCTCCCGTAGAGCGTCGGGCAGGCAGACCGTCATGCCGCCACGGCACCCGGGCCCCGGAACGGCCACCGGTCGCGCTCGCCAACCACCGCTGCCGCAGAGCGCGTTGGAGTGCTCATGAGGGGCGAACACGGGCGACCGGGCAAAGGGGCTCAAGGGGCGGATCGGGTGCGCAGCGTGCGGTCGGTGAGGGTTATGGCGACCAGGGCGAGGCTGACGCCGATCATGATCCAGGCGATGACATGGACGCCGCGGTCGGTGACGTGCCGGCGGAAGACGATTCCGGTGATGGCGGAGGACGCGATGGAGCCGACGTAGCCGAAGGTACGCAACAGCCCGGAGGCCGTGCCGAGTTGTTCGGCCGGGGCCTGGGCGTAGAGGGCGGTCTGGTTGCCGGCGCTGGCGGCTCCCATCGCGACGCCGAAGACGACCGTGATGACGACCAGCCAGCCGATCCACGCCGAGGCGCTGAGCAGGAGTACACCGGCGGAGGCGATCAGGCAGGTCAGGGCGGCCGCGACGGCGGGGCCGCGGACCAGGTTGCGGCGGGAGATCGGCGAGATGACCACGCCGGAGACCAGGGTCATCGGGAGCAGCAGCAACCCGGCCTCCGTCTCGGACAGGCCGCGGACGGTCTCGACCCATTGCGTGATGCCGTACAGCACGACGTAGACGCACAGCAGCACCAGCCCGAAACGCACGTACGTCCTGGTCAGGGCCCTGTTGCTCGCGAGCAGCCGCACGTCGAGGAACGGTCTGCGGGCGCGCAGCTCCCAGGCCACGAGGGCGCACCACAGCACGATCGCGAGGCCGAGCACGTACCAGTGCGCGGTGGGCAGCTCGAACAGGAACAGCAGGAGGGCGGCCATCGCGGCGGCGAAGCCCGCGATGCCGGTCACGTCGAGGTCGGAGGCGACGGCGCGGGCGCTGCGGGAGCGGTCCGGCGGGCCGTCCGGCGGGATCCAGGCCAGCGTCGCGACCAGCGCGATCACCGCGACGGGCAGATTGACGAGAAGACCGAGCGCCAGCCGAGCGCGCCGACCAGGACACCCCCCAGCGGCAGCCCGAGGGAGGAGGTGGCGATGCCGGCGATCTGCAGTCCGCCCAGCACTCCGCCCGGCGGCTGGTCCAGGCCGGCGTCGCGGGCGCGGCGGCGGATGAGCAGCATCGCCGTCGGGTAGCCGCAGGACGTTCCGAGCCCGATCAGGACCCGGCTGAGCAGCAGCGTGGTCAGGTCCGGTGCGAGGCCGCCGACGAGGCCGCCGATCGCGACGAGCACGATCCCGACCAGGAACACCCGTCGCGGCCCGAACACCTCGGCGGCCTTGCCGGCGGTGGGCTGGGCGATCGCGCTGGCCAGGTACAGGGCGGTGACCAGCACGGCGGTCTGCCCGATCGGCACGGCCAGCCCGCGGGCGATCGGCACCAGGGCGGTCGCGATCAACGAGCTGTTGATCGGATTGAGCGCCGATCCGAGGAACAGCGGTGCGGTGAATCCGTACGGGAAGGCTGGGCCGCGCCGGCGTGCCGCGTCCGCGGGCTCCCCCTCGGGAGCGGCCGGGGGGCCACCGGTGGGCATCACGTACTCCAGGGGTTCCGGGCGGGTCAGACGAGATCGGCGAGGCGCTGCATCAGCAACGCGGCGGCGTCGAGGGTCGCGATCTCCTCATCGGTGAACGACGCGTCCAGCACCGCGGCGATCCTGTCCACGAGCGCGCTGCGGCCCGAACCGACCGCGTTCCGGCCGTCTGCGGTGAGCGTGAGGATCGACCGGCGCCGGTCACCGGCGTCGGGCTCGCGCGCGACCAGGCCGCGCCGCTCCAGACTCGCGACCGTGGCCCCCATCGCCTGCGGGGTGATCTGCTCCAGCCGGGCCAGCTCGGCGGTCGTCGCCGGCCCGCGCCGGTCCAGCCGCGACATGGCCGTCAGCTCGGGCCCGGTCAGTTCACCCTCGGTCGTGGCCTCGCGGGCCCGCCGCTGGAACGCCCCCACCCCGACCCGCAGCCGTGTCGCCGTCTCCCGGACCGCGACCTTCCCGCCGGCACCGCTCGCGCCGCCGGCTCTCCTGATCTCGCTCACATTCGACAGGCTAGGCTGTTGAATGCGGCTTTGCAAGGCTGGCCTTCCCATTTCTCGGGGGTGCCGCCGGGGGCGTGACGTCGGTAGGAAGGTCGGTACGTAGTCCTGTCGGTACGTAGTTCTGTCGGTACGTCGCTCCGTAGTCCTGTCAGTCTGTTGTTACGTCGGTACGTCAGCTCGTCGGGACATCGGTACATCGCTACATCGGTCCGTCAGTACGTTCCGTCCCGACGTTCCGTACCGGTGTCCCGCCCGAGGTCAACCGGCTCCAACCCGCACTGCTTGGCGGCCCGGGCGCCGTGGCAGGCGTGGCTGGAGCCGTCCGCCGACCGCGTGAATGCGTACGCGGGCGACCGGCCGCCGGGCCGCCGGCCTCCCGCCTTGAGCGGTCACCGCGGCCCGGGACGCCGTCAGCCCAGTGCCGCCAGCTGCCGTACGCCGCTGAGCGGTGAGGTGAGCACCGGGACCGTGATGCCGCCGGTGGGGACGGTTGCGACGGCCTCGGCCATGGGGGCCTGGGCGAGGACCAGGACGTCGACCTCGTGCGTCATGCGTACCGCTTCCTGGGCGATCAGCCGGTCGTGGCCGGCGTGGTCGCCGGCGACCCATGCCTCGTGGGCACCGGGGCAGACCGACGTGGTGACGTCGACGGCGGCACCGGTCTCGGCGGCGACCTGGCGAATCAGGTCGGCGGTGGGGTCGAGGGCGGCGTGCAGCGTGCCGAGTACGCCGACGTGGTGCCCGCCGGCGACCGCCTCACGGGCCATCGGCTCGTCGATGCGCAGCAGCGGGATGCCGGCCAGCGGGCGGGCGAGTTCGACGGCCCGGCCCATGGACGGGCAGGTCACCAGCACCGCGCGGGCGCCGGCGTCCTGCGCGAGGGTGGCGTACGCGGCGAGGCGGCGCACGGTCTGCGGCAGCAGCCCGTGCACGACCGTGTCGCCGAGCAGGCTCTCGTCGACCACGTGGTAGGCGGCGGTGCGCGGCGCCTCGCGGGCGATCAGCGGGCCGAAGACGGCCGGCAGCGAGGCGACGGTGTGCAGCACGCACACCCGGGATGATTCGGCGCTCCAGGTCATGCCGCGCTCCCGTCGGCCGTGCGGGCGGCGGGAACGGGCCGGCCGCCGGGGACGGCTTCCGCGGGGACGGGCGCCGTGGCTGCCGCGGCCGACGGGCGAGCCGGGGCAGCCGGGACGGCGCCGTGAGCGGGGTCGGCCGGGGTGGGCGCCGGGACGGGCTGGGCGGGCAGGTGGGTCACGGCTGGCTCTCCTCGGTCGGTTGCGGTCGGGGTGCGGTCACGGCGGGCAGAAAGCGCTGCCGGTGCTCCCGCTGGTAGGCCTGCCCGGTGTCGCCGGGAGCACTCAGGATCCGAACCGGGCAGGTCAGCGCGGTCGGGTCCAGGCCGAGCGCGGCGCCCGCCCAGGCCGCGGCGCCGAGGCAGGGCGCCTCGGCGGCCCGGCACACCCGGGTACGCCACGGGCTGACGGCCGCCTTGATCGCCGTCCATTCCGCCAGCCGCACCGGGCCGCCCAGCAGCGTGACGCTCGCGGGTGCGGCGCCGGTCAGTTCGCCCTGCATGTCGGCCATCCACCGCGCCTGGTGCGCGGCGCCCTCCAGCAACGCCCGCGCCAGCTGCGGCAGTCCGTGCCCGGCGCCCAGCCCGTGCACCGCCAGCCGTCTGCCGCGGTCGGGGAGCGGTGCGGACCGGCCGGCGAGGTAGGGCTCGACCAGCAGGCCGGTCGGCCCGTCGCCGGCCTCGGCGACCAGCGCGCGAAAGCGTGCGTACCGTTCGGCGGACGGGCGGTCGGCCAGACCGAGGAAGCGGTCGCAGAACCACTCGACCAGGCCGCCGGAACTGGGCAGCCCGGCGACCACGCACCAGGCTTCCCCGTCGGCGTGCCGCCCGTAGGACATGCCCTGCGCGGCGGCGGCCGCCGGGTCGGGGGCGTGGTCGGCGACGGTGAGTACGGCCTCCGCGGTACCCATGGAGTCGGCGGCCTGTCCCGGCCCGCGCACCCCGGCGGCCCAGGCGCCGACCAGGTGGTCGTGGCCGGCGACCACCACCGGTACGCCGTCGGCGGTGCGGCCGGCCGGCTCGCCGGGGCGGCGCACGTCGGGCATCCGGGCGGCGTCGAGCCCGGCGAGGGCCAGCAGGTCCTCGTGCCAGGCCCCGGCGCGCGGGTCCCACGCCATGGTGCGCTGGGCGAACGTGCCGTCGGTGGCGACCACCCCGGTGAGCGCCTGGGCGACCAGGTCGGCGGCACCGGCCCAGCGGCGGGCGCGGCGGACCAGGCCCGGTTCCTCCGCCGCCAGCCACAGCCACTTGGCGAGCGGCACCTTGGCGGAGGGCAGAATCCCGGTGACCGCGTGCAGGTGCCCGGCGCCGACCTCGCGGCGCAGCCGGTCGGCGTACCGGGCGGGGCGCGGGTCGGCCCAGGACAGCGCGGGGGTCAGCGGTTCACCGCCGGCGTCGAGCAGCGCGCCGGTCTCGGCCATGCCGGTCAGCCCGATGGCGTCCGGCCGGCGTCCGGCGTGCCGCACGCAGTCCGCGAGCGCCCCGAGCGCGGCGCCGGTGAGGGCCCGGACGTCGTAGGTGCGGCCGGTGGGATCGCCGGGCGTCGGACGTTCGGCCCGCGCGAGCACTCCGCCGTCCGGCGCGCACAGCACCGCCTTGCAGTGCGTACTGCCGACGTCGACCCCGGCGAGCACGGGCGGTCCGCCGGTCACCGCAGGCGGGCGGAAGCGCCGGCGGCGGGCTCACCGGCGGTGAGGGGCTCAACCGTTGCCGTCATGCCTGCCCGGCGGGGAAGCCCGGCGGCGGGCCCGGTGAAGGGGGTCATGGGGCGGCTCCAGGGTCGGCCGGGTCACGGCACAGCCGGATCGGCGTCGGATACGCCCTGTCGCATACCCCGTGGTGGCCTGGCGGGACCGGACATCACCGGTACGTGGCACGCGGCACGGTCGGAGTGCCGCGTTCCCGGATGCTGGGCGGAAGCGTTCCGTCGTGGGCCGGAAGCGTTGCGGATGCGGGCCGAACGCGGGCCGGACGCATTCCGGATGCGGGCCGGCCGCCGGAGTTCCGAACGCGAAGCCCTCAACGTCACCGTGCGGAGGGCCATCGTGGCGGACATCACCGTGGCGGGACGTCAGCCCGGTGGGACGTCAGCCCGGTGGGACGTCAGCCCGGTGGGACGTCAGCCCGGTGGGACGTCAGCGCGGCCAAGCTCACCGTGGCGGAGGTCACCTCACCGGAGGTCACCGCGCCGGACGTTGACGCCCGGACACCACCGCGCCGGAAACCCACCTTCCCCGTCCCCCGCTCCCCCGCCCAGCCGGTCACCCCGGTCACATCGGCCACCCCGGACACCCCGGCGCACCCCCCGGCGGGCCCCCTACTGCGCCGGGGTCGTACGGTCACCCGGCGGGCGGCTGCGGACGGTCGGCGGGGCGCCGGTCGGGCTGGCGGTGACGCGGCGCGGCGGGGTGGTGTGGTCCGCGGTGCCGAAGACCTCGTGCGCGCCGACCAGGTCGAACAGGCCGCGCGGCTGGCCGGTCAGGCCCACGACGACCAGCCGTATGTCGGCCTTCAGCAGGCGCAGCCGCAGCCGGAGCAGCAGGTTGAGGCCGGAGGAGTCCATGAAGGAGACCTCGGACATGTCGAACAGCACGGAGGTGCAGCCGACCGGCAGACGCAGCGCCGCGTCGAGCCGGGGGCAGGAGTCGAGATCGATCTCACCGGTGACGCGCAGCGTGTACACGCCGCCGCGCAGTCCGGTGCTCACCGCGAGGGTGTGCGGCATCGTTCCCCCTTCCCTGGGGGCTTCCCTGGGGGCATGGGCCCGCCGCGGCGCCATCCGTGGCACCGCCGGCTGCACGGTGGTCGACACCATGCGCAGTCCGGCGACGCACCCGCGCCGGAAGTGGTCACGGGGAACGTGACCACGGTGGCGGTGCGGGGATGAGCCGGGCCAGGCCGGTCTGCGCCCACCATCGCACAGCGCGTGCGGCCCACGCCAGGGCGGATACCGGTCTACCGGCGCGTTTGTCCCCGTCCGGCGGCGGGCACCCGGCGATCCCGGCGCCGCGGGGGACGGGAGCGCGCCGGGATGGGACGGGCGGCGGGCCGGCGGGGGCCCGGCCGACGGCGGGGTCCGGCGAGGGCCCGCCCGCCAGCACGGGTGACCCGGTCACGCCAGTCGAACGCGGCCGTTCGAGGGTCGCGGTGTGATATCCGATTCCAACCGATTTGTAGGGGTAAGGGCTACGTGTGCTCCATCCGGAGGACACCCGTCCGTCGTACCGCCCCGTGCGGGCCGCCGGATCAGGGCTGCCGCCCGAGTGACCACGGAGACCACGTTGCGCACCTCCCCCAGCGGCTCCCCGCGTCGTCCGCCCCCCACCGGCCGCACCGGACCCCCCGGTTCCGCGGGTCCCGCGGGCCCCGCAGGTCCCACCGGGCCCCCCGGCTCCACGGGTACGCCCGGCCCCGCAGGGCCCCCCGTTCCCGCGAGCACCCCCGTCCCCGCAGGCCCGGCGGCCCACGGGCTGCGGCGGCGGCACGACGACACCCCCGACACCGACCAGGCGTTCGCCCGGATGGCGGTGCTGGACGCCGGGCCGGAGCGGGACGCCCTGCGCGGCGAGGTCATCGAGCAGTGGGTTCCGGTGGCGGAACGGCTGGCGACCCGGTTCCGCGACCGGGGCGAGGAGGCGGAGGACCTGCGGCAGGTCGCGGTGGTCGGCCTGATCAAGGCGGTGGACCGCTTCGACCCGGCGAAGGGCTCGTCGTTCCTGAGCTTCGCGGTGCCGACGGTGACCGGTGAGATCAAACGGCACTTCCGTGACCACCTGTGGGGCCTGCACGTCCCGCGCCGGGTGCAGGAACTGCGGGCCCGGGTGCGCGCGGCCTGCGGGGAGCTGGCGGTGTCGGTGGACGACCGGGGGCCGCGGGTGGCGGACGTCGCCCGGCACACCGGGCTGCCGGAGGAGGACGTCCTGCTGGGCCTGGAGGCGCTGCACAGCTACTCCACGCTGTCGCTGGACCTCGCCCCGCCCGGTTCCGACGGGCACTCGCTGCTGGACACCCTCGGCCTGCCCGACGACCGCATCGACCTGGTGCTGGACCGCGAGGCCGCCAAACCGTGCCTGCGCTGCCTGCCGGACCGCGAGCGGGCCATCCTCTACCTGCGGTACTTCCGCGGCATGACCCAGGGGCAGATAGCGGACCGCCTCGGCCTGTCGCAGATGCACGTCTCGCGGTTGCTGAGCAGCACCTGCGAGAAGGTACGCGCCCAGGTCCAGGCCGACGGCTGACCCGCCCGCCCGGCGGTCGCGGTCGCGGTCGTACCACGGCAGGCCCGTCCGCGGTGGTCGTGTCGCGGCGGGCCCGTCGCCGGTGGTCGTGTCGCGGCAAGGCCCGCCACCGGCAGTCGTATCGCGGCAGGTCCGCCGTTCGCGGGCGGGTCCGGGGCCGTCGCGCGAGCTGTGCGGCCGGGCCGGGCGGCGACCGTAGGCTGGGCGCATGACACCGGAGGCGCTGGCGGAGCTCGCGCGACTGAGGAAGGCGCGCGACCTGATGGACCGCGAGTACGCCCGGCCGCTGGACGTGCCCACGCTGGCCCGGTCGGCGTTCATGTCGTCGGCGCACTTCTCCCGCCGTTTCCGGGCGGCGTACGGGGAGAGTCCGTACGGTTATCTGATGACCCGGCGGATCGAGCGGGCCAAGGCGTTGCTGCGGCGCGGCGACCTGTCGGTGACCGAGGTCTGCGTCGAGGTGGGGTGTACGTCGCTGGGGTCGTTCAGCGCCCGTTTCACCGAACTCGTCGGCCTCAGCCCGAGCGCGTACCGCGCCGGCGACCACTCGGCGGCCCGGCCGGTGCCGGCCTGCGTGGCGAAGGCGAGCGGCCGGCCGAGCCGGGGGCGGGCCGGGGCTGCCGCACCGAGCAGGAACGAAGAAGCACCGCAGGCCGGCGGGCTCTAGCGTGGTCGTATGAACATCTCGGTCTCCCACTTCTTCATCACCGTGCACGACCCCGACGAGGCGCTGGCGTTCTACCGCGACGCGCTCGGTCTGCGGGTGGTCAACGACGTCGCCAACGAGGGCTTCCGCTGGGTCACCCTGGGCTCTCCCCAGCAGCCGGACGTCGAGATCGTGCTCTCCCAGCCGCACGGCGGCCGCCCGGCCGCCGACGGCGACGCACTCCTCGAACTGCTGACCAAGGGTTCACTGCCGGGCGTGCTGTTCCGCACCGACGACGTGGACGCGTTCTTCGAGTCGGTACGCGCCAAGGGCGCCGAGGTCCTCCAGGAGCCGACCGACCAGCCGTGGGGCGTACGGGACTGCGCGTTCCGGGACCCGTCCGGCAACCTGATCCGCATCGCCCAGGCCCCGCGCGGCTGAGGTTCCTGGGGGCGGAGCCGGGGAGCGGTCACGCAGGCGGACCCGGAGGCGGTCACGCAGGCGGAGCCGGGGGCTGAGGTCGTCCGGGCGGACGCAGGAGGCCGGCATCGTGCGGGCGGTGCCCAACGGCTGACGTCGCACCGGCGCCCCCATTCCCGGGGCCGTGCCCTCCCCCGCCTCCGTTCCCCCGCGACCGTCCCTTACCGCACCGACGCCCCGCCGCCGGAGGCGTCCTTCCTCCGCCACCGTCCCTCACCGCACCGGCAGCCTCCGTCCTCCGGTGAGCGGCTGGAACTCGGCGCCGCGTATCCCGTCGCCCGGTATCAGCGGCCGGCCCAGCAGCAGGGCGGCCGGTGAAGTGTCCGCGTGGTGGGCGGCCCGGGCGAGGTCGGCGGCGGCGTGCCGCACCGTGGAGCGGGCGAAGCCGTACAGCTCGTCGGGGGTCGCGGCGCGCAGCGCGTGCGGGGCGTGCCGGGCTACCGAGTCGAGCAGGGCGGCACCGGCGCCGACCAGCGGGGCCGGCAGATAGTCGATGCCCCGGTGGTGCAGGATGCCGGAGACGGTCGCCTCGTCGTCCAGCAGCGCCTCCGCCGGTCCGACGACGGCGCCGCAGCGCAGCCGGTGCGCCAGCGCGGCGTCGACCAGCGGCCCGACCGCGCAGGGCACCAGCACGTCGAACGGGTCGTGCCGCCAGTCGTCGGACGGTACGCAGCCCGGCACCCGCACGCCCGGCCGCACGTCGTGCGTGACGACCAGCGCGCCGGCCTCCGCCAGCCGGGCGGCGACGACCGTGCCGACCTTGCCGATCCCGTGCACCACGACCCGCAGCCCGTGGACCGGGCCCGGCGCCCACGCCTCGACGGCGCCCAGCACACCGTGGGCGGTGGCGGTGCTGGGGTCGACGCGGTGGGCCGCGGTGTCCAGCACGTACGGGGTCAGCGCGCCCAACTCCCGCATGGCGGCGGCCGTCACCCCGGCGCCGACCCCGGCGAGCAGGTCGCCACGCTGACGGTTCAGCAGTTCGGCGACGGTACGCAGCAGCACGCGGTCGTCCGGCGCGGCGCCGGTGACCACGATCGCGGCGCCGCGGAAACCGGTGCGGTGGATCTCGTGGGTGACGCGGGACTCGTGCGCGAGTCGCCGGGCGAGTCTGCGGGCCTCGGCGTCACCGACCCGGCCGGCGCACCACCGCAGGGCGCCGTGGGCCGGGAAGGCGCGCCGGGCGGGGTCGGCACGGGCGACGGCCAGGTGCAGCGTCGCCCCGCCGGGACCGGTGAAGCGCCGGACCCGGATCGCCCCGTCGGGGACGGCCCGGCCGGTCACCGCGCGCCCGGACCGCGGTCGCCGTGGCCGGCGGAGCCGATGGCGGTGCGGCCGGTGCCGGTGCGGCCGATGCCGGTGCGGCCGATGCCGGTGCGGCCGATGGCGGTGGAGCGGGTGCGGGTGCCGGTGCGGCCGGTGCCGGTGACGGACGTCCAGCTCCCGGCGCCGACCGCGCGACCGCTGACGGCGGCAACCGCGCCGCCCGCGTTCGCGGTGACCGCACGACCCGTCACGTCCGAGCCGGGAACCGGGCGGGGGCGGCCGCGGTGCGGATCGAGCGGCTGGTCGCCGGTGTGGGGCCGTCGTCGCGTCATGTGAACTCGCGCGTCGGTGCGTTCCGGCACTGTCGTCCTCTCCGCCACCCTTGGCCTCCCCTGTCTGCATTGGTCGGATCGTGTGGACTTCACCTTTCTTTCCATGGGTTGCGCCGGGGAAAATCCCCGCGGCCCGGTGTGCGGGAGCGCGGCCCGCCCCCGGGCGCACTCCGCACGCCCGCGCCGACCGCCGTGCGCGCACGTTCCCCCGGCGTACGGGCGACGGACGCCGGGCCGCGACGCCCGCCCGGTGCCGTTTCGCGGTGACCGGCCGGGGCAGCCGTCCGGGATGTCCGGGCAGGGCAGGGGCAGCCCGGGGACAGGGCAGGGAGAGCACGGCAGCGGGCGGGAGGCCGGCGCGAGCGGGACGCGCCGGGCCGCCGGGTGCGGCGGCGGGTGTGCCGCGATCCGCCATGATCCGTTACGAACGCCGCGTACCCCCGCCCTCACCGGCCGCCCGGCCGCCCGGCCGAACGACGACCGTCGACGAAAGGCAGCAGCCGTGACCTCACCGCGCCGACCATCGGACGACTCCCCGTCGCACTCCGCGCACGGCGGCGGGGCGGGCGGCCGGAAGGGAACCGACGGAACCGGAGCCGGAGCAGGAACCGGAGCCGATGGGAGCGGAACCGGTGGGTCGGCGCCGTTCGGCAACCGCTGGCCGGCGCTGGCGGTCTGCCTGGTGGCCGGATTCATGACGCTGCTGGACGTCAGCATCGTCAACGTGGCGCTGCCGTCCATCCGTTCGGGTCTGCACACCTCCGACAGCGCGTTGCAGTGGGTGCTGTCGGGATACGCGCTGACGTTCGGCCTGGTGCTGGTGCCGGCCGGTCGGCTGGGCGACGCGCGCAGCCGCCGGGCGGTGTTCATGACGGGCCTGGCGCTGTTCACCGTGACCAGCGCGCTGGTGGGCGCGGCGCAGAACGAGGGGTGGCTGGTCGGCGCCCGGCTGTTGCAGGGCATCGCGGGCGGCATCCTGGTACCGCAGAACTCCGGTTTCATCCAGCAGTTGTTCCGCGGCGCCGAACGCGGCCGGGCGTTCGGCCTGCTGGGCGCCACCATCGGCCTGTCCACCGCGGTCGGCCCGCTGCTCGGCGGCCTGCTCATCCAGGCGTTCGGCACCTCCGAGGGCTGGCGGTGGGTGTTCTACGTCAACCTGCCGATCGGTCTGGTCGCGCTGCCGCTGGCCTACCGGCTGCTGCCCGCGCCCGACACCTCGGGGGCCGAACGCGAGCGCATGCGCGGCGACTTCGACCCGGTCGGCGTCCTGCTGCTGGGGTGCTCGACGGTGCTGCTCCTGCTGCCGTTCGTCCAGGAGGAGCAGTGGAAGGGCTCGGCGAAGTGGCTGCTGCTGGTCGGCGCCGCGCTGCTGCTGACCGGCTTCGTGCTGTGGGAACGGCGTTACGGGCGGCGCGGCGAGCCGGTGGTCAACATGGTGCTGTTCCGGGCGCGTTCGTACACGCTGGGCACCGCGCTGTCGCTGGTGTACTTCGCCGGATTCACCGCGATCTTCTTCATCTTCACCCTGTACCTGCAAAGCGGCCTGCGCTACACCGCGCTGGACGCCGGGCTGGCCATCACGCCGTTCGCACTCGGTTCCGGTGTGGCGGCGGCGGTCGGCGGCCGGGTGGTGCACCGGATCGGCCGGCCGCTGGTGGTCGGCGGACTGTCCATGGTGCTTGTCGGACTGGTCGGCGCGGCGGTCGCGGTGCACGTGGGATCGGGGCGCGGGGTGGGGTGGCTGACGGCGGCTCCGCTGCTGTTCGCCGGCATCGGCAGCGGGCTGGTGATCTCCCCCAACCAGACGCTGACGCTGCGCGACGTCGACGTGGTGCGGGCCGGCAGCGCCGGCGGCGTGCTCCAGACGGCACAGCGGATCGGCTCGGCCGTCGGCATCGCGGCGGTCGGGTCGCTGTTCTTCTCGCACGTCGCCTCGCACCACGGCGACTGGGCCGGCGCCTTCCAGCTCGGCGTCGAGATCGCCTGCGCGTTCGTACTGGCGGCCCTGGCGGTGGCGCTCACCGATGTGATCGGCGGCCGGCGCTCGGCCGAACCGGGCAAGACCTGAGGGCGCGACGGCGGTTCGGCGGAGGCGGTTCGGCGGAGGCAGGTCGGCGGAGGCGGTTCGGCGGAGGCAGGTCGGCGGAGGCAGGTCGGCGGAGGCGGTTCGGCGGAGGCAGGTCGGCGGAGGCAGGTCGGGGCTGGGGTCGGAACGGGTCGGGCGGCGCCGGTGGATGGGGGCGTGGTCGGGGCGGGCGGCGCCGGCGGCTCACCGTCGTCCACCGAGCCCGCCGCCCACCGGGCCACCGGTGTCCGCCTGCGGAGAACAGCACCGCCCACCGCTCGGTGAGTGTCAGCCGGCCGGGGCCTGGCGCCGGGCCGCGGCGCTGCGGGAGACCACGGCGGTGGTCAGCAGGGTCGCCGTCCAGCAGGCGGCGAAGCCCCAGACGACGCCGATGCTGGAGCTGCGCATCGCGGTGACCAGCAGGACCGCGGAGGCGACGCCGAACAGGATCGCCAGGCCCGCGAGCGGCTGTCCGGCGCGACGGCGCAACCTCAGCCAGAGTCCGGGCGTCATCTCCCTCAGCCGCCGGTCCAGGCCGCTCGCCTCCAGGCGCAGCGTGTCCTCGATCGCCTGGAGAGCACGCCGCTCGCCCTGCGACATCTCGTACCCTTCCACCCGTTCGCCTCCTCGACAGGACCCGCCGCCGGCGGATCAGCCCGATTCGCCCACCACTTCGCGCGATCCGGCCACCGATCCGCCGGACATCCTCTGCCACGCGCCCGTCCGCCGGGCCGCCGGAACGTGAACGCCGGACGTGCGGCGCCCGGCCACCGGGTGGCGCGGTTCCGACGTGTACCGACGACCGCCCCGCGGTGCGCGCGCGACCGGCCGCCACACCGCCGGAGCGGCGAGCGGCTCGGCGCCCTGCTTCCACCGGGAGCCGGGGAGACCGTGCGGCGATGTCACGACGGCCGCGCGGGAATCCGGCACGCCGACGCCTTCGGAGACGAAGGGGGAGGCGTCATTCGGAATTCCGCCGGACGACATGACTGTCGGATACCCCGCGCTCGTCCGAGCATGCGGCGCGCGACACCACGGCCCGGGCCGGCCCGGCTTCGCACGTCGGCGGCACCGCACGGTCCACGGCACCGCACGGTCCACGGCGCCGTACAGTCACCGCACCGCACGGCTCACCGCACCGCATGGCTCACCGCACCGCGCACCGTCGCCGGCGGGACCCTGCCGCGCGCCCGCACAGCCGTTCGGCCCGGCCGGTGGCCGGCGGCGTGCCCGGCACCGGCCGGGGCCCCTGACACGGACGGGTGGCGTACGGCCGACCCGATCCTCGCGAACCCGCACGAGGCGCTCCGTGCCACCGGTCGTATCGGGCCCGCACCGTCGCAGGTCCGCGCCCCTCAGGTCCGCACCGGCCACCGCAGGCCGGCGCCAACCACTTCAGGCCGCACCGCATGAGGCCCCGCCCCGGGGCCGGCGGCGGTCACGACGTGCGTGACCGGCTCCCGCCCCGGGCGGTGATCAGTTCCCGCCCGGGACCAGCGGTCAGTTCTCGCCCAGGATGATGTGCGGTTCGAGGACGATCTCCTCGTAGGCCGTCCGGTCGACCGCGACCGGGGTCGGCGACCGCCGGGAGCGGGTCGGGGGGCGCGAGTCCTGGAATTCGTCCGCCGGCGGCTGCGCGCCACCACTGAGCTGGGCGGATGTCGGCGTTCCACGGTCCATGACGGGTCCTTCCTGCCGGGGCATCCGGCTGCCCGTTGTACCTTTTGCCGGATTGATACCAGACTGGATGCTATGGGAGCGGGTCACCGTCCGCGCAGGAGAACCGGCGGACCGGTGGCGGGGACGCCCCCGGAGGGGCCGCTGACAGGCGACATGGCGAGCGGCGCCGCACTGGGCCATCCGGGGGTACCCAGCCTCCCGGAGAGTGCTCGACATTCGCTCGACACTCGCACGACAGCGAAGGAGGCGACGCCTGATGGACGACCAGACGAAGGTGACCATCGCCGCGGCCCTGGCGGGTGGTTATGTGCTCGGCCGCACGAAGAAGGGACGACTCGCACTCACCGGGGCCGCCCTGCTGATGGGGCGCAGCCTCGAACCACGCCAGCTCCTCATCGAGGGCGCGCGCCGGCTGCGCACCGTCCCGCAGGTCGCCGCGCTCGGCGACCAGCTGCGCGGTGAGGTCTACCAGGCCGCCCGTACCGCCGTCGGAGCCGCGGTCAGCAGGCGCCTCGGCGGCCTCACCGGTGCCGTGGGCGGCGGCGAGGCGAAGGACGGCGCCGACGACGAGGCGGACGACACCGACGAGGACGAGCCGGAGTCCGACGAGCCCGACGAGGAGCGCGACGACGCGCCGGAGGACGAAGCGGACGAGGAAACCGACGACGCGCCGGAGGACCAAGTGGACGACGACGCCGAGGACGAAGCCGGCGACGACACCGACGACGAGGCCGACGACGCAGCGGAGGACGACGAGGAGCCGCCGGAGCGGGCCCCGGCCTCCCGGCGCGGTGCGGGCGGCGGGCGGCGTCCTCCGCCGAAGAGCCCGTCGAAGAGCCCGCCCAAGAGCCCGCCGAAGTCGCCGGAGAAGAAGCCGGGCGCGCCGAAGAAGGCAGCCGCGAAGCCGTCCGGCCGTGCGACGCCGGCGAAGAAGAGCGCGGCGGCGAAGAAGCCGGCCGCGCGCAAGTCCACCAGCCGTTCCCAGCGCGGGAGGTGAGCCGTAGATGGCCACCGCGAAACAGCAGACCCCCGACCATCCGATACTCGGCCGAGTCAAGGAGGAGGTCGGCAAGTTCGTCAGCGCCAGGATCGACGACATGGCGTCCAAGGCCGGCGACAAGCTGACCGACCTGACCGGGGCGCTGACCGATTCGGCGGAGAACGGCAGTCCGCTGAAGATCGGTTCACGCATCCTCAAGGGCGACTCCCCGGTGAGCGCCGCGGCGGGAGAGACCATGAACAAGGTGAAGGACAAGGTGCCAGGGCTGTCCTCCGGTGACAAGAGCGAGAAGCAGTCCGGCGGCTCCCAGGACGGTCCTGGTGACGTGAAGGCCACCAGCATCGTGGAGGCGGTCGAGGTCGGCGTCCCGCTGCGGACCGCCTATGACCACTGGACGCAGTACGACAAGTTCGACGAGTTCACCAAGGGCGTACGGAGCGTCTCGAAGGACGACGACATCACCAGCGACTGGAAGATGAAGATCGGCCCGTCGATGCGCAGCTGGAAGGCCACCGTGGTCGAGCAGCTGCCGGACGACCGCATCGTGTGGAAGACCGAGGGCCCGAAGGGCACCACCCACGGCGTGGTCAGCTTCCACGAACTCGCCCCGACGCTGACCCGGGTGGTGCTCGTCGTCGAGTACTACCCGTCCGGCTTCCTGGAGAAGACCGGCAACCTCTGGCGCGCCCAGGGCCGCCGCATGCGGCTGGACCTCAAGCACTTCCAGCGGTACGTCACCTTCTCCACCGAGGACGCCGAGGGCTGGCGCGGCGAGATCCGCGAGGGCGAGATCGTCCGCTCGCACGAGGACGCGACGGCCGACGAGGACGGCGACGAGGACGGCGGCGAGGAGCCGGAGGACGACGAGTACGAAGACAGCGAGGACGGCGAAGCCGACGAGGCTGACGAAGACGACGAGGCTGACGAAGACGACGAGGACGACGACGAGGACTGACCAGGAGAGGCGGCAGCGGTGTTCCGAACGATCGCGGAGGTCTTGTCATCGGTGGGGAACGCGGTGGGCACCGTGGTGTCCGCGCCCTTCCGGCTGGTCGCCCGGCTGTTCGGCGGCGGCCGGTAACCACCACCCCGGGCGAACCGGGCCGGGTCCGCCCGTGCCCGGGCCACCGTCCGGAAGCCAGAACCCGGCACCCGGAAGCCGGTACCCGGAAGCCAGAAACCGGCACCCACCCCGCCCACGCCGCAGGATGAGTGGCTCGGCGGACCCGGGGCAATCCCCGCGACGGGCGCGGGGATTGTCCTACGCTGCGGCCATGGACCACGATCTGCCGGACTACTCCGCGCTCACCCCGGACCTGCTCGCCGAGACCTGCCGGGCCGCCATGGCCGAGTGCGACGCCGCCGTCGCCGCCGTCGCCGCGATCCCGGCCGCCGAACGGGACTTCGCCAACACGGTGCTGGCCCTGGAGGAGGCCGAGGAGGCGGTGGTCAAGGCGTCCGGCGCCTGGACGTTCCTGTCCTACACCTCCCCGGACGACGCGCTGCGGCAGACCGCGCGGGAGTGGGAGGAGAAGCTCGGCAAGTACCAGGTGGGCCTGGGGTTCGACGAGGAGCAGTACCGCGCGGTCAAGGAGTTCGCCGGCACCGGCGCGGCCGCGGCGCTGACCGGTGAGGAGGCCCGGCTGCTGGAGCGCGTCCTGCGCGACTACCGGCGCAACGGTTTCGAGCTGTCGGGCGGCGAACGCGCCGGACTGCGGGCCCTGTTCGACGAACTGGTGGAGATCGGCTCGCGGTTCGAGCAGGAGATCGCCGAGTGGGACGACGGCATCGAGGTGGACCGCGCGGACCTGGCCGGGCTGCCGGATGCGTTCGTCGCCGGTCTGGAACGCGCCGGGGAGCGCTACCGGGTCACGCTGGACTATCCGCAGTACGTCCCGTTCATGGCCAACGCCCGTTCCTCCGCGCTGCGGCGCGAGCTGATGGCGAAGAACCAGCGCAAGGGCGGTCCGCGCAACGTCGCCCGGCTGGAGCGGGCCATCGCGGTGCGCGCGGAGATCGCCCGGATTCTGGGCTACGACTCGTGGGCGGCGTACGCCGTCGAGCCGCGGATGGCCGGGCGGCCGGAGGCGGTCACCGCGTTCCTGGACGACCTGCGGTCCAAGGTCGCGGTGAAGGCCGCCGCCGACCTGGCGGAGTACGCGGACGCGAACGAGGCGGCCGTCGGCAGCCGGGACGTGCAGCCGTGGGACTACGATTTCGCGCTCAACCGGCTCAAGCGCACCCGGTTCGCCGTGGACGACCTGCGGATCGCGGAGTACTTCCCGCTGGACGCCTGCCTGGACGGGCTGTTCGGCGTCATGCGGGACGTGCTGGGGGTGCGGTTCACCGAGCGGCCCGACGTCCCGGTCTGGCATCCGGACGTACGCGCCTTCGACGTCACGGATGTCACGGACGCCGCGGGGAGCGGCGGCGCCGAGGACGGCGGAGGCGGGCGGGAGGGCGGCGAGCCGTTCGCCCGGTTCTTCATGGACCTGTTTCCGCGGCCCAACAAGTTCAAGCACGCGGCGGCCTTCTCGCTCCAGCGGGCGCGGCGGCGGGCCGACGGCGGCTACCAGCGGCCGGTCTCGGCGATCGTCGCCAACTTCACCGAGCCGGCCGCCGGGCAGCCGTCGCTGCTGCGGCACAGCGAGGTCGTCACGCTCTTCCACGAGTTCGGCCACGTCCTGCACGGGACGCTGACGCGCACCGAGCGCGGCCGGTTCGCCGGCACCGCGACCGAGCGCGACTTCGTCGAGGCGCCGTCGCAGATGCTGGAGCACTGGTGCTGGGAGCCGACCGTGCTCAACCGGTTCGCCCGGCACCACGAGACCGGCGAGCCGCTGCCCAAGGAGCTGCTGGAGGGCATGATCGCCGCCAAGCAGGCCGGCTCGGGCGTGGCGACCATGCGTCAGATCTTCTTCGCCACCCTGGACTTCGCCTACCACTCCCCCGGTTTCGGCGGCGACACGACGGCCGCTTTGCGGGACGTGCACGCCCTGCACGGCATCCCGTACCTGGCGGGCACCCACTTCCAGTCCGGCTTCGGCCACCTGTTCGGCTACGACGCCGGGTACTACGGCTACCTGTGGTCGCGGGTGCTGGGCGACGACATGTACACCCGGTTCGCGGCGGCCGGCGCCCTGGACCCGGCGACCGGCGACCGGTACCGGCGGCTGGTGCTGGAGCGCGGCGGCAGTGCGGACGGCGACCGGATGGTGCGCGAGTTCCTGGAGCGCGAGCCGGACAACGCCGCCTTCCTGCGGGAACTGGGCCTGGAACGGTCCTGATCCGGGGCCGTGCCCCGGACGGCGGCGCCGCATGTCAGGTTCAAGTCAAAGGTAGGTCAAGACATCCCTGGTCAATCGTGACCCGGTGTTCACCTCCGTGACATGGTGATGCGTTCAGAGCCCGGCCGGCCGCCGTCGCGGCGTGCCGTCCGGGCCGACCACCGGCGAAGGAGACACCGAATGAGCAGGGGCACACGGTCCGGCGCCAGACGCCGAGCCGCCCGCTGGGGAGGAATGGCGGGCGCCGCGGTCCTGGCGGCAGCGGCCGCCTCCGCTCCGGCATCCGCGGTTCCCGCCCACCAGGGGGGCATAGCCGCCACCGCCACCCCCATCAAGCACGTCGTGGTGCTGTTCGACGAGAACAACTCGTTCGACCACTACTTCGGCACCTACCCGAAGGCCGCCAACACCGACGGCACCCGGTTCACCGCGTCCCCCCGCACGCCCAAGGACGTCAACAACCTGGTCACCTCCGGGAACCTCACCAGCAACGCCAACGAGTACGCGCCGCAGCGGCTGACGCCCGCCGAGGCGGTCACCTGCGACCAGAACCACTCCTACAGCCCCGAGCAGTACGCCTACGACGGCGGCAAGGCGGACCAGTTCGTCCAGAGCACCGAGACCAGCAAGTGCTCGGGCGGCCTGTTCGGCGAGCCCGGCCTGTCGATGGACTACTTCGACGGCAACACCGTCACCGCGCTGTGGAACTACGCCCAGCACTACACGCTGTCGGACAACTCGTTCGGCTCGGCCTACGGCCCCTCCTCGCCGGGCGCGATCGAGCTGGCGTCGGGGCAGACGCACGGGATCATCTCCACCGACCCGGCCTCCGGCACCACCGACCCGAAGCAGACCGCCACCCCGGACCCGTACACCGTGGCCTCGCCGAACGCTCAGGGCGTCGGCACCATGATCAACGACCCGGACCCGGCGTTCGACGACTGCTCGGACACCGACCACACCGCCACCGACGCGCTCGGTGAGCTGACCGGCCGCAACATCGGCGACCTGCTCAACGCCAAGGGCATCAGCTGGGGCTGGTTCCAGGGCGGCTTCACCCCGGGCACCGCGTGGGACGGCAAGTCCGGCGACTACGCCAAGTGCGCCTCGGTCACCCACGCCAACGTGGCCGGCAACCCGGTCGAGGACTACAGCCCGCACCACGACCCGTTCAACTACTACAAGTCGACCGCCAACCCGCACCACCTGCCCCCGGTGTCGCTGGACGAGGTCGGCCACAACGGCCAGGCCAACCACAACTACGACCTGAGCTGGTTCAACAAGGTCGCCGCGGCCGGCAAGCTGCCCGCCGTCAGCTTCCTCAAGGCGCCCGCCTACCAGGACGGGCACGCCGGCTACTCCGACCCGATCGACGAGCAGCACTTCATCGTCAACGAGGTCAACGCCGTACAGAAGTCGCCGCAGTGGGCCGACACCGCGGTCGTCGTGGCCTACGACGACTCCGACGGCTGGTACGACCACGTCTACGCGCCGCCGAAGAACGGTTCGAAGGACACCACCGTCGTCAACGGCAAGACGGTCGACGCCGCCGGCTGCCAGGCCGGACCGGCCGCAGTCGCCGGCTACCAGGACCGCTGCGGTCCCGGGCCGCGGCTGCCGATGCTGCTGATCTCGCCGTTCACCAGGACCGACGCGGTCAACCACACGCCGCTGGAGCAGACCTCGATCATCCACTTCATCGAGGACAACTGGCACACCGGCCGCATCGGCGACTCCTCCTTCGACGCCCGCGCCAACTCGCTGGCGGCGCTGATGGACTTCCGCCACCCCAACGACCAGCAGGTGCTGCTGAACACCGACGGCTCGGTCGCCTCGGTCCGGCCCATCCCGCACCACGGCGACATCGAGTCCGGCGACCCGACGTCGGGCGGCATCACGTTCGCCTCCGACACCCAGCAGCTGTCGGCCGGCTCCGGCCTGCCGTCCGGCCCGCTGACCGCCGGCGCGGCCCTCGTGGTGGTCGCCGCGGCGGGCGTCGGCTACGCCCTGCGCCGCCGCTCGGTCGCCGCCAGGGGCTGACCGCGCGCTGATCCGCCGGACGGAGCGGACCCGGTATCCGCCGCCCGCCACGAATGTGGAGTGACGGCGAAACCCCGGGGCACAGGTGGCCCAGGAGGTTGATAACAATGGGTCCGCTTCTTCTGGTACTGCTTCTCGCACTGATCCTTTTCGGCGTCGGATTCGCCGTCAAGATCCTCTGGTGGGTGGCGATCATCGTGTTGGTCGTCTGGCTGCTGGGTTTCGTGATGCGCTCGGGTTCCGGTGGCGGCCGCAGCCGCTGGTACCGATGGTGATCCACCGCCCTGACCACGGCTTCCACGCCGTACGGTGAGCGAGGGACACCACAGTGACGCGCCGCGGGCGGCGCCCCGGACCTCCGGGGCGCCGCCCGCGGCGCTTTCGTACCCCGATTTCGTCCGCCGGTTTCCCCGCGCCGTTCCGCCCGTCGTTTCGGTCCCGCCTTCCGGGGCAGGCGTATTGACAAGTCGTCAGTTCCTGAGGCCGCGTACGGTGCATTACCGGGCCGGCGGACGGGCGGAAACGGAAAGGGGAATCGGGGTCATGGCGAACAACACGCCGAACACCGGTGAACGGTCCGAGCCCGGCGCGCGGGGGCGGTCGTCGCGCTGGATCAAGCCGCTGGGCTGGGTCGGGCTGGCGGTCGGCTTCGTCCTGCTGGTCGAGGCGCTGTCGAAGCTGCTGGCCGACGGCGGCCACACCGCGGCCGGCCTGACGCTGGAGATCGTGCTGGCGGTGATCTCGGTGCTGCTGATCGCCCAGAGCGCGGACGGCGTGCGCCCCCGCGGCCGGCACGGCCGCACCCTGCGCCACTGACCGGCCCCGGACCCCGTCACCCGTGCGCCCGGGCCGGTCACGACGCGTCACCGCCTTCGCCGCGGTCGCCGTATCGGTACGGGCCACCGTGAATCAGCGCTGGTCCACGGGGTAGCCGACAGACATGAGGGTACTGAGCGAAGAAAACATCGCCGTGGCCCGCGACTACCTGGTCGGGATCGTTCCCGCGGTGATCGGCGTCATCATCGTCATCGGCCTCGTCATGGCCGTCGTCTACGGTCGCCGCCGGCGCGCGCAGGAACCGCCGGCGCCGCAACAGCCGCAGCCCCGGGCCGGTGCCTGGCACATTCGCCAGGA
Organism: Streptantibioticus silvisoli; assembly: GCF_027947535.2. Classification (GTDB taxonomy): domain Bacteria; phylum Actinomycetota; class Actinomycetes; order Streptomycetales; family Streptomycetaceae; genus Streptantibioticus_C; species Streptantibioticus_C silvisoli. The sequence goes on from NZ_JAAGKO020000007.1 coordinate 112,378, forward strand.
GCTGGGCGAGGACACCCCGGCCGACCACGGCCCCGGGCACCAGAACGCGCACCCGGTGGAGTACGAGTACGAGCCGGAGGACCAGGAGCCGGAGGAGATCGAGCGGACCTCCCAGCGCGAGCGGCTGCGACCGCAGCAGATCCGCCCGCACCAGGGCCCCCACAGCTGACCCCGGCGGAGCGGGCCCGGCCGGCCCCCCACGGCGTGGCCGAGGGATGGGCGCGGCCCCGCGCCGGTGCTTACGGGCCGGACGCACCGGTGACGCCGGTGCGTCCGGACCGGACCGCACCCGGTGCTTACGGGCTGGGCCACGGGGAAAAGTGGTCGCCGGTCCGGCGTCGGCCGCTGCCCCGCCCGCTGTCGGTCACGGGGCCGGCCGCTCGGCGAGTTCCGGCAGCAGTGCCGGGTTGACGATGCCGACGACGGTCTCGATGTCGCGGCGGTCGATCGCGGCCCACAGGACGTCGCGCGCGGCCCGGTACTTCGCGGCGAGGCGTTCGCGCTGGTCGGGCGGCAGTGCGGCGGCGCGGTCCGGACGGCTGTTGTGCGCGTTGTCCGCTTTACCGACCGCAGGAGCTCATGAACCGGCTCTGAACTGCGACGTTTCATAGACTACATGTCCGCGACGGGGAGTTGGGGCCGTTGCTGGAGTTCGTCTGGATGGTCTCATGGGGCGGCCCGTCCACCGGGACGGTGGACGGGCCGCGATCTGGTCAGCGGAACACGATCAGGTGACTGCTCCAGGGTCGGTGATGCGGGCCTCGAGGTCAGCGACGCGGCGGTCCTGGAAGCGGAGGTTGGAGCGGGCGGCCTTGAGTCGCTCGTCGAGCGTTCGGTTGTCGGCCGTGAGCTGACGGACTCGTTGCTTGAGGGTGGTGTTCTCGGTGGTGATCCTTTGGATGGCTTCCTCGGTCCACTCGGCTTCCAAGTCCCGGATTTGGCCAAGGAGTTCACCGATACGGGTCCGCTGGGTGAGGATCTCGCCGTGGGTGGCCTTGAGGGCGTCTTCAGCGTTCAGAGCGCGTTCGCGCCAGGTTGCCTGACGTTCCTCGTCCTGGTCGGCGAGCAACTGGGTTCGGAGGCCTCCGGCCTCGGCCAGTGCGGAGGCGATGACGGCTCTGGCCTCGGGATTGTCATAGAGGAAAGTGCGGGAGACGTCCGCGCGACGGGCAACGGCGGCGACGCTAATCTGGGCCTTCTCGCGCCGGAGCCGGGTGATGGCTTCGCGGACCCGCTTCAGAGCCGTCTCGGTCTTGTGGCGGCGGGCAGCCAGAGCTGCGGCTGTGCGGGATTCGGGAACTGCAGCGGTCTTCATGCGATGTCCTGCTCGGGGTCGATGTCGGTTGTGCACGTATCGCTGTACTCGCTCTGCTCGTCGTCTCCCACGTCGGCGAGGTCGGCGGCGCGGAAGGCGGTGGACCAGATGCGGTGGAAATAGTCCTGGGGTTTGCGCAGGTCCAGGGCGAGGGCGTCATCGAGGAGGCCGAGACCGGCCAGGGCCTTCTCCAGCCCGTCGATAGCGCGGGCGGTGGGCTCGAAGTGGCGGTGGAGATAATCGGCCGTGGCGTCGTCGGGGGCACCCTCGGCCAGCAGTCGCCACTGTTCGCGCTTCCGTCGCCAATAGAGGAGGTCAGCGCCGGAGAGTACGAACTTGTCGCAGTTGTGGCAGTCGAGGTTCCAGGGGCAGGCGCCGCCGTCCACGACGGGCTGGAAGGTGCAGAAGCCGCCCTCGGCGGGAGTGCTGCGGCGGGCGAGATCGATGGCGAGAGCCTGGGCCCGCTCACGGGTGAGCGGGGCGGTCTCTCCAGCAAGGAGTTCGCCGGGTTGGGCAGTGCCGGGGCCCGTGACCCAGACGTGCTGGAGGACGTTCTCCAGGTCGTCGCTGGTCAGATGGACGTAGTGCTCGGCCATCCGGTCGGAGACCTGGCCGAGGTAACGGCGGATATGCGTGAGGGTCGCGCCGTGCCGCAGCAGGCTAGTAGCCAGAGTGTGCCGAGCTTGGTGGGGGACCAAGCGTCCCAGATCGAGGTCGTCAGTCCAGGGTTTGAAGCGACTGTGGAACCACTGGTAGGAGATCGAGATCGTGCCGTCAGGGTTACGGACCTTGCTGGGGAAAAGCGCCATGTTCGCGCGCTCGGCGCCGGTGGGCCGGCGCCCGAAGCGGGCGAAATAGCGATCCATCGTCTTGCTCTGCCGGGCCACGATCAGGTTGTAGAGTCGTTCGGGGATGCGGATCGCGACGTCGTAGTTGCCGACCTTGGTCTGGTCGTGCCAGAACATCGGTAGTCCGCCGTAGCGGCCGATGCAGTCCCAGCGCAGGTTCAGCACCTCGCCACTGCGCCGGCCAGTGATGACGATGGCCTCCCAGATGTCGCGTACTCCCTGATCCTCAGGGTCGTAATCCTCAGCGAACCGGTTCAGGTTCACCTCGTCCGCGAGCGCGCGGGCGACCTCGTCGGGAAACGGGCGGCGGGCCCGGATCGTGACGCCGCCGGCGGCAGGCATCTCGGTGATGAACTCCCGCTGCAGGTGAATCTGTTCGGCCCTGCCGGTCTCCATTGCCTCGCGCAGCACCTTTCGGACGGTGTTGAAGACCACGCTGCGGGTGACGGAAGTAACGGTGGACGGCTTGCCGTCCCGGCCCTTCATCGCCAGGGAGGGCAGCTTCTCGTTTTCGCGCTGGCGCTGGTCGGCGATGAACCGTCGCATGTGATCAACCGTCAGCACCCGTGGGTCGTGGCCCCCTCCGGGGGCGTCGATCTCCAGGAAGACACCAAGTTCTGTGATGCCGCGGCGGACTGTGTCGATTGGCATCGCACTCCGCGGGCTGACTGGTGACCGCAGCAGGTCGGCGATGTGGTCCCAGAGCAGGTCCCGCAGCCAGCGCTGTGGGACAGCAGTGAGGTCGACGTGGCTGGCACGATGGTGCAGGCGCACTCCGAAATGGTCGATCTCCAGGAACCCAGCCTCTTTGGCGTCGTCCGGGGTGAAGTAGACCTGCCGCAGCAGGTGGAGCATGGTTCGGACTATGCCACCGCAGAAGCGTGGGGCGTCCTCCAAGTCAAGATCGACCAAAGAGTTCGCCTCCTGCTCCCGGCAGAGGTTGGCGAGCTTTTGAAGCCAGGACAGGCCCCAGAGACCAGGGCGATCGCGTTGAGTGTGGGCGAACAAGCTGTACTGGATCTCCGCCCGCAGCAGTGGCCGCAGCCCCCGCAGATTGATCTGTCCTGGCCAGAGGATCGGCTTCGCCGACACGCACCAGTCACGGAAGGCGGCCTCGTCGGTGCAGTTCACCGGCGCCAAACTGCCGTGCAGTTTGTCCCCGTGGGAGCCGTTCTTCGACACCTCGACTCCCGCGGGGCGCCTGTCCTTCTCATATCGGGTGGCGTGCCCGGAGCACAGGCCGTTGCCCGAGGCGGCCAGACTTGGACAGACCAGGACACTGCATCTCCCGAAACCGGGGTAGGAAACTCCGTCGGCAAGCCATTCCGCGATATCCGCTTCGCCAGCGGACTGAGCGCGGTAGAACTTCCAATTCACATGGTGGCGGGCGCAGAGCTGCAGCGTGATGTGGGAGGCCGGGCGCTCGGGACAGAGACGGCAGACCGCCTCCTCCTGCCAGCCCACCGCCTCCAGCGGCTGGGCGTTTTCCAGGAAGGCCGCCATGCCGCGCCCGGCGGCGCGAGACCCGGCCCACTCCAGGCCGTGGACCTTGCAGAGGCGAGAGCCGCCGGAGCGGCCTCGCTCGCAGTCTCGGACGACGCATCCCCAGCTGAAGACTGGATGATTACGGGGAATCCGCACAATTTCGGCGCGAAAGATCGGGTCGAAGGAAGGGGCGCCGATCAACGCAGTGAGGATCTCCAGTCGGTCCCGGCTCTCGCGGTCGGGACGTTCGGTGTAGAGCGGCAGCAACGAGTTCGCGGTCACTTCGTCTCACCCCAGACCGTGCGAAGCGCGGCGTCGAAGACCGGGTCATGAACATCGACATGCCCGTAGACCTCGTCGACCATCGCGGCCGACGCCCAGCCGCCGGCGTCCCGGGCGATCAGGGTGTTGCCGTTCGCGGCATCGAGAACCGCCGAGGTAAAGGTGTGCCGGAAGGCGTGGGGCTTCACCAGCCCCAACCCGGCGCGTTTCCCGGCCCGGCCGAGCATCCTCCGGGCTCCGACCGGTGCCCACGGCTGGCCGGTATCGGCACCGTGCAGCTGGACCAGGAGCATGCCGTGCCCGGCGCCGCGCGGGTACTCGGTCGTCATGTACTCGAAGTAGGAGTGCACCATCGCCGGGCTGACCCGCTTGATCAGCCCGCCGGTCACCGTCCCGCGCTCGACCTGCCAGGAGTGCTTGGTCTTGGCCTCGGCCCGGTTCGGGTTGCCGGGCCGGTGGCAGACGTGCAGATGCGGGGTGCGGCACTCGCCGCAGGCCGCGTTCTCCCGCAGGTGCAAGTCGACCAGGTGCAGCCCGCAGAGCTCACCGATCCTCAAGCCCCCGTCGGCGAGCCAGTCGACAACCAGCCGGTCCCGGGCGGCGTTCACCGTCCCCAGCAGCCTCTCCCTGGCCCCCTCCGGCAGCATCTTCGGGTGCCGGCGGTGCGGTCCCTTCGGCGCCAGCGGGTTGGTCGGCAGTGTGTTCTTCACGTGCCCCAGGAACGAGCGGCGCTTGTCCGCCCGCGTCGGCAGCCGAGACTGATCGAGTTTCTTGCCGAGCTCGCCGTCGATGCCGCGAGAAGCCTGCTGCAGGTAGAAACCCTTCAGACAGGCCGCCGCGGTCGACAGCGCCGAGCGCCCGTAGGGGCGCTTGCCCACTCGCCACGGTTCCCCGAGCGGCATGCGAACCTCGGCGCCGACGATCCCCATGTACCGTTCCAGGTCTCGCAGCTGGACCGTGTCGAACGCCAGACACTCGCGCTCCAGCCATCGCAGGTGATCCACAAGGTAGTACGCGTACGTCTTCTGCGTTCCCGAGCCCTCGTGCTCACGCAGGAAGCGATCCGCCTCAGTGTGCAGTGTTCCCTCGGGCCAGACGATCGTCCACGACCGCTGCCCGTCCTTCCGCTCGATCCGCTGGACCCTCAGGTCCCCAACCACGACGTGCCGTACCACTTGTCCTCCGTACCGACTCCAGAACATGACAGACGTCCCGGACACGGTCGGTAAACAAGCCCAGGACGTGCTGGTCACAGTCCCAGACGGACATCACGGGCAGGACTACGGGCAGTCGGTAAAGTCCGCGATCTTGACCAGGGTCGCCTCGCGGCTGGACGTTATGCGGCGGATCTTCTCGGCGTACGGCACGCCCGGCTGGTTGGTGACCGCCTCGACCACGCCGACGACCCGGTCCGGGACGCCGAGCGCCCGCAACTGCCCGGCGGTCCAGCCGGTGTCCTCGATGACGTCGTGCAGCAGGGCGGCCATCCGCAGTTCGGGCCCGAACGGCGCGACGCCGGCCGCGACAGCGCGGACGTGCTCGACGTACGGCACGCCGGCCTTGTCGACCTGCCCGGCGTGGGCAACCGCCACGAACGCGTCGACTTCCCCAACGGTCCTCACTCAGGCTCTCCTTCACTGCGTGGCGGGCCGCTGCGCGGAACGCGGCCGGCGACCGTGCGGCCTTCGGCGGCCGGTGATCCCCGGGCGCCGGAGCCGGGCCCCCGCCGTCGGGACGGCGGCCGACCGGAGCGCGCCCGGAAGGTGGGCCGGGCGCGAGAGAATGTGGTCATGACCCACGCGCCAGAGTCCACACCGATGCAGCTCACCGTCGAGCAGTACTACCTGCTCCGGGCCGAACTCGACAAGAGCCTGCCGGATGCCGGGCGCGGGCCCCACTGCCCCATGTGTGCCCGTCGCGTCGCCACGTTCTACCAGACCAACACCCCCGCACCCCCGCACGTCCTCGCCGACCCGTGCGGCCACCGGTTCACACTGCCCGACGGAGAGGCGATATGACCGATCGCCCGTCCGGGTGGCACGAACCGGCGCAACCGTGAGAGGACCGGCCGCGAGCGGGGAGCCGGCGGCACGAACCGGGGTGCCGCGGCACCGTCACGCCGCGACGCTGACGGTCTCCCGCCACGCCCGCACCCATTCCCGCTGCCACTCGGCCAGTTCCAGCCGCTGTCCCGGCGTGAGGCCGCCGCGCTCCGTCAGCGCCCGTATCGCCGCCTGAGCACGCGCGAGCCGCACCTGGGCAGGCGGCGGCAAGGGCTCAACGGTGGGGGTCATGTGTTGATCCTACGGCGAAAAAGTGACGGTGGCGCCCATCGCGTCCCAGGTGATATGTCACGCGACGGTGGCACGCCCCGGGCACCGGCGGGTTTCCGCACGTCCGCGCACGTCCGCGCGTCCGTACGCCTGCGGGCCACCGGTGTTTCCGGGCGCCGGCGGGGAGCGCCCGGCCGGCCTGGCGAGCGGCCGACGGCCGGCACGGGGTGCCGGCCGAGGCGCTCCCTCCCGGCCGCGAACCACCGTGGAGGCGGTACGGCCTGCCGCCGGCGCTGCGGGAGGTGGGACCGGCGGGAAGCGGTGGCTGGGGGGCCGGCGCGACCGGCGAGGGGCGTGGTCGGCGCATGTTGCGACCGTCCGACCCGGCACCGGCGTCATCCGGCCGCCCGGCACCGTCTTCGCACGAGCCCGCCCCGGCGTCATCCGGCCGCCCGGCACCGTCTTCGCACGGGCCCGCCCCGGCGTCATGGTCCCGGCGCCTCGGCCCGAGCCGATCGGCGCCAGCGGGCCACCGGTGTGCCGCTCGACCCACGCCGGACCCGCGTCAGCAGACCCCTGCCCGCCGACGGCCGCACCGACCGGGTACCCGCCGCCGCACCCGGTATCCGCCGATGTCGCCCGCCTGGCGGGACGGCCCGCGGCCGGGAGAATGGATGGCGGCGGTGCCGGTGGGCAGGCGAAACCGCGGACAGTGATCACCGTCGACCGAGGAGGCCGCATGTCCGAGCCCGAGATCCCCGACGAGGAAATGACCGGGGACGAGGTCTACCAGCCGCAGCCGGACGAGGAGGTCACCGACGACGCGGGTGTGCTGGACCCGGAGGACACCCTGGACGACCGGGGGATCGACCCGGCGCTGGACGAGGGCTACTCGCCCCCGGAGAAGCCGCTGGAGGTCGACCGCCGGGGAACCACCGTGGCGGAGCAGCGCGAGGGCGAGAGCCTGGACCAGCGCCTCGCCGAGGAGCTGCCGGACCAGCCCGACCCGCGCGACCTGGCCGGCGACGGCATCGGTGACGCGCCCGGCGCCGAGGGCGAGCCGGTGGACCCGCAGGCCGGTGAGGAGCGCTCCGGGCGGCTCATCGGTACCGACGAGGGCGTGCCGCGCCGGCCGGGCTCCGGGGTGGAGGACGTCACCGCCACCGACGCGGGCCTGGCGGGCGGCGCCGCGTCCGCCGAGGAGGCCGCCGTGCACACCGTGGAGGACGAGGACGCGGTGCCGTTCGACGCGGACGAGACCGGCGGCAGTGAGGGCGGCTCCCCGCAGGAACGGTGAGGCCGCCGCGGCGCCGCGCGGGGTGCCGAAGACGCGCAGGACGGCGGGAAGGCGCCGGCCCCGGCATGGGGCCCGGCGCCTTCCGGCGTCCAGGGGCGCGGGCCGCTGCGGCTTCCGGCTCCCCTCTTCCCCGTCTTGCCCTCGTCCCCGTCTTGCCCTCGTCCCCGTCGTGGCCGCCCGGGTCCGGGTGGTCGGGCTCCGCCTCGATGGCGTACGGGCCGCCGGGCTCATGGTGGCCGGCATGCCGCGCGTTTCTCCGCGGCACGCACGTGCGGAACGCGTACCGGTCGGCCGACGAGCCGGACGCGGCGGTGCGGGCCCCCTTTCCGGCGGACCTCCCACCTTTCCGCGGACCTCCCGCAGCCGACCGGGTGCGGCCCGCACGTCGTACCTGGGCCAGCAGTAGCACCCGTCACGTCCGCGCCGGCACCACACGTCACACCTGCGCCAGCAACACCAGGAGCAGGACCGCGATGCCGCCGGCCAGCCAGCTGACGTAGTCGCCGAGGTGGCCGGAGTGCAGCCGGCGCAGCGGCAGTATCACCCGGCGGCTCGCGGTGCGCACGGTGAGGGCGGCCCGGCGGCCCGCCGGCCACGGCACCTTGGCGCCCCACACCGATCCGGCGGCGCAGGCGACCGCCAGCAGCGCGGACAGGCAGCCGAGCAGGACGCCTTCGGTGGTCCAGCCGGCCTGGGGTACCGGGTTCGTGCGGCCGGCCGGGCCGTCGGCGGCGGCGCTGAGGTAGCCGGCCCGGTCGGTGAAGGAGGCGGCCGCACCGGCGAGCGCGTGGGCCACGGCGGGCAGCACGCCGACCGCCAGGGAGCCTGCCAGCAGGACCGCGGGCACCACCAGCATCGGTGCCGGTACCCGGCGGGACGCCTCGCGGATCTCCGGTTCCTCGGCGTCCCCGGTGGCCTGCGGGCCCGGGCGGTGGTGGTCGGCGGTCCCGGCGCCGGCGAAGACGTGCAGGGCGGCCCGCAGCACCGCGCCGCCGGTGGCGGCGGAGACGGCGACGAAGACCGCCGGCAGCCAGCGCAGGTCCGCAGCGGCGGCGTGTTCGGCGACCGCCTTGCCCAGGCCCAGGCCGAACGGCGGCAGTCCGGCGAGCGCGAGGCCGCCCAGCGTGAACAGCACGCCCGCCAGCGGGAGTTCACGGGCCCGGCCGTGCAGGGTGTCCTCGTCGACCGATCCGTAGCGATCCAGCAGCACCCCGGTGACGCCGAACAGCGCGGCCTTCGCCCCGGCGTGCCCGGCCACGTACAGCGCGGTGCCCGCCAGGCCCTGCGGGGTCAGCAGGGCCACGCCGGTGAGGAAGAGTCCGACGTGGGCGATGGTGGAGAAGGCCAGCATGCGCTTGAGGTGCCGCTGCTGCCAGCACATGACGGCGCCGGTCAGCGCGGTCAGCACGCCGAAGCCGACGAAGGTGTCGCGGAACGCCCCGTGCGGGATGCCGTGCGGTCCGGCGAAGACCACCGTGTAGACGCGGGCGACGCCGTAGACGCCCAGTTCCACCATGACGCCGGACAGCAGCATGCACACCGGGGTGGGGGCGACGGAGTGCGCGTCGGGCAGCCAGAAGTGGAACGGCACCACGGCGGCCTTCACCAGCAGCCCGGTGAGCACCAGCACGAACGCGGTCACCAGCAGCGCGTCCGCCCGGTGCCCCTCCAGGGCGGCGCCGATCGAGGCGAACCCCAGCTCACCGGTGCGCGCGTACAGCAGCCCGATGCCGAGCAGCGTGGCGTACGCGGCGAGGGAGTTGACCACACCGAAGGTCAGTGCGCCCTGGAGCGGCCGGGGGTCCTCGATGTGGTAGCCGGTCAGGGCGTAGGCGACGGTGCCCATCAGCTCGAAGAAGACGAACGCGTCGAACAGGTCGCCGGTGAGGGCGAATCCGCACATGCCGGCCTCGAACAGCAGGATCAGCGCGGGGAAGGTGCCGGCGTGCCGGGCGGGCGGTTCGGCGAAGTACCGCCACGAGTAGCAGACGACGGCCAGCACCAGCAGCGCGGCGAGCAGGGCCACCGCGACGCCGGTGCGGTCGCCGACCAGGACGATGCCGACGCTGACGCCGTGCCGCGGGCGGTAGCCGCCGAGCCAGTTCACCACCCGGCCGTGCGCCGAGCCGTGCCACAGCGCCACCAGGTCGGCCAGGACCGCCGCGGCGGCCACGGTGACGATGACGTCGCGGGCCAGCCGCGGCAGCCGGTTGCCGGCGGCGGCCAGCAGGACGGCGCCGAGCAGCGGGACGGCGACGGCGAGCGGCAGCAGGTCTGCGGTGGTCACCCGGCCGGCCTCAGCCCTTCAGCCCGGTCAGCGCGTCCGGGTCCAGGGTGCCGTGCCGTTTGCGCAGCTGGATGGCGAGCGCGAGCAGCAGCGCGGTGACGGTGGCGCCGACCACCACGTCGGTCAGGGTGAGGGCCTGCACGACCGGGTCGACCACCCGGCTGCGCGGTGAGGCGTCGGAGAAGACCGGCGCGGTGCCGCCGCGCCGGTAGCCGATGGCCAGCAGCAGGACATAGGTGGCGCTCTGGGCGACGGACAGGCAGCCGATGGTGCGGATGATGTTGCGGCTGGTGACCATGCCGTAGAGGCCGGCCAGGAAGATCCAGCCGGCCGCGAGGTAGGGGAGGATGGTCATGCGCGGTCTCCGTCCTGCGCGGCGGGCGGGGTGTCGATCTCGACGGCCTGGTCGAGGAAGCCGGCCAGCAGGACGACCAGGCCGGAGCCGACCTCCAGGCCCACCGCGGCGTTGATGACCGGTACCAGGCCGCCGGACGACAACTGGTTGAAGGTGCCCAGCGGCAGGACGTTGCGCAGGTAGCCGCTGCCGGCGATCAGCCCGGCCAGCCCCAGCAGCGCGAAGGCCCCGGCGGCGACCGCGTCGGCGACCTCCAGCACCACCAGCGGCCGCACCCGGCGCAGCGCGCGGTAGTCGGCGGCGACGTAGGCCAGGTGGAGTCCGGTGGCGAGCACCACGCCGCCCTGGAAGCCGCCGCCGGGCGAGAGCTGTCCGTGGGCGACGATGTAGACGCCGGTCAGCAGGGTGAGCGGCAGCAGGATCGCGCCGATCAGCCGGGTGGACGGTGGCACGCGCAACGGCAGCGGACTGCTCTCGCGTTCGTCGCGGGCCGGGCGCAGCAGGGCGACGGCGCCGAGCACCGAGGCGAACAGGATCGACTCCTCCCCCAGCGTGTCGAACGCGCGCTGGTCGAAGTTGACGGAGGAGATGACGTTGGCGGTGCGGTGGCGCAGCGCGGCGGCGACCGCCCGGGTGCCGTAGGGGTGCGAGGCGGCGCCGAAGTGCGGCAGGCCGGTGCAGGCCAGGGTGAAGACCACGGCGAAGACGGCCGCGGCGGCGAGGAAGAGCCCGACCCGGGCGGTACGGCTCACCGTGGTCCGCTCCCGGCGCCGGGGTCGCCGTCGCCGGAGGCGTCGGGTCGCTCGGCGGCCTCACGGCGGACCTTGCGGACGGTCAGCACGATGAGCAGCGGTGTGAGGGCGCCGCCGACGGCCAGTTGGGACAGCGCGACGTCGGGGGCCTGCAACGCAGTGAACAGCACGGCGAGTTCGAGGCCGAGCAGGCCCAGCACGATGGCCTGGCGCACCGGTTCGCGGGTGAGGGCCGCGGCGGTCGCGGTCGCGGTGACCAGGACGAGGGCGACGGCGATGAGGTATCCGTTGAGGGTGTTCGCGTCGTTCACTGCGGTTGCTTCCCTTCGGGGTCCAGTGCCGGGCCCGGGGCGCGGTCGGTGTTCTCGTGCTGGGCGGTGGCGCGGCCGAGGGCCATCGTGGTGACCGGGCCGCCGACCGCCAGGACCACCGCGATGGCGAGCAGCTTGACGGCGGCGCGGCCGGGGCCGGTCTGCACGGCCAGCGCCAGCGCGATCAGCGGCGCGCCGAGCGAACTGGCCGGCGACAGCGCGTGCAGCCGCCCGTACGGGCGCGGCAGGACGACGAGGGCGAGGGCCGACAGCAGTACGACGGCGGTACCGGCGGTCAGCAGGACCAGGGCGACGAGGTGACGGATCGTCATGTGCCGGATCACCGGCCGCCGTCGGTGTGGCGGGGGTGGCCGGCGTCGGCGGTGCGGGCCGCGTCGGCGGCGTCGTTCGCGTCGTCGGCCGCGTCGGGCGGGGTGAGCGCGTCGCGGCCCCGGCCGCCGAGGAAGCGGGCGAACACCAGGATGCCGGCCGGCCCGGTCACCGACAGCACCAGGGCGAGGTCCTGGTAGGAGGTGCGGCCGAAGCCCTGGGACATCAGCAGCAACGCGACGGCGGTGATCACCGAGGCGAGGTTGAGCCCGGCGACGCGTTCGTGCGGCTCGGTCCGCAGCACCACCCAGCCGCACGGCGGCAGCCCGGCGGTGAGCAGCACGGCGGCGGCCAGCAGCCAGGCGTTCACGAACGGTCCCCGAGCGTCAGGGCGCGTTCGAGGCCGGTGACGTCGTCGGTCAGCACGTGGACGGTGAGGGTCTCGCCGCGCGGGCGGGGGCGAGGGGCGGGGTTCTCACCGGCCGGGGAGGCGTGAGCGCCGGAGGCGGGGGCTGCGGAGGCGTCGGCACCGGAGGCGGGGGCACCGGAGGCGGAGGCGTCGATCCCGGGGGCGGGGGCACCGGAGGCGTCGGTCCCCGAGGCGTCCGCACCGGAGGCGGAGGGGGCACCGGAGGCGTCCGCACCGGAGGCGTCCGCAGCGGAGGCGGAGGCGTCGGCAGCGGAAGCGCCTCCCCCGCAGGCCCCCTCCCCCTCCGTAGCGCCCGTGTCCTCCTCCCCGTAGCGCCCCACGTCCACCACGTACGCGCCCGGGGTGGCGGACAGCAGCGCCCCGGCCCAGGCGGCGCCGGTGCCGGGGCGCAGGCGCAGGACGCGGAAGCGGCCCGGGGCCGGGCGGCCGCACAGGACGCCGGCGGTGACGGCGGCCAGCCGGGCGGTGTCGGTGAGCAGTGCGGCCGGCCAGTGCAGGGCGGCGGCGAGCGCCCGGCCGCCTCCCCCGGTGCCGGCCTCGGCGGCGGTGCGGGCCAGCCGGGCGGCGACGGCGGCCAGGACGGCACCGGCGGCGCCCACCGCGAACTCCAGCGGGGTGACGTCGGAGATGAGGACCAGGTACAGCGCCGTCAGCACCAGCCACCAGGCGGCGACTTCACCGGCGGCCGCCGCGAGGGAGCGCGTGGTGCGGCGCATCCGTTCCTCCTTCGACGCGGGGCCCCGGCCGGGTCTGCCACGTCTACCCCGCGCTCCGGCGACGATGCGGGGCGCGCGCCGGGCCGGGGTGCCGGGCGCGGGCGGGGTTCACCGCGATGGCGCAGGGCGGGGGTGCGAGGGGCCGCGGACCTCACCGTCGTGCGGGCCCCGGTCGCCGCCGGCGTGGTCCCGGACGCCGTCGTGATCCCGTACACCGTCGTGACGCGGGCCGCCGTCGTGGCGGGAGGCGCAGCCGTCGTGGCGGGTGTGGCGGGTGGGGGTGTCGTCGAGCGGGTGGTGGCCGGGGGCCGGGGCGGTGTTGATCCGGGGCAGGGCGTAGGGGTGTTCGCGGCGCAGCCAGTCGAGCATGACCTCGCGGATGGTGCAGCGCAGCGTCCACACGTCGCCGGAGTCCTTGGCGGTGGCCAGGGCCCGTACCTCGATCGTGGTGGGGGTGGTGTCGGTGACCGCCAGGCTCCAGCCGCGGCCGTCCCAGGTGGCGTTCTCCTTCAGCACCCGGTGCAGCTCGGAGCGCATCTCCTCGACCGGGGTGGCGTGGTCGAGGTGGAAGAGGACGACCCCGGTCAGCTGGGCGCCGCCGCGGGTCCAGTCCTCGAACGGGCGGCTGGTGAAGTACGACACGGGCATGGTGACCCGGCGTTCGTCCCAGGTGCGGATGACCAGGTAGGTGAGGGTGATCTCCTCGATGGTGCCCCACTGGCCCTCGACCACCACGGTGTCGCCGAGCCGGACCATGTCGCCGAACGCGATCTGCAGGCCGGCGAAGAGGTTGCCGAGGACGGACTGGGCCGCGATGCCGGCGACGGCGGCGATGACGCCGGCCGAGGCGAGCACGGAGGTGCCGGCCGTGCGCATCGCGGGAAACTGCATGAGGGCGACCGCGGCGGCCACCACGGCCACCACGACGAACACCACCCGCTGGATCAGCGTGACCTGGGTGCGCACCCGGCGGACCCGGGCGGGGTCGTGCGAGACGCTGGCGTAGCGGGTGAAGCCGGACTCGCTGATCGCGGTGGCGACCCGGACGGCCAGCCAGGTCAGCGAGGCGACCAGGACGACGGCCAGCGCGCGTTCGATCCCGTCGCGGTGGCCGTGGCCGACGCGGGCGGCCGGGAAGGCGCCGAGCAGCAGCAGGGCGCACAGCAGTACCTGGAACGGGATCCGGCAGCGGCGCAGCAGGTGCCACAGCGGGGTCTCGGGGTGCCGGGCGTCGACGCGGCGCAGTGCGCGGTCCACCACCCAGCCGAGCGCCAGGGTGGCGACCAGGGCACCGCCCGCCACGGCCAGCGGACGAAGCAAGGTCTCCATCACAGTGCTACAACCTCACCGGTAAGCCGCGTGCCGTCCCCGCGGGGACGGCACACTGTCGTACGGCTGGGCCGCCGGTCCTCGCCGAGCCGTTACCAGTTGCGTTCCTCGACCTCGACGACGGGCGCGGCCGGCCGGGGCGGCTGCATCTGACGACGCTTGAAGATGCTCACGTAAGCGGCCAGCCCGATCACACCGACGGCCATCATGATCAGGCCGATGAGGTCCGTGTTGACCCCCTTGATGTGCAAGTTGACGGCGAACGTGAGGATCGCTCCGAGGCCGATCAGGCCGATGCATCCTCCGATGCCCATGATGCTGCCTCCGTAGGTCTTTTGTGCTTCTCCAACCACTCGCCTGCCCGGGGCCGTGGCCGATATGCGTACCGAACGAGCCGCGCGTCGCGGTCGTCGCGACCCCAACGGGTGTGGCGCCGCGGGCGTTTGCCGTCCTACGGGGTCAACTGGCCGTGCAGAGCGGGCAGTTGGGGATTCGGGCCGGGGTCAGCGGCCGGTGAGGTCCTCGGCGGCGCGGGCGAGCGTGTCGGGGTGGCCGAACAGGCCGGGCAGGCCGCCGGTGTGCAAGAAGACGGTGCGGTGGCCGGGCCGGACGTCGCCGTCGCAGACCGCGGCGATCAGCCCGGCCATGGCGCGGCCGGTGTAGACCGGGTCGAGCACCACGCCCTCGGTGCGGGCGGCCAGCGTGAGGGCGGCCATGACCGGTTCGGTGAGCACCGGGTAGCCGGCGCCGACCTGGTCGTGGCGGACCCGCAGCTCACCGGCGTCCGGGTGGCCGCCGTCCGGGCCGGCCATGCCGGACAGCAGGGCGCCGACCGTGCCGGCCGGGTCCTCGACGGCGCCGCAGTGCACGCCGAGCACCCGGTGCGCGCCGAGGACGGAGACCAGGCCGGCCATGGTGCCGCCGGAGCCGAGCGCGACGACGACGGTGTCCAGGTCCGGTGCCTGGGTGAGGAGTTCGCGGGCGCACCGCGCGTAGCCGAGGGCGCCGAGCGGGCTGGAGCCGCCGAACGGGACGAGCGCCGGGATCTCACCGCCGGCCCGCAGTTCGTCGGCCACCGCGGCGGTCCGGGCGCCCAGTTCGGCCTCGCCGACCGGGCCGGCCCACACCACCCGGGCGCCGAACAGCCCGTCGAGGGCGAGGTTGCCGCCGTGCGGCACGCCGGGGTCGGCGGCCAGCACCAGGACGGCGTCCAGGCCGAGCCGGGCGGCCGCGGCGGCGGTCAGCCGGGCGTGGTTGCTCTGCGGGGCGCCGCAGGTCACCAGGGTGGTGGCACCGGCCGCGAGCGCCTGGCCGCAGGTGAACTCCAGCTTGCGGACCTTGTTGCCGCCGCCGCCCAGCCCGGTGAGGTCGTCGCGTTTGATCCACAGGTCGTCCGGTCCCAGGCCCAGCCGCAGCCCGAGCCGGGCGGCGGGTTCCAGCGGGGTGGGCCAGCTGCTGAGCGGCGCGCGGGGCGCGGTGCCGTCGGCGTTGGTCATGCGGGAGCCCTCCGGATCAGCGGTCGGCGGTCGGCGGTCATCGGTCGGCGTCGGGGCGCGGCGGTCGTGGGGCCGGGCGGTCGGCGCCGGGTGCGGCAGTCGGGTGCGGGGGGCGGGCGGCGGCCCGCCGGGCGGCGGCCGGTCGCGCGGCCGTCAGGGGCCGGGCAGGGGGCGGCCGCCGCCGGGGCGGTCAGCGGTCGAAGACCGCGGCGACCTGCGGGATGCGGGCGATGTACCCGTCCAGCAACTGGCGGCCGACGGTGACCGAGCCGACCAGCGGGTGCAGCGAGAACGCCTGGAGGGCGTCGGAGCGCGAACCGGTGACCGCGGCGCTGATGGTCAGCCGCTCGACCGCCTTGACCTGTTGCATCAGGCCGCTCTGGTGCAGGTCGGGCGCGGTGACGGTGTGCGGGTGCAGGCCGCGGCCGTCGACGGTGACCGGGATCTCGACGACCGCGTCGGGCGGCAGCGCGGCGACGGTGGTGCCGTTGCGGACGTTGAGGATCATGCTGACCGGCTCGTCGCGGGCGATGGCGGCCATCACGCCGACGGCGACCTGGGCGTAGCCGTGCTCCTCGGGGTCGGAGACGTCGGTGGCGGCGGCGCCGGCCGCGTGGTCGGCCTTGGCCTCGGCCATGTAGCTGGCGCTGCGGTTGGCGACGGTCTCGCGCCACAGGCTGACCGCGCCGGGGCCGTCCTCCCGGGCGACGCGGTCGAAGAAGGCGGTCTGCTGCTCGACCAGGAACTCGCCGCGGGTGCGGCCGGAGTCGATGATGGAGCGCACCGCGTCGCGGTTGAAGTAGTAGTAGTACAGGTACTCGTTGGGGATCAGGCCGAGGTCGCGCAGCCACGAGCGGCCGAAGACCATGCCCTCCTCCAGGCCGCCGAGCAGGTCGTCGTCGGCGAGCAGCTCGGGCAGCAGGTCGCGGCCGTCGTGGTGGACGCCGCGCATCCAGCCGAGGTGGTTGAGGCCGACGTAGTCCATCCGCACCCGGGAGCCGTCGACGCCGAGGGCGGCGGCGACCCGGCGGCCGAGGCCGGAGGGGGTGTCGCAGATGCCCAGGACCCGGTCGCCCAGCACGGTCTGCATGGCCTCGGTGATCATGCCGGCCGGGTTGGTGAAGTTGATGACGTAGGCGTGCGGGGCGAGCGCCTTGACCCGGCGGGCGATGTCGAGCATCACCGGGATGGTGCGCAGGCCGAAGGCGAGGCCGCCGGGGCCGGTGGTCTCCTGGCCGAGGACGTCGAGGTCGAGGGCGACGCGCTCGTCGCAGGTGCGGCCGTGCAGCCCGCCGACGCGGATGGCGGCGAAGACGAAGTCGCTGCCCTCCACGGCGGTGTCGAGGTCGGTGGTGGCGGTGACCTTCGGCGCGTCGCCGTGTCCTTCGGCGAGTTCGGCCAGCAGTCGCGCCATCGAGGCGAGGCGGCCCTCGTCGATGTCGTGCAGGACGACGTGCTCGATCCGCGGGGAGCCGGTGTCGCGCAGCAACGCCTGGTAGACGTACGGCACGCGGAATCCGCCGCCGCCCAGGATGGACAGCTTCATACGGTTGTCACCTTTCCGCCTGCCTGCCGGTAGGCCCCGACCGTCGACGGGTCGGCGTTGGAGGTCGTGATCAGGGTGTCGATATCGGCCGGCGCGCACAGCCGCAGCGAGCCGGTACCGGGGAACGTGTTGCCGGCGGCCACCAGCACCCGGCGGTCGGACACGCCGGGCACGGCCTGGCCGAGGGGCGCCTCGACCTCCATGTCGTCCAGGACCTGCCCGTCGGGACGCACCCCGGTGCGGCTGAGGAACGCGATGTCGGCGCCGACCTGGCGCAGCGCGGCCCCGGTGAGCGAGCCGACCGGGGAGAGGTAGCTGCGGCGCGGCACGCCGTCGGGCAGGATGAGGCGGACGGCCCGGTCGTCGCGCGGTTCGTCGAACACGGTGCCGGTGCCGGTGATGACGGTGACCGGGCGGCCGTGCGGTCGGCGGGCGAGCCGGGCGGTGCCGGTGCCGGTGCCGGTGCCGGTGCCGGTGCCGGTGCCGGTGCCGGTGCCGGTGCCGGTGCCGGTGCCGGTGCCGGTGCCGGTGCCGGTGCCGGTGCCGGTGCCGGTGATGACGGTGACCGGGCGGCCGCGCGGTCGGCGGGCGAGCCGGGCGGTGCCGGCGCCGGTGCCGAGCGGGACGACGCTGGTGTCGGGGACGAGTTCGGCGGCGCGGGCCGCCATCGCCGCGTGGTGCGCACGGTCGTGGCGGGCGCTCGCGCCGAACGGTTCCTCCGGCTCCTCGCCGCCCCGGCGCCGGCGGGAGGAGAGCGCGGCTCCGCCGTGGGAGCGCACGAGTTCGCCGTCGCGGTCCAGCTGTTCCAGGTCCCGGCGGACGGTGGATTCGCCGACCCGCAGCGTGGCGGCGAGCTCGCGCACCGTCGCCTCCCCGGCGGCCCGGAGCGACTCCACGCTCCTGGCGTGCCGGTCGGTCGCTGTCATCCGGCTCAAGCTACCAGCCGATGACCGGCCTCGGTCATTACCGCTGACGGAGGTCGGTCGGCCGTGCGGTACGGCCCTCGTCCCGTGACCGGACCTCGCCGGTCGTCGCGGAGGGTCTGCTCGTCCGGCGGCTGCCGCGTCCGGCCGGCGGGGCTCCCCGGGGCCGACGTCACCGGGGCAGGCGCTGGTTCGGCACTCATCGCGCCGGGCGGGACGCATCGCGCCGGGCGGGACGGTCCGGTCGTTCTCCGGGCCTCTCGAACATACTTCGGGAATTTCTCCGGGGCGTGGGCACGGGGTCACTTCGCGTCATATCCCGGCCCCGGTTGTACGGGTGGCCGGAAGTGTGGTGGTTCTCACGGCCGTCCCTCCGGTACCGGTCGGCCACTTGTTCGCGTTCTTCGGGGTTCCGGGGAAATCGCCGCCTTTTCATCGGACGCCGATCAGCCTGATCACGCCGTTTCCGGCATTCGCCATTCCGCCGTACTTCGGCGTGCGGGGCGCGGGACTCAGGGATTCCCGCAGGTCGTTGTTCCGGTCGCGGACCGCGTGGCCGCCCGCATTCGGCGCGTTGGGGACGCGGGCTCTCCTGCGTCCGGTGCCGGTCGGCGCCGCCCGGCGTCGTCGGGGCGGCGCAGGTGGCCGACTCCCCGGGGCGGGCCGGGCCGTGGCGCGTCCTGGCACCGGTCGGCGCCGCCGGTGTGCTCACCGGACGACCCGGCGGTCCGCGCGGGCGGTGAACACCCTCATCGCGATCGCCGGCCGGGGCGAACGCACGGGCCGGCCTTCTTCGGGCGTGAACACACCCCGCGTTTCGCATTGCCCGCGCGGCCCGACCGATCACCGTGCTCACGGCCGCCGCGTTCCAGGTGGTGCCCCAGCGATATTCCGTTCCGGGAATACCGGCGGACCCGTGAAGCGCTGAACGACGGTTTTCGGACAGGTCCGTTCGTCACGTTCCGGGATCAGTGGTGTCGTTACTGTGATCGGCGAAGACACACGATGGAGCGCAACGGCGGCAAGAGTGATGATCTTGTGCAGACGTACCTACCTCCAGGGCTTAGCATCATGCCTCGTTACGAACTCATGTTTGCCTGCTTCTTGGGAGAGCCGCCCATGCGTCGGACCGGGACCGTCCTCGCCTCAGCACTTGTCCTAGCGCTGTGCACGTCCTGCTCGGGCGGCAGCGGGAGCGGCGACGGCGGGCACCCCGTGATGGGGACCACCGACCTGGTCAGCAACCTCGACCCGGCCGGCGCCTACGACCAGGGGTCGTGGATTCTGTACGGCAACACCTTCCAGACGCTGCTGAGCTTCCCGCCCAACCAGGACCAGCCCAAGCCGGACGCCGCCAAGTCCTGCGGGTTCACCAACGCCTCGCGGACCGTCTACACCTGCACGATGCGCGCCGGCCTGACCTTCTCCAACGGGGACCCGCTGACCGCCCAGGACGTGGCGTTCAGCTTCAACCGGATCAAGAAGATCAACGCCGCGGCCGGTCCCGAGTCGCTGCTGTCCAACCTCACCTCGACGACCGCCTCCGGCGACACGGTGACCTTCAAGCTGTCCGAGCCGGACGCCACCTTCCCGATGAAGATATCCAGCGGTGCCGGCGCCCTGGTGGACAGCAAGGTCTACCCGGCCGACAAACTGCTGACCGGCGGCAAGCTGATCGGGTCCGGCCCGTACGCGCTCAAGGACTACACCAAGCAGAAGGTGGCGGACCTGACGCCGAACGCGGACTACCACGGCATCTTCAAGCTGGCCAACGCCGGCGCGACGATCCGGTACTACGCCGACGGTGCCGCGCTGGCGGCCGCGCTGAAGGCCAAGAAGGTCGACTTCGTACCGCGCGACCTGCCGCCGGCCGTGGAGAACCAGTACCAGGAGGGCTCCAGCGCCTACCAGACCATCGCGATCAGCAGCGGCACCGAGAACATCATGGTGTTCGACTCCACGCACGCGCCGTTCGACCAGCCCGCGGTGCGGCAGGCCGTCGCCTCGCTGGTGGACCGCTCGGCGCTGGTCGGCACCGTCTTCCAGCACACCGTCACCCCGCTGTACTCGCTGGTCCCGCAGGGCGTGCTGGGCCACACCACGCCGTTCTTCGACAAGTACGGCTCCGACCCCGACGAGCAGGCGGCGGCCACCGACCTGCAGCGGGCCGGCATCCACACGCCGGTGAAGTTCACCCTCAGCTACGCCACCGGCCCGGCGCCGAAGCCGGAGGCCGTGGAGCTGGCCAAGGAGCTGAACGCCTCGGGGCTGTTCCAGGTCGACATCCAGGACGTCCACACGCTGGCGGCCATGGAGACCGGCTGGACGCACAACAAGTACGACGCGTTCACCGTCGGCTGGTCGGCCGACTACCCGGACGCCGACGACTTCATCGCGCCGCTGCTGGAGGACCAGGGCGTCTTCAACAACGGCTACCACAACGCGTCGATCAACTCCTGGCTCAAGCAGAGCCGGACGATGGCCTCCCGGCCGGCCGCCGACGGCCTGTTCGGCAAGATCCAGCAGCAGGAGGCGGCCGACGCGCCGATCGTGCCGCTGTGGCAGAGCAAGGACTACGCGGTGTCCGCCTCCAACGTGCAGGGCGCCGCGCTGTCGACCTCGGCCAGCGGTGTCACCTGCCTGTGGATGGTCAGCGTCGGCAGCACGTCCTGACCGCAGCGCGACCAAAGCCCCCGCCCGCCCGAACTCCCGGGCGCGCGGGGGCTTTTCCGCGCCCCCGCACCGGGCATGATCGCCGGTGAGGGCGGCCACGGCCGCCGGCCGTCACGACCCCAGAGACGAGGCACCCGCGGTGACCCAGCGGAGATCAACCGGGCTTGAAGTGCTCACCGACAACGAACTGCGCACCCACACGCGCATCATGCTGGAGGGCACCGGCCACCGGGGCCCGCAGTCCTGGCCGATGGACAACCTCGACGAGGACATCTACCAGGAGATCGAACGCCGGGTGCCGGCGCTGGCGGAACTGCGCCTGGACCTCGACCATCGGCTCGCCGAGGACCTCGAACGCCGCCAGGCCGCCGACCCGGCCACCGCCGACGTGCCGGAGTACACCGACAACGGCCAGGAGTGGGCCGACAAGGACGCCGAACGCGCCTGGGACCAGGTCCGGGACCGCTGGCGCGCCGGGATGGTCAGGTGGCTGGAGGCGGGCCACGACGACGCCTGATCCCGGCCGGACGCGTCGCGGCCCGGGAGACGGCACCGGTGCGGTGCGCGTCCCGGGCCGCGGAGACCGCCGGAGCGGGATCAGTGCGTGTTGGCCAGCACGGTGGCCAGGGCCACCGCGCCGGGCACGCCCTGGGCGAAGAAGATGCGCCGGTTGGCGGTCAGGCTGCCGTACAGGCCGGCCACCACCACGCAGATCAGGAAGAAGATCAGCACCCGCCGGCCGGTCGGGTCGGCGGCTATCAGCCCCCACACCAGGCCGGCCGCCAGGAAGCCGTTGTAGAGGCCCTGGTTGGCCGCCAGGGGCGCGGTGGTCCGGGCCAGGTCGGCGTCGAACCCGGACAGCGCCCGGCCCGGGGCCTTCTGCCACAGGAACATCTCCAGCACCAGGAAGTACACATGCAGTACGGCCACCAGTGCGACCAGCACGATCGCGATCGTGTTCACGCTCGTTCGACCCCTTGCCCGTTCGATCTTGCCGAATGTCTGACCGAACTTTATGGGCGGGTGTCCAGAACGCGGGACACGGGGGCCTTACGGATGTGTGCCGATCCGGTCGGGCCCGCGTCGTCCCGGTGACCGGGGAGCCGGCCGGCCGGCGGGTCGGCCGGCTCCGCCGGGCGGTCTCCCGGCCGGCCGGCGCGAGGAGGCCCACGTCACCGGGGCGGCGGCACCGCGGACTGCCGGGCGAGTGGTTCGGACCAGCGAGTCCCCCGCAAACGCCGTCCGCCCGCCCCCGCCCCGCGTAAGTTCTGCTGGGCCACGAGGGCGCGACAACGCCTCTGGCACATCGTCTGGAGGGAGAAGTCATGCGCGCTCGGGGAATCCGCGTCCCGCGAAGAGGCGTCCTCGCGTCACGGGCACTCGTGGCCGCGGCCGGCGCCGGTCTGCTGGCGGGTGCCGCCGTCGCCCTGCCGGGCACCGCGCACGCCGCTCCCGCCGCGGCCACCCACCTCAGCCACCCCGAGCGGGACTGGGCCGGCTCCACCGTCGCCGCGCACGAGGGCCGCGCCGCCGTACCGCCGGGCAGCGCCCCGCAGGCCGCCACCACCAAGGGCCTGGACGTCAGCTCCCGGCAGGGCAGCGTGAACTGGACGGCCGCCCGCAAGGCCGGCGCCCGGTTCGCGTACGTGAAGGCCACCGAGTCGACGACGTACCACAACGCCCACTTCACCCAGCAGTACAACGGCTCGTACAAGGCGGGGCTGATCCGCGGCGCCTACCACTTCGCCACCCCGAACACCTCCACCGGCCGCGCGCAGGCCGACTACTTCGTCAAGCACGGCGGCGGGTGGTCGAAGGACGGCAGGACGCTGCCGCCGATACTCGACATCGAGTACAACCCGTACGGCGCCGAGTGCTACGGCAAGTCGCACGCCGCCATGGTCGCCTGGGTCAAGAGCTTCACCGGTGAGGTGCACGCCAGGACCGGCCGGTGGCCGACGATCTACACCACCGCCGACTGGTGGAACACCTGCACCGGCAAGAGCCCGGCGTTCGCCGCGAAGGACCCGCTGTTCGTGGCCCGCTACTCGGCCCGCATCGGCGCCCTGCCGGCCGGCTGGCGCACCTGGACCGTCTGGCAGTACGCCGACTCCGGCGCCCTGCCCGGCGACCAGGACCGGTTCAACGGCGGCCCGGCGCGGATCAAGGCGCTGGCGAACAACACCTGACGGCCCGCGGCCGGCTCAAAGGGCCGGCCGCGGGTCCGCCGCACGGGTGGCGGGCCCGGCCGCCCGTCCGGTCCCGGTGACGCCGGCCGGGCCGTCGTGGCGGCCGGTCAGCGCCGGGTGGCCGGCGCGGGCACCAGACGCACGACGGTGTTGAGGATGTGGTCGATCGCGTCGCGCGAGGGGTTGTCGGTCAGGTCGACCAGCAGCCGGGCCAGCGCGCTCAGGACGGCCGGGGAGCCCATGACGTAGCGGTTGAGCAGCGGCTGGAACCCGGCCCTGCTGAAGACGTGCTTGGCGAGGGCGTTGCCGAGGCGGTAGTGCCGGCCCCAGCGGTGGTTCATCTCCACCGGGTAGTGGTGCAGGGCGCGTTCGTGGCCGGGGCCGGCCGGGCGGGTCAGCGCCAGGGCGACGGTCTCGGCGGCCACCTCGCCGGCCTCCAGCGCCTGGGCGATGCCCTCGCCGTTCCAGGGGCTGACCATGCCGCCGCTGTCGCCGACCAGCAGCATGCCGCGGCCGTACTGCGGGTGCCGGTTGAAGCCGAGCGGCAGGGCGGCGCTGAGCACCTTGCCCTCGGCGTTCTCCTCCGTCAGGCCCCAGTGCTCCGGGACCCGCGCCAGCCACTTGTCGAGGGTGGCACGCAGGTCGGCGCCGCCCTGGCTGCGGTGCGGCAGCGCGCCGAGGCCGACGTTGACCCGCCCGTCGCCCATCGGGAAGATCCAGCCGTACCCGGGCAGGTAGCGGTCGCTGCCGGGGACGCGCAGGTCGGCCCACAGCTCCAGGTACTCCTCCTGGGAGCGTTCCGGGCTGCGGTAGTACCGGCGGGCGGCGGTGGCAACCTGGCGGTGCGGGTCGCGGTCGCGGCCCATGGCGAGGGCCAGCCGGGCGGAGGCGCCGTCGGCGGCGATGACCACCCGGGAACGGTAGGCGACCGGGCGGCGCTCCGGCCCGGCCTGCGCCTCGACACCGGTGATGCGGCCGGCCGGCGAGGTGACCGGCGAGGTGACCTTGACCCCGGTACGCAGCCGGGCGCCGGCCCGCTCCGCGTGCCGGGCGAGGATGTCGTCGAAGTCGTGGCGGCTGCGGGACAGCCCGAAGTCGGGGTAACGCCCCAGGCTCGGCCAGTCGATGACGGCCTGCCGCCGGCCGGCGATCCAGCGCATGCCGCGCGAACGGGTCCAGCCCGGCGCCTGGATGTCGACGCCCATCCGGATCAGCTGGTGGACGGCGCGCGGCGTCAGGCCGTCGCCGCAGACCTTCTCGCGCGGGAACTCGGCCTTCTCCAGCAGCAGGACGTCCACCCCGGCCCGGGCCAGGTGGTAGGCGGCGGAGGACCCGGCCGGGCCGGCGCCGACCACGATGACGTCGGCCTCCTCCGGGCCGTCGGCGGCCGCGCGAGCGTCGTCCGGTCGGGAGGTGTCGGGGGTCGTCATGTCGATTGATGCCCTTTCGCGGCGGTCCACCGATGCGGTGAGGGCAGCATGCCAGGTCAAGGGGGCCGCGCTCGACCCCACCCCTCACCGGCCGCCACCGGTACGGCCGTTGAACGGCGGCGGCCGGGCTCGCGGCAGGTCGGGGCCCCGCCGGATCTCGTCAGCGAACTGCACGTCCGCCGCAACGTCTGCCGCGCGCTACGGGATTCGGCGGCGCTCACCGCGCGGTACGTGCGCAACCCACCGCGTTCAGCACGTGTCGGGCCCCAACTCCCTTACGTTTACAGGGCGATGAGGCCGGCGGTCGTCGGGCGGAAACCGCAGGCGCCGAAGTAGAAGGCGTCGAGCTCCTCGAAGTCGACGTGCAGCCACTCGCAGCCGGCGGCGCGGGCCTCGCGGACGGCGACCGCCACGAGCGCGGCCCCGATCCCCCGGTGCCGCAGGTCGCCGGCGACGAGGGTGTCGAGCACGAACGCGTGCACGCCGCCGTCCCAGGCCACGTTGACGAACCCGGCCAGCCGGGCGCCGTCGTACGCGGTGACCCAGCCGAGACTGTGCCGGCGCAACTGGCCGTCCCAGTCGACGTCGAGCACGCGGTGGCCGAAGCCCTCGGCGTGCAGGACGTTGACCGCGTCGTTGTCGACGCCGCCGCGCCAGGCGTAGGTGAGATGCATGGGCGCAGGGTAGGGGGCGCCCGGCCGGGGGGCACCCGGTTTTCTCCGCCGCCGACCGGCCGGTGGGGGGCGCACCGGCGTGCGGGGGGTGCGACGGCGTGCGGGGTGGCGGGGTGGAGCGCGGGGTGGCGCACGTACGGCGGGGCGGCGTGCGTACCGGCGGGGTCGCGTACGTACCGGCGGGGTGGTGCGACGGCGTGCGGGGTGGCGCACGTACGGCGGAATGGCGTGCGTACCGGCGTGGTCGCGTACGTACCGGCGTGGTCGCGTACGTACCGGCGGGGTGGTGCACGTACGGCGTGGTGGCGCATACGGCGTGGTGGCGGGTCGGCGGGGGCTCGCGGGGGCGCGTTGCGGACTCGGCGCCGCGGGGCCCGTGGGGCGGGGGCGTCCACCGGGGTGGCGCGTGGCGGGCACACTGGTGTCCATGGCTCACCGCTCATCCCGCCGCCCCACCGCCTCCGCTCCGGTCGCCTGCCCGTGCGGGCTGCCCGCCGGGTACGCCGACTGCTGCGGGCGGCTGCACCGCGGCAGCGCCCACGCGACCTCACCGCAGGAGCTGATGCGGTCGCGCTACAGCGCCTTCGTCGTCGGCGACACCGCGTACCTGCTGCGCACCTGGCACCCCTCGACCCGGCCGCCCGCGCTGGAGCTGGACACCGGCCTGCGCTGGCAGCGGCTGGAGATCGTGGCCACGGAGGGCGGCGGCCCGTTCCACAGCGAGGGTGTCGTGGAGTTCCGGGCGCACTACCGGCAGGCGGGCCGCAACGGCGCCATGTGCGAACGCAGCCGGTTCAGCCACCTGGACGGCGCGTGGGTCTACGTCGACGGGGACGTGACCGTCACCGACTGAACGGCCGGGGCCGGCGTGCCCCCAGCGCGGCCGTCGTCCCGGGGTCCGAGCCCCCATCGGTTGGCCCGCCGGTTGTCGAAAGAGTTCTTTCGAGCGTACTGTTTCGAAACATGTCTTCCGAAGAGCCCGGAGCCGGTGCCGACACCGGTACCGATGCAGGTACCGGCCGTCCGCATCTGCGTCTGACCGACCCCAGGGCGATGCGCGCGGTCGCCCACCCCACCCGGCTCGCGCTGCTGGAGGCGCTGATGCTGCGCGAGCCGCTGACCGCGACCGAGGCGGCCGACCTCGTCGGTGAGTCGCCGACCAACTGCGCCTTCCACCTGCGCACGCTGGCCAAGTACGGGTTCGTCGAGGAGGCCGAGGGCGGCACCGGGCGGCGGCGGCCCTGGCGGCGCGCGCAGGCCGGCTTCAGCCTGGAGGCCGACGGCAGCGCGCCACAGGACTCCGAGAGCCGACTGGCCGCCGACGCGCTGACCGGCGTCGTGCTGGAGACCTGGCTGGAGCGCATCCGCCGCGTCTTCGCCCGGCGTCCGGGATTCCCCGAGCGGTGGCGGCGGTTGACCGGCATGTCGGAGACGGTGCTGTTCATGACGCCCGAGGAGGCGGAGGAGTTCACCCGCGACGCGCACGAACTGCTGCGCCGCTTCCAGGAGCGCTCCGACAACGCCGCGCTGCGCCCCGCCGGTTCGGTACCGGTGGAGGTCATCCAGTTCAGCTTCCCGTTCGACGCCGTCACCCGTCCGGAGGGCTGACCGGTGCGCGCGCTGCTCGCCCACCGCGACGTGCGGATATCGCTCGCCGGCCAGGTACTGTCCACGCTCGGCGACAACGCCCTGTGGATCGCGCTGGGCATCTGGATCAAGATGCTCACCGGCAGTTCCCCGGCCGCGGGTCTGAGCTTCTTCATGTTCACCGCCGGCTCGCTGGTCTCCCCGGCCGGCGGCCTGGTCGTCGACCGCTGCCGCCGCCGTCCGGCACTGGTGGCGCTCAACCTGCTGGCCGCGGTGCTGCTGACCCCGCTGCTGCTGGTGCGCGGCCGCGGCGACATCTGGCTGATCTACGCGGTCATGTTCGGCTACGGGGTGATGGCCGGCGTCATCGGCGGGGCGCAGACCGCGCTGACCCAGGCCATCGTGCCGCGGGAGCTGCTCGGCGAGGTCAACGCGCTGTCGCAGACGCTGCTCCAGGGCCTTCGGCTGGTGAGCCCGCTGATCGGCGCCGGCCTGCTGACCGCGGTCGGCGCCCGGCCGCTGGTGCTCGGGGACGCGGCCACCTTCGTACTGTGCGCGGGCCTGATGTGCCTGCTGGCGGTGCGCGAGGACCGGCCGGAACGGACCACGGAACGGATGTGGTCCCAACTGACCGGCGGCGTACGGCACATCGCGGGCGTTCCGGTGCTGCGGCGGCTGGTGGCGGCCACCGCGCTGGCGATCGTGGGGTTCGGCTTCTCCGAGACGGTGGTCTTCGCGGTGGCCGGCCAGGGGCTGCACCGGGCGCCGTCGTTCGTCGGCGTGCTGGACAGCGCGCAGGGCGTGGGCGCGATCGTCGCCGGAGTGCTGGCCGCCCGGCTGATGCGGCGGCTCGGCGAGGCGGCCATGGTGACGCTCGGCCTGGTCGTGTGCGGTGCCGGGTTCGCCCTGAACGCCGTCCCGTTGACGGCGGTGGTGCTGCTCGGCGTGGCGCTGGTCGGCGCCGGCACCCCGCTGATCGTCGTCGCCCTGCTGACCGTCATGCAACGCCGCACGCCCGCCCGGCTGATGGGCCGGGTCGACACCGCGGTCGGCGTGATGATCTCCGCCCCGCAGACCGCCGCCATCGGGGTCGGCGCCGCCCTGCTGTCGGTCGTCGGCTTCCGCGCCCTGCTCGCCGCGATGACGGTGACCTTGCTGGCGGCCGCGGTGTACGTGCGTGTGGGGGCGCGGGATGAGGTGGTGGACGGTGAGGTGGTGGACGGTGCCGGGGTTGGCGGTGCGGTTGCTGAGGGCGCCGGGGTTGGCGGTGCGGTGGTTGGCGGAGGAGTGGCTGACGGTGCCGGGGCGGACGGCGTGGTGGCCGGTGCCGTTGGGCCGGGCGGCGGCATCCTGTGAGGGGCGTGACGCGACTTCGCGGCTGATTCCGTCCAGCGGATACCGTGTTTCCCCATCCCCTTCCGCAGGAGGCACAACAGATGGATCTCGGACTGGCTGGGCGCGTCTACCTGGTGACCGGCGGTACTTCCGGGCTGGGCCGGGCGACCGCCGAGGCGCTGGTGGCGGAGGGGGCGCGGGTGGTCGTCTCCTCGCGCGATCCGCAGAAGGTCGCGAACACCGCGGCCGAACTCGGGGAGAACGCGATCGGTGTGCCGGTCGACAACGCCGACCCCGACGCCGCGGCCCGCCTCACCGACGCGGCCCTGACCGCGTTCGGCCGGATCGACGGCGCACTCATCAGCGTCGGCGGCCCGCCCGCCGGAACGGCGACCACCATCGCCGACGAGGTGTGGCGGCAGCAGTTCGACGCGATCTTCCTCGGCGCGCTGCGGATCGTCCGGCACCTGGCACCGCTGCTGGACGTCGCCACCGGCCGGGAGGACGGCGGGGCGATCGCGCTGGTGCTCTCCAGTTCGGTCAAGACGCCGATCCCCGGCCTGTCGGTCTCCAACGGGCTGCGCGCGGGCCTGGCGATGATGACGAAGGACCTCGCCGACGAACTCGGCCCCCAGGGCACCCGGGTGCTCACCGTGGTGCCCGGCCGCATCCTGACCGCCCGCACCGTGGAACTCGAAGGCGGCGACCCCCGGGCCCGGGAGCGCAGCGAGGCCACCATTCCGCTGCGCCGGCTCGGCCGCCCGGAGGAGTACGGGCGGATCGCCGCCGTCATGCTCTCCCCCGTCGCCTCCTACGTCACCGGCTCGATCATCCCGGTCGACGGCGGGATGCTGCGGTCGCTGTAGGACGGCACTCCGCGAACCGCGGGCCGGCACGGATGCGGATGCGGATGCGGATGCGAACGGCGTGAGCCGGTTTCGGCGTCGGTCGGTGTCGGCACGTTTCGGCGTGGACCCGTTTCGGCGTGAGCCAACCGCGTCACCTGCGGTGGGCTTCGGTCCTACGGTCCGCTTGCTCGCGTCGCGGCTCGCCTGCGGCGCACCTTCGGCTGCGCCGGGCTTTCGGTTATGGTGCGCGATCATGAGTGCTGAGATCACCATCGCTTCCACCGCCGACGACGAGTTGGCCGAGGACTTCGCACGACTGCTCCCGCAGCTGTCCCGCTCCGCGAAACCGCTGGACGCGGCCGCCCTGTCCCGCGTCATGCGGCACGACGCGAACACCGTGCTGGTCGCCCGGGTCGACGGCCGCGTCGTCGGCACGCTCACCCTCGTCGTCTTTCCCCTGCCGACCGGTATCCGCGCCTGGATCGAGGACGTCGTCGTCGACGACGCCGCCCGTGGCCACGGGGTCGGCGCCGCTCTCACCGAAGCGGCCATCGACCTGGCCCACGAGGCCGGCGCGGTCTCCGTCGACCTCACCTCCCGGCCGTCCCGCGTCGCCGCGAACCGGCTCTACCAGCGCGTGGGGTTCGTCGCCCGCGAGACGACGGTCTACCGCCACCGGTGACCTCCGGCGGTTCGCCGCATCCCCCTCGCACCGGTGCGCTCGGTTTCTTCGGCGGCTGAGCTTGCATCCTTCGGTGCGCTCTCACCCTCCGGTGCGCTGGGCTTCTGTCGGGGGGGTGGTGGGGGTCGTTGTCCTGCGCCTGGGTTGTTCGTGGGTCGGGGCCGGGCGGGGCGGGTCCCGGTGGGCCGACATATTTACGGCCCCCGCCTCCGCCGTTCGCAGACTCGACGGCGCACACGGGGGCCACAAATATGCGACAGCGCCCACCTCTGGACCCACCCCACCCGGCCCGCTCCCGTTTTCTCGCGACGCGCAGCAACGTTGGGGTGGGGAGGGAAAGGAAAACCTGGGCCATCGGGCTCAGCGGGGCCGGACAGCAAGGGGAGGGCCTCCCTCGCTGCTCCCGTTGCGTCGCTGCACGCTTCGGACAGCGGAACGGCCGCCCCTTGGGGCGGCCGTTCCCTTCGCAGCGGGCGGTCAGCCCATCGGGTCCTTGGCCGGGGTTGCCGCGTCCGTCGTGTCGGGGATCACCAGCTCGCTGAGCGCCACACCCGCCTCACCGGAGACCGCCGCGAGTTCGGAGCCCAGCGACTCCACCGCCGCGGCGGGCTTGCTGCGGCCGGTGAGCATGGAGGCCACCGCGGCGACCACGCAGGCGGCGACCGCGAACCAGAAGGCGATGACCAGGCCCTGGTGGAAGGGGCCGGAGATCAGGTGGGGGAAGAAGCTCTTCCCGGTGATCGAGGCGCCCTTGTCCGGCAGGCTGGACAGGTGGCCGGCCAGCAGTTGCTGGAACGGGTTGTAGCCGAGGAACGCGGCGAACAGCACCGCGATCGGCGGCAGTTGGGCGATCTGGTGGGCCTCGGCGACCGGCACGCCGTGCTGGACCAGGCCGGTCTGCATGGTGTGCGGCAGGGTGTGCGAGAGGCCGGTGACCATCAGGCTGAAGAAGATGCCGATGGACAGCACCATCGAGGAGTTCTGGAAGGTCGCCGTCATGCCGGCGCCGACGCCGCGCGACTCGGCCGGGACCGCGTTCATGATCTCGGCGCGGTTCGGCGAGGCGAACAGGCCGGAGCCGAGACCGTTGACCAGGATCAGCAGGGCGAACGCCCAGTAGGAGAAGTTGGTCGGCAGCGTCATCAGGGCCAGGAAGCTGGCCGCGGTGAGCAGCGCGCCGCCCACGGTGAAGGCGCGGGCGCCGAACCGGTCGGACAGCCAGCCGGACAGCGGCGCCGACAGCAGGAAGCCGATGGTCAGCGGGATCATGTAGATGCCCGCCCACAGCGGCGTCTTCTCGAAGCTGTAGCCGTGCAGCGGCAGCCAGATGCCCTGGAGCCAGATGATCAGCATGAACTGCAGGCCACCGCGGCCGAGCGCGGTCAGCAGGCTGGCGATGTTGCCGGCGGTGAAGGCGCGTACCCGGAAGAGGGTGAGCCGGAAGAGCGGTTCCTTGACGCGCATCTCGATGATGACGAACGCGATCAGGACGACGACGCCGCCGATCAGCTCCGCCAGGACCTTCGGGTTGCTCCAGCCCATCGTGCTGGAGCCGTAGGGCTGGATGCCGTACGTGATGCCGACGAGCACCGAGATCAGGCCGACGGCGAAGGTGATGTTGCCCCACCAGTCCATCCGGGCCTTGCGGCGCACACCGGTGTCGCGGAGCTTGAGGTAGGCCCAGATGGTGCCGAAGATGCCGAACGGCACCGACACCAGGAAGATCATCTTCCAGTTCACCGGCGCGAGCACGCCGCCGAGGATCAGGCCGATGAAGGAGCCGGCGATGGCGGCGATGGAGTTGATGCCCAGCGCGGTGCCGCGCTGCTTGGCGGGGAAGGCGTCGGTGAGGATCGCCGTGGAGTTGGCGAACAGCAGCGCGCCGCCGATGCCCTGCACGACACGCCAGCCGATCAGCCACAACGCACCCGCGCTGCCGTGCAGCCAGGTGAGTGACAACGCGATGGAGCACAGGGTGAAGACCGCGAACCCCATGTTGTACATGCGGACACGGCCGAACATGTCACCCAGCCGCCCGAAGGTGACCACCAGCACCGCGGTGACCACCATGAAGCCCATCAGCATCCACAGCAGATAGCTGGTGTTGGCCGGGTCGAGCGGGTTGAGGTGGATGCCCCGGAAGATGTCCGGCAGGGCGATGAGCACGATCGACTGGTTGATCATCACCATCAGGACACCGAGGGTGGTGTTCGACAGGGCGATCCACTTGTACGCGCCCCCGGGTCCGGTCGCCGCTTCCGGCGTCCCGCCCGAAGCGGTGTCGGATATAGCCACTTCTGCGATTCCTCATCCCTTCCCCGCGGGTCGCCCTCGGGGGAGTTCGTTGGTTGACGCAGCTAACTTTATCGCGCTCCTGAGCGAGATACGTGCCACCTCCAAGAAGTTCGCGTTACCGTAACGTCCGCAAATCAGTACCAGTAGGGGTCATAGCGAGCCAAAAGTGACACGAGTCACGGCCGGCCGGTCGGCCGCCGGTCGATGCGGCGCTCGGTCAGCGCCCAGCCCAGCAGTGGTCCGGCGTAGATGACGAACCCGATGCCGATGAGCCAGGACTGCACCACCAGCACGGTGCCGATCGGCCCGTAGGAGACGGCGCTGGAGGCGATCCACGGCGAGAAGACGAAGTGGGAGAAGAACCGCAGGCCCGCCAGGCCGGCGACGGTGGCCAGCGCGCCGGGGAACAGCGCGGCGGGCCGGACCCGGCCGCACAGCAGGAAGTACTGGAGCCACCAGAAGAACAGCAGGCCGCCCAGCACGGTGACCGTCAGCCGGAAGGCCGGCTCCACCGGGGTGCCGGACATCAGCGCGCCGCTGTTGGCGGCGGCCAGCAGGTAGCCAACCAGCACCGACAGCGCGATCGCCCGGCGCCAGGTGGCGTGCCAGGGCGCGGCGACCAGGCCCCAGACGCGTTCGTAGCCGACCTGGACAGAGGCGACGAAGGTGACCCCGAAGACCGAGGCGGCCACCACACTGATGGCGGTGGTGGTCGACAGCACCCGGGCCGGCGGGCTGAACAGCACGTCGACCGCGTCGGCGGACCGGCCCGCGACGCCGAGGCCGGCCCGCATCCAGCTGACGAAGCCGCCGGCGCCGCCGGAGGCCGCCGCGATGACGATGAGCAGCGGCACCAGCGTGACCAGGCCGAGCGCGGAGAAGCCCAGCGCGCGGTGCATCAGCTCCATCTCCCGGCCGGTGTCCCACAGCCGCAGCACCACCCGTACCGGCCACGATTCGTGCCGCCGCGCGCTTTCCGGCACGGAACTCATCGGCCTTCCTCCCCGGCGGTGGGACGGGCGGCGCGGCAGCCGCGCGATAGGCGGCGCCGCGGGGAACGGCTTCAGCATGCCGCACCGGCCGCCGAGCGGGCGGACCAACGCACGGCGCGGCCCGGACGCATCCCCCCACCAGCGGTTTCGGGCCACAGGATTTCCACATGATTGGCGGCTACCGTGCCGCGTGCGCGATCATGCGGTCCGATGATCATCACGGATGGTGGTCACGTGGGCGATGGCCGGTGACACCGAGCGAGGGACTTGCGATGGACCAGGGGGCAGTTCTTGCCGGACGGTACGCGGTGGCCGGGCTCCTGGGGGCCGGCGGCATGGCCGAGGTGTACCGGGCGCACGACCTGCGGCTGGACCGGGACGTCGCGGTCAAGGTGCTGCGGGCGGCCCAGGCGGGCGACGCCGCGTTCCGCATCCGGTTCCGCCGCGAGGCGCTGGCCGCCGCGTCGCTGAACCACCCGCGCATCGTCGCGGTCTTCGACGCCGGCGACGAGGCGGGCGGCACCGAGCCGCCGTTCATCGTCATGGAGTACGTCGAGGGCCACACCCTGTCCGACCTGGTACGCGACAGCTCCGGGCTGGACGTGGAGCAGGCGCTGCGGCTGACCACCGGCGTGCTGGACGCGCTGGAGCACGCCCACGAGCACGGCATCGTGCACCGCGACATCAAGCCCGCCAACGTGATGCTGTCGGAACGCGACGGTGTGAAGGTGATGGACTTCGGCATCGCCCGGCCGGTCGGGGTGAGCGGGATGACGGTGACCGGGACCGCCATGGTGGTGGGCACCGCCGAGTACCTGTCGCCCGAGCAGGCCCGCGGGCTCGCGGTGGACGCGCGCTGCGACCTGTACTCCGCCGGCTGCCTGCTGTACGAGCTGCTGACCGGCCGGCCGCCGTTCGTCGCCGAGTCACCGCTGGCGGTGGCGTGGAAGCACGTCGAGGAGGAGCCGCTCGCACCGTCCACCCATGTGCCCGGCATCCCGGCGGCCTGCGACGCGGTGGTGCTGCGGGCGCTGGCCAAGGACCGCGAGGACCGCTACCCGGACGCCGCCGCGATGCGCGCGGCCGTCCAGGCGGCGCTGCGCGCCCCGCACGAGGTGCCGGCCGGCACCGCCCGGTTCCCGGCCGCCGCGACCGCCGCAGCCCCGGTCGCCGGCCGGTCGGCCGGCGTCGCCCACTCCCCCACCGCGACCGCGCCCGCACCGCGCGCGGCCGGCGGCCGGGCGGCCGGGCGCCGGCCGCCCCGCCGCGGCCGGCGGACCGCCCTGGCGGCCTCCGCGATCGTCCTGGTGGCCGCCGCCGCGCTGGGCGTGCACGCGCTGAGCGCCGGCGGCACGGGCGGCACGGCCGCCGGCGCCGGTGCCGGCACGGGGACCGGTACCGGGACCACGGCCACCGGCAAGCAAATGGAGCAGGCGCCCGACCTGCGCGGGCAGACCATGACGCAGGCCCGCCGCCAGGTCCTCGCCCGCCACCTGCGGCTGGCCGGTGTGCGGCTCGGTGACTGCCCGGCGCTGCCCGGCGGCCGGCAGGTGTGCTCCCAGCAGCCCGCCCCCGGCAGCCGGGTCACGGCCGGCACCGGCATCAGCGTCCAGATCTCCGCCAAGCGCCACTGACCGGCCGGCCCGGCGAAGCAGGAGTCCGGCCGGGCCGAATCTGTCCGGAAGTCGCGCTTCGCAACACCGCGCCGACGGTCAAGACTCAGCCTCCGTACGGGAGTCGGCCGCCGGGCGCGGGCCGGGGACGGACCGGCGACGCACGAGGTCAACGGAAGGTTCTCGCGCTGTTCACCCACGCGGTTCGGGGAGTTGGCGGCCGACGGGCGACACTCCCCGCAGACGTTCCGGACGAACCGTTGTCGGACAGCTGGGAGACAGGCACTTCATGACGACCGTCAATCGCCGCCGCTTCATGCAACTGGCCGGTGGCACCGCCGCCGCCTCCATGATGTCGGCCGGCATCGCCCGCGCGGCGTCGATTCCGGCCAACCGGCGCACCGGCTCGATCAAGGACGTCGAGCACATCGTCGTCCTGATGCAGGAGAACCGCGCCTTCGACCACTACTTCGGCACGTTGCGCGGGGTGCGCGGCTTCGGCGACCCGCGGCCGGTGACACTGCCCAACGGCAAGCCGGTGTGGTACCAGTCCGACGGCACCCGCGACGTGCTGCCGTTCCACCCGGACGCGCAGAACCTGGGCCTTCAGTTCCTCCAGGACCTCGACCACGGATGGGACACCGGCCACCAGGCGTTCAACAACGGCGCCTACGACAGCTGGGTTCCGGCCAAGACGCCGACCACGATGGCGCACCTGGAACGCGCGGACATCCCGTACCACTACGCGCTGGCCGACGCCTTCACCATCTGCGACTCCTACCACTGCTCGCTGCTCGGCCCGACCGACCCCAACCGGTACTATCAGTGGACCGGTTGGGTGGGCAACAACGGCAAGGGCGGCGGCCCGGTCATCAACAACGCCGAACTCGGCTACGACTGGACGACGTACCCCGAACGCCTGGAGGCGGCCGGGGTGTCGTGGAAGGTCTACCAGGACGTCGGCGACGGGCTGGACGCGGCCGGCGGCTGGGGCTGGATCCAGGACGCCTACCGGGGCAACTACGGCGACAACTCGCTGCTGTACTTCAACAGTTACCGCAACGCCCAGCCCGGCGACCCGCTGTACGACAAGGCCCGTACCGGCACCGACGCGGCGGCCGGCGACGGCTTCTTCGACGTGCTGAAGGCCGACGTGCTGGGCGGGAAGCTGCCGTCCGTGTCCTACGTCGTGGCGCCCGAGGCGTTCTGCGAACACCCCAACTGGCCGGCGAACTACGGCGCCTGGTACATCTCGCAGGTGCTGGACGCGCTCACCGCCGACCCGGAGGTGTGGAGCAGGACGGCGCTGTTCATCACCTACGACGAGAACGACGGGTTCTTCGACCACATGGTGCCGCCGACCGCGCCGACGAGTGCCGCCCAGGGGGCCTCGACCGCCGACATCTCGAACGAGATCTGGCACGCCACCACCGCCGACCCCGAGGTCACCGGCCCGTACGGCCTGGGCAACCGGGTGCCGATGCTGGTGGTCTCGCCATGGAGCAAGGGCGGCTGGGTCTGCTCCGAGGTCTTCGACCACACCTCGATCATCCGGTTCATCGAGCAGCGCTTCGGCGTGCGGGAGCCGAACATCACCCCGTGGCGGCGGGCGGTCTGCGGTGACCTGACGGCCGCGTTCGACTTCGGGCGCACCGACGTGAAGGTTCCCGGGCTGCCCGGCACCGGCGACTACCAGCCGCTGGACCACGACCGCCACCCCGACTACGTGCCCGTCCCGCCGGCCGACCCGCGGCTGCCGGTCCAGGAGCCCGGCACCCGCCCGGCCCGGCCGCTGGCCTACGACCTGTCGGCGGACGCCAGCGTCGGCGCCCAGCACGGCACGCTGTCGCTGGAGTTCGCCGCGCACGGCCCGCTCGGCGCCAACTTCCACGTCCGCTCCGCCACACACACCGACGGCCCGTGGACGTACACCGTCGGCGCCGGCCAGGAACTGACCGGTTCGTGGAGCCTGGCGTCCGGTGCGACCGGCGCGTACGGCTTCACCGTGCACGGCCCGAACGGCTTCTTCCAGGAGCTGAACGGCACGCTGGCGGACGCCGGCCCCGAGGTCACCGCCCGGCACGACGCCCGCACCGGGAAGGTCCGGCTGACGCTCGCCAACACCGGCCCGCGCACCGTCCGGCTGACCGTGCGGGACGGCTACGGCCACGAGGCGCCCGCAGTGGTCACGCTGCGCCCGGGAGCCTGGCTGACCCGCACCGCCGACCCGGCGCGCTCCGGCGGCTGGTACGACCTGTCGGTCACCAGCGACCAGGACGGCACGTTCCTGCGCCGGCTGGCCGGCCACGTGGACACCGGCGCACCGTCGATCAGCGACCCGGCGATCGGCGGCCACTGACTTCCGGGGCCGGCGGAGGGTGGGCCGCCGGCCCGGAGCGGTGGGCCGGAGCGGTGCGCCGGAGCGGTGCGCCGGTCGGAGCGGTGCGCCGGAGCGGTGCGGGGGCCTTCCGGGGGCCGGTGCGGCGATCGGCGGCGTGCGAGGGGGCACCGCCGCCGGGGCCGTGGCGGTGGCGGGGTGGTCCGCGCGGCGGGGCCGGGGTCAGCGGGGGTAGACCTGGAAGGCGACGGCGAGGCGGCTGCCGAAGGCCTGGCCGGCGGCGGTGAGGGTGTCGGTGAGGAAGGCGCGGGCGTACTCGGCCGGGGTCTCCCGGACACCGAGCCCGGTGATGTAGGCGTGGTGCTCGGCGAGCGAGGCGACGGCGGGTTCGAAACCGTCGGTGACCGCCACCGCGTGCGTCGGGTGCGGCGAGCCGGCCACCGCGGTCCAGCGCACCCCGTTCCACGCCCCCAGGCTCCGCCCGGGGGCCGTTTCCCGTCCGGTCTCCGGTTCCTGCCCGGTCTCCGTTTCCTGCCCGGCCCGCGTGTCCTGTCCGGTCCCCAGGTCCTGGAAGATCCACCGGTTTCCGGCGTCCCCGGCGGCGTCCAGCACGGCCCGGCCGACGACGCGGTGGTCGGGGGTGTTCCACCACGTGCCGCCCCAGGTGTCGTGGTGGTTGAGGGTGATCAGCAGCTCCGGGCGGTGCCGGCGGACGGCGGCGGCCAGGTCGCGGCGCAGCGCGGTACCGGCCTGCACGACGCCGTCGTGGTGGTCGAGGAACTCGACTGCGGTGACCCCGACCGCCGCCGCGCTCGCCCGCTGCTCCGCCTCACGGATCCGGGCGCACTCGTGCGGCTCCAGACCGTCGATGCCCGCCTCGCCCCGGGTGACCAGCACGTATCGCACGTCCTTGCCGGCCGCCGTCCACTGGGCGACGGCGGCGGACGCGCCGTATTCGAGGTCGTCCGGGTGGGCGACGATCGCCAGCGCGCGCTGCCAGTCGTCGGGCATCGGGTCGAGCTTGCGGTCCTCGGGCATCGGGCGCTCCCCGGGCGGGCGGCGACGGACGGACCACTCCAGCCTGCCCGACACCGGCCGCACCGGAAACTCGGGACGCGGCGCCGGGGAGGCTCGGGGACGGCTCGGCGTCGCGTCGGCGTCAGGCACGGGCCGGGTCGCGTCAGGAGCCGTACGCGGTCGTGCCTCACGCGGTCGTGCGGTCCGTCAGCGGTCCGGTCAGGGAGGCGGCCAACTCGGCGTCGTGGTAACGGAGTTCGGTCAGATAGGCGGCGGTGGCGGCGCGCAGGGAGCGGCGCAGGGCGGGCGGGGTCAGCTCGGCGACGAGGGTGGCGAGCAGCGGCGCGGTGACCTCGGGCGGGAGCCGGTCTGCGCCCTTGGCGTGGTCGACGGGCAGGTCGTGGCGGACGCAGGCCAGGTCAAGGATGCGGTCGCGCAGGCTGTTGATCCAGTACGCGGCCCGCCACAGCTGTCCCCGGTCGACGGCAGCCGCCGCGTGCAGCACGTGGTGCCAGCCGTGGCCGGCCAGGCCGCCGGGGTCGGCGGGAGCGGGCGCCCGGGGCGCCGGATCGCCGAAGACGGTGTGGAAGGCACCGGCGCCGAGCGGGCCGAACGCGTCGGCCGGGGTAAAGCCGAGGTCGACCTCCAGCAGGTCGCCGAGCAGCAGGACGACGTAGACCGCCGCCCCCGCACGCAGTTCGAAGTGGTGCAGGGCGCCCAGCTCGCGGTGGGCGAACGCGGTCCACTCCCGCGCGGTCGCGGCGACCCGACCGGGGTCGGCGACCCCGAGGAACAGGTCGAGGTCCGACCAGCGGTCGACGGCACCCCGGGCGGTCGAGCCGGTGATCGCGGCGCCGGTGATCCGTTCGTCGGACCGGGCCCGCTCCAGCAGCAGCGCCGTGACCTGCTCGCGTCGTTCACCGGTGAACACCGGGCTGACCGTAGCGGCGGCTCAGCGGCGGGGCGCGGCGATTTCGGCGAGCAGGTCGGGCCCCCGCCAGCTGCGGGCCTGTTCCGGGCCGGCCGCCTCCATCAGCCGGATCAGCGTGATCAGCCGGGAGTTGGCGGGCGCGGGCAGGCCGTGCCGGGCGGCGAGGGCCACCACGGCGCCCTGGAGGTCGTCTATCTCGGTGGGACGGCCGCGCCGCAGGTCCTCCCAGGTGGAGGAGCGGGCCTGGGCGTCGATCCGCAGCGAGGCGCCGGCCAGCCGGCGGAAGAGCGCGTCGGGCAGCCGCAGCACGGCCGGGGTCCAGGCGGCCGGGATCGTGCCGAGCCGGGCCGGCCGCACACCGGCGGCGCGGAACGCGGCCAGCGCCTCGCCCTGGCACAGCGCGAGACACGCCCGGTAGGACCGTTCGCCGAGCTGGTCGCGCAGCGGCAGCCCGGACAGCGCGTTGATCGCGTTGTTGAGGTTCATCAGCAGCTTGGCGTGCTGGACCTCGCGCATGTCGGTGCGCGGCTGGACCGGGAGCCCGCCGGCCCGCAGCGCGGCGACCAGGTCCGTGGCCTGCGGCCGGTCGTCGAGCATGAGCGCGCCGCCGGAGCCCTGGTGGAAGGCGCCTGGGCCGTCGCGCAGCACGTTGTACGGGACCATGCCGGCCAGCACGGCGTGGCCGCCGAGCGCGGTGGTCAGGACGGCGGCGTTGCGCAGGCCGTTCTGGAAGCTGACGACGACGGTGCCCGGATCGAGGTGGGCGGCCATCCGGCGGGCGACCCCGGCGGTGTCGGCGGACTTGACGGTGACGAGCACGTAGTCGGCGCCGGCGACCGCTTCGGGGCCGGTGGCGGTGCGCAGCGCGCCGGCGGGGGTGTGCCGGGCGGGCCGACCGCCGCCGGTCAGCGTGACGCCTTCGGTGTCGATGACGCGCATGGCGTCCTCACGGCCGACCAGGGTGACGTCGGCGGTGGCGGCGAGGCTGCCGCCGAGGTGGCAGCCGATGCTTCCGGCGCCGTACACGACGACGCGTGGACGGGTCCGGGGGTGCGGCTCGGTACGGTGCTCGGGCGGCGTCATCGGGCGGGTCTCCAGGGCATGCGGTCGGCGGGCTGCCCGTCGCACCGCCTCGGTCGTCCCCCGAAGCGGCGTGCGGGCTCGGGCCGTTGAGAATTCTCCCCGCCACCCGCCCGCGCCGTCACGCCGGGGTGCCACTCGGCGGCGCGAGCCGTT
Source organism: Streptantibioticus silvisoli (assembly GCF_027947535.2). Taxonomy (GTDB): domain Bacteria; phylum Actinomycetota; class Actinomycetes; order Streptomycetales; family Streptomycetaceae; genus Streptantibioticus_C; species Streptantibioticus_C silvisoli. Next base: position 152,193 of record NZ_JAAGKO020000007.1, read on the forward strand.
CGCTCGGGGGGTGGGCCGGGCGGCGTCCGGGGGGCGTTGGGGATGCGTTGGGCGACTGACCGGGGGTTCGCCGGGCGTTCGCCGGGGGTTTGCCGGGATCACGGCTGGGGTTCATCGGGGGTTCACCGGGAGGGCGCCGGGGGCGGGACTCCGCCGGGAGCGCCGGGGCGGGACCCTGCCGGGAGATCGCGGACTCGTCGCGGGGCCCGGCGGCTTGCCGGCGGGACGGGCTCGTCTCCCGGGTGCTCGGGGGCGGGGACTTCCGCGGTACGCGGGCGGCTCGGCGGGGAGGTTCGCGGTGCCCCGGCGGCTCGGTGGCGGGAGCTCTCCGGGGCCGGTCGGCTCGGCTCCCGGGGCGGGCGCTCGGGGACAGGGACTTCTGCGGTGCGCGGCTTGACGGCGTTCTTCCCGGTCTTGGGCGGCGGCGGGGAGGTTCGCGGTGCCCCGGCGGCTCAGTGGCGGGAGCTCTCCGGGGCCGGTCGGCTCGGCTCGGCACCGGAGCCGCATCGACTGTCGCCGGGACTGCTCCGGGGAGCCGCAGCGGCCCTCGCCGGGACCGGCGACACCTCGCGGCCGGGTCCGTTCGGCCCGTCACCGGGGCCCCGGCTCACCGGCCGGCCCCCAGCTCGTTACCGGGACCCCTCCGGCCGCTCCGGCCCGTCACTCCGCCGCCCGTACCGCGATCCGGCGACGTACCGCCGATCCCCGCGCCACCCCGGAGCGGACCGCACGCCCTGCCGTCGGCCCGGCCGGCCGCACGGCGCCGTGTCGGGCGGGTCAGGCGGTCTTGGTGGGGTCGTGGCCCAGGGCCATCAGTTCGCCGCGGCGGATGTCGGGGTCGGTGCCGTCGGGGTCGGCTTCGACCTGGTCGACGACGGCGTACATGGTGCTGATGTCCTCGCCGGTGAGGTCGGCGCGGCGTTTGTGGAGGATGGCGAGGACCCGTTCGCCCTCGCCGGTGTCGGTGCCGTCGGGCAGTGCGCCGAGCCAGGCGCCCAGCTCCATCGACGTCATGTTGACGACCTGGTGGAACTCCTCCCAGAGCGCGTCGAGTTCGAGGACGGAGATGCCGTCGGGGGTGTCGGTCACGGGCTGCCTCCCGGGTGTGCGGTGGGGGTGGGCGGCGCCTTCCCGGCGTCGGCGGGCGGCAAACCCGGCGGTCGGCGAACGGACGAGGCGGTGGCACGGCGAACGCTCCGGACGGCGGCCGGGCGGGCGACCCCGGCGGTGGCTGGAAACGGCCCCGCCGAAAGCCCGGCGGGCGGTCCCCGCAGCCACGCGCGGCTGCCACGCACGCGGCAGCCACGCACGCGACGGGCGGAGGCCGGACGAGCGCGTCCTGACGCCGGCACGGCGAGCGGGCGGCGGGCGCGGTGACGCGGCGGGCGCGCGGCGGACCGGGTGCCCCTACGGATGGGCTCACGCCGTCGATCGGCCCCGCCGATCCGCACCGGCGATCCACACCGCCGATCCACCCTGGCCTTCGACCCCGGAACCGCATCGCGATCGGCCCCCACGCCCCGCCCGCGATTTACTCCCGCCCAGATGTGCGATTGTCATCATTTCGGGTAAACATCCACAATGAGCACCATTCCTCAGATGTCGGAATCGTATTGGGCGCAGACCGCCGACGCGCGGCCGTACCCGGCGCTGGATGAGGACATCAACGCCGACGTGGCAGTGGCGGGCGGTGGGATGGCGGGGGTGTGCGCGGCGTGGGAGCTGGCCCGGCTCGGCCGGTCGGTGGTGGTGCTGGAGGCGGAACGGGTGGCGGGCGGGGTCACCGGGCACACCACGGGCAAGCTCAGCGTCCAGCACGGGCTGGTGTACGCCCGGCTGCGCGAGGCGCTCGGCCCGGCGGCTGCGCGGATGTACGCGGAATCGCAGGCCGACGCGGTCGAGCATGTGGTGGCCACGGCGGCCGAGCTGGGCGTGCGGTGCGGGATCGAGCGGCGGCCGGCCTGGGTCTACGCGGCCGAACCCGGGGCGGCGGCCGGGCAGGACGCGGCGGTGGCGGCGGAGGCGGCCGCGGCGCGGGAGGCGGGCGTGCCGGCGGAGCTGTTCGACACGGCCGACCTGCCGTTCCCGACCGGGGCGGCGCTGCGGGTCGGCGACCAGGTCCAGTTCCATCCGCGCCGCTATCTGCTGGCGCTCGCCGACGACCTGGCCCGGCACGGTGGTCGCGTCTTCGAGAACACCCGGGTGACCGGTCTGCACGAGGGCCGCCCGGTCCGGGTGACGACGTCGGCCGGTCACACGGTGACGGCGGCGGACGTGGTGCTGGCGACGCACTACCCGGTCCTCGACGGCTCGACGGCGTTCACCCGGCTGATCCCGCGCCGCGAGCTGGTCGTCGCGAGCCCGGTGGACGCCGGGCGGGCGCCGGACGGAATGTACATGACGCCGTTCGGCGGTGTCCGGTCGGTGAGCGGCGCGCCGCTGGACGGCGGGCGGCGGCTGCTGATCGTGGCGGGCGAGCGCTCCAGGACGGGCGATCCGGGGGTCACGGCGCGGTTCGGCCGGCTGGCGGCGTGGGCGCGGGAACGGTTCGGGGTGCGGGCGTTCTCGCACCACTGGGCGACGCAGGACAACTGGACGACCGACGGCGTGCCGTACGTGGGCCGTTTCCGGCCGTCCTCCCGCCATGTCTACGTGGCCACCGGGTTCGGCGGCTGGGGGCTGAGCGGCGGGGCGATGGCGGGCCGGCTGCTGGCGGACCTGGTGTGGGACGGGGAGGCCGAGTGGTCCGCGCTCTACGATCCGCGCCGGGCGCGGCCGGCGGGGGGCTCCGGAGTCGCGGGGGCCTCCGGAATCGCGGGGGGCGCCGGAGCCGCGGGGGCTGCCGGTGCCGCGAAGGCCACCGGGGCCGCAGGAGAGATCGGAACCGCGGGGGCGGGGAGGGCCGCGGAGGTGACCGGTTCCGCGGATCGCGGAGCGCCAGCGGTGCCCCGGGCCTTCGCCGACGATCCGCTGCCGGCGGCGCACGGTCCGCAGGGGATGGCGGCGATCGAACCGGGCGGCGGTGCGGTGGTGCGGTTGCACGGGCTGCCGTGCGCGATCCACCGCGACGACGTCGGCGCGCTGCACGCGGTGAGCGCGGTCTGCCCGCACCTGGGGTGCCTGGTGGCGTTCAACGACGCGGAACTCAGCTGGGACTGCCCCTGCCACGGGTCACGGTTCGGCACCGACGGCCGGCTGCTGAACGGCCCGGCGACCGCGCCGCTGGAGCAGCGCGACCCCGGGCCCGGGTGAGCCGGTACCCCGGCGGGCGCCTGGCGGGCGCCGGCCCGTCGGCCGCGGCCGACGGAGGTGATGTCGGCCGCGGCCACCGCAGGTGATGTCAGGTGCCGCCGGAGATCTTGGCCAGTTCGGTCAGCAGCGCGTCGTCGAACGCCTTGAGGTCGTCGGGCTTGCGGCTGGTGATCAGCGTGTTGGGCCCGGAGGTGCAGACGACGACCTGTTCGTCGCGCCAGGTGCCGCCGGCGTTGGTGATGTCGGTACGCAGGCTGGGCCACGACGTGAGGGTCCGGCCGGAGACCACGCCCGCCTCGACCAGGGTCCAGGGGGCGTGGCAGATGGCCGCCACCGGCTTGCCCAGGTCGAAGAACGCCCGCGCGAAGCCGACGGCCGCCGCGTCCGTACGCAACATGTCGGGGTTGGCGACGCCACCGGGCAGTACCAGGGCGTCGAAGTCCGCCGGGTCGGCGTCGGCGACGGTCTCGTCGACCGGGAAGGTGTCGGCCTTGTCCAGGTGGTCGAACGCCTGGATCCGGCCGGAACCGGTCGAGACGAGCCGGGGCGTACCGCCGGCCTGCTGGACCGCCTGCCAGGGATCGGTCAGCTCGATCTGCTCAACGCCCTCAGGGGCTACGAGGAAGGCCACCTTCATACGTGCCACGTCCTTCCGACAGCTGGGAACCGGTTGCCGGCGCGGCTGCCCGCGCCAGGCTGCCGCGTACCCGTCCGGATCGGTACGAAACGGCGGGACGGTCGGCGCCGGGACCGCCGGGGCCGGGCGCGCGGGGGGTACCGGCGGGCGGCGGGCCTGGTACGGGACGGGTGGTCCCGCTCAGCGCACGTGCCGGGGCGGCCCCTGGTGCGGGTTGGGCGGAACCGCTCAGCGCACGCTGACCGTCGCGCCGCCGGTCAGGCCCCCCGCGGCGACCGTGACGACCGCGCGGCCGGGGCGCCGTGCGGTGATCCGGCCGGTGACGGGGTCGACCCGGGCCACCCGGGGGTTGCCGGAGGACCACACGTGGGCGACCGGATCGGCCAACGGGACGTCGCCACCGGTGACTTGGCCGCCGGTGGCGACCGCTGCGGCGTGGCCGCCCACCGTGAGGGCGGTGCGGGGCGCGGTCACGGTGATGGCGGACAGCACCGGTTCGACGGTGAGGCCGACCGTGCCGCGCGGCGAGACGTGCAGCAGCACGACGGCGGACAGCCCGTCGCCGCCCGCGGCCGGCGCCAGCGACGGCAGGGTCAGCTGGGCGACCCCGCCGGCCGCCGCGCCGGCCGTGTCGCCCGCCGGGTCGATCAGCCGCTCGCAGAAGCGTCCGGCGCCGCCGTACACCATCAGCGCGTGCCGCCCGGGGTGCGCGTTCTGCCAGCGCTGGACCAGGCGCACGTACATCCGCGCCTCCCAGGCGTCGGTGAACCCCGCGCCGTGCGCCGGGTCGGGCGGGTAGGCCGGCCGTGCGGTCGCCAGCACCACGGTCGGCGCGGTGGAACGGGTCAACCGGTCGATGAGCCAGGGGTATTGGGCCTGCTTCGGGCTCCGGTGCGGATCGGGGGCGAGCAGGCCGCCGCGGGCACTGTCGGTCACCAGGACCTCGGCGCCGCCCACCGTGTAGGCGTAGGGCGCGGCGCCGAAGCCCCGGGCGAAGTCCCCGTCGCGCGCGGCGCCGTCGGTCTCGCCCGCGCCGATCGCCTGGTGGACGGTGCCGCCGAGAGCCGCGGTCGCGGTGGCCACCGCGGTCAGGGCGGCCCCGGTGCCGTCGGCGGACATGTCGCCGAGGAACTGCGCCTGGGCCGGCCGGGCGACCGCGGGCAGCGTCGGCAGGCGCTGCGCCACCGACGCCAGCGCGGCACCGCCGGGCGAGGCCCCCGCCGCCGGCAGCCGGGCGCCGGCGGCGGCCAGCAGGGTCGCGCCGCCCGCGGCGAAGGCGGCGGCGCTCTCGTCGTACCGCAGCCAGGAGGAGGCGGGCAGCGGCGTGCTGGGAGCCGGGGCGGGGCGCGGGCGGGGCGGGTAGAGCGCCAACAGGCCGCTGACGTCGAGCGATCCGGCGGTGCGGGGGCCCGGGCCGACGGCGAGGAGGTCCAGGTGGCCGACGGTGAGCGGGAAGGCGAGGCCCGGCGGCAGCAGGGCTACGGCCAGCCGCCAGCCGTGCCAGGTGACGTGCGTCGGATACAGCGTGGTGCGTGCGCCGTCGGCGCCGACGCAGGACTCGGCGAGTTCCAGGCCGCCCGCGTCGCCCCTGACCCACAGGCCGGTCCCCGCCGGCTGCCGCCCGTCGGCATCGGGCCCGACGCGCAACGGCTTGGTGGCGGTCAGCTCGAGCTGCCTGACGCCGCTGCCGGCCGGCATCGTGTAGTCCAGCCGCAGCGACCCCGAGGCGGTCGAGCCGGGCGGTACGGCCCCGGGGTCGGCGGCCAGGGTGGCCGGTTCGCCGGTGCTGTTGGCGGACAGCCGCCAGGTCGCGGGGTCGTCCACCGGGTCGACGGCGCGGGCGAGGTCGCCGACCGCGACGCTCGCGGTGGCCCGCGCCCCGGCCGCCTCGGCGGTCACCGGGTCGAGTCCGGTCCCGGTGGCGGACGCGGTGAAGACCCCGTGGGCGTCGAACGTCCCCAGGCCGGGCCTGCCGCTGCGCCACGCGGCGGCATCGGCGGGGACGGCGGCGGCGACGCCGTCCCGGGTGGTGCCGGCGAGGGTGAACGCCTGGGTGGCGCCGGCCGGGAGATCGGGGGCGTTCGGCGCGAGCGTCAGCGTGGCGAGCCGGTCGACGACGCGCAGCGGCTGCGAGGCGGTCACGCCGCCGTCGCGGGCGACGATCCGGCCGGTGCCGGCCCGCGACGGTGTCAGCCGCCCGTCGCGCCAGCCGGCCAGCGACGCCGGTTCGACGCGGACCCGGGGCGTGCCGGTGGCCGGGCCGCCGAGCCGGTCGGTGGCGTACACCGGGACCGGGATCGAGCCGCCGGGCACGGTGGTGACCGGCCGGCCGCCGCCGATGACGACCCGGGCGGGCGGACCGGGGCGGGCGGCCGTGGCGTAGACGAACACCCCGTCGCCGACCGGACGTTCCGCGTTGCCGGTGTCGGAAGGGGTGCCGGCCACGCTGACCGCGCGGTCGCCGGGGCGGCGGGTGACCATCTCGGTCGAGCCGCCGCCGTCGAAGAGTTCGGCGGTGTACGCGCCGTGCGCGACGAGGTATCCGGCGACCTGGGCCGCGGTGACGCCGAAGGCGGTGGCCTTCCCGGCCCGGCCGTCGAGGGTGACCAGCAGCGCGTGCCGTCCGTCCCGGCTGACGCCGACGGCCGTCTCCGGGTTGGTGCCGGTGGGCGGCGTCCCGGTGGGGTCGTCGTGGACCCGGCCGTCTTCCACCAGCATCGTCACGCCGCTGATCAGCTGGGTGAGGTCGTCGTCCGGTGCGATGGACGTCGCCGTCGTCACGGTGTCGCCGGGGTGGACGGTGTCCGCCAGCCACCGGCCGCCGGCGCCGGCGCCCAGCAGCGCGGTCCGCCCGGCGGCCAGCCGGTCCAGCGACGTCACGCCGGTGCGGACGCTGTCGACGCCGATGGCGCCGGTGCCCGCCCGGTGGCCGAGGACCACGGTCGCGGAGGGCAGCCCGGTCGCGGCGCCCAGGTACGGCGTGGCCTCGGTGATGCCGCCCGCCGCGAGGTCGGCGACGGTGTTGACCGACGTCAGGGCGTGCCGGGCGGTGCCGTCGCCGAGGGTTCCGCTGAAGGTCTGCGGGCCCATCACGATGCTGCCGTCCGGCCGTACCCCCAGTTGCGCGGCGAACCCGGGCCTGGGCGTCTTCATCAGCCGGCCGTCGCTGATGACCCCGCCGAGGGGCCGGCCGGTGCCGTGGATCTCGAAGTAGTCGCCGTTGACACCGGCCACCGCGTGCGTGCGGCCGGCCATCGAGGAGACGGTCTCGTCGGCGGGGTCGGTGACGACGTCGCCCGCCTGCACCACGCCGACCCGCACGTGGGGGTCGGCGAGGTCGACCGACAGCACCTGCGTGTGCTGGCGGCCGCCCAGCGTGTCGTAGGTCTCGGAGTAGTGCGTGACCCCCCGGGTGACGGTGTCGGCGCGGGTGCGCGTGTAGTCGAGGACCTGCGGCCAGCCGGCCGGCGTGGCCGGCAGCCAGGAGGGTGCGGCGGGCGCGGCGGCCGGCGGAAGGCGGACCGGGGCATCGGCCGGCCGCGCGGCGGGGAGCGGGCGGGCCGCGGCGCCGGGGGCCGCGGCCACGGCCGCCAGCAGGGCGGTCAGCGCGGCGACGGCGGCCAGCGCGCGGCGTCCCGGGGCGTGCGGGGCTCTGCTGCGTTCGGTCACGGCCGCCTCCGGTGCGGGTACGGGGGCGGGCCGTGGTCCGGCGACCGCTCCGCGGCTGCCCGTTCCGGCACGGCCGCCACCTCGGGCGGGGCGGAACGGGTTCACGACGATCAGGTGCCGCCGGGAGCCGCCGGGTGGACGGCGGGCGGCGAGCCAGCGGGGCGCCGGGCGAACAACGGGCGGCGGGGCGCCGGGTGATCCGGCGTCAGCGGCCGGCGGCCGGCGCGGTCAGTCGACCTCCATCGTGCCGTACGACGGCTGCCCGGCCGGTTCGTACGTGGTGATGACGACCCCGGTGCCGGTGACGGCCGGCGGCGCGGTCAGGCGCAGGGCGGCCGGGACGGTGCCGTCCTCGAACAGCCGCCGCCCGGAGCCGAGGACCACCGGGAAGGTCAGCAGCCGCAGTTCGTCGACCAGGCCGTGCCGCAGCAGGGTCTGCGCGAGGGCGGTGCTGCCGTGGACCTGGAGTTCCCGGCCGGGCAGGCGTTTGAGGGCGGCGACGCCCTCGGCCGCGTCGCCCTCGATGAGGGTGGACCCCGACCACGCCAGCCGGGGCCGGGTGCGGGAGGCGACGTACTTCGGCAGGGTGTTGAGCGCGGCGGCGATCGGGTCGTCGGGGTCGGTGCTGCGCGGCCACGACGCGGCGAAGATGTCGTAGGTGCGCCGGCCCAGCACGAAGGCGTCGGCCGCGCCGAACCACCGGCCCACCACCTCCCCCATCACCTCGTCGTGGAACGGCACGAGCCAGCCGCCGCAGCGGAAGTCGCCGGTGGTGTCCTCCGCCGGGCCGCCGGGGGCCTGCGTCACCCCGTCCAGGGTGAGGAAACTGGTCATCGTCAACCGCATGCCGCGGCCTCGCTTTCGTCCGCGCCGGTCGTCCGGCCCGCCGCCCCAGTAAAGCCGCCGGGGCCTGCCGGGTCCCGGCGGCGCGCACCGCGGGACGGCGGACGGCGGACATCTGCTCCGGGAGAGTGAACGCCAGCAACTTCCCCCGGTGAGCGCAGTTGTCCAGTTCGCTCCGCCACGAGAGCGCTTCGGTACCGGAAGGAACACTCGCGTGATCAAGAAGATTCTCGCCACCGCCGCGGTGGTCGCCGCCGCCGCCGGTGTCACGGCCGCGCCGGCCATGGCCGTCGACAACGACCACGGGCCCAGTTCCTCCAACGGCACGGGCGCGCAGCAGGCGTACGGGAACACCACCACCGGGGGCCTGATGAGCCCGCAGGTCGGCCTGGTGCAGGGTTCCGCCAACAAGCTCTGCGTCGGCCTGCCGCTGAAGGCGGACGCCACCTCGCTGGTCGGCGTCCTGGTGCCGGTCGGGGTCCAGGACATCCTGACCCAGCCGCAGATCCAGCAGTGCGCGGAGAACTCCAGCCAGGTCAAGGGCGACGACCCGCTCTCGCACATCGCCGACCACATCCCCGTCCTGTCGGCCAACGGCGCCAACAGCTGACGTCCCCGCACCGCGCCGCCGACCACCGCGCCACCGCGCGGTCCCGGCGGCGCGTCCGGATCCGGGTCCGTATGACCGGGGTGCGTGCGCCGGACACCTCGCCGCGGCGTTCGGCGGCGTGGCCGCATCCGCGCGAGCGCCGTCCGTACAGGTGGGCGGCGTGTCCGGGGTGACTCGGCACTGTCGCCCGGCCCGGAGGGCGTTGCCGGGAGCCTCGCGGTCGTATTACCTTGATGTCAAGATGCACGACGTCAAGGCATCCGGAGGACGGGCCCATGCCGATCGACTTCCACGACGAGGCGCAGCGCCTGACCTACGCGGCCCGCGACGCCGGCGCCGCGTGGCGCCACGCGATGCGCGCCCTGCTCGACCCGGCGGGCCTGCGCGTCGCGGACATCGGCTGCGGCGGCGGGGTGTACTGCGCGGCATGGCGGGACCTGGGCGCCGCCCGGGTCGTCGGTGTCGACTTCTCCGCCGCGATGCTCTCCGGCGCCCGTGAACGCCTCGCCGGAGTCGACGGCGTGACGCTGCGGCAGGGCGACGCCTGCGCCACCGGCCTGGACGACGCGAGCGCCGACGTGGTCTTCGCCCGCGCCCTCGTGCACCACCTCGACGACCTGACGGCGTGTTTCCGCGAGGCGGCCCGGATCCTGACGCCGGCCGGCACGCTGATCGTGCAGGACCGCACCTTGCAGGACGCGGTACGGCCCGGCTCCCCGTCCCACCTGCGCGGCTACTTCTTCGAGGCGTTCCCCCGGCTGCTGGACGTCGAACGCGCCCGCCGCCCCTCGCGGCAGGCGGTCGGCGACGCGCTCGCACGGGCCGGGTTCGCCCGGGTACGCACCCGGGCGCTGGCGGAGGAACGCCGCACGTACGACGACCGCGCCGAGGTCCGCGACGACCTGCTGGCCCGCACCGGGCGCTCCATCCTGCACGAACTCCACGACGCCGAACTGGCCCGCCTCGCCGACCACGTCACCGCCGCGCTGCCGAGCAGCGGCCCCATCCACGAGACGGACCACTGGACGGTCTGGGCCGCGACCCGCTGACGTCGGGGGTACGGGCGCCGGCCGGCCCCGCCGCGCCTTTCGGGACGCCGGTGCGCCGGGACGCAGACAGCCAGCACGGCACCGGTGCGAGCCGTCAGCCGGCCGGCGAAGGACCACCGCCCGCCGGTGCGGCCGCGTGGGGTGCGGGATGTCAGTCCTCGGCCTTCAGTTCCGCCAGGGCCGCCGCGTCGCGGAAGACGTCCCGCAGCATCGCGGGGGTGAGCCGGCCGGTGGCGATGTTGCGCCGGCTGGGGTGGTAGCAGCCCAGCAGGCGCAACGTGCCGGTGCCGTCGGTCAGTTCGACCGCGCGGGCGTGGCCGAAGGCCGGGCGGGGACGCGGAATCCGCCAGCCGGCGTCGGCCAGGACCGGCAGCAGCGCCTGCCAGCCGAAGCCGCCGAGGACCACCACGACCCGCAACGTGGGCCGCAGCAGGGCGAGTTCACGGGCCAGCCAGGGGCGGCAGGTGTCCCGTTCCGCGGGGGTGGGCTTGTTGTCGGGCGGTGCGCAGTGCACCGGCATCGCGATCCGCACCCCGCGCAGGCTCAGGCCGTCGTCGGCGGCGGTGGACGTCGGCCGGGAGGCGAGGCCGACGTCGTACAGCGCGGCGAAGAGCACGTCGCCCGACGGGTCACCGGTGAACGCCCGGCCGGTGCGGTTGCCGCCGTGCGCGGCCGGGGCGAGGCCGACGACGGCGAGCGCCGCGTCCGGCGGCCCGAACCCCGGGACCGGCCGGGCCCAGTACTCCTGGTCGCGGAAGGCCCGGCGCCGGACCCGGCCGGTCTCCTCGCGCCAGGCCACCAGCCGGGGACAGGCCCGGCAGCGGACCACGGCCTCGTCCAGCGCCGCGACGTCCGGCGCGGCCGGGGCGCGGCGGGCCGGGAAATCCGGGTCGCCGGGTTCGGGACCTGCCGTCACAGCAACCCGCCTTCCCGCGCCGGGCGCGTGATCGACTTGCCGGGGTGCGGCGGCGGGTGTGCGCTGGATGGACGGGGAGGCAGGAAGGAGCGGCACCATGTCCACGCACCCCACGGCCCTGCGCCGTCTGTCGTCCCGGCATCGTTCACGTTCATCGGGACCATCATCGCGCCACGGGGGCCACCGAGCGTCGTTGCCACGCGTGTCGGGGGCCGTCGCGGTGCCGGCGGCGCTGGCGGTCGTGTACTGCCTGTACGCCGCGTTCGTCGCCGGTGACAACGGCTGGTCCACCGGCCTGACCTGGCTGATCGCCCTGGTGTCGGCCGCCGTGCTGTTCGTGCTGTGCTACGCGGTCGGCCGCTGGCAGCACGGACGCCAGTCGGAGACGGTCGCGGTGGCCTACGCGGTGCTGCTCGGCGTCGCGATGGGCTATCTGCTGAGCCTCAACTCCCATCGTTCGGTGATGAGTTCGACGGGCGTGGCGCTGCTGAGCGCGCTCGCCTTCGGCGCGTCGGTGTACTACATCGCGCACACGAACATGCAGAACCGGCGGGCCCGGCGGCGCGGACGCCGGCTGTCCTGACGGACCGCCCGCACCCCGCCGCCCCGGCCGGACGCGACGCGCCCGCGCCGGGCGCGCGACCGCCGGCGGCCGGAGACCGGGGCTCGAACGCGGAGGTGCGTCATGGGCCGACACCACCAGTTCCACGCCGACCATGGCGGACACTCGATCACCGTGACCGTGCGTTCCGGGGTCTCCCGGGAGGTCGATCTGCTGGTGGACGGCAAGGAGGTCGTCCACCTCGCACCGCGCGGCGCCGGGACCACGCTGGTCGCCGGTGAGCTGCCCGACGATCCGCCGCTGCCGTTCCGCGTCACGGTGCACCAGCCCAGGTTCGGCTCCGGGCTGCCGCAGTGCACCCTCCTGCTCGGCGGCGTCGAGACGCCGCTGCCGGAACGCGCGGTCGCCTGACGTCCCCTGCGGTACGGGCCCCGGGGCACCGGCGCCGTGGAACCCCGGCTGCCACGCGTTCCCCGCCACCGCACGCCTCCGCCACGGCTGCGCTGCACGGCGCGTCCCCGCCCCGCGCGTGCGCCCGCCGCCTCAGTCGATCAGCGGGCTGCGGCGTTCGACCAGGACGACGTCGCGCCAGACGCCGTGCCGCCGGCCGACGCGGTGGCGGGTGCCGATGACGCGGAAGCCGGCCCGGGCGTGCAGGGCCAGGCTGGCCGCGTTCTGCGGGAAGATCCCGGACTGCACGGTCCACACGCCGGCCGCCTCGGTGGAGGCGATGAGCGCGTTGAGCAGGGCCGCCGCCACCCCGCGACCGCGGGCGGCGGGGTCGACGTAGACGGAGTGCTCGACGACCCCGGCGTAGCAGGGGCGGGCGGAGACGGCCGAGGCGGCGATCCAGCCGATGACGTGCCCGTGCACCGGGTCGAGGGCGACGTACCGGTGGGCGGGCAGCTTCGCGGCGTCGAACGCGGACCACGCGGGCACGGCGGTCTCGAAGGTGGCGTCGCCCTCGTCGATGCCGGCCCGGTAGATCTCCAGCACCCGGCCGGCGTGGCCGCCGGTCATCGGCACGACGAGCGGCGCCGGAGCGCGCCCGGCCGTCACGGCGTCCGCCCGGCGAGGTAGCGGTCCTCGGCGGCGTAGTCGAGCAGCGGCGCGAAGTACTCCTCGTCGGCGCCGGGCAGCACGTGTCCGGCGGCGCCGGGGCGGGCGGCGGCGGCGAGGCGGTCGATCGCGACCCCGGCGAGCGCGGCGTAGTCGCCGGCCGGGACGTAGCCGAGCGCCTCGGCGGCGGACATGTCGAGCCGCAGCGGATACGGGGTGTTCCACGGGTGGTGGCCCAGGCCGTCGTGGTCGCCGTCGAGCAGGACCTCCCGCCAGCGGTGGCCGAGGCGGGCGGCGACCAGCCGCACGACGTCGAGCCCGGTGGGCGCGTCGGGATCGGCGCAGTTCAGGACGCGGGCGGCCGGGCGGGCGGCGACGGTCTCGACCAGGGCGGCGAGGTTGGCGGCGCCGGTCAGGTGGACCGGGCGGGCACCGCGGTGGGCGAGCAGGACGGCCGGGCGCCGGTCCAGGGCACGCTTGACGAAGACCCACTCGCGCGGCCGGTCGCCGCCCTCGCCGTGCACCTGGGAGGGCCGCAGGACGGTCACCGGCAGGCCGCTGTCGAGCAGCACGTGTTCCGCGGCGACCTTGTTGGCGCCGTAGCCCTCGCGGGTACGGTAGTCGCCGTCGCCGGGCGGGACGGTGGCCTGCGTCTCGGGGACCGGGCCGGTGAAGACCGGCGCGACGTCGGAGTTGACGTGGTTGCCGAACGCGTCGGCGTAGACCCCGCGCGCGGAGATCATCACACCGCACGCGGTGTCCTTGAGCAGCGGCAGCAGCAGCCGGGCCTGCGCGGCGGTGTAGCACAGGCAGTCCACGACGAGGTCGGCGCCGGGTCCGAGCGCGCCGGCCAGCGAGGCCGGGTCGTCGCGGTCGACGGTGACGAAGCGGGCGCCGTCGGCGGCGAGGCCGGCCGGCATCCGGGCGGCGTCGCGGGCGGCCAGGTCGACCTGCCACCCGGCGTCGAGCAGCCGGCGGGCCACGGCCCGGCCGATCAGGCCGGTACCGCCGAGTACGAGAGCGCGGGACATCGCAGGATCGTATCCCCCGAAGCTCCCACGCCACCCCCGGTTGTTCGCCCGCCCCGCGACCGCCCACCACCCCACCCGCCGAGAGAACGCGTCACCCGGTCGACTCCCGTGCGTACGAGGCCCGGTCACCTACCGGAGGCGTCAACTCCGGTACGTGCGAGGCCGATGCGCACACGGCCGACGGCGGGTTCCGCAGGCGCCGGGCCGACCAACACGCACGCGTGAGGTCCGCGAGGGCAGTCGGGCGCGAAACGGTGGCGGGGGCCGACCCACGCGCACGCGTGAGGTCCTGGAGGCGCGCGCCGGCGGGGTCAACTCCGGTGCCGGGTAACGCGCCGGGCGCACCGGGGGCGCCGACTCCGGTACGCACGAGGCCGGTCCACACCCCGGCCGGGGCAACGTCCGGACGCACGAGGGCGGCTCGGCTCGCGGGTGGCGGTGTCGGCGACGCCGGTCGCAACGTCCGGACGCGCGATGGCGGCTCACCCTCCGAGGGCGCCAACTCCCTTGCGTACGGCACGAGTCCACGCACCCGCCGCGTCAACTCCCGTACCCGCACCACCGACCGCGCACCGCCCAACAGCACCGCGCGGACGGCGTGCCGTCTCAGCGGCCGCGCGGTACGTACATGATCACGCCGACGCCGATCAGGCAGATCACCGCGCCGAGCACGTCGAAGCGGTCGGGGCGGTAGTGGTCGGCGACCATGGCCCAGATCAGGGAGCCGGCGACGAAGACGCCCCCGTAGGCGGCGAGGATGCGGCCGAACTCGCTGCTGGGCTGGAGGGTGGCCACGAAACCGTAGACGCCGAGGGAGACCACGCCGGCCACGATCCAGCCGATGCCGCGGTGTTCGCGCACGCCCTGCCAGATGAGCCAGGCGCCGCCGATCTCGAAGACGGCGGCGAGTACGAACAACGCGACGGAACGGGCGGTGAGCACGGCGGACTTCCCTGCTGGCGGTCGGACGCCCCGGCCGACGGGGGCGGGGCGGGGCGTAGGCAGTCTAGGGTCGGGACGCTCCGGCGCGTCGCTCCCCCGGCGCCCGGCCGGGAGGTGCCCCCGCACCGCGCCGGGCCCCGCTGACCGCACCACCCCGGCCCGCCGGACGCGGACTACGTGCGCGGTGCGCGCCACATCGGCCACAGCGAGGGGCCGCCGGGCAGGTCGACGCTGGTGCCGGTGAAGACGAAGCCGAGGCGTTCGTAGAGCAGGCGGCTGCGCGGGTTGCTGGCCTCCAGGTAGGCGGCGACGCCCTCCCGGTCGCAGCGGTCGGTGACGTGCGTGATCAGGGCCCGGCCGAGGCCGCGGTCGCGGTGGCCGGGCAGGGCGCCGATGATCGGCAGGTAGTAGTGCGGCTGCGACGGGTGCGCGGCGGCCGTCAACTCCCCCACGATTCCGCCGCGTTCGGTGCCGCCGGCCTCGGCGAGCCGGCGTGCGAACGCTTCGTCGCCGGCGGCGTCGCTCTGCGGGGCGCCGTCGGTGCCGACCGGCATCCACAGCGCGGCGGCGGTCAGGTCGCCGGTGACGTCGACCCAGCCGTCGCGCAGGGCCGCGTCGAGGAAGACGCCGAAGAAGGCCGGGTGGACCGCGCGGCGCTGTTCCTCGTCCGGGAAGACCCACTCGCTGACCGGGTCCCGCATGAACGCCTCGCCGATCAGCCGGGCCACGGCGTCGCGGTCGGTGGCGGCGGCCCGGCGGACGGCTATCGGCGGGGCGGAGGTGTGCGGTGGCGTCATGGCTCCTCGGTTCGGTACGCGTGTTCGGTGCGGGCGCCGGGGTACGGCCGCGGGTGCCCGGTTCGGCTCCGCGGGCGCGCCGGTACACCGGCGGACGCCGGGGCACGGCTGCGGTTCGACACGCCCACGGTGCCATGCCGCCGGCGGGAGCGGGAACCGATCGGGGAAGATCAACCGCCCGGGAGCCGGGCGGGGCGGGACGAGTTGGACACGGTCCGCCGTTCGCCGATGTGGCGATGCGACCGCCCGACGTGGCGGCACGACCGCCCTCACAACGTTCCGGAGTCCGCGTGCTCCTGGGACGACCGCCGAGCCGAAGCGCGCCAACACCCGTCGCCCGAAGGGTGGTTGACGACCGCCGGGCGAACCAGGGCGCACCGCGAGGGGGTCGGTGGGGCGTGCCCCGCCGGGAGGAGACCCTGTCCCTCGGCGTCCGTCGTCGCCGGCGTCAGGCGGCGGGCGGGGGGCCGATGCGGGAGACCAGCAGGGCCACGTCGTCCGGCTCGTTGCCCTGGCGCAGCGTGTCGAGCAGCAGGTCGCAGGTCTGCTGCAACGGGCGCTCCGGTTCGCCGAGCAGCGCCAGCAGGTCGTCGAGGCCGGCGTCCAGCGACTGGTTGCGGGTCTCGACCAGGCCGTCGGTGTAGAGCACCAGCTGGTCGCCGGGGCGCAGTTGGATCGCGGTGATCTCGAACGGCACGCCGCCCACGCCGAGCGGCACGCCGGTGGGCAGGTCCAGCAGCCGGGGCGGTTCACCGGGGCGGCTCAGCGCCGGCGGCAGGTGGCCGGCGACGGCCACCCGGCAGATCCGGGTACGCGGGTCGTGGACGGCGTAGACGCAGGTGGCGATGCCGGCCTCGAGACCGGAGGTGATCTTGTCGAGCTGGCGGAGCAACGCGTCGGGTTCCAGGTCGAGTTCGGCCAGGGTGCGGGTGGCGGTGCGGACCTGGCCCATGGTGGCGGCGGCGTTGATGCCGCTGCCCATGACGTCGCCGACGACCAGCGCCGTGCGGTCGCCGGTGAGGCTGATGACGTCGAACCAGTCACCGCCGACCTGCGTGGGGCCCTCGGCCGGCGCGTAGCGGTAGGCGATCTCCAGGCCGGGGCGTTCGGGCGGCTGGTGCGGCAGCAGGTGCCGTTGCAGAGCGAGCGCGGCGTGCCGCTGTTTCTGGTACCAGCGGGCGTTGTCGATGCAGACCGCGGCGCGGGCGGCGAGTTCGGTGGCGAGCGTCTCGTCGTCCTGGGTGAACGGCAGCGGGTTGCGGGCGCGTTTGAGGTCGAGGGCGCCGAGCACCTCGCCGCGGGCGATCAGCGGAACGGCCAGGTAGGAGTGGACGCCGGCCTCCGCGAGCAGCCCGGCGGCCTCCTCGTCGCGGGCGATGCGGTTCAGGTCGCGCGGTGTGACGTGCGGGACCATGACGGCCCGGGCGGTGGTCACGCAGCGGGTGATCAACCGGTCGGGGTCGTAGTTGGCGACCTCGCCGGGCTGGTCGGCGGCGCGGACCGCGAGGGCGGTCCGGGCGGCGGCCACCGCCAGGGCGCGGAACGCGGCGGGTTCGCGCTGTCCGGAACCGGCGGCCCGGTCGCCGCGGGCGCCGTTGAGGACGCTGTCGAGGACGTCGACGGCGGCGACGTCGGCGAGGGCGGGCACGCACAGGTCGGCGAGTTCGTGGGCGGTGCGTTCCAGGTCCAAGGTGGTGCCGATGCGCTCGGAGGCGTCGGCGATCAGGGCGAGGCGGCTGCGGACGGTGGCGGCCTCGCTGGCGGAGCGGTAGCGCTCGGTGATGTCGACCACGGAGGCGGCCAGGCCCAGCACCCGGCCGCCGGGGCCCTCCAGACGGTAGAACGAGACCGACCAGGCGTGGTCGGCGCCCGGGTCCGCGGCGGTACGGCCCAGGACGTGCTGGTCGACCAGCGGCCGGCCGGTCGACAGCACCTCGCGCATGGCGGAGGTGACGGTGTCGTTGTCCAGCTCGGGCAGCGCCTCGGCGCTGGTGCGCCCGAGGTGGGCCGCCTCGGGGACGCCGTTGATGCGTTCCAGGGCCGGGTTGACGCTGACGAATCGCAGGTCGGTGTCGAAGACGGCCAGGCCGATGGGCGACTGGGCGACGAGCCGGACGGACAGCGCGAGACCGGTCTCCATCTCGCGGACGGCGGTCTCCTCGGCGGCCAGGCCGAGGGCGTAGGCGCGGCCCTCGGCGTCGCACAGCCGGGTGCCGCGCAGCTCGACCCGGCGGATGCGGCCGTCCTTGTGCCGGACCGGGAAGATCCCGGCCCAGGCGCCGGTCTCGTTCATCATGCGTTCGAACAGCGCGACGGCGTCGGGGGCGTCGCCGTCGTCGACGATGAGGTGGTTGGCGTAGTGGCCGAGGGCCTCGGCGGCGGTGTAACCGAGCAGCTTCTCGGCCTGCGGGCTCCACAGGGCGATGCGGCCGTCCTCCTCCAGGACGACCGCGGCGACCCCGAGGTCGTCGAGCAGCCCGGTGGTGGGCGGCCGGACCTGGCCCGCCCCGTCGTGCGGGATGCCGTGGCCGGCGCCCTCGGGCGGTCCGGTGGCAGCCATGCGACCCTCCGTCCGCCGCGGTCGCCGAACCGCCCAGGACAGGGTTCGGCGGTCCACCGTCTCCCATCGTGCCTCCGCCCCGGCGGCACCGCAGCGCGAGGCGGCCTCCCGCCCCGGCGCCCGCGCGGCACGGCGTCGCTTCCCCCTCGGCGACCCCGGCGCGCGGTCGGGCGCCGGGTGCGGCACGGTGGAGTGCGGGCCGGGGCGGACCCCGGCCGGCGGGCGGGTCGCGGGAGGTGGAGCGCGTGGAGCCGCTGGAGGCGCTGGAACGGGTGGCGTTCCTGATGGAACGGGCCGGGGCGTCGACGTACCGGGTCAGGGCGTTCCGTAACGCGGCCGGGGTGGTGCGCGGGATGTCGCGGCGGGAGCTGGCGGACCGCGACCGGGCCGGGACGCTGGGCTCGCTGACCGGGATCGGGCCCGCCACGTCGAAGGTGATCGCGCAGGCGCTGGCGGGCGGCACGCCGGACTACCTGGCGACGCTGGAGGAGGAGGCCGGGCGCGTCGGCCCCGATCCGGCGGCGGGCGGGGCGCTGCGGGCGGCGCTGCGCGGCGACTGCCACCTGCATTCGAACTGGTCCGACGGCGGCAGCACCATCGACGAGATGGCGCGGGCGGCGCGCGGTCTGGGGCACGAGTGGGCGGTGCTGACCGACCACTCCCCCAGCCTGACGGTCGCGAGCGGGCTGTCGGCGGACCGGCTGCGCGAGCAGCTGGACCGGGTGGCCGAGGTCAACGCGCGGCTGGCGCCGTTCCGGCTGCTGACCGGCATCGAGTGCGACATCCTGGCGGACGGCTCGCTGGACCAGGAGCCGGAGCTGCTGGACCGGCTGGACGTGGTGGTCGCCTCGGTGCACTCCAAGCTGCGGATGGGCCCGGCGGAGATGACCGAACGGCTGCTGCGGGCGGTGCGCAGTCCGCTGGTGGACGTGCTGGGCCACTGCACCGGGCGGCTGGTCGGCGGGCGAACCCGGCCGCAGTCGCAGTTCGACGCGGCCCGGGTCTTCGCCGCGTGCGCCGCGTCGGATACCGCGGTGGAGATCAACTCCCGCCCCGACCGGCTCGATCCGCCGCGGCCGCTGATCCGCGAGGCGCTGGAGGCCGGGACGCTGTTCAGCGTGGACAGCGACGCGCACGCCCCCGGCCAGCTGGACTGGCAGGGGTACGGCTGCGCCCGCGCCGAGGACTGCGCGGTGCCGGCCGAACGGATCGTGACGACCTGGAGCGCGGACCGGCTGCTGGCGTGGACGGGCGCCGGGCGCTGAGGGGGACGCGGCGGAGGCGGGGACCGCGGGCGGGGACGCGGCGGAGGCGGGGGCCGTGGGCGGGGACGCGGCGGAGGCGCGGGCCGGGGCGGGGGGACGCGGCGGAGGGCATCCGTGGAACGGCACCGGTGGTCGGTGACGTCGAACGGCGACCGCGCATGGCACCGCGGACGGCACCCGTGAACCGCTCTCGGCACCGCACCCGTGGACGGCCCCCGTGGACGGCGACGTCGAACGGCCTCAACGACAGCACCGCCGCCGATGGCACTGTCCGCAGCGCCGTCATCAGCACCGGATCACGTCCCGGAGCGGCCGGACCACGTCCTACGGCGGTCAGACCACGTCCCACGGCGCGCCGGCGTACAGCCGTATCAGCTCGGCCACGCCCGGCGCGCCGGACGGCAGGACGGTGTCGTCGATCCGGCAGACCGGCCACACGCCCCACGAGTTGACCAGCACCGCCGCGTCGAACCCGCCGACGTCCGCCAGTCGCACGGTCCGCCGCTCGGCCCGCAGCCCGGCGTCCGCCAACCGCCGTTCCAGCACGCCCATCCCGGTGCCCTCCAGAGCCGGCGCGTCCGGCCACACCAGCGTCCGCCCGGACAGGAAGCCGATGTTGGCGACCGCGCCCTCACTGACGACGCCGCCCGGCCCGGTCAGCAGCGCGTCGTCGAAGCCGGCCGCCCGCGCCAGCCGCCCGAAGTACGCCTGGCCGAAACCGCCGAGGTGCTTCAGGTGCGCCGCCGGCCGCTGGTACGCCACCGACATCAGGCTCTGCGGCTCGCGCGGCGCCTCCGCCGGGGCCCGCGCCGCCACCAGCAGCGAGACGTCCACCGCGCCGGCCGGCCGGAAGACCACCACCCGCACCGAGGCGTCGGCGGGCCCGCCGGCCAGCGCGTGGCGTATCGCCTCCCGCACCCGCCCGCCGTCGAGGCCGCCGCCGAACAGCTCCCGGGTCGCCGAGTCCAGCCGCCCCAGGTGCAGGTCCAGCCCGCGCGCCGCGCCACCGCGCACCTGCATCGCCGTGAAATGGCCGAAGTTGCCCGTCGCCAGCGGCAGCACCGCTTCGGCGGTCACCGGACGGCCGTCGATCTCGTACCGCTCGCTCATTCCGCCGACCCTAGCCACTGCCCGCCACCGCTGTCAGGAACCTGAGGGACCGTCCGGTACGCGACCCCGGCGCAACGTCACGGGGGCGCGGCGTCACCGTGGGTGTGGCGCCACCGGGGGCGTGTCGTACCGGTCGCGACGGCCGAGGGGCCGTGGGCGGGTCAGGCGTTCAGCGCGGAGCGGTCGCCCATCACGATGACCGGGTGGGCGGCGGGGTTGAGCGCCTTGAGCAGTTCGACCATGTGCGGCTTGGACAGCGTGACGCAGCCGTGGGTGGGGCCGCCGTGGTCGACGTGCACCCAGATGCCCTGGCCGCGGCGCGGGCCGAGCGGGGCGCGCGGGTCGAGGGGTGAGGAGCCGGGGACCCGGTTGTAGTCGATGGCGACGACGTAGTCGAAGGCGTCGGTGAGGGGTTCGCCCTCGAAGCCGGTGCCGACGGCGCGGAACGCGGTGGAGTGGTCGTAGGGCATCCGGCTGCCGGGGTTGGCGTACAGGCCGCCGGCCGCGCTGAGGGTGTAGACGCCGATCGGGCTGTGCAGGTCGCCCTCCTGGTGGTCGGTGTCCCAGCCGCGCAGCGCGTTGTGCGCGGGCCAGGCGGCGCCGGGGTGCCAGTGGCCGCGGGCGTCGCGGGTCCACAGCGTGGCGACGGCGACGTCGGAGTGCGAGCTGTCGCCGGCCACGACGAGGGCCTGCCGGGCGCCGGCCGGGATGCGGGCGGCGAACGCGCTGCCGATGCCGGGGCGGACCGGGGCGTCGGCGGCGTTGTCGGCGTTGTCGCGGTGGACGGCGCGGCGGCTGCCGGCGGGGGTGGCGGCGTGCGGCTGGGCGGCGGTGTCGGCGCGCAGGGCCTCGGCCGTCGGGCGGCGGAACAGGGCGGGCGAGCTGCGGACCGCGACCGTGCCCAGGACGCCGACGCTGACGGCGGCGAGGACGGCGACGCGCAGCCTGCCGTGGCGGACGCGCGGTGCCCGGTGACGTGCCCGGGGCGCGCCGGGCCGCGTGGCGGTCCTGGCGTCCGGGGTCTCGACCACTCCGTCGGACCAGGTCGGTCCGGCGGAACTGGCTTGTCGGGGCACGCTTCCTCCTCGTCGGGTCTGCCGGTTCCCGTACCGTTCGGCGTTCCGGGTTTGGCGGGGTTGTCCGATGGGAACGCCGATCGACACCTTAGACGCGCCGGGCCCCCGCGCTCGAACTCCGTCCCCCCGTCCGGCGGTCGGCGGGTGCGCACGTCAGCGGCCCGCGGGGGTGCGCGACCGGCTCAACTGGGCCGGTGGGAGCGGCTCGTTCGCCGGGCGCAGCGGGGGCCGCCAGGTATTCGTCACACCGCGTGGTCCGGGCGTGTCGCGCCACCCGGACGAGCGGAACCCGCCTGGCGGTTGACCCGAAGGGGGTCGGCGTACGACAGGCGTTCGACCGCGACGACGCGAAGACGCCGCCCGGCGCGAGCGGGTGCGGGAGCCGGACCGCGCGACGGCATCCGCCCGCCGCACGGCACCGGGTGCACCCCCACCGGAGGACGGGCGGAACGGTGAAGTCGACGCGGGCCCGCGCGGGCGGAGCGGGCGTCGGCAACTCGCCCGTCCCGCACCGCCGTACACGTTCCCCCGGGCGAACCGCGCCCGGCCGGCGGGGCGCTGCCGGTGGCCGGGCCGGGGCCGGGGCGTTTCGGTGGGTCGTGCCGGCGGCGGCGAAAGATACCCGGAACCGGGACAACACAGGAGTTGCGCGGCGGCGGGGACGCGGGCAGGCTTCCTGGTGCCGGAAGCAGGACAGGCGGAGGGGTGCGCGATGACGGGACCGCGGTCCGAGTGGCTTCCGCCGGGCCTCGACCAGGGGACGCCGGACGCGGCCCGGGTCCACGACGCCTGTCCGGGCGGATCGCACGACGTCGCCGCCGGCCGGGAGAAGGCCCGCCGGGCGGACGGGCCGCGCCCGGGCCTGCCGCCCGTCATGCGGGCGGACCGCGGCCTCCCGCGCCGGGCGGTGCGGTATCCGGCGGAGCGCGGCCACCGGCGTCTCCCGGACATCCCCGGTGCGGTGGGCGGGCGTCCGGTGCGGATGGCCGGCCCGGCCGGGGCGGGTGTGCCGGGGTGAACGCCGGACCGCGGGGCGGGGACCTCGACGGCCGCGCGCGGTTCCGTACGGCGTGGGCCGGGCTGCTGCGGGACCCGCACGGCGGTGCGGTGCCGCCGCGGGCGCTGGAACCGCTGGCGTCGCGCACCGCCGCGTTGCTGCTGCGGGCCGGCCAGGGCGACGCGTTCGGCCCGGAACCGGCCCGGCAGGCGGGTGCCGAACTGGTCGACGCGCACTGCACCGACCCGGCGCTGCTGGCCGACGCGGTCGTGCTGCTGCACCGGTTGCCGTGCCCGGCGCGGCGGGCGGCGGCGGTGGCCGGGGCGTTCGCGGCGGGCTGGGCGGCGGCGCTGCGGGACCGCACGCTGCGCGAGCAGGAGGCGGTCCGGCTGGCGGTGGACCTGGCGCGGCAGGGCGCGGAGAAGGCGCTGCGGGCGTCGCAGGCCCGGTTCAGCGCGGTGTTCGAAACGGCCGCCGTCGGTATCGGGATCGCCGGGGTGGACGGCACCGTCCTGACCGTCAACCGGGCGCTGGAGGAGATGTTCGGCGCCGGGGCGCGGCAGTTGCGCGACGTGAAGGTCACCGACCTGGTCCATCCGCAGGACACGCCCGGGGTGTGGGAGGCGTACGAGGAGCTGGTCGCCGGCCGCCGGGAGCACTTCCGGTACGACAAGCCGTTCTACCGGCCGGACGGCACGGTGGTGTGGACGCACCTGACGGTGTCGCTGGTCCGCGACGAGGACGGCGTGCCGTGCTACCAGGTGGCGATGCTGGAGGACATCACCGAGCGCCACCGGCTCCAGGAACGGCTGCGGTTCCAGGCGACGCACGACCCGCTGACCGGGCTGCCGAACCGGATGGCGTTCTTCGAGCGGCTGGAGGCGGTCTTCGACGCCCCGGAGCCCGACGCGCGGTTCGGGCTGTGCTCGGTGGACCTCGACGGGTTCAAGGCGATCAACGACAGCCTGGGCCACGAGACCGGTGACCGGCTGCTGGCGGCGGTGGCGGAGCGGCTGCGGGCGGTGATCGGGCCGCTGGGGCATCCGGTGGCGCGGCTGGGCGGTGACGAGTTCGTGGTGCTGCTGGAGCGCTGCCGGGGACGGCAGGACGGTGTGACGGTGGCGGAGGCGGTGCTGGAGGCGTTGTCGCGGCCGTTCCTGGTCGGCGACCAGACGCTGGCGGTGCGGGCGAGCATCGGGGTGCTGGAGCGGCCGGTGGCGTCGACCACGCCGGGGGCGGCGGTGCGGGCGGCGGACCTGACGCTGTACCGGGCGAAGAAGGAGGGCCGGGGCCGCTGGACGGTGTTCGACCCGCAGCGCACCGCGATGGCGGTCAGCCAGTACGCGATGTCGGTGCGGATGCCGATGGCGCTGGACCGCGGCGAGTTCTTCATCGACTACCAGCCGCTGTGCGCGCTGGCGGACGGTTCGCTGACCGCGGTGGAGGCGCTGGTGCGCTGGCGGCACCCGGAGCTGGGGGTGCTGGGTCCGGACGAGTTCGTGGCGACGGCGGAGGAGACCGGGCTGATCGTGCCGCTGGGCCGGTGGGTGCTGGAGCGGGCCTGTGAGCAGGCGGCGCACTGGGTGGAACGTTTCGGCACCGCGGCACCGCGGCTCAACGTCAACCTGGCGGTGCGTCAGGCGCGGCATCCGGCGCTGGTCTCCGACGTCGGGCGGGTGCTGCGCGAGAGCGGGCTCGATCCGGGCCGGCTGTTGCTGGAGATCACCGAGACGGCGGTGATCGGGCCGGACGACCACGCGTTGCAGGCGCTGCACGCGCTGGTGGACCTCGGCGTGTCGCTGGCCGTGGACGACTTCGGCACCGGCTGGTCGAACCTGTCGTACCTGCGCGACCTGCCGGTGTCGGAGCTGAAGATCGCCGGCGCGTTCATCTGCGACCTGCACGGCGCGTCCGGCCCCGACGCGGTCGGCTGGCGGATCGTCGGCGGCCTGGTGTCGCTGGCGCACACCCTGGGGCTGACGGTGACGGCTGAAGGCGTCGAGACGGCCTCCGACGCGGCCCGGCTGCGCGCCATGGGCTGCGACACCGCGCAGGGCTGGTACTACGGGCGCCCGGCACCGCCGCAGGAGATCTCCCGGCGCATCGCCGACGGGCTGCGGGGACCGGCCGCCGGCTGACGGCGCGCCGGACGGCGGATCCCAGGTTCACCCGGCGGGCGGCGCGCCGGTGTCCCGGAGCGGCGGCGGGGGGATACGTGCAGGATGCGCGCAGTCCCCGCCCGCCTCGTCGGGCTCATCAAGCGGCGTAACGAGCCGGTTCTCGTACAGTTCGTCCGCTCCACGGTGGCCGCGATGCTCAGCTACGTCGTCGCGCTGCACCTGGTGTCCAACCCGCGTCCGCTGACCGCGCCGCTGACCGCGCTGCTGGTCGTGCAGGTCACCCTCTACACGACGCTGACCACCGGGGTGCGCCGGGTGCTGGCGGTGGTGGCCGGCGTGCTGATCGCGGTCGGCTTCAGCGAGGCGCTGGGGCTGCGGTGGTGGAGCCTCGGTCTGATCATCATGACGGCGCTGCTGATCGGCCACGCCATCCGGGTGGACGAGTTCGTCGCCGAGGTGGCGATCAGCGGCATGCTCATCCTCGGCGTGTCCACCCCCGGCAGCCAGGCCTGGGACCGGGTCGCCGAGACGCTGATCGGTGCCGGGGTCGGCGTGCTGCTCAACGCGTTCTTCGCCCCGCCGGTGTTCGTCCAGACGGCCGGCCAGGCGGTGCAGGACCTCGCCGAGTGGATGGCGTCGCTGCTGCGCCGGATCGGCAACGACATGGCCCGGGGCGCCGCCGCCCGGCAGGCCGCGTCGTGGCTGGCCGAGGCGCGCACCCTGGACAACGAGATCTCCCGCTTCGACGCCTCGCTGCGCCGCGCCGAGGAGAGCACCCGGCTCAACCCCCGGGTGCGGCAGGGGGCGATGGCCCGGCTGGTGCTGCGCAGCGGTCTGGACACCATGGAGGTGTGCGCGGTACTGCTGCGCGCGGTGTGCCGTTCGCTGCGGGACCTGGCGCCGGACAACGACGCGGGCGAGTCGCTGTACGAGGGCGAGGTGGCCCTGTCGCTGGAGCGGCTGATGGACCGTACGGCCGCGGCGGTCGACAACTTCGGGCAGCTCATCACCGCCCAGGTCAGCGCCGGGGCCGACCAGGCCGAGGAGGAGCTGGCCCGGGCCCTGCGGGAGGGCCGCGCGGAGCGCGACCGGCTGGCGGCGATGCTGCGTGCCGAGACCGAGCGGAACTGGGAGGGCTGGGAGATGCACGGCGCGCTGCTGGCCAGCATCGACCGCATCATGGACGAACTCGACGTCGAGCGGCGGTCGCGCTGGCTGGCCGAGCAGGTCGGCGCGGACAAACCGGTGCCGGGCGCCATGGTCAACCGGCTGCGGCGCGGCGCCCGCTCCGCGTCGTACCGCCTGCGGCGCGGCCCGGGCCCCCGGGGAGGCTGAACGCGCCGCCCGGCGCACCCGGCGCGGCGGCGGGCGCGCGCCTACGATCGGGGCATGGCGCTCATCGCGATCACCCGGCGTTGCGAGCTGCCCGCCGAAGAGGCGTGGCGGCGGCTGACCCGGTGGGAGGGGCACGCCGCACACGTGCCGTTGACGCGGATCGTCGTCGAGACCCCGCCGCCGAACGGGCCGGGAACCCGGTTCACGGCGCGCACCGGGGTGGGCGCCGCCGGGTTCGACGACCCGATGGAGGTCGTGCGGTGGCAACCGCCGCTGCCGGGGGCGGCGGGGCATTGCCGGCTGGAGAAGCGCGGCCGGGTCGTCACCGGGTGGGCGCAGATCGAGGTGGCGCCGGACGGCACCGGGTGCGTGGTGCGGTGGCGGGAGGACATCCGGGTGCTGCGGCTGCCCGCGGTGTTCGACGGGCTGACCGCGGCGGGCGGCCGGCTGATGTTCGGCCGGGCGGTGGACGGGCTGCTGGCCGGGTCCTGAGCCTCGCGCGGGCCGCCGGCCGGCCCGGCGACCTGCCGGACGTGGGCGCCAGGACCGGCACCGCCGAGGAGCAGACCCACACCAACGGCTGGCCGACGGCGTACGACGACCACTACGCGGTGGCCTCGCTGGTGGAGGGCGGCACGTCCGGGGTGGACTCGGCGGGCTGGATCGTCCGGCACGTCCTCACCGGTTCGTAGGGTCGTCCGCCCGCCGTCCGCCCGCCGCACCGCCGGGTGGCTCATTGTGCGGCCCCCGCCCTGGGCCTCCCCGGCCGGTCTGCCTAACGTGTCGTCATGGACATCACCGACAGCGCCGCCTCCGGCTCACTGACCGCCGGCCGTTTCCTCACCGGGCGCACCGCCCTCGTCACCGGTGCCGCCAGCGGGATCGGCCGGGCCTGCGCCATCGCCCTGGCCGCCGCGGGCGCGGCCGTCGAGGTGGTCGACCGGGACGCGGTGGGCGCCCGGGCGGTCGCGGCGCTGACCGGCGGCACCGCGCACGTGGTGGACCTGTCCGACGGTGCGACGATCGGCACGCTGCCGGACGACGCCGACATCGTGGTGAACAACGCCGGCATCCAGCACGTCGCGCCGATCCAGGACTTCCCGCCGGAGACGTTCGCGCTGATCCAGCGGATCATGGTGGAGGCGCCGTTCCGCATCCTGCGCCACACCCTGCCCGGGATGTACGCGCGCGGCTGGGGACGCGTCGTCAACATCTCCTCGGTGCACGGCCTGCGGGCCAGCGCCTACAAGTCGGCGTACGTCACCGCCAAGCACGCCCTGGAGGGCCTGAGCAAGGTGACCGCGCTGGAGGGCGCGCCGCACGGGGTGACCAGCAACTGCGTGTGCCCCGGCTACGTGCGCACCCCGCTGGTGGAGGGCCAGCTCGCCGACCAGGCGGCGGCGCACGGCATCCCGGAGTCGCAGGTGCTGGATGCGGTGCTGCTGGAGCGCACCGCGGTCAAACGGCTGGTGACGCCGGAGGAGGTGGCGGAGGCGGTGCTGTGGCTGTGCACGCCGTTCTCCGCGTCGGTGTCCGGCACGTCCTTGACGCTGGACGGCGGGTGGACGGCCGGCTGAGGGGGGCGTCGCGGGGGGCGGGGTCGGCGGGGCGGGCGTCGCGGGCGTCCCGGGGCCGGCGGTGCGGATCGGGCGGTGCGGGCGTCCCGGGGCCGGCGGTGCGGGCCGGGCGGGGCGGGCGTCGCGGGCGTCCCGGGGCCGGCGGTGCGGGCCGGGCGGCGTGGATCGGGCGGTGCCGGTCGGTACCGGCTCGCAGGCCCGGACCCCGCGGTGGCCGGCGCGTTCCCGGGCCTACTCCTCCGCCTCCCGGGCGGCGCCGGCGGGCACGGTTTCGACGGGGGCGGCGGCCGGGTTGCGGGGGCCGCAGCTGCCCCGGACGACGAGCTCGTAGGGCAGGACGCGTACGGGGTGGCCGCCGGGCCCGGCGGCGGTCACCAGGCGGGCGGCCTCGACGCCCATCCGCCGGGCCGGCCGCGAGACGACGGTGACCGGTGGCGACACCAGGCTCGCCCACGGCGCGTCGTCGAACATCAGCACCGAGACGTCCCGCGGGACCCGCAGCCCGCCGGCCCGGACGGCGCGCAGCGCGGCCTCGCCCAGGACGCTGGTGGCGGCGAACAGCGCGGTGGGCGCCGGATCGGCGCGGACGAGCCGCAGCGCGACGGCGTCGGCGCTCTCGCGGGTGGGACGGGTGCGGACCACCAGCTCCTCGGGGACCGCGGCACCGGCGGCGTGGAACGCGGCGCGGAAGCCCTCCTCGTGCTGCCCGGCGCCGGGCGGGCCGCCCAGGTAGCCGATGCGGCGGTGGCCGAGGGCGAGCAGGTACTCGGTGGCGGCGCGGCTGCCGGAGGCGTTGTCGACGACGAGGGTGGGGACGTCGAGCGCCTCCACGACCCGGTCGACGAACACCACGTTGACGCCGAGCCGCCGGGCGCCCTGCCACACGTCGACGTTGCCGCCGGTGGGGAACGCGATGACGCCGTCGACCCGCTGCTGGAGCAGGACTTCGGCGTACTCGCGTTCGGTGGCCGGGTCCTCGCCGCCGGCGCAGACGATGACGTGCTTGCCGAGCGTCCTGGCGGCGGACAGCACGCCCTCGGCGAACTCGCCGTAGAAGGGGTCGCAGAGGTCGGCGACGATCAGCCCGAGGATGTCGGTGCGCCGGAGCTTCAGGCCGCGGCCCAGGGCGCTGGGCCGGTAGTCCAGCCGGCGGACGGCCTCCAGGACGCGTTCGCGGGCGGCCGCGCTGGCCTGGCCCTTGCCGGTCAGGACCCGGGAGACCGTGCCGAGGCCCACCCCGGCCGCCTCGGCGACGTCCTTCATGGTCATGGCCCGGCCCGGTTCCGCCGGGCACCGGCCGCCGGCTGCCTCGTGGTCGCTCATCCCCGACTCCCTGTTCGTCCCGTGATCGCGCCCCGGACGACGCCGCGCGCGAACCGGCGTCTGAAGACGAGATACACCAGCCGGGCCGGTGCCGTCCCTGCGGCGGGCGCGCCCGCCCGCGTCCCGGACGCGCCGGCGGACCGGTCCCGGAGCCGCGGGACACCCGCCGGGACGACGCGGTTGTCCCGCTCGCGCGGGTGGACCGGCGGGCGGACGGCGCCATTCCGCATCCGGGCGCCGGTGAAGATGACGATCGTGATGACCCGCGGCACGGCCGGCGACAGCGGGCCCGGCCGTCGGGCCCGTCGCCGGGGCGACGTCGGCCACGGCGGCTCCGCGCGGTCCGGCGGGCGCGGGGCCGGACACGTCGCGCGACACGCGCGTGCCGGACGGGGTCCGGGTCAGCACGCGGCCGGCGACGACGGCACTCCGGGAACGGTTCCGGCGCTCCGAACGCGTCGACACCACCATCCCCCGGCATCCCCCGGCACGGCTCACACCCGTCGTGCTCCGCCCCGGTTCCACTCCGGTTCCACGCCGGTTCCACGCCGGTTCCTCGGCGGCGATGACACCTTCCCGCCGCGCGCACCGGGGTGGTTCGGCGGCGGACCGCCACGAGCGGCCGGGCGCCGAACGGCACGCGGTCGGCGTGACCGCGTCGCCCGGCGCGGGCGGGACGGGATGTCCGGTGTGCCCCCGGTTGGCCGTTGACCGCACCCGGCGGGCGTCCTACGCTCGCCTGCACGCTGGAAACGTTTCCCCACCGCAGGACGAGGAGTGAGACCATGTCAGGCGTCACCGGCTCGGTCCCCGACAGCATGCGGGCCTGTGTCCTGCACCAGCCGCGCGACCTGCGGCTGGAGGAACGCGCCGCGCCGCGTCCCGAGCGGGGCGAGGTCGTGGTACGGGTGCGCTCGGTCGGGGTGTGCGGCTCGGACGTGCACTACTACGAGCACGGCCGCATCGGGGACTTCGTGGTGCGGCAGCCGCTGGTGCTGGGCCACGAGGCGTCCGGCGACATCGTGGCGACCGGCCCCGGCGTACCCGCCGACCGGATCGGCGAACGCGTCGCGATCGAGCCCGGGTTCCCCTGCCGGTCCTGCGACCAGTGCCGGCACGGCCGGTACAACCTCTGCCCGGACATCGCCTTCTTCGGCACTCCCCCGGTCGACGGCGCGCTGTGCGACTACGTCCGGGTGCCCGCCGACTTCGCCCACCCGATCCCCGACGCGCTCTCCTACGACGCCGCCGGCCTGCTGGAACCGCTGTCGGTCGGCATCTGGGCCAACCGCAAGGCCGGCACCGTACCCGGCGGCTCGGTGCTGATCGCCGGGGCCGGCCCGATCGGCCTGGTCACCGCGCAGATCGCCCGTGCCATGGGCGCCACCGAGGTCGTGGTCACCGACATCGGCGCCGAACGCCTCGGCGTCGCCGCGGAACTCGGCGCCACCGGCACCGTACTGGCCGGCGCCGAGAGCACCGGCACCGGCTTCGACGCCTTCGTGGACTGCTCCGGCGCCGCCCCGGCCATCGACGCCGGCATCCGCGCGGTCCGCCCGGCCGGCACCGCGGTCCTGGTCGGCATGGGCGCCGACCGGCTCACCCTGCCCCTCGGCGTCCTGCAGAACCGCGAGATCAACCTCACCGGCACCTTCCGCTACGCCAACACCTGGCCCGCCGCCATCGCCCTGGCCTCCTCCGGCGCGATCCGGCTCGACCGCATGGTCACCGGCCACTTCGGCCTCGACGAGACCGAGTCCGCGCTGCTGGCCGGCGCCGACCCGCGACACATCAAGTCGGTTGTGACGCTGGGGGGTTGAGGTCGGCGGGGGTGGGCGGGTGTCGTTGCGGCCGGTCAACGGCGGGCGGCTGGCGGCGCGGGCGGCCTCCGGTGCGGCCGGTCAACGGTGAGCGGTGCGGCCGGTCAACGCTGACGGATCACACCGCGCCCCGCCTCCCGTGCGGCCGGTCGACGCAGACGGATCACACCGCGGCGAGCAACCGGTCGGCGATGACGCGGGCGCCCTCGTCGCTGGTCAGGACGGTGTAGTGGTTGGTGGCCGGGACCGGTTCGGTGGTGAGCGTGCCGGTATCGGACAGGCCGGCGGCCGCCAGGCGGGCGGGGTCGTACAGGCCCTGGGGTTCGTTCATCACGCCGCGTTCGGCCCACAGCAGGCGGGCCGGGCCGGTCAGCCGGTGGACCGCGCCGAGCACCTCGTCGTCGAACTGCCCCACCCCGTCGACCCGGACCGCGTCGATCGAGCAGGCGGACCGCAACTCCGGCTCGCGGCCGGCCAGATCGCGCCGGATGTACGCCTCGACCCACGGTGACCAGGAGTCCTCGAACGCCGGGTGCCGCCGCCAGAAGTCCAGGTAGGCGCCGACCGAGGCGAACGTCATCGACAGCCGCTTCATGGCCGGGCCGATGACGGCGGTGATCAGGTCGTCCGGCGACAGCCCGGCCGGCCGCGGGAAGCCCACGCCGCCGTCGACCAGCAGCACCGAGGAGAACGCCCGCGGGGTGCGCGCGGCGGCCACCGCGGCCAGGAAGGCACCCATCGAGTGGCCGGTCAGCGTGACCCGGTCGGCACCGGCGGCCGCCAGCACCGCCCGCAGGTCGGCCAGGTGCGCGTCGACGCCGTACGGTCCGGGCAGCGTGCCGCTGCGGCCACGGCCGCGCAGGTCGGGGGCGAGCAGCGTGGCGCGCCCGGCGAGGTGGTGGGCGACGCGGGCCCATGCCAGACCGTTGGCGGTGATGCCGTGCAGCGCGACCACCACCGGCGCGTCCGGCACCGTGGCCGGCCAGCGCGGGACGGACAGCTCACCACCGTCGACCGGGACCGCCCACTCCTCGAACGGGGTGACGCCGGGCGGCTGCTGGTCCTGCGGCGCGCTGGTGGTCATGGCGGGCGGCCCTCCCTCGTGGTCGGCGGCGCCAGCCTAACGGCGCCCCGGGAGGAGGGGAACGGGGCCGCGGCGCGGGCTCCCGGCGCCGGGGTCAGTCCCAGTCGTCGCGGTCGCCGTACTCCTCGCGGTCGTCGCCGTCGTCGCCGTCGTGCCGGGCGCCGCTGTCCCCGCCCCCGGCATGGGCCGGCGCGGTCTCCCCTGGTGGGGCCAGCAGCGACCGGGCGATCGGGGTGGTGGCCAGCAGCAGGGCGCCGCCCAGGGTGACGGCGGCGCCGAGAAGCTCCGGGAGCAGGAACCAGCCGGTGCGGATCTGCTCGCGGTAGACGAACACCCCCAGCGTGATGCTCAGCAGCGCGTCGCCCATGGTCAGCGCCGGCTGCGAGGCGGCGAGCGGTCCGGACTGGAGGGCGTTCTCCAGCAGGAACAGCGCGCTGACGCCGGCGGCGGCGAAGGCGTAGGTCTGCCAGGAGGTGAAGAAGCCCACCGGGCCGCCGACGTCCCACGCGTAGGTGGCCGACTTCATCAGGGCCGCGGTGAGGGCGTAGCCGATGGCGGTCGCGGCGGCGAAGCAGGCGGCGCGGGTCGGGCCGGCCGGGCGGCGCAGCGCGGTGCCGACCAGCAGGATCGACGCCGCCGCGCAGACCATCAGCGCGGGTACCCAGCGGCTCATCGGCGCCTGCTGGGCCCCGGCCGAGGAGTCGGCGGCGGCCAGCGCGGTGCCCAGGCCCACCACGATGCATCCGATGCCCAGCCAGCCGCGCCGCGGCAGCCGGCGGCGCAGCACGACCCCGGCGATCATCAGCGCGAAGGGCAGTTCCAGCACGAAGATGGGCTGGACGATGGCCAGCGCGCCGTTGATCAGGGCCAGCGCCTGGAAGCAGGCGGAGCAGATCACCGCGCCGATGCCGGCCAGCCAGATCGGCCGCCGGGCCAGGTCCACCATCAGCTGGAGGCTGAAGCCCGCCGACAACGGCACGGTCAGTGCCGCGCGCCGTTGCAGCACGGTGGCCAGCGCGTTGCTCGCCGCCGCCAGCAGGGCGAACACCACGGCCAGCGTCATCGCCACCCGCCTACTCCTCCCGAACCGGTTCCGCCGCCCGGTACCGGTGTGGATCACCTGTGGCGCGGCCCGTCCACCTTATGGCCTGGTGGGGGCGCGCCCGCGCGGTGGCCGGAGCCGTCCGGGGCACAGGCGGCCCGCGGCAGGCGTGCCGGCCCGGCACGGGGTAGGGATCGGGGCATCCGGGGCGCCGTCAGCAGCGGCGGCGCCGACGACGGTTGGAGTGGGCGGATGACGGGCGCGGAGCTGCTGGTGGACACCTTCGGCCGGGTACGTGAGGTGGTGCGGGAGGCGGTGGACGGGCTGTCGGTGGATCAGCTGGCGGCGCGGCCGGACGCGGAGGGCAACTCGGTGGCCTGGCTGGTGTGGCACCTGACCCGGGTTCAGGACGACCACGTCGGCGACGCCGCCGGGACGGAGGAGGTGTGGACCTCGCAGGGCTGGGCGGACCGCTTCGCCCTGCCGCTGCCGGCGTCGGACACCGGCTACGGGCACGGGGTGGACGACGTGGCGGCGGTCCGGGTGGACGCCGGGCTGCTGCTGGGGTATCACGACGCGGTGTGCGAGCGGACGACGGCGTACGTGGGCGGGCTGTCCGACGACGACTTCGACCGGGTGGTGGACGAGGGGTGGTCGCCGCCGGTGACGCTGGGCGTGCGGCTGGTCAGCGTGGTCGGCGACACGCTTCAGCACGCCGGTCAGGCGGCGTTCACCCGCGGGATCGTCGAGCGGCGGGCCTGACGCTGCGGGCCGCCGGCGTCACCGGGTGCGGCGGCGGCCCGGGGTGGCGGGCGGACGGTCAGTAGTCGAAGCCGGCGGCGTGGACCACGTAGGCGCACTCGGTGTACTCGTAGCCGTCGGAGAGCTTCGAGGCGCGGGTGTGGGAGTCGGTGGTGTCGGCGTCGCCCTCGGCGTCCTGCATGAAGTACGTCGTGCCGGCCGGCAGGTCGATCGTGCGCCGCGGGAAGCTCCTGCCGCTGCGGCACGCCGTGGAGGCCTGCGACTGCGTGTCGTAGGTCGTGCAACCGCCGCGACGCGGGAGACGCCGGGGACGGCCCCCGGGACGGGTATCCGAGGCGGGCACCGGAGGCAGGGCGCGAAGGCCGGGGCGGCGCGCGGGGCGGGGGTTCCCGGGGGCGGGACGGGGCTTCCGGGGCGTGGGCCGGGGGTGCGGGATGGACGCTTCCGGGGCGCCGGTCGGGGGTGCGGGCGTATCAGCCGATGATCTGCACCGCCGGACGCCTCGGCGGATGCGACATAGGCCACAAGGACGACATACTGGAAGTCCCTCGGGAGAGAGACCATGCGACGGACCGTGCGACTGTGGCGCTGGCGGCGCAACCCGCTCAGGCGCCGTAGCGACGTCGTCGAGGCGTGGGCGGGGCTGGCGGCGGGGCTGGTGATCGTGGCGGGCGCGCCGCTGACCGGGATCGCGGCGGCGGACTCCATGCACGCGACGCTGGCCGCGCAGAACGACGGGCGCCACCAGGTCTCGGCGGTGCTGGAGCGGGACGCGCCGTCCTCCGGCTCGGCCCCCGGTGGCGGTTCGTCCCCCGGGGTGGTCCGGGCGCCGGTGCGCTGGACCGGGCACGACGGCCGCACGCACAGCGCGCACGTGGTGGTCGCACCGGGGGCCGGCGCCGGCAGCAGGACCCCGGTGTGGACCGACGGCCGCGGCCGGATCACCGAGCCGCCGCTGGACCGGCTGGAGACGACGGTGCAGACCGACGTCATGGGGGCGGCGGCGGCCGGTGGGCTGTGCGTGGCCGCGCTGGTGACGCATCGCGGGCTGCGGGCCGGGCTCGACCTGCGCCGGTCCCACCGGTGGCAGCGGGAGTGGGCGCGGGTCGGCCCGCGGTGGAGCGGCCGCCACGCGTGACGGACGGCGGAGGTCAGCCGGTGACGCTGGCCGCCCCGGTCTCCAGGTGGCCGGTGAAGCGCCGCGACCAGGAGGAGTCGCTGCTGACGGTCACGGTGAGGTCGTACCAGCCGTCGCTGAGCGCGACCGCGTTGAAGAAGTCGGTGACGCTTTCGCCGGCCGCCACCTGGTAGGTCCAGGGGCCGCCGGTGCGGTAGTTGTCGGCCCGGATGTCGAAGGTGACCGGCTGGGCGCCGCCGTTGGTCATGGTGAACCAGATCGCGAGCTTGCCGGTGCCGGACTCGACGCGGTAGGAGCTGGTGGCCTCGGCGGTGGCGCCGGGGCCGCCGGCGTCGCCGGTGAAGCGGCGCAGGAAGCGGTTGGGGCCGGTGACGGTCAGGTCGTAGGCGCCGTCGCCGTACCCGGCGCCGATGTTGTACCAGTCACTGGCGGTGGCCCCGGCGCCGACGGTGTACTGCCACGGGCCGCCGGTGCGGTGGGCGTTGGCGTAGACCGCGAAGTGGGCGCCGCTGGTGGCGGCCGGGCCGGTGTTGGCCAGGTCGAGGTAAATCAGCGTTCGGCCGGCCGCGTCGAACTCCAGCCGGTCGACGTAGGCGTTGGGCTGGTAGGGCAGGGCGCGGGCCGGCTTGGTCCCGGCCTCCTGGACCGGCAGGGCGTTGGTGGTGGGCGACGGGTTGGGCAGCAGGCTGCAGCCGAGCCAGCCGATGACGGCGCCGGTGTCGGGCAGCGGCGGCAGGCCGCTGACCGGGTTGGCGAAGTCGAAGGCGCCGGTCAGGTCGCCGCAGACCTGGCGGCGCCAGGCGCTGATGCTTCCGCAGGCGGCCGGGGTGCCCAGGGCGGCGGTCCAGGTCTCCAGGAAGCGGATGACGGAGGTGTGGTCGTAGACCTGGGAGTCGACCCAACCGCCGCGCGTCCAGGGCGATATGACGATCATCGGCACGCGGAAGCCGAGGCCGATGGGCGCGCCGTCGTAGAACTCCTCGGCGGTGCCGCCGGCCGGCACCGGTGGCGGCACGTGGTCGAAGAAGCCGTCGTTCTCGTCGTAGTTGAGGAAGACGGCGGTGGAGTCGAAGACGTCCGGGTCGGCGGCCAGCGCCTGAAGGACGTTGTTGACGAAGTGCGCGCCGTCGCCGGGCGGGGAGTCGGGGTGTTCGGAGAACCCCTGGTCGGCGACCACCCAGGAGACCTGCGGCAGGGTGCCGGCCAGCGCGTCGGCCCGCAGGGCGGCCACGATGTCGTCGGCGGTGCTGCCGGCGCCGTCCGGCACCGAGGCCATGCCGCGCTGGTGGAGCGGCGAGGAGGTGTCGGCCTGGGCGAACTGGGTGAAGTACGCCAGCGCGTTGTCGCCGAAGTTGTCGTCGGCGCGCTGGTACACCTTCCAGCTGACCCCGGCGTCCTGGAGCGCCTCGGCGTACGTGTGCCAGGTCAGCCCCGACTCGTCGGCGCCGTCGTAGGCCGGGCCACCCGCGGTGCCGCCGGGGTCGATCATGCCGCCCCACAGGTACGTGCGGTTCGGGCCGGTCGCGCTGATGATCGAGCAGTGGTACGCGTCGCAGACCGTGTAGGCGTCGGCCAGCGCGTAGTGGAACGGGATGTCGGCGCGGTCGAGGTAGCCCAGGGTGCGGACGTTGTCCTTGGCGGCCACCCAGCTGTCCATCAGGCCGTTGTTCCAGGCG
This sequence comes from Streptantibioticus silvisoli, assembly GCF_027947535.2. GTDB lineage: Bacteria > Actinomycetota > Actinomycetes > Streptomycetales > Streptomycetaceae > Streptantibioticus_C > Streptantibioticus_C silvisoli. The sequence continues at coordinate 188,445 of NZ_JAAGKO020000007.1, forward strand.
GCGTGCTGGGTGGACCAGCCGTGGTCGAGCGATCCGTCGCACTGGGCGAGCTTCTCCGGCGAGTTGCCCAGGAACGGGGAGGTGGCGCTGAGCTGCCACGGGTACTGCCGTCCGGAGCCGTTGGGCTGGTCGAAGACGGACGCCCCGCCGGGCAGGCTGATGGTGGCGCGGTCGGCGAAGCCGCGCACCCCCTTCAGCGACCCGAAGTAGTGGTCGAAGCTGCGGTTCTCCTGCATGAGGACGACCACGTGCTTGACGTCCTCGATGGTGCCGGTGGCACCGGCGGCCGGTTTCGCGGCGGCGGCCGACCGGCCCGCCGCCGCGACGACGGTTCCGGCGGCGGCGCCCGCCGACAGCGCCACGAAACCTCTTCGGCTGATACCTGGCATCGATGCGTTCCTTCGCGTGGGTGGGCATCGCCCGCGGAGTCACGTCCGACCTGAACATGACAATCGGACGGTGAACGTGCCCCACCCAAGTCGGCGCCGGGCGCCACGTCAACGGGCAGCCGTGCGCCACCGGCCGGGCACCGGCGGCGCTGCGGCGCCGCGCGCTACTTCAGCAGCCGGGACATGCGGCGGTCCGCCAGCGGTTTGCCGCCGGTCTGGCAGGTCGGGCAGTACTGGAGGGAGGAGTCACGGTAGGAGACCTCCCGCACGGTGTCGCCGCAGACCGGGCAGGGCTGCCCGGTGCGGCCGTGGACCCGCAGCCCGCTCTTCTTCTCCGCCTTCAGCGACCCGGCCGCCACGCCCCGGGCGCGTTCCACCGCCGAGCGCAGCACCTCGCCGAGCGCCGCGTACAGCACGTCCACCTCGGCGTCGGAGGCCTTCGCGGCGATCTTGAACGGCGACATGCGGGCCGCGTGCAGTACCTCGTCGGAGTAGGCGTTGCCCACCCCGGCCAGCACGCTCTGGTCGCGCAGCACGCCCTTGAGCTGTCGCTGCTCGCCCGCCAGCAGCCGCCCGAAGGCCTCCCGGGTGAAACCGGGGTCGAGCGGATCGGGGCCGAGGCGGGCGATGCCGGGCACGTCCTGCGGATCGCGGACGCAGTGGACCGCCAGCCGCTTCTGGGTGCCGGCCTCGGTGAGGTCGAATCCGGCGCCGGACGGCCCGGCCAGCCGCACCCGCAGCGCCAGCGGCCCCTTGCCCGGGCGCGGCGGGATGTCGGGCAGCCCGTCCTGCCAGCGCAGCCAGCCGGCCCGGGCAAGGTGCATCACCAGGTGGAGGTCGTCCGCACCGATCTCGCCGTCCGCGGAGACCTCGCTCGCGGTGACGTCGAGGAACTTCCCGTGCCGGCGCACGTCGGTCACGACGCGGCCCTCCAGCGCGGTCAGCGGCGGGTCGTAGGTCTTCAGCACGCTCACCGCCACCGGCCAGAGGCGTTCGAGGGTCCGGCCGGCGAGGTGCTCGCCGAGGAAGGCGGTGAGGCTCTCGACCTCGGGCAGTTCCGGCATGCCTCCAGTGTGCGGCAGCGCGCCGGAACGCGGGCGGGCGGCGCCGCGGCGTCCGGGTGGCGGGCCGGCCGGGCCGCGGTGACGCTGGAGGCGTCGGCACACCCACCCGTCCGCGGCCGCGCGGGCGGTCGTCGTCCGGAGGACGCCATGCCCGAGGTCACCGCCCCGTACACCGCCGGAACCCCCTGCTGGGCCACCTTGTCGGTCCCCGACCAGCAGGCCGCACTGGACTTCTACCGCGACCTGTTCGGCTGGTCGGGCCGGGTCGGGCCGCCGGAGACGGGGGGCTACGCGGTGTGCGTGTGGCAGGACCGGGCGGTGGCCGGGATCGCCCGGGCGCAGCCGATGGGCGACCTGCCGGCGCCGCCGACCGCCTGGACCACGTTCCTGTGCGCCGACGACGCCGACGCCGCGGCCGCCGCGGTCACCGGTAACGGCGGGCGGCTGCTGACCCCGGTGGACGACGTGCCGGGGCGCACCGGCCGGATGTTCGTCGCCGCCGACCCGGCCGGCGCGGCCTTCGGGGTCTGGCAGCCGCTGGACTTCTTCGGCGCCGAGATCGTCAACGAGCCGGGCGCCATGGCCTGGAACGAGCTGAACTCCCGGGACCTGGACGCCTCCGCGGCCTTCTACCGGCGGGCCCTGGGCGTCGGCGTCACACCGTTCAAGGACCTGCCCGGCTACTTCACCCTGGAGGTCGACGGGCGCGCGGTGGGCGGCATGCGGGCGCTGGACGACACCTTCCCGCCCGGTACGCCGTCGAACTGGCTGACGTACTTCGCGGTGGACGACGTGGACAGCACGGTCGACGCGGCCGTCCGGGCGGGCGCGTCGGTGCTGGCGCCGCCGTTCGACATGGTGGCCGGCCGCATGTCGGTCGTCGCCGATCCCCAGGGCGGGGTGTTCGCGGTCCTGGCACAGCCGCCGGAGTCCTGAGCGGGGCCCTCCCGGACGGAGGTGGGGTCGCCGGGCGGCGGACGGGCCTCCGGGCGGTGGGCCTCCGGGCAGGGGTCGAGCCTCCGGGCGCGGTTCGGGGGCAGGGGGAGCGAGCGGCCGGGCCGGCGGGATTCGGGGCGGACGGAGGGGCAGGGCCGGCCGGCGTTCAGGCAGGGCTGACGGTCGGGCGATCCGGCGGGGCCGACGGTGAGGCGGTCGGCGGGGCACACGGCGGGTGGCGGGGACGGGCCCGCGCCGGCGGCGGCCATGCCGGTGGCGAGGCGGTCGGCGGGGGCACCCCCGCCACCCGTCCCCGGTCACCCCGTCAGGGCCGGAGCGGGCGGTCCCGGTCGGCCGTTCCGTCGTTGCCGGACCTGAGCGCCGAGCCCTCCCGCGCCTTCCCCGAGCCTCCCGGAACTCCCGGGCCCTCCCGGGCCCTCCCGCAGCCCTCCCGAGCCGGTCCGGGACGCCTCTCCGGCGGCCTCCGAGCAGGCGTCCGGCCTGCGGACGTGGCCGGCCGGCGCGGGCGGAACGTCTCGCTGGTTCCCTCGATCGGGCGTATACCGGTCGGACCGGGTTGTCGCCCGGGGGGCCTGGGAAGGGTCGTGACGTGACCGCTCTCGCCAGACTGACCGGTCCCCGGCGGCGCACCGCCCCGGCGACCGGAGACCGCACGCCGCGGGCCCCGGGCCGGCGGCGCGGCAGGCCGTCGCTGGCGTCGCCGTGGTGGCGGGCGGCCACGGCCGCCTGCTTCGGGGCGGTGCCGTGCCTGGCGTTCCCGGCGCCGTCGCTGTGGTGGCTGGCGTACGTGGCGCTGGTGCCGCTGATCCTGCTGGTGCGGTCCGCCCCGACGCCGCGCCGCGCGATGCTGGACGGCTGGCTCGGCGGGGCCGGGTTCATGCTGGCGGTGCACCACTGGCTGCTGCCGAGCCTGAACGTCTTCATCGTGGTGCTGGCCCTGCTGCTGGGACTGCTGTGGGCGCCCTGGGGCTGGCTGGTGCGGCGGCTGCTCGGCGGGGCGCCGGGCGGGGCGGCGCTGCTGGCGGCACTGGTGCTGGTGCCGTCGGCCTGGATGATGGTCGAACTGGTCCGCTCCTGGCAGTACCTCGGCGGGCCGTGGGGCCTGCTGGGGGCGAGCCAGTGGCAGGTTCCGGCGGCGCTGCGGATGGCGTCGGTGGGCGGGGTGTGGCTGCTGAGCTTCCTGGTCGTGCTGGTCAACACCGCGGTCGCCGAACTGCTGGTACTCCCGCAGGCCCGGGTGCTGGCGGCCGGCGCACTGGTCGGCGTGTCGGTGGGCGCGGGCGCGGTCTGGACCCTGGTGCCCGCGCCGGCCGCCGCCGGTGACGTGCGGATCGCGGTGGTGCAGCCGGGCGTGATCGAGGCGACCACCGCCCGGTTCGACCGCAGCGCGGCGCTGACCGAGCAGTTGGCCGGCCGGCACCCGGACCTGGTGGTGTGGGGCGAGAGCAGTGTGGCGTTCGACCTGTCGGTGCACCCGGAGCTGACCGCGCGGCTGGCCGCGCTGTCCCGGCGGGTCGGCGCGGACCTGCTGGTCAACGTGGACGCGCCGCGGGCCGACGGCAAGGGGATCTACAAGACGTCGGTACTGATCGGGCCGCAGGGACCGACCGGTGACCGGTACGACAAGATGCGGCTGGTGCCGTTCGGTGAGTACATCCCGTTCCGTTCGGTGCTCGGCTGGGCGACCCGGGTGGGCAGGGCGGCCCCGGTCGACCGGCAGCGCGGCACGCACCAGGTGGTGATGGACGTCGGGGCAGTGCGTATCGGGCCGCTGATCTGCTTCGAGACCGCGTTCCCCGACATGAGCCGGCACCTGGCGGACCGCGGCGCGCAGGTGCTGGTCGCCCAGTCCTCGACGTCCTCCTTCCAGCACAGCTGGGCACCGGAGCAGCACGCCTCGCTGGCGGCGCTGCGGGCGGCGGAGTCCGGGCGGCCGATGGTGCACGCCACCTTGAGCGGGATCAGCGCCGTCTACGCGGCCGACGGCCGTCAGGTCGGCCCCCGGCTGAGCACCAGCTCGTCCACCGCGCACCTGTACACGGTGCCGCTGGCCTCCGGCGAGACGGTCTACGACCGGTGGGGGGACTGGGTGATCGCGCTGTCGGTGGGGCTGCTGGCGCTCGCCGCGCTGTACGAGGTGGCGCGGGTGGCGGCCGGCCGCCGCGGCACCGGGGTCCGCGTATGAGGGCGGTCGCGGCCGGCCGGTGCGGCCGGCCGACGGCGGACGCGGTCAGCCGGCCTGTTCCTGCGCGGCGGTGACGACCCGTTCGCACAGTTCGTGGGTGGCCAGCGCGTCGCGGGCATTGGGGCAGGCACCGGAGCGTACGGCGTCGAGGAAGGCGAGGGTGATCTGCTCGATGCCGCGCTGCCGGGCCACCGGGACCCAGTCGCCGCGGCGGCGCAGCGAGGGCTGGCCCTTGTGGTCGGTGATCTCGGCGAGGTTGGTCACCACCCGCTTGGTGTCCTGGCCGGAGACCTCCAGGACCTCCTCCGCCGAGCCGCTCGACCGGTTCATGGCGCCGACGGCGGTGAAGCCGGCGCCGGACAGCGTGAGCACGACGTGTTCGAGCAGGCCGTCGCGGACCCGGGTGCGGATGTCGACGTGCTCGACGGCGGCGGGCGCGAGGAAGCGGAGGGTGTCGACGACGTGGATGAAGTCGTCGAAGACCGTCGAGCGGGCCTCTTCGGGCAGGCCCACCCGGTGCTTCTGCATGATGATCAGATCGCGGGCGTGGTCGAGGCACTGGGTGTACCCGGGCGCGTAGCGGCGGTTGAAGCCCACCATGAGACCGGTGCGGTGCCGCTCCGCGAGCGCGACGAGGTGTTCGGCCTCCGCGAGGCTGCGGGCCAGCGGCTTGTCGACGTAGGCGGGGACGCCGGCCTCGATGAGCCGCGCGGTGATCCGCGGGTGCGCCGCGGTGGGGGCGTGCACGAAGGCGGCGTCGAGGTCCTGCGCCAGCAGCGCGTCGAGCGTGGTGTGCCGGTGCGGCAGCCGGTGGGCGTCGCCGACCGTGTCCAGGGTGGCGGGGGTGCGGGTGTGCAGGTGCAGTTCCAGGCCGGGTTGCGCGGTGAGCACCGGCAGGTACGCCTTGCGTGCGATGTCGCCGAGGCCGATGACGCCGACCCGCAGCGTGCCGCCCGTCCTGCCGTCGCGTCCCACGTGCTCTCCCGGTGCCGGTGCGGTACGTCCTGGGGTGCCGTCCGGGCAGCATAGGACACCTCAGGCGGCGACCCGCGCGTACGCCTCGTGGACCGGGATCTCCCGCATGTCGCGCAACGGCGTGGCCAGCAGCAGCAGCGGGCACAGCAGGGTGGCGCCGGCCAGCACCAGCAAGGTGGCGCGCAGCCCGATCCAGGTGCCGAGGCCGCCGGCCAGCAGCGGGCCGAGCGGTACCAGGCCCATCCGCAGGAAGCGTCCGGAGGCGGCGACGCGGCCCAGCAGGGCCGGCGGGCAGGCCAGTTGGCGCACGGTGGCGGACGCCGTGCCGTAGACCATGCCGGCGGCCGTCAGCCAGGTGAAGACCAGCGCCACCGCCCACGGTCCGCAGGGCCCGGTCGGCACCAGGGGCGTGACCAGTTCGAAGGGCGCCGACAGCAGCGCGCCGAGGGTGATGGCCCGCCCGGTGCCGATCCGGTCGACCAGCCGGCGGGCGCCCATGCTGCCGACGACGCCGCCGGCCAGGCTGAGGCCGTAGACCAGACCGGCGGTGCGCACGCTCCAGTGCAGGTCGCGCAGGACGTACAGCAGCCAGATCGAACTGACGCCGCGCAACAGCACGTTGGTGACCGCGCTGGTGAGGCTGAGCGGGCGCAGTACGGGGTGGGCCAGGACGAAGCGCAGGCCCTCGGTGAGCTCGTCGCGGAAGCCGCGGCCGGCCGGGCCGGGTTCCGGCAGCGGGTCGCGGTGGCGCATCAGGGCCAGTGCCAGCGCGCTGACGCCGTAGGAGACGGAGTCCACCGCGACCGCGCGGACCGCGCCGAACAGGCCGATGAGGAAGCCGCCGGCGCTGGGACCGCCCATCTCGGCGAGGCCGCGGGCGGTGTTCAGCCGGCCGTTGGCCTCCGCGAGCCGGCCGCTGCCCAGCAGCCGCGGGGTGAGGCTGGAGGCGGCCGGATCGAACAGGGCGCCGAGGGAGCCGGTGACGAGGCTGACCAGGTAGAGCTGGGCCAGGGTGACGTGGCCGAGGACGCCGGCCAGCGGGATCGACGCCATGGCGAGCCCGGAGCCGATGTCGCAGGCGGTCATCAACCCGCGTTTGCGGTGCCGGTCGACCAGCACGCCGGCCGGCAGCGAGACCAGCAGGGGCGGCAGGGCGTTGAGCGCGCCGAGCAGCGCGACCTGGAACGTGCTGGCCTTGAGCACCACGACGGCCACCAGCGGCACGGCGAGCCAACTGACCTGCGAACCGAACAGGCTGACGGTCTGGCCGCTCCACAACAGCATGAAGTCCCGGTGGCGCCACAGCGATCCGGCCGGTATTCCTCGGGGCACCTCGCGCACGCTACACGCCGTCCGGCGGGGAGGGAACGCGTCCGGATTCCGGCAGCACGGCGCCCGCGCGATCACTCGTGCGGGGAATGGTCAGGCGGGCGGGAAGGCACCAAAGTGGCCGGTGTGAGTCGAATGCCGGCAGTGATGATCTTGACGGCGGCCTCGGTGGCCGTCACCGGGTGTGTGAACGTCTCCTCCCCGCCGGAGGCGAGCGGCACCCTGCCCCCGCTGGACCTGTCGCTGCTGACGCGCGGCCCGTCCGCGTCCGCCTCGGCGCCGCCGTCCCCCGCGGGCTCCGCCACGCCGGCCCGCCCGTCCGCCGGCCTCACCCCGGCGCCGGGCGCGTTCCGCACGCCGGGCCTGCCGCGCCCGGTGCCCACCGCCGCCGGCCCCACCGCGACGGTGACCGGGACGGCTCCGCCGCCCGTGCCCCGGGGCTCCACGGCGCCCCGCACGGCCGCACCGCACACCGCGGCACCACATGCCGCGCCACCGCCCGCGAACCCGCCGCACACCGACAGGCCGCACACCGCCGCACCGCGCACCGCGGCCGCGGCACCGGCCACCGCACCGCGCGGCACGGTGGCCCGGGGCTCGGGATCGCCCGGGCTCCGGCCGCGCGGCACCGCGGCGCCGGTGTCCGGGCATGCCGAAGGGGCCGGCCGCACGCGGCGGTCCGGGGCTTCCGGGGTGTGCGGTCTGGGTCAGGCGTACGGCCGGTGGGCGCCGGGCGGTCCGGCGGCGCGGGCCTGCCGCCGCGCGTACGGGGACTGACGGCGACGGTGCGCCGTCCGGCTCACGCGGACTGGTCGGCGCCGGGATCGGACGGCAGGCGCTGGCCCATGCGGGCGATGGCGGCGCGTACTCCGTCGCCGTAGTCGTCGTCGGCGAGGGCGCCGGCCGCTTCGCGGGCCCGGCCGAGGTGGCCGCGGGCGAGCTGGTGCTCACCGAGGCGGTGGTAGTCGGCGGCGAGGTTGAGGTGCAGGGAGGGGTAGAAGCCGCGGAACGGCTGCGGGGTCTCCCGCCAGCGGGTGGCCGGGGCGCGGCCCCGGGCGACGGAGTCGGCGGCCTTGAGGGCGGCGAGGTCCCAGGCGAGTTCGTCCTCGGGATCGTCCTGGCTGTCGGCCATGTAGTGCGCGAGAGTGCACCGGTGCAGGGCCGAGCCGTCCTCGCCGAGTTCCTCCCACAGCGCGGCGAACCGGTTGCGGGCCTCCTCCCGGTCGCCGCCGTGCAGCAGGATCACCACCTGCCCGATCCGGGTCGTCATCTCGTCATGGTTGACCGCCACACCGCCTCCTTCGCCGCCGCCTGCCCCCTACGACGCTAACCGCGGGGCGCGGACGATGCCGGGTAGGAGCGCGCGGCTCGGGCGGGCAACAGCCGAACGGCTGAGGCGGCCGGCCGGCGGGAGAAGGTTTCCCTGGGGCCGGCCGCCGGGCGCGGTCAGACGCCGAGGTCGGGGATGCGCCAGTCGACCGGCGGATGGCCCTGCGCGGCGATCGCCTCGTTCATCCGGGTGAAGGGCTTGCTGCCCCGGAAGAGCTTGACGGACAGCGGGGAGGGGTGGGCGCCTTCTATGACGATGTGCCGGTCGGTGTCGATCAGCGGTGCCTTCTTGCGGGCGTAACCGCCCCACAGCACGAAGACCGCCGGGTCCTCGCGGCGCGAGACGGCCCTGATGACGGCGTCGGTGAACTTCTCCCAGCCCTTGGCCTTGTGCGAGTTGGCCTCGGACTCGCGGACGGTGAGCACCGCGTTGAGCAGCAGCACGCCCTGCCGGGCCCACGGCATCAGGTAGCCGTTGTCCGGCACGGGCAGGCCGAGTTCGTCGGTCATCTCCTTGTAGATGTTGCGCAGCGACGGCGGGGTCTTCACCCCGGGGCGGACCGAGAAGCACATGCCGTGCGCCTGGCCCTCGCCGTGGTAGGGGTCCTGGCCGAGGACGAGCACCTTGACCCGGTCGTAGGGGGTGGCGTCCAGGGCGGCGAAGACCTCCTCGCGGGGCGGGAAGACCTTGTGCTCGGCCCGTTCCTTCTCCACGAACTCGGTGAGGTCCTGGAAGTAGGGCTTCTCCAGTTCCTCACCGAGGACGGCCTGCCAGGAATCGGGCAGCATGCTGGGCACGTCGACAACCTCCGGTACGCGTTCCGTTACTCAGTAGGAAACGTACCGTCACCCTCGGACATCGACCGTGCCCGGACCCCGGCGGCGGGTGCCGCCGGGATCCGGACGCGGGTCGGGCGGCGCCGATGCCCGGGTCAGGCGACGCCGATGCCGAGGAAGAGCCCGCCGTCCACCACGAGGTTCTGGCCGGTGATCCAGCCGGCCTGCTCGGACAGCAGGAACGCGGCCGCGCCGCCGATGTCCTCCGGGACGCCGAGCCGCTTGAGCGGGTAGCCGGCCGCGGCCTCCTCCTCGCGGCCCTCGTACAGCGCGGCGGCGAACCGGGTCTTGACCACCGCGGGGGCGATGGAGTTGACCCGCACGCCGGGCGCGAACTCGGCGGCGAGCTGGATGGTGAGGTTGACCAGCGCGGCCTTGCTGACGCCATAGGCGCCGATGAACGGCGAGGGGGCCAGGCCCGCGACCGAGGCGATGTTGACGATCGCGCCGCCGTTGTCCTTCTGCCAGGCGTGCCAGGTCTTCTGGGCGAAGCCGAGCGCCGAGACGACGTTGGTCTCGAACACCTTGCGGGCGACGTTCAGGTCGAGGTCGGCGATCGGGCCGAAGACCGGGTTGGTGCCCGCGTTGTTGACCAGGAAGTCGGCGCGGCCGAACGCCTCCATGGTGCGTTCGACGGCCTCCGCCTGGTGGGCCTCGTCGTGGGCCTTGCCGGCCACGCCGATGGCGTTGCCCTCGCCGAGGGAGGCGACGGCCTCCTTCAGGGTGTCCTCGGTGCGGCCGGTGATGCAGACCCGGTCGCCGCGGGCCACCAGGGCCTGGGCGATGCCGAGTCCGATGCCGCGGCTGCCGCCGGTGACGATCGCGACGCGGCCGCCTTCGGGGCTGGCTGCGCCTTCGGGGGTGCTCATGGGGTGGATGCCTTCTCTCGGGTCAGTCGAGCGGTCCGCCGGCCACGTACAGCACCTGGCCGGAGACAAAGCCGGCCGCGTCGCCGCTGAAGAACGCGATGGCGTTGCCGACGTCCTCCGGCAGTCCGACGCGCGCGACCGGGATCTGGGTGGCGGCGGCGGCCTTGAAGTCCTCGAAGCCCATGCCGACGCGGGCGGCGGTGGCGGCCGTCATGTCGGTGGCGATGAAGCCGGGCGCGACCGCGTTGACGGTGACGCCGAACTTGCCGAGCTCGATGGCGAGGGTCTTGGTCAGGCCCTGCATGCCGGCCTTGGCGGCGGCGTAGTTGGCCTGGCCGCGGTTGCCGAGCGCGGAGGACGAGGACAGGTTGACGATGCGGCCGAACTTGGCGTCCACCATGTGCTTCTGCACCGCGCGGGACATCAGGAACGCGCCGCGCAGGTGCACGTTGAGGACGGTGTCCCAGTCGGAGACGCTCATCTTGAAGATCAGGTTGTCGCGCAGCACGCCGGCGTTGTTGACCAGGATGGTGGGCGCGCCGAGCTCCTCGGCGATCCGGGCGACGGCGGCGGTGACCTGCTCCTCGTCGGAGACGTCCGCGCCGACCGCGAGGGCCCGGCCGCCGGCCGCGGTGATCTTCTCGACGGTGTCCTTGCAGGCGGCCTCGTCCAGGTCGAGCACGGCCACCGCGCGGCCCTCGGCGGCGAGCCGGATCGCGGTGGCGGCGCCGATGCCGCGGGCGGCGCCGGTGACGATCGCGACGCGTTCTTCGGTGGCGGACTGCTCGATGGCCATCTGCTCTCCTCGCTTCGGGAGCGGCCGTGCATGAGCGACCGCTTAGTATCCGGCATCGAAACGGTAGGGGGGCCATGACCGAGTGTCAACGCCCCACGGGCGGATGTGGCTCACCGCATGCGCGCCGCGCACGCCCGCCGGGGGGCACCCGTACGCGTGCGGGGGGCGATTCGTATGCCTGTGGGGGCGGCAGGGGTCGGGGCCAGGGGCGCGTCGGCACCGGTGGCGGCCGGGGCCGGCGGCTGGTCGGGGCCGGTGGCATTCGTATGCCTGCCGGGGCGGCAGGGGTCGGGGCCAGGGGCGCGTCGGCACCGGTGGCGGCCGGGGCCGGTGGCAGGTCGGCACCGGTGGCGGGCCCGGGTCAGCGGCTGGCCGACACCGCGGCCGGTCCCCCGTTGCGCAATGGCAGCCCGCCGCCGGGCCTCACACCGTCCGCCGTCGGCACCCCCGTACCGGGCCGACGCCGCACCGGATCCCCGGCCCGACCCCACGGGCACCGGTGCCGCCGACCCGCCCGGTGGGCGGGGTCAGCGCACCAGCAGGTCCAGCAGGCGGTCGACGTCGGCGGCCGGGTCGGCGGTCAGGCCGGTGTGGATCGGGCCGGGCTGGACGACGGTGCTGCGCGGCGCGGTCAGCCAGCGGAACCGGCGTCCCGCGTCGTCGCCGGCGGCCTGCCCGGCGTGCGCCCCGCCCCGGCAGACCCCTTCGACGGCGCGCAGCGCGGCGCGCACCCCGGCGAGGTCGGCGGCCGGGTCCAGGGCACGCAGCCGGTCCTCGTCGAGGTGGATGCGGGCGGCCACGAACGACCGGGCCCGGCAGTACAGCAGCACGCCGGCGTTCATCATCTCGCCGCGCTCCATGCGCGGCACGACCCGTACGACCGCGTACTCGAAGACGTCCCTGGAGGTCACTTGGCCTTCCCCTCCACCCACGGGCGCAGCCACTGCGGCGGTGGATCGGCCTGCCGCGGGGCGCCGGTCAGCGTGATGCGGCCGGCGATGTCCGGGGCGCGGCCAGCGAGGGTGGCGACGTAGGCGCGGCGCACGTCGTCGGGGTCGTCGAAGCCGGGTTCGCCGGCCAGCCACTCGTCGGGGATGGCGGCGGCGACCTCGGCGAGCAGGTCAGCGGTGACCTCGGGGGCCAGCCGGGCGGCCGCGGCGGCGACGGTGGCCTCGGTGGCGAACCGCGACAGCGCGTGGTCGGTGGCGTTGTACGGCTTGGCGGCGGAGGCGGCGGCGCCGGGCCAGTTGTGGTGCCAGATCATGGCGGCGCCGTGGTCGATGAGCCACAGGCCGCCGTGCCACATGAGCATGTTGGGGTTGCGCCAGGAGCGGTCGACGTTGTTGATCAGCGCGTCGAACCACACGACGCGGCCGGCGAGTTCGGGGTCGACCTCGAAGCCGAGCGGGTCGAAGCCGACCGAGCCGGGCAGGTAGTCCATGCCGAGGTTGAGGCCGCCGCTGGCCTTGAGGATGTCCTGCACCTCCTCGTCCGGCTCGCCGAGCGCGATCACCGGGTCGAACTCCAGCCGCACCAGCTCGGGCATCGGCAGCCCCAGGCGGCGGGCGAGTTCACCGGCGACCACCTCGGCGACGAGCGCCTTGCGGCCCTGCGCCGCGCCGGTGAACTTCGCCACGTACGTGCCCAGGTCGTCCGCCTCGACGATCCCCGGCACCGATCCGCCCTCACGCAACGGCGTGATGTAGCGGATCGCGGTCACTTCGGAGAGCATCCGGCCAGGTTATCGGGGCGCGGGTGCCGCGCCCACCGGATTTCGCACGGCCCGCGGCGGCCGGCCGACGGCACCGTCCAAGACCGCCGCGAGGATTCCCGGCGCGGACGATCGCGAGGATTCCCGGCGCGCCGGTGAACGGCGACAGGCGGCGGCGCGTATGAGGTGGAGACGTACGGACCAGCCGGCCGGCGGCCCTCCCACGGGGTCCCGGCGGCACCGGGTCCGGCGGGACGACCGAGAAGGACACACACGTATGGACATCACCTCCGCAACCCCCACCGGCGCCACCACCCGGCGCACCGTGGTCGCGATGGCGGGCGCCAGCGGGCTGGCCGTGGCACTGGCCGCCTGCGGCGGTTCGGGCAGCAAGTCGGCCACCTCGTCGGCGGCGCCGTCCGCGGCCGGCGGATCGGGCGGGTCCTCCTCGGCGCCCGCCGGCGGCTCGGGCACCGCGCTGGCGAAGACCTCGGAGATCCCGGAGGGCGGCGGCAAGATCTTCGCCGACCAGAAGGTCGTGGTGACCCAGCCGAAGGCGGGCGAGTTCAAGTGCTTCTCGGCGGTGTGCACCCACCAGGGCTGCACCGTCGCGCAGGTGAAGGACGGCACGATCGACTGCCCGTGCCATGGCAGCAAGTTCCACATCGCGGACGGCAGCGTGGCCGGCGGCCCGGCACCGCGCCCGCTGCCGGCGGAGAAGTTCTCCGTCTCCGGCGGCGAGATCACCCTGGGCTGACGCCCGCCTCCCGGGTCCGCCGCCACGTCATGGCGGGCCCGGGACGCCCGTCACCGCGCAGCGTCGGCCGCGGCGATCTCCCGGCCGGCCCGGCGCAGGGCGCCGACGGTGACCCGGACCGACGGACGCCGGTCGGTGTCGGTGCGCCAGGCGGCGTAGACGTGCCGGCGCATGGTCTGGCGCACCGGCACCACCCGCACCCCGTCGGGCACCGGGCCGCGGCCCAGCCGGGGGCTGACGGCGACCCCGAGACCGGCCGCGACCAGCGCCATCTGGGTCTGGTGCTCCTCCGCCGCGTGCACGATGCGCGGCTCGACGCCCTTGCCGCGCAGCGTGAACAGCAGCCACTCGCGGCAGAACTGCCCGCGCGGCCAGGCGATCCAGTCGTCGGCGGCGAAGTCCTCCAGGACGACCGACGCGCGGTCGGCCAGCGGATGGCCGGCCGGGACGACGACATCGGTGACGTCGTCGAGCAGCGGCGCCTTGGACAGCCCGTCGGGCAACGGCAGCGGCTTGTTGTACCAGTCGAGGACGACGGCCAGGTCGAGGTCGCCGCGCAGGAGCAGCGGGAGGGACTCGGCCGGTTCGATCTCCTCCACGTACGGCCGCAGTTGCGGGTGCTCGTCGCGCAACGCGGTGAGCACCCCGGGGAACAGCCCGCGCGCGGCGGTCGGGAAGGCGCCGACCGCGAGGGTGCCGACGGCCGCGCCGCGGTGCGCCTCCAGCTCGGAGTGGGCCACCTCGACCATCGACAGGATGCGTTCGGCGTGCCCGGCCAGCAGCCGTCCGGCGTCGGTCAGCCGGATGCCGCGGCCGTGCCGCGCCAGCAGTTGCTGACCGGTCTCCCGTTCGAGCTTGCCCATCTGCTGGGAGACGGCCGAGGTCGTCACGTGCAGCACGTCGGCCGCCGCGCTGACCGAGCCATGGGTTCCGATGGCGTTCAGGACCCGCAGGCGGTCGAGATTCAACATGTAAGCGTTCCTAAGCATGGTTGCTTATTCTTATTGCCTTGTCCTACGAGATGCTCGCCCGGCACTCTAGCGTCATGACCGCCCCCGCCGACTGCCCCTCACCCCTCGACATCCCGCCGCCCGGCGCCGCGGCCGTCGCGCCTGCGCTCGTCGCGCCCGCCGCGCCCGCGGACGTCGCCGGCGACCGCGGCCCCGGCGGCGACGGCACCGCGCACCGGGCCTCCTCCCCGCTCCGCCGGTGGTTCGGCGGCTGGCGCTCCCGGTTCCTGACGCTGTCGCTGATCTGGGGCTTCAGCTTCCTGTTCATCAAGGTCGGCACCGAGGCGTTCTCCCCGCTCCAGGTCACGCTGGGCCGGATGGCGTGCGGCACGCTGGTGCTGGCCGCGGTGCTGGTCGTGCGGCGCGACCGGCTGCCGCGCTCACCGCGCACCCTGGCACGCCTGCTGGTCGCCTCGTTCCTGCTCAACGCGCTGCCGTTCTCGCTGTTCGCCTACGCCGAGCTGACGATCCCCTCGACGCTGGCCGGCATCTGCAACGCGACGACACCGCTGTTCAGCATGGTGCTGTCGTTCGTGGCACTGTCGGAGGACCGTCCGACGCGGCGCCGGGTGGCCGGCGCCGGAATCGGTTTCGCGGGGGTGATGACGGTGCTGGGCGTCTGGCAGGGCTTCTCCGGCGAGGACCCGCGGGGCACCGCGCTGGCCCTGGTCGCGGCGGCCAGCTACGCCGTCGGCTGGATCTGGGTACGCCGCACCCTGGCCGGCGTCCCCGAGTCGTCCCTTTCGCTGTCGACGGCGCAACTGGGCCTGGGCACCGTCCAGTTGGCCATCGCCGTACCGCTGTTCACCTCGGCGCCGGCCGGCTTCCCGGTGCGCTGCGTGCTGGCGGTGGTGGCGCTGGGGACCCTGGGGACGGGGCTGGCGTACCTGTTGCAGTACGACCTGGTGAAGCAGGCCGGGCCGACGATCGCCACGATGGTGACCTACGTGGTCCCGGTCATCGCCACCGCCGCCGGCGTACTGGTGCTGCACGAGGGCCTGAGCTGGAACGAGCCGGTCGGCGCCCTCGTCGTCCTGGCCGGCGCCGCCATCGCCCAGACCCGGACACGGAGCGCCGGCAAGCCCGGCAAGCCCGGTGGCGGGACGTCGTAGGAGGGCACAGGGACGGCACGGGGACGTCCTGGGAGGGCACGGCGGCGGGCCGACAGGGCGGCACGGGCGGCCGGGCGGCACCGGCGGTACGGCAGCACCGGGAACGCCTTGGGACCGCGCCGGCCGCCGACTAAGGCCGTAGGACGTCACCGCCCGCCACTCCCCCGACCGTCAGCCGCCGAACCGTCGACCCCGAGCCGC
The DNA here is from genome assembly GCF_027947535.2 of Streptantibioticus silvisoli. Lineage (GTDB taxonomy): Bacteria > Actinomycetota > Actinomycetes > Streptomycetales > Streptomycetaceae > Streptantibioticus_C > Streptantibioticus_C silvisoli. The sequence goes on from NZ_JAAGKO020000007.1 coordinate 203,966, forward strand.
ACCGCCCTCACCCGTACCGCCCGGCGCCGGCCGTCCGTACCGCCCTCACCCGTACCGCCCGGCGCCGGCCGTCCGTACCGCTGCCGCGATCGCGGCGGACAGCGGTTCGACGTCGGCAGGGGTCAGGGGGGAGACGGTGACCCGCACGCCGGGGCCGGAGGACAGGCGGAAGCGGGCGCCGGGGGCGACCGCCCAGCCGGCCGCCAGCAGGCGGGTGACGGCGGCCGTCTCGTCGGGCACCGGGATCCAGACGTTCATCCCGCTGCGGCCGGTCGCCGCCACCCCGCGGTCCGCCAGCGCGGCGAGCAGCCCGTCGCGGCGCACCGCGTAGGCGGCGGCGACCGCGGCCGGGTCCACCGCGCCGGTGCGCCACAGGTGGACGACGGCCCGCTGGAGCAGGTGGCTGACCCAGCCGGGGCCGAGCCGGTGGCGGCCGGCGATCCGCCCGACGGTGACCGGGTCGCCGGTGAGCACGCCGAGCCGCAGGTCGGGACCGTATGCCTTGGCGACCGAGCGGACCAGCACCCAGTGCGTCGTGACGCCGGACAGCGGGTGCACCGGCAGGTCGGACAGGCCGTGCAGGTGGTCGTCGTCGATGACCAGCGTGCCCGGATGCCCCGCCAGCACCTCGCGCAGCGCCGCGGCCCGGTCGGCGCCGATCGCCGCACCGGTCGGGTTCTGGCCCCGGTCGGTGACCAGCAGCGCCCGGGCGCCCTGCCGCAGCGCGCGGTCCACCTCGCCGGGCAGCGGCCCGTCGTCGTCGGCCGCGACGCCCACCGGCCGCAGACCGAGCGCGGGCAGCATGTCGAAGACGCTGCCCCAGCCGGGGTCCTCGACCGCGACCGCGTCGCCGGGCCGCAGGTGGGCGGTGAGGGCCCGTTCGATGGCGTCCAGCGAACCGGAGGTCACCGCGACCGGCCCTGCCGGGACCCCGTCGGCGTCGAACGCGGACCGGGCGAGCGCCACCAGCTCCGGGTCGGCCGGCGGGCGTCCGTAGAGCGCCGGGTCGGCCGCGTGGCGTTCCAGCGCGGCGGCGAACGCCTGGTCGAGCGCGGGCAGCAGCGCCGGGTCCGGATTGCCCTCGGAGACGTCGCGCACGCCGGGCGGCACGTCGACCCGGACCGCGTCGCGGGAGGTGGTCGCGGGGCGTTGCCGCACCCGGCTGCCGCGCCGGCCGGCCGTCTCGATGACGCCGCGGTCGCGCAGCAGCCGGTAGGCGGCGGCCACGGTGTTGGGGTTGACCGACAGCTCCTCGGCGAGCTCCCGCAACGGGGGCAGGGCGGCACCGGGCATCAACACGCCCTGGTCGATGGCCCGTTCGACGTCGGCCGCGATGTCCGTGGCGCGCCGGCCAGTGATTCGATACTCTCCTAGCACAAAATGCATTATGCACTAGTGCAATGACGTCCGCCAGGAGGAGCGCGTCCATGTCGCAGGCCACCCCGTACCCGATCACCGACCGCAACGTCCCCACCCGTTCCAAGGAACGCGCCGCCTACGACCGCGAGAGCGTGCACGCGATCCTGGACGAGGGCTACCTGTGCCACCTCGGGTTCGTCCGGGACGGCGCGCCGGTCGTGCTGCCCACCTTGTACGCGCGGATCGGCGAACGGCTCTACGTGCACGGGTCGACCGGTTCGCGTCCGCTGCGCGGCGCCGGGCAGGACGCGGGCCTGCCGGTCTGCCTGACGGTGACGCTGGTCGACGGCCTCGTGCTGGCCCGGTCCGCGTTCCACCACTCCATCAACTACCGCTCGGTGGTGGTCCACGGCACCGCGTACCAGGTGACGGACCCGAAGGAACGCGCCCTCGCGCTGGACGCGGTGGTCGACCACATCGTGCCCGGCCGCGCCGACGACTCGCGCCGCGCCGACGCCCGGGAGCTGGCCGCCACCGCCGTCGTCCGGCTCGACCTCACCGAGGTCTCCGCCAAGATCCGCACCGGCGGCCCCAACGACGACGAGGCCGACCTGGCCCTGCCCTACTGGTCCGGCGTCGTCCCGGTCACCGAGCACCGCGGCACCCCGGCCCCCGCCGCCGACCTCGACCCGACGATCGCACTGCCCGGGTACCTCAGCACGGAACGGTGAGCCGGGGAGCCGGGAGCCGGTATCGGCAGCGGCAGCGGCAGCGGCAGCGGCAGCGGCAGCGGCAGCGGCAGCGGCAGCGGCAGCGGCAGCGGGGGGAGCCGTTCATCGGACTGTCGTAGCACCGGCTCCGCGGCCGGCATCCACCGTCCGGGCGTACCGACCCCACGCGCCCTGATCGCGCCCACCGCCCTCCGGCGTCACCCCTCGGCGACGTCCGCGGCGGGCGGCGCGAGGCGGGCCGGGTCGACCCCGGCGGCGCGCAGCACCTCGGCCGCGCGGGCGTCCGGGTCGGCGGCGAGGGCGCCGAGCAGGTCGACGCCCTCGATCCGGCCGGCCCCGCGGGCGGCGGCGCGACCGACCGCGTCGGTGAGCGCGATCAGGGCGCAGGGGCTGTAGCCGGTGGAGCCGGCGGCCGGCGGCCGGTCGGCGGCGCCCTCGACGGTGGAGCGCCAGCGCAGCCCGTAGCCGATGCTGCGCTGGGCGAGGTAGGCCAGTACCCGGGCGACCCGCAGGGCCGGATCGGCGGCCGCGGCACCGTTCGCCGCCCGGCCGAGCGCCTCGCGGGCGCCCGCGTCGCACTCCAGCAGCGCGTGCAGCAGGTGGGCGGTGTCGATCTGCCGTTCGGCGTCGCGGTGCGCCCGCCGCCGGGCGCCGGCTATCACCGCACGCAGTTCGGGGCCGGCCCAGGACGCCGCCGCCGGGCGTCCACCGCGGCCGTGTTCACGTGAGGTGGCCTGCGGCCGGATGTCGCTTCGCACACCTCACACCCCATCAGATGCCGACGGCCCCGGCGTCCCCGCCGGGGGGCATCTTCCCGTCCTCCGGCGGAAGGGCACGCGCGAACGGCGTCTCATCCTTCAGGTGGACAACCCGGACGGACGTCTGAGGGTCCACCGTCCGACGCGCCGGGGGGACCGTCGCCCTCCCCGCGTCAGGACACCGTCGCTCCCCCGGGTCGGGTCCGGTCCGCGCCCGGACGCCTCACGGCCACAGCTGTACGCGTTCCCAGCGGTCGGCGGTGCGGGTGTAGCGCAGCCGGCGGTGGAAACGGTCGGCGGCGAGCTGGAAGAACTCCACCTCGGTGGCCCACAGGCGGTAGACGGTGTGCCCGGCCGGTACCGCGCCGGGGTCGGCGGCCAGTTCGCGGGCGGCGCGGTCGCGGTCGCGCGCGTACTGCCCGGGGCCGTCCAGCGGGTCGCTCATCGTGCCGGTGAACGCGGCGACCCGGGACGCCTCGCCGCGGTGCGCGAAGTCGGCGCGGGCGGTGGCGGCGTCCAGGGTCTCGACCGGTCCCGCCGCCCGGATCTGCCGGCCCTGCTGCGGCCAGTACCAGGTAAGCGACGCGTAGGGGCGTGCCGTCAGCTCGCGTCCCTTGCGGCTGGCGGCGTCGGAGGCGAACCGGAACCCGCAGCCGTCCGCGTCGTCGTCCAGCCCGCGCATCAGCAGCACCCGGGCGGAGGCGTGGCCGGCGGCGTCGACCGTGCCGAGCGTCATCACCTGCGGTTCCGGAACGTGTTCGTCCAGCGCCCGCAGCAGCCACTCGGCGACCAGCGGCGCGGGGGCCGCGGGGGCGGCGTCCGGGTCGAAGTCCGGCAGCGTCACGCCGGCCGAGGGGGCGTGGCGCAGCCGGCCGCGCAGCGCGGCCACCGGCCCGGAGTCCGGGCGGTCGTCGTCGGTCATGGTCCACTCCCCCAGCGGTTCGGGCGGCCGGCCGGTGCCGTCCGCCGGTGTTCTTCGGCATCCGCCGGCATCCACCGGGCGCCCGTCGGCATCCCGCCTCGTCCGCCGGCGTCCGGCCGAACACGGCGTTCACCGGGCACGGCGGATTCCGGCGCGTCCGGTGAACGCCGCCGCGGCGCCGGCGGGCCGGCCCGCCGGTCCGGCAGCGTTCCCGGTGATCCTGGCACATGCCACGGCCGCGGCGCCGGAACGTGGGTTCCGTGCCGCGGCCGGTGGCCTGGCGGTGGACGACGGTGGAGTCGGCTGTCAGCGATCCGCCGTCAGTCCTCGACGTCCTCGTCGGCCAGGATGAGGTAGAGCTTCTTGCGGGCCTCGGTGACGACCTTCAGCGCCTTGTCGCGCTGCCCGGCGCTGCCGGTGGCCCACACCTGGCGGAACGCCTCCACCAGGCCGAAGCCGGCCTGCTTGATCTCCTGCATCGCCTCCCAGTCGACGCCGCGCCCGGCCTCCTCCCAGGGGGCGTCCGGTCCGGCCTCGGCCTCGGTGCGGCCGGTCGCGGTGAGGGTGAACAGCTTCTTGCCGCCCTCGGAGGCGCTCTCGATGAGGCCCTCGTCCTCCAGCAGTTGCAGGGTCGGGTAGACCGAGCCGGGGCTCGGGCGCCAGGCCCCTCCGCTGCGTTCGGCGATCTCCTGGATCATCTCGTAGCCGTGCATGGGCCGGTCCTTGAGCAGGGCCAGGATGGAGGCGCGGACGTCGCCGCGCCGCGCCCTGCCGCGGTGTCCGCCGCGGCCCCGGCCGCCGGGGCCGCCGAACGGCCCGCCGCCCCAGGGTCCGCCGGACGGCGGCCCGAACGGTCCGAACGCCGGACGGCGCCCTTCGTACTCCCCGTGGCCGCCACAGCCGTGCTCGTGGTGGTGTCCGCCGCGGTGGGCGCGGCTGCCGGGCTCTGATTCCTGTCCTGGGAAACGCATGGCGCGCTCCTTCTGTGAGGTTGCTGATGGATGCTCGCGCTCCGACCGGCCGTCCGCCGCTTCACCGCTGCGGATCAGTCGCCAATCGATCGCGATGCCTCAACGATATATCGGAAACTCGTCAACGACAAGCTTCGGTGCCACGAACCCCGAATTGGCCGTCGCCCGCGGCCGCCGCGACCGCCTAACGTCCGCTGTCATGAGAATCCGCATCGTCGACGCCTTCACCGACCGGCCCTTCGCGGGCAACCCGGCCGCGGTCGTGGTCCTGGAGGAGGACCACTTCCCCGCCGAGGAGCGCATGCGGCTGCTGGCCGCGGAGATCAACCTGTCGGAGACGGCGTTCGCGCACCGGTTGCCGGCCGGCGGGCCGGCGGGCTGGGCGCTGCGCTGGTTCACGCCGGCCGCCGAGGTCAACCTGTGCGGGCACGCCACGCTGGCGACCGCGCACGTACTGCTGACGACGGCGGCGGACAGCGGCACCCTGTCGTTCGCCACCCGCGGCGGCGCGCTGACCGCGGCCGGCGCAGCGGACGGCTCGATCACGCTGGACTTCCCCACCGCGCCGCTGACCCCGGTCGAACCGCCGGCCGGCACCGCCGAGGCCCTGGGCGCCACCGTGCTCGCCGCCCACGACACCGGCGACGTCATCGGCGACCTGCTGGTGGAGCTCGCGGACGAGAAGGCGGTGCGCTCGCTGACGCCCGACCCGCGCGCGCTGGCCGCGCTGCCGTACCGCGGGATCATCGCCACCGCGCTCGCCGAGGACCCGTCCGCCGGCTACGACTACGTCTCGCGCTTCTTCGGCCCGGCCGTCGGCATCGCCGAGGACCCGGTCACCGGCAGCGCGCACACCGCGCTGGCACCGCTCTGGTCGGCCCGCCTGGGCCGCCCGGACCTCACCGGCCTCCAGGCCTCCGCCCGCACCGGCCTGGTCGGCACCGGCCTGCGCGGCGACCGCGTCCTGCTCACCGGCACCGCGGTGACCGTCATGCTGGCCGAACTGGCCGAGGGCGTCTGAGCCGTGGGCGTCCGAGCCGACGGCGGTGACGTTACGGGGGCGGGGCCGGGGGCGCGGAACGGGTGCGGCGGCAACGGCGCGGCGCCGGCCGGCCTCGCGCCGCATCGCGCCGGGAGACGGCCCCGGTCCCGTGCCGCCACCGCGCCGGGAGACGACGTGCGGGACGCGGGACGACCTGACGCCGCGTCAGGCGCCGGCCACGCCACGGCCGGCGCGGTACGCGGGCCGGCGTTCCCCGTCCGCCATCACGTCAGCCCCCGCGCCTCGGCCCCGTCACCGCCGCCCCGCCCCCGTCACGCCGGAAGCCGGGCCCCGTCACGTCGGAAGCCAGCCGACCTTCCCGGCCAGCAGCGCGTAGCCGACGAAGGCGACGGTGTCGATGAGGGAGTGCGCGGCCACCAGCGGGCCGACGCGGCCCCAGCGGCGGTAGAGCAGGACGAAGACCACGCCCATCACCATGTTGCCGACGAAGCCGCCGAGGCCCTGGTACAGGTGGTACGAGCCGCGCAGTACCGCGCTCGCGGCCAGCGCGGCGCCGGCGCTCCAGCCCAGCCGGTCCAGGCGGCGCAGCAGGTAGCCGACGACCACGACCTCCTCCAGCACCGCGTTCTGCACGGCCGCCAGCACCAGGACCGGAACGCGCCACCACACGGCGGGCAGCGACTCGGGCACCACGGTGAGGTTGAAGCCGGCGCCGCGCGCCCCGAGGTAGAGCAGCAGGCCGGTGCCGCCGATGGCCGCGGCGACGCAGGCGCCCCACGCCAGGTCGGAACGCGGCCGGCGCAGGTCGAAGCCGATGGAGCGCAGGCCCACGCCCTCCCGGGTCAGCAGGTGGGCGACCAGGAGGACCGGCACCAGCGCGGTCGCCACGCCGAAGACCTGCCAGGCCAGGTCCAGCCACGGCCGGCCGGGCGCCTGCGATCCGACGAGGGTGGCCGCCTGGTTCTTCAGCGGTCCCGGTGCGGTCACCGAACCGATGAAGCTGATCAGCGCGCTCACCGCGCTCGCGCCCAGCGACAGGGCCAGCACCAGCAGCGTCTCGTGCGCCAGCGTCCGGCGGCCGAGCGTCGAGCCGTCCGCCATGGTCAGCGCCGACGCGCCGCCGGGCCCGCCGCCGTCCCGGTGCGGCCGGGTGCCGTCCGCTCCGCCGTCCCGCTGCGCCCGCACCCGTGCCTCCTGGTGTGTCGTCCCCGTAGACCGCACACCGTAGACCGGACGTCTGTGGAACGCGACAACGGCACGGCGGCGGGGGCGGGGCCGGGGCGTCAGACGGCGACGGTCTCCTCCTCTTCCTCCTCCTCGGCGTTCCAGCGCTCCAGGTCGTCGCGGGCCGCCGCATGCCCCGGACCGGGCGCCGGGGTGCCGGGGCCGGCGGCGCGCAGGGCCGCGGAGGCGACCGCGGAGGCGTCGAGCGCGGTGCGCCGCTGTTCGGCGCGGCGGGCGCGTTCGGCCAGGCCGGCGGCCAGCAGCGCGCCGAGGCCGGCCACCAGCCAGCAGGCCAGTGTCACTACGGGCCGGCCGGTGCCGCGGCCGTCGAAGTACACCAGGTTCCGGGCGCCCTCCAGGAAGCCGGCGCCGTTCCAGAAGGAGTGCAGGGCGGCGAAGAAGCCGTTCTGCGTGTCGGGGGCCAGCACGCCGCCGGAGGAGGTGAAGTTGAGCATGACGAACAAGACCATCACCCCGAGCGTGGTCCAGCGGCGCAGGAAGGTGTGCAGTCCGGTGCCCAGCAGCAGGATGCCGGCCGAGTACAGCCAGGCCAGCGACCACACGCCCCACAGCCTGTGGTCGACGATGTGGAAGAGCGGTCCGGCCAGGACGGCGCCGGCCAGGGAGACGACGGCGGACATGCCCAGCGCGGTCAGCGCCCGGGTGCGCAGCCGCAGGCTCGCGCCGGTGCCGCCGATGACCGCGACCGCGGCGTAGGAGCCGATGCTGACGGCGACCAGCAGGAAGAACAGGCCCTGCCCGGTCGGGTCGTGCGGCGCGGTGGGCACCAGGTCGGTCACCTTCAGCGGGGTGCCCTGCTGGTCGGCGACCGGGGTGAAGACCTTCTGGACGACCGTCACGTCGGTGCCCGAGGCGGCGGTGGCGACCAGCAGTTCCGGCGTGCCGCGGCTCATCACGTAGGCGCCGGCGACCTGGCGGTGCTCCACCAGGCGTACGGCGTCGGCCCGGTTCGGCGCGGTGCGTACGTCGAGTCCGCCGGCGGCGTGGTCCTGGAGCGTCTGGGCCAGCACCCGGGCGCCGGTGGCGGCGCGCGGGCCGGCGTCCTGGGCGACGACGGCGACCGGCATGTGGTGCGGGGCCGGGTCGCCGAAGGCGCCGAGGTAGGCCAGGCCCATGCCGAGGCACATCAGCAGCGGGGTGAGCAGGTGGACCAGGACGTGGCGCAGCGCGCCGGGCGGGGTGGCGGCGTGCGACGGGTGGGTGGTCGCCGGCATGCGGTGGATCTCCAGACCGAGTGCGTTCAGTCCGGGCGGGGCGGCGTCGCGTGGCGCGCCGGCCGCCGGACATCGGTTGTCTTTTACAACTTCTACGTTGCACATTACAACCGATGGACCGCGTGGGCGACCGCCACCCGGCGTCCGGTGGGTCACATCCGGTCAGGGCAGCTCGGGCGACCAGGTGTGGACCGGCTCGCCGGACCGCATCAGCTCGCTGTAGCGCTGGGTCAGCGCGATCAGCGCCTTGTGCCGGTCCATGCCGCGCTCCAGCGCGCCGTGGAAGGCGGCCGCCTGCCAGGACGCGCCGTTGGTGCGGCGCCGGCAGCGCTCCTCGATGACGCCGAGGTAGCGGTCCCGGTCGGCCGGGGCGATCCCCCAGGCGTCGAGCCCGGCGGCGGCCAGCGGCAGCAGCTCGTCGCGCACCAGCCGCACGGCCGGCACCGCCACCGGGCCGCCGCGGCCCGGTCCCGGCCACAGCAGTTCGGCGTCGATGCCGTCCCGGCAGGCGGCGTCGAAGTTCGCGGCAGCCGCCGAGAACGGCAGCCGGGTCCACACCGGGCGCGGCGCGTCGGCCAGCGCCCGCACCAGGCCGTAGTAGAACGCCACGTTGGCCAGCACGTCGGTGACGGTCGGCCCGGCCGGCATCACCCGGTTCTCCACCCGCAGGTGCGGCACCCCGTCGACGACCGCGTACACCGGGCGGTTCCAGCGGTAGATGGTGCCGTTGTGCAGCGTGAGCTCCTTCAGCCGCGGTACACCGCCCTCTTCGAGCACCCGCAGCGGGTCCTCGTCGTCGAGGATCGGCAGCAGCGGCGGGAAGTAGCGCACGTTCTCCTCGAACAGGTCGAACGCGCCGTTGATCCAGCGCTCGCCGAACCAGGTCAGCGGGCGCACCCCCTGGGCGGCCAGCTCCGGCGAACGGGTGTCGGTGGCCTGCTGGAAGAGCACCGGACGGGTCTCGCGCCACAGCTCGCGGCCGAACAGGAACGGGGAGTTGGCACCCATGGCCACCTGCGGCCCGATGACGGCCTGCGCGGCGTTCCACACCGCGGCGAACCGCGCGGGCGTCACCTGCAGGTGCATCTGCATCGAGGTGCACGCCGCCTCGGGCGCGATCGAGCCGGAGGTGGTGGTCAGCCGCTCCACCCCGTCGATGTCCAGCACCAGGTCCTCACCGCGGGTGGCCATGATCTGGTCGTTGAGCAGCTTGTAGCGGTCGGCGCGCGAGAGGCTGGCGCCGCCCAGGTCCTGCGCGGTGAGCGTGGGCAGGATGCCGACCATGACGATGTGCGCGCCGACCTCGCCGGCCTTGCGGTCGGCGTACGTCAGCCCGATCCGCAACTCCTCGGCCAACTGGTCGAGCACCCGGCCGGACAGCCGGTGCGGCGCGATATTCACCTCGATGTTGCACTGCGCGAGTTCGGTGACGAAATCCCGGCTCGCGATGCGTTCGAGAACCTCCTCGTTCGCCATCCGGGGCAGCCCCCCGGAATCGGCGAGATTCAACTCGATCTCCAGACCCATGAGGTTGCGGGGCCGGTCGAACCGTTTCTCCGTCAGCAGCCGGTCGAGCGCCGTGAGGCACTGCTGCAGTTTCCTGCGGTACCGCTGCCGATCGGACAGGTCGAACCCGGTGGCCACGACCTTCTCTCCCATCGAAGCGTCCTCCTCGCGCGCCGGTCGTGCCCCGTTCACCATTTGGGCCGTGACCCGATGATGCCCAACCGAACAGATCCGTAACGCTCCCGCGCGCGCCGGGTTCGCGCTAGGCTCGTAGAAGCGGCCCGTTTGGCACATTCCCGAGGCATACGGAGTGTTGGGGCCGCTCCGCGTATTCTCCGGCGGCGTTCCGGGACCGGGAATGAGCCATCTGTATTTCGGGGGTACGCGCAGGCGGCGGAGTGCCGACCAGGCATAATTCGGGTCAATTGCCCGCGACATCAGGCTGATTACCCCCTTGCTGTAACCCGGTGTACTCCTGCCCGAAACCGGGAGAGAACACCGCTCGTATAAGCTTTCGTCCACAGGCTGAGACGTCGCACTCCCCGGACGCACCCGGCACACGCCGGCGCGCCGCACGGAGTCCTGATGCCACCGCCGGTACCTGTCGCGTACGGCGCAACCGCGCCGGACGCCGGACCGGACGGGCCTGCGACCCGTAACGCCATCGCACCAGCACGCGCTGACAGCGTCGTCGGCACCCGCCCGCACCACCCCTGTCTCCACGAGAGGCGACCCATCATGCCGCTGTACCTTCCCCCGGTCCCCGAGCCCGTCTCCCAGTGCGTCAACGCGGCCTTGGGCTCCAGCGCCGTCCCCGGCGCGCTCCGGCCCGCGTCCTGGACCGAGTCCGGCGGCTCCCTGGTCGCCGAACACCCCCTGCCGGTGCACGTGCTGGGCCCGGAGCCGGCCGGCGGCGGTCTGCCGGGCGCCCGGCTGACCGGCTGGCGCTTCCTGGTGCGCGGCTCCGACGGACTGGTGGCCGCGGCCGAGACCGCGCTGACCCCGGCCGGCTGGGTCTTCTCGCACTTCAGCGGCGGGCCCTACCTGGCCTCCACCGAACGGGCCCTGTGCCAGTCGGAGGCGCTCGGCGGCGACCACCAGCCGCGTCTGCTGTCGGTGCCGGGGCTGTACATGGTGTGCCTGTGGCTGCACGGGGACACCGGCGCCGACGACAGCGCCGGTCCGCTGCCGGCCGACGTGCTCATCCCGCTGGCCCCGGCGCCGCCCGGCATCGCCGCGCACCGCCCCTACCGCGCCGCCGACCTGCTGCCGCTGCTGGCGGTCCGGCTGACCCCGGCGCCGCTGCTGGACCGCGCCGTGTGACCGCCGCGCCGCCACGGCCGCGACCCCGCCGACGAGGGCCGCCCGCCCCCGGAACGTTCCGGGGACGGGCGGTCGTGTCGTGTCGCGGGGTCAGCCCTGGTAGTCCTCCAGCGGCGGGCAGGAGCAGACCAGGTTGCGGTCGCCGTAGGCACCGTCGATGCGGCGCACCGGCGGCCAGTACTTGTCGGCGGCCACCACACCGGCCGGGAAGACCGCCTCGTGCCGGCTGTAGGGGTGGTCCCACTCGCCGGTGAGGGTGGCGGCGGTGTGCGGCGCGTTGCGCAGCGGGTTGTCGCCGGCCGGCCACTCGCCGGAGCCGACCCGGTCGATCTCGCCGCGGATGGCGATCATCGCGTCGCAGAACCTGTCGAGTTCGGCCAGGTCCTCGCTCTCGGTCGGCTCGATCATCAGCGTGCCGGCCACCGGGAACGACATCGTCGGCGCGTGGAACCCGTAGTCGATCAGCCGCTTGGCCACGTCGTCGACGCTCACGCCGGTCGACTTCGTCAGCGGCCGCAGGTCCACGATGCACTCGTGCGCCACCAGCCCGGCGGGGCCGGTGTAGAGCACCGGGAAGTACGGCGCGAGGCACTTGGCGACGTAGTTGGCGCCCAGTACCGCCACCTGGGTCGCGCGCTTGAGGCCCTCGGCGCCCATCAGGCGGGCGTAGGCCCAGGAGATCGGCAGTATGCCGGCCGAGCCCCACGGCGCCGCGGAGACCGGGCCGACGCCGCTGTCCGGTCCGGCGGTCGGCTGGAGCGGGTGGTTGGGCAGGTACGGCGCCAGGTGCGCGCGGACCGCGACCGGGCCGACACCGGGGCCGCCGCCGCCGTGCGGGATGCAGAACGTCTTGTGCAGGTTGAGGTGGGAGACGTCGGCGCCGAACGCGCCCGGCCGGGCTAGGCCGACGAGCGCGTTGAGGTTGGCGCCGTCGACGTAGACCTGGCCGCCCGCCTCGTGGACCGCGGCGCACACGTCGGTGATGTTGTCCTCGAACACGCCGTGCGTGGAGGGGTAGGTCACCATCAGCACGGCCAGCTCGTCGCGGTGCGCGTCGATCTTGGCCCGCAGGTCGGTGACGTCGACGTCGCCGTCCTCGCTGGTGCGCACGACCACGACCCGCATGCCGGCCATCACGGCGCTGGCGGCGTTGGTGCCGTGCGCGGAGGACGGGATGAGGCAGACGGTGCGGCCGGTGTCGCCGTTGGCGCGGTGGTAGGCCCGCACCGCCAGCAGGCCGGCCAGCTCGCCCTGCGAACCGGCGTTGGGCTGAAGGGAGACCCGGTCGTAGCCGGTGATCTCCGCCAGCCGCTCCTCCAGCTCGGTGATCAGGGTGACGTACCCCTGGGCCTGCTCGATCGGGGCGAACGGGTGCAGCGCGGCGAACTCCGGCCAGGTGACCGGTTCCATCTCGGTGGTGGCGTTCAGCTTCATGGTGCACGAGCCCAGCGGGATCATGCCGCGGTCCAGCGCGTAGTCGCGGTCCGACAGCCGCCGCAGGTACCGCAGCATGGCGGTCTCGGAGCGGTGCTGGTGGAAGACCGGGTGGGTCAGGTAGTCGCTGGAGCGCACCAGTTCAGCGGGCAGCGCGTCGCCGGTCGCGGCGTCGAGCGCGTCGAGGTCGGCGTGCACCCCGAACGCCTCCCAGACCGCCAGGACCTGCTCGCGGCCGGTCGTCTCGTCGCAGGCGATGGAGACGTGGTCGTCGTCGACCTGCCGCAGGTTGACCCCGGTCGCACGGGCCACCGCGACGACGACGCCCGCACGGCCGGGCACCGCGGCGGTGACGGTGTCGAAGAACGCGCCGTGGCGGACGTCGACGCCGCCGGTACGCAGGCCGGCGGCCAGCACGGCGGCGAAGCGGTGGACGCGGCGGGCGATGGCGGCGAGCCCGTCGGGGCCGTGGTAGACGGCGTACATGCCGGCCATCACCGCGAGCAGCACCTGCGCGGTGCAGATGTTGCTGGTGGCCTTCTCGCGCCGGATGTGCTGCTCACGGGTCTGCAGGGCCAGCCGGTAGGCGCGGTCGCCGTCGGCGTCGACCGAGACCCCGACCAGCCGGCCGGGCAGGCTGCGGGCGAACCGGTCGTGCACCGCGAGGTAGCCGGCGTGCGGGCCGCCGAAGCCCATCGGCACGCCGAACCGCTGCGTGGTGCCGACGGCGAGGTCGGCGCCCAGCTCACCGGGCGGGGTCAGCAGCGTGAGGGCGAGCAGGTCGGCGGCGACGGTGACGACCGCGCCGAGCTCGTGGGCGCGGTCGATGACCGCCCGGTGGTCGCGGACCGCGCCGGAGGCGCCCGGGTACTGGAGCAGCACGCCGAACACGCCGCGCTCGGCGACCTCGGCCGGGATGCCGTCGGACAGGTCGGCGACGACCACCTCGACACCGGCCGGCTCGGCCCGGGTGCCGATGACCGCCACGGTCTGCGGGAAGCAGTCGGCGTCGACCAGGAAGACGCCGCCCTTGACCTTGCCGACCCGGCGCGACAACGCCATCGCCTCGGCGGCCGCGGTGCCCTCGTCCAGCAGCGAGGCACCGGAGGTGGGCAGCCCGGTGAGGTCGGCGACCATCGTCTGGAAGTTGAGCAGCGCCTCCAGCCGGCCCTGCGAGATCTCCGGCTGGTAGGGCGTGTACGCCGTGTACCAGGCGGGGTTCTCCATGACGTTGCGCAGGATGACGGCCGGGGTGAACGTCCCGTAGTAGCCGAGGCCGATCATCGGGTGCAGCACCTGGTTGCGGTCGGCCAGGGCACGCAGTTCGGCGATGACCTCGGCCTCGGTACGGGCCTCGGGCAGGTCCAGGGCGCCGGACATCGCGATCGTGCCGGGCACCGCCGCGGCGGTCAGCTCGTCCAGGGAGCCGTATCCCACCTGGGCGAGCATCTTCGCCTGCGCCGCGGCGTCGGGACCGATGTGGCGCTGCTCGAAGGGGGTGCCGCGCTCCAGGCGCGCGAGAGGGATGCGTCGGTCGGTCATCAGCGGAGGGCCTCCTGGTCGAAACGACCTGCTGGGGCACCCTCTGCTCGGATGCCCGATCGGCCTCCCCCTCTGTCATCAACCTGAGAGTTTCACCGCCCGCCCGGGGGCAGCGCGATTTTCACCGTCGGTGAGGGGGAACCGGTCCGGTCGCGCGCACACCGGAAGGACTTCCCCCTGCTTTTCAGAGTGACCTCGTCCGTGCGGTACGGATGCCTGAGAGATTCCGGGGAGGATTTGCTCCTTCGGCGCCCGGTGACGTCGCTTCTCGCTCGGTCTCCGGGACTCTCCCGCACGGGGTCAGCAGCCGTTGACCAGCGTACCAGCGGGGCCGACGTTGGCGAATGTGGCGCTGGTCGCCTTCCGGGACGGTCGCCGCACGACCGGCTCGATTCGACATGTCTGCGATTGTGGCTTTTCGTGATTACGTTGGACCGGTTGCGACCACTTGGAGGAACCGTGCAGACCGATATCGATCCTCGAAGCCTGATCGGCCGCAAAGCCTTCGACCGCAACGGCGTCAAGATCGGCACGGTGGACGAGGTGTACCTCGACGACGCGACCGGCGAACCGGAGTGGGCCGCGGTACGCACCGGCTTCTTCGGCCGCGACGCGTTCGTCCCCCTGGAACCCAGCGAGCTGCGCGACGACGCCCTGCGCGTCCCGTTCGACAGGTCCCTGGTCAAGGGCGCCCCGGACTTCGGCGTCGGCCGCCACCTGTCCCCCGAGCAGGAACTCCAGCTCTACCACCACTACGGCCTCCAGGTGCCGCCCCCGCAGACCGAGCACCCGACCCCCGACGCACCGCCGTTCGGCCACGTCGCCGGCGACCAGGAGGGCCCCCGGCCGGCCGGCTGACCGCACGTTCTCCGGCCGACCGCCGTGCGATCCCCGCACCGCACGGGCGACGAAGCGGCTCCGGCTCTGAGGTGCCGGTCGTGATGTGCTCCGGTCCTGATGTGCTCCGGCCCTGACGCGCCGGTTCCGACGTTCCGGCCCTGACCTGCTCCGACTCTGATGTGCTCCGGCCTTGACGCGCCGGTCCCCACACTCCGGCCCTGACCTGCTCCGGCTCCGACCTGCTCCGGCCCTGACGCGCCGGACCTCGATCAGCTCCGGTCCTGACCCGCTCCGGCCCTGACGTGCTCCGGACGACGCCCATGGCCCCTTCGGCGACCCGCCGGCCAAGCCGGGCACCGGGCGGCACCCGCTCCCCGCCGAGCCCCCTCCGCGCCCGTCACGGGCGCGTACCTCCCCGTCCGCCACCTTGAGCGGCGCCGACGTGCAGCCCCATCCCGGCCCGTCCACGGCCGCGCGCCGGCGCCCACGGTCCCGTCCAGCCCCTTCCGCGCCCCGCCCGCGACCCCGCGACCCCCTCCGCGCGCGTCAGGCGGCCCCCGCGTCCCCGTCCCGTCCGGCCTCCGGGGGTCCCGCTTCCGGGGAACCGGGCGGCGGGGTCCAGGACGTCAGGGGGAGCGGTTCGGCGGGCTGGAGGGCGGGGTCCTCGATGGCGAGGGTGAGTACCCGGCCCGGCCGGCCGGTGGGAACCTCGAACCGCACGGTGACCCGGCCCAGGCCGCTGCCCTGCACCCAGCCCGGCCCGTACTCCGGATGGCTCACGTCCTGCCCCGGTCTCCAGCGGCGCTCGGCGGGCTCCGGCGGCGGCGCGCCGGGTTCCGGGGCCGCGGCGGTCCCGTCGCCGGCGGCCTCCTCCCGCGCGGCGGTCTCCTCGGCGAACTGGGCGAACAGGTCCTCCTGGGTGAAGTCCGCCAGCCCGGCCACCCCCACCCCGAGCAGCCGCACGCCGCCCGTGGTCACGACCGACTCCAGCAGCCGGGCAGCCGTCTCCTTGACCACCCCCGGGTCGTCGGTGGGCGCCCGCAGCGTCTCGGACCGGGTCAGCGTGGTGAAGTCGTAGTGCCTGACCTTGAGCACCACGGTGCGCCCCGACCGGCCGGCCTCCCGCAGCCGCCGCACGCAGCGGTCGGCCAGCCTGGCCACCTCGAACCGCACCCGGGCCCGGTCGGTCAGGTCGGTGTCGAAGGTGTCCTCCACGGATATCGACTTCACGTCCCGTTCCGCCACCACCGGCCGGTCGTCGCGACCGGTGGCCATCGCGTGCAGCGACGCGCCGTGCGCCTTGCCCAGCAGCCGCACCAGCTCGGCCTCCCCGGTCTCGGCGACCTCGGCGATCGTGGTGATCCCGGCCCGCCGCAGGTGCTCGGCGGTGGCCGGGCCCACGCCCCACAGGGTGCGGACGCTGCGCGGGCCGAGGAAGTCGCGTTCGGTACCCGGTTCGATGACGACCAGGCCGTCCGGCTTGGCCGCCTCCGAGCCGATCTTCGCCAGCAGCTTGGAGCCGGCCAGTCCGACGGAGGCGGTCAGCCCGGTGGCCTCGGCGATCCGGGCGCGCAGCGCCTCGGCCGTCCCGCGCGCCGCCGCCGTCACCTCCCGGTGCCCGAGCCCGGCCAGCCGCCGGCCGCTGTCACCCGCCGCCAGGTCGACGAAGGCCTCGTCCAGGCTCAGCGGCTCCACCAGCGGCGACAGTTCGTGCAGCAGGGTCATCACGATGTCACTCACCTGGCGGTACAGGGTGAACCGGGGATACAGGTAGGCCGCGTTCGGGCACAGACGGCGGGCGTGCGCCATGGCCATCGCCGAGTGCACCCCGTGCACCCGCGCCTCGTAGGACGCGGTGGAGACCACCCCGCGCGGCCCCAGCCCGCCGACGATCACCGGCTTGCCGCGCAGGCTCGGCTTGGACGCCTGCTCCACCGCGGCGAAGAAGGCATCCATGTCGAGATGCAGGATGGTCGGCGTGCTCCTCACACCCCCGATGCTGCCCTACCGCACTGACAACGGGCGGGAACGCGCGACGGCGGTACGGCAACGGCACGGCCGCCCCGCGGAAACAGGCCGGGGCGGCACACCGAAAGCACGGCACCGCACCGCGGGGACAGGCCGGGGGTGAGCGGGACACGGCGGCGGGCACAGCCGACACAGGCCGGGCGCGCAGGCCGGGCGGCACAGCGGGACCACTCCGGCGACACCGCAGGCACGAGCCGGCGGCACCACCGGACCAAGCCCGCGGCACGCCGGGGCCGGGCGGCGGCACGCGGCCGCCCGTCCGGTCAGACGGCGCGGGTGCGGCGGCGGGCCAGTTCGTCGGACGGGTTGTGGCCGATCAGGGTCTCGCCGGTGTCCAGCCGCTCCCCGTGCAGCTGGGAGAGGTTGTTCTCCACGTCGCGCCACACCACGCCCACCGCGATCCCGAAGACGCCCTGGCCGCCTTCCAGCAGCCGGACGACCTCGTCGGTGGAGGTGCACTCGTAGACGGTCGCGCCGTCGCACATCAAGGTCATCCGGGCGACGTCCTGCGGCGCGCAGGTGCTCAGGTGGCCGACGGCGGTGCGGATGTTCTGGAGCGACACGCCGGTGTCCAGCAGCCGCTTGACGATCTTGAGGACCACGACGTCGCGAAAGCTGTAGAGCCGCTGGGTGCCGGAGCCGTGGGCCGGCCGGACCGAGGGCTCCACCAGGCCGGTGCGGGCCCAGTAGTCCAACTGGCGGTAGGTGATGCCGGCCGCCGCGCACGCGGTGGGGCCGCGGTAGCCGACCCGCTCGGCGGCGTCGTCGTCACCGGCCCCGGGCTGCGAGGAGCGCGCCAGCGCCCCGCGAACCGGGAAAACACTGCCCACTGCCGTCCCGTCGCCGGTGCTTCTCACGTCGACCTCCGTCCCTTCGCATCCCGGGAGCGCGCATTCACGGCACTGCCCGCCGCCGCTGGACGACGCGCGATGCGGATCCTGTCCAGGACACTCCAACTCGACGGTAGGGAGTCACTCCGGGTGCGTCAACGATCGCCACACTCGCCACGCCGGGTGATTTCCACCCCGAGTGTGGTTTGACGTGACCTCGAACGGGGAATAGGGGGCCTTTCGCCCGCCGCCCGGACGGAGCGTGAGCAAACAGTTACTGATTGCTGGTGCCGAAATCCTCCGGCGAAATCTGGTCGAGGAACTCGCGGAACTTCTCCACTTCGTCCTCCTGCTCGTCCGGGATGGCGATTCCGGCGTCGTCCAGCACACCGTCGCTGCCATAGATCGGCGTACCGGTCCGCAGGGCGAGCGCTATGGCGTCCGACGGGCGGGCACTCACCTCGACACCGCCGGCGAAGACCAGTTCCGCGTAGAAGATGCCGTCGCGCAGATCGGTGATCCGCACTTCGGTCAGCTGCTGTCCCACCGCGTCCAGGACGTCCTTGAAGAGGTCATGGGTAAGTGGGCGTGCGGGAGTCATACCCTGCTGGGCGAAGGCGATCGCGGTCGCCTCGCCCGGTCCGATCCAGATGGGCAGGTACCGGTCGCCTCCTACTTCCCGCAGAAGCACGATCGGTTGGTTGGAGGGCATTTCAACCCGGACACCCACGACGTCGAGCTCATTCACACACCAACCCTAGGCCGTCACCGAAGACTTTGGGTAGTCGGGAGCGGATCGGCTGGTCAGGCGTGGCGTGATCGCAGGGCCGAGTGGACCAGTGCCTCGTGCAGCCGCACCGACAGATCGGCCAGCCGGCGGGCGGTGGCCTCGGCGTGCGCCCGGGTCTGCGGGTTGCGGTGCAGCCGCAGCGGGGCGACGACCTGCTCGACCAGTCCGGCCTCCCGGTCGGCGGCCGCCTTGACCGCCCGCAGGTGCCGGGGCTCCAGGCCGAAGGCGCCCAGTTCCCTCAGCAGCGCGCCGACGGTGACCGCCCCGACGTCGTAGCGGCCCTCGTCGTCGGCCTCCACGAGGCCGTAGGACTCCCACTGGGCCAGTTCCGCCTCCTCGGCGCCGGTGGCGTCCAGCAGCTCCGCACGGCGCAGCAGCAGCGGCGGGCCGGGCTCGGCGCTCTCGCGCGGCACGGCGGCCGGGTCGGCCGCGAGGGTGCCGGCGGACGGGCCCGTGCCGGAGCCGGCGGGCGGCTCGTCGCCGCCGGCCGCCTCCAGGTGTTCCTTGATGACCTTCAGCGGCAGGTAGTGATCACGCTGCATCCGCAGCACCTGCGCCAGCCGTGCGACGTCCGGCTCGCTGAACTTGCGGTACCCGGACGGAGTACGCCGGGGATCGACCAGTCCTTCCGCCTCCAGGAAGCGGATCTTGGAGATGGTGACCTCGGGGAATTCGTCACGCAGCTGTCCGAGCACCGCTCCGATGCTCATCAGCCTTCCGGCCGAGGCGGCGGTGCCGTTTCCGGCACCGCCCGACGGTGTGCGAACCATGACCCTTCCCTCGCGGGTCTCCGCTGGTCAGACCCGCTGGCTCGTGTAGAACACCAGACGGTACTTGCCGATCTGCACCTCGTCGCCGTTGACCAGCGCGACGGCGTCGATCCGCTCCCGGTTGACGTACGTGCCGTTGAGGCTGCCGACGTCGGAGACGGTGAAACGGGCGTCCTCGCCGCGGCGGAACTCCACGTGCCGCCGCGAGACCGTCACGTCGTCCAGGAAGATGTCGCTCTGCGGGTGGCGGCCCGCGGTGGTCAGCTCGCTGTCGAGCAGGAAGCGGCTGCCGGAGTTCGGACCGCGCCGCACGATCAGCAGCGCCGAGCCGAGCGGCAGCGCCTCGACGGCGGCCTGTGCCTCCGGCGACAGCGACGGCAGCGCCGTCTGGCCGGTGGTCTCGGAGTCGTACGCCTCAAGACCGGAGATGGAGATGGTCGAGGTGGTCTCGGAGGCACGCTCCGACGGAACCCCGCCACGAAGCGGCGCACCGCAGTTCGAGCAGAAGCGGCCGGCTTCCGCGTTGTGGTGTCCGCACCTGCTGCACACCAAGGCCGATGCCTCCTGCGGCTGCCCCGTACCCGAGGTGGATGAGTCCTCGAAACCTATGCGGCCGGTGGCGGCAGGGTCAACAGACGCCCCGCCGTGGCCGCCCGAAGTACCGCCGTCCGGGGCAACGGTCTCGTCGCGGAACAGCGGGCGCGGCCCCTCGGCCGCGTCATCCTGCGCACTGCGCGGTGCCCGGTGACGCGCCGTAGCCGGGTCACCCTCCTGCCGTGCGCTCTTTCCGAACAGCTTCCCAAACAACTTCACGGGCGATTCCCCTTGAACGAAACAGACCCGCCCGTGGGGCAGGACGAACCCTCGCAACACCAGCCGACCGACCCGGCCGTCCTGACAACGAACCAGGTCACTACAGAGTTTCCCCTACCGACCGCGCCGCCCGAACGCCGACCCCCCGCACGGTCTCCCAAGCCCCCGCTCCACTCCATGTTCTCCCACCTCACTGACCTGACAACCGAGCGTAGTCAAGCTGATTCGCCGACCGCAAGGCATCGCGGACGATCTTCTTCCTCGTCCCGGCGAATACCCCCGACCAGGCCGTCACACCGCTCTTTCCCGCCCGACCTGCGTTCCAACTCCCCGGCCGTGCCGACGTGTTGCGACATCACCCGCTGAACGGCCCCGGACCGCCCCGGCGTTCCCGACCGGCGGGACGACTTCCACAAGCCGGCCCCGGCACGGCGGTTGGCCGCGGGCAGCGGCCAGGGCCGCCGCCGGGACCGGTGAACGGACCGCGGCCGGCGCGTCGTGCGGCACATCGTCGCACGTCGGACCGGCTGTTCTCGAACGCGGCGGTCATGACGCGCCGAGCCGGCCGGCGCGGGACGCGCGGTGCCCCGCCGGCCGGCCCGGCGGGGCACCGCGGAAACGGTTCGCCCTACCCGGCGACCGAGTTGACCCTCACTCGCCGTCGCCCTGCACGACCCGGCTCCACTCGTCGAGCAGTTCCTGCGCGGAGGCGTCGTCCGGGCCCTCCGCCCACAGCCGGGTGAACGCCTCGGCCGGGTCGGGCAGCACCATCACCCAGCGCCCGTCGGGCTCCACCACCCGCACGCCGTCCGTGGTGTCGACCGACCGGTCCCCGGCCGCCTCCACCACCCGGCGCATCACCATGCCCTTGACCGCCCACGGGGTCGGCAGGTCCCGCTTGATCACGTGGGCCCGCGGGATGCGCGCGTCGATCTGACTCAGGGTGAGCTGGGTGCGCGAGACCAGTCCGACCAGCCGCACGAAGGCCGCCGAGCCGTCGAAGACGCTGCTGAACTCCGGCACGATCAGCCCGCCGCGCCCGTCGCCGCCGAAGATGGTCGACTCCTCCCGGCACACCCGGGTCAGGTCGTCCGGCGACGTGGTGGTCCACTCCACCTGGGTGCCGTGGTAGGCGGCGACCTGCTCGGCGACCCGGGTCGTCGTCACCGGCAGCGCGACCTTGCCGCTGCGGCGTTCGGCGGCGATCAGGTCGAGCAGCACCAGCAGCGCCCGGTCGTCCTCGATGATCCGGCCGCGCTCGTCGACCAGCGAGATCCGCTCGCCGACCGGGTCGAACCGCACCCCGAACGAGGCCCGCGCCGAGGCGACGATCTCCCCCAGCCGCACCAGGCCCGCCCGGCGCTCCTCCGCGGTCTCGGTGGGCCGCGCCTCGTCCATGCCCGGGTTGATGGTCAGCGCGTCGACGCCGAGCCGGCCCAGCAGGCTGGGCAGCACGATGCCGGCGCTGCCGTGGGCGGCGTCCACCACGACCTTCAGCCCGGCCTCCCGGACCCCGGTGATGTCCACCTCGCGCAGCAGCGCGCCGGTGTAGGAGTCGAAGACGCTGGCCGGGAACCGCAGGTCGCCGATCTCACCGGGGAATGCGCGCCGGTACTCCTGCCGGGCGAAGACCCGGTCGAGCTTGCGCTGCCCGGCCGCCGACAGGTCCGCGCCGCGCTCGTCGAAGAACATGATGTCGACCGACTCCGGTACCCCGGGGGTCGTCCGGATCATCACACCGCCGGCACTGCCGCGGGCCGTCTGCTGCCGCGCCACCGGCATCGGCACGTTCTCCAGGTCCCGCACGTCGATGGCGCTGGTCTGCAGGGCGGAGATGACGGCACGTTTCAGCGCCCGCGCGCCACGGGAGTGGTCACGGGCCGTGGTGACGGTCGCGCCCTTCTTCAGCGTGGTGGCGTACGCTCCGGCCAGCCGCACGGCCAGCTCCGGGGTGATCTCCACGTTCAGGATGCCGGACACACCACGGGCGCCGAACAACTGCGCCTGGCCGCGCGACTCCCAGATCACCGAGGTGTTGACGAACGCGCCCGCCTCGATGGTCTTGAACGGGTAGACCCGCACGTTCCCCTGGATGACGGATTCCTCGCCGATGAGGCACTCGTCGCCGATGACGGCGCCGTCCTCGATCCGGGCGGCCCGCATGACGTCGGTGTTGCGGCCGATGACGCAGCCGCGCAGGTTGGTCTGCGGACCCACGTAGACGTTGTCGTGGATCACCGCCTTGTGCAGGAACGCGCCGGTCTTCACCACCACGTTGGAGCCGATGACGGTGTGCTCGCGGATCTCGGTGCCGGCCTCGACCTTCGCGTAGTCGCCGATGTACAGCGGCCCGCGCAGCACCGCGTCCGGGTGCACCTCGGCACCCTCGGCGACCCAGACGCCCGGCGAGATCTCGAAGCCCTCGATCTCGACGTCCACGTGCCCTTCCAGCACGTCCGCCTGGGCCTTCACGTAGCTCTCGTGCGTGCCGACGTCCTCCCAGTAGCCCTCGGCGATGTAGCCGTAGATGGGCTTGCCTTCCTTCATCAACTGCGGGAAGACGTCACCGGACCAGTCGACGGAGGTGTCGGCCTCGACGTAGTCGAAGACCTCCGGTTCCATCACGTAGATACCGGTGTTCACCGTGTCGGAGAAGACCTGTCCCCAGGTCGGCTTCTCCAGGAAACGTTCGACCTTGCCCTCGTCGTCGACAATCGTGATTCCGAATTCCAGCGGATTCGGAACACGGGTCAGACAGACGGTGACCAGCCCGCCCTTTTCCCGGTGGAAGCGGATCAGATCGCCGAGGTCGAAATCGGTGAGCGCGTCACCGGAGATGACCAGAAACGAATCGTCCTTGAGTGCGTCCTCGGCGTTCTTGACACTCCCCGCGGTGCCGAGTGGCTTCTCCTCATGGGCATAGGTGAGCTCCATGCCGAGTTCGTCGCCGTCGCCGAAGTAATTCTTGACGAGCGATGCCAGGAACTGGACGGTCACCACGGTCTCTGTCAGACCGTGCCGCTTGAGCAGCCGAAGTACGTGCTCCATGATCGGCCGGTTGGCGACCGGCAGGAGCGGCTTGGGCATGCTTGAGGTCATGGGGCGAAGGCGCGTGCCCTCGCCGCCGGCCATCACGACGGCCTTCATGTCGGAAGCGTCCTCCTCGAAGAGACGACAGTAAGCCGACCTCATCCCTCCGGGATGACCCGCTGACCTCGCGCATCGTTGCGCGCCGGCCTCGCATCAGGACTCCAGCTGCCGTGCGGCATGCCGGGTTGCGCGGGCTAGTCGACCGTGGCGTCCGACCGGACAAGTCGGCGGACCTGGACCACGTACAGGATTCCTGCCCACCAATAGAGCGTTGTACCCCAACCCGCGAAAGCCCATCCGAAAACAGCAGCGAGCGTGTGCAGCCAGCCACTGCCCGCACTCAGAAGGAGCAACGGGAACGCGTACATCAGGTTGAACGTGGCCGCCTTACCGAGGAAGTTCACCTGTGGCGGGCCGTAACCGTGCCGTCGCAGTACGAGGACCATCACGCCGAGCATCAGCTCGCGCAGCACCAGGATCGCGGTCAGCCACCAGGGCAGGATCTCCCGCCAGGTCAGCCCCACCAGGGTCGAGACGATGTACAGCCGGTCCGCGGCCGGGTCGAGGACCTTGCCGAGCTTGCTGATCTGGTTCCAACGCCGGGCCAGCTTGCCGTCCAGGTAGTCGCTGACCCCGCTGAGCGCCAGCAGCAGCAGGGCCCAGCCGTCGCAGTTGGGCCCGCCGAACTCGGGCCACAGGATGAGCCACAGGAACACCGGCACGCCGACCAGGCGGGCCATGCTCAGAATGTTCGGGATGGTGAGGACCCGGTCCGTCTGGACCCGTGTCTCCTGGACCTCCACCCGGGGTTCCTCCTGTACCTGCTGTTCACGTCGCCGACAATGCCACCTGACCCTACAAGGACGGCCGGCCGCCGCCCCACAGGGGTCGGCCGCCCGCATCGCGGTTCGCCGGGAACCGCCCCCACAAATAAAAAATGACCGTTGGCCCCCGGCGGTCTCAACGACTACCAGGGGCCAACGGCCCAAAAAATGTTCGGCGGCGTCCTACTCTCCCACAGGGTCCCCCCTGCAGTACCATCGGCGCTGAAAGGCTTAGCTTCCGGGTTCGGAATGTAACCGGGCGTTTCCCCATCGCCATGACCACCGAAACACAATGAAACCATTGCATTCATGATGACCATGATAGTTCGTGGTTTCAGAACCACACAGTGGACGCGAGCAACTGAGGACAAGCCCTCGGCCTATTAGTACCGGTCAACTCCACACCTTGCAGTGCTTCCATTTCCGGCCTATCAACCCAGTCGTCTACTGGGAGCCTTAACCCCTCAAAGGGG
>NZ_JAAGKO020000070.1 GCF_027947535.2 Streptantibioticus silvisoli
GAGGTTCACGGTGGGCGGCGCCGCGGCCCCCGGTGGGCGACGGGGAGTTCGACCACGGGGGGCCGGGGTCAGGCGGCGGTGGGCGCCGGCTCGCCGGTGAAGGTTCGCCAGAGGGCGGCGTAGTGACCGTCCTGGGCGAGCAGTTCGTCGTGGGTGCCGTCCTCGACGACCCGGCCGTGGTCCATGACGACGACGCGGTCGGCGCGGGCGGCGGTGGTGAGGCGGTGGGCGACGACGAGGGTGGTGCGGCGGACGGCGAGGCGGTCGGCGGCGGCGTTGACCAGCGCTTCGGTGGCCAGGTCGAGGGCGGCGGTGGCCTCGTCGAGCAGCAGGATGTCGGGGTCGACGAGTTCGGCGCGGGCCAGGGCGATGAGCTGGCGCTGGCCGGCGGACAGGTTGCGGCCGCGTTCGCCGACGCGGTGCAGGTAGCCGTCGGACAGCCCGGCGATCATGTCGTGGGCGCCGACCGCGCGGGCGGCGGCCTCCACCTCGGCGTCGGAGGCGTCGGGGCGGCCGTAGGCGACGGCGTCGCGGACGGTTCCGGGGAAGAGGTACGGCTCCTGCGGTACGACGCCGAGGCGGCGGCGGTAGCCGGTGAGGTCGAGGTCGCGCAGGTCGGTGCCGTCGACGCGGACCGCGCCGCCGGTGACGTCGTAGAAGCGGGCGACGAGCTTGACCAGGGTGGACTTGCCGGCGCCGGTCTCGCCGACGAAGGCGACGGTCTGGCCGGGCGGGACGCGCAGGGTGACGCCGGACAGCGCGGCCTCGGCGTCCTCGGAGCGGCCGTAGGCGAAGCGGACGTCGTCGAAGACCACTTCACCGCGCAGTCCGTCGGCGGGCACCGGGCGGGGGTCGGCGGGGGCGGGTGTGGTGGTGGGCTGGCGCAGCAGTTCGTTGATGCGGCCGAGGGAGACGGTGGCCTGCTGGTAGCCGTCGAAGACCTGGGAGAGCTGCTGGACGGGTGAGAAGAACAGGTCGATGTAGAGCAGGTAGGCCACCAGGGCGCCGGCGGTCAGGGTGCCCTGGTGGTAGCGGCCGGCGCCGATGATGAGCACCAGGGCGGCGGCGAGGCTGGACAGCAGCTGCACGAACGGGAAGTAGACGGAGATGTACCACTGGCCGCGGATGCGGGCCTGGCGGTACTCGTCGCTGCGGGCGGCGAACCGGGCGGCGCCGGCGGCCTCGCCGCGGAATGCCTGGACGACGCGCAGGCCGGCGACGTGCTCCTGGAGGTCGGAGTTGACGATGCCGACCTTGTCGCGGGCGAGGTTGTAGGCGCGGACCGACTTGCGGCGGAAGACGACGGTGGCGGCGATCAGCGGCGGCAGGGTGACGAAGACGATCAGGGCGAGCTGGACGTCGATGACGAACAGCGCGACGAGGATGCCGAAGAAGGTGAGGAGGCTGACGACGGCGGTGACCAGGCCGGTCTGGAGGAACGAGCTGAGGGCGTCGACGTCGGTGGTCATCCGGGTCATGATGCGGCCGGTGAGTTCGCGTTCGTAGAAGTCCAGGCCGAGGCGTTGCAGCTGGGCGAAGATCTTCAGGCGCAGGGCGTACAGGACGCGTTCGCCGGTGCGGCCGGTCATCTGGTTCTCGCCGACCTGGGCGGCCCACTGGGCGATGACGACGACGAGGCCGAGGAGCGAGGCGGACCAGACGGCGCCGATGGCGAACCGGTCCAGGCCCTGGTCGATGCCGTGCCGGACCAGGACGGGCAGGACGAGGCTGCCGACGGCGTCGACGGACACCAGGATCAGGCTGACCAGCAGCGGAAGGCCGAAGCCGCGCAGCAGGGCGCGCAGACCGAAGTGGGTGTCGGGGGCGTGGGCGCGGTCCTCGTCGATGTCGGGGGTGTCGGTGGCAGGCGGGAGGGCCGCGACGCGGGCGAGGAGTTCGGGGGTGGCGGGCATGCCGGTCATGGCGCCGGCCAGGCCCGGTCCGGCCGGGGCGCCGGAGGCGGCGGTCCGGTCACCGCCGGCGCCGGGGGCGTCGGAGTCGGGGCGGCGCCACAGTTCGGGGGTGATGCCGCCGGCCGCGACGGAGTCGGGCGCACCGGCGTCGGCGGCCAGGCCGGCGGCGACCAGGCGGTCAGGGCAGGCGGAGGCAGAGGTGGAGGCGGAGGCGGGGGTGGGAGCGGAGGCTGAAGCGGGGTCGGAGGTGGAGACAGAGGTGGAGGCGGCCGTGGTGTCCGCGGCGGCGGTGAGGCCGGCGGGGTCGGGGGTGTAGGCGTCGCCGGCCAGTTCGTCGGGGTCGGTGAGCAGCCGGCGGTAGAGCGGGCAGCGGGCCTCGAGCTCGTCGTGGGTGCCGATGTCGGCGAGCCGGCCGCGGTCCAGGACGGCGATGCGGTCGGCGAGGGCGAGGGAGGAGCGGCGGTGGGCGATCAGCAGCGTGGTGCGGCCGCGCATGACCTCGCGCAGGGCGTCGTGGATCTCGGCCTCGACGCGGGCGTCGACGGCGGAGGTGGCGTCGTCGAGCAGGAGCAGGCGCGGGTTGGTGAGCACCGCGCGGGCCAGGGCGACGCGCTGGCGCTGGCCGCCGGACAGGGTCAGGCCCTGTTCGCCGACGACGGTGTCGTAGCCGGCGGGCAGGGCGGAGATGAAGCCGTGGGCCTGGGCGGCGCGGGTGGCCGCGAGCAGTTGGTCCTCGCCGGTGCCGGGGCTGCCGTAGAGGATGTTGGCGCGCACGGAGTCGGAGAACAGGAAGCTGTCCTCGGGGACCATGCCGATGGCGCCGCGCAGGGAGGCGAAGGTGAGGTCGCGCACGTCGGTGCCGCCGACCCGGACGGCGCCGCCGGTGACGTCGTAGAACCGCGGCAGCAGCAGCGAGACGGTGGACTTGCCGGAGCCGGAGGCGCCGACCACGGCGACGGTCTCGCCGGCCTCGACGCGCAGGCTGAAGTGGTCCAGGACCGGGCGGTCGTCGTCGTAGCCGAAGGTGACGTCGTCGAACTCGACGTCGGCGTCGGCGGTGCCGGGCAGGTCGTGGGCGGTGGCGGACTCGGTGACGCGCGGTTCGGTGTCGATGAGTTCGTAGACGCGTTCGACGCCGGCCCGGGCCTGCTGGCCGACGGTGAGCATGGTGGTGAGCATGCGGACCGGGCCGGTGAGCTGGGCGAGGTAGGTGGAGAAGGCGACGAAGGTGCCCAGGCTGATCCGGCCGTTCACCGCCATCCAGCCGCCGAGGGCGAGCATGGCGACCTGGCCGAGGGCGGGGACCGCCTGGAGGGCCGGGTTGTAACGGGAGTTGAGCCGGACGGTGCGCAGCCGGGCGGCGAACAGCAGGCGGCTGACGCGGCGCAGTTTCTGCTGCTCCTGGGCCTCCTGGCCGAAGCCCTTGACGACGCGGACGCCGGTGACCGCGCCGTCGACCACGCCGGCGACGGCGGCGGCCTGGCCCTGGGCGTACCAGGTGGCGGGGAACAGCCGGGTGCGGCTGCGGTTGGCCAGGAACCACAGGGCGGGCGCGACGGCGAGGGCGATGACCGTCAGCAGCGGGGACAGCAGGGCCATGACGACCAGCGACAGCACGAACAGCAGGACGTTGCCGATCATCATCGGGAGCATGAAGAGCATGCCCTGGATCAGCTGGAGGTCGCTGGTGGCTCGGCCGACGACCTGACCGGTGTCGAGTTCGTCCTGCCGGGAGCCGTCCAGCCGGGTGAGGGTGTCGAACATGCCGGTCCGCAGGTCGTGCTGGACGTGCAGCGCGAGGCGGCCGCCGTAGTAGCGGCGCAGGTAGGTCATCGCGTAGACGATGACCGCGGCCAGCACCATCAGCAGGGCCCACGGACCCATGGAACGGGTGTGGTGGACGATGACGTCGTCGATGATCACCTTGGGCAGCAGGGGCACCAGCGCGGTGATCGCCATGCCGCCCAGGGAGGCGCCGAGTGCGATGAGCACATCGCGCCGGTACCGCCAGCAGTCGGACGATATGCGGCGCAGCCATCCCCGCTGCCCGCTTGTCCCCGTCTCCTGTGTCACACGTCCGCCTTCCGCTCGTCGTCGCTCGGTGCCGGACGCTTGCAACACGCCGGACCACGCATTTCATCCTGCGTTCATAATTTCTGACGCGAAAGACGGCCCCAGGTCCGAGTGCGCTACGGCATCGGACCTAGGACCGTCGGTCGGTACGGCGGGCGCGCGGCCCGGGGGCTCAGCGGCGCGGGAGGCGCACGGTGAGGGAGTACAGGCGGGTGACCTGATCGGGGTTGTCGTTGTTGTCGCTGATCATCAGCAGCCGCAGTCGGCCGTCGGGGGTACGGCCGGTGACGGTCAGGCCCTCGATGTTGTCGAGCAGCGGGTTGGGCTGCGGCTGGCGGGCGGTGGCGCCGAGCGACGGGCACCGGCCGATGTCGGCGACGAGGGTGGTGCGGATCAGGCGGGCGCCGGAGGAGGCGGTCAGGTCGGTGATGCCGCTGGTGTCGCTCGCGCCGCGCAGGTCGGCGGCGTAGAGGCGGACGGTGTTGCCGAAGCCGGCGGTGAAGCCGCGTTCCAGCACGAGCAGGCGGCCGTCGCCGGTGGAGGCGATCTCGGAGATGCCGAGGCCCGGGTCGAGCCGGAAGCCGTACTGCCTGCCGAGGGTGAAGGCGTCGCTGTCACCGACGCGGTTCCAGGTCTGGAGGCGGGTGAGGTCCTGGTCGTCGCCGGCGATCGACTCCTCCATGGAGGCGACCAGGGTGTGCCCGCCGGGCAGCAGGGTCAGGCCCTCGAAGGTCAGGTTGGACTGCGCGCGGCCGGCCGGGGCGACCTGGAGGTAGGACGGGACGGGCAGCCGGCCGACGAGGTGGCCGGCCCGGTCGTAGCGGCGGATCGACGGCTCGGTCTCGGAGGTGATCAGGTACGTGCCGTCGTGGTCGACCACGACGGCCTCGGAGTCCAGCTGCCCGCCGTTCTCGTCGGCGATCGGCATACCGGCGGCGACGGTGGCGCGCGGGGCGCCGCCGCCCTGGTGGACGTCGAGGTCGAACAGGACGGAACGGTCCGATACGGCGGCGATCCGGCCGCCCCGGTCGACGGACAGGCCGGACAGGTTGCCGACGTCGAGCCCGTCGAAGGTGGTTTCGTCCAGCGCGTCGGAGAAGCCGTCGAGGTCGGCGTAGGGCGAGCAGGCGTTCGCGGTCGGCCGGCCGGCCGCGTCCCGGGGAGCGGGCGCGGCGGACGCCGGGACGGTCACCGCGAGGGTGAGGCAGGTGACGGCGGTCAGGCCCGCGGTCGCGGTGGCCAGTACGGTACGCAGGCGCACGTTCGGTTCTCCCTGGATCGGCGTCGGCCGGGTTCGGCCCGCAGCACATGGTGGCCGGACCCGACCGCGCGGAGGTCGGGATTCGGTCAACGCCGGTTGACCTTTTGGTCAATTACGGATGACGCCGAGCGCCGATGGCGTCAACCGCCGATGACGCCACTCACCGATGGTGTCAACCACCGATGGCGCCGCTCACCGAAGACGCCGACCACCGATGACGGAGGAGGCGCCGGCCGGCGGAGGGGCGTCCCCTGCGGCGGGGAGAACGGTCAGCGGGACGCGGCGATCTGCCGGGCCATGATCGTGGTCAGCTCGTACGCGGTGTGCGACGCGGCGACCGAGGTGATCTCGGCGTGGTCGTAGGCCGGGGCGACCTCGACCAGGTCGGCGGAGACCAGGTGGCAGGAGGACAGGCCGCGCAGGATCTCCAGCAGTTCGCGCGAGGTCAGGCCGCCGGCCTCCGGGGTGCCGGTGCCGGGGGCGTGCGCCGGGTCGAGGACGTCGATGTCGATGGAGATGTACAGCGGCCGGTTCCCGATGCGTTCGCGCAGCTGCTGGGCGACCTCGTCGACGCCGCGCCGCATGACGTCGGCGGAGGTGACGATGCCGAAGCCCATGCGCTCGTCGTCGTCGAGGTCCTGCTTGCCGTAGAGCGGACCGCGGGTGCCGACGTGGCTGAGGGCGGAGGTGTCGAGGATGCCTTCCTCCACGGCCCGGCGGAACGGGGTGCCGTGCGTGTACTCGGCGCCGAAGTAGGTGTCCCAGGTGTCGAGGTGGGCGTCGAAGTGCAGCAGCGCGACCGGGCCGTGCTTGCGGGCGACGGACCGCAGCAGCGGGAGCGCGATGGTGTGGTCGCCGCCGAGCGTCATCAGCCGGGCACCGGTGTCGAGCAGGTCGTCGGCCGCCGCCTGCACGGTCTCGACCGCCTCGTTGATGTCGAACGGGTTGACCGCGATGTCGCCGGCGTCCGCGACCTGGGCCAGCGCGAACGGCGACGCGTCCTGCGCCGGGTTGTACGGCCGCAGCAGCCGCGACGCCTCACGGATCGCGTTGCCGCCGAAGCGGGCGCCGGGCCGGTAGGACACGCCGCTGTCGAAGGGCACGCCGACCACGGCGACGTCCGCGGTGCCGACCTCGTCCACCCGGGGCAGCCGCGCGAAGGTCGCCGGGCCCGCGTAGCGCGGGATGCGCGAGGAGTCGACGGGGCCGCGGGGGGTGGGCTGGGTCATGACGGTGTCCTTCCGATCCGGGGGGCGGATCCGACGGTAGGGGGCCGGACGGCGGTGCTGAAGTGTACGTTTCCGGCAGTGCGGGACCGCGGGGTCACCGGTTCGTCCATTGCGCGGCGGGTTCGTCCACCGCGGCGGGCCGGACGCGCGGGCGAAGGGGCCGGCGGCCGGCGCGGCGGGCCCGACCGTACGCCCCCTCCCCGGCAGGCGACAATGGGGGTATGTCCTCAGACCGCGCACCGTCCCGGCAGATGCTGATCGACCACCTTCTGGACACCCGGATCGCCGGGGCCGTCGCCACCAGCCGTGAGAACAACCTCGACCACTACCGCGAGCTGGCCGCCGGCAACCGGTACTACTGGCTGGGGCTGGAGCTGGATCCGCGCTGGTCGGACGAGGCCGCGGTGCTGGAGCTGATGTCGGAACGCTGCGGGGTCATCGCCGACCCGGAGCACCGTTCGGGGCAGGACACCATCGACCCGGAGCTGACGGTCGACGCGCTGGACCGCGCCGCGGCGGCGCTGCGCAGGGCGGCGGCCGGCGGGCACCGGGTGCTGGTGGCCACCGGGCACCCGGGCGGGCTGCTGGGGGTGCACCTGGCGACGGCGGCGGCGCTGCGGGCGGCCGGGTGCGAGGTGATGTCGATAACGCCGGGGCTGTACGCGGACGACGGCCGGGCGCTGCAGATCGGTGACGTGGCAATGGTGCTGCGCGGCGCGGCGCTGGTGCACACCCACTCCCCCACCCCGATGACCGCGGTGCTCGACGCGATGGAACGCGAGGGGCGCGCGCTGCCGCAGCTGGTCGTCGCCGACCACGGCTGGGCCGGGTGCGCGGCGCAGCGCGGCGTGGAGACCGTGGGGTACGCCGACTGCAACGACCCGGCGCTGTTCTGCGGCGAGGCGGACGGAACGCTCCAGGTGGCCGTTCCGCTGGACGACCACGTCTCACCGGAGTACTACGACCCGATGACCGCCTATCTGCTGGCGGCGGCGGGACTGACCCAGCGGTAGGCCCGTGCGGGCGGCGGGAGGCCCGGGCGCGCGCGGGAGGGCGGGCCGACGGTGCGGGTGGGACGCCGGGCCAGTCGGACACCGTAGGCCGGACGCCGTACGAGGCGCGATCACCGTGGACCGGACACCGTTGGTCGGCACGACCGCGTCGTGGACACCACCGTGGGCAGCGCGAACGACGTCAGCCGCGAACGCCGCCACCGCCACCGCCACCGCCATCAGCCGCGAACGCCGGCAACACCACCGCCATCAGCCGCGACCGCCGCCAGCCGCCACCGCGGTCCACGCCACCGCCGTCAACACCACCGCGGTCCACGCCACCCGTTCAGCGCGACCGCGGTACCCGGACCAGCCCTTCCTGGATGACCGAGACCGCGAGGCGGCCGTCCCGGGTCCAGATCTTCGCCGTGCCCAGGCCGCGTCCGCCGGAGGACGACGGGCTCTCCTGGTCGTACAGCAGCCATTCGTCGGCGCGGAACGGCCGGTGGAACCACATGGCGTGGTCCAGGCTGGCGCCGACCACGTCGCCGACCGCCCAGCCGCCGCGGCCGTGGGCGAGCAGGATCGAGTCGAGCAGGGTCATGTCGGAGACGTAGGTGGCCAGGCAGACGTGCAGCAGCGGGTCGTCGGCCAGCGGGCCCTGGGTGCGGAACCACACCTGGGAGCGCGGTTCGCGGCGCTCCCCCGCGGTGAGGTACGGCGGGTCCTGGGCGTAGCGCAGGTCGACGGCGGACCGGGCCTCCAGCAGCCGGTCCACGACGGTGGGGTCCGGGAAGCGGTCGGCGTGCCGGGGCAGCAGTTCCTCGGCGGTGGGCAGCGTCTCGGGGTCGGGGGCCTTCGGCATCTCCTGCTGGTGGTCCAGGCCCTCCTCGTGGGTCTGGAAGGACGCCGACAGGTGGAAGATCGGCCGGCCGTGCTGGATGGCGACGACCCGGCGGGTGGTGAACGAGCGGCCGTCGCGGATGCGGTCGACCTCGTAGACGATCGGCGCGCCGGGGTCGCCGGGGACCAGGAAGTACGCGTGCAGGGAGTGCGCGGGCCGGTCGTCGGGGACGGTGCGGCCGGCCGCGACCAGGGCCTGCGCCGCGACCTGCCCGCCGAAGACCCGGGGGACGACGGCGGGCCGCGAGATGCCCCGGAAGATGTCCCGCTCGATCCGTTCCAGGTCCAGCAGGGCGAGCAGGTCGCGCAACGCGCCCGGGTGGTCGGCCGCCGGCCGGCCGGCGGCCGGACCGGGGCGGTCGTTCATCGGACCGGTGTTCATCGGACCGGGATCACAGGCCCATCGACTTGGCGATGATGGAGCGCATGACCTCGCTGGTGCCGCCGTAGATGCGGCTGACGCGGGTGTCGGCGTACAGGCGGGCGATGGGGTACTCCATCATGTAGCCGTAACCGCCGTGCAACTGGAGGCACTTGTCGATGACGCGGGCGGCGACCTCGGTGCAGAACAGCTTGGCGGAGGCGGCGTCGGCCGCGGTCAGGTCGCCGATGTCGTGGGCCTCCAGGGCGCGGTCGACCACGGCCTGGGCGGCGTCCACCTCGGCCTTGCAGTCGGCCAGGACGAACTTGGTGTTCTGGAACTCGGCGACCGTGCGGCCGAAGACGGTGCGTTCCTTGACGTACTCGGTGGCGAACCGGATGGCGGCGGCGGCCTGGGCGTAGGCGCCGAGCGCGATGCCGAGCCGCTCCTGCGGGAGGTTGTGGGCGAGGTAGCCGAACGCCTTGCCCTCCTCGCCGAGCAGGTCCTCGACCGGGACCTTGACGTCGGTGAACGACAGCTCCGCGGTGTCGGAGGACTTCAGGCCCAGCTTCTCCAGCTTGCGGCCGACGGCGTAGCCCTCGCTGGTGGTGTCGACGACCAGGATGGAGATGCCGGCGCGGCGGTCCTCCGGAGTGGCCGGGGAGGTGCGGGCGCAGACCAGGACGCGGTCGGCGAGCACGCCGCCGGTGATGAAGGTCTTGGCGCCGTTGAGCACGTAGTGCGTGCCGTCCTCGGACAGCTTGGCGGTGGTCTTCATGCCGGCCAGGTCGGAGCCGGTGCCGGGCTCGGTCATGGCGATGGCGGTCATCATCTCGCCGGAGACGAACGCGGGCAGCCAGCGCTTCTTCTGCTCCGCGTTGGCGTACTTCATGAGGTACGGCAGGCACAGCGCGGTGTGCACGCCGCTGCCGCCGAAGCTGACGCCGGCCCGGGCGCACTCCTCGGTGATGACCGCGTTGTACTTGAAGCTGGTCTCGCCGGCGCCGCCGTACTCCTCGGGGACCTCGATGCCGAAGATGCCGAGTTCGCCGAGCTTGTAGTAGAAGTCGCGCGGGGCATGCCCGGCGTGCTCCCAGTCCTGGTAGACGGGGGTGACCTCGTCCGCGATGAACTCACGGATCGTCGAGCGGAATGCCTCGTGGTCCTCGTTGAACACCGTGCGACGCACCGGCGCCACCTCCCCTTCCAGCTCTTCCAGCGTAGTACGGTCCCGCCCGCCAACCTAAGCAAGCGCTCAGAAAGTTACCGGTCGGTCGCCCCGCTGTCCAGGCCGGACCCCCCGGGTGAGCGCGACATCACGTCGCACGGGACGCGGCAGCGGCACATCCCCTCCGCCCACGGGACGCGCCCCGACGCGACGCGCTCCGACGCCACGCACCACCCGACATCCCGCACCGCTCGACATCGCACCCCCTCCGACGCCCCGCACCACCCAACACCCCGCACCGCCCGACCTCACACCCCCTCCCCCGCCCCTCCCCCCTCCAGCGCGGCGAACGCCGCCAGCGCGAGCCGGTTCAGCAGCATCCCGGCGGCGGCGCGGGCCGGGCGTCCCTCGCCGGCGCCGAGGCGGGGGGTGGAGTTGATCAGGCCGAAGACCGCGTGGACGGCGGCGCGGGCCTCCATCTCGGTGGCGGCCGGGTACCGGTCGCGGACCACCTGGACCCACAGCTCGACGTACCGGCGCTGGAGCTGGCGGACGAGCTTGCGGTCGGAGTCGGGCAGCCGGTCCAGCTCGCGGTCGTGCAGGACGATCAGCGGCTGGTCGTCCAGTGCGAAGTCGGTGTGCCCGCGCACCAGCGAATCCAGCGCGCCGCCCGGCCCGGACGCCTCATCGACCCGGCGGCGCCCCTCGGCCAGCAGGCTCTCGCTGATGCCGACCAGCAGTTCGGCCAGCATCGCGTCCTTGCCGGCGAAGTGCCGGTACAGGCCGGGGCCGCTGATGCCGACCGCGGCACCGATCTCGTCGACCCCCACACCGTGGAAACCGCGCTCGGCGAACAGCCGCGCGGCCTCCCTGAGGATCTGCTGACGCCGGGTCGCTCCGGCCTTGGTGGGCTGCATGGAGGAGATTCTAGACAATGACGTTAGCGAGCGTTAACCTGTGGGCAGCACGTTAACGATGACTAACACTGTCGCCAGGGCAGCCTGACGGGAACGCGTGAGCAAAGGAGCCCACCGCGATGCGCGACACGGCACCACCCCCACCCGCGCTGCGCAGCGCCGCGGACCCGGCGTCCGACGCCTGGGCGGCCAACGTCAAGGCGCACGCCGAGCTGTCGGACGCGCTGCGCGAGAAGCTGGCGGCGGCCCGGCTGGGCGGCGGCGAGCGTTCGCGCGCCCGGCACACCGCCCGCGGCAAGCTGCTGCCGCGCGACCGGGTCGACGGGCTGCTCGACCCCGGCTCGCCCTTCCTGGAGCTGGCCCCGCTGGCCGCCGAGGGGATGTACGACGGCCAGGCGCCGGCCGCCGGGGTGATCGCCGGCATCGGACGGGTGGCCGGCCGCGAGGTCGTGGTGGTCGCCAACGACGCCACCGTCAAGGGCGGCACGTACTACCCGATGACGGTCAAGAAGCACCTGCGCGCCCAGGAGGTCGCGCTGGAGAACCGGCTGCCGTGCGTGTACCTGGTGGACTCCGGCGGCGCCTTCCTGCCCAAGCAGGACGAGGTCTTCCCCGACCGCGAGCACTTCGGCCGGATCTTCTACAACCAGGCCACCATGTCCGCGCGCGGCATCCCGCAGATCGCCGCCGTCATGGGCTCGTGCACCGCCGGCGGCGCCTACGTGCCGGCCATGAGCGACGAGGCCGTCATCGTGCGCGACCAGGGCACGATCTTCCTGGGCGGGCCGCCGCTGGTGAAGGCGGCCACCGGTGAGGTCGTCACCGCCGAGGAGCTGGGCGGCGGCGAGGTGCACTCCAAGGTCTCCGGCGTCACCGACCACCTCGCCGAGGACGACGCCCACGCGCTGCGCATCGTGCGCGACATCGTGGCCACCCTGCCGTCCCGCGGGCCGCTGCCGTGGACCGTCACCCCCTCGGTCGAACCGGCGGTCGACCCGGCGGGGCTGACCGGCGTCGTACCGGTCGACTCGCGCACCCCGTACGACGTGCGCGAGGTCATCGCCCGGCTGGTGGACGGCAGCGGGTTCGCCGAGTTCAAGAAGGAGTACGGCACCACGCTGGTCACCGGCTTCGCCCGCGTGCAGGGCCACCCGGTGGGCATCGTGGCCAACAACGGCATCCTGTTCGCCGAGTCGGCGGTCAAGGGCGCGCACTTCATCGAACTGTGCGACCAGCGCGGCATCCCGCTGCTGTTCCTGCAGAACATCTCCGGCTTCATGGTCGGCCGCAGCTACGAGGCCGGCGGCATCGCCAAGCACGGCGCCAAGATGGTCACCGCCGTCGCCTGCGCCCGGGTGCCGAAGCTCACCGTGGTCATCGGCGGTTCCTACGGCGCCGGCAACTACTCGATGTGCGGCCGGGCGTACTCGCCGAGGTTCCTGTGGATGTGGCCCAACGCGAAGATCTCGGTGATGGGCGGTGAGCAGGCCGCCTCGGTGCTCGCCACCGTCAAGCGCGACCAGTTGGAGGCGGCCGGCCAGCAGTGGCCGGCCGAGGACGAGGAACGCTTCAAGTCCCCGGTCCGCGCCCAGTACGAGGAGCAGGGCAACGCCTACTACGCGACCGCCCGGCTGTGGGACGACGGCGTGATCGACCCGCTGGACACCCGCACGGTGCTGGGCCTGGCCCTGACCGCGTGCGCCAACGCGCCCGTCCCGGAACGCGGCCCGCTCGCGCCCGGCTACGGCGTCTTCCGGATGTAGGGGGAGGACCCATCATGTTCGACACGGTGCTCGTCGCCAACCGCGGCGAGATCGCGGTGCGGGTCATCCGCACCCTGCGGCGGCTCGGGGTCCGCTCGGTCGCCGTCTTCAGCGACGCCGACGCCGACGCGCGGCACGTCGTGGAGGCCGACACGGCCGTCCGGCTCGGGCCGGCGCCGGCCGCCGACAGCTACCTGTCGGCCGACCGGCTGCTGGCGGCGGCCCGGCGCTCCGGCGCGCAGGCGGTCCACCCCGGCTACGGATTCCTGGCGGAGAACGCCGCGTTCGCGCGGGCCTGCGCCGACGCCGGCCTGGTCTTCATCGGCCCGCCCGCCGACGCCATCGAGCTGATGGGCGACAAGATCCGGGCCAAGGAGACGGTCGCCGCGCACCGCGTGCCGATCGTGCCGGGCAGCTCCGGCAGCGGCCTGACCGACGACCAGCTCATCGCCGCCGCGCGGCAGATCGGCACCCCGGTGCTGCTCAAGCCGTCGGCGGGCGGCGGCGGCAAGGGCATGCGGCTGGTGCGCGACGAGGCGCTGCTGGCGGAGGAGATCGCGGCGGCCCGGCGGGAGGCGCGCGGTTCGTTCGGCGACGACACCCTGCTGGTGGAGCGGTGGATCGACCGCCCCCGGCACATCGAGATCCAGGTGCTGGCCGACGCCCACGGCCACGTGATCCACCTCGGCGAGCGCGAGTGCTCCCTGCAACGGCGGCACCAGAAGGTCGTCGAGGAGGCGCCGTCCGTCCTGCTCGACGAGGCGACGCGGGCCGCGATGGGCGAGGCGGCGGTCCAGGCGGCCCGCTCCTGCGGTTACGTGGGCGCCGGCACCGTGGAGTTCATCGTGCCGGGCGCCGACCCGGGCGCGTACTGCTTCATGGAGATGAACACCCGCCTGCAGGTCGAGCACCCGGTCACCGAGCTGGTCACCGGCCTGGACCTGGTGGAGTGGCAGCTGCGGGTGGCCTGCGGCGAGGAGCTGTCGTTCGGGCAGGCCGACGTCACGCTCACCGGCCACGCCGTGGAGGCCCGGGTCTGCGCCGAGGACCCGGCGCGCGGCTTCCTGCCGTCCGGCGGCACCGTGCTGGCGCTGCGCGAACCGCAGGGCGACGGGGTGCGCACCGACTCCGGGCTGTCGCAGGGCACCGAGGTCGGCAGCCTGTACGACCCGATGCTGTCGAAGGTCGTCGCGTACGGCCCGGACCGGCCGACCGCGCTGCGCAGGCTGCGGGCCGCGCTGGCCGACACCGTGATCCTGGGCGTCGCCACCAACACCGGTTTCCTGCGCGCGCTGCTGGCCCACCCCGACGTGGTCTCCGGCGCGCTCGACACCGGCCTGGTCGAACGCGACGTGGAGTCGCTGACGGCGGGCGGCGTGCCGGAGGAGGTCTACGTAGCGGCGGCGCTGCTGCGGCAGGCGGCGCTGGCCCCGGCCGGGGCGGACGGCGGCTGGGTCGATCCGTTCTCGGTGCCCAGCGGCTGGCGCATGGGCGGCGAGCCGGCGTGGACCACGCACCCGGTGCGCGTCGCGGGCCTGGACCCGGTCGTCCTCGCCGTGCGCGGGGACCAGGTGCGGGTCGGCGACGGGCCGCCGGTGCGGGCCCGGCTGGCGGCGGCGGACGCGGACGGCGGCCGGGTCGTCGTGCACGTCGACGGCGTCACGCACGTCTTCCACCGGGCCGGCGAGTGGCTGGGCCGGGACGCGCGGACGTGGCAGGTGCTGGACCACGACCCGGTCGAGGCGGCGCTGCTCGGCGCGGCCGGCGGCGGGGGCACCGGCGCGCTGACCGCACCGATGCCCGGCACGGTGACCGTGGTGAAGGTGGCGGCCGGCGACGAGGTGACCGCCGGGCAGAGCCTGCTGGTGGTCGAGGCCATGAAGATGGAACACGTGATCACCGCCCCGCACGACGGCACCGTCACCACCATCGACGTGCGGCCGGGCAGTACCGTCGCGATGGACCAGGTCCTCGCGGTCGTCACGCCGCTCGCCGCACCGACCGAGGAGGAGTCGTGAGCGATCCGTCGCCGACCGCGCCGGGACTGCCGATGGCGGTGCCGCAGGACGGCCTGCCCGCCCGGGTGCGCATCCACGAGGTCGGGGCCCGCGACGGCCTGCAGAACGAGAAGAACGTCGTGCCGACCGAGGTCAAGGCGGAGTTCATCCACCGGCTGGCCGACGCCGGGCTCCACACCGTCGA
Source organism: Streptantibioticus silvisoli (assembly GCF_027947535.2). Taxonomy (GTDB): domain Bacteria; phylum Actinomycetota; class Actinomycetes; order Streptomycetales; family Streptomycetaceae; genus Streptantibioticus_C; species Streptantibioticus_C silvisoli. The sequence goes on from NZ_JAAGKO020000070.1 coordinate 14,783, forward strand.
GGCGACCAGCTTCGTGCATCCCAAGTGGGTGCCTCAGCTGGCCGACGCCGAGCAGCTGATGCCGCTGATCGGCGACGTGGCCGCCCGGCTGCCGGTGCTGGTGCCGAACGAACGCGGGCTGGAGCGGGCGCTGGCGCTCGGCGTCCGGGAGATCGCGGTGTTCGGCAGCGCCACCGAGTCGTTCGCGCAGGCCAACCTCAACCGCACGGTGGACGCGTCGCTGGCGATGTTCGAGCCGGTGGTGGCCAAGGCCCGGCAGGCCGGCGCGACCGTGCGCGGCTACCTGTCGATGTGCTTCGGCGACCCCTGGGAGGGCCCGGTCCCGCTGCCCCAGGTGGTCGGCGTGGCACGGCGGCTGTTCGACCTGGGGTGCACCGAGCTGAGCCTCGGCGACACCATCGGGGTGGCCACCCCGGGCCACGTCGGCGCGCTGCTGACCGCGCTCGGCGAGGCGGGCCTGGGCCCGCAGGTGCTCGCCGTGCACTTCCACGACACCTACGGCCAGGCGCTGGCCAACACCCTGGCCGCGCTGCGGCACGGCGTCACCACGGTGGACGCCTCCGCCGGCGGCCTCGGCGGCTGCCCGTACGCCAGGAGCGCCACCGGCAACCTCGCCACCGAAGACCTGGTGTGGATGCTGAACGGACTCGGCATCGACACCGGTGTCGACCTCGCCCGCCTCACCGCCACCAGCGTGTGGATGGCGGGCCACCTGGGCCGACCCAGCCCCTCCCGCACCGTCCGCGCCCTCTCCCACGAGGAGTAGAACCATGACCAGCCCCCGCCCCGGCGGCCTCGGCAACGCCCACCGGCTGCCCGAGGAGTACGAGCAACTGCGGCGCACCGTCGAGGAGTTCGCCCACGACCTGGTCGCGCCGAAGATCGGCGAGTTCTACGAGAACCACGAGTTCCCGTACGAGATCGTGCGGGAGATGGGGCGCATGGGCCTGTTCGGCCTGCCGTTCCCGGAGGAGTACGGCGGCATGGGCGGCGACTACTTCGCGCTGTGCCTGGTACTGGAGGAGCTGGCCCGGGTCGACTCCTCGGTGGCCATCACCCTGGAGGCCGGGGTCTCGCTGGGCGCCATGCCGATCTTCCGGTTCGGCACCGAGGAGCAGAAGCGCGAGTGGCTGCCGAGGATGTGCGCCGGCGAGGTCCTCGGCGCGTTCGGGCTGACCGAGCCGGAGTGCGGTTCGGACGCCGGCGGCACCCGCACCACCGCCCGGCTGGACGAGGCCACCGACGAGTGGGTGATCAACGGCAGCAAGTGCTTCATCACCAACTCCGGCACCGACATCACCGCGCTGGTCACCGTCACCGCGGTCACCGGCCGCAAGCCCGACGGCCGCCCGGAGATCTCGGCGATCATCGTGCCGTCCGGCACCCCCGGCTTCACCGTCGCGGCGCCCTACTCCAAGGTCGGCTGGAACGCCTCCGACACCCGTGAGCTGTCGTTCGCCGACGTGCGGGTGCCGGCCGCCAACCTGGTGGGCGAGGCCGGCCGCGGTTACGCGCAGTTCCTGCGGATCCTCGACGAGGGCCGGATCGCCATCGCGGCGCTGGCCACCGGGCTGGCCCAGGGCTGCGTCGACCAGTCGGTGTCGTACGCCAACACCCGCAAGGCGTTCGGCAAGCCGATCGGCGCCAACCAGGCGATCCAGTTCAAGATCGCCGACATGGAGATGCGCGCCCACACCTCCCGGCTGACCTGGCGGGACGCCGCGTCCCGGCTGGTGGCGGGCGAACCGTTCAAGAAGGAGGCGGCGCTCGCCAAGCTGTACTCGTCGGAGATCGCGGTGACCAACGCCCGGGAGGCCACCCAGGTGCACGGCGGGTACGGGTTCATGAACGAGTACCCGGTGGCCCGGTTCTGGCGCGACTCGAAGATCCTGGAGATCGGCGAGGGCACCAGTGAGGTCCAGCGCATGCTGATCGCCCGTGAGCTGGGGGTTCCCAGCAACTGAACCGGCCGCCCGGGTGATTTTGGCGCCGCCCTGCCCGAAATCGGGCAGAAATGTTGCGGCACCGGTCGCTCGTCGCGCAGGATCGTCAGGTGCTCGAACGCCGGACGTCGCCGGAGACCTCACACGAGGAACTCATCGACCACCTGGTGCGGACCACGCCGCTGCACCGCGGCGAGGCCGCCCGGGTGGTCCTCGACGTCCTGGCGTACTTCGACGAGCCGGCGGACGGCTACGTGCGCCGGCGGCACCGCGAGTTGCAGTCCAGGGGCCTGGCCAACGCCGAGATCTTCGAGCGGATCGCCGGGGAACTGAAGCGCCGCGCGGTGGCACCGCCCGAGCTGTCCCTGCGGCAGCTGCGCCGCATCGTCTACGGCTGAGCCGCTCCGGCTCACCGGCGGCCGACGGCGCGGACGGGCGAGCGGACGTCAGGGCCACCGGAGAGGGAGAGCGCCATGTGCGGGATCGTCGGATACATCGGCAAGCGGGACGCCGTGCCGCTGCTGCTGGAGGGCCTGGCCCGGCTGGAGTACCGGGGCTACGACTCGGCGGGCGTGGCGGTGACCGGCAAGTCCGGCGGCATCCGCACGGTGAAGGCCAAGGGCCGGGTCCGTGAGCTGGAGGCCCAGGTGCCCAAACGCTTCTCCGGCACCACCGGCATCGCCCACACCCGCTGGGCCACCCACGGCGCGCCCAGCGACGAGAACGCCCACCCGCACCAGGACACCTCCGGCGACGTGGCCGTGGTGCACAACGGCATCATCGACAACGCCGGCGACCTGCGGGCCCGGCTGACCGCCGAGGGCGTCGGCTTCGCCTCCGAGACCGACACCGAGGTGCTGGCCCACCTGATCGGCCTGTCCGACGCCGACACGCTGGAGGGCAAGGTCCGCGAGGCGCTGTCCCGGGTCGACGGCACGTACGGGATCGCGGTGCTGCACGCGGCGTTCCCCGACCGCATCGTGGTGGCCCGCAACGGCTCGCCGGTGGTGCTCGGGCTGGGCGACAACGAGATGTTCGTGGCCTCCGACGTCGCCGCGCTGGTCCGGCACACCCGGCAGGTCGTCACGCTGGACGACGGCGAGATGGCGACGCTCCAGGCCGGTTCGTACCGCACGTTCACCACCGAGGGCAGCCGGACCGCGAGCGCGCCGACCACCATCGAGTGGGACGCCGAGACGTGGGACATGGGCGGCCACGACACGTACATGCACAAGGAGATCCACGAGCAGCCGGAGGCGGTGGACCGGGTACTGCGCGGCCGGATCGACGACCGGTTCGCCACCGTGCGGCTCGGCGGGCTCGGGATCGACAACCGCGAGGCCCGCGCGGTGCGCCGGGTGAAGATCATCGGCTGCGGTTCGGCATATCACGCCGGCATGATCGGTGCCCAGTTGATCGAAGAACTGGCCCGTATCCCCGCCGACGCCGAGCCGGCCAGTGAATTCCGCTACCGCAATCCGGTGGTGGACCCCGACACGCTGTACGTGGCGGTCAGCCAGTCCGGCGAGACCTACGACACGCTGGCCGCGGTGCAGGAGCTCAAGCGCAAGGGCGCCCGGGTGCTCGGCGTGGTCAACGTGGTCGGCAGCGCCATCGCCCGCGAGACGGACGGCGGCGTCTACGTGCACGCCGGTCCCGAGGTGTGCGTGGTCTCCACCAAGTGCTTCACCAACACCGCCGTCGCCTTCGCCCTGCTGGCGCTGCACCTGGGCCGGGTGCGGGACCTGTCGGTCGCCGACGGCCGCCGGATCATCGAGGGCCTGCGCCGGCTTCCGGAACAGCTGTCGGAGATCCTCAAGACGGAGGAGGACATCCGGCGGATCGCGGCGGAGTTCGGCACCGCGCGCAGCATGATGTTCGTCGGCCGGGTGCGCGGATACCCGGTGGCCAGGGAGGCCTCGCTGAAGCTCAAGGAGATCTCCTACATCCACGCCGAGGCGTATCCGGCCTCCGAACTCAAGCACGGCCCCCTGGCGTTGATCGAGCCGGAGGTGCCCTCGGTGGCGATCGTGCCGAACGACGAACTGCTGGAGAAGAACCGCGCCACCCTGGAGGAGATCAAGGCCCGCAGTGGCCGGATCCTTGCGGTCGGCCACCAAGATCATCCGATCGCCGACGAGACGATCATCGTCCCGCGCAACGAGCCCGAACTCGACCCGATTCTGTTGGGTGTTCCGCTCCAACTGCTCGCGTATCACACCGCGTTGGTGATGGGCCGCGACATCGACAAGCCCCGCAACCTCGCCAAGTCCGTCACGGTGGAATAGCCACCCCCAATGCACGCCCCCCGGCGCACGATCCCACCCGGGCGCCGGGGCGCGCGAGCGGGGCTCCACCGGCCGGGCAACGACACCTCCGGAGGGTCTGACCTGCGTCAACGGCCGTCAGGGGGAGGCCGGTTCGGGGCGGGGTGCGTCTGCCGGGAGGCGGGATGTCCTCCGGAGGTGGGGGCGGGAGCCTTCAGGGGGAGCGGGCTTCGGGGGGACCGCCTTCCGGGGCGAGGGTGCGTCCTCCAGGGGCGGGATGCCCCCCGGGGGCGTGGGCTTCGGGGGGGAACGTCCTTCGGGGGCGGGGTGCGGGCCTTGTTGGGGCGCGGGCCTTCGGGGGGAACGTCTTCCGGGGTGGGGGTCTCAAGGCTCAGGGCGCGCGTCCTCAGCCCCTGGGCCGCCTGGCCTTCGACCCTCACCGCGCGCGTCCTCACCCCTGGCCCGCGCGTCCTCAAAACCTCACCCCGCGTCACACCCCGCGTCGCCCGTCTTCGGCGCCCGGCGCACGCCGCTTCCCTGACCGAATACGGGACTTGCGTGCCCGTCTTCAGGGTCGGCGTGCCCGCTTTCGGGCGTCGGCACGGCACGTGGTCGGGCGGCGTTTGGTCGGGTGGGGTGCCGGGCCGGCGGGCCTGCCTACGGGATGACGATGACCGGGCGCTGGGCCCGGCGGGCGAGACGGCCGGCGACGGAGCCGAAGATCTTGCCGATGAGGCCGTGCGTACCGCCGACGACGATGGCGTCGGCGGAGTACTCGCGGCCGACCTCCTCCAGCTCGTGGCAGATGTCGCCGCCGCGTTCGACGAGGATCCAGGAGACCTCGCCCAGGTAGTCCGCGCAGGCCAACTCCAGGCCCAGGACCTCGGTACGGTGGTCGGGGACGTCGACGAAGACCGGTGGTTCGCAGCCCGCCCAGACGGTGGCCGGCAGGCGGTTGGCCACGTGGACGATGATCAGACCGGACCTGGCGCGCCGGGCCATGCCGATCCCGTACGCGAGCGCGCGCTCGCTGGAGACCGAGCCGTCGAATCCGACCACGACGCCGTGCTGGAAGGCCGGATCGCAGGCGTGACGTGTCTCGGTCGCCGGTGTCGGCTCGGCCGCGGTGAAGTCGGCAAGTGGCTTGCCATCGGCGGATTCTGGGTGCTCGTAACCGGCCATGAGGGGCGTTTTCGGCGAGGGCGGCGCCGGGGCGTCGCCGGTGCGGACATGGACAGCGGTGGTCACGGGCCCGACCGACAATGGCCGGTAAGGGCGTTGCCCACCCGCTACCTCCAGGGTACGGCGGCGGGGTATCCCTGCACAGGTGCGCCGGGGTAATCCGTCCGGGTGCTTGTACCCGAAGTTTCCAGGAGGATGCCGGACGAAGCCGCGAAGCGCAACGCCCCCAACACGGTGCGATGCGGGTATTCCGTACCCCTGGGCGACTCGTGGGTAACCTCCGCACGCCGACGTTTTCCGGCGGTCGGTGAGAGCGCTCTCCGCAGCACGCGGCGACCACCGGCCGTCTTCCGGCCGATCGGTCGCCCCCGACCCCCGCGCCCGGCGCGCCGGCCCGCGGGGACCACCACCGCCGCGCACCCCGCACGCCGGCCGGCCCGCTCGGGCCGCCGGGGAAGCCGCAGCGTACGCGGTGCGTCAACGTTGGCATAGCGGACCGGCCGTCCGGTTGCCGCGGGGCGGCGGCGCGGCCGGACAGCACGGCGCCGCGGGGCCGGCCCGGACCGTCCGCCGGGAGCCGCGCCCGACCGTCCCACGAGCCGCCCGCAGGGGCGCACGAGGGGCGCGCACAAGCACCCCGAACGCCCCTACGGCGCACCCACCGGCACACCGGCAATTTCGGTATCGGTTTTCGGCCAACTTCCCACCACTGCGCCCCCCGTACCACCACACTCCCCCAACACCCCTTCCACCTGCGGCAATCACCGTCGGTACGGGGCTGGAAGCCCGCTGCGGCGGGGAGTTGCGGCCACCGCCGGCTGAGGCGTACTTCCCAGCGACGCAGGTGAGTGCAACGCTTCGTGATCGAATGCTTCGCGCCACGTGGCCATGTCGCCTAAGTGCCGGATGGTGAACTTGGCACCTCGACCACACCGGACGCAGTAGATTCGATCTTGGGTAACACGGCGGGGGAAACGTGCAGTACCGAAAGGACGTTGCGTCGACCGAGGGGGGCTCTTCCGCCATGACCCAGGACTCCAGGACCGGTACGGCGACGGAGATCGCGCCGTCCCCTCGCACTCCGGTGCAGGCCTCCGGTGCCACCACCGCCACGCTGCCGGGCCGCAAGCTGTCCGCGCGGCGGCGCAAGGAGATCGTCGCCGTGCTGCTGTTCAGCGGCGGCCCGATCTTCGAAAGCTCCATTCCGCTTTCCGTCTTCGGCGTGGACCGGCAGGACGCCGGAGTGCCGCGCTACCGGCTGCTGGTGTGCGCCGGCGAGGACGGACCGCTGCGTACCACCGGCGGCCTCGAACTGAGCGCGCCGTACGGGATCGAGGCGATCGGCCGTGCCGGGACCGTGGTGGTCCCCGCCTGGCGGTCCATCTCCCACCTGCCGCCGGCCTCCGCGCTCAACGCGCTGCGCCGGGCGCACGAGGAGGGCGCGCGGATCATCGGCCTGTGCACCGGCGCCTTCGTGCTGGCGGCCGCCGGGCTGCTCGACGGCCGGCCGGCCACCACGCACTGGATGTACGCCCCGACGCTGGCCAAGCGGTACCCGTCGGTCCATGTGGACCCGCGCGAGCTGTTCGTGGACGACGGCGACATCCTCACCTCGGCCGGCACCGCCGCCGGGATCGACCTGTGCCTGCACGTGGTGCGCACCGACCACGGCGCGGACGCCGCGAACGCGCTGGCCCGCAGACTGGTCGTGCCGCCGCGGCGCACCGGCGGCCAGGAGCGGTACCTCGACCGTTCCTTACCGGAGGAGATCGGCGGGGATCCACTGGCCGAGGTCGTCGCCTGGGCGCTGGAACACCTGCACGAGCAGTTCGACGTCGAGACGCTGGCCGCCCGCGCGTACATGAGCCGCCGCACCTTCGACCGGCGGTTCCGTTCGCTGACCGGCAGCGCGCCGCTCCAGTGGCTGATCACCCAGCGGGTCCTCCAGGCGCAGCGCCTGCTGGAAACCTCCGACTACTCGGTGGACGAGGTGGCGGGCCGGTGCGGTTTCCGGTCCCCGGTCGCGCTGCGCGGGCACTTCCGCCGCCAGCTGGGCTCGTCGCCCGCCTCGTACCGCACCGCGTTCCGGCAGCGCCGGCCGCAGGACGCCGAACGGACCGAGCGCACGGACCGGCCGGTGCGCGGTGAGGCGCTGCCGCACCAGCGCAGGTCGCCCTCCGCTTCCGGCGCCACCGCCCCGGGCGCCGGGGAGGACGGACAGGTCCGGACGGACTCCGAGCTGTACTCGGTCCGGCTGGCCGACCAGCACGGCCGGACCGAAGCGCAGCACGGCCGGGCCGACGCGCTGGACTTCACCGGCGTGGCCCGGCTGCGTACCGACCGCAGCACGCCCATGCCAGGTCAGCGGGATCGCCCCGTAGGGTGACCCCCATGAATGACCGCATGGTGTGGATCGACTGCGAGATGACCGGGCTGTCCCTGCGCGACGACGCGCTGATCGAGGTGGCCGCCCTCGTCACCGACTCCGAGCTGAACATCCTCGGAGACGGGGTGGACATCGTTATCTCCCCGCCCGCCGAGGCGCTGGAGACGATGCCGGACGTGGTTCGGCAGATGCACACCTCGTCCGGTCTGCTGGAGGAGCTGGCCGGAGGCACCACGCTGGCCGACGCCGAGGCCCGGGTACTCGACTTCGTGCGCGAGTTCGTCAAGGAGCCCCGCAAGGCACCGCTGTGCGGGAACTCGGTCGGGACCGACCGCGGCTTCCTGGCGCGTGACATGCCCACGTTGGAGCAGCACCTGCACTACCGGATCGTGGACGTCTCCTCGGTCAAGGAGCTGTCGCGGCGCTGGTACCCGCGGGCGTACTTCAACAGCCCGCCGAAGAACGGCAACCACCGCGCGCTCGCCGACATCCGGGAGAGCATCGCGGAACTGCGGTACTACCGGGAGGCCGTCTTCGTGCCCAAGCCCGGCCCGGACACCGAGACCGCGCGGGCCATCGCCGCACGTCACACCCTGCCCGCCACCCCCCACTGAACCGTTCCGCCCACCGCCGTCCGCCCGCCCTCCGGCCGCCGGGCGGGTCGTCGGCGACCCCCGCGGCGACGCGCGGGACGGCGGGAGCGAGCATCGCCCGAAACCCTGTACACTCTTTCTCGCCGGTAGAAAACAGCCGGACGCGGTGGATGTAGCTCAGCAGGTAGAGCACCTGGTTGTGGTCCAGGATGTCGCGGGTTCGAGCCCCGTCATTCACCCTGCGAAGCAAGGCCCCTGATCTGCGGAAACGCAGCAGGGGCCTTGTTCGTTCCCGGGGTCTTTGTTCTCCCCGGGGCTTTGTTCGTTTCCCGGCCCTGTTCGTTCCGGGGGCCTTGTTCGTTTCCCGGGCCCTGGTCGTTTCCCGGGAGTGCCGGGGCTCCGATGTCGCGGAGTCCCGGCGTTCCAGCTTTCCAACGTGCAGACGATCCGGCGCTACGGAGTTACGGCGCCGGCGTTACGGCGCCACCGTTGCGGCGTTCCCGGGCGGCCCGGTCGCCGAAGGCCCGGACCAGTGGCCCGGGCCGGCGAACGGGCCGGTGAACGGATCAGTAGACGGTGATGTCCCAGTGGTTGCCCTCGTCGCAGTAGAGGTTGCCGGACGCGGCCTCCCACTGCGGGTAGCCGTCGCCGCGGAGGCCGATGTACGTGAAGTCGTTGTGGACATAGCCGTCGATGCACGAGTTGTGCGCGATGTCGACCTTGTAGCCGTTGTAGTGGCTGTAGGTGCCGGAGGCGTGGCCGACCTCGGTGCCGCCGGTGATGTTGATGGCGCAGCCGCTGGCGCCCTTGAGCGTGATGATCGCGTCGACCGTGCCGGAGTTGATCTGGTCGAACGACGTACAGGTGGAGTTGGAACGGGTCGTGCAGTTGCCGCTGGAGCTCCAGGTGATGCCGGCGGCCTTGAACTTCGCAGCGGCAGCCGCCTGGGTCATCTTGGTACCGCTGGCGTGGGCGGCGGGTGCGACCAGGCCGACGGTGGCGACCGCCGCGAGCAGCGCGGGCGCGAGCAACTTGCGCATGACCATTTTTTCCTCCTGCTGAGCCGGTTCGTGAAGTGGTCTTGGCTCTCCCCGACACCGCCGACCTCGAAACAGATCTGACAGGAACACGCCAATGCAACCGTTCCGCTTGTCAGAGGTGGTCCGTAGAGTTCGCGGTGGTGGGTGGCGATAGGTCCACCCTCGGGGTCGGGAGGCGTGGTGGACGCGGAGGAGATGATCGCGGAGGCCCGCAAGGCGTTCTTCGTGATGTTCGGATTCCTGGCGGTCGTCTGGGTGATCCAGATCGTCAACTGGGCCGACCACTACGCCCTGTCGCAGGAATACGGAGTGATCGGACACCGGCCGGGCCGGCTCGCCGACATCTTCACCTCGCCCTTCCTGCACTGGAGCTGGGCCCACATCGAGAGCAACTCCGGCCCGCTGTTCATCTTCGGCTTCCTGGCCGCCTACCGGGGCGTCACCCGCTTTCTGGGGCTGAGCGCGCTGGTGGTGGTCACCAGCGGGCTGGCGGTCTGGTTCTTCCAGGGCGGCGACGTCGACACGGTCGGCGCGAGCGGCCTGATCTTCGGCTACTTCGGCTACGTGGTGGTGCGCGGCCTGTTCGACCGGCACCTGATCGACACGCTGATCGGCGTCGTGATGGCCGCGTCCTTCGCCTACCTGCTCACCGTGGCGATACCCGGCACCCCCGGGGTGAGCTGGCTGGGCCACCTGGGCGGACTGGTCGGCGGCGTCGCGGGCGGCTGGATCTTCCGCGACCGCACCCGCAACGCCGCCCGCCCGTACGGCGGTTCGGGCTCCGCGGGCTCCGGCGGTCCCGGCGCGTCCTTCGACGACCCCTCCCCCGGCCGGCACCTCCCGGCCCGCCCCGGCGACGGCGACACCCGGGCGGACCTGCACAAGGAACTCGGCGACCTGGGCCTGCTGTAGCCGGCCGGCGGGGGTGGTATCCGCCGGCGGGGGTGGCGTCCGCCGGCGGGACTCGGCGTGGGCGGTCGGGAGGACGGGGGTCGCCGGTTGCCGGCGGACGGCGGCGCTCGGGCGGGCGGGCGTTGCCGGCTGCTGGCGGCGCTCGGATCGGCGGGCGTTGCCGTGTGCCGGCGGCGCCCGGGGGTGAGGGCTGCCCGGGGTTGGGTTGGCGCGCGCACGGAGAGGGGGCAACGGGGGCATAGGCGCCGCCTGTTGGCGGCGGACGGGAGGGTGAGGGCTGCCCGGGGCCGGGCCGGCACGCGCACGGAGAGGGGGCAACGCGGGCAGAGGCGCCGCCTGTTGGTGGCAGACGGGCGGATACGGGCTGCCCGGGGCCGGACCGGCGCGCGGAGGTGGCAGGGCGCCGCCCGGGGCCGGCACGCGCGAGGCGGAGCCCTGGCGGGGCGCGAGGGCGGGATGCGGCACGCCTGGGGGTCGGATGCGGCACGCCTGAAGACGGACGGCACGACCGCCGGCGCACCCCCACGCCCGAAGGCCGAACCACACGACCGCCAACGCACCCGCACGCCTGAGCCGGGCATCACGGTCCGCCCACGCCCCCGCACGCCCGAAGCCGAACCACACGACCGCCGGCGCACCCGCACGCCTGAAGGCCGGACCGCACGACCGCCAACGCACCCGCACGCCTGAAGCCACGCACCCCGATCCGCCCGCGCACCCCCACGCCCGAAGCCGGACCCCACCTCCGCCAGCGCACCCCACCCGCGAGCCCCACCCCTGAGCCCCGCCCCCGAACCCCCCACCCCGATCCGCCGGAGGCTGCCGCGCACGGGGGCAACCGCGTTCCGCGGCTGCGGAGTTCACGACCCACGGCGGCGGAGTTCACGACCCGCGGCGGCTGCCCCGGCACCGGGCGGGTCCGGGTGGCGCGGGTCCGGGCGGCGCAGGTCCGGGGCGCTTGAGGGGGCGTTGGGCAGGTGTTGGCCATTTCGTTACCGAACTGACTTGTCATGCTCACGTTATTTTGGCGGCGTGATGGGGAGATCAGGGCTGACGTTTCCGCTCTCTCGCCCCACAGGGAGAATTCCATGCGCCGTTCCGCGTCGGCTTGCGCAGCCGCTGCTTTTGCCATGGCGATAGCCACCGTCGGCCTGTCCTCCGGTGCGGCCTCGGCCGACCCGCCCGCCCCGCCGTCGCTGTCGACGGCCCGTACCGAACTGGCGGCACTGGTGGTCGCCACGCCGGACAGCATGACCGGCTATACGCGCGACGCCTTCGACATATGGGCGACGCAGCCGGACCACTGCACCACCCGGCAGGACGTGCTGGCCCGTGACGGGCAGGACGTGGTCGACGAGTCCGACGGCTGCCAGCCCTCCAGCGGCAGCTGGTACTCCGCGTACGACGACACCACGGTGACCGTCGTGGCGCAGGCGACCATAGACCACATGGTGCCGCTGGCCGACGCCTGGCGTTCCGGCGCCGACAAGTGGACCGCGGACCAGCGCAAGGCGTTCGGCAACGACCTGACCGACCCGCAGCTGCTGATCGCCTCCGAGTCCACCAACTCCAGCAAGGGCGACAGCGGCCCGGACGAGTGGAAGCCGGCGAACCAGGCCTTCTGGTGCACCTACGCCGAGGACTTCACCCGGGTCAAGTCGGTGTGGAGCCTGACCACCACCCAGGCGGAGAAGGACGCGCTGTCGTCCATGCTGGACACCTGCTCCTGATCAGGTGACGGCCGGCGGATCGCCGAAGGGTCCCTGGGCCCGCCGGAGTCCGCGAGCCGTCGTCCGGCGTTCACCGGCGCTGTCCGCCACGCACCGGTCGCCGTCCCCCAGCGGCGGTCGGGCCGTGGCGGTGGTCCGGGCGCCCGGCCCGAGGAGGAAACGGGCCGGGCGTCTCGGCATGCGGACATCACCCGGCTCACCAGGACGTACGGCGCGGAATCCGGATACGCTCGCGGTCCTCCCCTGACCACGACCGGGACCGGAAGGACCAGCCCATGGCCGAGCAGGTGACGATGCCCGAGGACGACGAGGTACGTCGCAAACTGCTGATGCTGCGTTCCAGCATCGACAACCTCGACGCCGCCCTGGTGCACCTGCTGGCGGAGCGGTTCAAGTGCACCCAGCGGGTCGGCCGGCTCAAGGCGGCCCACCGGATGCCGCCCGCCGACCCGGACCGCGAGGCGGCGCAGATCACCCGGCTGCGCGAGCTGGCCCTCGACTCCGACCTCGATCCGGCGTTCGCGGAGAAGTTCCTGAACTTCATCATCGAAGAGGTGGTCCGCCACCACAAGGCGATCGCCCGCGAGCCCCTGGACAACTGACCCGGCACCGGCCGCCGCCGAACACCGTGGAGCGGGCCGCACCCTGCCCCGGTACCCGCCGTGACGCCGGGCGGCCGTGGTCGGCGGAGCGGCTCAACCACCGTGCCGCCGGGCCGGGTTCAGCCCGACGCGCGGACTCCGGCACCGGTCGGCGGAAGACGGGTCGACGGCAGGAGCAGCCAGCGGGAAGACGGATCGACGGCAAGACCGGTCGGCGGGAAGGCCGCTCAGCGGAAGACCTCGGCGGGCGGGGCGGGGGACGCCTGGGCGGTGGCGTCGGTGACGGGGGTAGCGCCGCCGGTGAAGTCCCGCAGGGGGCGGCCGTGTTCGACGCGGCCGGGGTGCGGGTCGCAGGCGATGCGCCGGGTGAGGTCGACGACGGGCAGTTCGCGGTTGGCGGCGAGCAGCATCGCGTTGCCGAACCGGCGGCCGCGCAGCACGGCGGGGTCGGCGGCGAGCAGGGACTCCTCGAACCGGGTGCGTACGGTGGCGACCTGGCCGCGCAGGAACGCCAGCGGGCCGCCGTCGGCGAGGTTGGCCGCGTACCAGCCGCCGGGGCGCAGCACGCGCAGGACGTCGTCGAGGAACTCGCCGCTGGTCAGGTGGGCCGGGGTGCGGGCGCCGCTGAAGACGTCGGCGACCACCAGGTCCGCCCAGCCCTCCGGCAGCCGGGCCAGGCCCTCGCGTGCGTCGCCGGTGCGGACCTTGATCCGCCAGGTGCGGTCCAGCGGCAGTTCACTGCGCACCAGGCCGACCAGGGCGGCGTCGATCTCCACGGCCTGCTGGGTGGAGCGGGGCCGGGTGGCGGCGACGTAGCGGGCCAGCGTGAGCGCGCCGCCGCCGAGGTGGACGGCGTGCAGCGGGCGGCCGGGCGGTGCGACGAGGTCGATGACGTGGCCGATCCGGCGCTGGTAGGCGAACTCCAGGCGGGCCGGGTCGTCGAGGTCGACGTGCGACTGCGGGGCGCCGTCGATCAGCAGCGAGTAGGCGTGCGGGTGGTCGGGGTCGGCGACGAGTTCGGCGGTGCCGCCGTCCACCACCGCCCGCAGGGGTTCCGCCGTGCGGGAACGGCTCCGCGCGCCGTGCTCCGAAGGGGCCGGGGCACCGGGACCGCCGTCCGGTCCGGTACGCGTTCCGCTGCTGCGCCGTCGTGCTGCCACACCCCCAGTATCGGGGGTGACCGCCATCGGGGTGACCCGGAGCCGGCCGGGTGCCGCCGTACAGCGGGTCACGGGCCGCCGCACACCGCGCCGACCAGCGCGTTCGCCGGCCAGGACGGTTTCAGCGGGCGGACCGGGCGACGGGCCGGCAACCGTGCGGCGCGGGGCCGGGGCGGGCGATGGGCGGCAATCTGCCACTTGCGCTCACCGTACGTACTTTCGAATCACCGGCACCGGACCACGTGACCCCAGTCGCGACCGCATGGCCGTCACGTCCCACGCACGGTTCGCCACCCGGCCGGCCCGCGGTGGACGAACGGCCTGGAGGGTACGCACAGTTCGCGCCGAGCGGGCCGCACCGGATGGCCGTCGCCCGGTGCGGCGGCCGGGTGGCAGGCTGCGCGTGCAGCCGGCGCCGCCGGGAGCAGGGGGCGTTCCGCGAGACCGCGGAGGTGAGCATCGGCCTGCGCAGGCCCTGCGCCCTCGGCAGTGCCGCCCGGGGTGCGGCCGATTAGGCGTCCGGCGTGGTGAGGGCGGCGGCGAGGCGGTCGAACAGGCGCGTGAAGGTGGCGCGTTCGTCGTCGCTCCAGTCGGCGGTGGCGCCGTCGATCAGGCCGAGGAGGCGCTCGCGCATGCCGCGCACGGTCTGCTCGCCGAGGTCGGTGAGGGCGAGGCTGGTGGAACGGGCGTCGGTGGGATGGGCCCGGCGGGTGAGCAGGCCGGCCTGCTCCAGGCGGGAGGCGTAGCGGGTGGTGACGGTGCGGTCGAGCCCGATCTGCTGGGCGAGTTCGCTGGCCGTCGCCGTGCCGAGCCGCGCCAGGCCCGACAGCACCGGGTAGGTCGTCTCGTCGACACCGGCGGCGTCGCCGACCAGTACCCGGTAGAGATGGGAGCGGTTGGTGCGCAGCAGCAGGCTCCCGAATGTGGCGGCGATCCGCGCGGCGTCGTCGTGTCCGGACATGCGGGCCAGAGTACGCGAGACATGCACGTTCATTCAGCACGTTCAAAAAGCGCGTTCATGAAGCACGTGCATTTTGCACGCTCTGCTGGTAGCGTCCTTCTTGTGCGAACGACTCGCACCCCCACCAGGAGGAACCCATGAGCCAGCCCGTGCGCCCCGAAGACCTGCTCCCCGACGGCGCGGACACCTGCGTCATCAACGACGTCGAGGTCCGCAAGGGCAGCGTCGCCGCGTTCGTCGCCAACGCCAAGCGCCTCGACGGTCTCGAACTCGGCACCCCCGAGGACACCGAAGTGCGCGCCCAGCTCCGCAAGCTCGTCCCCGCGCTGCGCGCCGTCGGCGTCCTCGACGTCTTCACCGTCCGATCCGAAACGCTCGCGGACCTCATCGCACACGCTTGACCCCCGCGCGGGACGCCGGCACCACGCCCCGCGCATCAGCCCCGGCACCGCGGCACCGCCGCCCGCACCCGCCACCGCGCCGCACCCGCACCCGCCGCCCGCCACCACGCCGCAGCCGCAACCACACCCCGGCAACACCCCGCACCCCGAAGCGACGCCCCCTCAGCGCCCGGCGGCCTCGATCGTGCCGGCGGCTTCCGTGAGGGCCTCGCGGAGCAGGGCCGGGTCGGTGACGGCGGCGGCGTGGGCCGGGGGGACCAGCCAGCGGGCGCCGGCCTGCGGGGGGCCGGCGGCGAAGCGGCGGCCGTGGTCGCGGCCCGGCGCCGGACAGCAGGCGCTGCCCGGCAGGTCCCAGCCGGCGGCGGTGCCGGCCGGGACCAGGAAGCCGAGGGTCCGCCCGCCCCGGTCGTGCAGCACGGGTCCGACACCGGTGCGCAGCCGGAGGATGTCGACCGCCTCCAGGCCCTGCCGGCACGGCACGGTCACCAGGTCCCGGGCGGGACGGCCGGGCGGCGCCGGGTCGCCGCCGTCCGCGGCGGGCGCGTGACGTCCGCGGAGCACGGACGCGGACGAACCGAGTGCCTCAACGGTGTCCACCGGGGAATCTCCTCGTCTCACTGCCGGGCGCGACACTGCCCGCTCATTGATGGACAACGCGGGAACGCGTCAACCGACACGCGGCGGTTCCCCGTCAGGAATGGCAGTTCATGGCACATGGTCGGCGGGATATCCGCTTTACCGCCACTTTGCGATGCTTTTCTCCGGGAACTCCCTGTGCCGGGTCGGTCACAGCGGGTACCGTCGTTCCGCCGTCGAGGCTCGTCGACCCGCTCGACTCGCCACCATCCAGCGCGGACTCACAGCGGAGGACACTGCCGTGGCGCCCTCACCGTCCACCCGGCCCCCCGGCCCGGCCACGCCCAACCCCGCCTTCCGGCGGCTGCGCGGCGACCTGTCGCCGGGCGAGTTCTCCGCGGCGGTACGCCGGGCCGCCCGCGAGATCGGCGAACGGGTCAGCTGCGACGCCCGGTACGTGGGCCGCGTGGAGTCCGGCGAGATCCGCTGCCCCAACTACGCCTACGAGCGGGTCTTCAAGCACATGTTCCCCGGCCGGTCACTGGCCGACCTGGGCTTCGCACCGCGCGAGTCGGTACGCGGCCGACCACCCGGCGGCCCGTTCCGGAACCCGGCGGACGCCGGCGGACACCCCCGCCCCGACAGCTTCCCCGACCCTGTTGCCGACAACTTCCCCGGCCCTTTCCCCGGCCCCCGCCCCGGCCCACTTCCCAGCAATGGTCCCGGCACCCCTCCCGGCTCCCTTCCCGAGACCCTTCCCGACAACGGTCCCAACACCGTTCCCAACGACGGTCCCGACAACGGCGGTCCGGAGCGCGGTTCCGACAACGGTCCCGGTCCTTTTCCCCGCAACGAGGAGAGCGACGTGTTGCGTCGCGCGTTCATCACACGGGCGCCGGCCGCCGCACTGGCGGCCGCACTGCCGATCGGGCCGGTCAGCACGGTCCCGCGGCAGGCGGGCGGCCGGGTCGGCGGCTGCGAGGCCCGTTCGGTCGAGGAGTCGGTGCGCCGCATCCGGCTGCTGGACGACCGGCACGGCGCCGACGGGCTGTACGCGCGGGCCGGCCAGTGCCTGCGGGAGGCGTACGCGCTGCTGGAGCGCAGTTCCTACAGCCGCCCGGTGGCCGACCGGCTCTACTCCGGCTCCGGCGAACTGGCGATCTCGGTCGGCTGGCTGGCGCACGACTCCGGGCGGCACGGCGAGGCCCGGTCGTACTACGCGGAGGCGCTGGCCACCGCCCGGGCGGCCGGCGATCCGGCGCTGGAGGCGCACGCCTTCTGCAACGCCTCCTTCCTGGCCCGCGACGACGACCGGCCGCGCGAGGCGGTCCGGGCCGCGCAGGCCGGACAGCAGGCGGCGAAACGGCTCGGCTCGCAGCGACTGCTGTCGCTGCTGGCGTTGCGCGAGGCCGGCGGCTGGGCCGGGCTGGGCGACCGCACGGCGTGCGAGCGGGCGCTGCTGCGGGCCCAGCGGTTGCTGACGTCCGGCGGCGGACCGGGCGACGGGGGGCCGGAGTGGATGACGTTCTACGGCGAGGCGGAACTGGAGGGGCTGGAGGCGCAGGCCTGGGCGGCGCTGGGCGACCACCGGCGGGCCGCCGCGCACGCCCGGCGCGGGGTACTGCTCCAGGACCCGCACTTCACCCGCAACATCACGTTGTACAGCGCCGAGTTGTCCGGCGCCCTGGCCAGCGGCGGCGAACCGGACGAGGCCGCCGAGACCGGCAACCGGGTGCTGGACCTGCTGGGCGACCGGGTCCGTTCCTCCCGCATCCAGGCCATACTCGCCGGTACCGCCCGCGCCCTCGCCCCGCACCGGCACCGCCCGGCGGTGGCCGCGTTCCTGGCCCGCAACGAGGCCGCCGAGACACTGAGCACCCCCGAGACCCCACCGGGACCGGCGGCCGGACCCGCGACCGGACCACCACCGGGCGCCCCCGGAACGCAGGCGGACTGACAGCCGCGATCCGGCGGGAGCCGATCCGCCGGCGCGATCCTTGCGGCCCCGACCCCGCCGGCCCCGACCTCGACGGCACCGATCCACCGGACCCGACCCGCCGGAGGCAACCCGCCCGGCGCCAGCCCGGGGCCCCCCCCCCCCCCCGC
>NZ_JAAGKO020000071.1 GCF_027947535.2 Streptantibioticus silvisoli
GGTGGCGCGGGTGAAGGTGGCGGGAATGGGCATGAAGTCTCGTGTCCTGTCCAGTCGGGTCGCAGAGGCCATTTGGCGTTTCGCTGTGTTGCAGCACAGTTCTCTGCGGCTCGCCCATTCTTAGCGACCGGGAAAACGGCAGGCAATTGTGTGATGTACGACCCGTGGTAGTTGAGGGGCGGCTCGTGCTTATTGCGGTGGCGTGTTTATGTGCTCGTTACGCCTTTACATGTCCTTCACGTCTGCCGGGTGGGTACTACGTGGCTTCGTGTGTGACGTGGGTCCTGTCGGGGGCGTCACACGGGAGGGGGTGCTCCCTTGCCGAACGTGAGGGCGTGAACGCGATGGGTGCCGACATTTCACGGGTTCCACCCCAAGGCGGACGGGGGCCGGCGCCGGAGCGGGTGCGGGTTCCGGTGCGGGGTCCGGTACGGGTTCCGGTGCCGGCTCCGGTGTTCGTGCTCGCCGGCCACCGCTGACCGCCCGGGGCCTGGTGCGGGGTGAAGCGGGGTTAAAAGGGGGCGGCCCGCTGGCGGAAGCCGTTCGCTTGGCCCGGCCGGGCGCAGCCGTACGGACGCGGTGGGCCTCGGTGATCTTGAGTGCGCGGCCGGTCGTGGCCGCCTCCCGCCCCGCCGCAACGCGGACGGCGGATAGCGGTGGAGCGGCCGGATCGGGCGGAGGTGTCGGATCGGCGGGGGCCGGGGCGGCCCCGGGGCCCTCAGGCTTGCTCTGGCTGGGGGCTCGCGGCCGGATCGACGAGGTCGAGCGGCTGGTGCGGGTCGAGGCTGAGGCCGGCCGACCGCAGGGTGTCGTCCAGTACGCACCAGATCCACCGCGCGAGGTGCCGGGTCAGGTCCTCGTGGGTGAGGCCGCCGGGGTCCTCGACCCAGCGCACGCTGGCCGCGTCGACGAGGCCCACGATCCCGAAGCCGAGGGGCTCGGCCGAGGACGGGTCCGCGTCCAGGGCGGTCAGGTGGCCGGCGAAGATCCTGGCCAGGTGCCTGCCGATCGCGGTCTTGACGTCGGCGACGGCGTCGAGCGTGCCGGTGTGCCGACTGAGGTAGAGGTAGAGAGCGCTGTTGGCGCGCAGCCAGCTCACGTAGGCGTCGACCGCGTTGGTGATCATCTCCATCGGCGTGCCCGTCGGCCGCCACACCGGTTGCAGTGCCGCCGTGACCAGTTCGCCCGCCCGCGCCGCGACGGCGCGCTGGAGATCGCCCGCGTCGGCGAAGTGCTTGTACAGGCGGGTGCGGGCCACCCCGGCCCGGTCGGCGATCTGCTGGGTGGACACCTCGGAGCCGTGGGCCGCGATGGCGGCGATGGCGGCGTCCACGAACTCCGCACGGCGCCGCTCGTGCTGCCCCTCCCAGCGTGTCTTACGTCCGTCCACCTGCTGCGGAGTCTGTCTCGGGGGCATGGCTCCGAGTTTATCCGTGCGGTGGCCGCCGGGGTCCCGGCGGTGGCGGGGGCTACCCGTGGGCGGCCGCGTGCACTAGCCTCGCTGATTATGGGTACATGGTGTACCCATAAGAGATCTCCGGCTCGGACGGAAGCCTCCGGACGGAAGCCCCCAAGCGGAAGCTCCGGACGGAAGCCTCCGGGCGGGAACCCCGGTCCGGCCGGCGATCTCCAGCTCGGACAGCAATCCCCGGCTTCGACAGAAAGGTGTCGACCGTGAACCGCAGCACGCACATCGAGCCCGAGGGCCCCGGCGGCGCCCCATCGCAGGTCGGCGTCCCATCGCAGGCCGGGGCACGGGTGAGGGCGCAGGACGCCGCGAACGTGTCCGGCGCGCCCGGGCGCACCGTGACGGAGGACGTCTCACGCCGTCTGCTGGATTCCGCGTCCCAGCTCTCCTACGACCCGGCGACCGAGGTCGACTGGGACGCGCCGCTGCCCGAGGACGGCCACGGGCTCGCCCCCGAGTGGAGCACCCTGTACGGCACCCGGCTGTGGGACGAGATGACCGAGCGGCAGAGGGTCACCCTCACCCGGCACGAGGTGTGCTCGATCATGAGTACCGGGATCTGGTTCGAGATGATCCTTCAGCAGCTGGTGCTGCGCGACCAGTACGTGCGCGACTACGCGACCGCCGAGTTCCAGTTCGCGCTGACCGAGATCGCCGACGAGTGCCGGCACTCGATCATGTTCGCCCGCGCCTGCGAGAAGATGGGTGTGCCGGCCTACTTCCCCAAGCGCCTGGTCGTCGAACTCGCCCGCATCCTCAAGACGGCGGGCACCGCCGAGGTCGCCTACGGCGGCATCCTGGTGGCCGAAGAGGTGCTGGACATCATGCAGCGGGACGCGATGCGCACGGACGGTGTCCTGGACCTGGTCCGCACCACCAGCCGCATCCACGTCGTCGAGGAGTCCCGGCACATGCGCTTCGCCCGCGCGGAGATCCGCCAGCGGGTGCGCCGGGCCGGCCCGCTGCGCAAGCACACGTCCGCCCTCGGCATCGCCGTCGTCGCGTACTTCATCATCACCAGCCTGGTGAACGAGGAGGTCTACGCGGAGGCCGGCCTCGACAAGGAGCGGGCACTCGCCGCGGCCAGGTCGAACCGTCACCACCACACCATGATGCGGTCCGGCTCCGCACCCCTCATGGACTTCCTCGGTACCCAGGGCCTGCTGACCCGCCCGGCCAGCGCCATCTACCAGCGCGTGCACATGCTCTGACGGAACGTCAGCGAACGCGCCCCGTTCGACCGGAGGTCGTGTCGGGTGCGACCCCGCCGGCCGGGGCAGCGCGTTCCGGTCGGCACCGCGTTCCCGGCGTCGCCAGTGCCGGCCGACCTCCGCGGCCCGTCCGCCAACCGTCGAGGCCGCGCGGTCCGTCACGCCACCGGCCACCACCTCTCCGCCGGCCGTGCGCCAAGCGTCTCGGCCACGCGGTCCGTCCCGCCATCGGCCGCAGTCCCTAACCCCACCGTCCGCCACCTCTCCACCTCTCCGCCGCCCGCGCGCCCGCCCGACCACCGGCCGCCGAGGCGAACGCCACACGTCCCGCCGCCCCGGCGATCACCCCAACGGAAACCGGACCATGGCCTACGCGATCACCCAGACCTGCTGCACCGACGCCTCGTGCATCGCGGTCTGCCCCGTCAACTGCATCCACCCCGCCCCGGGTGAACCGGACTTCGGCACCACCGAGGTGCTTTACATCGACCCGCGCACCTGCATCGACTGCGGTGCCTGCGCCGACGCCTGCCCGGTTGACGCCGTCTCGCCGGTCGACGTGCTGTCCGGCGCCGACGCGGTCTACGCCGAGCGCGGCGCCCGTTACTACGCCGGGCGTACCGCCGACCCCGTCTGGAGCGCACCGCTGATTCCGCGCTCCCTGCCGGCGGGGACGCCCGCGCCGCGGGTCGCCGTGGTCGGCACCGGGCCGGCCGCCTGCTATGCGGTGCAGGCCCTGCTGCACGCGACCGACGCCGAGGTCACGATGATCGACCGGCTGCCGGTGCCGGGCGGACTGGTGCGGTTCGGGGTCGCACCGGACCACACCTCGACCAAGCGCATCGGTGAGTCGTTCGCCGCGCTCCTGCGGCATCCGCGGGTCCGCGTCCACCTCGGCGTCGAGGTCGGCGTCGACCTCAGCCACGCGGACCTGGCCCGGCACCACCACGCGGTGGTCTACGCGGTCGGGGCGGCCGCCGCGCGCCCGCTGGGCATTCCGGGGGAGGACCTGCCCGGCAGCCTGTCCGCCACGCGCTTCGTCGCCTGGTACAACGACCACCCCGAGGTCCCCGGCGGCCTGGTCGACCTGTCCGACGTCCGGCGCGCGGTGGTCGTCGGCAACGGGAACGTGGCGCTGGACACCGTGCGCGTGCTGGCGGGCGGGCCGGACCGCCTGGCCGGCACCGGCATCGCGGGCCACGCGCTCGCCGCGCTGCGCTCCGGCGCGGTGCGCGAGGTCGTCGTACTCGGCCGCCGCGGCCCCCAGGACGCCGCGTACACCTGGCCGGAACTGCACGCCCTCAAGCACCTTCCCGGCGTGCGGCTGGTCGTCGCCGATACTCCCGGGACGCGGGCGGCGATCTCGTCGGCCGCGCCGGACGACCACGCGGCGCTGCTGAGCGACGTGCCGATCGAGGCGGTCGACCTCGCGGCGCCCCCGCCGCCGGGCCGCCGCATCGTGCTGAACTTCTTCTCCTCGCCCGTCGAGGTGCTCGGCAACGGCCGGATGTCCGCCCTGCGAACGACCACAGGGCCGGTCGACGCCCAGCTCCTGATCGGCGCGATCGGCTACCGCGGCACCCCGTTGCCGGACCTGCCGTTCGACAGCGCGACCGCGACCGTTCCCCACGAACGCGGCCGGGTCGCACAGCTGCCGGGGACGTACGTCGTGGGCTGGATCAAACGCGGCCCCTCCGGCGGCATCGGCGCCAACCGCCTGTGCGCCCAGGAGACGGTGGATGCCCTCCTCGACGACGCGGCGGCCGGCCGGCTGCCCACCCCGCCGGCGACCGCCCGCGACTTCGCCCGCCTGATACGCAACGTCGGCCGCGACGCACCGGCGGGGCCCGCGATCCGCTGACGGCGGGGGCGCGCAGCGGTATGACGGGCCCTGTGGGCGGGCGGACCCCGGGAGAGCCTGCTCCCGGGCGGCCACGAGTGCCGGCGTCCCGTTCACGGTGTCACGGCTCCGCAGTCCCCAACGTGCGGCCGGCCTCCTGACCGCGAACGGCGCCCACTGCGGCCTATCCGGTGAGGGACTGTGTCCCTATGACGGAGAGCAGCGCGAGGCGTTCGGCGTCCTGGGTGCCGGGTTCGGCCGTGTAGACCATGATGCGCAGGTCGTTGCCGGTGACGGTGAGCACGTCGCAGTCCAGGGTCACGGCGCCGACCTGGGGGTGGTCGACGGTCTTGCGCGCGCTTTCGTGCTGATCGGCCTCGGCGGATTCCCAGAGTTCGCCGAAGAGGGAGCTTTCGGTGCGCAGTTCGCAGACGAGACGCCGCAGTCGCTGGTCCGCCGGATAGCGGCCGGCTGTGCGGCGCAGGTCGGCCACCTGCGCGGCGCGTAGTGCCGCCCAGGATTCGGTGGTGTGGCGTACGCGCGAGCCGGCGCCCAGGAAGTTGCGCCACACGGCGTTGAGGTCCTTGCCGTGCCATTCGCCCATCAGGGCCGTATAGAGGGGATTGGCGAGCAGCTGGGTCCAGGCGGCGTCGAAGACCGCGACGGGGGTGTTGGCGAGGCGGTCCAGCATCCGCTGGACGCTCGGTGTGACGTGCGCGGAGATCACTTCGGGGCCGGGCGGCGCGAGCCCGGCCAGCGCGAAGAGGTGGGAGCGCGCGTCCGCGGAGAGCCGCAGGGCGCGGGCCAGGGCCTCGACGACCTGCGCCGAGGGGTGGGCGGCCCGGCCCTGTTCGAGGCGGGTGATGTAGTCGACGGAGATCCCGGCCAACTGGGCCAGTTCCTCGCGGCGCAGCCCTGCCGCACGCCGGTGACCCCCGGTGGGCAGGCCCGCCGTCTCGGGCGCGACCTGGTCGCGCCGCTGCCGCAGTGCCCGGCCGAGTTCCGTTGTCGCCATGCGGACAGTGTGACAAACGTGCCAGTGCATGTTCCTGGTACTAGTGGTCCCAGGAAGACGGGTCCACTCGCTGTTCACGCTTTTTATCCGCATCGTGGAGGCATGACGGCAACGGCAGCGGCATCTGCATCAGCAGCTCCGGTGTCCGGCCCGGGTGACCCGAACCGCAGGCACGGCAAGGAACACAAGGGCCACCAGGATCACCGGACCGTCGGGGCTACGAGGCCGGCGGGATCGGCGAGGTCACCGGTGGCCGATCCGACGCCGTTGGCGCCCGCGCCCGCGCCGCGCCGGTGCCTACGCCGCGATGGAACAACCTGATGACCGCACGAGAGCCGCACCTCCCGGCCGCCACGGTCGGCAGCGGAAAGGAACAGCACGCATGAGCAAGCTCGCACTCGTCACCGGCGCCACCTCCGGAATCGGCAGGGCGTTCGCCGAACGGCTGGCGGCCGACGGTTACGACCTGGTGATCGTCGGGCGGCGCCGGGAACGGCTGGAGGAGTTCGCCGCCGCCCGTCCCGGGACCGAGGTCCGCCCCCTCGTGGCCGACCTGTCCACCGACGAGGGCATCGACACCGTCGCGCAGGTCTGCGCGACCGAGCCGCTGACCCTGCTGGTGAACAACGCGGGCGTGGCCCACTACATGCCCCTCGCCGACCTGCCCGCCGACAAGGCCCGCGAACTGGTCAAGGTCAAGGTCCTCGCCCCCACGCTCATCACCCGTGCCGCCGTCGCGGGGATGCGGGACCGCGGCCGGGGCGCGATCGTCAACGTGGCCGGCATGATCGCCTTCAGCGGCCCCGCCCCCCAGTCCCAGCTGCCCCGCCGGGCCGTCTACGCCGGCACCCTCGCCCACCTGGTCGCCATGTCCCAGACCCTCAGCGCCGAACTCGAGGGCACCGGGGTCCAGGTCGAGGTGGTGTGCCCGGGTGTGGTGGCCACCGAGTTCCACGAACGCCAGGGCCTCGACCTGAGCGCCGTGCCGCGGATGAGCGCGGACGACGTCGTCACCGCGGCCCTGCGCGGCCTGGAACTCGGCGAAGTCGTCTGCGCCCCCGGTGTCGAGGACGCGAGCCTTCTCGACGCCGTCTTCCACGCCGACCTGGCGGCCTTCGGAGCCCAGAGCGTCGACCTCGCCACCCGCTACCGGACCGGCTGACCCGTAGCGCCAGCGGGCGAGACCCGTCCTGACCGCGACCGGCCCCCTCCTGTCCCCGGTTCACGGTCCCGGCATCCCGCGCATGCCCCAGGACGACCGTGCGGCACCCGAGGTGCGTAACTCCCCCCTGGCGTCGACGCCGCCCCCGTCGTCGCGCTACCGGTGACGACCCGGACAGGCCCTGCGCCAGGGGGCGTTCGGCCTGCGCGCGGGCCTGCGGGGAGAACGGGGGGTACTACGCTTGCCGCGCAGCGCCGACACGCGCGGGCGGACCCGACAGGAGACCGAAGTGACCAACAAGCCGTTAGACGACGCCGGGGCCGCGCAGAAGCCGCTCGATCTCCAGCAGAATCGGCCCCACAGCGCGCGGATGTACGACGTCTACCTGAGCGGGAAGACCAACTACGCCGTCGACCGCGAGGCGGCGGCCCAGGTCGCCGAGGTCTATCCGGGCATCTACACCTGCGCCCGCGAGAACCGTGACTTCATGCACCGCGCGACCCGGGTCATCGCCGAGGAGTACGGCATCCGCCAGTGGCTCGACATCGGCACCGGCATACCGACCTCGCCGAACCTGCACGAGGTCGCGCAGTCGATCGTGCCGGACGCCAGGATCGTCTACGCCGACCACGACCCGATCGTCCTCGCGCACGCCCGCGCCCTGCTGGACAGCACCCCCGAGGGCCGGACCACCTACGTCCAGGCGAACGTGACCGAGCCCGACACCATCCTGTCCGACCCGGAGCTGACCGACACGCTGGACCTGACCAAGCCGGTCGCCCTGTCGCTGAACGCGCTCATGCACTTCGTGACCGACGCGATGGACCCGTACGGGATCGTCGACCATCTGATGGGCGCGCTGCCGTCCGGCTCCGTGCTGGCCCTCAGCCACTGCACGCCCGACTTCGACCCGGAGACCTGGCAGAAGGTCACCGACATCTACAACGCGAGCGGCACGCCGGTGCAGTTCCGGTCGAAGGAGGAGGTCACCAAGTTCTTCGACGGCCTCGACCTCGCCGAACCCGGTATCTCCGTCGGCCACCGCTGGCGACCGCAACTCGGCCACATCCGCCGCAGCCCCGACGCCGAGCCCAGCGACGCGCTCGTCAGCCTGTGGGCGGGCGTCGGCATCAAGCCGTAGCACCGGGGAACGCCGGCCGGGCCGCGGCACCCGTAACGCTGCGATCGCCGCGGCGGCGACATCGTCCGTGGTGGCTGCTCCGGCCGCTCGGAGCGACGGCACCCGCTACGCCCACCGCCCGGCCGTCGACCGCAGCACCGCCCGAGGGGGTGGCCGAACCCGCACCGGGACCGGTCACCCCCTCGCCGCACGTCCGGCCGCGTGCTGTCGGCGCTCCGGCGCCACCGGCCGGCGGATGATCGGAGGACGGGCCGTCGGACAGCGGGTCACCGGCATGCGTCACGCGGTGACGGCTCCGAAGAGGGTTGTCCGCGACGCGGTCGACACCGTCGTCGTGCCCGGCCGCGCGACCGCAGCGCGCTCGGCGAGCCGCGTCGGCAGGGCCCACGAGGGTGAGGACGTTGCCCAGGACAGCGAGCGCCCCCGGACAACGCTGCCGCCGGCGACCCCGTCCCGGCCGGCGACCGCCAGCACGCCCCTCGCCGCAGCCCCGACCAGCCGAAATGGCCCGCTTGCCGCAGGCCTGATCGGCGGCGCAAGGAGGCAGGAGAGTATCGCCGTACGTCGCGCCGCGAACTTCACTGGTGGAATGCAGCGCGCTGAGATCGGCCACGGACGCGAGGCGCTCGTCGTACGGTCATACCGCTGGTACCCGTCGACCGATCGACCGATCGACCGGGTGCGAGGCAGGCTCCGGCTCGGCCGGAGCGAGGGCGACGACGGGATGGGCGTTCCGCGGGCGGCGGTCGGGTTCGTGCCTTCCCGACGGCTGCGGGGACCGTGGCCGGCCGCTGCCCCTGACCGACCGTCGGGTCCGCGGCCGCGGACCGGCGGCTGAGCCGGGCGCGCGCGAGGCGTCGTTCCGATCTTCAGCGCGGCGTTCCTCGTCTCCGTCGCCGCCGCCTCCACCGCGTCGGGCACGGCCGCGGCGGCCCGGCCCGAGAAGCCCGCCGGCGCGGCCGTCAGGTCCATCGTTGCCCTGGTCAACCGGTCTGCCGCCGCGCCGGTGCGTCGGCGTCCGGCTCCCGCGGCCGGTCGCGGTGAGAACGATCCGGCGCTTTCCGGCCACGCGGTCGCGTACCGGCGACGGCCCGCCGCCGATCGCCGGGCCGGGCCGGCCGGTCGAAGCCGCTCCCGCCCGGTCCCGGCCGACCCGTCGGCCGGCCGGCCACCCGGTGTACCCGCGGCCGAGGCGTGGCGCCCCGCGCGGGGAGGGGACCGTCACCGACGGCGCCCGGGGCGAGGCGGGGACGCGGCCCGGTTCCGCCCGGCACGGCGGCCCGGCGGGGCACGGCCCGGGGAGCGGGTCGCGCGGGGGCGGCGGATGCGTCCCGACATGCGCCGGTCGGACCCTGTTGTCACACTGGGATCGAGCCTGCCGACCATCGACCCCCGGCGCGCTCCGTGACGCGCCCGGTAGGCTCCGTCAGGCAGGCGCGGCGCGAACGGCCGACGTTGCTGCCTGCGCGCGCGGGTCCGTACCCGTTCGAGCCGCGCGCGTCCGGTCGGCCCCTCCGCCGAGCCACTGCGGGCGGAGTTCGGGGGAAGGATCGCCACGGCATGACGAGCGACGCGGACCAGCCGTGGGGCGACGACCTCGAGGCGGTGCTCCGGCAGATCGAGGCCGCGAGCGTCACCACATCCGGGAGCGACGGGAAAGGCGTGGACGAATTCCCTGAGGACGCCACAGCGGCGGGGGCGACCGGTGAAGCGTTCCCGGTCAGGCCCTCCGTCGTGCTGGACGTCGGCCGCGAACTGGAGCGGGCCAGCTCGGCGGCCGGTGCCCTGGAGGCGGTGGCCGCGCTGGCCGCGCCGGGGTTCGCCCTGACCGGCGGCGTGGTCTTCGGCCTGACCGATGACATGCTGACGCTGCTGAGCCAGCGCGGATACCCCATCGGGTCCGAGACCGAGTTCCGCATGCCGCTGGAGACGGACTACCCGGCGGCGCAGGCGGTGCGCACCGGTGAGCCCGTGTACATCTCCAGCCGCCAGGAGTACCGGGACCGGTTCCCGGCCACCTGGCCGCTGGCCTCCCGGCTGTCGCGCAGATCCTGGGCGTACGTTCCGCTGATCACCGGCGGCAGCGTCTCGGCCGTCTGGCTGGCGGTCTTCTCCGCGCCGCAGGTGTTCGACGAGCGGGTGCGCGGCCTGTTCGACTCCCTCGCGCGCGGCATGGCCGGCGCGCTGGAGCGCGGGCAGGGCAGTGAGGCGGAGCTCGCGCTCTCCGGCGGCCTGCGGCGCAGCATGGGCGGCGCCGGGACCGTGCCGCTCGGCCTGAGCACCGCCACCCGGTACGTGCCGACCGGCGGAGGCGCGCTGGTCGGCGGCGACTGGTTCGACGTGATCCGGCTGCCGCACGGGCGGCTGGCCCTGGTCATCGGGGACGTCGAGGGCCACGACAGCCAGGCGTCGATCCTGATGGCGCGGCTGCGCACCGCCATCCACGCCTACGCCGTCGAGGGGCACCGGCCCGACGCGGTGCTCACCCGCGCCGACCGCTTCCTGGCGTCCCTGGACACCGAGCGGTTCGCCACCTGCCTGTACATCGAGGCCGACCCGGCCACCGGCCACCTCCAGATCGCCCGGGCCGGCCACCCGCATCCGTTCCTGCGCATGCCCGACGGCACCTGCCTGATCCGCCACATCCCCGGCGGCCTGCCGCTCGGACTGCTGCCCGGTGAGAACGACTATCCGGTGGCGGAGACCGAACTGCGCCCCGGCGAGCTGATGCTGCTGTGCACCGACGGCCTGATCGAGGCCGGCGGGTACGACCTCGACAGCGGCTGGGACCGTATCCGCGACGCGCTGG
Organism: Streptantibioticus silvisoli; assembly: GCF_027947535.2. Taxonomy (GTDB): domain Bacteria; phylum Actinomycetota; class Actinomycetes; order Streptomycetales; family Streptomycetaceae; genus Streptantibioticus_C; species Streptantibioticus_C silvisoli. The sequence goes on from NZ_JAAGKO020000071.1 coordinate 10,647, forward strand.
CGCCGGGGCCGGCCAACGATCTGGAGGCCCTGGCCGACGGACTGATCCGGGCGGCCGGCGACACGTCGACGTTCCACTGGCCGGCGGACCGGCGGCCGCGCGGCGGTGACGACATCGCGCTGCTGATCCTGCGCCGCGACGGAGCCGGTGAGCAGCGCGTGCTGCCGGAACGGCAACTGGTCCTCACCATAGGCCAGGACCAGGCACGCGGGGTGGCCGCCGCCCGCGCCGAGCTGCGCGGGATGCTGCACGACTGGGAGACCCCCGACCAGGTCGACTCGGCGGTGCTGCTCGCGACGGAACTCATAGGCAACGTCCTGATCCACACCGACCAGCCCGCGATACTCGACGCCCGCATCTCCCGGCGGGCCGGCAACCGGGTCCTCCAGATCGACGTGACGGACGGCGGCGACGACCTGCCGCACTTCCGGGCCCCCGGCGAACTCGCCATCTCCGGGCGCGGTCTGATGCTGATGGACGCGCTGTCCGACCAGTGCGGCGTCCGCCCCGAGTCGGAGGGCAAGACCACGTGGTTCACCCTGTCGGAGAAGAGTGCCACCGGCCAGCACCTGGGTGACGACGGCGGCCGGACCACGCCCTGAGCCGTTCTTCGGCACGGTCCGGCCCGGCAACCCGCCGTCCCGGTCCGAGGATCGGGCGACTCCCCGTCTGCCTGGCTCAACTCCCTTGCCGTGGTGCTTCGTTCACCGGCCGGCCCGAGGACCCGCCGGTCCGTGACGCAGGCCTTGGCCCGGCCCGCCGAAGCGAGCGCCTCGTTCGCCGGACGGCCCGAAAACCCGCTGGCCGTCATCCCTGTTGCGCCGAGGGACGTTCCGGGGTGACGCGGCGGTCGATCTCGAAGGCCAGGGCGAGTTCGGCGACCGCGCGGGGTGCGCCGAGGGAGCGTCCGGTGTGCTCCTCCAGGCGGCGCAGGCGATGGCGCACGGTGTTGGGGTGGCAGAACAGGGCGTTGGCGGCGCGGTCGGCCGAGCCCCCGCTGTCGAGCCAGACGCCGAAGGTCTCCAGGAGCAGGGCGCGTTGAACCGGGGGAAGCCGGTCGAGCCCGGCCAGCACGGCGTGGGCGACGCGGCCGGTGATCTCCGGGGCGCTCGCGGCGGCGACGGCCAGCGGGTCGCGGTCGAAGACGGTGACCCTGCCGCCCTCGAAGGATCCCAGGAGCGCGATCCTGGCGAGCCGCAGCGCGGCGGCGGTGTTCAGCAGGTCGTCGTACGGCGGACTGATCCCGGCACGGCCGGCGGTGCTGGACGCGGTGATGGCGGCGAGGCGTTCGAGGTTCCGGGCGGGGTCGGGGAGCTGGACGATTCCGACCTCGATGTCGTGCAGCAGGTGCCACGCCGAACCGGCGCCGATGGCCCTGAGGGCTTCCGCGGCGCCGCGGACCGCGTGACGCCCGGGCCCGGGAACCCGGGCCGCGACGGCGACGTAGGGCCCGCGCGGCGGAATCCGCAGGACCGCGGCGGCGTCCCAACCGTCGGTGCCTTCCGGCCTGCCTTCCAGCAACGCCGTTACCAGGGCCGAGCGTCGCTGTTCGCGGCCCAGGGCCTGCGCGGTGAGTTCCTCGCGGTAGCCCTCCGCCATCTGCTGGGTGTAGGTGTCGAGCACCAGCCACATCTCCGACGCGGCGCGGACCGTGACCTCCGCCGGAACGCCACCTCGTGCGGCTTCCTCCGCCAGGCAGTCCCACAGGAAGCGGGCGGAGACCCGGTACGCCTCCATCACCGCCGTCAACGGCACTCCGGCGTGCGCTCGCCGCCGCCCGTTCTCCCGCGACTCGGGCGACGACAGCGCCGGCGTGCGGCCCAGGGGACCGAAGACGTAGGTGACGTTGTCGAGGCAGGTCCTGCGCAACTCCTCAGCGCTGACGGCGGCTTCGGTGCGGTAGACGGGCACGGCCGCCCGGATCCGGGTGACCAGCGTGTCGGCGATCCGCTCGGCCCGCTCCAGCATCCGGGCACCGAGCCGTTCGACCTGGGCATCGAGACTGTCTTCCTGCGGTGGTTGTCGCACGGACCAATGGTATGCGGTACCGCGGCAGGGATCTGCTGGTGTTGCGAGGTCGCGGCAGGGGCGGATTGTTCCCGGCGATAATCGGCAAGGGGAATCCGTGTTCGTCCGGACATCGACTTCCGGGACGTGCGGACGGGAGGATCACCGGACCGATGGCGATCCGCACCCCGGACGACGCGCAGGAGCAGGCACGTCGGCCGGGGGCGATCGCGTTCCCCCTCCGCATCCTTCGAACGGTGGCGCAGCGATGAGTCCGAGTGCTCGTGAAAGGCAGGAGATCGACAGGGCGAACGCCTCAGGTCTGCGGCCGGTGGTCTTCGTGCACGGGTTGTGGATGCTGGCTTCGAGCTGGCAGCCCTGGCGCGCGCTCTTCGAGGAGAACGGCTACACCACCCTGGCCCCCGCGTGGCCCGACGATCCGGAGACGGTCGCGGAGGCCCGCGCACACCCGGAGGTCTTCGCGGGCAAGCGGGTGAGGCAGGTCACCGACCATGTCGCCGAGGTCATCGCGGAACTCGGCCGGCGGCCCGTCGTCATCGGCCACTCCTTCGGCGGTCTGATCACCCAGCAACTCGCCGGCCGCGGGCTGGCCGCAGTGTCGGTGCCGATCGACTCCGCGCCGTTCCGGGGCGTACTGCCGCTGCCGTTCTCGGCGCTGAGGTCCGCTCTGCCGGTCCTCGGCAACCCCGCCAACTACCGGCGGTCCGTCACCCTCACCTACGAGCAGTTCCGCTACGCCTTCGCCAACGCCGTCAGCGACAGCGAGGCCCGGCACCTGTACGACACCTACCCGGTGGCGGGTTCGGGTGTTCCGCTGTTCCAGGCCGCCACGGCGAACGTCAACTCCCGCACCGAGGCGAAGGTCGACACCGCCAACCCCCGCCGCGGCCCGATGCTCCTCGTCACGGGGGAGCGGGACCACATCGCTCCCCGGGCCATCGCCGAGGCATCCTTCCGCAAGCAGCAACGCAACCCGGGGATCACCGAGTTGCTGGAGATCCCCGGCCGCGGCCACTCCCTGGTCTTCGACTCCGGCTGGCGCGACGTCGCGCACGAGGCGCTGGGCTTCGCCAAACAGCACGCCTGACCACGGGAGTTGACGCCCGCCGGCGGCGGTTCGCCCTCGCCGCGCGGGCCGAACGGCCCCGGCGCGCAAAGGACTTCGCGATGCCGGGGCCGACTCCCGTCCGGACGGCCGACGGCCGACGGCCGCCCCGGCAGGTGCCGGGGCGGCCGCGACTGGTGAAGGGTGGTGCGCCGGAGTCCTCGTTCAGCAGGTGAGGTTGGAGCCCGGGCTCACGCCGAGGATCTGCGCGAAGTTCTCGTAGTCGTTGACGCGGTCCTGCATCTCGGCGGTGTTGCCGCCGTTGCACTCGATGCTGCCGTTGATGCTGCGGATGGTCTCACCGAAGCCGGCGCCGTTGACCATGGCGTTGTGCGCGGTCATGGTGCCGGGACCGTTCTGGGTGTCCCAGTACCACAGGGCCGTCTTCCAGGAGACCGCCGGGTCCTGCTCGGCCAGGGAGGGGTTGTCCAGCAGGTCGATGCCCAACGCGTCCCCCGCCGCCTTGTAGTTGAAGTTCCAGCTGATCTGGAGCGGGCCGCGCCCGTAGTACGAGTAGGTGCCGGCCGGGCAGCCGTAGGACTCGCTCGCGCAGTAGTTCCCCGACTTGTCGACCTCGGTGACGTAGACCAGCCCGCTCGTCTCGTGGTCGACGTTGGCCAGGAACGCTGCGGCCTCCTGGCGCTGCACCGTGTCGCTGCCGGTGGTCGCGAAGCCCGGGTAGGCGCTCAGCGCGGCGGTCAGGCCGGCGTAGGTGTAGAAGGAGTTGCGGTTCGGGAACATCTGGTCGAACTGGGCCTCGCTCACCACGAATCCGCCCGTGGGCGGGGGGTTGCCGCCTCCGCCGGTGCAGGTGTAGGGCGACCAGTACCAGGTGCTGATGGTCGGGTCGTAGCCCGGGTTGTCGTGCGTGGCCTGGTAGAGGCCCCCGTTGGGGGCGTACGTGACGATGTCACCGGTGACATAGGACTGCCCGGCGACCCAGGTCGGGTAGGAGCAGCTGCCGCCGCCGACGGGGGTGGACCCGGAGCAGGCGCCCTGGTCGGTCCAGACGGCCGCGACGCCGGGCGTCTCGCCCTGGGTCCACCACTGGGCCGACCAGTTGTGCCCGTTGTAGGAGGCGGCCTGTCCGCCGGTGTAGACGGCCGTCGAACTCCAGCCGGCGTCACAGGCCACGGCCGGGGTCGCCGCGGACGCCGATACCGCGGGCAGCAGAATGCCGAGTGCCAGCGCCGACAGCAGCGCCATGAGCAGCGCTGCGATGCGTTGTCTCAATCGACTCACTCCTTCGCGCGCCCCGTCGCCGGGGTCGCCATGGGGGATTGCACGAACGACACCTGATTTGCGCGTACACGTCAAGGTCTGGACCAAGCCAAGGGCGAAGTGCCTCTTCCGGCGTCCGGTCTACGCGCCGCGGCCCGAGCGCAACGGTGCCGCGCCGCGCCGGCCGGTCCGGCGTCCACCCCCTGAAGCCTGCACTCCAGCTCCCTGGTGGAAGCGGACCGACACGGCGGGGTCACCCTCCGCGGTGCTGGTCAGCTGATCGGCTGTCCGATGATCGATGCGAGTCGGCCCGGTCCCGGAAAGGGTCGTGCCCCGGCCGGAGAACGGCTTGATCGGGGCTCCGGCACGCCTCGCCTCCCGGGGGCTGCCCGGCGCGGCAACCCCCGGGAGAACACGGCATGGTCGGATCGGTACGCCCTGCCGACGGAGGATCGCAGTCGTCGACAGCGCTTGAAGTGACGGCCAATCACATATCGTTGTTCAGTGCAGTATTGATGACTGATCAGCTCATGCGCGGTACGTAGTACGGGCGGTTGTGGGCGGCGACCGGGGGAGATTGGTAGGTCCACGCGCCGGCCGCGGGGGCGTCGCCGATGAGGGTGAGCAGGTCGGCGCCGACCGGTGAGGACGCGTCGTGGACGGTGAGCCGTACGCGGTCGGCGGTCTGCGTCGCCAGCGGGAGGTACTGGTAGGGCTGGTAGACGTTCATGGGACCGGCGAGCGGGCGGCCGTCGGGGTCGGTGCCGTAGCCGGTGATGGGCGTGTTGTTGACCGGGACGCGGGGCAGTTCGGTCAGGTCGGCGTCGAAGGAGAACAACGGTGAGGCGGCCCGGCGGTCGGCGCCGTCCCCGGAGGGGGTGTTGGCGGCCTGGTGGCACGCGATGTGCCAGCTCTCGCCACCCGGACCGTTCAGGGAGGGCATGGTCACCTCGAACGAGGCCGGGTACTTGGGCTCGCCGTACAGCTTCGTGCCCGCCTCGATGGCCAGCGGGTTGTCGCACAGGACGTGGAGCCGGGCGATCCCGAGCAGTTTGGTCTGGTCGTGGCCCCGCGCGTACTCCTCGTACGACAGGCGGGCCAGGCGATCGGCGCTCGCGGTGGGGTGGGCGACGATGCTGTACTCGATCTCCTGGGTGACGCCGCCGCCGTTCGGGTACTGGGCGAAGTACAGCTGGTAGTTGAGCGTGACGCAGGCCCGGCCGCCGAAGTCGGCGGCGGTCAGGTCGGGATGGTGCTCGGCCAGCGTCTTGCGGACCGGGCCGGGGGCGACCAGGTAGTCCAGGCCGACGTTGTGCAGGGCTCCGTAGTGGAAGGGCAGCAGGTACGGGGCGGCGACGGGCGGCAGCGTGAGGTCGCTGGTCATGGGGCGGGCGTCTCCTCGGGTGTGGTCGGCGCGGGGACTCGCACGGGGGCCGGCGGGCCGGCCGCGCTGTGCCGTCCGGACAGGTCGCGGTGGATCTGTTCGGCGCTGCGCAGCGTGATCGCGGCCATGGTCAGGGTCGGGTTGGAGGTGCCGAGGGAGGGCATGCTGCCGCAGCCCACGGCGTACAGATTGGGGTGGTCCCAGCAGCGCTGCCACGCGTCGACGACGGAGTCGGACGGCTGGCCGCCCATGATGTGGGTGCCGGCGCCGTGGCCCGCGCCGCGATAGGCGTAGGGCCGGCCGCCGTACTCGAACCACCCGGGCTCCGACAGCCCCGGTTCGTACCGGCTGTGGTCCTGCGCCCCCAGCAGGGCGAAGATCTGGTCCGACACGGACTTGGCCGCGGCGATGCCCCGCTTCACGTGGTCGGACAGGTCGTAGGTGAGCACGGGTCGCGGGTTGCCCAGCAGGTCGCGGTGCCGGGGGTCGAGCGTGACGCGGTTGGCGGGGTCGGCGCTCTGCTCCATCTCGAACTGAAGGGCGAACTGCCGCCCGATCCGGTCCCCGACCGCCTGCCGCAACCGCGCGCCGAACAGCCCCCGGCCGCCGCCCGTGCCGCCGGACGCCGTAGGGTCACCGCCGCGCAGCAGGGTGGCGACCTCGCGGTCGGGCGGGCCGGCCGCCCAGGTCCAGCCCCAGTTGCCGATCTCGACCCGGAAGGGCGCACGGGTGGCCCGCGCCGGGCCGAAGCGGAAACCCTCCAGTCCGGAGGTCGACCCGGAACCCCGGTAGGGGCCGGTGCGTTCGGGCATGAGGCCCCAAGTGAGCAGGACCGGGTGGTCCATCAGGTTGCGGCCCACCTGTCCGCTGGAGTTGGCGAGGCCGGAGGCGAGCAGCAGCCGGGCGTTCTCCACGGCGTGCGCGGCCAGTACGACGGTGTCCGCCCGCGCCGTCCGCCGGATGACGCGGGCGGGCTGCGCCGGATCGTCGTAAAGCTGGTACTCCACCCCGGTGATCCGGCCCCCGGCGTCCGCCACGAGCCGGCCCGCCACCGCCCGGGTGAGCAGGGTGACGCTCGCGCTCCAGCGGGCCTGCGTGCGTGCCGGGGTGTATTTGGCCCCGGTCGGGCAGACGGGGATGCAACTGGCGCTGCCCTCGCACGCCGGCCCGTACGCTTCGGTGGCCGTGCTGTTGCGGGCCTGAGGGGTACCGACGACCCGCAGTTCGATCGGCCGCGTCCCGGCCGGCTCCATGACGTGGCGCCCGTCGAGCCGGTCGGCCAGCATCCGGTCGAGATGGCTCGCGGGGATCGCACGCTGCGGGAAGTCGTAACCGTCCCGCAACGGCAGCCCGACCAGCTCCCGCTGCTCCGCCGGATCGCCGGCCACCCCCAACTCGTGTTCGGCAGCCCGGTAGTACGGCTCCAACTCCGCATAGTCGAACGGCCAGTCACGGCCGTAGCCGAAGTCCGCGGTGCGGAAGTCCTCCGGGTGCATCCGCGGCGTCAGGCCCGTCCAGGCCGTGCCCGTACCGCCGTTGACCCGGAGGTAGCCGCTCGCGTAGGGCAGCGGACCGTTCTGGACGAAGTGCCCGTCGGCCCGGTAGCCCCCGCCGGGGCTGCCGCGCAGGTCGAGCACGTCGGGTGACGGGACCAGGGAGTTGTCCGCGATCGCCGCGCTGGGGACCTTCGCCGTCGCGGTACGGAACCGGTCCACGTCCGCCGCCCGCCCCGGCCCGCGGTCACCGTCGCCCACACCGGCCTCCAGGACCAGGACGCGCCAGCCCCGCTCGCCCAGCCGCCGTGCGATCAGCGAGCCCGCGATCCCCGCCCCGACCACGACCACGTCGAAGTACTCCTCGCCGGGCCTCACCTGCCGCCTCCCGTCGCCCCGGCGGGCGGCAGCGACCAGGAGCCGTAACCGGGCCGTCCGGTGCCGGGCGCGTGACCGCCGAAGCTGCGCCACACCAGGGCGCCGGCGTAGGCGTGCGCCGAGACCGGGGAGGGGACGGGCGGCCCGTCCTCCCCGGGCAGCCCCGGCCACGTTCCCAGGTACCACAGATGGCACACGGCCCGCGCGAGGTCGCCGAGCGCCTCGTCACCGGTGAGGAGCTCGTGGACCGGGAGGCCGGCCGGCCCGTCGGCGTCCCCGCCCGCGCGGTCCAGCGCACCGAGCAGATCGCCGTAGCGCCGGGGGCCCAACTGCCGTGCCACCAGGGCCCGGTAGACCTCCGCCAGGCCGGTCTCCGCGAGTTCGGCGGCGTCGAACCCCGTCAGCGCGACCGAGAGGCGGACGAACCGCTCGGCGTCCAGCCCGGCAGTGGTGTCCTGCTTGAGGGTGGACTCCTGTCCGGGGCCGGTGTCCGGACCGGCGGTGTCCGGACCGGTGAGATCGGAACCGGCGGGATGGGGGCCGGCGGGGTCCGGGCCGCCGGTGGCCGGGGCGCTCACCCGGCATCTCGCTCGCAGCGCCGGTCATCGTCAGTCGACGTCATCGGCCGAACCCCCTCGGTGTGACTTCCCGCCCCCGGTCGCGTGATCCGCCGAGATCCCTACCTCGGCGCCCGACCGTTCATGCCTTGCTATGTCGCCCCGTGTGAGTGAACTTCAACTCAGCGCGACGAACGCCGCGTTGGCCGCGTTGCCGTCGAGGCGTCGACTCCGGCGAACGCCCGGGCCGCCGAGCGCGCGGAGCGGGCGCCCGGCATCCGCCCGGAGCGGAAGGCCGCGGCATCAGCGCAGGAGGAACCCGCGCATCCGGTGCAGGCGCCGCGGCACGTGGTCATGGCCGTTCGGCACTCGGCGTGCATCGGCGCAGCAGGAACCCGCGCATCCGGTGCAGGCCCCAGGCGGTGCACACGGCTCCCATCGCGGTGAGGAACAGCAGCGGGTTGGCGAACCTCGGTCCCGGTGGGGAGTCGCGTCCCAGGAAAGTAGCAGCGGCGACAGGCAGCTGCAATCAGTTAACTCGATTACGCAAAAACCTGACAAGGCATCGGGTGTCCTCGGTGTGCGCCGGGTTTCCGCTGGTCAGCGCCGATGCGGGGGAGTGTGGAGGCGTGGGGATGGTCTCCCGGCCACCGCGGTTCTCCGGGCGCGGCCGGGCCCCCACCGCGACGGGACACCTGCGGCCGGCCGGCTTTGCCGGTCGCTGGCCCGCAGGTGTCCCGTGGCTTCGGTCAACTTCCGCGCCGCGCAGGCGACTTCCCGGTCGCACGCGCCGGTGCTGGCCGCTGCGACGAACCCTGTGGAGGGCGGCCCCGCGGTGTGTCGGGGAGGGCGCGGATCAGGGGTAGATCTGGAAGTCGGAGAGCTGGGCGGCCGGCCACCCGGTGTTGGCGGTGAAGGTCAGGCGGACGTAGCGGACCGTGCTCTTGGGCAGGGTGATGGTGACGGTGTTGCCGGTGGAGGGGTCGAAGGTGTAGCCGGCGGCTGCCTTCAGGGTGGTCCAGGTGCTGCCGTCGGTGGAACCGGAGACCGACAGGGTCTGGGTGCGGGTGTTCCAGGCCGACGATGGCGGCACGTCCAGCGTCACGGAGCCGATCTGCACGTCGGAGCCCAGGTCGGCCTGCGCCCACTGCGGGAAGGCGTTCTGCGCGGATTCCCAGTAGCTGCTGGTGTCACTGTCGTTGGCGTTGGAGACGGGGAAGCCGCCGGCGCTGCTGCTCGCGGTCAGTACGGCGCCGGAGGCGAGGTTGGTGGTGCCGGTGACGCCGGTGCCGGTGAGCGTGGCGCCGACCGGGGTGGAGGTGGTGGAGTTGGCGATGGCGAGGCTGCCGTTCTGGGCGCCGCCGGCGGTCGGGGTGAACGTGACGCTGACCTTGCAGGACGCGCCTGCCGCGAGCGTGGCGCCGCAGGTGTTGGTCTGGGCGTAGGGACCGGAGGTGGTGACCGAGGAGAGGGTGGCCGCGCTCGCGCCGGGGTTGCTGACGGTCACGGTCTGCGCGGCGGTGGTCGAGCCCACCGCCTCGTCACCGAACGCGAGCGAGCCGGGGCTGACCGACACCGGCGTGTGGACGGTGGTTCCGCCGTCGCTGCCGACCAGTTGGACGGTGGTCGGGCTGCCCGGTTCGCTGCTCGGGATGGTCAGGGTGCCGGTGGTGATGCCGGAGGTGGGCGCGGTGTAGGAGACGTCGATCTGGCACCAGATGCCGGGATCGGTGTCGTTGGCCGCGTCCAGCGAGCTGCCGCACGGGTGGCTGGCGTCCTTGGTGACGGTGAAGCCGCCGCTGGCGGAGATGCCGCCGAGGGCCGCCGCGGCCCGGGCGGTGTTGTAGATCGTCACCTTCTGCACCGGGGTCGCCGAACCGACCGCCGCGTTCTCGAACGTGACGGTGCTGGGGAACGCGGCGAGCGGGGCCGAGGACGGGAACCCGCAGGTGGACGGGGTGGCCGACCAACCGGTGTTGCCGGAACCGAGGTTGAGGGCGAACCCGGAGGAGCAGTCCTCGACACCGCCGACGCCGACCCCGGTCGCGGTCACGCCGGAGACGCTGGCGGAGCCGGAGGTCTGGTCCTGGAAGACGTAGGTCCCCACGCCGTTGACGGTGTCGTTGCTGATGTTGACCCCGGTGATGGCCTTGCCGCCTTCGAGGGTGCCCTCGAACTGGAACGCCTCGTAGGGGCTGGAGTCGATCTCGTTGCCCGTCACGTTGATCGTGCCGGACATCGCGGAGTCCAGGGCGAAGAACCACATGGCGCCGACGCCGTAGTCCCAGCCCGGGTCGAACTGGCCGGTGCGCACGAGCTTGTTGCCGCTGATGGTGGTGGTGCCGGCCAGGGCGGCGGCGCCGAAGCGGTTGCCGACGTGGATGCCGCCGCCGCGGGTGACGGTGTCCTGCACGAGGTTGTTGGTGACGCTGTTGTCCGAACCGCCGTACAGAGCGATGTTGTTGGCCAGGCCGGGGGAGTCGACGGTGTCGTGGTCGAAGGTGTCGCCGCTGTCGTTGGTCGAGGACCACATGGCCAGGCCGTCGTCCTGGGTGTTGCGCAGGAAGCTGTTGGAGACCGAGGAGTCGGTGACCCCGCCGTCGAAGTTGATGCCGTCGGCGAGGGTGTCCTGGATGCGCATGTTCTGGAACTTCAGGTTGGTGGTGGCTCCCACCACCCAGGCGCCGACCTTCTCGTTCTGGATCCAGACGTTGGAGATCGTGGTGTTGTTGAAGCCGCCGTTGAACCCGTTGACCGTTCCGTCACTGTCGTCACGGGTGTTGACGTTGCCGAACATCGACAGGTCGTGGACGGTGACGTCGGTGGTCTGGCCGACGTTGCCGTAGAACTCCACGTTGTGGCCGGTCAGTTCGGTGTACCACTCACCGGCGCCGGCGACCCCGACCTTGTTCAGGCCGATCGGGGAGCTGATCTTGAACAGGCCCTTGGGCAGGTAGACACCGGTGCCCGCGGCCTCGGCGTCGCTGATCGCCTGGGTCACCGCGGCGGTGGCGTCCGTGACACCGGTCGGGTCCGCGTTGTACGGCGCGGCGGTGACGTCGAGGTAGCCGGCCGGCTTGGGCAGCGGGGCGGCGACGTTCTCGAAGTCGGCGGTGTTGACGACGTACCAGGGCGCGGTGTCGCCCGCGTCGACCTGGAGTTTGACGACGGTGCCGGCCGGGAGCACGGACGGGAACATCGTGCGCACGTCGTTGTAGAAGTCGTGCGGCACGGCGCTTTGCGGATCGCCCACGTCACCGGGGTTGTTGGTGAAGGTGTAGGCGCCGTACAGCCAGCTGTCCTGGGAGGTGAGCTGGAGGTCCTGGGTCTTGGTGCCGTTGACGTACAGGCTCAGCGGAGCCGTCAGGCCAGTGCCGTCCAGCGAGTCGGGGATCGCGTAGTGGAAGTCGACGGCGTTGGCCGGCGCGGTGAGGGTGAACTGGACGTACTTGCCCTGGCCGACCAGTTGCACGGCCTGACGTCCGGTCGCCTCGGAGGCCAGCGAGCCGTAGGTGTAGTCGGGGGCCAGCACCGAACCGTTGGTCGAGGCGCTCGCCGCGAGGTACTCGGTGAACGGCACCGACGCACCGGGCACGGTGGCGGCGGCGGCCTGACCGGCCGGCAGGGCCAGCAGCGGCGCGGCGGCCAGCAGAGCTGCCGCGGTGACACCGGCCATCAGGCGTCCGGTCCGCGCGACGGCGCGGTGTGCACGGGGTTCGCGGGGTGTCACCCGCGGGCGGGGGCGGGGAGGGCGGAAGAACACGGAGCGGCTCCTTCGGCTTTCTGGTGGGGGAGGGCCGCGCCTCGTCCACCACCGGATCGCCGGCGGACGGGGCGATGTGCACATGGAGCGGCGGCGTTACGGGCGGAGCGGCGGCACTCGGCGGCGCGATGCACCACGGAGGTCGTTGCGCGACGGCGCTCCGCGGCAGGCATCACCTAACCACCGGCGGAAGTCGGCCACAATATGTCGACCGAACATTGCAAGAAATGAACACGGTGATGAGACTTGTCGACGGAGGGGGGTCGTATGGGCGACTGCGAGGGCGGATCGCGGCGGTCGCGGTGGACATGGGTGGGGGCGGTGGGCGCCGGGCGGCGGGTGGGATGGGGTTGGCGCGGAGTGGCGGGTGCGGGGGACGGCTGCGCCGGCGACGGCCGGTGACGGTGCGGGTGCGCCGGAGCGGGTGGCGGGAGCGTACGGCTCGGGTGGGTCGTATGAAGGCGAACGGTGGGCGGCGGTTCGCGAAGGGGTGAGGTGCACCTTCCGGCCCGGACCGATGCGAGCGGCCGCGTCGAACACCTCTGTTGAACCGGTTCACGTGGACGGCGCGGGTTGAGGGCGAACGCGATCCTCATCGGCGTTGCCCCGGGTGGAACTCCGTTGCCGACCCGCGGAGTTGGGTCGGCAGGTCGTCGATCACCACGCGGAAGCGGTCGGACGGAACGGGGATTCCGTCACGGCGCGGGTGGCTGACCGGGATCCGGGGAGTGAGGTCAGCCGTTGAAGGCGTTGTGCGGGGCCGATTCCCCGAGTTGGCGAGCGAGATCGACCAGGTCAGGCAGTCGCAGCACCCGCCCGTCGAACCCTGGCAGGGGGACGTGGAGCGATGCGGTCCAGCGGGCAGGGATCGCGTGCAGTCCGTAGAAGGCACCCGCGAGGCCGCCGGTGACCGCGCGACGGTGTCGGTGTCACCGCCCAGGTCGATCGCCGCACGGATCGCGCCCTCGAAGCTGTTGGTGCCGCGCAACGCCCGGACTGCCGAGCCCAGGCAGGGCCAGACCGCGCCGTTGAACTCGGTCGCCTGATCGGGATGCCAGTCGGGCGCCAGGACCGTGGCGTATCGCCGGCGGTGATCGGGATGGACGTGAGCCAGAATGTCCGGGAGGGCGCCGAGAGGGTCGGCGTCCGCGAGGGCGACCCGGACGAGTTCGTGGAACACTGCGGTGCCCTCCCAGGCGGCGCGGTCGCCATGGGTGAGAGCGGCGATGCGCCGGGCGGCATCCATGGTGGCCGGTCGGCCGGCACCTGCGAAATGGACCGCAGATGTCGAGGCCCTCATCAAAGAGCCGTTGCCGGCCGCTCGTTGGTTGACCCGGAGATGGGTCGCGGCGGCCAGGTCCCATGGCATGCCGTTGGTCAGGACGTCCTCGGTCTGCAGGCCGATGTCCTTGGGACCGGCTGCCGCCCACCGCTGGAAGCGGGCGAAGACGTCCGGCAGGTCCAGCCCTCCCCGCTGCAGGAGTGACTCCGCGACGAGGACGGCCATCTGTGTGTCGTCCGTGGCCTCGCCCGGCTCCCAGCCGCCGCCTCCGCACATCTCGCCCCCGCCCCCCGGAGTGGGGAACCGAGCCGAGAACACGCCCTGGGGGCCGAACTCGAAAGGCGCTCCCAGCGCGTCACCCACCGCCGAGCCGACCACGGCGCCGACCGCCCGCTCAATACGCTTCACTCGCGCAGGCTGTCGGTGGCACTTCGGTGACCGTGCGACTGCGCCGGCTGAGGCTCTTCGGGCAGCTGAAGCGCGTCAGTCGGCGTGCGGGCCTTCGATCAGTTCGATGAGGTTGCCCTCGGGGTCCTTCACGTAGGCGAACCGGGCGCCGGGCCGTACGGCGGGGGCCGGGGGCCAGACGGGGGTGCCGCCCGCTTCGGTCAAGTGGGCGAAGGCGTGGGCGAGATCGTCGACCGCGATGGCCCAGTGGCCGTAGCCGCGATCGCGGGAGGCGTCCAGGGGGTCGTCGAACTCGCGGACCCGGCCGGAGCCGGCGCGTTCGATCAACTCGACCTGGAGGCCGCCCGAGCCGCGCAGGACGGTGGTACGCACCGGTGGTTCGGGCAGTTCGAAACACTCGACGACCTCGTCCAACCCCAACGCCTCCTGATACCAGCGCTGTTGGGCATCGAGGTCTGCGACGGAAATGCTGACGTGATGGAAGGCGGCGGAGAACGGGCGGCTGTCGGTCACGGCGGGTCCTGGGCTTGGGAGCTGATGGGGGACGGCAAGGTAAATGCCATTCACCTGGTGAGTGGTGTTAACCTAAGTGGCATGCCCCCACCTGTCAAACGTTCCGTCGGCCACCACCACGGCAATCTGCGCAGCGCGCTGGAGGAGGCCGCGCTCGAACTGATCGCGCGATCCGGGCCGCGCGGATTCACCCTCGCCGAGGCCAGCCGGCGGGCCGGGGTCAGCGTCGCGGCTCCCTACAAGCACTACGCCGACCGGGAGGCGCTGCTCGCCTCGCTGGCCGAGCGCGGCTACGCCGAGCAGCGCCGCCGCTTCACCGCGGCCCTGGCGCTTTCGCAGGACCCGGTCGAGCAACTCGCCGCGTTCGCTTCCGCCTACGTCCTGTTCGCGGTCGAGGAACGGGCACTGTTCGAGATCATCTTCGCCGCCGGGCTCGACAAGTCCCGTTATCCGACGCTGGCGCAGGCCGGGAACGACGTGCTGGCGCTGCTGACGGTGCCGTGCACGAAGGTACGCGGTACCGGTCCGGCCGCCCGCGAACTTCTCCTGACGGTCTCCGCCGCCGCCCACGGACTTGCCGTCTTCCTGCTCGAAGGCGTCTTCGGCCCCACCCCGGACTGCGTCGACGCCACCCGCCAGCGGGCCGCGGCAGCCGCGAAATCCTTGGCCGCCGCGGCCTGAGGGCTTACCGGTTGCCGGCGGACCCACGGGAATGCGCCCGCCCGGGGCCGTCCAGGCGCGGGCGGATCCAGGCGGGCGAACCCAACCGGTCCGAACCCAACCGGACCGGACCGAACTGGTCCGGTCCGGCCCGGTTTGGATCGTGCGCCTGCGGTGGCCGAGAGGTCGCGAGCAACGGGCGCCCTCTCGGCAACCGGCGCAGGGGTGACGGGCTCGTCAGTGCCCGGGGAGATGGAGACGGTGACTCCCGCGATGCCTGGTCGGCCCGGGGCGGCGTGTCGCTCCCTCGCGGGAGGGGTCCGTGGCCGATGTCCCACGGGCGTCGTCAAGCTGTCCCCTCATGTCGTCGCGCTCGGCGACGGCGTCCCGCGCCTCGTGGCGTGCCGCGAGATGCTTCCTCCTGCGGCGGGCGAGAAGGGCCGCGCCGCCCAGCATGAGCCACAGCCCGAGACCGAATATCAGGGCCAGGGCCAATCCGCCGAGGAAGGCTCCGAGCACGCTGATCGTGAACGGATGGCTGCCGAACATGGAGACTGCGTAATTGGGGCCTCCGGAGAGGTTGAAGGCGATGAGCAGTGCCGAGAAAACGGCGGTGGCCGCAATCAACAGCAGGCCGATGATCAGCATCTAATGCACCTCATATTCGCGATGATGTTGCCCGGACAATCCTGGGTTCCCGCATGTCGGGCGGCAGATGTCACGCCGGTTGTCCCCACTCGGGTAACGCGGATCGGCTGACGAGGATTCGGCTGCACTCCGCGTTCCACTATTCCCGCCATCCTCGCCATTCCCGTCAATCTCCCGGCGCCGAATGCGAATGGGAAATTACTTCCGCTTCCGCTGCGCAACGGGCCGAATGGCGGGCAGCCTTGGTTCCGTCATCCCGGCATCCTCGCCGCGGTGAATGACGGCGTCCACGGACGGGATCAGGCCCAGCTGCGGCTTGGCTGCTCCGTGACGCTGGCGGATTCATCCACCCGCCGGATCATCGGCGTCGCGTACTGCACCGCCCGAGGAGTTCGCCGGTCAGAGGGAACGCGGCCGCGCACGGGTTCGGGTTCGGGTTCGGACAGCTGCCACGCGCCCGGGGCGGATTCCGCGCCGGTGAACTCGCGAGACCGGGCGGCGGTCCGCGCTCCGGTCCGCAGTCCGTCCGGAGCGGGACTGCGGCTCAGCGCCGACGGTCCCGGTTCTTCGCGCTCTTGTCGACGTCGGTGTCCTCGACCGGGCCGGCGTCGATCCGCTCCTTGCGGACCTGCCCCGTCACGGTCTCCTCCTCGACGTGCTCCTCCACGGTCATCCGGACCCGCTCCACCGGCTCGGCCGTGGTCTCCACCACCGTACGGTCCTCGTACAGGGTGACCTCCTGCTCCGCGTCGGCCATCGCGGGGCCGGACAGCATGGCCTCGTCCCGGTTGGCCTCGGTGATCGGCTCCCGCTCGATCCGGACCTCCTCCTTGCGCACGGGTACGGTCATCTGCTGCTCCTCGGTGACCACGTACTTGCGCAGCCGCGCCCGACCCGTCTCGTGCCGCTCGGTGCCGACCCGCATCCGCTCCTCCGACCGGGTCATCGAAGCCTCGGTGGGCCGCCCGCCGGCATTCCCCGCCGTCTCATCCGTGATGCGACCCGATGCCGCGGATTGACCACCGGCCGCAGTGGCGGCGCCGGCCGCCGTACCGGTACCCGCCTCGGTACCCGCGGCGGCCTGGTGCTCCTGCCAGGCCCTGTCCCAGTCGATGCCGTAGTAATCGAAGAGGACGTGCTCCTCCTGCTGGGACAGGTGGCCGTTCTCATCCACATCGACGTTCGGCGCGTTCTTCACCGTTTCCTTGGTGTAAGGGATCTCCAGGTGATCGCCGCTCAGGGTGGCGTCCCGGATCGGCACGAATATCTCGTGCCGACCGAGCATGCCGGTCTTGACCGCTATCCAGTCGGGCCGCCCCGTCGCGTCATCGAGAAACACGTGGTGCGCCTCGCCTATCCTGTCTCCGCCCGGGTCGGTGACGGCGTGGTCGAGTACCGCGGGGATTTGATCTTCGGTGATCATTTAGTCCTCCTTGAGATACGCCTGTTCATCACGTACCGCCATAGGGGAACGAAAACACCTCAAAGATCTTAAAATCGGGCATGGGATAAATCGCCGCATTATGCCCTTGTTTTGCGCGACGGCAACTTCTTCCCCCTGGGGCCCGGATGCCCGGTGGGTTGGTCGGCGGTCGACGGGTGCCCGGTCGCCGGTCGCGGTACGTGGACGGGCCCGGAACGCATCCTCGCTGAGCGCCTGAGCTTCTTGTTCAACCACTTCGTCGGGGTTTGGTGCCGACCTTGTGGGGAGCGGTCGCTGGTACGCCTCGCCTGTGGCGAGGACTCTTCCGACGTCGTAGCGGGTGGCGGGGCGGCGGTTCTTCGAACCGGGCGGGCGCCCGGGCCGGGGCTGGTGGGCTTCGGTGCATCGGCCGGCGAACCCCCGTTCTCGTGCGGAGGTTCCGGAACCGGCGCCGGACGCGGGCCGGGGTGAGTTTGTGCAGCGGTGCGGGCTTCTCCCAGGGGCGGCGTAGGTCGGTGGCGAGGGGGCGGGCGAGGCGGAGTTGGGTGTGGGCGGCGGCGATGATCAACCAGGTCCAGCGGTCGACGGCAGCGGAGTCGCGCATGCGGGGCCGAGTCCAGCCGAGGGTCTGTTTGAGCATGCGGAAGGTATGTTGTCGAAGCGCCGTAGGAAGGCCTGCCAGCAGCGGTCGACGTCGGCCAGGGTGACGCCGGTGCGTGAACACCACAGCCAGACCGGTTTGTTGACCCCGCCGGACGGCAGGTGTTCGACGTCCAGGCGGATGACGGTGCCCTCGATGATCGGCAGAGGGCCGTCGTGGTCGAGCCAGGCGGCCCGGCGGATCAGCCTCGGGTGCAGCCGGTCCCAGGCCCGCGTGGTGGCCGTGCCGTAGGGCCGGGTGTCGGAGACCGTGACGGCCTGTTCCTCGCCCCAGGTGGCGGGGTGGTCGAAGACGAACTCCCCGCCGAGTTTGGGCGGTCGGCCGCCCTTGGGGGCGCAGACGCGCGGCGGTGTCGGGTGGCGCATGACCTGGTCCGAGCGCGTCCGACCCAGGATCTCGATCGGCGGGCCGGACAGCAGGTGGGCGATGCGCGGGGCGTCGTAGTCGGCGTCCAGCACTATCAGGATGTCCGGATTGCCCTCGACCCACTGGCCCGCGGCGATGAGCCGTTCGACGACATCGCGGGCCTGGGCGGTGGTGGCGGCCAGGTCCGCGCCGGGGGTGAGTCGGACTGCGTCCAGGAGGGCGGTCCAGGAGGTACGGCCGGTCTCCAGGGCGGCGACAACCGAGTAGGTCCAGCCGGCGAATCATCTGGTGCTTGGCGGTGCTGCGGCCGTAGGTGTGGCAGAACGAGCGGTCCGGCACGGTGTTGGTGTCCGGCCGCAGCCCCGGCGAGACATCCACCGCCAGGACCAGCCGGCCATCGGCTCCCGCGGCAGCGGCACCCCGGCGAGCACCCGCCGCAGTCGGGCGACGTCGAGCCCGCCGCGGTTCAGGCCGGGGTAGAGGGAACCGTGACCACTGCGGTGCTCCGGTGCCAGCGCGAGGTCGACGAGCGATCGCACCGGTCCGTCGGTGCACAGCACTGCCTCGGTCAACTCGAACAGCGCGTCCGCGCGGCCTGCAAGGCAGTCGTAGAAGTCGGTCCGGAACCGGGACGGCACAGCCAGGGATTCGACGCGGACAGCGTCGTGCAGCGCACTTACCCTCGTGGCCTTTTCATGATCAACAGCTTTCACGACGCACATGCTCACACTCCCGTCGTTCCGCTGTCGCTTAGTTTCGGACGCCCGCTGTTCCGGGAGGTCCTCTCCGACAGGTGACCGCCTGCACCGGCTGTGCGATCCGGGGCAGGCGTCGGGCGGAACCGTGATCGGAGCAGATGCTGCTTGCCTGGAAGCGCACGGATCACCGAAGCGGTTTCCGATTGCGGGGACGGTCGGCCCCGCCTGGGGCGGTAGAGGCAGCGGTGCGGCGACCGGCTTTCTCCTGCCCCGGTGTCGGGCTGGCGCATCATTGCGGCATGACGACCTCACCCCGCCAAGACGCCCAACAGCCCATCCCGGAAGGCGTGTTGCCGCTGGGTGAGCCCTTCACCGGCCTGGGGGGCGTCGTGTGGTCGGTGGGGTGGGCGCGGGACGGGGATCGGCTCCTCCTCGCCGCCGGCAGCAGCGGCGGGGGGGTGGGGTTGTGGGTGGTGGAGAAGGATGCCGACCACGCCGTCCCCCTCGGCAAACCCCTCGACTTCCCGGGGGGCGGCGTGTTGTCGGTGGGGTGGGCGCGGGACGGGGACCGGCTCCTCCTCGCCACCGGCAGCGACGGCGGGAGGGTGGGGTTGTGGCAGGTCTGTCGGCCGACGGTGGTGCCTCGGCTGCCGGGTTATCGCTCGGACGGGCTCGCTGCGGGGGCGGTCGATGAGCTGGAGCGGGACGGGGAGGCGCGGGCGGTTGCGGAGCTGGTGACGGCGCGGACGGCGAGCCCGCCGCTGGCGGTCGGGTTGTTCGGTGACTGGGGTGAGGGCAAGAGCCACTTCCTCGACCTCGTGCGCCAGAAGGTGGAAGGGCGCAGCGGTCGTCCGGGGGCGTGCCGGTTTGTGCGGCAGGTGCGTTTCAACGCCTGGCATTATGCGGAGACCGGTTTGTGGGCGAGTTTGGTTGCCGAACTGTTCTCGCAGCTCGCCGCACCGCCCGGGGAGGACCCGGGCGCGGCGCAGCGGGAGTTGTCGGCGTTGTCTGCCGAGTTGGTTGCCAGGCGGCGGGTTCCTGAACGGCTGGCTGCTGCCCGCGAGCGGCGCGACGTGCTGAGCAAGAACGCGAAGCGGGCTGCTGCGGATTGGGCGGACTTCGATCGGACCCTGCGGGCCCTGGATGGGAGGAAGAAGCAGAAGCTGAAGCTGCCGGGGGAGTTCGGCGGCCTCAGACTCAGGGCCGCGTTGCAGGGTCTGCGCGCCATCGTGAGACCCGGCGACACCGTGAGTCCCGCAGGGGTGCTGCTGCGCCTGTTCGCTCCGGCCCTGGGCTGGTTCGTCCTGGCGGCGGTGGTCATGGCGGGGGTCGTCTTCGGGCTGCACCTGCTGGCGCCCCATGTACGGCATTGGCTGCTGGCTGCTCCGCTGCTGGCCGGTGTGCCGCCGGTGGTGGCCTCGGTGCGTCGGTTCCTCAAGGGGCGGAAGACCTGGAAGGCCGTGTTTCCCGGCGTGCGGGATGTGGCCGAGAAGGTGCGGGCCCGGGCGCAGAGCGATCTGGCGGTGGCCGATGCCGAGGTCGCCGCCTTGGAGCGGGAGATGCAGAACCTCACCGCCGCCGGTCAGCTGGCGGGTTTGGTGGGGGAGCGTGCGGCTGCGGGCGACTACCGTAGCCAGTTGGGGGTGATGACGCAGATCCGTGAGGACTTCGAACGTATGGCCTCCATCCTGGCCAACGACACCCGCGAACCCCGCGCGGATGCAGGACGGGCCGGGCCGGTCAGGGACAGCGCGGGCGACGAGCTGCCGAAGATCGACCGGATCGTCGTCTACATCGACGACCTCGACCGCTGCCCGCCCGCTCGGGTCATGGAGATGCTGGAAGCGGTGCACCTGCTGCTCGCCGTCGAGCTGTTCGTCGTGGTCATGGCCATCGACCCCCGCTGGCTGCTGAGCGCGGTCGCCGCCCACTACCGCGATGTCCTCCACGTCCCCGGCAACGTGTTGGCCGACGGCGCCGACGACACCCAGGCGTCCACGCCCGCCCAGTACCTGGAGAAGATCTTCCAGGTCGTCCTGACCCTCCCGCCCGTCGACCGGCGCGGCCACACCAGCATGATCAACAGCCTCATCGACATCCAAGCCCCCGCCACCGGTGCCGACGAAAACCGGACGGCGGCCTCCACCACCGGAACCACCGAACCGCTGCGCACGACAGGGCGACCGGCAGACCTGCCGACGACCACCGACGGCTCCTGGGACGAGGAGATGTACGGACCGGCCGTCGACGGCCTGCCCGTCATCGAGCTGCCCGACCCGCTCACCTTCACCGAGGACGAGGCAAGGCTGCTGCGCATCGTCGGACCACCGAACCTGCCACTGACACCCCGCTCGATCAAACGCCTGATCAACAGCTACGGACTGCTCACCGCACTGCGCCAACCCCACCACCAGCACGACCTGGAGGAAATACCCGCCACCACAAAGCCGGACGGCACCCCGGTGCCGGCCCACCACCCCTACCGCGCCGGCCTCGTCCTGCTCGCAGCCCTCGTCGCCCATCCCGCCCTCGGCCAACACCTGTGCCGGCAGATGCACGCCCAGACCGAGGACACCACCGAGGACATCACCTGGGAGACCTTCCTCGAGCGACTCGCATCACTCCCGGCCGACGAGCCGGTCACCGCTGGCGTCGGCGACGACGGGCAGACGACCGGTCCGCACCGGATCGACACCCGGCAGGTGGACGATCTGGTGGCCGGACTCCGGGGGATCACCGCGGAGGCGGCCGGCGAGGGGCTCCACCTCCCCGACCGCCTCGCCGCGTGGAAACCCTGGATCGTCCCCGCCGCCCGCCTCTCCTTCCCCGCCGGACAGATCGTGAAGACCCTGACGACCCGCCCCACCCCGAGCCCTCGACGAGACGGGCGTTGAACAACAAGCTGAGTGCCTGAGCGCCTGCCCCGAACCATCGCACCGCCGAGCCGCCGAACCCGCGAGCCACCTCGCCCCCCGAACCCCCAAGCC
>NZ_JAAGKO020000072.1 GCF_027947535.2 Streptantibioticus silvisoli
GTCTGCCGCACCGCGCGGGGCGGGGGCTGACACGGACGGGGGATCGTCGTGCGCAATCGGCGGGCGCCCCGCGCGGTGCGGCAGACTGGTGCCGCTCGTACGTCGTGGCGTCATCGCGCACCACGCGCGCTCAACGGTTCTTACAGCGAAGGATGGCCATGCCGATCAGTTCCGCCGCCGGCTCCTCTTTCACCGAATCCCCGGTCGCCGGGGAACCGACGCGGTCCGGTGCCACGGCCGCCACCGGAACGCCGGCCGCTTCCGGGGAGATCCTGCTGGAGCTGGTCGACGAGGCCGGGGTGACCATCGGCACGGCGGAGAAGCTGTCGGCGCACCAGGCTCCGGGGCAGCTGCACCGGGCGTTCTCGGTGTTCCTGTTCGACACCGGGGGCCGGCTGCTCATGCAGCGGCGCGCGCTGGGCAAGTACCACTCCCCCGGCGTGTGGTCCAACACCTGCTGCGGCCACCCGTACCCCGGTGAGCAGCCGTTCGTCGCGGCGGCCCGGCGCACCGCGGAGGAGCTGGGGCTGGCGCCGGCACTGCTGCGCGAGGCGGGCACCGTGCGCTACAACCACCCGGACCCGGCGTCGGGCCTGGTGGAGCAGGAGTTCAACCACCTGTTCGTCGGCGTGGTGACCGCCACGCCCGCCCCGGACCCGGACGAGGTGGCGGACACCCGGTTCGTCACGCCGGGCCAGCTGGCGGACCTGGACGGGAGCACCACGCTGTCGGCCTGGTTCCACACCGTGCTGGACGCGGCCCGCCCGGCCGCCCGCGAGCTGGTCGGGGACTCCGCCGGCTGGTAGGGGCTCCGCCGGGGTACGGGGGACGGCCGCCGGGGCCGGTGGGCTCGACCGGGGCAGCCGGTTCAGCCGGTGGGCGGCGGGGTCGGCCGACCCGTGGGTTCAGCCGGGGCAGCTGATCCTTCGACCGGACCGGCGGGGCCGGCCGGTGCGGCCGGACCGGTCGGGTCAGCCGCGCCGCAGGGGGAGCGCGGCCCAGACGATCTTGCCGCCGCCGGGGGTGTGGTCGACGTCATAGTGGCCGCCCGCCTCGGCGGCGATGGCGTCGACCAGCAGCAGGCCGCGGCCCCCGGTCCGGCCGTGGTCGGCTGCCAGCGCCTTGGGGCGGTACGGGTGGTCGTCGCCGACCGCGATCCGCACCCAGCGGGGGCTGACGGCGATCTCCAGGGTGATCCGCGGCGACAGCACGGCCGCGTGCCGCACGGCGTTGGTGACCAGCTCGGAGACGATCAGCAGCAGCCCGTCGAGGGTGCCGGGGCCGGCGGGCACGCTCTCGCGGGCCAGCAGGTCGCGGACCGCGTGCCGCAGCCGGGGCACCGAGGCGTCGGCGGGCGGCGCGGTGAACATCCAGGCCCGGTCGTAGGCCACCGGCGGCGCGGCGGACGGCGGACCGTCCCGGCCCGGGGCGCCCGTGAGCGCTGACCGCACCGGGCCGCGCGGGACCGCGCCGTTGAACGACATGTAGCACCACCCTCGTGTCGGTCTCCGCGCCGGCTCCGCCGCCTGTCGGGGAGCGTCCGCGGTTGTTCCGAGTCTTCGCCGCCGCGGCCCGCGGTCGCAGCGGTGTCCGCAACTCGCCTCCTTCCGACGTCTGTTGACCGGTTCCGACCGAGGGTGACGACGGCTGATCGCTTTGCTGGCGTTTGTTCTCCGGTTCGGCGGGCGGCACCGGCCCGGGGGTCGCGCGGCCGTGCGGCGCGCGCCGGTAGAGTCCGACCGGAACCCCCGGAGGTGGTGGACGGATGGCGGAACCGGGCCTGTCGCTCGGCCGTGACGGTGCGGTCGCGACGATCACCATCAGCAATCCCGCCAGGCGCAACGCCATGACCACAGCGATGTGGCGTGCCCTGCCCCCGCTGCTGGACCGGCTGGCGGCCGATCCGGCGGTGCGCGCCCTGGTGCTGACCGGCGCCGAGGGCACGTTCTGCGCCGGGGCGGACATCACCGGGCTGCTGGACGACCCGGAGCCGGGCGCCGGCGCGGTCGCCGCCGAGGAGGCGCTGGCCGCCTTCCCCCGGCCGACGGTGGCGGCGGTGCGCGGCGCGTGCGTGGGCGGCGGCTGCCAGCTGGCGGTCGCCTGCGACCTGCGGTTCGCGGCCGAGGGCTCCCGCTTCGGGGTGACCCCGGCCCGGCTGGGCATCGTCTACCCCGCCTCCTCCACCCGCCGGCTGGCGGCGCTGGTGGGCCCGTCCACCGCGAAACACCTGCTGTTCTCCGCCGAGCTGATCGACGCGGAACGCGCGCTGCGCACCGGACTCGTCGACGAACTGCTGCCGGACGGCGAGCTGGACGGCCGGGTCGCCGCCTTCACCGCCGGGCTGGCCGACCGCTCCGGGCTGACGCAGGCCGCCGCCAAGGAGTTCGTCGCCGGCGCCGGGCCGGACCGGGTCGCGCACTGGGAGGGCCAGGCCCGGCGCAGCGCGGAGACGGTCGAGGGCGTCACCGCGTTCCTGGAGCGCCGGGCGCCGCGCTTCACCTGGACCGGCTGACCGCCCGGCCGGCGGACGCGCGGCCCCTCTCCCCGGGCAGACGGTGGGCGGACCCCCCTCCCCGGAACGGCTACCGATGGGTAACGTGTCGGGCATGACCACGCTGACCCCGCATGACGCCCGCCGGTGCTACAACGCCTTCAACGTGCTGCACTCGGCCTTCTACTTTTCCCCCGAGCACGAGAAGGAGCTGACCTCCCTGGGTCTGGAGGCCGGTGCGATGGCCTACTTCGCCGGCCGCGCGGCGCCGATGGGCCCGGTGGGCGCCGGAGTGGTGACGGCCACCTTCTACAACTTCAGCCCGTCGCTGGTGGCCCGGCACATCCCGCGGGCGTGGGAGCTGGCCGGCCCGGCCGACGTGCTGGCGGCGCGCTCCCGGATCACCGACGGCTACCTGACCCGGATGCTCGGCTCCGACGTCGCGGCGTCGCAGCAGGTGGCGGAGGCGGCCGCGCTGGCGCTGCGGGCGGCCGAAGCCTGCGGGAGCGGCGCCCGGCCGCTGTACGCCGCCAACGCCGACCTGCCGGTGCCGGACGCGCCGCACCTGGCGCTGTGGCACGCGACGACCCTGCTGCGCGAGCACCGCGGCGACGGCCACCTGGTGGCGCTGGCGGAGGCGGAGCTGGACGGCCTGGAGGCGCTGGTGACGCACACCGCCACCGGCAAGGGCTTCACCCCGCGGTTCTGCCAGAAGACGCGCGGCTGGTCGGAGCAGGAGTGGGCCGCGGCGCAGGAACGACTGCGTGAGCGCGGTCTGCTGGACGCGGCCGGCGAGCTGACCGACGCCGGCACCGAACTGCGCCGGACGGTGGAGGACACCACCGACCGCCTGGCGTTCGCCCCGTACCGCCACCTGGGCGAGGAGGGCGTGGCACGGCTGACGGAGCTGGCGGCGCCGCTGACCCGCCTGCTGCTGGAGGCCGGCGCGATCCCGACGCGCCACCTGGGCAAGGGCTGACGTCCCCCGCGCCGGCCCCGCGGGACGTTCGCCCTGCGGGGTCGGCGCGGTCAGGGCGGGGCGGTATTCGGGGCGGGGCGGCGTTCGGGGCGGGGCGGCGGTGAGGCGCGCGCGGCGTCAGCTCCGGCGCCGCGGTGGGCCCGCGGCGCGCTCGCACAGGCGTCGTGCTCGCACCGACGCGACACGCCGTCTGCGGGGGCCGGTGCCGCGTTCCGACCGGCACCGCGTTCCAACCCGACCGCGTTCCGACCGGCACCGCATTCCAACCCGACCGCGTTCCGACCGGCACCGCGTTCCGACCCGCCCCGCGTTCGGACCCGCCCCGCGTTCGGCCACCGCCACCACCGCGACCGCCCCGCAGGGCTCCGGCTGAGCGCCGCATGATCAGTGCCGCATGATCAGTGCCGCATGATCAGTGCCGCATGATCAGTGCCGCATGAGGTGGCCGCGGCGGGCCAGGGACGGTTTGGGGTCGCGCTGGGCGCAGGGGCCCTCGGGCATGGCGGGGTGGCGGCCGAGCAGCACGATGCCGGCGACGATGGCGGCCAGGCCGGCCGTCTGCCAGGTGAGCGCCTCGGTGGTCACCCGCAGCCGGTCGCCGAGGAAGCCGACGCCGCAGGCGATGCCGGCCAGCGGCTGGGCGGCGGTCAGGGCGGGCAGGGACGAGCGCAGCGGCGCGGTCTCGAAGGCGGACTGCACGAGCAGCAGTCCGGTCAGGCCGATGGCGACGATGACGTACGGCTGCCAGTGCACGAACAGTTCGGTGGCGCCGTGGTCGTCGACGATCTGGCCGCAGATGCGGGTCAGCGCGTCCTGGAGGCCGTAGAGCAGGCCTGCCGCGAGCGCCAGCACGGTGGCCTCCAGGGTGGGCCGCAGGCGTCTGCCCAGCGCGGTCAGCAGCAGGGCGATCCCCACGACCAGGCCGAACAGCAGCCAGTGGCGCAGCGGGCCGGCCGCCGCACCGCCGCCGGAGGGGCGTCCGGCGACGATGAACGCGGTCACCCCCGCCGCCAGCAGCCCGACGCCGCCCCAGCCGCTGCGTCCCAGCGGCTGGCCGGTGAGGCGGCGGGACAGGGCCATGGCGAACAGCAGGTTGGTCGCGGTCAGCGGCTCGACCAGCGAGACCTCGCCGTGGGCCAGCGCCAGCGCGCCGAGGACCTGGCCGCCGACCATGAGGGCGATGCCCAGCACCCATTCGGGCATCCGCAGCAGGTCGAGCAGCAGCCGGAAGGAGAGGAAGTCGGCGAGCGGGGCGCGCTGGGCGGCCCGTTGCTGGAGGACGAAGCCGAACCCGAGGCAGCAGGCGGCGGCGAGTCCCAGCACGAACACGGCCACGGCTCACCACCTCGTCACGGTCGGGGTCTGCCTCCCGGCGGCCTGGGCACACGGCGGCACGGGCATCCGGCAGCTCAACGAACGGGCGATGGCGGCTGGTTCCGCCGCGAGCCGGACGCGGCCGGCGGCCACTCCGTGCGACCCGACGACTGCGGGAGGTGATCGATCGGTTTCGCAAGGCCGACAATAGACCCCCTCGGCGGGGACGGCGACCCTCCGTCGGGCCTGTTTCGTGCGCGCGCCCGGGACCGCTCGAACGTCAGGCCCACTGGTCGTACGCCAGTTTCGCCACCAGGGCGACGACCACGACCAGCAGCGCGTACCGCACGAAGGAGGCGCCGCGCCGCAGGGCCATGCGGGCGCCGACGGTGCCGCCGGTGACGTTGCCCACCGCCATGCAGGCGGCCAGCGGCCACATGACGTGACCCTCGACGACGAACACCACCAAAGCGCCGAAGTTGGTACTGACGTTGACGACCTTGGCCATGGCCGAGCCGCGCAGGAAGTCGGTGCGCAGCACCAGCAGGAAGATGATGATCAGGAAAGTGCCGGTGCCGGAGCCGATGACGCCGTCGTAGAAGCCGATGCCGCCGCCGCTGAGCACCGCGAGCAGGTTGGCCCGGCGGCGGTCGAGGCGGACCGGTTCGTGGGTGCGGCCGAAGTCCGGGCGCAGGGTGACGAACAAGCCGACGGCCAGCAGCGCGACCATGATGAGGGGCCGGAAGACGGCGCCGGGCAGCCGGCTGGCGACCAGGGCGCCGGCCACCGCGGCGGGCAGCGCGACGGCGGCGGCCAGGCCGGTGAAGGGCCAGTCGGGGGTGGTGCGCCGCAGGTAGGTGGCGCAGGCGGTGCCGGTGCCGGTGATGGCGACGGCCTTGTTGGTGCCGAGCACGGTGGCGGTCGGCAGGCCGGGGAAAGCGACCAGCATGGCGGGCAGCTGGAGCAGGCCGCCGCCGCCCACCACGGCGTCGATCCAGCCGGCCGCGGCCGCCACCGGTATCAGCTCCACTGCTTCGAGCGCGCGCACAACTCCCCCAGCTTCGTCGGCGCACCCGATCATGCCGGACGGTCCTCGCGGCCCCCTCGGCGCCCCCCACCTGCGGATTCGCCCTTCACCGGAACCAGGGGCGACGAGGGGCGGGGGCGCGGGGCGGCGGCGGCTCAGTCCTCGGTGACCTCGCCGTCCTGGACGCGCAGCCGGCGGGTGGTCTCGACGGCGGCGAGCATCCGGCGGTCGTGGGTGACCAGCAGCAGCGTGCCGCGGTAGGAGGCCATGGCGGACTCCAGCTGTTCGATGGCGGGCAGGTCGAGGTGGTTGGTCGGCTCGTCCAGCACCAGCAGGTTGACGCCGCGGGCCTGGAGCAGCGCCAGCGCGGCCCGGGTGCGTTCACCGGGCGACAGCGTGGCGGCCGGCCGCAGCACGTGGGCCGCCTTCAGGCCGAACTTGGCCAGCAGGGTGCGCACGTCGGCGGGCGTCAGGTCGGGCACCGCGGCGCCGAACGCCGCCATCAGCGCCTCCTCGCCGTGGAAGAGCGCGCGGGCCTGGTCGACCTCGCCGACCACCACGCCGGGGCCCAGCGCGGCGCTGCCGGCGGTGAGCGGGACCCGGCCGAGCAGCGCGCGCAGCAGGGTGGACTTGCCGGAACCGTTGGCCCCGGTGATGGCGACCCGGTCGGCCCAGTCGATCTGGAGGGTGACCGGGCCGAGCCGGAAGCCGCCCAGCCGCACCTCGGCGCCGTTGAGGGTGGCGACGACGGCGCCCGAGCGCGGGGCGGCGGCGATCTCCATCCGCAGGTCCCACTCCTTGCGCGGCTCCTCGACGGTGTCCAGCCGTTCGATCAGCCGGTCGGTCTGCCGGGCCTTGGCGGCCTGCTTCTCGGTGGCCTCCACCCGGGCGTTGCGGCCCACCTTGTCGTTGTCGGGGGCCTTGCGGCGGGCGTTCTTGACGCCCTTCTCCATCCAGGCGCGCTGGGTGCGGGCCCGCTGCTGGAGGGCCGCCTTGGTGTCGGCGTACTCGTCGTACTCCTCGCGGGCGTGCCGGCGGGCGGTCTCGCGTTCCTCCAGGTACGACTCGTAGCCGCCGCCGAAGGTGTTGACCTGCTGCTGGGCGAGGTCGAGTTCCACGACGCGGTTGACGGTGCGGGCCAGGAACTCGCGGTCGTGGCTGACGACGACGGTGCCGGAGCGCAGGCCGGTGACGAAGGTCTCCAGCCGGTCCAGGCCGTCGAGGTCGAGGTCGTTGGTGGGCTCGTCGAGCAGGAAGACGTCGTAGCGGCTCAGCAGCAGCGAGGCCAGGCCGGCCCGGGCGGCCTGGCCGCCGGACAGCGAGGTCATCTGCTGGTCCAGGCCGATGGTCAGGCCCAGGTCGGCGGCCACCGCGTCGGCGCGTTCGTCGAGGTCGGCGCCGCCCAGCGCGAGCCAGCGCTCCAGTGCGACGGAGTAGGCGTCGTCGGCACCGGGCACGCCGTCGACCAGGCCCTGGGTGGCGTCGTCCAGTGCGGTCTGCGCGGCGGTGACCCCGGTGCGGCGGGACAGGAAGGCGCCGACCGACTCGCCGGGGCGGCGGTCCGGCTCCTGCGGCAGGTATCCGACGACGGCGGTCGGCGGGCTCAGCCGCAGCACGCCCTCCTCCGGGCGGTCGGTGCCGGCCAGCATCCGCAGCAACGTGGACTTGCCGGCGCCGTTGGCCCCGACCAGGCCGACGATGTCGCCGGGCGCGACGACGAGTTCGAGCCCGGAGAACAGCACGCGGTCGCCGTGGCCGGCGGCGAGATCCTTGGCGACGAGAGTGGCACTCATAAGGGGACAGATCTTATCGGGGTGCGGGCGGACCGGCTCCCGCCGGTCGCCGCGGGCCGGACGGCGTGCCCTCGCACGGCCCGGCGGGCCCGTTCCCGGCCGCGGCCACCGCCGCGCGACGCCCGTTCCCCGTCGGCCGGCACCGCGCGGGCACGCCTGCGGCGCCGAACGCGTCGGCGCCGGGGCGGGGTTGGCGAGGCCGGGGTTGGCGAAGCCGCGGTTGGCGTGGCGGGGTTGGCGGAGCCGGGGCTGTCGAGGCGGGGCTGTCGAGGCGGGGCTGTCGAGGCGGGGTTGGCGAGACCGGGGTTGGCGAGACCGGGGTTGATGTCACCGGCGCCGCGAGCACGCCCGTTCCCGGGGTCGGCCACCGCCGCGGCACGCAACCGCTCCCGCCGCCCGGGGGCCGGAAATCGCGTGGGCACGCTTGATTGTCGCGGCGGCCGGTGCGAGCCTTCCCGCACGCGGAAGTTACTGACCGTTCACCAGACAAGGGGCTGCCGTGTCGGAACCGAACGCCGCACGGACGGTGCTGTCCGACCTGCGGGTCGAGACAGCCCGGCTGGACGCGTTGGTCGACCCGCTGGGCGACGAGGGATGGCGGCTGCCGACCCCGGCGCCGCGCTGGAGCGTCGCCCACCAGATCGCGCACCTGGAGTGGACCGACCGGCAGGCGCTGTTGTCGGCCGTCGACCCGGACGCCTTCACCGCCGGGGCGGAGCAGGCGCTGGGCGCGATCGACAGCTACGTCGACGACGGTGCCGACGCGGGGGCCGCGCTGCCGCCCGCCGAACTGCTGGCGCGGTGGCGCACCGGGCGCGACCGGCTGTGGCAGGCGCTGGCGGCCGCGCCGCAGGGCACCCGGTTCCCCTGGTACGGGCCGCCGATGGGGGTGGCGGCGATGGCGACCGGGCGGCTGATGGAGACCTGGGCGCACGGGCAGGACGTCGCCGACGCGCTGGGGGTGACGCGGGAGCCGTCCGCGCGGCTGCGGCACGTGGCCCGGATCGGGGTGCGGGCCCGCGACTTCGCGTTCCTGGTCCGCGGGCTGACCCCGCCGCCCGAGGAGTTCCGGGTGGAACTGACCGCGCCGGACGGTGAGTTGTGGGCCTACGGTCCGCCCGAGGCGGAGGAACGGGTCACCGGCCCGGCGCTGGACTTCTGCCTGCTGGCCACCCGGCGCCGGCACCGCGCCGATCTGGCGGTCGTGGCGCACGGCCCCGGCGCGGACCGCTGGCTGGACATCGCGCAGGCCTTCGCCGGGCCGCCGGGACCCGGGCGCGAACCGGCCGGGGGTGCGGAGGCGTGACGGGCACGCAGGGCGCGCAGGGCATCGACGGCGCGGACGGCACGCAGGGCACGCAGGACGTCGACAGCGCGGACCGCACGGACGGCACCGGGGCCGGCGAGCGGCGGCGGGCGGTGCTGGAGCGGCTGGCGGAGCTGGCCGCCGAGCACGAGCGGGCGATCGCGGGCGGCGGGCCGAAGTACGTGCGGCGGCACCGCGAGCGGGGCAAGCTGCTGGCCCGGGAGCGGATCGAGCTGCTGGTCGACGAGGACTCGCCGTTCCTGGAGCTGTCGGCGCTGGCGGCCTGGGGCAGCGACTACCCGGTGGGCGCCTCGATGGTGACCGGGATCGGGGTGATCGAGGGCACCGAGTGCGTCATCACCGCCAACGACCCGACGGTCCGCGGCGGCGCCAGCAACCCGTGGACGTTGCGCAAGGCGCTGCGGGCCAACGAGATAGCCCGGGTGAACCGGCTGCCGCTGGTGAGCCTGGTGGAGTCCGGCGGCGCGGACCTGCCCAGCCAGAAGGAGATCTTCATCCCGGGCGGCGCGCTCTTCCGCGACCTGACCCGGCTGTCCGCCGAGGGCGTGCCGACCGTCGCCGTGGTGTTCGGCAACTCCACGGCGGGCGGCGCCTACATCCCGGGCATGTCCGACCACGTCATCATGGTCGAGGGCCGGTCCAAGGTCTTCCTGGGCGGGCCGCCGCTGGTGCGGATGGCCACCGGTGAGGAGAGCGACGACGAGTCGCTGGGCGGCGCGGACATGCACGCGCGGGTCTCCGGTCTGGCCGACTACTTCGCCGCCGACGAGCAGGACGCGCTGCGCACCGCCCGCCGGGTGGTGGCCCGGCTGTCGTGGCGCAAGGCCGGCCCGGCGCCGCGCGCCTGCCCGGCGCCGCCGCGCTACGACGAGGACGGGCTGCTGGACATCGTGCCGGCCGACCTGCGCGAGCCGTTCGACCCGCGCGAGGTGATCGTCCGGATCGCCGACGACTCGCAGTTCGACGAGTTCAAGCCGCTGTACGGGCCGAGCCTGGTGACCGGCTGGGCGCAGGTGCACGGCTATCCGGTGGGTGTACTGGCCAACGCGCAGGGGGTGTTGTTCTCCGCGGAGTCGCAGAAGGCGGCGCAGTTCATCCAGTTGGCCAACCAGCGTGACATCCCGCTGCTGTTCCTGCACAACACCACGGGCTACATGGTGGGCCGCGAGTACGAGCAGGGCGGCATCATCAAGCACGGCGCGATGATGATCAACGCGGTGGCCAACTCGCGGGTGCCGCACATCTCCCTGCTGCTCGGGGCGAGTTACGGCGCCGGGCACTACGGCATGTGCGGGCGGGCGTTCGATCCGCGGTTCCTGTTCGCCTGGCCGACCGCGAAGTCGGCGGTGATGGGCGCGGCGCAGCTGGCCGGGGTGCTGTCCATCGTGGCCCGGCAGTCGGCGGCGGCGCGCGGGCTGCCGTACGACGAGGAGGCGGACGGCGCGCTGCGGGCGGCGGTCGAGGCGCAGATCGAGGCCGAGTCGCTGCCGTTGTTCCTGTCCGGGCGGCTGTACGACGACGGGGTGATCGACCCGCGTGACACCCGCACGGTGCTGGGGATCTGTCTGTCCGCGGTGCACAGCGCGCCGGTCGAGGGGGCGCGCGGTGGTTTCGGCGTGTTCCGGATGTGAGGGGCGCACGGGTGAGGCAGTCCGGTGCGCGGTCCGGGTCCGACGGTGAGGAGCGTGCGGTGATCGGTACCGTCCTGGTGGCCAACCGGGGGGAGATCGCCCGGCGGGTGATGCGTATCTGCCGGGAGATGGGGATCGGCACGGTGGCGGTGTACTCCGGCGCCGACGCGGACGCCCCGCACGTGCGGGAGGCGGACTCGGCGGTGCGGTTGCCGGGGGACGCGCCGGCGGACAGCTATCTGCGCGGCGACGCGATCGTGGCGGCGGCGCTGGCGGCCGGGGCGGACGCGGTGCATCCGGGGTACGGATTCCTGTCGGAGAACGCGGAGTTCGCCGCCGCCGTGCTGGCCGCCGGCCTGGTGTGGATCGGGCCGCCGCCGCGGGTGGTGGCCGCCATGGGGTCGAAGACCCGGGCCAAGCGGCTGATGGCGCAGGCCGGGGTGCCGGTGCTGGACGGCACCGGGGCCGCCGCGCCGCTGCTGGTGAAGGCGTCGGCCGGCGGCGGCGGGCGCGGCATGCGGATCGTGCGCGAACTGGCCGATCTGGAGGCGCAGTTGGCGGCGGCGCGGGCGGAGGCGCAGGCGGCGTTCGGCGACGGCGAGGTGTTCGTGGAGCCGTACGTCGAGGACGGGCGGCACGTGGAGGTGCAGATCCTGGCCGACGTGCACGGCACGGTCTGGACGCTGGGCACCCGCGACTGCTCGGTGCAGCGGCGGCACCAGAAGGTGATCGAGGAGACCCCGGCGCCGGGCCTGCGCGACCTGACGGAGCGTCAACTGCTGGAGTACGCCGACGCGGCGGCCCGCGCGGTGGGGTATGTGGGCGCCGGGACGGTGGAGTTCCTGGTCGGCGCGGACGGGTCGGCGTACTTCCTGGAGATGAACACCCGTCTGCAGGTGGAGCATCCGGTGACCGAGCTGGTGACCGGGCTGGACCTGGTGCGCGAGCAGATCCGGATCGCCGAGGGCCGCCGGCTGCCCGAACGGCCGCCGGTGCCGCACGGGCACGCGGTGGAGGCGCGGCTGTACGCCGAGGACCCGGCGCACGAGTGGCGGCCGGGCACCGGGGTGCTGCACCGGTTCGCGCTGCCCGCCGGGCCGGGGCTGCGGGTGGACTCCGGGGTGGCGGACGGCAGCGTGATCGGCGTGCACTACGACGCGATGCTGGCGAAGGTCGCGGCGTACGCCGACACCCGCGAGGAGGCGCTGCGGCTGCTGGCGTACGCGCTGCGACGCGCGGTGCTGCACGGCCCGGTGACCAACCGGGACCTGCTGGTGCGGGTGCTGGGCGATCCACGGTTCGTCGCCGGCGGGGTGCCGACCTCGTACCTGGAAGGGCTGCCGCCGGCCCCGGCGCCGGACGGCGGCGCACTGCGGCTGGCCGCGCTGGCGGCGGCGCTGGCGGACGCGGCGGGCCGTCATCCGGCGGGCGGCTGGCGCAACGTGCCCTCGCAGCCGCAGGTCAAGCGGTTCCGGGCGGCCGACGGCGGCGAGTACGAGGCCCGCTACCGGCTGACCCGGGACGGGCTGGCGGCCGACGACCACCCGCGGGTGGCGCTGGTGTCGTCGGCGCCGGACCGGGTGGTGCTCGATGTCGGCGGTGTGCGGCGGGAGTTCGCGGTCGCCCGGTACGGCGAGGCGGTGTTCGTCGACTCCGCCGCCGGCGCGGTGGCGCTGACCGCGGTGCCGCGTTTCCCGCCCCCGGTCGGCCGGACCGCGCCGGGGTCGCTGCTGGCGCCGATGCCGGGGACGGTGGTGCGGGTGGCCGGCGTCGCGGTGGGCGACCGGGTCACGGCGGGCCAGCCGCTGCTGTGGCTGGAGGCGATGAAGATGGAGCACCGCGTCACCGCGCCGGCCGACGGCACGCTGACCGCGCTGCACGCCGAGCCCGGCTGGCAGGTCGAGGTGGGCGCGGTGCTGGCGGTGGTGTCCGCCGCGGCGGCGGAGTCCGCGCAGGCGTAGAGCGTTCCACGACCGGACCACGGAAGGAAAGCACCCCATGAGCTTCACCTTCGACCACGTGTCACTGGAGAGCGAGGAGCGGCGGGAGCTGCGGGCGTCGGTGGCCGCGCTGGGCCGCTCGTTCGGCCGCCGGTACTTCACCGACTGCGTCCGGGAGGGCCGGCAGACCGACGAACTGTGGCACAAGGCGGGCGCGTTGGGCTTCCTCGGCGTCAACCTGCCGCAGGAGTACGGCGGCGGTGGCGCCGGGCTGTACGAACTGGCCGTGGTGCTGGAGGAGTTGGGCGCCACCGGGTGCCCGTTGCTGCTGATGGTGGTCTCCCCGGCGATCTGCGGCACCGTGCTGGCCCGGTTCGGCACCGAGGAGCAGAAGCAGCGCTGGCTGCCGGGGCTCGCCGACGGTTCCGCGCGGATGGCGTTCGGCATCACCGAGCCGGACGCGGGCTCCAACTCGCACCGGATCACCACCACCGCGCGGCGCGACGGCGGCGACTGGCTGCTGTCGGGGCGCAAGGTGTTCATCTCCGGGGTGGACATCGCCGACGCCACGCTGATCGTCGGCCGCACCGAGGACGCGCGCACCGGCAAGCTCAAGCCGTGCCTGTTCGTCGTCGAACGCGGCACGCCGGGCTTCGAGTTCCGGCAGATCGCCATGGACCTGTCGGCGCCCGAGAAGCAGTTCCAGGTCTTCCTCGACGACGTGCGGCTGCCGGCCGGGGCGCTGGTCGGCGACGAGGACGCCGGACTGCTCCAGCTGTTCGCCGGGCTCAACCCGGAACGGGTGATGACCGCCGCGTTCTCCCTGGGCATGGGCCGCTACGCGCTCGAGGTGGCGGTGGAGTACGCCAGGACCCGGCAGGTGTGGCGGGAGCCGATCGGCGCGCACCAGGCGATAGCGCACCCGCTGGCGAAGTGCCGGATCGAACTCGAACTGGCCGCGCTGATGGCCCGCAAGGCCGCGGTGCTCTACGACGCGGGCGACGACATGGGCGCCGGCGAGGCGGCGAACATGGCGAAGTACGCGGCGGCCGAGGCCGGGGCCGCCGCGGTCGACACCGCGGTGCACACCCTCGGCGGCAACGGGCTGACCGAGGAGTACGGCCTGGCGTCGTTGCTGACCGCCTCCCGGGTCGGCCGGATCGCGCCGGTCAGCCGGGAGATGATCCTCAACTTCGTCTCGCACCACACGCTGGGCCTGCCCAAGTCCTACTGACCGCCCGGCCGCGCCGCGGCGGCGGCCGACGCGGCGTCTGGACGTCCCGCCGAACTGCTTCGCCCAACTCCTTCGAAGAACAAGGTGGTTCACCGTGTCCGATCACCGGCCGCCGGTGCGCGTGGCGTACGACCGCGGGGTCACCGTCGTCACGCTGGACTCCCCCGCCGACCGCAACGCGCTGACCCGCCCGCTGGTCGGCGCCCTGCGCGCGGCGCTGGAGTCGGCCGGCCAGGACCCCGGTGTGCGGGCGGTGTTGCTGACCCACACCGGCAACACCTTCTGCGCGGGGGCGAGTTTGAAGGGCGCACCGCCGGCCGGGCCGGCCGAGCTGACCGAACTGCTGGGCGCGGTCGTGGCGTCGGCCAAACCGGTGGTGGCGCTGACCACCGGGCACGTGCGGGCCGGCGGGCTGGGCCTGCTGGCGGCCTGCGACGTGGCGCTGGCCGGGCCTCAGGCGACGTTCGCCTTCACCGAGTCGCGGCTCGGGCTGGCCCCGGCGGTCATCTCGCTGACGGTGCTGCCCCGGATGGACGCCCGGGCCGCCTCGCGGTACTTCCTCACCGGCGAGGTCTTCGGCCCGCAGGAGGCGGTGCGCACCGGCCTGGTCACCGCCGGGGCGGACGAGCTGGAGGCGGTCCTGGACGGCCTGCGGGCGGCCTCGCCGCAGGGGCTGGCGGAGTCCAAGCGGCTGGCGTCCGCACCGGTGGCCGCTGCGCTGGCGGCCGGGCGCGAGGAGATGGAACGGCTGTCGGCGCGGCTGTTCGCGTCCGCGGAGGCCGCCGAGGGCATCGACGCGTTCCGGACCCGCCGGGCGCCCGCCTGGCAGCGGTGACCCGCGCACGCGGTTCGACGCCACCGGGCAGCTGTGGACCTTGCACGCGCTTCGACACCTGGCGGCTGCACGCCGGGCACACGTTCCGGACCCGCCGGGCACCGCCTCGCAGCGGTGACCCGCGCACGCGGTTCGACGCCACCGGGCGCCCGCCCGAAGCGGTGGCCCGCGCACGCCTTCCGGGCCCGGCGGACTCCCGCAGCGCAGCGGTGCCCCCGCGCACCCGCTCCACGGCCGTCGGACTCCCGCCTCGCGGCTGTGACCTGCGCCTTCACCGGCGGCCCGGCGCCGTGCGCGGCGGAGTACGGTCGAAGGTGGGAGGCATGTGCATGCGTACCGGTGACGAACCGATCTCGGCCCGCAGTCCGCTGCGGCTGCGGCTGGGGCTGGCGCTGTTCGGGGCGGCCTGCGCGGTCGTCGGCGTCGTCGCGTTCGCCGCGGCCGGCCACCCCGGCTGGGCGGGCGTCTGCGGCGCGGTCGTCCTGGTGGCGCTGGCCGACGCGGGCCTGGTGGTGCGCCGCATGCGGCAGGGGGCGCACTTCCAGCCGGGCCGCGACATCCCGCCGTACCACCCGGACGAGTCCCCGCCGCCGCCGGACCGGCGCACCCCTCGCTGACGGCCGCCGTACGGACGCTCCATTGACACCCGCCGCCCCCGGGGTTGTCATGAGCACTGCCGTGTGTGTGTCACTGGGTCATCCGCGTACCCGATGAACTCGAAGGGGCCGTTGCCGTGCGAGGACCAGGTGCCCCCACCGCACGCGAGACCCCCGGCGGCGGCAGCGCGGCGCAGGGCCCCGCCACCCCGGACGTACCCGGCCCGCCCGAGGACCCCCGTCCGCCCGCCGCACGGCAGGACCCGCGCCCGCCGCACGGCGCCCCGCCCGGCCGGGAACGCGAGTGGGCGGCGGCCGGCCTGGCGCTGGCGGAGGGCACCGGGGTGCTGCTGACCGGGCCGCACGGGAGCGGCAAGTCGGTCCTGCTGGCCGCGGTCGCCGACGCGTGGGCGGCCGGCGGGCGGACCGTGCTGCGGTGCGCGCCCGCCCCGGAGGACGCCGCACTGCCCCACCTGGGCCTGATCGACCTGCTGGCGGCGGTGCCGGACGCGGTGCTCGACGGCCTGCCGGACGGATGCCGCCCGGCGCTGCGGGCCGCCCTGCTGCACGGTCCCCGGCCGGCCGGCGGGCACGACGCGCTGGCGGTACGGGTGGCCTTCCTCGAGGTCCTGCGGCGGCTGGCGCTGCGAAGACCCGTCCTGGTGGTCGTCGATGGGCTCCAGTGGCTGGACCGGCCCACGGCCGACCTGCTGGCGTTCGCCGTCCGGCGGCTGGCCGGCACCGGCGTACGGGTCGCCGCCGCCGAACGCGTCGCCGACGGCGGCACGCCCGAGGGCCGCCCCTGCTGCCCGCCCGGCACCGCGGAGATCGCGCTGCCGCCGCTCGGCGACGACGACGTGGACCGGTTGCTGGCCGGCGCCGTCCCGGACCTGCCCGATCCCGCCCGCCGGGCGGTGCGCCGCACCGCGGCCGGCAACCCGCTGTACGCGCTGGAGCTGGCGCGCGCCACCCTGCGCGACGGGACCGCCGCGCCGCCGGCCGGGGCCCGCGAGCAGTGGTGGGAACACGACGGCCCCGACCGGGCGTTCGGCGCCCGGGTGGCGGTACCGGCCGCGCTGCGGGGGCAGTTGCTGGCCGGGGTGGCCCGGTTGTCGGCCGGCGACCGGCAGGCGCTGCTGCTGTGCGCCGCCGCCGACCGGCCCGCGCTGGCGCTGCTGCGGGCGGCCGGACTGCACCGCCCGGCGGCCCGGCTGGCGGCGGCCGAGCGCCTCGGGGTGCTGGTCACCGACCCCTCCGGCGCGGTCCGCTTCCGGCACCCGGTGCTGCGCGCGGCGCTGTACGCGGAGGCCGACGGCCCCCAACTGCGCCGCGCGCACGCCGCGCTGGCCGGTGCGGTGGCCGAACCCGTCGAGCGGTCACGGCACTTGGCGCTGGCCCATCCGCACGAGGACGAGGCGACGGCGGACGCGCTGACGTCGGCGGCCGAGGCGGAACGCGGTCGCGGCGCACCGGACCGGGCCGCGCGGCTGGCGGCGCTGGCCGCGCGGCGCACCCCGGCCGACCGGACGGCGGACCGCGGCGAGCGGTGGATCGCGGCGGCCGAGTACGCGCGCGACGCCGGGCTGCTGGGGGCGGCGGAGCGGATCGCGCGCGGGGTGCTGGCCCGGTCCGGCTCGGCCCGGCAGCGGGTGCGGGCCCGGCTGGTGCTGCTGGGTACCGCGGGCCAGGCGCTGGGCGGGGCACGGGAGTTGATCGCCGACGGGCTGCGGGACGCGCGGGGGGTGCCGGAGCTGGAGGCGTGGCTGCACCACTGGGCGGCGATCCGCGGGCTGCTGGCCGGTGAGTTGGAGGCGGCCGCGCGGCACGCCGGGTTCGCGGCGCGGCGGGCGGCGACCGCCGGTGACACCCGGGCGTGGTCGGAGGCGCTGGCCACCTTGGCCCGGGTGCGGTCGCTGACCGGCGAACCGGGCCGTGCGCAGGCGGCGTTGGACCGGGCGATCGCGCTGGTCGGCGGGGTGCGCGGCGGCCCGGACGCCTGGGCGCCGGCCCGGATGCGCGCGGTGCTGGCGCTCGACGCCGACCAGGTGGACGTGGCCCGCGAACGCGCCGGGCAGCTGCTGGAGACGGTGGGCGCCTCGGGTTCGGTGGAGGAGACGCTGGCCACGCTGGTGGTCCTCACCCGCGTGCAGGTGCGGGCCGGCGACTGCGGTACGGCGTTGCGCACCGCCGAGGAGTGCGGGCGGCTGGCCGGGCGGCTCGGCGGGCAGTCGCCGCCGGCCCTGTACGCGGCGGCGCTGGCCGCGGCGTTCGGCGGCGCGCCCGGGGAGGGCCGGCGGCTCGCGGGGCTGGCGGTGGATGCCTGCGAGGCGGCCGGCGACCGGCTGTTCCTGCCGCGGGCGCTGGCGGTGCTGGGGCAGTCGGCGCTGCTGGCCGGTGACCCGCCGGGCGCGGCGGTGGCGGCGGAGGCGCTGCGGCGGGTGAAGGAGATCGGCGACGGCATGCGGGCCGCCGATCCGCCGATGCTGCACTGGTGCGCCGATCTGGCCGAGGCGCTGGTGATGCTGGGGGAACCGGACACGGCGGCCGGCGTGGTGCGCGAGGCGTACGAGCGGGCGGGCGGGTCGGCGCCCGGCAGCGTGCTGGCGGCGCTGGAACGGGCGGAGGGGCTGTGCGAGGCGGCGGCCGGCCGGGCCAAGGAGGGCGCGGCCCGGCTGCGGTCGTCGGCGGACCGGCTGCGTGATCCGTCGCTGCCGCTGGACCTGGCCCGTTCCCTCATCGCGCTCGGCGCGGTGGAGCGCCGCGCCCGGCACCGGCCGGCCGCGCGGGAGGCGCTGACCGAGGCGCTGCGGATCGCGCGGGAGGCGGGCGCGGCCCCGCTGGCCGCGCGGGCCGGTGAGGAGCTGGAGCGGCTGGACGCCGGGGAACGCGGCGGCACGCCGCTGCTGACCCCGACCGAGGCGCGGATCGCCGGGCTGGTCGGCGGCGGGGCGACGAACCGGGAGGTGGCGGCCGAGCTGTTCATCAGCGTCAAGACGGTCGAGGGCACGCTGTCGCGGGTCTACCGCAAATTCGGGGTCCGCTCCCGTACCGCGCTGGCCAGAGCGCTGACGACCGCGTCGTCCTGACGCACCGTCAGGGCCATGGGTGACCAGTTGACGCATCGCCGGTCACACGGATCGGCTGTCGTCACACGGAGTTCACACGGCAGGCAAGGGTTAACCCGCTTACGCGGTCCCGGCCGCACTCCTAGCGTGGAAGGCGTTCCTCCTACCCCCCTCCGCCCCCGCCGGAGGGATCGAGCACCCCCACGTACAGGAGAACTCCGTGACGTCACGTCTGAAGCTGCTGGCCCTGGCCGCCACTCCCGCCCTGCTGGTCGCCGCGATCCCCGCCGCGTACGCCGCACAGCCGCACGCCGCGCACGCCGCGGTCGCCGGCGACGTGGTGAGCGGGCTGGGCACCCAGGCCGCGAAGACCGGTTCGGTGGCCGCCGGCAAGCACCTGAACATAGCCGTGAGCCTCGCGCCGAGAAACGCCGCCGGGCTGGCGACGTTCGTCGGTCAGGTCAGCGACCCGCACTCGGCCGACTACGGCCACTACCTGACCAAGGCCCAGTTCCAGGCGCGCTTCGGCCGCACCGACTCCGAGGTCAAGCAGGTCAAGGACTACCTGCGCTCGCAGGGCCTGACGGTCGGCACG
Organism: Streptantibioticus silvisoli; assembly: GCF_027947535.2. GTDB lineage: Bacteria > Actinomycetota > Actinomycetes > Streptomycetales > Streptomycetaceae > Streptantibioticus_C > Streptantibioticus_C silvisoli. The sequence goes on from NZ_JAAGKO020000072.1 coordinate 18,828, forward strand.
GTCCACTCGGGCAACCTGCTGATCGACGCCGGCGGCACCGCGGCGCAGCTGGAGAAGGCGTTCAGCACCAAGCTGGGCACCTACAAGGACGCGGCGACCGGCCGCTCCTTCTACGCCAACACCTCGGCGCCGACGCTGCCGTCCTCGATCGCCTCGATCGTCAGTGACGTCTCCGGTCTCAACAACCGCTCCGTGCTGCACCACACCGCGGCGACCTCGGTCCGCCCGCACAACGGTCCCGGCGGCGGCTATACGCCCGCGCAGATCAAGGGCGGCTACAACGTCCCCAGCTCGGACACCGGTTCGGGCCAGACGGTCGGCCTGGTGGAGTTCGACGGCTTCCAGGCGTCCAACATCAGCACCTACGTCAAGAACTACTCGCTGGGCTCCCCCGCGCCCACCGTCTCCAAGGTCGACGGCGGCTCCGGCGCGCTGGGCGACGGCCAGGTCGAGGTCGAGCTGGACATCGAGATGATCAACGCGGTCGCCCCCAAGGCGAACGTGAAGGTCTTCGAGGCGCCCAACACCGACGCCGGCGAGACCGACATGTACCAGGCCATCGTGGACGCCGGGGTGAAGACCACCTCGTCCAGCTGGGGCGAGGCGGAGACCGAGCGCACCGCCTCCAACATGGAGGCCGTGGACGCCATCGTGCAGGAAGGCGCCTCCGAGGGCCTGGGCCTGTACGCGGCGGCCGGCGACGACGGCTCGGACGACGCGGGCGACGGCGGGCAGTCGGTGGACTACCCGGCGAGCGACCCGTACGTCACCGGTGTCGGCGGCACCCGCCTGACCGTCACCTCCGGCAACGCCTGGAGCAAGGAGACCGCCTGGTCCGACGGCGGCGGCGGCGTCTCGGAGCAGTTCTCCCTGCCCAGCTACCAGAGCGGCGTGGAGAAGTCGCAGGGCGGCGGCAACCGCCAGGTCCCGGACGTGGCGGCGCTGGCCGACACCACCCCGGGCGTGTCGATCTACTCCCAGGGTGAGTGGACCCTGGTCGGCGGCACCAGCGCGGCGGCCCCGGAGTGGGCGGCGTTCGGCGCCGACTACAACCAGCAGGCCACCGCGGCCGGCGCGCCCGACCTGGGCTTCGCCAACCCGGCCCTGTACGCGGCCAACGGCACCGGCTTCCACGACATCACCAGCGGCAGCAACGGCGCCTTCTCGGCCGGCAGCGGCTGGGACTTCGTGACCGGCTGGGGCTCCTACAACGCCGTGACCCTGACCTCCGAGCTGCTGGGCGAGTAACCCGCACGGGAACGACGCGCCGACGCGCGAGCAGGACGGGCGGGCCGGGACCGGATGGTCCCGGCCCGCCCTTCGCCGTACCCGGCAGTGACCGCCGGCCGGGCGGCCGGGCGCCGCCGCACCGATGACCGGATGCGGTCAGGACCGCGCCCGATCTGGACCCGGTCCAGCAAACAGGTGCCAACTTCCGCTCGAATCAGGCCAATTGAGAATGTGATGTGCGTCACATTCGTGTCAGGACGTCAATTCCCCGGCCCTCCCGGACGTATCACTGGTGCACGCGGCGATGCGCCGTGGCGATCCGTGGGGCGTCAGCGCGCCCCGGGCATCGATCGGGAGTGACCATGCGCGACGACGCCGGACCCCTGGTGGTACCCGAGCTGCACTGCCCCGTGCCGCCGGTCGTCAGTCCGCACGCCCGGCGGCTGGACCGCGCGGTCGCCGCCTGGGCGACGGCCAACGGCCTGTGCCCCACGCCGGGTCTGCGGCACCGCATCACCCACGCCCGATTCGGCACACTGGCCGCCCGGACCTGCCCGGATGCCACCGTGGAACGAATGGAACTGCACGCGCAGTGGCTGGCGCTCGCCCTGTTCTACGACGAGGCGTTCTTCCGCCCGCACCGCGAGGGCCTGCCGGACGCCACCGGGCGGGCCTCGGCGGCGGCCGACGCGGCGATGGCCACCGTCTCGGCGCTGGTGCCCGGCGGCATGCCCGGCGGGCTGCCGCGCGGCGAGGCGGACCGCCGGCGCTACCGGCTGGACGTGCTGAGCGACCTGCTGAACCGCACCGGCACGATGGCCCGCCTGGAGCAGTACAGCCGGCTGGGCACCGCGCTGACGCTGTGGCTGTCGCGCCAGGTGCGCGAGGAACCGGCCCCGCCCGGGCCGACCGCCGCGACACCGTGCCTGATCATGGCGGAGATCGCCTCCGACTGCCCGATCACCGGTGACGAACTGGCCGGCGACTGCCTGCGCCGGCTCACCGCGCTGGCCACCGAACGCGCCGAGTGGTGCCTGCGGGTGCACACCGCCGCCCGCCGCCGCTCCGTCGACGAACTCGTGCCCGCGCTGCCGCCGCTGCTCCGGCAGGGCGCCGAACACCACCCGCAGCGGGCGCTGGACCGCGCCGCGCGCCTCCACGACGAGAGCGCCTGCACCTACCACCGGCTGGAACGGTCCCTGACCCCGCTCGCGACGCCTTCCGTGCTGGCCTACCTCACCCTGCTGCGCGGCTGGCTGCGCGCCCAGTACGACTGGTCACGCCCGGCCGCCATCATGCCCGGCCCCCTCATCGTGCTGCCCTCCGCCCGCCCCTTCACCACCGCCCGGCTGACCGCGCCGGTGGGCGGCGTGGCGCTGTAGGCCCCCCGCCGCCTCACCGCGCGTGCCCGGCCTCCGACGGCGGGTGACCCTTGCCCTTGCACCGCCGACCGTGGCCGACGCGCGACGGTTGACATCCGGCACGAGGGCGTACGGGCAGCCGCGTTCGGGCGCGGGGCGCTGACGCGCAGTCGCACGCGGGGGCCGGTGCGGGCGTGGCTCGCGTCATGCGGGGCGAGCCCGGCGGCCGGCGCGGAGACCCTCCGGTGCGGGCGCGGCCTCCGTCCTGCGGAAAACGGCCCCGGCGGCCGACGCGACGTCCCGGCGGTCGGCGCGTGAAGGTCCGACTCCGGTGCATGAGGTCCCATCCGGCGCATGGGGTCCGACAAGCGGGGTCCGGCGGGCGGGGTCGTTCACCCGGCACCTGTCACTGCCGCCGATGAGCAGGGTCCGGGCGGGGCGCACTCCGACAGGCGGGGGCCGGCCACGAGGTCCGGCTCCGGCGCACGGCCCCCGCGGGTGCCTTCCTCCGGCCGCGTCACCGAGGCCCGCGGCCGTAACCGGTGGGCTCAGGCTCCGGCGAGCAGGGTGACGCCGACGACGACCATGGTGGCGGCGACCAGCCAGTCCAGCACCCGCCAGGCGGCGGGGCGGGCGAACAGGCCGCTCAGCAGCCGGGCGCCGAACCCGAGGGCGGTGAACCAGCAGGCGCTGGCCACCATGGCGCCGGCGCCGAACGCCCAGCGTGCCGTGCCGTGGCCGGCCGCGACCGAACCCAGCAGCAGCACGGTGTCGAGGTAGACGTGCGGATTGAGCCAGGTCAGCGCCAGGCAGGTCAGCACCGCCCGACGCGCCGACCCGGCGGTGGTTCCCGGGGTCCGCAGGCTCTCGCCGGAGCGCAGGGCGCGGCGGGCGGCCAGGGCGCCGTAGGCCAGCAGGAAGCAGCCGCCGAGCACCCGGACCGCCAGCAGGGCCCGGGGGAAGGCGGTCACCAGCGCGCCGACGCCGCCGACGCCCAGCGCGATGAGGAGCGCGTCGGACAGCGTGCAGATGCCGACGACCGCGAGGACCGCCTCACGGCGCACCCCCTGGCGCAGGACGAAGGCGTTCTGCGCGCCGATGGCGACGATGAGGGACAGGCCGGTGCCGAAACCCGCGGCGGCCGCGGAGACGAAGTGGGTCACCGGACGACGGTAGGAACTCCAGCCATCATCAGTAAAGCTAATGATTCTTACGTATCATTAGCGCTCGTGACGACCGAGCTGCCCCTGGACCAGGTACGGACCCTGCTCGCCGCGGTCGACGAGGGCACCTTCGACGCGGCGGCCACCGTGCTGCACGTGACGCCTTCGGCGGTCAGCCAGCGGATCAAGGCGCTGGAGCAACGGGTCGGCCGGGTGCTGCTGCAACGGACGAAGCCGCTGCGGCTGACCGATTCGGGCCGGACCGTCGCCCGGTTCGCCCGGCAGCTGGCGTGGCTGGAACGCGACACGCTCGCCGAGCTCGGGATGACGCCGGCCGGCGAGCCGTCCCGGGTGACGATCGCGGTGAACGCCGACTCGCTGGCCACCTGGTTCCTGCCGGCGCTGGGCCGGGTGCCGCAGGACGCGCGGATCTGCTTCGAACTGCGCCGCGAGGACCAGGACCACACCACCGCGCTGCTGCGCGAGGGCCTGGTGATGGCGGCGGTCACCTCCTCGCCGGACCCGGTGGCCGGCTGCTCGGTGCGGCGGCTGGGCCGGATGCGGTACCGGGCGGCGGCGGCGCCGGCGTTCGTCGCCCGGTGGCTGGCGGGCTGGCCGGCGACGCCGCTGGGCGAGCTGCTGACCGGGGTGCCGGTGGTGGTGTGGGACCGGCGCGACCGGCTCCAGGACGCCTTCGCCGACGCGGTCACCGGCGGGACCGGCGCCGGGACGCTGCGCCACCACGTGCCGACGTCCGAGGGCTTCCTGGACGCGGTGGCCGCCGGGCTCGGCTGGGGCATGGTCCCGCAGGCCCAGGCCGCCGGCCGGCTGGAGCGCGGCGAGCTGGTCGACCTGGCGCCGGACCGGCCGGTCGACGTACCGCTGTACTGGCAGCAGTGGCGGCTGGACTCCCCCACCCTCACCGCCGCCGCCCGCGCGGTCGCCGAGCAGGCCGCCACGACGCTCGACGACGGCTGACGGGCCCGCGTCAGCCGTCAGGCGGCAGCGCCGGCAGGTATACCTCACGCCGCTACGTCCAACGCCGCCTGCCGCCGCATCGCGGAAAAATCCGACCGAACCCGGGCCGGGCGGGCACGGAGGGAAAACCCGGGCCAAAGGTGGTTTCCTGGTGTGACGGGCAGGCCGGGCCGTCGGAGGGTGAAGCGGGACGCGAATGGGCGCATGGCGGGTGACGACGGGCGACGGCGAGGGACTGCCGTTCGGCCCGGGAGCCGTTTCCACCGCGGAACTGGCCGACGACGGGACGATCACCGCGTGGGGGCCTTCGGCGCGGCGGCTGCTGGGCTACGACGCGGCGCAGGCCATCGGGCTGCGGGCGAACCGGCTGCTGGCGGACGGAGTGCGCGTCGAGGGCCTGGTCAGCCGCTGGTGCCGGGACGGGGACACCGGGGAACTGGCGCTGCGGCACCACGAGGGGCACACGGTACGGGTACGGGCCCGGGTCAACGAGATGCGGGACGCGGACGGGGAGCTGCGGTGGATGGTCACCGCGCTGCCGTCGGCGGAGGCCGTCCGGCGGGACGTGGGCCGCTCGGTACTGGCCGGCCTCGCCGACCGCACGTCCATCGGCCTGGCGGTACTCGACACCGACCTGCGGTACGTGTGGATCAACCCGGCGCTGGAACGCATGGGCGGCGTCCCGGCCGGCGCGCGGTACGGGCGGCGGATCGACGACGTGCTGCCCCGGCCGGCCTCCCGGAACGTGATGGGCGTGATGAAGGAGGTCATGCGCACCGGCAGGCCGGTCAACGACTTCGAGTACCACGGCCTCACCGACGCCTCGCCGGACCGCGAGGTGGCACTGTCGTTCTCCTGCTTCCGGCTGGAGGACTCGGCTAACCGGGTGGCCGGCGTGGGGTACGCGGTCATCGACGTCACCCCGCGGTTCCGGGCCCGCGAGCGGCTGAAGCTGCTGGACGAGGCGAGCGCCCGGATCGGCAGCACGCTCGACGCGGTCCGGGTGGCCGGCGGGCTGGTCGCGGTGGCCGTCCCCCGGTTCGCCGCCTCCGCGGCCGTCGACCTGCTGGACGCCGTGGTGACCCCGACGCCCTCCGCCGACGACGCCCCGGCCCCGCGGGCGCTGCGCACGGTGGCCGACTCCCCGCCCCCGGCCAACGGCGGCGGTCCGCTGCTGCTGATCCCGCTGCGGGCCGGCGGCCGCAACCTCGGCCAGGTCCGCTTCCTGGGCCGCGCCGGGCAGCCGTTCGAGCCCGACGACATCACCCTCGCCCAGGAGCTGGCGCAACGGGTGGCCACCTGCGTCGACAACGCGTCCCGGTTCGAGCGGGAACGCACCGCCGCGCTGGCCCTGCGGCGCAGCCTGCTGCCCAAGGACGTGCCGCGCCAGACCGCGGTCGACGTGGCCCGGCGCTATCTGCCGGCCGCGCAGAGCCAGGTCGGCGGTGCCTGGTACGACGTGATCCCGCTGTCCGGGGCGCGCACCGCGCTGGTCGTCGGGCAGGTCGCCGGGCACGGGCTGGCCGCAGCCGCCGGCATGGGACGGCTGCGGACCGCGGTGCAGACCCTGGCCCGGATGGACCTGCCGCCCGGCGAGCTGCTGGCCCACCTCGACGACATCGTGGTCGGGCTGCACGAGGAGTCCAACGACACCGACACCGACCCGGGCGGCACCTGCCTGTACGCGGTCTACGACCCGGTGGCCCAGCGGGTCAGCCTGGCCAGCGCCGGCCACCCGCCGCCGGCCGTGGCGCTGCCGGACGGCACGTCGCGGTTCCTGGAGTCGAGGACCGGTCCCGCGCTCGGGCTCGGCGCCGGCCTGCCGTTCGAGACGGCGGAGTTCCCGCTTCCGGAGGGCGGCCTGCTGGCCCTGTACAGCGCGGCGCTGCCCGCGGCGGACGGCGGCCGCGAGGGCCTGCGGCGGGCGCTGGCGGCCGGCGAGGGCTCACCGGACGAGGTGTGCGGCGCGCTGACCGGCGGGCTGCCCCGGGTGCCGGGCAAGGACGACGCGGTGGTGCTGGTGGCGCGGGCCCGGGGGGTGCCGGAGGACCGGGTCGCGGTCTGGGACGTGCCCCTCGAACCGTCGGCGGTCGCCCGGGTGCGCGCGGACGTGGCCGGCCGGATGGCGCGCTGGGGCCTGCGCGACCAGTCGTTCCCCACCGAACTGGTCGCCAGCGAACTCGTCACCAACGCGATCCGCTACGGCCGCCCGCCGGTACGGCTGCGCCTCATCCGCGAGACCAGTCTGACCTGCGAGGTCTTCGACGCCAGCGACACCACCCCGCACGTGCGGCGGGCCGCCGCCGACGAGGAGGGCGGCCGGGGCCTGTTCCTCGTCGCGCAGCTCACCGAACGCTGGGGCACCCGCTACACCGCCGAGGGCAAGACCGTCTGGTCGGAGCAGCCGCTCTCCACCCCGGACGACACAGCGGACACACCGGACGCGCCGAACGGGCCGAACGCGGCAGACCCGCCCGGCACTCCGGACGCGGACGCTCCGGAGGCCGAAGGGCGGGACAGTGACGGGCGGGACGGCGACGGGCGGCGCACCGGCGCCGACGGCCGGCCGTTCACCGGGGTGCCGCCGTCCCGGGGCGACGGCACCCGGGGAGCGGCCTGAGCCTCGCCGCCGGGACCGTGGCGGGAGCCGGTCGGCGGGGCCCACAGGCGCGTTCGTACCGCGCGGTGGACGGATCGCGGATTCGCACCCATCCGCCGCACGGCCGGCGCCGAATACCCTGTGCCGGAAGCTGGACGGCGGCCGGATCGGTTCGCCCGGAGGAAGGACGCGTTGATGGCGGGCACACCCGAGATCGGTGACAAGGTGGCGGACTTCGCGCTGCCGGGCGGCGTGGCGGACGGCGAGGGCTTCAGCCGGCGGGAGTACCGGCTGTCGCAGGCGGCGGGGCATCCCGTGGTGCTGGCGTTCTACCCGGGCGACGACACCAGCGTGTGCACCAAGCAGATGTGCTCGTACTCCACGGGCCTGGAGCGGTTCGCCGGGCTGGACGCCGAGGTGTGGGGCATCAGCCCGCAGGACGTCGACAGCCACGAGTCGTTCGCCCGCAAGTACGACCTGCGGATGCCGCTGCTGGCGGACACCGGACGCGAGGTGGCCCGCGCGTTCGGGATCGCGGTACCCGGTCTGGGTCTGCGCCGGGCGGTGTTCCTGGTGGGACCGGACGGGGTGCTGCGCTGGAAGCACGTGGCGCTGCTGGGCGCCACGTTCCAGTCGGTGGACACGCTGACCCAGCAACTGTCAGCACTGTCCGCCGGCTGATCCCGGAGGGGAACAGCGGGGGGCGCCGACCGGATCGGGGCCGGCGCCCCCCGCGCCCCGCCGGTGAGGGACGCCGACGGTGGGAACGCCGCCCGGGGCACTCCGTGGGCGGCGCGGCCATGAGCGGCGCACGGCGGACGCCGCCAGTACCGGCACCGACCGGGCCGCCTGCTCGTCGACAGCGGTATGCGTCACGAAAACGGCGTGGGCGGCGGCGATCCCACGTAATACGCAACGAAGCACCCGGGCCGCAGCAAGCCGATGCGAGCCCACGTATTACGCAACGAAAGCACCCGGCCAAGCGTAAGTCGACACACGTCGCAGGCCGACGTACGCGTCACGAAAACGGCCGGGCCGACGCAGGCCCACGCACGCCGCAAGCCGACGTATACGTCACGAAGACCCCTCCGCCACCCCGTTCCCGCGGAACCCGTTGTCAGCGCAGGCGTCGTCCTGCCGGGTCGGCGGCAAGACCGTGCCGGTTGGCGGAAACTTTCAACCGACCCCTGTCCGGGGCCCCCTGATGGGCACTAAGTTTCAGCAGCGGTCCGAAGGACCCGAACCTGAAACTCCCTCACCCCACTCGGGAGCACCCATGGCGAACCACGACCACGCGGCCATGCCGCGCCGCAGATTCCTCGCCTCGGCCGCCGCGATCGGCATCGGGGCCGGTGCGGTCATCATCGGCGCGGCCCCGGCCCAGGCCGCCGTCCCGGAGCCCAACATCTTCGACACGACCGCCTGGGACGCGCGTCCGCCGTCCTCGCCGGTCGTCCTCGCGGGCAACAACCCGAACAAGATCATCGTGCACCACACCGCGTTCGCGAACACCCCGGACACCGGGGAGTCCGGCTCGTTCGCCATCGCGCATCAGATCCAGGACCTGCACATGGACACCAACGGCTGGATCGACTCCGGCCAGCACTTCACCATCAGCCGCAGCGGCATCGTCATGGAGGGCCGCCACCGCAGCCTGGAACGGCTGCTGGCGGGGAGCGACATGGTGGTCGGCGCGCACACCGTCGGCCAGAACAGCCAGGGCATCGGGATCGAGAACAACGGCACGTACACGTCGGTGGCCCCGCCGGCCATCCTGTACGACAGCCTGGTCAGCATGTGCTCGTACATCTGCTACCAGTACAACCTCTCCCCGACCCAGATCTTCGGCCACCGGGACTTCAACGACACCGAGTGCCCCGGCGACCAGCTCTACGCGATGCTCCCCCAGCTGCGTACGGACACCGCGGCCCGCATGTGACGGCCGGCGTGCCGCGGGGCCCGGTCGTGGGACCGGGCCCCGCGGGCGCCGTTCAGCCGGCGCCGGCCGCGCCGCCGGGGTCGCCGTCCGCGCCGGGGGTGTCGGCCCCGGTGGGCAACGGCGGCTCGGCGGTGAGGCGTTCGGCCTCCTCGTCGGTCATCAGGCGCGAGCGGATCAGGAACCGCACGCCGTCCGGCGCCTCCAGGGAGAAGCCGGAGCCGCGGCCGGGCACCACGTCCACCGTCAGGTGGGTGTGGCTCCAGTAGGCGTACTGGTCCGCGCTCATCCAGAACGGGACACCGTCGCCGACACGGCCGAGCAGCACGTCGCGCGAGCCGACCCGGAACTCGCCGAGCGGGTAGCACATCGGGGAGCTGCCGTCGCAGCAGCCGCCGGACTGGTGGAACATCACCGGCCCGTGCTCCCCCGTCAGCCGGTCGACCGTCTCGCGGGCGGCGGGCGTCAGGGTGACCCGCTCGACGCGCGGCATCAGAAGAACCCGAGCTTCTTGCCCGAGTAGCTGACCAGCAGGTTCTTCGTCTGCTGGTAGTGGTCGAGCATCCGCAGGTGGTTCTCCCGGCCGATACCGGACTTCTTGTAACCGCCGAACGCGGCGTGCGCGGGGTAGGCGTGGTAGCAGTTGGTCCACACCCGGCCCGCCTTGATGGCCCGGCCCAGCCGGTACGCGGTGCTGCCGTCCCGGGTCCACACGCCGGCGCCGAGGCCGTAGAGGGTGTCGTTGGCCAGGCGCACCGCCTCCTCGACGGTGTCGTAGGTGGCCACCGACACCACCGGGCCGAAGATCTCCTCCTGGAAGATCCGCATGTCGTTGGTGCCCTTGAAGATGGTCGGCTCGACGTAGAAGCCGCCCTCGTAGCCGTCGACCGTGCGGCGCCCGCCGCCGGTGAGGATCTCGGCGCCCTCCTGGGTGCCGATGTCGATGTACGACAGGATCTTCTCGTACTGGTCGTTGCTGGCCTGGGCGCCGATCATGGTCGCCGGGTCCAGCGGGTCGCCGCCGGTGATCGCCTTGGTCCGCTCGACGCAGCGGGCCATGAACTCGTCGTAGATGGACGCGGGGATCAGCGCGCGGGACGGGCAGGTGCAGACCTCGCCCTGGTTGAGGGCGAACATCACGAAGCCCTCGATCGCCTTGTCGAGGAAGTCGTCGTCGGCCGCCATGACGTCCGGCAGGAAGATGTTGGGGCTCTTGCCGCCCAGTTCCAGGGTGACCGGGATGATGTTCTCGCTGGCGTACTGCATGATCAGCCGGCCGGTGGTCGTCTCACCGGTGAACGCGACCTTGGCCACCCGCGGGCTGGACGCCAGCGGCTTGCCCGCCTCGGTGCCGAAGCCGTTGACCACGTTGACCACGCCGGCCGGCAGCAGGTCGGAGAGCAGGTCCATCAGCAGCAGGATGCTCGCCGGGGTCTGCTCGGCGGGCTTGATGACCACGCAGTTGCCGGCCGCCAGCGCGGGGGCGAGCTTCCAGGTGGCCATCAGCAGCGGGAAGTTCCACGGGATGATCTGGGCGACCACGCCCAGCGGCTCCTGGAAGTGGTACGCGACGGTGTCCTCGTCGATCTGCGAGATCGACCCTTCCTGGGCGCGCAGCACGCCGGCGAAGTACCGGAAGTGGTCGACGGCCAGCGGCAGGTCGGCGGCGAGCGTCTCGCGGACCGGTTTGCCGTTCTCCCACGTCTCGGCGACCGCCAGCTTCTCCAGGTTCTCCTCGATCCGGTCGGCGATCCGGTTGAGCAGCACCGAGCGCTCGGTGGTCGACGTGCGGCCCCACGCGTCGGCGGCGGCGTGCGCGGCGTCCAGGGCGAGTTCGACGTCCTCGGCGCTGGACCGGGCGACCCGGCAGAACGTGCGGCCGTCCACCGGCGACGGGTTGTCGAAGTAACGGCCCTTGACCGGCGCGACCCACTTGCCGCCGATGAAGTTGTCGTACTGCGCGGCGTAGCTGACGATGCTGCCCTCGGCGCCGGGCTTCGCGTAAACCATGGGCTCTCCTCGCAGGGTGACGTACGCGGCGGCCCGTCCCGGCCGCCGTGCCGGGGCCATGGTGACGCCGAGAGGTTGGCGAAAGGTTGGCGCGCGACCACGCGACCACGCGACGCGCCGCCCGCGGGGGCCGGTCACGTGCGGGGCCGGTTGCCTGCGGGGTGCCGACGGTTCAGCCGGTGTACGTGACGGTCGGTCGGTGTACGCGACGGTTCGATCGGTGTACGTGACGATCGGTCCGCGTACGCGACGTATCGGCCGGTATACGTGACGATTCAGCCGGTGTACGCCACGTTCGATCGGTGTACGCGACGATTCAGCCGGTACACGCCACGGTTCAGCCGGTATACGTGATGATTCAGTCGGTGTGCGTGGCGGTCAGGCGGGCCACGACGGGGGCGCGGCGGGCGTCGAGCGGGTCGAGCAGGCCGAGGGCGCGGTGGTGCATCTCGGCGTCGTGCGGTACGCGTTCGCCGTAGCGGACCGCGTCGTCGGCCGATCCGGCGGACAGCACCGCCTCGCGGAGCGTCACCTCCAGGTGGTCGCGCCACACCCGCACCCCCGGCGCCTCGGACCGGGGCAGCAGCGGACCGCGGCGCAGCCGTACCGCCCGGCCGGTGTCACCGCGGCGCACCGCGTCCAGCAGTTCGACGGCGTCGCAGGCCACCGGCCGGGTCAACGCGTAGGTGCGGGTGGCGAGGTGGCCGTCCAGGGCGCGGCGCAACCGGGAGACCTCGGCCTTGAAGGTGGAGGCGCTGACCCGCCGGTCGCCGTACAGCGCCTCGCGCAGCCGTTCCGGGGTGAAGCCGTCCGGTTCCAGGGCCAGCAGCGCCAGGATCTCCACCTGCCGGGGCGGCAGCGCCAGCCGGCCGCCGCCCCGGGTGACGGCGGCGCCGCCCAGGCACTCCAGGCGGACGGCGGGCGCGGCGGCCGGGGGCGGCGCGGCGGACGGCAGCCGGTCCTCGATGGCGGTGACCAGGGTGCGGACGGTGGACATCGCCAGCGGGTGCGAACGGTCCCAGGTGGTCGACAGGTCCAGCACGCCCAGCACCCGGCCGTCCGGGCCGGTGATCGGCGCGCAATAGCAGACCCAGCCGTGCAGCGCCTCGACCAGGTGCTCGGCGGAGAAGACGCTGTGCGCGCGGCCGGTGCGCAGCGCCAGCGACAGCGCGTTGGTGCCCATGGCGGCCTCGTCCCAGCGACCACCGGGCGCGAAGTTGACGCGTTCGGCACGGCGCCGCATGACACGGCCGCCGCAGGTCCACAGGATGGTGCCGGTCCCGTCGGTGACCGCCGCGACGAACCCGGCGTCGTCGGCTATGGTGCGCAGCTCGCCGGCGAGTTCCTCCACCGGGCGGCGCAGCGGCGAGTGCGACCAGCGGCCCTGCACCGCACCGCCCTCGAAGACCGGCGCGCTGTCCCGGCCGGGGTCCACCGAGCCGAGCGAGCGTCGCCAGGAGTCGGCGACCTCGGGCCGCACCCGGCTCGCGGCGCCGGCACCGCCGACCGGCACCCAGCGCGACCAGGCGTCCTCCAGCACGGCGCGCCGCTGCCGCAAATCCGCGCTCATGATCATGACGCCCCCGACTTCGTCGTCGCTCGGCCGATCCTCCCCATTATGTGCGGCTGCGCCGCGTGACGGCACCCTGACGCGGCGACACGACGACGATCGCCCCACGGCGGGCCCGCCGACGGCCGGGCAACGTTCACCGGTCACGTTCGCCGACGCGCCGGTAACGCCCACCGCCGCGTCCACCGCTGCGTCCGCCGCCGCCCCAACGCCCGCCTCCGCGTTCGCCATTCGCGGATGCTCCCACCACGCCCGCTGCCGCGCCCCTCCAGACGCTCGCCACCATCGCCGCCGCATCCGCCGTCTCGCTCAACGCGCCTCCCAACACGCCCACTACCGGGCTCACTTCGCCCACCCCCGCATCCGCCACGACCGCCAATACGTCCACCTCCGCCCTCACTTCACCCACCCCTACGACCGCCAACGTGCCCACCTCCGCCCTCACTTCACCCACCCCCCGGTGCGCCAACCCGCCCCCCACCCCCTCCCCCCCCCCATCCCCC
>NZ_JAAGKO020000073.1 GCF_027947535.2 Streptantibioticus silvisoli
GCGCCCGGGGTGGGGGCGCGGCATGCTCGGGGGCTCGGGGTGACGCCAACACCGGTGCCGTGCGTGCGGGTTGGGGCCCGGGGTGACCGAGCCACCCCAACACCGGTGCCGGGGGCCGCCGATGCCGCAAGACGCTCAGCGCGCAGCGCTCGGCGCTCAGCCGCCGGGTGCGGCAATTAACCGGCAATCGGTTCACCGGGGGATTTCCGCTATCAATGTCAGGACAACCGGAACAACACCGGGGTGTTCCCGGCGACATGGCACCCGGGTCCGTGACGGCCGTGCGCAAGAGCCCCGAAACGCCCTGGAGGGCATCCGCGTTCGGCGGCTTACGGTAACCGCGCCGCAGGTCAGTCGGGGCGGGCGGACAAAGTCGAATGGCGATAGCACGTCATTCCGGTTCAGCCCCTGGTTCACCGGGGTGGCGCTGCTGTAGGGTAAATCTCCGTGACTCGCCGTGGAGGACGCGTGCCCGGACAGCATCCGCCGGATTCATCGTAAAGGAATCGGGAATATGCCGAAGCAGGTGAGCCGGTTTTGTGGCGGCGCCGCGGACCTGGCATCGGTGGGCACACCGCCATGCCACGCCTGATCACCTCCGCCGCGTTCACCGAGCGGTCACGTCGCCGTAGTCGCCGGCGATTCATAAACCTGCCGCAGCCGACCTCCCGCACGCGCCCACCGTACGAACCGCGTTCCACCAGCTCTGTCCGCAACGCAACGACGCGATCGGGAGTCGACATGGAGCAACGGTGCCCCCGCGCTCGCCGCGCGGCCCGCCACACCATGGCCGTGGCGACCGTCGGCCGGTGCGAACGGACCGGCCGGCGGGCGTGTTCGCGGTGGTGGGCCCCGGGTACCTGGCCGCCGGTGCCGGACACCGGCACCACCTAGGCGAGTACGGGACGCAGCGCCCAAGCCGTCACCCCCGCGGGGGACGGCCGGTGCGGCGCGTCCTGTCCCCCGGCCGGCACGCCGCGTTCACCGCCGTGTCCGCCGGGCGAGACATCGAGGGAAAGAAACGCCGCGCCCCACGCGCGAACAACCGACCCGAAATGCGCCGCCGGACCTGGGGGATGAACTCGATGATGGAGACCACCGCGACACGGGCGACGCCCTTCGAACGCCGCGACGGCGTTCTGCTGGTGGGCGGTATTCCCGCGGACCGGCTGGCGGAACGGGTGGGCCGTACCCCGTTCTTCGCCTACGACCGGGCGCTGATCGACCAGCGCGTCGGCGAGGTGCGCGCCGCGTTGCCCGCCGGCATCGAACTGAGCTACGCGGTGAAGGCCAACCCGATGCCCGCGCTGCTCCAGCACATGGCCGGTCTGGTCGACGGCTTCGACGTGGCGTCCGCCGGGGAACTGGGCGAGGCCCTCAACACCACGACGCCCCCGCACCGGGTGAGTTTCGCCGGCCCGGGCAAGTCGACGGCGGAGTTACGGCAGGCGGTGGCCGCCGGCGTGACGGTCGAGCTGGAGTCCGGCAACGAACTCGTGCGGCTGCGCGAGGTCGGCGAACTGCTCGGTATCCGGGCCAGGGTCGCGCTGCGGGTCAACCCGGACTTCTCGGTGCGCGGTTCCGCGATGCAACTGGGCGGCGGCCCGCAGCAGTTCGGCATCGACGCCGAACGGGTCCCGGCCGTGCTGGCCGAACTGGCCGCCGCCGACATGGACTTCCAGGGCTTCCACGTCTTCGCCGGGTCGCAGAACCTGGACGCGGAGAGCATCTGCGAGGCGCAGCGCGCGACCGTGCGGCTGGTCGCCGGGCTCGCCGAGGCGGCGCCCGGCCCGGTCCGCTACCTCAACCTCGGCGGCGGCTTCGGCATCCCGTACACCTCCCGGGACCGGCCGCTCGCGCTGGGCCGCATCGGCGAGAACCTGGCGGAGCTGCTGGAGACGCAGGTGCGCGGCCTGCTGCCGCAGGCCCGGGTGGTCATCGAACTGGGCAGGTACCTGGTCGGCGAGGCGGGGGTGTACCTGACGCGGGTGGTCGACCGCAAGGAGTCGCGCGGGCGGACCTACCTCGTCGTCGACGGCGGACTGCACCACCAGCTCGCCGCGTCCGGCAACTTCGGCCAGGTCATCCGGCGCAACTACCCGGTGGCGCTGGCCTGCCGGGACGACGCCGGCGAGGGCGAGACGGTCGACGTCGTCGGCTGCCTGTGCACCCCCCTGGACCTGCTGGCGGACAAGGTCCGCCTGCCGCCCGCCGGGATCGGCGACCTGGTCGCCGTCTTCTGCGCCGGCGCCTACGGCCTGACGGCGAGTCCCACCGCGTTCCTCGGCCACCCGCCGCCGGCCGAAGTGCTCGTGTGACGCAGCGGAACGACCCCACTCGTCCGGCGATCTCAAAGGGACACAGCGTGCGAGCCGTCATATCGACCGAGGACAGGGAACCGGGTTGGGCCGATGCCGGGACCGTGTCACCGGCCGGCGCCGTTCTCACCGCCGCCAGGCCGCCGTACTTCCGGGTGCTGGGGCTGTTGCAGGTGGAGGGCGACGAGCCGGTGCCGATCACCGCGCGGCGCCAGCAGGTGGTGCTCGTGCTGCTGCTGCTCAACAGCAACCGGGTCGTGTCGCTGGAGAGCCTGTTCGAGGCCATCTGGGGCAGCGCCCCGCCCGCGACCGCCCGCGCCCAGGTGCAGATCTGCGTCTCGGCGCTGCGCAGGGCACTGCTGCGCTGCGGCCTGGGCGAGCGCATCCAGGTGCGCGGCGGCGGGTACGCCATCGAGGTGGACCAGGGCGAACTGGATCTGCACCGCTACGAGGACCTGGTGGTCCGCGGTCGGTCCGAACTCGCGGCGAAGCGGCCGGCGGCGGCCCGCGCCGCCTTCCGTGAGGCGCTGGCCCTGTGGCGCGGCGAACCGCTGGACGGCATCGACAGCGGGGTGGTGCGCGCCCACCAGGTGCGTATCAGCGAGCGGCGTGTCGAGGTGCTGGAGGACTGCGTACAGGCGGAGTTGCAGCTCGGGCTGCACAACGAGGTGGTCGGCGAGATCTCGGCGATGGTCACCGAGCACCCGCTGCGCGAACGGCTGGTGGGGCAGTTGATGACGGCCCTGTACCGGTGCGGGCGCCGCGCGGAGGCGCTGGCGGTCTACCGGGTGGTGCGGCAGCGCTTCGTCGACGAGCTGGGGCTGGAACCGGGCCCGTCGGTCAACCAGTTGCACCAGGACATCCTCACCGGTTCCCTGACCGGCCACGGGGACGCCGAGCGGCCCGAACCGGCCATGCCGTGGAGCAGCGCCGGGGTGCCGGTCCCGCGCATGCTGCCGGCCCGCGTGCCGTACTTCACCGGGCACGCCGAGCTGCTGGCGGCGTTACAGCGCCGGCTCGTGGGCGACCACGGGCCGCACACCGAACTCGTGACGGTGCTCACCGGGCGCGGCGGCGTGGGCAAGTCGACGGTGGCGAACGAGATAGCCAACACCCTGGCCGCCGAGTTCCCCGACGGCCAGCTGTACGCCCGGATGGCGGTCGGCGAGGAGCAGGCCGGGAACGTCTCCAACATCCTCAAGCAGTTCCTGTGCGCGCTGGGGTTCTCCGCCTCCGAGGTGCCCGCCGCCATGGAGGACCGGGCGGCCCGCTACCGCAGCGCGATCGCCGGGCGCCGGGTGCTGACGGTGATCGACGACGTGGTGGACGAGGCGCAGGTACGCCCGCTGATCCCCGGTACGCCGACCTGCCGCCTGGTCATGACCACCCGGGCGAGGACCGCCGCGCTGCTGGGCACCGCCGTCTTCGAGCTGGACGTGCTCGGCACCGGGGACGGCGTGGAGCTGCTGGCCGCCATGATCGGCCGCCAGCGGGTGCGGGCCGAACCGCGCGAGGCCGGGGAGCTGGTGGGCCTGTGCGGCGGTCTGCCGCTGGCGCTGGAGGGCGCGGCGGCCCGGCTGGTGGCCCGCCCGCACCGCACCATCGGCGACCTGGTGGCGCTGCTGCGCGACGAGCGGCACCGGCTGGACCAGCTCAACGGCCAGGGGGTCGACGTGCGGGCCACGCTGCTGCGCGGCTACCGGACCGCGCCGCCGGTGGCCAGGGCGCTCTTCGCCCGGCTGGGGATGCTGGAGCCGGGCGGTTTCGGGGCGTGGGTGGCCGCGCGGCTGATGGAGCTGGACGCGGCGTCGGCGACCGACGCCCTGGAGAGCCTCGTCGACGCGCGGCTGGTGGACGTCGAGAGCGGCACCGGCGGCAGCACCCGGTACCGCCTGCACGAACTCGCCCGGATCTTCGCCCGCGAACGGCTGTTCGCCGAGTTCCCCTCGCAGGACGACGCGGACGCCGGCCGGCGGACGTTCGGCACGTGGCCGCGCCGGGAGGACGAGGCCCGCTCGGCGACGGGCCACGGGGGCTGACGGGGCGTACGGGACCCGTCGCCGGGACCGCGCGGGTACGGCCCCGGCGAACGCGTGACGACCGGCACGCCGTTTCGCCCGCGCCGCCCGAAAACAGCCTCCCGGCCGCATCCGGCCGCGCCGGAGTGTGGGACCGTGGGGCATTGCCGACCGGTGCGCCGCCGCCACCGGAAACGTTCTGCGGCGCGTTCCGTGGAATTACGGAAGTGTCCTCCGCATCGGGCGGCGCGGTTCCGCCGGCGGTCGGCGCATAGCCCGCGGCCGCACACCGCCGGGGCCCTTTCCTTACCGGCCGACAACCCGTGAAGTACCGGCGTTGCGGCGGTGGCAGTTTGTTACCGACGCTTTCCGGCCACCGCCGCATTCACGGCAGGCGTTGACGCTCCCAGCCCCATCGCGTGGAATGTCGCTGTGCCGAAAACGGCGCGCGGACAAATGCGCGCACCCGTGAATGGTCTTCTATATTCCCGGTTCTCTCTGGCTCTGCTGCGACGGCGGTGGGTGGGATGGCTTCCATGAGTACGGGGTCGGCGGTCGACGAGCCGATCGCGGTCGTCGGGATGTCCTGCCGGTTGCCGCGGGCCGACGACCCGGGGCAGTTGTGGCGTCTGCTGGAGGCGGGCGGGGACGCGGTGGGCGAGGTGCCGCGGGGCCGCTGGCCGGACGCCGGGGCGACCGGGTACCGGCGCGGCGGGTTCCTCACCGAGGTGGACCGCTTCGACGCCGGCTTCTTCGGCATCTCGCCGAACGAGGCCGCCGCGATGGACCCGCAGCAGCGGCTCGCGCTGGAGCTGGCCTGGCAGGCCCTGGAGGACGCCCGGATCGCGCCCGAACGGCTGCGCGGCGCGGCGGCGGGCGTGTTCTTCGGTGCGATCGGCGGCGACTACGCCCTGCTGCACGACCGGTCGGGCACCTCCGGTCCGCACACCCTCACCGGCACGCTGCGCGCCCTGATCGCCAACCGCGTGTCCCACCAGTTCGGCCTGCGCGGCCCCAGCCTCACCGTGGACTGCGGCCAGTCCTCCTCGCTGGTGGCGGTCCACCTGGCCTGCGAGCAGCTGCGCCGCGGCACGGTGGGCCTGGCGCTGGCCGGCGGTGTCAACCTCAACCTGCTGGGCACCACCAGCGCGGTGCTCGGGGACTTCGGGGCGCTGTCGCCGGACGGCCGCTGCCACACGTTCGACAGCCGGGCCAACGGCTACGTCCGCGGCGAGGGCGGCGGTGTGGTGGTGCTCAAGCCGCTGTCGGCCGCGCTGGAGGACGGCGACCGGGTCCGCTGCGTCATCCTGGGCGGCGCGGTCAACAACGACGGCGGCGGCGAGGGGCTCACCGTGCCCGACGCGGACGCCCAGGCCGACGTCATCCGCGCCGCCTGCCGGTCGGCCGGGATCGCCCCCCGCGACGTGCAGTACGCCGAACTGCACGGCACCGGCACCCGGGTGGGCGACCCGGTCGAGGCCGCCGCGCTGGGCGCCGCGCTCGGCGCCGGACGGCCGCAGAGCGCACCCCTGCTCGTCGGATCGGTCAAGACCAACATCGGGCACCTGGAGGGCGCCGCCGGTGTCGCCGGGCTGCTGAAGGCCGCGCTGTGCGTGGAGCGGCGCCGCCTGGTGCCGAGCCTGAACTTCGACACCCCCCACCCGGACATCCCGCTGGCCTCATTGCGGCTGGAGGTGGTGCGCCGCACCCGCGAGTGGCCCGAGCCGGAGCGCCGGCTGGTCGCCGGGGTCAGCTCGTTCGGCGTGGGCGGCACCAACTGCCACCTGCTGGTGGCCGAGGCCCCCCGGCAAGAGGCCGCCGCACGGACCGCCGCGCCCGCCGCCGGCACCCCGCTGGTGCTGACCGCGCGGTCCCGGCCGGCCCTGCACGCGCAGGCCCGCGCCCTGTCCCGGCACCTCGGGGAGCACCCGGCGGCCGAGACCGCCGACGTGGCGCTGTCACTGGTCCGCGACCGGGGCGAGTTCGAGCACCGGGCGGTGGTCCTCGGCGACGACCGGGCCGCCCTGGTCCACGGGCTGGACGCGCTCGCCGCGGGCCGGCCCGACGGTTCGGTGGTGGTCGGCAGGGCCGTTCCCGGCGGGGAGGTCTTCGTCTTCCCCGGGCAGGGCTCGGAGTGGCCGGGGATGGCCCTCGGGCTGCTCGGCGGGCCGGCGGTGTTCACCGAGCGGCTGACCGCGTGCGCGCGGGCCCTGGAGCCGTACCTCGACTTCTGCCTCCTCGACGTGCTGCGGAACGCGCCGGACGCGCCGGACCTGCGGCACGCCGACGTGGTCCAGCCCGCCTTGTGGGCGGTGATGGTCTCGCTCGCGGAGGTGTGGCGGGCGCGGGGTGTTCAGCCGCGGACGGTGATGGGCACCTCGCAGGGCGAGATCGCCGCGGCGACCGTGATCGGCGCGCTCACGCTCGACGACGCGGCCCGGGTGGTCGCGTTGCGCTCCCGGGCGACCCGCTCGATCGCGGGGGGCCGCATGCTGTCGGTCGTCGCGCCGCCGGAGGTGGTCGACGGGCTGCTGGCGACCGCCGCGGGGGTCACCGTCGCGGTGGTCAACGGGCCGCGGTCGGTGGTGCTGTCGGGCCCGGTCGGCGAACTCACCGCGATGCAGGACATGTTGGCGGCCGCCGGGCACCGTACGAAGATGCTGTCGCCCACGTACGCCTCGCACTCCCCCGCCGTGGACGCGGTGCGCGAGGAGTTGCTGGCGGCGCTGGCGCCGATCCGGCCGCGTTCGACGCGGGAGGTGTTCGTCTCGACGGTGACCGGCCGGCCGGTGGACCCCGGCACGCTGGACGCCGCGTACTGGTTCGCCAACCTGCGGCACCCGGTGCGGTTCGCCGACGCGACGCGGTACGCCCTCGACCAGGGCCACAGCCGCTTCGTCGAGTGCAGCCCGCACCCGGTGCTCGCCGGCAGCATCGAGGAGACCGCGGAGGACACCGGCCGCGACGTCGTCGTCGTGGGCTCGCTGCGGCGCGACGACGGCGGGCCCGGCCGGCTGCTGCGCGGCGTCGCCGAGGCGTACGTGCACGGCGCCACCGTCGACCGGGAGGGCCTGTGCGTCGTGCCCGGCGCCGTCGCGACCGACCTGCCCGGGTACCCGTTCCAGCGCGATCGGCACTGGCTGGCCGGCGCGGACGGCGCGGATCGCCCGGCCGCCGCCGCGGGGGCCGTGACGGACCCGGCGGCCCCGGAGCCGTCCGGTGCGGTGGCGGGCGCCTCGCGCAGGGAGCTGGGCGACCTGGTCGCCCGCACTGTCGCGGCGGTACTCGGTCACCGCGACGGCACGCAGATCGACGCGACGCTCACCTTCAAGGCCCTCGGGTTCGACTCGGCCACCGTCGTGGAGCTGCGCAACCGGCTCCAGGCGCAGACCGGTCTGCGCCTGCCGACCACCGTCCTGTTCGACTTCCCCACCCCCCGGCTGCTGGTGGACTCCCTGTACGCCCGGCTGGCCGGGGCGGATCCGGGAGCGGAGGCCGCCGGGACCGGCGCAGCGGGGGCCGGGACGACCGGCTCGACCGGTACGGCCACCGCGGCCGGGACCGGAACGGCCGACGCCTCGACCACCGCGACCACCGCGGCCGGAACCGACACCGCTGACGCCGCGCCGGAGGAGGACCCCGTCGCCATCGTCGCGATGGGCTGCCGTTACCCGGGGTCGGTCACCTCGCCGGACGAGCTGTGGCGGCTGGTGGCCACCGGCACCGACGCGATCACCGCGCTGCCCGGCAACCGCGGCTGGGACCTGGACGCGCTGTACGGCCCGGGCGACGGGCGGCCGGGCAGTTGCGCGACCCGGTTCGGCGGATTCGTGCACGACGCGGACACCTTCGACGCGGAGTTCTTCGGCCTCAGTCCGCGCGAGGCGCTGGCCATGGACCCGCAGCAGCGGCTGCTGCTGGAGGTGGCCTGGGAGGCCGTCGAGCGGGCCGGGATCGACCCCACCGGCCTGGCGGGTTCGCCGACCGGCGTCTTCGTCGGCGCGATGGCCTCGGACTACGGGCCGCGACTGCACCAGCCGGGCGGGGTGGTCGACGGCCACCTGCTCACCGGTACCGCGACGAGCGTGGCCTCCGGGCGCATCGCCTACACCTTCGGTCTGCGGGGGCCGGCGATCACCGTGGACACCGCGTGCTCCTCGTCGCTGGTCGCCCTGCACCTGGCCACCCAGGCGCTGCGCCGCGGCGAGTGCTCCCTGGCGCTCGCCGGCGGGGCGACGCTGATGTCCAACCCCGGCAACCTGGTGGAGTTCAGCCGGCAGAACGGGCTGGCCGTCGACGGCCGGGCCAAGGCGTTCTCCGCTGAGGCGGACGGCACCGCGTTCGCCGAGGGCGCCGGGATGCTGCTGCTGGAACGGCTGTCCGACGCGCGCCGCAACGGGCACCCGGTGCTGGCGCTCGTGCGGGGCGTGGCGGTCAACTCCGACGGCGCCAGCAACGGCCTGACCGCGCCGAACGGCCAGGCCCAGCGGCAGGTGATCCGGCAGGCGCTCGCCGACGCCGGGCTGCGCGGCACCGACGTCGACGCGGTCGAGGCCCACGGCACCGGTACCGCGCTCGGCGACCCGATCGAGGCGGAAGCCGTCCTGGCGACCTACGGGCAGGACCGGGCGGCGCAGCGGGAGGTGTGGCTCGGCTCGGTCAAGTCCAACATCGGCCACACGCAGGCGGCGGCGGGGGTGGCCGGCGTGATCAAGATGGTGATGGCGATGCGGCACGGCGTGCTGCCGCGCACCCTGCACGCCGAACAGCCCACCGACAAGGCGGACTGGGACAGCGGCCGGGTGCGGCTGCTGACCCGGGAGCAGCCGTGGCCGGCCGGCGGGCGGCCGCGGCGGGCGGCGGTCTCCAGCTTCGGGATCAGCGGGACCAACGCCCACCTCGTCCTGGAGGAGCCGCCCGCGACACCGCGGCCGGTACCGGCGCCCGATGGCGAACCCCTGGTGTGGGTGGCCTCCGCCCGGTCCGCCGCCTCCCTGCGGGCCTACGCCGGCCGGCTGGGCCGGTACGCGGCCGCGGCGACCGGTGAGGAACTGGCCGGGACGGGTCCGGCGCTGGCCCGCCGGCCGTCGTTCGCCCACCGCGCGGTCGTGGTGGCGGCCGGCCGTGCGGAGCTGTGCGAGGCGCTGGCCGCCCTCGCCGAGGGGACGGCGCACCCGTGCCTGCGGACCGGCGTGGTGCCGGGCGGGCCGGTGCGGCCGGTGCTGGTCTTCCCCGGCCAGGGCGCGCAGTGGAACGGGATGGCGACCGAACTGCTGGCCCGGGACGCGGTGTTCGCCGGTCACCTGCGCGACTGCGCGCGGGCGCTGGAGCCGTACACCGGCTGGTCGGCCGTCGACGTGCTGACCGGGGCGCCCGGGGCACCGGAGCTGGCGGGGACGGAGGTCGTCCAGCCGGTGCTGTTCGCCGTCATGGTGGCGCTGGCGCGGCGGTGGATGGCGGCGGGGGTGGAGCCGGCCGCGGTGGTCGGGCACTCCCAGGGCGAGATCGCGGCGGCGCACGTCGCCGGCGCGCTGTCGCTGGCGGACGCCGCCAAGGTGGTCGCCCTGCGCAGCCGGGTGCTGGCCGTGCTGGACGGTACCGGCGGTGTGCTCGCGGTCGGCTCGCCGGCGGCGGAGGTGGGCGGGTGGATCGGGCCGTGGGAGGGCCGGTTGTGGGTCGCGGTGGACAACGGCCCGTCGGGCGCGGTGATCGCCGGCGAGCTGGCCGCGATCGAGGAGTTCGCGGCCGCGTACGAGGGCCGCGTCCAGTTGCGCCGCACCCCGGTGGCGTATGCCGCCCACACCCCGCACGTCGAGGCGGTGCGTGACGAACTGCTGTCCTTGCTCGGCGAGTTGGCGCCGCAGGAGGGTGAAACGGCGATCTGCTCCTCGTGCGAGGGGGACTTCGTGCCGGGGTCGGCGCTGACGGCCGGGTACTGGTACCGCAACCTCGCGGAACCTGTCGGGTTCGACGCGGCCGTGCGGGTGTGCGCCGGCGGCGGGCGGCCGTTGTTCGTCGAGGTCAGTCCGCATCCGATCCTGGCCGGCGCGGTCCGCGACATCCTGGCGGACGCGGGCGTGGCGGGCGGCGCGGTGGGCACCTTGCGGCGCGGTCTGGGCGGTCCGGCGCAGTTCGCCACCGCCCTGGCCGAGGCGTTCGTGCAGGGCGCCGAGGTGGCCTGGCCGCGGGTGCTCGGCCCGGTGGGCCACCCGGTCGAGCTGCCGGGTTACGCGTTCGACCGGCGCCGCTACTGGCTGGGCGGCGCCGACGGCGGTGTGCTCGGGCATCCGGTCCTCACCGGTGAGGTGCCGGTGGCGGACGGCGGCGGGGTGCTGCTGACCGGCCGCCTGTCGCGCCACACCGCCCCCTGGCTCGTCGACCACGCGGTGCGCGGCAGCGTGCTGCTGCCCGGCACCGGGTTCGTGGAGCTCGCGCTCCAGGCGGCCGCGGCCACCGGCGCGGATCTGGTGGAGGAACTCACCCTGCACGCCCCGCTGGTGCTGCCCGCCACCGGCGCGGTGCAGGTGCAGGCCGCGGTCGGCGGTGCCGACGCGTCCGGGCGGCGCACCGTGACCGTGCTGTCGCGGCCCGACGGGGACGGCGGGGAGTGGACGCGGCACGCCGACGGGCTGGTCGGGGGGCCGGCGCCGCGCGGCGGCGAACGGCTGTCGGCCTGGCCGCCGGCGGGTGCCGTGCCGATCGACCTGGCCGGCGCCTACGAACGGCTCGCCGAGGAAGGTTACGGCTACGGGCCGGCGTTCCAGGGCCTGACGGCCGCCTGGCGGGACGGGGAGTGCCGTTACGCCGAGGTGGCGCTGCCGGAGCCGGCCGACGCGGAGGCGGGCCGGTTCGCCGTGCACCCCGCCCTGCTGGACGCCGCCCTGCACGTCCTGGTGCTGGACGCGGCCGACGCGCTCGACACGGCCGGCCCGCTGCTGCCGTTCTCCTGGTCCGGGGTGTGGATCGCGGCGCACGGCGCGGACCGGCTGCGCGTGCGGCTGACCGGGTCGGCGGCCGGTGGTGTGGAGGTGTCGCTGCACGACGCGGCCGGGGCGGTGATCGGCGGGGTCGGGGAGTTGACCCTGCGCCCGGCCCCCGCCGCCGGGACGACCGCCGGGGCCGGTGCCGAACTGCACCAGGTGGACTGGGTGGCGGCCCCGGCCGCGGCGGGCGCGCCGGCGGACCGCTGGGCGGTGGTCGGCACCGGTGCCTTCACCGACGAGGTCTTCGGGGCGCTGCGGGCGGCCGGTCTCGACGCGGTGGCCCGCGACGGACTTGACGCGCTGCCGGACCCGGTGCCGCCGGTCGTCGTGGTGCCCGGCCCGCACCCGGTGCCCGGCGGCGGCGATCCGCTGCCCGCGGTGCGGTCGCGGCTGCGGGAGGTGCTGCGGCTGGTGCGCGGGTGGGTGGCCGACGACCGGTTCGGCGGTTCCCGGCTGGTGTTCCTGGCCGACCCCCGCTCACTGGACGGCGCCCCGGTGTGGGGGCTGGTGCGCTCGGCCGCCACCGAGCACCCGGGCCGGTTCGCGCTGGCCGACGTCGGCGGCGCGCCGCAGGGCCTGGCGGCCGCGCTGGCCGCCGTGGCCGGGGCGGGCGAACCGCAGTGCGCGGTGCGCGACGGGCGCCTGCTGGTGCCCCGGGTGGCCCGGCGCGCGGCGACCGGCGGCGCCCCGGTGGACCTGGGCGGCGGGACGGTCCTGGTCACCGGCGGCACCGGCGGGCTCGGTTCGCTGGTCGCGGAACGCCTGGTGGTCGAACACGGCGCGCGCGACCTGCTGCTCGTCTCGCGCACCGGCGAAGGGGCCGCCGGCACCGGGGAGCTGACGCGCCGCCTGGCGGACCTCGGGGCGACGGTGCGCGTCGCCGCCTGCGACGTGGGCGACCGCGGCGAACTGGCGGCGCTGCTGGCCCGCGTACCGGCGCGACGGCCACTGGTCGCCGTGGTGCACGCGGCCGGTGTCCTGGACGACGCGACCGTGGCGGGGCTGACGGCGGGGCAGCTGGACGCGGTGCTGCGGCCGAAGGCCGACGCGGGCTGGCTGCTGCACGACCTGACCCGGGACGCGCCGCTGCGGGCGTTCGTGCTGTTCTCCTCGGTGGCGGGGGTGCTCGGCACCGCGGGACAGGGCAACTACGCGGCGGCCAACGCGTTCCTGGACGCACTGGCGGAGCACCGGCGCGCGCTCGGGCTGCCGGCGGTGTCCATCGCGTGGGGCCTGTGGGCGTCGCCGAGCACGATGACCGCGGGCCTGTCCGGCGCCGACACCGCCCGGTTGTCCGGCACCGGCGTCGCGCTCCTGGGCAGCGGGCACGGCCTCGACCTGTTCGACGCGGCCCTGCGCCGGGCGGACGACGGCTCGGCGGCCGTGGTGGCCGCCCGCTGGGACACCTCCGGCCTGCGCGCCACGCTCGCGGGTGGCGGCGAGGTACCGGCGGTGCTGCGCGCCCTGGTCCCCCCGCCACCGCGGGCGGCGGTGGGCGGACCGGCCGCCGACCCCGGCCCGGCCCCCGAGACGCTCACCGATCAGCTGGCGCGGCTGGACCGGGCCGGGGCGTCCGAGGCGCTGCTGGACTTCGTACGCGAGCAGGTGGCCGTCTCCCTGGGCCACCGCTCGGCGGAGACCGTCGACGTGGGCCGGCCCCTGCGGGAGCTGGGGCTCGACTCGCTGATGTCGGTGGAACTGCGCAACCGGCTGACCGCGCGCACCGGCCTGCGGCTGCCGGCCTCCCTGGTGTTCAACCACCCCACCGTGACCGCGCTGGCCGGGTACCTGCTGGGCGAGCTGGTGGCGGTCGAACCCTCGGCGGAGGAACTGCTGCGGCAGGCCCTGGAACAGGTGGTCGCCCGGCTGGCCGACGCCGACCCGGCCGAGCGGGACCGGATGGCCGCCGCGCTGCACGACACGCTCGGGCACGTCACCGCGCCGGCGGGGGCCGGGGCGGCGGCCGCCGGGCCGGACCTGGGATCGGACGAGGAGATCTTCGCGTTCATCGACGCACGCAGCTGACCGGCCGCGCCAACGGCGCGGCGCTGACGGACATCGGGATTGGGGTCACCAATGGCGGGCGAGGACAAGCTCCGCGAGTACCTTCAGCGCGCGACCGCCGAACTGGCGGACGCCCGCAACCGCCTGGCGGAGGCGGACGCTCGGGAGCACGAGCCGATCGCCGTCATCGGCATGTCCTGCCGGTTCCCGGACGCCGAGGGGGTCGACGCCTACTGGCAGTTGCTGCGCGAGGGCCGCAGCGCGCGGATCGGGCAGGTGCCGCCCGGGCGGTTCGACGCGGCGCCGCGCCCCGGGGAGGCGTACACCCCGCGCGAGGGCGCCTTCCTGCCCGACGTCGCCGGCTGGGACGCGGAGTTCTTCGGCTTCTCCTCGCGGGAGGCACTGCGGATGGACCCGCAGCAGCGGATGCTGATGGAGCTGGCCTGGGAGGCCATGGAGGACGCCGGGACCCCGCCGCCGAGCCTGGCGGGCAGCAGGACCGGGGTGCTGCTGGGCTTCTCCGACGCCTTCCAGTACGGGCAGGTGGCGGCGGAACGGCAGGGCACGGACGTCTACGCCGACCCGTTCATGGGACAGGGCAGCCTGGCCAGCGTCGTCGCGGGCCGCCTGGCCTACCACTTCGACCTGCGCGGTCCGACGCTGTCGCTGGACACCGCCTGCTCCTCGTCGCTGGTCGCCACCCACCTGGCGGTGCAGGCGCTGCGCAACGGCGAGTGCGACTACGCGCTGGCCGGCGGCGGCTACCTGGCGCTGCACCGGTTCCTGTACGTCTACAGCTGCGCGACCTCGCTGCTGTCGCCCACCAACCGCTGCCACACCTTCGACACCGGCGCCGACGGCTACCTGATGGGCGAGGGCGGCGGCCTGGTCATGCTGGCCAGGCTGTCGGACGCGCTGCGCGACGGGCACCGGGTGCGCGCCGTGATCCGCGGTTCCTCGGTCAACCAGGACGGGCGCAGCAACGGGCTGACCGCGCCCAGCCGCAGCGCCCAGGAGCAGGTGATCCGGCAGGCGCTGGCCGCCGCCGGGACCACCCCGGCGGAGGTGGACTACGTCGAGGCGCACGGCTCGGGCACCCCGCTGGGCGACGAGATCGAACTCGGCGCCCTCAACGACGTGTTCGGCAACCGCCGCGCCGACCGGCCGCTGCACGTGGGCGCGGTGAAGACCAACATCGGCCACACCCACACCGCCGCGGGCGTCGCCGGCCTGATCAAGACCGTGCTGGTTCTGGAGAACGGCCTCGTGCCGCCCAACCTGAACATGGCCGACCCGGCCGAGGCGGTGCTCGCCGGCGGCGCGGTGCGGCCGGCGGCCGGCCTCACCGCGCTGCCGGTCGCGGAGCGCTCCCCGGTCGCCGGGGTCAGCTCGTTCGGCTGGTCGGGGACGAACGCGCACATCGTGCTGGAGGCGGCGCCCGCCGTACCGGCGGCCGCACCGCGCGACGAGCCGGCGGTGCCCGAACTGCTGCCGGTCTCCGCGGCCGGCGCCCCGGCCCTGGCCGCGCAGCTGGCGCGGCTGGCCGGGCACGTCGGGCACGCGGACCTCGCCGAGGTGGCGCACACCCTGCGCGGCGGTCGCGCCGAGCACGACCACCGCAGGGCGGTGGTCGCCACCGACACCGCCGACGCCACGGCCCGGCTCGCCGCCGCCGCCGGCACCCCGGGGGTGCGCCGGCTGGCGCGGCGGCCCCGGGTGGCCTTCCTGCTGCCCGGCGTGGGCGACCAGTACCGGGGCCTGGGCCGCGCGCTGTACCGCGCCGAGCCGGTGTTCGCGGCGGCGGCCGACGAATGCCTCGCGCTGGCCGCCGAACGGTGCGGTGTCGACCTGCGGGCGGTGCTGCTCGCCGAGCCGCCGGCCGACGAGGACGCACCGCAGGTCTTCCCCGGCCGCGGCGAGCCCGGCCCCGGCGACGCCGACGACCCGCTGGAGCACGCCGAGGTCGCCCACCCCTTCCTGTTCACCGTGCAGTACGCGCTGGCCCGGCTGCTCGGCCACCGCGGCATCACACCCGACCTGCTGATCGGCTACAGCCTGGGCGAGTACGTCGCGGCCTGCCTGGCCGGTGTGTTCACCCTGCCGGACGCGCTGTGGCTGGTGGGCGAACGGGCCCGGCTGATCGCGGCAGCACCGGCGGGGCGGATGCTCGCGGTCGCGGCCGGCGGCGACGAGGTGCGCCGGTCGCTGGCCGACTGCGGGGCGCGGGTGGACGTGGCGGCGCTCAACGGGCCGCGGATGACGGTGCTCAGCGGCGCCCCGCAGGAAATCGAGTCCGCGAGGGCGCGGCTGGTGGCCGACGGCACGGCGGCCCGGGTCCTGCGCTCCGCGCACGCGTTCCACTCCTCGCTGCTGCACCCCGCGCAGGACAAGCTGGCGGCACTGGTCGCCTCCGTCCCGCGCCGGGCACCGCGCGTCGGCATCGTCTCGAACGTCACCGGCGCGCCGCTGACCGACGAGCAGGCCACCGACCCGGGCTACTGGGCCGAGCACCTGTGCCGTCCGGTGCGTTTCGCCCGCAGCGTGGAGCACTGCGTCGACAGCGGGATCGACGCCTACGTGGAACTGGGCGCCGGCCAGACGCTCGGCGGCCTGGTGCGGCAGAACGTCACCGGTGACGCGCGGCCGACCGTGCTGGGCACCCTCCCCGCGCCGTGGCCGGCCCGCGACCGGCCGGAGGAGAACACCGGCGTGCTGGAGACGTGCGGGCGGCTGTGGGAGATCGGGGTCGACCTGGACTGGTCCGCGCTGCGGCGCGGCACCCCCCGGCTGACCCGGTTGCCGGCCTACCCGTTCCAGCGGACGCCGTTCTGGCCGGAGCGCGCGGAGACGGCGGTGCGTGCCGCGGTGGAGGCGCCGGGCGACGGGCTGGGCTACGTCCCGGCCTGGCGGCACGACCTCACCCGGCTCCCGGCGGACCGCGCCGCTCCGGCCGGCACGCTGGTGGTGTTCGCCGACGAGGGCGGCATCGGCACCGGTCTGGCCGACCTCGCCGAGGCGGCCGGCCTGCGGGTGGTGGAGGTGGCGGCGGGCGAGCCGGGCACCGGCACGCGGCGCGACGGGCGGCGCCTGGTGATCGACCCGGCCGTCCCCGGGCACTACCACGACGTCTTCGCCGCGGTGGACCCGGCGCACGACGGACCGGTGCAGGTGGTGCACCTGTGGAGCCTCGGGGGGCCGGCCCGCCGGGCGGTCTTCGCCGGGGACGCGGAGCTGCGTGCCGCCGTGCGGCGCGGTTTCGACACCCTGCTGCTGGCCGTTCAGGCGCTCGGCGGGCAGCCGACCGGGCGGCAGGTGCGGCTGCTGACCGTCACCGCCGGGGCGGCGGAGGTCGTCGGCGGTGACGCGACCGCCCCCGAACAGGCCATGGCGCACGGCCTCGGCCTCGGGGTGCGCTCCGAGTACCCGGAGCTGGCCTGGCGCGGGGTCGACCTGTCCGCGTCGGCCGGCGTGCCGGAGTCGGCCGCGGCCCTGGCCGCCGAACTGGGCCGCGGCCCGTGGGAGTTCGCCGACCCGGCCGCCGAACCGGCGCTGGTCGCCTGGCGGGGCGGGCGGCGCTGGCTGAAGGGCTGGGCGGAGCTGCCGCTCGACCCGGCCGGCACGGACGCCGGCACGCCGTGGCAGGCCGACGGCGCCTACCTGATCACCGGCGGCACCCGCGGGCTGGGCATGGCACTGGCCCGGCACCTGGTGCGCCGCGGAGTGCGCCGCCTGGCCCTGGTCGGCCGCACCGACCTGCGCGGCGCGCCGACCGGGCGCACCGCGGCCGTGCTGCGCGACGTGGCGGAACTGGAGGCGGCCGGCGCGCGGGTGCTGCTGCTGACCGCGGACGCCGGGGTCCCCGACGACCTGCGGGGCGCCCTGCGCCGGGCGCAGGAGGAGTTCGGCGCGCTGCACGGGGTCGTGCACTGCGCCGGTGTCCCGGGCGGCGGTCTGACGCAACGGCGGACGGTGGCCGGTGCGGGCGAGGTGCTGGCGCCGAAGGTGCTGGCCATGGGGCCGCTGGCGGAACTGGTCGGCCCGGACACCCCGGCAGGGTCGAGGCCGAAGCTGCTGGTGCTCTACTCCTCCATCGCCACCGTGTTCGGCGGCGTCGGCGAGGGCGACTACTGCGCGGCCAACAGCGTGCTGGACGCATACGGCACGGCGCTGGCCGCCGCGGCCCCCGACACCCAGGTCATCACGGTGGCGTGGGGCCAGTGGCAGCACGACGACTGGCAGGGCGAGCAGGCCGGCACCGTCTTCGCCGAGCAGTCGGCGTACCGCAGGCGGTACGGCTTCACCGACGACGCGGGCTGCGCGGTGCTCGACCGGCTGGTCGACGGTTCGGCCGGCGGGGTGCGCGGCAGCGTGGTGGCGCTGCGCCAGCCGCTGCCGGCGGCGGTGCGCGAGTGGGCGGCCATGAACGACCTGGACGAGCTGGCCGCCGGCTCGGCGGCCGTCGCCACCGGGTCGGCGAGGTTCCCGCGGCCGCCGCTGCGGACCGACTTCGCGGCGCCGCGCCCCGGGCTTCAGACGGCGATCGCCGAGGTGTGGGGCGACTACCTGGGCATCGACCAGGTCGGCGTCAACGACCCGTTCTTCGACCTGGGCGGCACCTCACTGGTCGGCATGGCCATGGTGACGGCCCTGGAGCGCCTTCTCGACCGGCGGATCGCGCCGGCCCTGCTGTTCGAACATCCCACCGTGGCGACGTTCACCGCGGCACTGGACGCGGCCGGCGAGGAGCCCGCCGCGGTGGCCGCCGGCTCGTCGCGGGGCGAGCGGCGGCGCAGGGCGGGCGGCACGCGGACTTCCGGCACGCAGAAGCGAGGACACCGTGACTGAGTACACCGACGAGCCCGCCGGCCAGGACATCGCGCTGGTCGGCATGGCGGGCCGGTTCCCGGGAGCCGGCGACGTCGACGGGCTGTGGGAGACCGTCCGGGACGGCCGTTCGGGCGTCACCCGGTTCACCGACGCCGAACTGCTGGCGGCCGGGGTCTCCCCGCAACTGCTGGCGGACCCGGCCTACGTCCGGGCCGGGGCGGTCATCGACGGCGTCGACCGGTTCGACGCGGGCTTCTTCGGGGTCAACCCGAAGGAGGCGCAGATCCTCGACCCGCAGCACCGGTTGTTCCTGGAACACAGCTGGCACGCGCTGGAGGACGCCGGGTGCGACCCGGCCCGGTTCGACGGTGCCATCGGCGTCTTCGGCGGGTGCGCGTGGAGCACCTACCTGACCCACAACCTCGAACCGGCCGGCGCCGCCCGCGACGTCGGTGTGATGGCGGTCTCGCTGGCCAACGAGAAGGACACCCTGGCCACCCGGGTCGCGCACCTGCTCGGGCTGTCCGGGCCGGCGTTCAGCGTGCAGAGCGCCTGCTCGACCTCGCTGGTGGCGGTCTGCGTCGCGGCCAGCAGCCTGGCGAACTTCGAGTGCGACATGGCCCTGGCCGGCGGGGTGTCGATCGCCGTGCCGCAGCGGGTCGGCTACCTCTACCAGCAGGGCGGCATCGCCCCGCCGGACGGGGAGTGCCGGGCGTTCGACGCCGCCGGGCTGGGCGCGCCGCTGGGCAGCGGTGTCGGTGTGGTGGCGCTGCGCCGGCTGGAGGACGCGCTGGCCGACGGCGACCGGGTGTACGCGGTGCTGCGCGGCTGGGCCGTCAACAACGACGCGGGCCGCAAGGTGGGCTTCACCGCGCCCGGTGTGGAGGGGCAGGCCGCGGTGATCGCCGAGGCGCTGGCCGCCGCCGGGGTGGGCCCGGCCGACATCGACTACGTGGAGGCGCACGGCACCGGCACCGCCCTGGGGGACGCGGCCGAACTGGCGGCGCTCCAGCGGGTCTTCCGCGGCCAGGCGCTGCGGATCGGCTCGGTCAAGACCAACATCGGCCATCTGGACCGGGCCGCCGGGGTGACGGGGCTGATCAAGACCGCGCTGGCCCTGCACCACGGCGAGATCCCGCCGACCCGCAACCTCACCCGCCCCAATCCGCAACTCGCCGAGGGCGAGGCGGAGTTGACCGTGGTCACCGAGCGCCGGCCGTGGCCGCGCGAGGAACGGGCGCGGCTGGCCGGGGTCAGCGCGTTCGGCATCGGCGGCACCAACGCCCACGTCGTGGTGCAGGAGGCGCCGCAGGTCCCGCGGCCGGCCGCCGCGCGCGGCGCGGAACTGCTGATCTGGTCCGCGCGTTCGGCGGCGGCCCTGGAGGAGGCCACGGTCCGGCTGGCCGGGCACCTGGAGACGACCGGGGACGCGCTGGGCGACATCGCCCACACCCTGCGGACCGGGCGGGCGGCCTTCCCGCACCGCCGGATGCTGGTCGCCGACTCGGCGCGCGGCGCGGCGGCCACGATACGGGCGGGCGGCGCGGCTGGACAGCGGGTGACCGGCGGCGCCGACCGGCCGGTGGGCTTCCTCATCGCGGGGACCGACGAGGGGTACCCGGCCGCCACGGCACGGCTGTACCGCGACGAGCCGGTCTTCCGTACCGCGTTCGACCGGTGCCGCGACCTGCTGCGCGAGGTCACCGGCGCCGACCCGCTGGCCGGGTGGGTGGAATCCGGCGGCGGCGCGGAAGGGGCGGCCGGCGGCCCGGCGGACCCCGCGGTGTTCGCGGTCGGGTACGCCCTGGCCGCCCTGGTGCGCTCCTGGGGTGTCGAGCCGTCGGTGCTGGCCGGGTACGGCGCCGGCGAGTACGTGGCGGCCTGCGTCTCCGGTGTCCTGTCGCTGCGCGACGCGCTGGCGCTGGCGGCGCACCGCGCCCGGCTGGTCGGCACGCTGCCGTCCGGGGCGACGGCGCTGGTGGCGCTGTCCGCCGAGGAGGTACGCGCCCGCGCCGGACGGGCGGGCGTCGGCGTGGCGGCCGTCCACGGGCCCCGGCTGACCCTGCTGTGCGGCGAGGCGGCGGCGCTGACCGCGTTCGGTGAGGCGCTGACCGCCGACGGCGTGTCCTTCGGGCCCGTCACCGCCGGACCGTACCCGTGCGGGGAGTTCCTCGAACCGCTCCGTGCCGGACTGGCCGACTGGGTCGCGGACAACGTGACGTTGCACCCGCCCCGCATCCCCTGCGTCTCCACCGTCACCGGGCGGGTGCTCAGCGACGAGCAGGCCACGGACCCCGGGTACTGGGCCGGGCAGTTGTGCGCGCCGGTGCTGTTCGACACCGCCCTGGCGACGGTGCTGGCCGATCCGGAGACCGTGCTGCTGGAACTGGGCGCGGGCGGCGCGCTCGGCGCGATGGCCCGCGACCACCGCGACTGCCCGCCGGAACGGCGTTCCGCCGTGGTGGCGGCGCTGCCGGCGGCCGGCGACCCGCGACCGGCCGACGAGACGCTCGCCGAGGCCGCCGGCCGGCTGTGGCTGGCCGGGGCCGCGCCACAATGGACCGGCTACCGGGCGGACCGCCCGCTGCGCCGGGTCGGCCTGCCGCTCTACCCCTTCCAGCGCGAGCGCTACTGGATCGACCCGCCTGCCGCGGAGCCGCAGCCGGAGCCGCGGCCGGCCGCGGCGCCGGCCGCCGCCGAGCGCGTACGGCTGCTGGAGCAGACCTGGTCGCCGGCGGGCGAAGCGGGCGGCGCGACGGTGGCGGCCGACGGCCGGTACCTGATCGTCGCGGACGCCGGGGGCGTCGGCGAGGCGCTGGCCGGGCTGCTGCGCCGGGCCGGCGGTGAGGTGAGCCTGGCGGCGTCGGCCGCGGACCTGGCGGGGCTGGCCGGCGCGGGCGGCGGCACCGTCGTCCACCTGGCCGCACTGGACCGCGGCGGCCCCGACGACGACGGCGCGCCGGTCGTGGCGGCCACCGCCCGCGTGCTCGCGGCGGCCGCCGGCGACGGAACGGCGGCCGTGCGGGTGCTGGTCGCCACGCGCGGCGGGCAGACCGTCACCGGCGCCGAGCAGGTCAGCGCCGCCCAGGCGGCCGTCGCGGTGCTGCCGGTGGTGGCCGACCAGGAGTACCTGAACCTGGAGAGCCGCTGCGTCGACCTCGACCCCGGCTACGACCCGGCCGAAGCCGCCGAGGTGCTGGCGGCCGAGCTGGGCCGCCCGTGCGACGCGGTCCTGGTCGCCCACCGCGCCGGCCTGCGCCACCTACCGCGCTACGCACCGGTCCGGCCGGCCGCGACGGCCTCCGCCGTCCGGGCGGGCGGCAGTTACCTGGTCACCGGGGGCCTGGGCCCGGTCGGGCTGACCGTGGCGGAGCACCTGGCGCGCCGGGGAGCCGGGCGCCTGGTGCTGGCCGGCCGCACCGGCCTGCCCGACGATCCGGCCGATCCGCGGGCGGTCGCGGTGGCCCGGTTGCGCGCGCTGGGCGCCGGGGTCGAGACGCCGCGGGTGGACGTCACCGACCCGGACGCGGTGCGGGAGTTGTTCGCCGGCGGGCGGATCGACGGTGTGGTGCACGCCGCCGCCGACGCGCAGCCGGCCGGTTTCGTGCCGCTGTGCGACGTGGACGAGGCCGGCACCGCCCGGCAGTTCGGCGCGAAGGTCGACGGCGCGCGGGTGCTGGCCGGTGTCGTGGACGCGCTGGACGCCGGGCGGGCGCCGCAGTGGTGCGTGCTGTTCTCCTCCACCTCGGCCCTGCTGGGCGGGGTGACGTTCGGCGGGTACGCGGCGGCGAACGCGGCGCTGATCGCCCGGGCGCACGGCCGGGGCGCGGCGACCACCCGCTGGATCGCCGCCGCCTGGGACACCTGGCCGGGCACCCGGGAACGGCTCGACGGCCGCTTCGGGGCGTCGATGGCCGCGCACGCCATGAGCGGCCCCGAGGCGCTCGACGCCTTCGACCGGGTGCTGGCCGCGGCGGGCCCCGCGGTCGTCGTCGCGGTGGACGGGCTGGACGGACGGCTGCCCGCCCCGCGCGAGCAGGCACCGGCGCCCGCGGCGGCCGCGGTGCGGCGCTTCCCGCGCCCCGACCTGCCGCAGCCGTACACCCCCGCGCTGACCGCCACCGAGACGGCTCTGACCGAGGTGTGGTCCTCGGTGCTCGGGGTGGAACCGGTGGGCACCCGGGACAACTTCTTCGACCTGAGCGGGAACTCGCTGCTCGCGCTCCAGATGCTCGCGCTGGTCAAGGAGCGCTTCGGCGTCGCGGTCCCGACGGTCGCCCTGTTCGAACTGCCCACCGTGCGCGCCCTGGCCGCCCTGCTCGACCGGCCGGCGGCCACCGCGACCGCGGCGAGCACCGAGCCCGCGCCCACGGCGAGCGCCGGGACCGCGGTGAGCGCCGGGACCGCCGAGGCGGCCGGGACGGCGAACACGCCCGTCGCCGCCCCGGCCGCGGCCCCCGTCGCCGCCCCGGCCACGGCCCCGGTCGCCGCCTCCGTGCCCGTCCTCCCGGTCCCCGTCGCCACCACGCGCCCCCGGCCCGACGCCGACGCGGCGGACCTCGACCGGCACGTCGCGGTCGTCGGCATGGCGGGCCGCTTCCCGGGCGCGGGGGACGTCGGCCGGTTCTGGCGCAACCTGTGCGACGGGGTGGAGTCCATCAGCTTCTTCACCCCGGAGGAGATGATCGCCGCCGGGGTCGACCCGATCACCGCCCACGACCCCGCCTACGTGGCCGCCCGTCCGGTCCTGGACGACGTGGCCGGCTTCGACGCGGCGTTCTTCGGCCTCAGTCCGCGGATGGCCGCGCTCACCGACCCGCAGCAGCGGCTGTTCCTGGAGGTGTGCTGGGAGGCGCTGGAGCAGTCCGGCTACTGCCGGCCCGAACACCGCGGGCGCGTGGGGGTGTTCGGCGGCTCCAACCTCAGCACGTACCTGCTCGGCATGATGGACCGGTTCGCCGGCGACCAGGACGTCAGCATGTACGAGCTGGTCATGGGCAACGACAAGGACGCGCTGACCACCACCGTGTCCTACCTGTTCGACCTGCGCGGGCCGAGCGTGGCGGTGCAGACCTTCTGCTCCACCTCGCTGGTCGCCGTGCACACCGCGGTGCGCAGCCTGCGCGACGGCGACTGCGAGATGGCGCTGGCCGGCGGGGTGTCGGTGCGGGTGCCGGACCGGATCGGCCACCTGCACACCCCCGGCGGCATGGAGTCCCCCGACGGCCACGTGCGGGCCTTCGACGCGGCGGCGCGCGGCAGCATGTTCGGCGACGGCGCCACCGCGGTCGTGCTCAAGCGGCTCGGCGACGCGCTGCGCGACGGCGACCACATCTGGTCGGTCATCCGCGGGTCGGCGATGAACAACGACGGCGCGCTGAAGGTGGGGTACACCGCGCCGAGCGTGGTGGGCCAGGCGGCGGTGATCGCCGACGCGATGGCCGACGCGCGGGTCGGCGCCGAGGACATCGGCTACGTCGAGGCGCACGGCACCGGCACGGAACTCGGCGACCCGATCGAGGTCGCCGCGCTGACGCGGGCCTTCGGTCCGACGGAGCGAACCGGGTACTGCCCGATCGGCTCGGTGAAGACCAACGTGGGCCACCTGGACCGGGCGGCCGGCACGGCGGGGCTGATCAAGGCGTCGCTGGTCGTGCGGGAGGGCCTGATCCCCCCGACGCTGCACTTCACCACCCCCAACCCGGCGATCGACTTCGCGCACAGCCCGTTCCACGTCAACGCGGCGCTCACCGCCTGGCCGGGTGCGCCGGAGCGGCCGCGCGTCGCCGGGCTCAACTCGCTCGGCATGGGCGGCACCAACGTCCACGTGGTCGTCCAAGAGCCCCCGGTGCGGCCCGAGCCGCCGGCCACCGACCCGCGTACCGCCCGCCGCTACCAGGTCCTGGCGGTCTCGGCGCGCGGCGCGCAGGCCGCCGACGAGGCCGTGCGGCTGCTCGGCGAACACCTGCGGGAGCGGCCCGGGCTGCGCCTCGCCGACGTGGCGTACACCCTCCAGGTGGGCCGCCGCACGTTCGAGCACCGGCGTGCCGCGGTGGCCGACGGCGTGGCCGGCGCGGTCGCCTCGCTGACCGGTGCCGACGGCGCGCAGCCGCCGGGCGGCCGGGTGGAGACGATGGAGGGCCGGCCGGTGGCGTTCCTGTTCACCGGGGTCGGCGAGCAGTACCCGGGCATGGTCGGCGAGCTCTACCGGCGCGAGCCGGTCTTCCGCGCCGAACTGGACCGGTGCCTGGCGCGGCTGGTGGAGGTGCTGGCCCCCGGCCTGCCCGACGCCGACGCGGGCCGGCTGGCGGACCTGCTGACCGGGCAGCGCGGTGGCGGGCCGGGGCTGGCGGCGCTGCTGGGCCGGGCCGAGGCGGCCGACGAACGGGCCGACGCGCTGCAACGCACCGAGATCGTGCAGCCGCTGGTGTTCGCGGTCGACCAC
This sequence comes from Streptantibioticus silvisoli, assembly GCF_027947535.2. Taxonomy (GTDB): domain Bacteria; phylum Actinomycetota; class Actinomycetes; order Streptomycetales; family Streptomycetaceae; genus Streptantibioticus_C; species Streptantibioticus_C silvisoli. The sequence goes on from NZ_JAAGKO020000073.1 coordinate 24,596, forward strand.
GCGCTGGCCGCCACCTTGGGGCACTGGGGAATCCGCCCCGCGGCGATGCTGGGCTACAGCCTGGGTGAGTACGTCGCCGCCTGCCTGGCCGGGGTGTTGTCGCTGGACGACGCGATCGCGCTGGTCGCGCACCGCGCCCGGCTGATCGGCGCGACCGAGCCGGGCGCGATGGCCGCGGTCCCGCTGGCGGCGGAGCGGTTGGAGGAGCGCTTCGGGCTGGAGCGGCGCGGTCTGGACGTGGCGGCGGTCAACGGCCCGGAGATGGTCGTGGTGGCGGGCGGGACGCAGGCGCTGGCCGCGCTGTCGGCCGACCTGCGGGAGGCGGGCGTGGCCTGCCGGCCGCTGCGGACCACCCACGCCTTCCACTCGCGGATGCTGGAGCCGCTGGCCGGCGAACTGACCGACTGGATCAGCCGGAACGTGACGCTCAACGCGCCGGCGCTGCCCTACCTGTCGAACGTCACCGGCGGTCCGGCCGACGCGGACCTGGTCTGCGACCCGGCCTACTGGGCCCGGCACATGTGCCGCCCGGTGCAGTTCGAGCGGGCGGCGCGGGCGCTGCTGGCCGACGAGCACCTGGCCGTGGTGGAGATCGGGCCCGGCCAGTCGCTCGGCGCGCTGCTGCGCGCCGCCGGCTGCCCGCCCGACCGCTGGCCGCTGATCACCGCGACGCTGCCGGCCGCGGAGGACCCGCGCCCGGCCGACGCGGTGCTCACCGAGTGCCTCGCCCGGTTGTGGCTGCTCGGCGCGGACATCGACTGGACGGCCCACCACGGCAGGCACCAGGCGGATTCACCGCAGTACGCCGGCGCCGCACCGGGCCGGATACCGCTGCCGACCTACCCGTTCCAGCGCCAGCGGTACTGGATCGAGCGGACCCCGGCCGCTGCGGTGGCGCCCGCCGCGGCGCAGGACGCGACCGGGGCGCCGGTGGGCGCGCTGGAGCAGTTCGACCGCATCCCGCTGCTGCCGGAGGAGCAGTGGATCCACCTGCCGGTGTGGCGGCAGACGGCGGCCGTCCGGGCCGACGAACGCCGGCCGGCGTCCTGGCTGGTGTACGCGCACGGCGCGGCGGCCGAGGAGATCACGGCCGGGCTGCGTACGGCCGCCGCGGCCACGGACGCGACGGTGACCGTGGTCCGCCCGGGCACCGCGTTCCGCTCCGCCGCGGACGGCCGCACGATCCGGCCGGGGAACGTGGACGACACCGTGGCCCTGCTGCGCGGCCTGCGGGCCGAGGGCACCCGGCTGGAACGGGTGGTGCACCTGTGGACCCTCGACGAGGAGCCGCAGGAGAGCGCCACCACCTTGGACCGGGGCCTGCACACCCTGGTCGCGCTGGCCCGCGGGGCCGGTGAACTGGGCCTGGAGGACTGGTCGGTGGACATCGTGACGGCCGGCTCCCAGCGGGTGCTGGCCGACGGTGAGGCCCGGCCGGACGCCGCGACCCTCATCGGTCCGGCGCTGGTCGTCCCGATGGAGTACGCCTCGGTCGGCGCCCGGCTGATCGACGTCGACCCCGTGCCGGTGGCCGCCGAGGTGGTCGCCGAGCTGCTGCGCCCGGCGGCCGACCGGAAGGTGGCCCTGCGGGCCGGCCGGCGCTGGGTGTGCGGGTACGACGTCGTGCCGCCGGCGGCGACCGGGACGGTACTGCGGGAGGGCGGCGTCTACCTGATCACCGGCGGCCTGGGCGGCATCGGGCTCGCCATGGCCGAGAACCTGGCCCGCGACTGCCGCGCCCGGCTCGTGCTGTTCGGCCGGCACGGCCTGCCGCCGCGCGAGCGGTGGGAGGGCATCGCCGCCGGGACCGAGGAGGCCGACGAGAAGGTCCGCACCCGGGTCGCCCGGGTGCTGGAGATCATCGGACTGGGCGCCGCCGTGGAGGTCGTCACCGGTGACGTCGCGCGGCCGGCGGACGTGCGACGGGCGGTCGAGCTGGCCCACGACCGGTTCGGCGCGCTGCACGGTGTCCTGCACACCGCCGGGGTGCCGGGCACCGGGCTGATGCAGTTCAAGCAGCCCGGTGACGCCGACCAGGTGCTCGCGCCGAAGGTCGCCGGCACGCTGGCGATCGACGAGGCGCTGCGCACCGGCGAACCGGACGAGGTCGCGCTGGACTTCCTGGTGCTGTTCTCCTCCATCACCTCGGTGACCGGCGGCGGCCCCGGCCAGGTCGACTACTGCGCGGCCAACGCCTACCTGGACGCCTACGCCGCCCGGCAGAGCGCGGCGGGCCGGCGCGTGGTGTCGGTGGCGTGGGGCGAGTGGACCTGGAACGCCTGGGACGACGGCCTGTCCGGGTACGAGGAGGGCATCCGCACGTTCTTCCGGGAGCACCGGGCCCGGTTCGGCATCGACTTCGGGCCGGGTTGGCGCACCCTGCTGCGCGCCGTCGCCTGCGGGGAGTCGCACGTGGTCGTCTCCACCCAGGACCTGGAAGCGGTGGTGGAGGTCGCCGGCCGGTTCACCGTGGACGCGGTGACCTCGACGGCGAGCCCGGCGGCCGCCGGTTCCGACGGCGGCGACCGGCATCCGCGACCGGAACTGGTGACCCCCTACCAGGAGCCGGACGGCGAGACCGAACGGACCATCGCCGAGGCGTGGTGCCGTTCCCTGCGGCTGGAGCGGGTCGGCGCGATCGACAACTTCTTCGAACTGGGCGGCACGTCGCTGCTCAGCATCAACCTGCTGGCGGTGCTGCGCCGGTCCTTCCCCGAGGCGGAGCTGCCGCCGCACATCGTCCATGAGGCGCCGACCGTCGCGACGCTCGCCAAGGTCGTCGACGGCACCGCCGCGCGGCAGGAGCACGACAGCGGGGAGCAGGGCGAGTTGCGCCGCTCCGGCCTGCGGGCCGCGGCGGCACGGCGGCGCAGGTCGTGAGTACCCCCGAACCAACCGGACTACGGAACGGAGAAGTCATGGCCGTCATCGGCGTGGTGGGCGCGGGCGTGATGGGCGTCGGCGTCGCCCAGAACCTCGCCCAGGTCGGACACGAGGTGATCCTGGTCGACATCAGCCAGGAGGTACTGGAGCAGGCGCTCACCGCGATCACCCGCAACTGCCGGATGAGCCGCATGATGGGCGGCCCGGCGCTGGACGCCGACGCCGTCCTGGCGCGGATCAGCACCGCCGGGAGTGTGACCGCGCTGGCGGCGGCGGAGTTCGTCGTGGAGAACGTCACCGAGAACTGGGAGACCAAGCGCGCGGTGCACGCGGAACTCGACGAGGTCTGCCCGCCGCAGACCGTGATCATCGCGAACACCTCCGCCATCCCGATCACCAGGATCGGCTCCGTCGGGCGGCACCCGGACCGGGTGGTGGGCGTGCACTTCATGAACCCGGTGCCGGCCAAACCCGTGGTGGAGCTCATCCCCGGTTTCCACACCTCGCCGCGCACCGTGCTGCGCACCCGTGAGCTGCTGACCGGCATGGGAAAGCGGGCGGTGGAGGTCAAGGACGCGTCCGGTTTCATCTCCAACCGGGTGCTGATGCTGACGGTCAACGAGGCGGCGTACCTGGTGCACGAGGGCGTCGCGACCGCCGAGTCGGTCGACGAGGTCTTCCGCGGCTGCTTCGGGCACCCGATGGGCCCGCTGGAGACCGCCGACCTCATCGGCGTCGACACGATCCTCTACAGCGTCGAGGTGCTGCACGAGCACTACGCCGACAGCAAGTACCGGCCGTGTCCGCTGCTGAAGCAGATGACCGACGCCGGCCTGCACGGCCGCAAGACCGGCCGTGGTTTCTACACCTACCAGACCTGAGGAGAACCCCGTGCCGGACACGGACAGCGCCCGCATCCTTGCCTTCATCACCGACCGGTTCCCGCAGACCGACATCACCGAGTCCGAGGACATCTTCTCGCTCGGCTACATCAACTCCCTGTTCGCGATGGAGCTGGTGATGTTCCTGGAGAAGACGTTCGCCCTGACCATTCCCAACGACGAGCTGTTCATCGACAACTTCCGCACCGCGAAGTCGATGACCGAACTGGTGGGCCGACTGCGGTCCGGCACCGTGGCGGGCTGAGGAGCGGCGATGACGGACCAGTTGACACAGTCGCCGGCCACCCGCGTGCTGGACCGCGCCGCGGTGCGGGCGTTCGTCGACCAGCACATCAGCCCCGGCGCCGACGCCTTCGACCGGGCCGGCGCGATCCCGCAGGAGCTGCTCGACCGGATCGGCGAGGCGGGCCTGTGGGCGCCGTTCCTGCCGCCGGAGCTGGGCGGCCGCGGCACCGACCTGGTGACGCTGGGCGAGATCCACGAGGAGGTGGGGCGCGGCTGCTCGTCGGTACGCAGTCTGCTCACCGTGCACGGGATGCTGTCGTGGGCGCTCCAGCGCTGGGGCAGTGCGGCGCAACTGGAGCGGTGGGGACCGCGGTTGGCCAGCGGGCGGACGCTCGGCGCGTTCTGCCTGTCGGAACCGGGGGCCGGCAGCGACACCGGTGCCATCACCACCTGCGCCGTGCCGCGCGGTGGCGGCTGGGTGCTCGACGGGTGCAAGAAGTGGATCACCGGTGGCCGCCGGGCGGACCTGTTCCTGGTCTTCGCCCGGGGCCCGGCCAGCACCGTCGCCCTGCTGGTGCCGCGCGAGACCCCCGGGGTGTCGGTGCGGCCCATCGACGACATGCTGGGCACCCGTGCGTCGATGCTGGCCGAGGTGGCGTTCGACAACGTGGTGCTCGGGCCGGACGCCCTGCTGGGGCCCAGCGGTTTCGCCTCGGGCATGGTGCTCACCGGCACGCTGGACCTGGGCCGCTACAGCGTCGCGGCCGGCTCGGTCGGCATCGTGCAGGCGTGCCTGGACGCGTGCGCCGCGTACACCTCGCAGCGCACGGTCGGCGGTGTGCTGCTGCGGGAGATGCCGCTCATCCGGGCGAAGCTGTCGGACATGGTCACCGACGTGCGCGCGGCCCGGCTGCTGGTGGCCGAGGCCGGCCGGCTCAAGGACGCCGGCGACTCGGCCACCATCATGGCGACCTGGGTCGCGAAGTACTTCGCCTCGACCGCCGCGGCACGCCACGCGACCGAGGCGGTGCAGGTCCACGGCGCCAACGGGTGCAGTCCCGACTTCCCCGTGGCGCGCTACTTCCGGGATGCGAAGGTGATGGAGATCATCGAGGGCAGCAACGAGGTCCAGCGCACCACGATCGCCGCCGAGGCGTACCGCAGGTGCGCGTCATGACCGCCGTGACGGGCGACGAGCGGCAGGCGGTGCCGGACAAGCCGGTGCGCGGCCGGATCAAGTGCGTGGTGTGGGACCTGGACAACACCCTGTGGGACGGGGTGCTGCTGGAGGACGGGGAGGTGGCGCTGCGCGAGGCGGTGGCCGGGCACATCCGCCGGCTCGACGCCATGGGGGTGCTGCACTCCGTCGCCAGCCGCAACGACCACGCGACGGCGATGGCGAAGCTGCGGTCGCTGGGGCTGGACGAGATGTTCCTGTGCCCGCAGATCGGCTGGAACGCCAAGTCGGCCTCGATACGGCACATCGCGACCCGGCTCAACCTCGGGCTGGACGCGTTCGCCTTCGTCGACGACCAGGAGTTCGAACTCGCCGAGGTCGGCCACGCCCTGCCGCAGGTGACGTGCGTGGACGTCGCACGGCTGGACGAGGCGCTGGCGGGGCCGGAGTTCCGGCCGCGGTTCGTCACCGACGAGTCGGCGCGGCGGCGCGGCATGTACCAGGGCCAACTGGCGCGCGAGGAGCTGGAGTCGGAGTTCACCGGGACCGGTGAGGACTTCCTGGCGGGGCTGGACATGACGTTCACCGTCGCGCCGGCCCGCCGCGAGGACCTCCAGCGGGCCGAGGAGCTGACGGTGCGCACCAACCAGCTCAACGCCACCGGCCGCACCTACTCCTACGACGAGCTGGACGCGCTGCGCGAGTCGCCGGACCACCTGCTGCTGGTCGCCTCCCTGACCGACCGGTTCGGCTCCTACGGCAAGATCGGCCTGGCCCTGCTGGAGAAGGGGTCGCCCGACTGGCGGCTGAACATGATGCTGATGTCGTGCCGGGTGATGTCGCGCGGGGTCGGCAGCCTGCTGCTCGGGCACGTCATGGGCCTGGCCCGCGAGGCCGGGGCGGGGCTGCGCGCGGACCTCGTGGAGACCGGGCGCAACCGGATGATGCAGATCACCTACGCGTTCAGCGGCTTCCGGGAGGTGGAACGCGACGGCGCCCACGTGGTGCTGGCCGCCGACCTCAGCGCTGTCCAGCCCCCGCCGGCGTACGTGAAACTGGTGGTCGAGCGGTGACCGCCGTGGCCAGGCGCACACCGGCCGACCGGTGGCTGCCGTTCGGCGACCCGGTCGGCGGGGTGCGCCTGTACTGCCTGCCGCACGCGGGCGGGGCGGCGTCGTCGTTCCGCCCGTGGATCGGCCGGCTGGGCGCGGTGGCGGTCCGGCCGCTGCAACCGCCGGGGCGCGAGACCCGGCAGGGCGACGCGCCATACCCGGACATGGGCGCGCTCGTCGGCGAACTCGCCGGGGTCGTGCTCACCGACACGCGCGACGGCCCGTACGCGGTGTACGGGCACAGTCTGGGCGCGCTCGTGGGCTTCGAGCTGATCCACGAGATCCGCCGGCTCGGCGGCCCGGCGCCGGCGCACTTCGTGGTCTCCGGCTGCTCGGCCCCGCAGTGGGACAAGGGCGAGTCGATGTGGGAGGAGGCGGGGCTGACCGACGAGCGGATCATCGAGTTGCTGCGCACCCTGGGGGGCACCCCCGAGGCGTTCCTGTCCAACCCGACGGTGCTGCGGATGATCCTGCCGGCGCTCCGGGCCGACCTGGCGGTCAAGGACGGCTACCGGTACGTGCCGCGCCCGCCGCTCGACGTGCCCATCACCGCGCTCGCCGGCACCGAGGACCTGCGGGCCGACGTCGAGTCGATCACCGCCTGGCGCGAACAGACCGTCAGCCGCTTCCGCACCCACCTGCTGGACGGCGGCCACTTCGCCGTCCTGGAACAGCAGGAGACCACCCTGCGGCACCTGCGCGACGTGCTGTCGGCCTGGTCCGGCACGACGGTCTGACGTCCACGCGTCCGGGCATCCCCGCGTCCGGGCATCCACGCGTCCGGGCCGCTGTCCCTCGGGGGGCTGCGGCCCGGCGGCGTTTCGGGGGCGGGGGGGGTTTCGGGGCGGAGGGGATTTCGGGGCGGCACGGGTTTCGGGGCGGCACGGGTTCCGGGGCAACGCGGCGGCGGCGCGGGGC
>NZ_JAAGKO020000074.1 GCF_027947535.2 Streptantibioticus silvisoli
GAAGCGCCGGTGAGGGCGAGGGCGTGCGGGCGAGCGGGGCGGGGTCGAGCGGCCGGCGCCGGTGACCGTGGGGCGGATGCGGGGCGCCTGCCGCTATCATGGGCGGGTTGTGGACATTCCGACTCTGCCTGACGCAGGGCCGGCGCGACCCCGGTGGACGACCGGGGAACGCGCATGAGGACGGCTCTCGGCGCCCCGGACCGGTAGGCCGGCGCTACCAGGCGGCAGAAAGGCATGGCCGTGGACACCACGGTCACCGGCGGGCGGGGCTACCGCGAGCTGCTGCGTACCCCGCACGCGTGGACATTCGTACTTCCCGGGTTCGCCGCACGGCAGCCCTTCGCGATGCTGACGATCTCGATCGTGCTGCTGGTGCGGCACACCACCGGCTCCTACGGGCAGGCCGGCGCCGCCGCGGCGGTGACCGGGGTGGCGATGGCGGTGTTCGCGCCGCGCTTCGGGCGGCTGGCGGACCGGTTCGGCCAGCGGGCGGTCCTGCTGCCCGTGGTGCCGGCGCACGCGGCGGCGGTCGCCGCGCTGACCGTGCTGGCGCTGGAGCGGGCACCGCTGTGGGCGGTGCTGGCGGCGGCGGTGCCGGCCGGCGCGTCCGTGCCGCAGGTCGGGCCGATGGTGCGGGCCCGCTGGGCGCTGGCGCTGGACGGCTCGCCGGCCCTGATGACAGCGGCCGCCTTCGAGTCGGTCACCGACGAGTTCACCTTCGTGATCGGACCCGTACTGGCCACCGCGCTGTGCGCCGGCATCCACCCGGCGGCCGGGCTGATCGCCGAGGGCGCCCTGACGCTGGCGGGCGGCTGGCTGTTCGCCGCCTCGCGCCGCAGCGCGCCGGCCCCGGCACCGCGCGCCGCGCACGGCCCCGGCGCGTTCCGCGGCCCGTCCGCGCTGTCGATACCGGGCGTGCGGCTGCTGGCGGCCGCCTTCTGGGGCATCGGCGCGGTCTTCGGCGGCATGCAGGTCGCGCTGACCGCATTCACCCAGTCGATCGGCGACCCCGGCAGCAACGGCCTGCTCTACGGGATCTTCGCCGCCGGCAACATGCTCTCCGGCGCGGTCTGCGGCGCGCTCGGCGCCCGGGGCGGCTCGACACCGCGCGGCCGGCTGCTGGTCGCCTACACGCTGCTGGTCGTGGTGTGCTGCACGCTGTGGGCGGCCGGGTCGCCGGTGCTGCTCAGCGTCCTGGGGCTGCTGACCGGCGCCTGCGTGGCGCCCACGCTGGTCAACGGCTACACGCTGGTCGGCTCGCTGGTGGACGCCGGCGCCCGGACCGAGGCGTTCACCTGGCTGACCGGCGCGGTGGCGTTCGGGCAGGCGGTGGCCGTGACGGCGGCCGGGCAGCTGGCCGACCTGTGGGGTCCGGCGGCCGCGTTCCTGGTACCGCTGGCCGGGACGGCGCCCGCGCTGGTGGTGCTGCTGGCGCTGCGCGACCGGCTGGCGGCGGGCGGTCCGGCGCCGGTGCCGGACGCCGCCGCGGCCACCGTGCGGGCGTGTGAGGCGGTGGCAGTGGACTGAGGCGACGGAATGCTGCACTATGGACCGTCGTTAGCACTCATTGAGTGAGAGTGCCAGGAGGATCACGTGCCGACCTATCAGTACCAGTGCACCGAGTGCGGAGAAGCGCTCGAGGCGGTGCAGAAGTTCACCGACGACGCGCTCACCGAGTGCCCGAACTGCTCCGGACGCCTGCGCAAGGTGTTCTCCGCGGTCGGCGTCGTCTTCAAGGGTTCCGGTTTCTACCGCAACGACAGCCGGGGATCGTCCTCCAGCTCGTCGACGGCGAAGTCGTCGGAATCGAAGTCCGAGTCGAAGGCCGAGTCGAAGTCGGACTCGAAGTCCGAGACGAAGTCCTCCGGGACCAAGAGCGACAGCAAGGGCTCGGCGAAGTCCGACTCGAAGCCGTCCGCCCCGGCCTCGTCGGGCAGCGGGACCTCGGCCGCCTGACCCGGCCCCCGCACCCCGCACGACCCCGCCGGAGCACTCCGGCGGGGTCTTCGGCGCCTCATGAGCGGTGGCGTCTCGTGAGCGGCGGCGTCTCCTGAACGGCGATGCCTCGTGAGCGGCGGCATCTTCTTGAACGGCGCTTCAGTGGCGCGGCAGCCGTTTTTCAGCGGCTCTCGAGCCACGCTCGACCGGTGCTGCGGGGTCTCTCGAGGCCTCCGCGATACGCCCCGTTTCGCCCGGTTTCCGGACGCCGGCAACCGTCCGGGCGGGACTCCTGCCGGGTGGGGTGGCGCCGTTAGAGTGACGCCATGACGGTTCACAGCAGCGACATCGACGGCGGCACGTCCGGCGGCGAGCGGACGGGTGCCCTGGCGGACATCGGGGTCATCGGCGGCTCCGGTTTCTACTCGTTCCTCGACGACGTGACCGAGGTCACCGTCGAGACGCCCTACGGCCCGCCCAGCGACTCCCTCTTCATCGGCGAGGTGGCCGGCCGCCGGGTGGCGTTCCTGCCCCGGCACGGCCGCTCGCACCACCTGCCGCCCCACCGGATCAACTACCGCGCCAACCTGTGGGCGCTGGCCTCGGTGGGCGTCACCCAGGTCCTCGGCCCGTGCGCGGTCGGCGGCCTGCGCGCCGAGTACGGTCCGGGCACCCTGCTGGTCCCCGACCAGCTCGTCGACCGCACCAAGTCCCGCGTCCAGTCCTTCTACGACGGCGAACCGCTGCCCGACGGCACGGTCTCCAACGTGGTGCACATGACGTTCGCCGACCCGTACTGCCCGGCCGGCCGGGCGGTGGCGGTGAAGACGGCGGCGGCCGGCGGCTGGGAGGCGGTGGACGGCGGCACGCTGGTCGTCATCGAGGGCCCGCGCTTCTCCACCCGCGCCGAGTCCGTCTGGCACGCCTCGCAGGGCTGGTCGGTGGTCGGCATGACCGGGCACCCCGAAGCGGTACTCGCCCGCGAACTCGGCCTGTGCTACACCTCGTTGACGCTGGTCACCGACCTCGACGCGGGCGCCGAGACCGGCGACGGCGTCTCGCACGAAGAGGTGCTGAAGGTCTTCGCCGCCAACGTCGGCCGGCTGCGGACCGTACTGTTCGACGTCGTCGGCGCCCTCCCGGCCGCGCAGGACCGCGAGTGCCTGTGCACCCGCGCCCTGGACGGCCTCGACACCGGTCTGGCCGCACCCTCGCGGACCAGCTGACCGGGCAGTCAACCCGCCCGTACGACAAAGGACTTCGCGGTGAGCGAGAACGGCAAGACCCCCAGCCTGCTGAGTGGCTTCAAGGCCTTCATGATGCGGGGCAACGTCATCGACCTGGCGGTCGCGGTGGTGATCGGCGCCGCGTTCACCGGGGTGGTGAACTCGGTCGTCAACGGCGTGATCAACCCGGTCATCGGCGCGCTCGGCACCCAGGACCTGTCGTCGTACAGCTACTGCATGGACACGTGCGTCCGCCACGGGGCCAAGGTCGTCAGCGGTCCCGCCATCATGTGGGGCTCGGTGCTCGGGGCGGCGCTCAACTTCCTGATCACCGGCGCGGTCGTCTACTTCCTGATGGTCATGCCGATGTCCCGCTTCCTGGCCCGCCGCGCCGCGAAGCAGAAGCAGGACGCCGAGCAGCACGTGGAGGCCGAGGCCGTCGAGGTCAGCCTGCTGCGCGAGATCCGCGACGAACTCGTCCGGCAGCGCGGGGTGTCCACCACGAAGTCCTGACCCGGTACGGACGAAGTCCTGACCGGGTCCGTGAGGCCGTGGTCCGGCACCGGGGGAATGCACGTCCTCCGGTGCGGGACCGCGGCCTCAGCCTTACGGTGTCGGCCGTGCGGCGTCGTCTGCGCGGTGCCGGGCGAACCGGGGCCGTTCCGTACCGGGGCGGGCCACTCCCGAACCGGGGCCGCCACTCCCGAGCCGGGGCCGCCACTCCGCACCGCAGCCGGCCGCACCGGGCGCTGACCGGCCGTGCGGCCAACTCGGCGCCCGCCGGGCTCCGTTGCCCCCGCTGTCCCCGTTACGGCGTCATGCCCCCGTTACGGCGTCATGCTGTCCCGGACGCCCTGGTCGGTGCTCTCGTGGCCCTGGGCGGCGTCCTGGCACAGGGTGCCGATCTCGTCACAGTCCTTGGTGATCTTCCCCAGCCGGCCGTCCCACGAGGCGTGCAGGGCGGCGACGGCCGCGGCGAACGAGAAGCCGGCGGCCGCCTTCGCCAGGCCCTCGTGGGCGTGTTCCAGGCTGGAGCGGGCGGTCCTGGTGCCGGTGCCGAGGCGGCCGGCCGCCTGACCCGCCGAACGCAGCGCGGACGGCGAGACCTTGAGCCCGGCCAGCGCCGACGGATCGTCCGCCACGCCCACGCCCGGCTGCGCGGGGTCCGGCGGCCCGTCCCCGTTCGACGGCATGAGCCGCCGGTAGATCACGTCGTCCGGGACCCCGCCGCCGGATGCGTCACGTCCCATGAATGCCTCCCCGTTCCGGCCGTGCGTGCGCCTCGACGGTAGCGCGGCGCACGGGGTGGCGGCACGGTGGCATGGGGACACGGTGGCATGGCGGCACGGTGGCATGGCGGGTGGGGACGCGGGGCGGGGCGGTGCGGTGTTGTACCGGTGTCCGTCGTACCGGTGTCCGTCGTACCGGTTGTCCGTCGTACCGGTGTCCGTCGGAGCGTGCCGGACATGCCGGAACCGGCGGTCCGCCGTGGCGGGCCGCCGGTTCCGGCAGGCGTTCGGTACCGGTGGGCGTGCGGTACCGGTGGGCGTTCGGTGCCGGTCAGGCGCCGATCAGCTTGGTACCGGAGGACTGCGCCGGGATGCGGCCGCCGGCCGTCGGCGCCGGGGCCGGGGTGCGCTCGGCCAGCGGGAGGACCGCGGGGGTGTTGTCCTGGCCGAGGAAGAGCCTGCGCACCACGCGCTCGGCGGCGTAACCGTCGTCGAACTGCACGAACCGCTTGCGGAACGCGGCCCGCAACTCGTTGGCCTTTGCACCCTTCCACGCGCCGGAGCGGAAGACGCTGATCAGGCTGTCCTCGTCGGTGGCGGTGGAGCCGGGGGTCTCGCCGGGCTTGCCGGACAGCAGGTCGAAGTAGACGCCGCGCGCCTTGCTGTAGACCTCCCAGTCGTCCACGTAGGAGACGATCGGCCGGTCCAGGCACGCGTAGTCGAACATGATCGACGAGTAGTCGGTGATCAGGACGTCGGCGGCCAGGCACAGGTCCTCGACCACCGGGTACTGCGAGACGTCCTTGATCAGGCCGCGCTCCTGGAGGTCCTTCAGCTGCGGGTCGGCCTCGTAGAAGTAGTGCGTACGCACCAGGACCACGTGGTTGTCACCGAGTTCGCGGCAGAAGCGCTCCAGGTCCAGCCGGGGCACGAAGCCCTTCTGGTAGTCGCGCACGGTCGGCGCGTACAGGATCGCGGTGGTGCCGTCCGCCAGGCCCAGCTCACCGCGGACGCGCGCGACGTCCTCGGCGGTGGAGTGGAAGAACACGTCGTTGCGCGGGTAGCCGTACTCCAGCGCCTCGAACGCGCAGGGGTAGACGCGCTCCCATATCTCCGTGGAGTGAAGGTTCGACGTCAGGGAGTAGTCCCACTTGTCGACGCGTTCGAGCATGCGGTGGAAACTCATGTTTTTCGCCGCGGCAGGGAACCTCTGCTGGTCGATTCCCATCTGCTTAAGGGGAGTGCCATGGTGCGTCTGGAGGTGGATTTGACCGGGTCGCTTGATGATCTCGTTCGCGAAGTTGACGTTGTTGATGAGGTACTTGGCGCGCGCCATGACCTCCCAGTAACGCGGCGATCGCGCCACGACGAAGTCGATCCCCTGGGGGATCTTGTCCTCGTCGCCGGCCCGGACCACCCACACGCCCTTCAGGTGCGGGACGAGTTCCTTCATCTTGTGGTAGATCGCGGCCGGGTTGCAGGCGACGCCGCGGTTCCAGTAGGCGCTGAAGACCACCAGGTTGGGGTCGATCGGCCGGCGCAGGTAGAGCTTGTAGAGCCGGTGGTACGCCTGCTTGCCGATCCTGTTCTTGGCCTTGACCAGCCGGCTCGCGACCCGCTGCCGGGTGAGGTCGGCGAAGTTGACGGCCGCGTACGCCGCGTAGGAGCCGCGCTCCAGCAGGTCGAACTGGAGGGCCAGGCTGACGCCGCGCAAGTCGCCCTCGGGCTTGACGAAGCCCTTGGGCTTGAGCCGCTTGTACTGCGTGGTGGCGAGCTTGAAGTACTCGGCGCGCAGCGCGGACGGGATGCGGTCCTCGCGGCCCAGGGTGAACAGGAAGTGGTGTGCCATCCGCTCGAACAGCAGCGGGCGCACCGGGTCCAGGTGCGGGCGCTCGTCGAGGAAGGCGAACAGCCGCTCGTACTGCTCGAAGATCCAGAAGTGCTTCCGGCCCGGGGTCCGCATGGAGTTGCCCTGGCGGCGCTGACGGTATTCGACGCAGACGTGGTCGAGGCAGGCGATGCGCTCGGCGACCAGCATGGTCTTGTAGACCATGAGCGCGTCCTCGTAGAGGCCGTCGGTGAAGGTGAATTCGTTACCGACATAGAATTCGCGCCGATAGACCCGGTTCCACACCACCGCGAACGCGTTGAGGTATTCCGGGCGCTCCAGGGCGGTGAAGACGTCGGTACCGGCCGCCGCCAGCATTTCCCCGGCCTGGCTCGCCTCGACCTTGTTCGTCCAGTACGTACGGACGTGGTTGAGGATAACGATGTCGGGGTCGCCGGTGACGTCGAGCCGGTCGGCGATCGCGGCCAGCGCGCCGGACGCGATCGTGTCGTCGCTGTCCAGGAAGAAGATGTAGTCGCCGCAGGCTTTCAGCGCACCGGCGTCACGCGCCTTGCCGATGCCCTGGTTCTCCTCCAGGTGAATCGGCCGCACCCGGTCGTCGCGCGCCGCGTATTCGTCGAGGATCTGGCCGCAGGAATCCGGCGAACGGTCATCGACCGCGACGATCTCGAAATTCGTGTACGACTGTTCGAGAATGGAGTCCAGGCAGGCGCGCAGATACCCTTGTACTCGGTAGACAGGTACGACGACGCTTATTCGGGGCGAAGTACTGCGATGCGCGACGGGCATACGTGAAGCTCCTGGGCTCGCTGAAAATCGACGGCGGACGCCGGGGGTGCGGTTCCTCCACGTCGGGGCAAAGAGGGGGCCGGGAGGATAACTTACGGGGAAAGGTTAGCGCATGGCGTACCAACAACCCGTTGCGCCCGGGGCCGGCCCGGGTGCCGCGGTACGCGTCGGCGCGCCCCCGAACAGGGCGGCTTTCCCCCGCAGCGGGCCTCCGGCGCCACCGCCGGCACCCGGCGTGAGGTGCCCCACACCGCGCAACCACCGCCACCTCTTCACCGTCCCCGCCCAGCACCACCGCCGGACACCACTGCAATGACGCGCCCGCGGGGGCGAATGGTTCCCGTTCGGGCGCTTGCGTTCCCTCGGCTGCCCGGGCTGGTGTGCCTGCGGCGCGTCCGTGGTGTGCCTGCGGCGTGCTTGCCGCTGGTCAACGGCGGGGGCGTCCGGCGGGGGTGCCTCCGGCGGGGGATGCGGGCACCGGCTCGGCGATACGGGCGCCGGTGCGGGCGCCGGACGGGGGCGGGAGGCTGTTCTTTGTTGGGGAAACGTCATCATCCGGCGATCCGGCGCGGCCCGTTCCGGCGCCGCGGCCCTCACGCGCAGCCCTCACCCGCCGCCTGCACCCGCGGCCGTGGCGAGTGCCGCGTCGGGGGTTCCCGTCGGACGTCCGACGGTTGCGGGGCCGGGCGGCGAGGGGCCGCACCCGGCATTCACCGCGCGGGCGGAGTGTCCGACGGGACGACTCCGGCCCCCCGCACCGTAAAACCTCACGGAGCGTCCAACATTCCGTTCACGCACGTCGGTTGCACGCACACCAGTCGGCCTGCGCGGCCCCTGGACATCCCTTGACGCCCGGATCGGCGGCTGACGGATCAGTCACTCGTCGGACCAGGATTACCGAGAACTTCTCCGCGATGGCGACCCTCTCGGCATTCAGCGTTGAGCATTCGCTTGGGTAAGGGGATCGCATAGCGCACAGCACCGATAACCAAGTCCGGCGGAGATCCGGGGCGGCCTGCGGCATTCCCCATTCCGGTGCCCTTTATTCAGACGTCGACCTTTTCCAGCGTCTCCCGATATCAGCCTGTTCCGGCGTCGGCTCGTTCGGGCGTCGACCGCCTCCTCGAGTCGGACCCGACGCTCACGGATTTGCAGATGACCGCGTCGACCGGAGCGGTATCCAGCTGCGGACGTCGAGGCACGGTGGCCGTCCCGCCTTCGCGCGTCCACCCCGTTCGGGCATCCATCCGGTCGCGGGTCCAACGTATGTCCGGTCACATCCCCGGAAAGCGTGGGGTAATTGGGTGGTTGCGGGTTGTGATCACCGGGTCGTGATCGAGCTGCTGCTTCCGCGGCGGGGCGGGCGGCCGTTGACGTTCTCGCGTCGTCTGGTGATCGACACGGTCCGGTACGTTCTGGGGCCGGGTACGCCTGGCGGTCGGTGCCGCACGGCCCGGCCTCTTGGGGTGCGGCCTACCGCTGGTTTCGCACGTGGGACCGGGTCCATGACGTACTGCGCGACGGGGTGCGCACCGGCGACGGGCGGGCTCCGCAGCCGTCGGCGGCCGTGCCGGAGTCCCGGAGCCCCCAGGGCGGTGCGGCCATCGGCTGCGACGCGGGCAAACGCGTGCGGGGTCCGCCATTACTGGTCTCACAGGCGATGGTGCACTCCGCCTCCGTCCAGAAACGCGTCGGGGCGAAACTGGTCCTGTCCGGCATCAGGCAACGGTTCCCACAGGTTGGCCTCGTGCGGTGGACGGCGGGTACGTCACCTCGGCCGGACCGGTTGGCCGGGCCGCCGAGCACGAGAACGTGGCCACCGTCGCTGTCCCACGCGACGCGAAAGGCTTCCGGACGCTGCCCCGCCAGACCGGTTCGGCGTCGCGGTCACCTGGCAGGGGTCGTCCTTCAGCCGCATCTAAGGTGCCGTACAGGATGGGCGGTTCCTCCTCTGCCAGGTGCAGCCGGGGGCCGCGGTGGGTGAGCCGGGGGGCATCCGGTCCCAGGCCGTCGCTTCGGTCCGGCCATGGCGGGCGGTGTCGGTGACGGTGGTGACGTCGGGTTCGTGCCAGCCGTCGAGTCGTGCGAAGGACAGGACGCCGCCGTGCTTGCGGGGCCGGCCACCCGTCGGGCCGCAGTGGCGGGCCCGGCGTCGCGGAGTGTCACGCGGTCCGAGCGCAGGCGTCCGCCCAGGACGACGGGCAGGTCCGCAGGCGCATGGGAGAGGAAAGCGACGTCGTAGCCGGAGTCGTCATAGCCGGAGCCCATGGCGACCCGGATCTCCAGGTCGCCCCGCGCCACTGCCCGATGTGCATCAACCGGACGACGCCGTCGCGGAGTCGGGTGGCGGCGACCGCCGTCGCGTCGTCAGCCTGGCCCAGGCGGGCAGCATCCAGCAGCGCGGTCCAGGAGGTCCGGCCGGTCTTCAGGCCGCAACGAAGAAGTACGGCCCGCCGGGCACGAACTGGTCCTCGCTGCGGTTCCCGCACCCGTAGACGTGGCAGGACAACCGATCGTCGCTGGTGGGAGCATCAGGCCGCAGCCAGTTGCTGGCATGGACGGCCGGCACGATCCGCCCCCCGGCCGCGCGGGGGCAGCGGCAGGCCGGCCAGGGGGGCGGCGCAGGCGGGCAGGCGCGCTCCGGGCCCGTCCGTACATCGCCCCGCGTCCGTGAGCTCGAAGAGCGCAGCTGCGCGGGCGTACAAGGACTCGTAGAACTCGACCCGGAAGCGGGACAGCACACCCAACGCCTCACCGGCGGACCTGGCGACAGGCAGACTCATAGACAGCGGTCGGGTGACCAGCGGGGTCACACATCACGCTCAGACGTGGTGCGGGGGCTTCTCGTCCAGGAAGCGGGCCAGGTCGGCCGGGCCGCCGCCCGTGGGGGCCGGTCGGTCGCCCCAACCCTGGTCGTTGTCGTCGGCCGACCGCCGGTCCAGCGGGTCGTCGAAGACCAGGGCGGCGGGCGGGCGAGGGGCGCGGCCGGCGGTGGTTTCGGGCTCGGAGCTCATCCGCCCAGGGTACGGAACGCGGCCGGGCGGCGGCACCGGCTACTGCTACAGCGGCCACGGGGCACAGGCGGCCGGAGGGACTCTGCCGTTCGCCGAAACCGTTGACTGGTCGTTGACTTCGACAACGACTCCGCGCCCTACATCGTTGACGCCAACAACGACCAGTCAACGAATTCCCAAACCGGCGCCGCGGTTTCAGCCCGACACGCCGCGACCGCCGTCACTCGCCTCACCACACCGCGAGGGTGCTCGGCACGTTCGAATCCGTCGAACCCCGTTACGCGAACGTCGACAGCCAGCCTCGATCCTGCACGAGCCCTCGTTGAACGCCGGCGGGGGCTTTTTGCTGGTCGGCCGGGGTCCGCCAGGGCTTGGAGCCGGGTGCGGGCGCTGGTGATCACGGGGTCCGGTGCCGGTGGTGACCAAACGGGCAGCGGCGGAGAACAGCCGCCGGCGTTTGGGTCCGCCAGCGGCGGGCGGTGCCGGTCGGAGCGAGCATCGGCATCCGGGCCGACAGGTCCAGGGCGAGCCGGTCCTCGGCGCGGGCGCGCTGGCAGTGGTGCGCTTCGAGTGCGGAGATCACGGCGCCGGTGGCGTTGCTGGCCAGGCAGGTCAGACGCATCCCGTCGGCATCGGTGAACCGCGACTGGGCGCCGGGATGCGGTCGTTCCTTGCGGACGATCAGCCACATCCCCATGGACCGGCCCTTGAGGACGTCGCCGGGCGCTGTCGCGGACCCGGCCGTCAGGTTCGACAGCCGGGGCCCGTGCCGAGGTCGGGAGACCTGGTGGACGCGGACAGGCGCTTACGACCCGACACGCTTCTTCACCTGGGAAGTGCCTCTTCCGCTGCCACGCAGAAGACCCTCAGCAACTCTTGTGGCTTGCCGCTCAGAGGCACTTTCTGCCTGCTTGATCACCTGCCGGACAGCGGCCCTCGCGAAAAGCCCGAGGCCAGGAAGCGCCGCCTGTGGGGAGCGACGACTTCGGCCGCCCGGCTGCGCAAGGAAAACGCCTTGGCCGGGGGCTGTCCCATCGGCTCGTTGGGCAGTGAGCCGGCCGGGGTGGATGCGCCGGCGCGTGAGGACGAGGCGGCCGGGTTCGCCCGGTGGGAGAGGTCCATCCGCGATGGTCCGCACGCCATCCGCGACCGGGGCGAGCTGCGCCGCCAAGCCGCCCCGACCGCCTCGGCCCGGCGCTACCGGGCGGGGGCGGCGCGAGGTCCGCGCCGGAGGGCGACACGGGCGCGGGCTCAACGTCGGCGGCGCGGACGGCCGCGTCGGGGGCGCGACGGGCGCGGACGGCCACATCGAGGGCGAGACGGGCATCGGCCCGGCGCGGTGCGGTGCGTCGGGCCGGTCGGACGCGTTACGCGGCCTCGTGGTCGAAGCCGGTCGCGTTGGCCATCCGCTTGAGTTCGAGCAGTGCGTGCTTCTCGATCTGGCGGATGCGCTCGCGGGTCAGGCCGTGCTGCTTGCCGACCTCGGTGAGCGTGCGCTCCTTGCCGTCCTCCATGCCGTAACGGGCCCGGATGATGGACGCGGTGCGGCCGTCGAGGCGGGAGATGAGCCGGCTCAGTTCCTCGCGGCGCAGCATGACGAGCACGGAGTCCTCGGGGGAGGCCGCGGAGGTGTCCTCGACCAGGTCGCCGAACTGGGTCTCGCCCTCGTCGTCGACCGCCATGTTGAGGCTGACCGGGTCACGGGCCCAGTCGAGTACGTCGACCACGCGCTCGGGGGTGGTGGCGAGTTCGGCGGCGATCTCGGCGGGCTCGGGGTCACGGCCCTGCTCGCGGTTGAACTCCCGCTGCACACGCCGTATCCGGCCCAGTTCCTCCACCAGGTGCACCGGCAGCCGGATGGTGCGCGACTGGTCGGCTATGGAACGGGTGATGGCCTGGCGTATCCACCAGGTCGCGTAGGTGGAGAACTTGAAGCCCTTGGCGTAGTCGAACTTCTCCACCGCGCGCACCAGACCCGCGTTGCCCTCCTGGATCAGGTCGAGCAGGGGCAGGCCGCTGCGCGGGTAACGGCGGGCGACCGCGACGACCAGACGCAGGTTGGAACGGATGAAGACGTCCTTGGCGCGGGCGCCCTCCTCGGCGACCGCGCGCAGTTCCGCCTCGTCGGCGCCGGAGGCCCGTTCGTGGTCCTCCAGCAGCTGATCGGCGAAGACCCCGGCCTCGATGGCCCGCGACAGCTCGACCTCCCGCGCCGCGTCGAGCAGCGGGGTGCGCGCGATCTCGTCGAGGTACATGCCGACCAGGTCGCGGTCCGCCACCTCGGTGCTGGTGGAACGAACGCTGCTGGGCCCGTCGCTTCGACGGCGGGCCACTGCCCGGGTTGCCATCTGTGCTCCCTTTGCGTTGTTCGGTCGGATAGCTGCTCTTTCACTGAGAGGCCGCGAGGGGTCCTCATCGGCACTCGTGCCCACTCATGGGGAATCAACGACTGGAAATCGGACAGAATTCCCAACCCCCGCTCTGACTTTTGTGATCATGCAGTACCCTGCCCGCCGCACCGGGCGCTTCCTGGCGCTCGTTCCTCCGCGCTCCCACCGACGAAATCCCAGATCGAGTGCGGCAGTCGCGCCATCTCCTGAGTACGGAGTGCCCGCTGGGAGCCTGCCGAACGGTGCGGTGACGAAACTTCTCCGTCACCCGGCCGGGCGACGTGACTCCCGCGGAACGAATCGGCCCCGAGGCGCTGGCCGAAACCCGCGTGAGGCGCTCCGGTGACGGCTCCGCGACGGCGCGCGAGGAAACGGCGGGCGAGGGAACGGCGGGCCGGGCAGCGGGCGGGAACACCGCCAACGAGCGGGACTGCCGCCGGAGGGGCTTCCACCGGTCGGGCTTGCCGCAGGACGGGCTTCCACGGCGTGGGCGGGACCGCAACGCCGGTCGGCGCCGGACCGCAGTGGGACCGGCCGTCGGCGGGGCCCGGCGGCGCACAGACCCTGGCGGGGCGCGACGGGACGACGGACCAGCCGTGGAACGGGCCGTCGATCGGGCCCAGCGACACACAGACCCTGCCCGACGCAACGTGACACCGGACCGCCGTGAACGGCGCGTTCGCAGGGCCCGGCGGCGCACAGACCCGACCGGCGCAACGGGACGGCGAGCCAGCCGCAGAACGGCCCGTAGGCCGAACTCAGCGGCGCCAGGGGAGGTCGGACGAGCCGGCCGGGCTCAGGCCCTCGGCAACGGTGCGCATGACGGCGGTGAGGGCGGCCACCGCTTCCGGGTCGAGGCGGTCGAAGACGGCCGTGCGCACCGCCCGCACGTGTCCCGGCGCGGCGGCCTCCAGCGCGGCGAAACCGCTGTCGGTGAGCACCGCCAACTGGCCGCGCCGGTCGGTCGGGCACTCCGCGCGGCGCACCCAGCCGTCGTTCTCCAGCCGCGTGATCGCGTGCGACAGCCGGCTGCGGGTGATCTTCGCCCGTTCCGCCAGGTCCGTCATCCGCATCGCCCGCTCCGGCGCCTCCGACAGCCACACCAGCAGCATGTAGTACGCGTGCGGCAGACCGCTGTCGCGTTGCAGCTGGCGGTCGAGGTGGTCCGACAGCAGTTGGGAGGCGGCCTGGTACGCCCGCCACGCGGCCTGCTCGTCATCGGTCAGCCACCGGGTGGGCTGCCCCGCCCCCGTCGCCGCGGCCGGCTGCCCGGCACCCGCCTCTCGTTCCGCCATGCACCCCAGCCTACGACCGTTTGAAGCTTCAATGACGGTGGGCCGGGAGGGGCCGGTGGGGCCGCAGGGGCGGAGGCGATAGGCGATAGGCGGTAGGCGGTAGGGCGCCGGGTCGGGGGCGCGGCGAGCAGTGTGTGGGCGGATGAGGGGGCGGGAGAGCGGGCGGATGGCGAACGCCCCCGGCGGGACCGGCGGGGCCGGGCTCGCACGGGGGCGTTCATCCCGCGGTATACGTCACGTCGTGACGGGTCACGGTCGTGACGTATACCGCCGTTTGTCAGTGCGCGATGACCGGCACGGACAGCTGCTGCTCGTCCTCCTTACCACCGCCGGCCACGATCGGACCGCCGCCCTGGTGGCCGGTGTTGATCAGGGTGAACGCCAGCGTGGAGGAGACGGTCAGGATGCCGACCGCCCACCAGATGGCCACCGAGTAGCCGTGGACCATGCCCTGCGCCGCGAGCGCCTTACCGGCCGCCGCCGACGCGGCGTGGTGGCTGGCGGCGTACGCGGTGGTGGCGCTGGCCGCGATGGTGTTCAGCAGCGCGGTGCCGATCGAACCGCCCACCTGCTGCGAGGTGTTGACCATGGCCGACGCCACACCGGCGTCCCGGGGCTGCACCCGGTAGGTCGCCAGGCTCATCGCCGGCATGAACGCGGTGCCCAGGCCGAGGCCCAGCAGGATCATGCCGGGCAGCACCACACCGGCGTAGGAGCTGGTCACGGTGATGCGGGTCAGCAGCAGCATGCCGACCGCGCCGAGCAGGAAGCCGGGGCCCATCAGCCAGCGCGGCGCGACCCGGGTCATCAGCCGGGCGCCGATCTGCGTGGAGCCGGTGATCATGCCCGCGACCATCGGCAGGAACGCGAGACCGGTGGTGACCGGCGAGTACCCCTTGATCAGCTGGAGGTAGTACGTCAGGAACAGGAACAGGCCGAACATGCCGATGACGGCCAGCCCGAGCGACAGGTAGATGCCGCCGCGGTTGCGGTCCATCAGCACGCGCATCGGCAGCAGCGGGTGTCCGACACGGGATTCGACGGTCACGAAGGCGCCCAGCAGCACGACGGCCGCCACGAACAGGCCGATGGTCGACCCGGCACTCCAGCCGTTGGACTCGGCGCGGGTGAAGCCGTAGACCAGCGAGACCAGGCCGAGGGTGGCGAGCAGCACGCCGGGGATGTCGAGACCGCTGCGGTTACGGGTGCCGGCGGGCTCCTTGACGACGGTGAGCGCGCCCGCGACCGCGACGACGGCGAACGCGACGTTGACGAAGAGCGTCCAGCGCCAGTTCAGGTGCTCGGTGAGCAGGCCGCCCAGGATCAGGCCGACGGCCGCGCCGCCGCCCGCGATGGCGCCGTACACGCCGAAGGCCTTGGCACGCTCCTTGGCGTCGGTGAACATCACCGACAGCAGCGACAGTGCGGCGGGCGCCAGCATCGCGCCGAACGCGCCCTGGAGCGCACGGGCGCCCAGCAGCATGTCGGTGTTGACGGCCGCGCCGCCCAGCGCGGAGGCGCCGGCGAAGCCCAGCAGGCCGATGACGAACATCCGCTTGCGCCCGACCAGGTCGGCGATGCGTCCGCCGAACAGCAGCAGGCCGCCGAAGGCGAGCGTGTAGGCGGTGATCACCCATTGCCGGTCGCCGTCGGATATACCGAGCGCCTTCTGCGCGGACGGCAGGGCGATGTTCACGATGGTCGCGTCCAGGACCACCATCAGCTGGGCCAGGGCGATGAAAACGAGCGCTTTCCAGCGCCTCGGGTCGGTTTGTACGAGGGAATCGGACATGGGTGGTCCCACCTTGTGGTGCGAAAGCGAATGAGGGTCGGCGGAGATCAGCGCTGACGACCGGCAGGACGGCCCTCAGGCGGTGACGGAAGAGAAAGTGGACGTTCGGCGTGCGGTGACGTGGTGATGCGACACGGTGGAACGGGCGGGGCCGGGACGTGACGTCACGACTCCCGGCGCAGGCCCTCCAGCGTCGCGGCGGTCCCCGGAAGCGTGCTGCGGGCGGGCGCCCGCAGTCCGTCGAGGAACACCTGGAGGTGTCGGCTGGCGTAATGGTCGATGGACGGACACCCGGTCCCCGGCAGCGGCCGGGTCAACTGGGCGAGGGCGACCAGCAGGTCGCCGGGACCGACGTCGTCACGCAGCTGTCCGGCCGCACGGGCCCGGTCCAGCAGGGTGGCGACGACTCCGGTGAGACGTTCGCGTGCCGTGTTCAACTCCGCGTCCTCGCGGGGGTCGAACATGCACAGCAGCGTGCACTGGGCGCCGATCCGGGCGGCCGCGCTCTCGTGCGCGAACCGCTCCAGCGCGGTGAAGGCGTCCGGTTCCTCGGCCATGGAGGCCTCGCCGCGTCGCGCGGCCTGGTCGAGGACGGACAGCGTGACGGTACGGAACAACTCACGCCGGTCGGCGAAGTTGCGGTAGAGGGTCGCGTTGCCGACGCCGGCCCGGCGGGCGATCTCGTCCAGCGGCGTGTCGGGTCCGGATTCGACGAGCGCGTCGCGGGCGGCGGCGACGATCCGCTCACGGTTGCGTGACGCGTCCGCGCGAAGTCGCGACGGCCGGTGCTCTACGGCAGCGGTTCCCACGATGGCGCTCTCCTTCCCCTGCGACACGGCCGGATCAACGCTCTCGCTGATCGATGTCGGCGACCGGTGGAACCGGGGAGACCGTCCCCGGTTCGCGCGGTCATGGGGCATAACGGGGAGAGAGTCCCCGGTTATTTCACCACGGGGATGTGACCTGCGTCACATACGGATTTTTCATGACGTGGGTGACGTTCAGGGACGCGGAAACGGGTGCGGACCGGGGTGGATCGGGACACGGGTGCGGGGTGCGGGTGCGGGGTGCGGGTGCGGGGTGCGGGTGCGCATCCAGCTCATCGAGGGTGGAGCCGGGCGGGGCACGGAGGACATCGGGCGGTGTACGGGCGGGCCGATCGGGCCGAGCGCCGCGTAACGGCATGACGGCGTGCCGGCGCGACGTATGACGTCACACCGGCACGCGTACGGCGGTCTGCCACCCGGTGGTCTTCCACCCGGCGGAGCGGGATCAGGGCGGCGGGTCGGCGGGTCAGCGGGTCAGCGGCGGGAAGGCCGACGGGGCGGGGGTGTCGGGCGGGGCCGAGGGCCCGAAGCGGGGTCAGGGGGCGGCGGGGCCAGGGGACCGGGCTCAACGGCCAGCCGGGGCCGGGAGGCCGTGCAGGGGTCAGGCGGCCTCCGCCTGCGCCTCGTCCGTGCCGGAGTCGCCCGCGTGGGCGACCGCACGCTGACGGCGGGCGATGACGACCGCGGTGGCGACCGCGCAGACCGAGAAGGCGCTGGCCATCACCCACGGCCGGTTCAGGCAGTGCCCGGTGACGTGGTCCAGGGAGTAGCGGCCGGGACCGGTGACGGCGAGCACGGCGGCCGCCATGCCCAGGAGCGCGGGATGCTCCAGGCCGCCGTCCATGGCGAAGAAGCCGTTCGGCGCGTGTACCGAGGCGGCGGTGGCCATCGTGGCCGCCCCGGCCGCGCCCGCCGCCGGGGTCGCCAGGCCCAGCGCCAGCAGGACGCCGCCGGCCTCACCGAGCCCGGCCGCCAGCGCGTTCGGCTTGCCCGGCGTGAAGCCCATGCTCTCCATCGCCTTGCCGGTGCCCTCCGGCCCACCACCGCCGAACAGCCCGAAGAGCTTCTGCGCCCCGTGAGCGGCCAGCGTTCCCCCGACGCCCAGGCGCAACATGAGCAGTCCGATGTCCGTGCGCTGCGACATGGTTCCCTCTTCCGACGTTCCTACGGGTGTGTCCTGCCGTCCGGTACCGCGTTCTTCTGTCCGCTGTGCTTATGACTGCGTTCCTCTAGCTGCGTTCTTATGACTGCTTGCTTCTTGCGACTGCGTTCTTGTCACCACGTTGTTGTGACGTGTCGTTCTGGCTGCGCTGTTCTGACTGCTGTTCCTTTTGCATGCGTACCTCTGCCTGGCGCCTGCGTACCCGTGTACCTACGTCTGCCGGCTGATCGCTGCCGGCAGACGTAGGTACACGTGGCGCCCTCTTGGCATACGTCCGGAGCGATGGCGTGCCCTGAACCAGCATCGGCGCGTGGGGTGCCCGTCGCGCGTTCTGATAAGCCGTTCGGCTGTCGCCGCCTCCGCGGCCGCCCCGCTTACCCGACCGCGCCGCTGGACGGTCCCGACCTCAGCCGTGCCGCCGTCCGCGGTCGCCAGCCGCATCCTGCGCGGCCTTGGCCGGCGCCCACGGACTCGTCCGCACCGGCTCCGTCATGAAGCCGTGAGCGGCCGACGGGGGGCCAACGAGGGTCGGCGGCCGGCCACCGCACCGATCCCGCACCGGTCCCGTTCGCCCGGGGCGTTCGGGGCGCTGCGGGGCAATCCCGTGAAAGCGGCCCCGAAAAGGCGGTGGCGGGGTTAGAAACGGAGCCATGCTGAGGATCGCGAACTGTTCGGGCTTCTACGGCGACCGGCTGTCCGCAGCGCGGGAGATGGTCGAGGGCGGGCCCGTCGACGTGCTGACCGGCGACTATCTCGCCGAGCTGACGATGCTCATCCTCTGGAAGGCCAGGCGGCGCGATCCGGACACCGGGTACGCGGTGTCGTTCCTGGCGCAGATGGGCGACGTCCTGGGGACCTGTCTGGCGCGCGGCACACGGATCGTGGTCAACGCGGGCGGGCTCAACCCGGCGGGGCTCGCGGCGCGGCTGCGGGAGCTGGCCGCGGCGGCGGGGCTCGCGCCGAACGTCGCGCACGTGGAGGGCGACGACCTGATGCCGCGGCTGGCGGAGCTGGCCACCGGGGGCGAACCGCTGGCCCACCTGCGCACCGGGCGGGCACTGGCCGACGCGGCGGCCGACGGGGTCGTCCCGCTGACCGCCAACGCGTACCTCGGCTCCTGGGGCATCACCGAGGCGCTGCGGGCCGGCGCCGACGTGGTGGTCTGCGGCCGGGTGACGGACGCCGCCCTGGTCACCGGGCCGGCGGCGTGGGCGTACGACTGGGCGCCCGACGACTGGGACCGGATGGCGGGCGCCGTAGCGGCAGGTCATGTCCTGGAGTGCGGCGCGCAGGCGACCGGCGGCAACTACGCGTTCTTCACGGAGATCGAACGGCCGGTACGCCCCGGGTTCCCGCTGGCCGAGGTGTACGCGGACGGTTCGTGCGTCATCACCAAACACCCCGGTACCGGTGGTGCCGTCACCACGGAGACGGTCACCGCCCAGCTGCTGTACGAGATCGGATCGCCCGCGTACCCGGGTCCCGACGTGGTCGCCCGGTTCGACACCGCGACGCTGACACCGGACGGTCCCGACCGCGTCCGGATCACCGGTGTACGCGGCGGGCCGGCGCCGGACACGCTCAAGGTCTGCGTCAACCACGTCGGCGGCCACCGCAACAGCGCGGTATTCGTGCTCACCGGGCTCGACCTCGCGGCGAAGGAGCGGTTCGCCGTGGACAGCGTGCTGGACGCGGTCGGCGGACGGGACCGGTTCGCGGTGTTCGACACCCGTACGGAGCCGTGCGAGGGCGGATCACGGCTGACGGTGACCGTGATGGACCCCGATCCGGACCGCGTCGGCCGGCCGTTCTTCGGCGCGGTCGCCGGCATCGCGCTGTCCGGCTACCCCGGTCTGCACCTCGACCACGCCTCCCCGCGCCCGACCGAGTACGGCGTCCACTGGCCCGCGCTGATCGCCGCCGACGCCGTACACGCGACGGTCGTCCTGTCCGACGGCACCCGGCTGCCGGCCCCGGAGCCGCCGAGGACGCGGTACGGGGCGGGCGGCTCCGGCGGTGGGGCGGGCTCCGGTGCGGGGGCCTCCGGCGGCGAGGTGGGCTCCGGCGGTGCGATGGGCTCCGGCGAGGTGGCCTCCGGCGAGGGGGCCTCCGGCGGCGAGGTGGGCTCCGGCGGTGCGGTGGGCTCCGGCGAGGTGGGCTCCGGCGGGGCCGTCGCTGAGGGTGCGGGGGCTGATGACGCTGCGGGGGCCGACGTGGCCGACGCGAACGGGGCCGACGCCCTCACCGGCCCCGAGGGCGGCGAAGGGCTCGTGACGGCGCCACTGGGGCTGCTGGCGGGCGCGCGGTCCGGGGACAAGGGCGGGGACGCGAACGTGGGTCTGTGGGCGCGTGACGACGCCGGATACGCCTGGTTGCGGCGCTACCTGGACGTCGCCCGGCTGCGCGAGCTGCTGCCGGAGGCCGCCGACCTGGAGGTGGAACGCCACGAGCTGCCGAACCTGCGGGCCGTCAATTTCGTGATCCACGACCTGCTCGGCGACGGCGTGGCCGCCTCGACGCGGGCCGACCCGCAGGCGAAGAGCCTGGGCGAATACCTGCGGGCGCGGACGGTGACCGTACCGGCTGTGCTACTGGCCGGCCAAGACCACGCCACAGATGGGCAATGCACGGGATAAGACCAGGTCAAGAGGGTGTGGAACGCAGCACAGTCCCTCCGCCGACGGCTTTTATCAGCTCATCGGATCAGTAATCTGAGCGCGGTACGGCGGCACCAGCGGTGCCGGTCCCGGCACTCAGACACCGCATGAGGAGCACACCCGTGGACAGCACCATCCTGCACAAGGCGATCTTCCTGCTGCGCGACTGCCACGAATCGGAGCAGCAGGTGGTCGACCGTCTCAAGGACTATTTCCCGACGCTGTCCCACCACGACCGCGAGCGCTACACCAGCGAAGCGTGGGACATGGTGCACGGCAAGCACGCGGAGATCTGACCACCGCCGCGACACGACGACCCGCCCGGACCGGCGGCAGGCCCCGACAGCCTGCCGCCGGTCCCGCGTTTTCGTGACGCGTACGTCACGATGCGGGTGCCGCCGCGCCGTTACGTACACGGTTGCCGCCCTTCGTGACGTACACGGAAGCCACCCCGCCGTCACGTACACAGGCGCTGCCCTTCGTGACGTGCACGGGTGCCACCCCGCCGTCACGTACACGGGCGCCGCCCGACATCACGTATACGGACGCCTTCCGCGCGGCCGGACCCCACCGACCCCTGTCCGCGCCGGTCACCCGTCACGTCGTCCCCCGTCACCCCCGCTGCCCCCGCGGTTCCCGCCGTCCCTGCCGGCGTCACCACACCCGGGGTCGTCGTTTCCCCGGGGGGTACCGGGAAAGGCTCCCGAGAGGCGAAGTCCGGGTACGCGCAGAAAGATGGGCACTGTTCACGCGGGTCTCGGGCAGGCGAGTGGAGGACGACCCGAAGTACCGAGAAGGGACGGACACCGTGGCAACGCCCAGGATTCTCGTAGTCGGCGCCGGTTTCGCAGGGATCGCGTGCGTACGCCGGCTGGAACGCCGGCTGGCGCCGGGCGAGGCGGAGATCTCGCTGGTCACCCCGTTCTCGTACCAGCTCTATCTCCCGCTGCTGCCCCAGGTCGCGTCCGGCGTGCTGACCCCGCAGTCGGTGGCCGTCTCGTTGCGGCGCAGCAGCCGGCACCGCACCCGGATCATCCCGGGCGGGGCGATCGGCGTGGACACCCGGGCGAAGGTCTGCGTCGTCCGCAAGATCACCGGGGAGACCGTCAACGAGCGGTACGACTACATCGTGCTGGCTCCCGGCAGCATCACCCGCACCTTCGACATCCCGGGCCTGACCGACTACGCGCGGGGCATGAAGACGCTGGCCGAGGCCGCGTACATCCGTGACCACGTGATCGCGCAACTGGACCTGGCCGACGCCAGCCAGAGCGAGGACGAGCGGATCTCCCGGCTCCAGTTCGTGGTGGTCGGCGGCGGCTACGCGGGCACCGAGACGGCCGCCTGCCTGCAACGGCTGACCACCAACGCCATCAAGCGCTACCCCCGCCTGGACCCGCGGCTGATCAAGTGGCACCTGATCGACATCGCGCCCAAACTCATGCCGGAACTCGGCGACAAGCTGGGCCGCAGCGCGCTGGAGGTCATGCGCGGCCGCGGCGTGGAGGTGTCGCTCGGCGTGTCCATCGCCGAGGCGGGACCGGAGAAGGTCACGTTCACCGACGGCCGGGTGGTGCCGACCCGCACGCTGATCTGGACGGCCGGCGTCGCCGCGAGCCCGCTGATCGCCACGCTCGACGCCGAGACAGTACGCGGCCGGCTGGTTGTCACCCCCGAGATGGCGGTCCCGGGCCTCAACGGCGTCTTCGCGATGGGCGACGCGGCGGCCGTGCCGGACCTGGTCAAGGGCGACGGCTCGATCTGCCCGCC
Source organism: Streptantibioticus silvisoli (assembly GCF_027947535.2). Lineage (GTDB taxonomy): Bacteria > Actinomycetota > Actinomycetes > Streptomycetales > Streptomycetaceae > Streptantibioticus_C > Streptantibioticus_C silvisoli. The sequence continues at coordinate 21,939 of NZ_JAAGKO020000074.1, forward strand.
CACCGCGCAGCACTCCATGCGCCAGGGCCGCCAGCTGGCGGAGAACGTCCTCGCCACGCTGCGCGGCGCGCCGATGAAGCCGTACGCCCACAAGGACCTCGGCCTGGTCGTCGACCTCGGCGGCACCGACGCGGTCTCCAAGCCGCTCGGCATCGAACTGCGCGGCCTGCCCGCCCAGGCCGTCGCCCGCGGCTACCACTGGTCCGCGCTGCGCACCAACGTCGCCAAGACCCGCGTGCTGACCAACTGGCTACTGAACGCCATTGCCGGCGACGACTTCGTCCGCACCGGCTTCCTCGCCGAACGCCCGCCCACGCTGCGGGACTTCGAGCACACCGACGAGTACCTGACGCCGGATCAGATCCGCGAGCACACGGCGTCGCTTTCGGCGGTGGGCTGAACGGGGGTAAGGCGGGGCGGGGTCGGGTTGGAAGCCGGTGCGGGGGCCGGCGCGGCCGGTGTCCGGTGCCGCAAGGGGTGGTGACCGGTGCGGCGGGCGTCCGGTGCCGGAGGGCGGTGACCGGTGCGGCGGGCGTGGCCGCACCGGTCCCGTGTCACTCGCCGGCGGCGCGCTTGCTGACGTACAACGCCCAGCCGACGAGCGGGAGTTGGAGCGGCAGACGGCCGTAGGCCACGCCCTTGAACGGTTGCGGGCGGTGACGCCAGTCGTAGGCCATCTTGACGTTGGCCGGGAAGACGGCGGCGAAGAGGCCCGCCGCCATGAGGCCGCCGACCCGGCGGGTGCGTGGGCTGGCGACGGCCGCCGCGACCGCGAGTTCGACCGCGCCGCTGGCGTACGTCCAGGCCCGCGCGCTGCCCGGCAGCGACCGCGGCACGATGGAGTCGAAGCCGCGCGGCACCGCGAAGTGCGCCACTCCCGACGTCACCAGCAATCCCGCCAGCGCCCGCGCCACTCTGTCCTCAGCCATCCCTGACTCTCCTCATCCCCGGCCACTCCCCCGCCGCCCCAGGCTACGTCCCACCCCCGACGGACGCGGCGTGCCGGTGCACCATCCGGTAACCTGTCCCTCGGCCGCCCCCAGGGACGGCCGAGTGACGCGCCTCCGTAGCTCAGGGGATAGAGCACCGCTCTCCTAAAGCGGGTGTCGGCAGTTCGAATCTGCCCGGGGGCACCATGCTTGACCAGGGTCAACGCCCCCACGATCCGCGATCGTGGGGGCGTTGACGGCAGGACGGGGACGGCCCTTGTCGGCCGACTGCCGCGACATCTGCACCCAGTGATCACCCACCGAGTGAGCGACGTAGAGGGTGGCGAAGACGGCGGCGAACGTGCCGGACAACGCGTTCATCGACGACCGCCCCGCATCCGGGCGTCGTCCTCGGACCGCTTGTTCTGGTCCGCGTTCTTCCGCGACAGCGCGTCGCGCTCCGCGTCGGTCATACTCGTGACCGCAGGTAACTCCTCACTGAGTGCCTGTACGCGGCCCCGGTGTTTGCCCACCGGGGCCGCATCTGTTGGGTGTGCCGGCAGAAGCCGGAGTGCCCCGGGCCCGATTCGATCGGGCGCCCTCACGGCTGAATGCCGGGGCGATGGATTGCGCGGACCCTTGCCGCGCCGGCCGCCTTTGCCTGTCCCCCTGTCCGGCGTAGCAAGCTCGCGAGTGAAACCCCAAGGAGGGCGCATGGGTGACGACAGGGCTTCGTGGGCGCGGCGCATCACGGCCGAACGAGCGGCACGCGACTGGTCGCAGTTGGACGCGGTGAGGGCTCTACGGGCCCACGCACCGGCGGAGCTGCCGTCCGATGAAAGCATGGTGCGGCAGTGGAAGCGCTGGGAGTCCGGCTCTGTGCCTGGCGAGTTCTACAAGCCGATCATCGCGGCCACCTTCGGCACAGTCACTCACGCACTGTTTCCGGAGCCTGGACGCAGGAAGAGCGATAAGGAGATTCTCGCTGCAAGCGGCATGGAGACGCCCGAAATCGTCAGCCGCCTGAACAGGTCCGACGTGAACAACGCCACCCTGGACGCCCTCCGCATTACGACCGATCGCCTCTGTTCGGAATACCCGTACACGCCGAGCGGCCAACTGCTCATCGAGGGACGCCAGTGGCTGAGGCGCGTCGTCGAACTCCACTCCAAGAGCCTCACCCTTGACCAGCACCGCGAAGTGCTGGCGCTGTCCGGCTGGCTCGCCCTGCTCGTGGGCTGCGTGGAGTACGACTCCGGCGACCGCCACGCGGCAGAGTCCACCCGCCAGGCCGCACTGTCGCTCGCCAGCGAATCCGACCACGCCGAGGTGGCGGGGTGGGCACACGAGATGCGGGCATGGTTCGCACTGACCACCGGCGACTACCGGGGCGTCATCGCGGCGGCTCAGGCCGGGGCGGAGCGGGCCCCGCAGCACAGCGTTGCCGTGCAGCTCGCGGGGCAGGAGGCGAAGGCATGGGCCCGCCTCGGAGACCGCCGGCAGGTAGAGGTCGCGCTCGACCGCGGTCGCCGGCTGCTCGAAGGAATGCCCCGCCCGGACAACCTCGACAACCACTTCGTCGTGGACCCGGCGAAGTTCGACTTCTACGCGATGGACTGCTATCGCCTGGTCGGCGAGGACAAGCTCGCGCGCACCCTGGCCGAAGAAGTGCTGCGCGTCGGCACCGACTTCGACGGCACGGAGCGCTCCCCGATGCGCAACGCCGAGGCGCGGGTGACCCTGGGCGTCACAGCGGCACGGGAGGGGGACCTCGAACAGGCCCTGATCCACGGTGAACGAGCACTACAGGGCGACCGGCAGTCGCTCCCGTCGCTCCTCATGACCAGCCGGGAGTTGGCGGCCGTGCTCAGGCAGCGCTACGGCACGGAGCCGGAGGCGCAGGAGTACCTGACGCACCTGCGCGACCTCGGGCAGTCGAAGTCCGGTTTCCCGCCTTCGTAAGGGACTCGCGTAAGTCTGCCTTCCGCTCTGGCAGCGAGGCTCCTGCAGGTGCAGTAACCACTCTTCGTCCGGAGCGCCCGAGTCCGGCCGATGGGGCTATCCCCGCGTGCGCGGGGACCACAGGCCGACGCTGTCACGGTCGCCGTGGTCGAGGGGACCACCCCCGCATGCGCGGGGACCACGGCTACCGCTGCACCGGCTGCGGTTTCGGGTCGGGACCACCCCCGCATGCGCGGGGACCACAGGAGCTGACCTGCGACTTCACGGAGTCCGAGCGCAGTTTTTACTCACTTTGCCATTGGGCGACATCGCGCACATAGGGAACATGTCGCGGGTCTCCTGCGGATTCCCCATGCTTGCTCTACCTGTTCGCACTCGTCCATCGTCATGGTCACAACACGCTCTGCGTGCTGGACTCAGGCGAGCATAGTGGCCGAGCGAGAGCGTGAGGGGGGAGACGCCGTCTCCTGCATTCCTGCTGGCTCGCACGCGCAGAAAGCGGTTTGCAGGCGACACGACGCCCCAGCGCGTCGTGCGGACGGAAGACCCGGTGCCTTCTCCTCCTACCGGTATCCGGCGATGGGGACTGGGCTGGCCCTGTCCGACCGCCGCTGCCGGCTCTGCATCCGTCCGTGTGACGGCGATTCCTGACGGCAACCTCGTCGGACGTTGCGACACGTCGGCGGACCATAATGCGCATGCATCTGTCCTACTCGGGGGCCCTGGGCCGGCACGGACGTCCCTTGAGCAACCTCCTAAAGCGGGTGTCGGCAGTTCGAATCTGCCCGGGGGCACCAGCGCGAACGCCCCGGGCCGATCGTGGTCCGGGGCGTTCGGCATGTGTGGGGCGTCGACGTCAGGAACAGTCCGCAGCCTGCACGAAGGTGCCGAGTGCCAACGCTCTCCCGAGCGGTGTGCCGGTCTGCTTCTTCCGCGCCGGTTGTGCGCCTTCCACCGTGGCGCCCCCTCAAGCACGCTTGGGCGTACGCCAGGGCCGTGCGGCACAGCCAGCGAAGGGGACGCCATGGCACAGCCGAAGTGTGGGTGGAGGACCCTCAAGGGGACGCTCTGCCAGAAGCCCGCCATGCTCGACAAGCCGCGATGCGAACAGCATCAGCCTGACAAGATCCGCAAGCGCAGGCGGCAGGGCAAGCGGCGGTAGAGCAAGCGACCGGTGGGCCGCCGAGTGTCCGAGCCGACCCATGGCTTCGAGGGCCCGGTGCCCGCCGCGCGACAAGGCGACGGGCGGCCGACCTGCCGGGCCGTGGGAGGGCGAAGGCTCGCCGGTTCGATGGCCTGCGTGACCGCTGTCCGCCCGCGGTGGCCGGCTGGCATCCCCGCCGCGCACGGAGCCGCCCCGCGTCCGCCGACCGTGCGGCCGGAGCGTGGTCTGCACCGGGCCCCCGTCGTCGCCCGGCAGGGCGCGATCAGTTCGCCGGGCCGCAGGCGCCGGCTGTCGCGTTGCTGGCGCAGACCTCGTCCGTGTCGCCGGGGCCGTCGTAGTACCAGTCGCTGTGGTGATAGCCGCTGTCGCTGATGTGCTGCGACTCGATCGGGCTCTCGTTGCGGTCGATCTCGGCGTAGCAGCCTGCGGAGTCCCCGGTGGTCACCCAGCGCATGTAGTCGTGCGCCGGCGATCCTTGCAGTTCGATCTCCTCCGCTATGGCACAGCCCGTGAACAGCAGCGGGAAGGTTCCTTCCTTCGCCGGTGCCACCGCGTGGGCCGGCGCCGCCGAACCGAGAGCGACCATCACCACTACACCGACCGACGCCCAGATCGTGCGAGTTCCCCGCATGCCCGTCCCCCGTCCCGATCCACTCCACGTCCCCGCGAATGCGTGGAACCAGGAACAATTCGAACCGATGCGCATAAACGTTCTATGAACCGCCAGCTCCCGCTGCCACCGCCGCTCCACCCCACGTGCGTCTCTCGAACCCCTCCGCGCCGAAGCCCGTCGCCGCCGGTTCCCCGTCCGGCTGTCCTTGGGCCCGCCGGCGGCCCGCGTGGTGGGAGGGGAGCGGGGCGGTAGTAACCTCAGTTGATCTTCTGAGTGGGCCGGAGGTTCGGCCCGCGGGGTTGTGGTGGGCGCGGTGGATCCGGGCCGGAGTTGGGGAGAGCGCATGTCGGCCTACCGGTTCAATCCGCCGCCGAACTGGCCCGCGCCGCCGCAGGGTTGGATGCCGCCGCCGGGATGGCGGCCGGATCCGGCGTGGCCGTCGCCGCCGGCCGGGTGGGAGGTCTGGGTGCCGGGGGAACCGGACCCGGCGGAGATGGCGATCCACAACGCCTGGTGGAGCGGCGCGCGGGCGGAGCACCCGGCGGACACCCTGGTGGGGGCGCCGCCGGACGGTGCCTTCGGGGCGGCGCCGGTGCTCCCCGCGGAGACGCTCGTGGTGCCCGCCGCCGCGTTGGAGGACGAGGCGTCGGAGGTGGAGCGGCTGCGGGCGTGGATCGCGCGGACGCAGGGCATGGACGCGCTCCAGGCCCAGGACGCGGTACGGCGGTTGCGCGAGGAGGTCGCCGAGGCGCGGGCGGCGGCGCTGTCGGACGCCGAGGCCATCCGGAAGGTCGCGCGGGACGAGGCGAAGCAGCGCAAGGACGAGGCGCTCAGCGCCGAGCAGCAGGCGGAGAGCGCGCACGAGGAGGCCGAGGAGTCGCAGGAGGAGGTCGTCCGTTCGCGCTCCCTGCTCGCCGAACTGACGGCCCGCATCACCGTCGCCGAGGAGGCGGCGCTGCTCCAGGAGGCCGGCGTCTACGCCTACCGGCACGTACTGGCGGACGCGGCCGCCTACCGCGCCGAACTCGACGCCGTACAGGGCGCGATCAAGGATCTGGTGAAGAACGGCCAGGCGATGATTGGCAGTTCGCAGTGGGCGTCCGACGGTTCGGCCGCGGAAGGGCGCCGTACCGCCCGGGATCTGTCGAAGCTGATGCTGCGCGCCTACAACGCGGAGGCCGACAACGCGGTGTTGACCGTGCGGCCGCACCGGCTGGACTCGTTCGTCGACCGGCTGGATAAGTGCCGGGAGACCATCGCGAAGCTCGGCGCCCCCATGGAACTGCGGGTGGCCGACGCGTACCACGAGGCCAGGGTTCGGGAGTTGAGGCTGACCGCGGACTTCCTGCGCAAGAAGGACGAGGAGAAGGAGGCCGAACGCGCCACCCGCACCCGTGAACGCGAAGAGGCCGCCGCGCAGAAGGAGTTGGACCGCGAGCTGGAACGGCTCCGCAAGGAGGCGCACCGTTGCCGGACCGCGCTGGAACGGGCCAGGAAACGGGACGACCTCGACGCGGCCGGCAAGGCGGAGGACGAACTGGGCGACGCCGAGGAGCAGTTGGCGGCGCTGACGGACCGGGCCGGGCAGGTGCGCGCCGGACACGTCTACGTCGTCTCCAACGTGGGCGCCTTTGGTGCGGACGTGGTCCGGATCGGCGTCACGCGGCGCCTGGAGCCGCTGGAGGAGATCCAGGAACTCTCCGGCGCCGCCGTGCCGTTCGCCTTCGACGTGCACGCGGTGGTCCGCGGCGACGACGCGGTGGGCCTGGCGGAGCGGCTGCACGAGCGGTTCGCGGAGGCCCGGATCAACCGGGTGGACGGCGCCCGCGGGTTCTACCGGGTCGCGCCGGCCCGAGTGCGCGAGGTGCTGGTGGAGTTCGCCGGCGACCAGCTGATCGAGTTCACCGACGAGCAGGCGGCCCCCGAATGGCGTGCGAGCATCACGCCGGAACCCGGCACGAACGCCAACTGACCGCTCGGGGAGGGGCGTTCGCGGACCGCCAATGCTCGTGCCGCTTGGCTTGCGCGGATTCGGCTTGCGCGAGGGTCGGCTCTCGTAGCGGTCAGCTCTCGCGGGGGTCGGCTCCCGTGCCGGCCCCTCCCGTGACCGGCCGACCTCGTGACGGTCAGCCCTCGTTCGCAGCCGCTGGCCCGCGCCTCGCGTTCGGGGCCGGGAGTGCGCCTGACGCCAGCGCGAGCGACATCGCCGCGAGGGTCATCCCGTCGTCGAGGGTGCCGTCGGCGGCCATGGTCCACAGGTCGGCGGCGGGAATCCAGCGGACGGCGGCGACCTCGTTGGTGTCCTCGGGGCGGACCTCGCGGTCAGCGAGGGTGGCGCGGACCACGCTGACCCGGGTGGACAGCAGGCCGGAGTCGGGGGTGAAGGTGCCCAGGACGTTCAAGTCGACTGCGGTGACGCCGAGTTCCTCACGCAGTTCGGCGCGGGCGGTGACCAGCGGATCGGTGTCCTGGGCGAAGCCGCGCGGCAACGCCCACTGCCAACTGCCCAGCGGATAGCGGTAGGTGTGGACCAGCGCGACCGACCCGCCGCACACCGCGAGCAGGACGACACCGACGCCCTCGACTGCCGGGGTGACCCGGACGTAGCGGCCCAAGGAGCCGTCGGGGAAGGCGACTTCGTCGTCGTGGATGCGGACGAAGCGGTTGGCGTGCACCAGGACTTCGCGCAGCCGGCGGATGGGCCGGGCCGTCATGAGGGGGTGCAGCCGGGGTGGGCGTCCGCCGCCGGGGCGGGGGGCCGGACGGCGGGGGCGGACGGCGCCTGGCCCGGCGTGTTGAAGTCCTTGCCGAGGGTTAGCACCATCGGGTCGCGCAGACCGTCGCCCTTACCGGTGTCGTGCAGGTCGCTGAACGGCAGATGCATGGTCGCGGCGAGGGTGCGGGCCTGGTCGGCGTGCGGCGGCTCGTAGACCAGTGAAGTGGTGGCCCGGGGCGCGACCGGACCCTCGTTGCTGGTGCGCAGGTAACCCTGTTTGTTCTGCATCCAGCTGAGGACCGACTCCGCCGAGCCGAACTTGCCGCTGCCGTCGTAGACGCTGACCCGGACGTTGATGGGCTCGGCGTGCGGACCGGCCTTCGCCGCCGGGCCGGCGTCGGTCGGGCCGGCGGCCGAAGGCGTAGGTGTCGGCGCGGCGGGCCCGGCCGAACAGGCGGTCTGCGGCTTGGAACCGCCGTCCAGCAGCAGGTATCCGCCGAATCCGCAGCCCGCGACGCCGACCACGCCCAGCACGACGACGAGCCACAGCCCGCCTCCGCCGCCCGAGCCGGAGTCGCGGCGCCGTCCGCCGCGCCGGGCGTTGCGTTCGGCGGCGCGGCCCGCCGCACGCGGCGGGGGCGCGGCCTGCGGGCGGACGATCTCCATCTCGCGGGTGGCGCGCAGTTCGACTTCGGCGCCGGGGGACGGAACGCGGGCGGGCACGGGAGCGGCGGGCGTGAGGCGTTCGCCGGGCAGCCGCATGCGGTACTCGCCGGTGTCCGGGTCGAGGATCCAGTCGTCGGCGGGGTCGGCGCTCATGGCCCATTCCGCGTCGCCGCCGTGGCCCGAGCCGCGTGAGTCGTGCTCGAAAGGGTTACGCCCGTCGGGTGTCGCCACGCGTCCTCGCCTCCCCCTCGCCGCCGTCCCCCGCTCGGGGGTCCGATGGGGCGGCCTTGTCCGGCTGTGCCCGGCGGGTGGCGTCACCGCCGTGCCCCGCTGTCGCGCCCATACCGTCGCTCGGTTGCCGACGATAGCGCAAGCGTCTGTCACCGGGGTGGACGGCCCGCGTCACGTGCGGTATGGCGACGAACGCGGGCGCGTGACCGGCGGAAACCGGGCGGACGGGGGCGAGTTGGGGGGGATCCGGCACGGGGGCGGGACGGGGATCGGGGTTCGGG
>NZ_JAAGKO020000075.1 GCF_027947535.2 Streptantibioticus silvisoli
CGGGGGGGCGGTGGGACCCCCCCCAGGCGGTGACCCACGCCCACCTGCGGTTTTGCAACCTGCGCGGAGGGTGTGGGATTTGAACCCACGGTGAGGGGTTACCTCACGACAGTTTTCAAGACTGGGCCGTGTGCTGCGGGTCTGCGCTCGCTGACCTGCAACGGAAGGCTCTGTTACAGCCTGATGCTTTCTGGATTGGCCGCAGGTTGGCCGCAACACGGCTCGGAAGGCTGGGCTGGCGCCCGGAGGGGCACCCCCACCGAGCACTGTCCGATTCACCAGCCTGGCGGAGCGACCGCGATGCGCCACATCTTCCCTGGGGGCACACCGGGTCTGAGCTGCCATCTTCGAGGCAAAGCACGGCTGTTACTGAACAACTTCGTCGCCAAGCGCGCTCCCCACCGCGCCCACCGATAGTGTTTGCGCACCAGAGCAAGGAGGAAGATGTGGCGCTGACTACGTCCCTGGCCGGCCGGGTTCGAAACACGAGCCTGCCCAAGAGCCATGCCCTCCTGCCTCTTCTTGAGGCCGTCGTCAACAGCATCCAGGCAATCGATGCCCGGTTCGGCGGCGACGTCGGACGTGGTCGCCTGAGCATCAAGATCCAGCGCAGTCCGCAGGGGGAACTCGACCTCGGTCCCGCTGGTCCTGGCCGCGCACCACTGAAGCCCATCGTCGGCTTCAGCATCGAGGACAACGGGGTGGGCTTCACCCCGGAGAACATGACCTCGTTCGAGACGCTAGACAGCGACCACAAGGCCACTATGGGTTGTCGTGGCGTGGGACGCTTGCTCTGGCTTAAGGCTTTCGACAGAATTTCGGTCCGTAGTACCTATGAGGACGAATCTGGAGATCTTCACGGACTGCAGTTTCGATTCTCCGTTGCAGGTGAGGTCGAGGCAGTCGGGGAAGCGGATTACCTTGCCAATGTCGGCACGATCGTGAGTCTTAGCGGGTTTCAGAAACCTTACCAGCAGAGCGCGGTAAAGTCTGTTGAAACCATTGCTCGCGACACTTTCGAGCATTGCATTTGGTACTTTCTTCGACCCGGCGGGGCACCAGAAATTACGGTGACCGACGAAGACGAAACCGTCTCGCTCAACACTCTCATGGAAGAATTCACGTATTCTTCAATGCCGAGGACAGAAGTCCACGTCAAAGGCGTGAAGTTTGACATGGTCAACCTTCAACTCAAGTCGTCAACACGCAATACTCCACGACTGCATTGGTGCGCCGCGAGCCGCGTCGTCATGGAGGAGAATCTCACCAACAAGATACCGGGGCTCTACGGGCGGCTCAAAGACGAAGATTCCTCGTCGTTCACGTATGCCTGCTACCTTTTTTCCGAGTTTCTTGACAGTCACGTACGCGCCGACCGTACAGATTTTGATATCGCCAAGCGAATTCCAGGCGCAATGCCTGACGAGGATGTCTCTTTGGATGACATTCGCGAGGCCGTACTAAAGGAAGTGGAAAAAATACTCGCGGGGCCGCTGAGCGCAGCGCGCAAGGGGGCAAAGGCTCGGGTCATCGATTTCGTGAGCAACAAGGCACCGAGATACCGGCCAGTTCTGTCACGACTGGAGTCGCTCGGCATAACCGTGGACCCGTCTATCAAGGACCACGACCTTGAACTGCTGTTGCACCGCTACCTGCAGAAGCTCGACGCAGATGCGTTCGTCGAGGGCCAGGCTGTCTTCGCAGAGGCTGGCTCCGCTCCACCAGAGGGCTATGCAGAGCGCCTCGCTCGTTATCTGGACACAGTCACGGACATCAACCAGTCTGATTTGGCCGCGTACGTCTCCCGCCGACGAACGATCCTCGACCTGCTCGCTAAACTGATTAGGTCTGACGATCAGGGCAGGTACAGCAGGGAAGACGCTATCCACTCGCTGCTCATCCCGATGCGGACCGAATCGAACGACCTGGGCACCGATTCCTCGAACCTATGGATCATCGACGAGCGGCTTGCATTCCATGACTACCTCGCCTCCGACAAGACGCTCAAGAGCATGCCGATAACGGGCTCCGAATCGACGACGGAACCCGATGTGCTAGCGACTCGACTTGTTGGATCCCCCGTGCTAGCTGCGGCAGGAGAGAAACTCCCCCTGCCGAACATTGTCGTAATCGAGATCAAGCGACCAATGCGTAATGATGCGTCGGAGGACAAAGATCCAATCCAGCAGTGCCTTGATTACGTGAAGCGCGTGCGCGCCGGCGGTGTAAAGACTGCCTCCGGACGGCAAATTCCCGAGACACATGAAGCACCTGCTTTCTGCTACGTCATTGCCGATCTCACACCGACAATGATCGATAGGTGCAAATATGCGACCCTGCGCCCCACTCACGACGGGCTCGGTTACTTCGGTTTCAACGAACCATACAAGGCATACATCGAAGTAGTAAGCTTCGACCGCCTCGTCAATGCTGCCACCGAGCGGAACCGGGCTTTCTTCGATAAATTGGGACTTCCGTCCAGTTGATCGGCAGCAGAGCTTCCCCAACCCATACACGAACACGCCTACTGCCTCGACAGTAGGCGTCGTCTATCCTCTAACTCTGGCGTGCTGAGCCCGCCAGTTCAGCCATCGCAGAAACAACCGCAACGGCACCCGCTGCCGCAAGGGTCTTCGCCTTCCCCGGCTTGTTCGCGTATCCGACCGCCGTCATACCAGCAGCGTGAGCGGCTTCGACATCACGCACGGCGTCGCCAATGAAAAGCGCCTCCTCGGGTTCCGCGCGCGCCGCCCGAAGCGCAGCCCGAAGGAGTTCGGGCGACGGCTTCATGGACTCCGGTCGACCGGGCGACCGGCCGAAGCATCCCGCCACCAACGACCTGAGCTGATGCGCATCAACGTACTGTTCGATTGCCGACCCCGCATTGTTGCTGACCACCCACACTCGGGTACCGATGCCCGCGTACGCCTCCAAGAACTGCAAAGCCCCGGCCGTCGGGCTGGCCCGTGTGACGGCTTCGATCTCCAGCCGCGCCAGCGCATCGTCCGCAGCCGGCACCAGCTCCGGGCGCTCCTCCGCAATCCGCAGCAGCATCGCGAACGGGTCCGTCAGGTCATGCCCCGGCGGCGGCCCCTCCGGCCCAGTGAATTCCTCCGCCATCCGCCGCGCGACCTCAGCCGCAGGCAACCCCGCGAAGACCGAGCAAACCGGCCCGTCGAAGTCGAGCAGCACGTGCTTGACCGGCGCCATGATGGCCGCCAGTTCCTCCCGGGTCGCCGTCATGCCGCACGCTCGAACGCGATCGTGGACCACACGCTGTCGAACCACGTCGTGGCCTGCTGGACGTACTGCGAGCCCATCGACTCCGCGTCCGGGCCGACCGCGTGGTGGAACAGCGTCGTGTCCTTGCCGGTGATGTCGTAGAAGGTGCGCGGCTCTCCCTCGACCGCCAACGTGCGCTCGCGCAGCGGGTAGAAGCCGAAGAAGACGTCGCGGTGGTTCAGCACGTACAGCTTGAACAGCGACGTTGCCCGGTAGACCTTCACCTCCACCGTCGCCTTTTCCACGAGCCCCAGCTCCGCCAGGACCTCGACCGAGTGCTTGATGCCGGCCGCGTTCGTCAGCGCGATGTCGCGGGCCCGGTCGCGCAGCGCGGGATCGTCCGCCAGGCCGTCGACGAGGGTGGGCACCGCCATCGGCGCCGTGGTGTCCGGGAGCAGGAGGCGGACCGCGATGGACTCCGGCCGCAGGCGGCCCGCGCGGATCTTGTCCAGCGGCTCCTGCATGGCGCTGTGCAGCGTCTCGCTGCTGAACCCCGCGAAGTCCACCGTGACCTGCGGATCGCCGAACGCCATCTCCAGGTGCGGCCGCAGGCCGACGGGCCGCTCGGTGCGTTCGCGCACGTAGGAGCCGGAGCCCTTGCGGGTCACGATCAGGCCCTCGTCCCGCAGCATGTCGATCGCCCGCGTGACCGTGCCGCGGGCCACCCCGAAGCGCTTGGCCAACTCCGGGCCGGACGGCAACTGCGTCCCGGGCTCGAACTTCCGCGTGAGGATTTCGGCCCGCAGAACGCTGTTGACCTGCAAGTACGGCGGGCGGTCGTCGTTCGGGTCAAGGGTCATGCGGCCATCGTAAGTCACCTGTCCAGCCTGAGTGAGTTGCACAGCCTGGTTGACCTGTCTAAGCAGGCTGGCTATGTTGAACACGTCGACACCGAGCGAGACCCGGTGAGACGGGGTGGGCCTTCTTTGGCCTGCTCAGACGCGCCTGAACGCCCTGTCACGGGGCCGGAGGGGAGCGTGCGCAGCTTGAGAACTGAACAGAGTGCCGCCCCAGCCACCTGCACACGGGTGGTCGATGGGGTCGCCTCCGGCCCGGCGTGATCGGGCCCGGGAGGCCGCCTCCGGCCCCGGAAGGGCCCGGGAGGCCGCCGACGCGAGTCGGCCGCACGTCGCCGCCCCGTGCGTAGGGCGGTCCGGGCGCTCCCCCTGCCCGGGGCAGCAAGGGGGTCACACGAAGGGAGGCCCCATGGGCCACCGCTTATGTACCTGGGGCGCCGCCGCGGCCTGACCGGCCCGGCGTGCGATCCCCGCCTGAGTCAAGCACTGCCGGACCAACGGGCCGTGAGGCCCCGGCAGGCAGTGCGGTGCGCCGAGCGCGCACGGTCGCCGACGCCTCCTCACCGGGGCGTCGACGGCCGTGGCTGCTCGACCGAACAGCCACAAACAGGGCGGCGCCGGGGGTGGAGCCCCGACGCCGCTACAGGCAGCTCATAGGAGGAGCCACCTGTGAACACGAGTATGACGTGCCCGACCGCGCAGACCGGCCCCGACCGCCGCGCGGGAGTGCTGGACGTGAACGACGCCTGCGGGCTCTGCGGCTGGTGGCGGTGCCGCTGCGGCCGGACCGGCGCGGCCGGCCACCGGGCCGCCCCGGTCACGTACCGGGGAAGCCAGCGGTGCAGCGGATGACCGTCGACCCCCGGCACGAGCCGGACGCCGCGCACCACCTGGACGAGGCCCGCCGCGCGGCAGAGGCCGCCGAGGCCGCCCGTAGCGAAGCCGACCGGCTCCGCACCGCGGACCGGTAGTCCGCCCCGCCCTCTTCCGCCGCTGGCCGGCACCCCTCATCGGGTGCCGGCCAGCGGCGCATCCGACAGGAGACGCACCATGAAGCACTTCGTGGCGGGCCGGGAAGCCCGCACCGACATCGACGCCCTCGAACTGGCCCTGGGCACCCCGCTGGAGCTGTGGCTCGGCGAGGAGGACGAGACCCCCGAGGAGCGGGCCGCCCGCCTGGACGCCGCGGCCGACATCCTCGCCGACGACCCCGCGCTGCTGGACCGCACGACCCGCCTGGCGGTGGAGACCATCGGCGCCACGATGCCCGAACTCCTGCGCCTGGTCCCCGCCGCCCTCGTTCCGGAGACCCGCCGCCCGCGCCGGCCGCTGGGCCTGGGGGTGGCCGCGTGACGCCGCGCTGGACCCCCACCCGCCTTGTCGCCGCGGACGACAGCTACGACGTGCGGAACTCCTCCGACAGCGTGTCCCGGTTCGGCGCCTACCTCCGGCAGAACGCCCGGCCGGACGAATGCGCCGATGCCCCCGTGAGCGCCGAGGAGTTCGCCGCCGTGGTCTGGCGGACCGCCACCGCGCCGGTCATGTCGCCCGGCTACGTGCGTCTGCGCCCGGACGTCGCCGCGGTGACGCCGACCTGGTCCGAGGACGGCGACGGCCGCCTGATGTTCGACGTGCACGTGCCGTTGCAGCACAACGCGCTGGTCACCCGCCAGTCCGCCCTGCTGCGTTGGGCCGACTGGCAGACCGGTCCCCGTGATCCCGACGCCCGGCCGTACCGGCCGTTGTGGACGCCGGAGCGGGCAGTCGACGCCGTGCTGACCACCACCACGGTCCGCCTCGCCGTCACCGACGACTGGGCCCTTCCGGCACCGTCCGGCACCCCCGCGCGGCTCGTGACCGATGCCAAGGGGTCCGTGGCCGCCGTCGCCGACTCGGTCAACCGCTTCGCCGGGCCCATCGTGGCCGCCCTGCGGGGTGATGCGCCGTGCTGAACAGCCAGCGCCAGGTCGAGTCCGCCGAACGCGTGCTGTCGTGGGGCACCTGGTCCATCACGGCCGGCGCCGTCCTGTACTCGGTGCTGACCGTCACGCCGCTTATGCGCGCCCACACCCCCGCCGGGTGGGGCTGGACCGCGCCGATCCTCCCCCTCGTCGTGGACGCCGCAGTCGTCATCGTGGTCCGCCTCGACTCCACCCTGGCCCGGCTCGGCGGCAAGGGCGGCCCGTGGGCCGTCGCGCTGCGCTGGCTGACCGGAATGCTCACGCTGGCGCTCAACGTGGGCAACAGCGCGCTGTCCGGCGACGGGGTCGGGGTGGCTGTTCACACGGTCGCCCCGGCGCTGCTCATCGTCACGTCGGAGGCGTCCCTCGCCTACCGCCGCGCCATCGCCGCGTCCCTCGACCGCATCGACCGTGAACGCCGTGTTCACGCCGAGGAGGAGCGCGTTCAGCGCGAGGAACGGGAGCGGGCCCAGCGCGCGGAGCGCGAGGCCGTCCGCGCCGCCGAGGAGACCCGGGAGCGCGAGGCCCGGGAGTCCGCCGCCGCGCTGGCCAGGGAGGAACGCGAGTCGGCCGCCGCTGAACGGGCCGCCGAGCGCGAGCACCAGGCCCGCATGGAGCGTGAACGCGCCGAACGGACCGCCGCTGCCGAGCGGGAGAAGACCGCCCGCGAGGAGGCCGCCCGCGAGGCCGAGCGGCATGAGCGTGAACAGGCCCGTGAACGGGAGCGGGCCGAGCGTGAACGCCATGAACGCGCCGCCCGCGAAGCCGCCGAGGCCGCGGAACGCGAGCGCCTGCGGGCCGAGCGGGAAGCCGCGGAACGGGCGGTCCGTGAACAGGCTCGAGCCGAGCGTGAACGCCGGCAGCGTGACGCGGAGCGCACTCGGTTGCTGGCCGATGTCGGCAAGCTCCCGGAAGAGGACGCGGTCGCCGTGATCAGCGAGCGTCTCCCCGCCGGCCGGACCGTGCGGGAGCTGGCCGATGACACCGGCTGGTCGGTCGGCTGGGTCTCCGCCCGCATCCGCGAGCTGCGCGACGAGCCTCAGCAGCAACTGCACGCCGTCTGACGCGGTGCCCCGACCGTCCAGCCCCGGCCCGGCACCGCCGCCGGGTCTGGGCGGCCGGGGGAGCCGTTCAGGCCCCGCCCACATGCTCCCCGGAGGACATCACATGGCTGGCCAGTTCATCGATCCGCCGAAGATTTCCAAGCAGCACGCCGTCCCGAACCGGGCGGCCGAGACCAACGCATTCCTCCTGCGCCTGGCGCAGGAGGCCCCGCAGCAGCCCGGCCCCGCTCCGGCGCCGGTCGGCCGTGGGCGGGAGAACAGCATCCCGGGCAGCTCGTTCGCCACGGACGACGACATCCGTGCCTGGTGCGAAGCGGTCCGCAAGGACTCGCGCACCGCCGCGACCGAGCGGTCCATGGACGCCGACCTGCTGGAATCCGTGCTGAAGACCATCCCCGACACCACGGGTTCCCGGCAGGGCTCGCGTGCGCGGGCCCGGCGGGTGTCGCGCTGGGCGAAGAAGATCGCCGCCGCAGAGAAGGCCAAGCAGAAGTACGCCGCGACGCTGTACGGGACGTTCGTGCGCGAATACGAGACCGAGTTGGCCAGGGTCTCGGCCGGCCGCCCGAAGCAGCCCGCCCGCCGCACCTTCCAGTTCGGCCGCTGACCCGCAGGCCGACCGGCAACAACCCCCTCACCCCAGGAAGGAAGACCCGTGGCCGACACCACCAAGGGCGACCTCGGCAAGGCCCTCAAGCACCCGCACGCCCGCCCGTGGCTGGCGGTCGCGGGTGAGATCCCGGCCAGCCTGGCCGCGCACCACTACTGGTCGCACAGCCCGCTCGCCGCGGTCGGCATGACCGTGGCGAGCGCGGCCCTGACCGCCGCGACCTGGTGGGGCGCCCAGGGCACCACCCCCGCCCGCCGCGTCCACGCCACCGCCAGCACGGCGGCCGGCACCGGATACCTCACCATCGCCGCCCTGACCTCGCCGCTGGGCTTCGACCAGTTGTCGTGGCTGGCCATGGGCGGGGCGGTGGCCGCCGCGTCGTGGAACGTCCGCAAGGCCATGCGCGTCAACGTCGACAGCAAGGCGAACGGCGAGATCGCGGCATCGGAGACGGGGCTGCTGGTGAAGTCGCTCGGCAAGGCCAAGGCCGCGCTGCGGTCCGCTCCCGAGGTCGAGCCGAACAAGGTCACCGCGCCGTACCAGCTCGCACCCGGCGAGATGACGAACGCCGAGGTCGGGCGCCGTATCGAGCAGATCGCCTCCGAACTGGGCGTCTCCCCCAACTCCATCCGCATCCAGCCCGACCCGGACAACGCCGCCCGCGGCAACCTGATCGTCGTGCCCAAGGACATGCTCGTCGACGGCACGCCGTGGCCGGGCCCGTCGTCGTTCGGCGGCACGATCCTCGACCCGGTCGTCATCGGCGTCTACGAGGACGGGGCGCCGGAGCAGCTGTGGTTCCCCGGCGACGAATCGGCCGGCCGCAACGCCACGCACTTCCTGGCGGCCGGCATGAACGGCTCCGGCAAGTCCGCCGGGGTCTCCCTGGCCATGGTCGACGTGCTGACCAGGCGGGACGTCATCGTCTGGGCGGTCGACCCGTCCAAGGGCGCGCAGACCTTCGGCCCGTTCCTGCCGTTCCTGGACTGGGTGGAACTCACCGAGGCCGGCGGCAATCAGATGATCGACGCGCTGTCGCAGGTCATCACCGCCCGCGCGGACGCGCTCGGCCGCGCCGGGTTTAAGAACTGGACCCCGGAGGCGTTCGAACTGACCGGCATGCCGTACCTGGTGGTCTGGATCGAGGAGGCCGCCAAGTTCTTCCGCAACGGCACCGAGATGGAGGGCCTGGTCATGGAGGCCCGCTCCGCCGGGATCTCCGTCATCATCAGCCTGCAACGTCCCTCCGCCACCTCGATGCCGACCGACGTGCGCGAGCAGCTCGGCGGCGCGATCTGCTTCGGCGTCAAGGGCTCCACCACCGCCGACATGGCCCTGCCCGACGACGTCCGCGACGCCGGGGCCCGCCCGGAGGCGTGGGAGAACCGCAAGCGCGGCTACAACTACCTCGTCGCCCCCGGCGTCGACGAGGAGCGCTACGCGGTCGCGGCCCGCACGTTCGTTCCGCCGTCCGACGACGACGTCACCGCCGTGCTGATCACCGCACCGCAGGTCGAAGCCGACCCGGTCACGGCCCGCGCCGCAGGTGACGCGTACGCCGACCGCACCCGCCACGACGCCGGACCGGTCCCGGCCGGCGCCCCCGTCCACCACCAGGAGGTGCCCGTCACCATGACGAAGACCGACCAGGCCGCCGCCGAACAGCGGTTGCTGGAGACACAGGTCGGCCGCGAGATCGACGCGGCCACCGGCGACGACGAGGACTACGGCGACGTCCCCGACGTCGACCCGGACCGCGAGCTGACCCGTGACGCCGCCGCCCCGGTCTGGCAGTTCGGCACGGCGCCGGCCGAACAGCCGGAGAAGTCCCCCGAGGACGCGTTCGCCGAAGTCCTGGCGATCCTCGACGAACGCCGCGACGCCGACGCCGAGTTCGTCGGCCCGAAGGACTTCGGGCCGTTCGGCCGCGGCGAGCGCATCGGCCGCTCCCGCGCCTGGGTCTCCAAGGTCCTCGCCCAGCTCGCCGAGGACGGCGTCCACCTCGCCGACACCGACCAGCCCGGCGTCTACAAGCTGCTGCACCCCGAGATGGCCGGGGTCTGACACCCCCAGACACCCCGCCCGACCTGCGGTGACACCGGCTGACACCCCCGCTGACACCGGGGTGCGGCCGGTGCCACCGCCCCCAAAATGGGCTGACACCGCCTCTGAGCTGCGGTGACACCCGCTGACACCCGCTGACGGTGTCAGCCGCCGAAACCGGCCGTTTCCCTAGGTCAATGCGCGTGCGCGCGCGAGCTGACACCCCTGCTGACACCCGCCTGACACCCGGCCATCGTCAGAGGAGACAAGCCCCATGAAACCGCCCGCCGATGGCAGGCAGGCCCGCGTCCTCGGAGCGGCCCTGCGCAACTGGGCCAGCCACACCGCCGACCCCGGCCCGCCTGCCGTCCGGCTCCAAATCCGCCAGCCGCCGGACTGGTCGTACGTCAACGCCGTCGACCTCACCGACGACCAATACCAGCGCTTACTGGCGTTCCTGCGCGACGACCTCACCGCCTACCAGCCCGAGCCGCAGCCCAGTCCGGGCAGCGCGACCCGCGCGTTCGACGGCTACCTCGCTGAACTGCGCGTCGCCGGCCACACCCGTCTGACCGCCGCCGAACTGCTGGACGCCGCACCGCGCGTCGGCAGGTCCCGGACATGGATCGCCCAGCACGTCACCCACCTGATCGACACCGGGCAGTTGCGGGAGACGCGGCGGCCCGGTGTCTTCCGCATCTGAACCGGGAGACCCCCCGTGACCACCACGACCCGCATCGGCATCATCGCCGCCGTCCTGCTCGCCGCCGTCGTCGGCACCAGCCTGGGCGCCGACCTCGCCGCCCACGGCACGAACGAGGGCTTCGCCGCCCTCGCCGGGTTCCTCGCCTTCGGCCTCACCGCCGTCGGCGGCCGGCACGTCGTCACCCGCACGGACCGGCGGTGACCGGATGAACCTGGATGCCGCCCCCGCCACGGACCACCGCGTCACCCCCGCCCTGCCCGGCACCGCCTGGACCATCCACCCCGTCACCGGCGAACGCCGCCTCGACTACGCCCCGCCCGTCCCGGACACCACGGCAGCGGTACCGCCCCCGATCCCCACCGCCCCGGACGTCTGGCCCCGCCGCCTGGGCGCCGGCGGCATCTCCACCGCCGCCGTCATCGCCGCCATCGGCTACGCCGGACCGGGCCTCTCGCAGGCCGGGCACGCCGTGGAGATGGGCGGCATTGGCGTGGGCGTCGCCGCCGGGGCGCTGGGTGCGCTGACGCTGCTGGTCAAGGGGTCGCTCGGCAGCAAGGCCGGACAGCAGCACGTCGAGGTGAACGTCAACGTGACGAACACCAGCAGTGCGGGCGGCCGTTCCGGCCGGAAGCGGTGGTGAGGCCGTGACCGCGGTCCCGATCTACCGCTACCGCCTGGCCCCGGCCGGCCTGATGACCCGCCGCCAGCTCCGCGCGGCCGGACTCCGGCCCGGGGGCGCCGACCCGGTCGCCGAACTGCGCTGGCGCTCCCGCAAGGCCCGCGCGACCCGCGGCTGGCGGGCCGCCTACCTCTACGACGCCGCCCGCGCACTACCCGTCCGGCCGATGACGCCGGGCCGCTGGCGGGCGGTGGCCGCCGCGCTACGAGCCCGCCGCACCTGCCCGGCCTGCGGCACCGACCGCGGCTACGTCATCCCCCGTTCGCTCGGCACGTGCGTGCCGTGCAGCGACCCGGCCCTCCAGGAGGACGCCGCGTGACCCCGGGCACCGTCGACCCCGACGCCATCGTCTGGACCCACGTCCGCACCGAGGACTGGGGCGGAGGCGACGAACACACCTACCGCGCCGAGAACGTCGAGCACGCCGGATGCGGCGGCGACGTCCACCAGGTCCACCTGCACGACCCCCTGGGCGCCCTCCTCGGCGCCCACACCCACTGCGCCGAGTGCGGTGAAGACCTCACCGCATGACCCCGCCCGGTACGGCCGCACGCTCGCCAAAGTCACGCGGCCGTACCGGCTTCCCATCCGAAGCCAACGAACAGGAACCACCAGCATGACCCATCGATCCGCCCTGCTCAACGGCGCACTCGGCGCCGCTGCGCGCGGTTGGCACGTCTTCCCCCTCACGCCCGCCGCCAAGCGGCCGGCCGTGCGGGACTGGGAGAACCGCGCCACCACCGACCCCGACCGCATCCGCCGCTGCTGGGCCGCCGGCCCGTTCAACATCGGTATCGCCTGCGGTCCCTCCCGCCTCCTGGTCGTCGACCTGGACGTGCCCAAGGGCGACGACACCGCGCCGCCGGCCGTCTGGTCCCGGCCCGGGATCACCTCCGGCGAGGACGTGTTCGCCGCCCTGTGCGAGCGGGCGGGAGAGCCGTTCCCGTTCGGCACGTACGCGGTGCGCACGCCGTCCGGCGGCAGCCACCGGTACTTCGCCGTCCCCGACGGCACGGAGCTGCCCGCGTCCACGATCGGCACGCTCGGGTGGAAGGTCGACACCCGCTGCCGCGGCGGATACGTCGTCGCCGTCGGCAGTGTCCTCGACGGGTCGCCCTATCGGTGCGAGGTCGACGAACCGCCCGCGCCGGTCCCGGCCTCTTTGCTGATCAGCAAGGAAGGCCGGCCCTCCCGCACCCCGCAGTTCACCCCCGGCCAGTGGGCCCACCGCATGAACGACGCCGACGCCTACAGCCGCGCGGCGCTGACCGGCGAGGCCGACCGCGTCCGCACCGCGCCCGGGGGCCGGCGAAACGCCACCCTGTTCCGGGCCGCCGCCGCCCTGGGCCGCCTGGTCGCCGCCGGAACCCTCCCCCGCGACGTGGCCGAGGGCGCCCTCACCGACGCCGCGTTCACCGCCGGGCTGGACGAACCCGAGATCCGCCGCACGCTCGCCTCCGGGATCGCCCGCGGCGCCAACGAACGGACCGCAGCATGACCGCCGACGCCCCCGCCACTCTTGAGGACGGCGCCGTGCTGCTGGACGAGGTCGAGGCGTTCCACCGCCGGTTCAACGTCTTCCCCAGTGCGGCGGCCTACATCGCCGTGGCGCTGTGGGACGCGCACGCGCACCTGCTGGACGCCTTTGACAGCACGCCGCGGCTCGCGTTCCTCAGCCCGGAACCCGGCTCGGGGAAGTCCCGGGCGCTGGAGATCGTGGAGACGCTGGTCCCGCAGCCCATGGTCGCCGTCAACGCCTCCCCGGCCGCGCTCTTCCGTGCCGTCTCCGGCATGGACGGGCGCCCGACAATCCTGTTTGACGAGATCGACACCGTCTTCGGCCCCAAGGCCGGGGACAACGAGGAACTGCGCGGCTTCCTCAACGCCGGACACCGCCGCTCCGGCGTCACGTACCGGTGCGTCGGCGACGGCGGGCAGCAGACCGTCCAGGCGTTCCCGTCGTACTGCGCCGTGGCCATGGCCGGGCTCGGCTCGCTGCCGGACACGATCCTGACCCGCTCGGTCATCATCCGCATGCGCCGCCGCGCCCCCAACGAGCACGTACAGCCGTACCGGCAGCGTGTGCACGAGAAGGAGGGCCACGCCCTGCGCGACCGCCTCAGCCGGTGGGCGGAGTCCGTCAGGGACGGGATCGCCGATACCTGGCCGGAGATGCCCGAGGGCGTCACCGACCGCCCCGCAGACGTCTGGGAGCCGCTGCTCGCCATCGCGGACGCGGCGGGCGGCAACTGGCCTGCCCGCGCCCGCGCGGCCTGCGTCGAACTCGTCTCCGCCGCCACCGTGGACGACGAAGCCTCCCTCGGCATCCGCCTGCTCACCGACCTGCGCGACCTGGTCTTCGACGGCGCCGAACGCCTCCCCACCGCCGTCATCCTCGAAGTCCTCACCAGCATGGACGATGCCCCCTGGTGCGACTTCAACGGCAAGCCGCTCACCCCTCGGGGCCTGTCGCGCATGCTCAGCACGTACGTCACCGAGTCCGGCAAGCCCATCAAGCCGCGGCCGATCCGCACCGCCGCCGGCGTCCCGCGCGGCTACTACGCGGACGACCTCGCCGACGCGTGGGCCCGCTACTGCCCGGCGCACCCCCAGGAATCCGCTACATCCGCTACATCCGCTACGCCGCAGGTCAACGCCGGTGCAGACGTAGCGGAATAGCCCGCGCACATCCGCTACACCGCCAGCCCCAACCGCTACACGCCCACCGGGCCGTAGCGGCGCCCATCCGCTACACGCCGCACATCCGCTACACACTTCGGGTCTCTGACCTGCGCTGTAGCGGATGTAGCGGTTGTAGCGGATCCACGGGGAGGGCGACGGCCTCCCCGTCCCAACCCGGGATCCACCGACGGAGGAGTCACCGTGACGACCCGCCAGCCCATGCTCTGCCTCGACGACGTCCTCGCCGAGCTGAAGATGTCCCGCGCCGCCTTCTACCGCCTTCGCGCGAAGGGTCAGGCCCCGCGCACGGTCAAGCTGCCCAGCGGCCAACTCCGGTTCCGCCGGGCCGACCTCGACCAGTGGCTCACCGCCTGCGAGCAGACCGCCGCCTGATCCCCCGCCCGTCCCAGGGCCCGCGCCTCGAACGGCGCGGGCCCTTCTCGTCGGAGGCCGCGTGCTGACGTACGACGTGCGCATCTGGAGCATCCGGAAGCGCAACAGCAAGTCCGCCCCCTATCAGCTCCGGTGGCTGGTCGGCGGGGTGGAGCACCAGGAGCCGTTCGCCTCGCAGCCTCTCGCGGACGGCCGCCGCTCCCAGCTCAAGGACGCGGTCCGGAAGGGGGAGCAGTTCGACACGGAGACCGGTCTGCCAGCTTCCGAGCTGCGCGAGCAGAACTCGCCCACCTGGTACGAGCACGCCTGCGAGTACGTGCTGATGAAGTGGCCCGACGTTGCCGCCAAGCACCGCGCCAACCTTGCCGAGGCCATGTGCACCGTGACCACGGCCCTGACCGCGCAGGGGGCGCGCGGAAGGCCGGACGGCGCCGTTCTCCGCCTGGCCCTGCGCAACTGGGCCTTCCAGGCTGGACGCGCCGAGGACGGCACGACGGTCCGCGACGCCGACGGCACGCTCATCGCCAGGAAGGACACCGAGACCCCGCCGGCCGACGTGGCGGCGGCCCTGGCGTGGATTGCGAGGAACTCGCTGAGGGTCAGCGACCTGAACGAGTCGGACGCCGTGCGCCGGGCTCTGCGGGCCCTGTCGCTGAAGCTCAACGGGCAGAAGGCCGCCGAGAACACGGTGCGCCGGAAGCACACCGGCTTCAACAACGCGCTGCGCTACGCCGTCGAGCGCGACCGGCTGGTGTCGAACCCGCTGGAGAAGATCGACTGGAGTCCACCGGCCACGGACGACGAGGTGGACTTCCGGTACGTCCCCGGTCCGGAGCAGGTCCGCGCGCTGCTGGAGTCGGTCCGGGAGCAGGGAGCACGTGGCGCCCACCTCTACGCCTTCTTCGCGTGCATGTACTACGCAGCCATGCGCCCGTCCGAAGTCGCCCAGCTCAGCCGGCGCGACTGCAAGGTGCCGGAGTCCGGGTGGGGCGAGCTGGTGCTGAACCGCAGCCGCCCGGAGGTCGCTTCGGGCTGGACGGACGACGGCAAGCCGTACGAGATCCGAGGCCTGAAGCGCAGGGCCCGGAAGACGGTCCGCCCGGTACCGATCCCGCCCGCGCTCGCGGCCATCCTCCGCGGGCATCTGGACACGTACGGCACCGCGCCGGACGGCCGGCTGTTCGCCGCGGCACGGGGCGAACGCGTCCGGTCCACCGAGTACGCCGTGATCTGGCAGGCCGCACGGACGGCGACGCTGTCGGAGGAGGACGCTGCGACGCCGCTGGCCGACGTGCCGTACTCACTGCGGCACGCCGGGGTGTCGCTGTGGATCAAGGCCGGGGTGGACCCGATGGAAGTCGCCCGCCGGGCCGGCCACAGCCCCGCCGTGCTCTGGAAGTTCTACGCGAAGCTCCTGCGCGGCCAGCAGCATCGCGCGAACGAGCTGATCGACGCCGCGCTCGCGCCCGAGGAGTAGCCCGCCGCCCGGCCGGAATCCTGGCCGCAGGTTGGCCGCACGTCCCGGGAAACGACGGGATCCACGCGACACAGAGTGAGACACGCAACGGGTCGGGGCGGGTACCGGATGACTCCGGTACCCGCCCCGACCTGCGCAAACACTCACCTGCGCGGAGGGTGTGGGATTTGAACCCACGGTGAGGGGTTACCTCACGACAGTTTTCAAGACTGTTCCCTTAGGCCGCTCGGGCAACCCTCCCGGCGTCCGTGGACGCGGGGGACAGCCTAGCGCGGGTCGGGGCGGGTGGCGGGGGCGGTGGGGGTCAGCTGCTGCTGTCGCCCTTGCGTTCGCCGAGGGTGACCGTGGTGGTCGCGGTCTTGCCGGCTCGGGTGTACGTCAGCTGGACGTGGTCGCCGGGGCGGTGCTGCCAGATCGCGCCGATGAGGGTGGGGCCGCTGTCGATGACCGTGTCGCCGAACTTCGTGATGACGTCGCCCGGCTTGAGGCCCGCCTTCGCGCCGGGGCCGCCCGCGGTGACGGCGGCGCCGCCGTTCGCGCCGGTCTGGGAGACCTTCGCGCCGACGCCCTCGTAGTTCATGTCGACCGACAGGCCCATGACCGCGTAGACCGGCGTACCGGTGCGGATCAGGGTGTCGGCGACGTACTTGGCCTCGTTGATCGGGATGGCGAAGCCCAGGCCGATGCTGCCGGACTGGGTGGTGCTACCGCCGCCGAACGGGCTGCTGCCGCCGTTGTTGGCCGACTGGATGGCGGAGTTGATGCCGATCACCGCGCCGCCCGCGTTGAGCAGCGGACCGCCGGAGTTGCCGGGGTTGATGGACGCGTCGGTCTGCAGGGCGCTCATGTACGACGAGGCCGAGCCCTGGCCGTCGCTGGAGGCGACCGGGCGGTCCTTGGCGCTGACGATGCCGGTGGTGACCGTGCCGGACAGGCCGAAGGGGGCGCCGATGGCGATGGTGGCGTCACCGACCGCGACCTTGGTGGAGTCGCCGAGCGGCAGCGGGGTCAGGTGCAGGTTGCCGGCGTTCTTCAGCTTGACGACCGCGACGTCGTAGCCCTGGGCGCGGCCCACGACCTCGGCGTTGTAGGTCTTGCCGTTGGAGAACGTGACGGTCAGCTTGCCGCCGCCGGCCGCGGGGGCGACGACGTGGTTGTTGGTGAGGATGTGGCCCTGGCGGTCGTAGACGAAGCCGGTACCGGTGCCGCTTTCCTGGCTGCCGCTGGCGTTGATCGTCACGACGCTGGGCAGCGCGCTGTTCGCTATCCCGGCGACCGAGGTGGGCGACCGGTCAAGGTTCTTGGGGCTGGCCGCGGCGGAGATGGTGGTCGAGCCGTTGTCCGTGCGGTTGGCGGCCCAGTAGCCGACGCCGCCGCCGACACCGCCGGCCACCAGGGCGGCCACGATGACCGCGGTGACCAGACCGGCCGCACCGCGCCGCTTGGGCGGGGCCACGGGAACCGGCGCGGGCGCCTGACCGTTGGCGTAGGGAGCGTACGGATCGTAGGGGCCCTGCGGGGGCGGCGGGGCGGAGAAGGCGGACGGCTGCACAGCGGGCTGCTGCGCCGTCTGCTGGTAGTCCGGGGCCACGGCGGGCTGCTGAGCGGTCTGCTGGTACTCAGGGGCCGCGGTGGGGGGCGTGCTGGGGACCGGCGGGGTGCTGGGCGCGGCCTCGGGCATCATGTCGGTGTCGCGAGGCTGCTCCGAGACGCCCGGCTCGCCCTCCGCAGGGCGGGTGCCGCCGTCCTGCCCGGAGGCGGGGAGGTCGCCCTCGTTCTCGGTGCTCACAGCTGTGTCTCCTCGAAAATGCACGAATATCGGATGAGTTGGGGTCCTGCGGACGCCCACCGGGCGGGGCCGGCGGACGCGGGGTGCGGATTCTGCTGGGGGACAGCATTTCCCACCGTGCGTCGGACCGCCGTAAACAGTCCGCATACCGGAGGGTGACTTCCTTTAACTCCGGCAAAACGGACACTGGTACGCGACGATGGCACGATAGCCCGGTGAGCTATGTGTCCGCCGAGGGGTCCGCCCTTCGGTCCCCCCGCCCCATCCAGGTCGTCGCCCACCGGGGAGCCTCCCAGGATGCCCCGGAACACACCCTTGCCGCCTATCGCAAGGCCATCGAGGACGGCGCCGACGCGCTGGAGTGCGACGTGCGGCTGACCGCGGACGGCCATCTGGTCTGCGTGCACGACCGGCGGGTCAACCGTACGTCCAACGGACGCGGAGCCGTCTCCGCACTCGAACTCGCCGAACTGGCCGGGCTCGACTTCGGCTCCTGGAAGGACCCCTACGAGGAGCCGGACCACGACCCGGAGCGCGACGGACCGGGCTCCGCGACCGACGCGCCGGACGCAACCGGGTACGGCGAGGGGGGCGATCCCGCGGAACGCAGCGCCGTCCTCACCCTGGAGCGGCTGCTGGAGCTGGTCACCGACGCCGGGCGGCCGGTGGAGCTGGCCATCGAGACCAAGCACCCCACCCGGTGGGCGGGCCAGGTCGAGGAGCGGCTGCTGGAGACGCTGGACCGGTTCGGGCTGCGCGAGCCGGCCGATCCCGCGCGGTCCCGGATCCGGGTGATGAGCTTCTCGGCGCGCTCCTTGCGCCGGGTCCGGGCGGCCGCGCCGGGGATACCCACCGTCTTCCTGATGAGTTACGTCACGCCGCCGCACCGGGACGGCAAACTGCCCCCGGGCGTGGGGATCGCGGCACCCGGCATCCGCATCCTGCGCGCCAACCCCGGTTACGTCGCGAAGCTGCGGCGGTCGGGTCATCAGGTACACGTCTGGACGGTGGACGAGCCGCGTGATGTCGAACTCTGCGTGCACCTGGGGGTGGACGCAATCATCACGAATCGCCCCAAACAGGTGCTGGAGCAACTCGGACGGGTGACCGGTTAGACGAGTAACCCCTCTCCGAATCGGGCATGAGGCGGTCGAACACGTTCATCGCCGGTCCATGAAGGACACGCGAACCTGGTCCGGTGACGTTCGAAGGTACGAAAGCGACACGATCGCGCCGTAAGGAACGTCGAACGTCCGTTTCCGGTCCGTCCGGTCGGGGCATTCACACCGTGGCGCGGGGTGCGGGAGGGAGTGGGGGTGGCTTTGGTGGTAACCCAGGAGGTCCCGACTTCCTCAACCATGGCGCTGCCGCATGGTCCTTCGGGTGTGGGCCAGGCCAGGCGGCGGCTGCGCGACGAACTGCTCGGCCGCGGAACGCCGGAGACCGTCGTCGACGACGCGGTACTCGTGCTGTCGGAACTGCTCGGCAACGCCTGCCGGCACGGCCGGCCGCTCAGGGACGGCGCCCGGGTCCCGGGCATACGTGCCAGCTGGTACATCGACGAGGACGGTCTGCTGACCCTTGAGGTGACCGACGGCGGCGGCCCGACCCGGCCGCGCCCCGCGTCACCGTCGCTGACCGCGCGCGGCGGCCGCGGACTCGGCATCGTCGGCACGCTGACCCTGGACTGGGGTGTACGGGAGGAACCCGGCGCGCTCACCGTGTGGGCGGTCCTGCCGGTCCGCGGACGGCACGCCCGCCGCTCCGGCGGAGCCCGCTCGATCAGGCCGCCGGCACCCACGACGAGCCGGGACGCGCTGCGGCGTTACGTGGGCCTGTTCGACGACTTGGGCTGACGAGCGCGGCAGCCGTCGCGGCGGTGCGACGCGTCCCGCCCGGCCGGGTCCCGCAGGGCACTAGGCTCACGCCGGAAACGTAACGCCCGAGCGGAAGACACCCAGTCATGGCGAAGAAGCGCACCCCCACCCAGGACCGCGGTCGCACCGCACGGCACGAGGAGGGCACGGTCCCGGTCGTCGGGGCGCGTGAGCCCTGCCCGTGCGGTTCCGGCCGCCGTTACAAGGCCTGCCACGGCCGGGCCGCCGCCGAGGCGGTCACCGAGCTGGTGCGGCGGCCGTTCGAGGGGCTGCCCGGGGAGTGCGACTGGGTGGCGCTGCGCGAACTGGTCCCCGCCGCCACCGCGGAGTTGACGCCGAAGGACGGACTGCCCGAGGGCGTGCCGAGCCTGACGCTGGCGACCGTGCTGCCGATGGCGTGGCCGGCGCTGCGCCGTGAGAGCGGCGAGGTGCTGCTGGGGCTGCAGAACGACACCGCGTCCGGCGACATCAGCCGCGACCTGGCGGGCACGCTGCGCGCCGCGCTCCAGGCCACGCCGGGGCAGCCGGTGGAGGCGCTGCGCCCCGACCCCTCGGGGCCGCGTCTGCAGGACCTGCTGGACCTGTCGGTGCCGTTCGTGCCGTCGGTGCACACCGGGTTCGAGTTCTGGCTCGGCGGTGAGCAGGAGGTCGCCAACGCCACCGGCGAGGTCGCCGCGTCCCTGGAGCGGGCCAACGAGGCGGCGTTGCCGACCGAGCGGCTGACCGGGGTGGACGCCGCGTACTGGTGCGCCACGCCGGAGAAGAACCACCTGCGCTGGGTCATGCCGCACCCGGAGGAGGCACTGCTGGACGCGCTGGCCCGGCTGCACGCCGCGGGCGCGTCGTCGCTCGGCGAGGACACCCGCCTGGTCGGGTCGTTCCGGGCGCACGGCCTGGTCGTCCCGGTGTGGGACCTGCCGGTGTCGGTCCTGGCGGCCGAGATGGAGAAGCCGGCCGCCGCGTTCGGCGAGCGGCTCGGTGACGCGCTCGCCGTCGGCACCCCGCTGACCGCGCAGGAGCGCAAGGCCCGCAGCGGGTTGGCCAACCGTCAGGTCACGCTGAGCTGACCGGGGGCCGTTCGGCCCGTCGTGCGGTATACCGCACGATCACTGCGGCCCTTCCGCGATGCGCGGGAGGGCCGCAGTGGCATGTGCGGGTTCCGGCGCCGGTGCGTACGCCGGCGCGTATGGCAGTGCGTCGGGTGGGCGGGGGCGACGCGTCAGGTGCGCGGTGGTGCTTCGGCCATGCGTGGCCGGCGCTTCGGCGGCGCGTGCGTGGTGTGTCCGGTGCGTGCCGCCCGCGTGTCGGGCGCGAGCGGGGATGGTTCGGCGGCGCAGGAGCGGCGCGTCCGGTGCGTCGGGCGCGGGCTTCGATGCTTCGGCGGCGCAGGAACGGCGCCGTCCGGTACGCGCCGCCGGCATGGCGTGTGCGGAGGCGGTCAGGGTGATCGACGCCACACGCCCGCCGCCGGGGGCCGACCGGGACGGTCGCTGTAAGTCGGCGGCGGAACGTCCGGCGGCGGCCCCGCGGACGACGTCATGGTCCGGACCAACGGGGGTGAATCCCCGGCAACTTGGTGTCAAAGGCCAGTTGAGGACGGGGTTATGAGCGCGTGATCCCGGTCACAAAAGCATGAAAATCAGCGCTGACGTGGACTTTTGCACCGCCGCGGCGAATTTGCGAACGGCCCAAATCTTGTTACCTTCTAAATGTGCCCGGTCGCTGGTGCATCCCCCGTCGCCAGCGATCGGGCCTTTCCATGCCCGAGGGGTCCGCGTGACGTGTACCGCGGCACCCGGGCGGCCCCGAACGGACCGCGGTACACGTCGTGCGCGGCCCGCGGAACGTAGGGCGCCGTTCAGTACGAGAGCCGGTGGCCGTCGGGGGCGCTGACGCCGGCCGCGACGAGCATGTCGACGATCACCGCGATGTCGGGCAGGTACGGCGTGCCGTCCGCCCCGGGCTGCGGATCACGCGCCCAGCACACCGTGCCGCCACCGGTACGTGACGGCGGCAGTACCACGTAACCGCCGGTGCCGTGGTAACGCAGCGACGACGGCACCCATTCGTGGCGGGAGAGCAGGTCGCCCAACTCCTCCATGGAGTACGGCGCGACGAGCAGCACCGTGCGGGTCGGCGTGGCGACGACCGGGCCCAGGCGGACGCCGAGGTCCTCCAGCGCCTCCAACACGCGGGCGCCGACGGTGGCCGGCAGGCTCACCGCCGAGACCGGGTCACCGGTGGCCAGCAGCAGGGGTGCGTCGGGGCGCCGGGTCCACCACCACTGCACCATGCGGTGGTCGGTGGTGGCCGCCAGCAGTCCCGGATCGTGCGGGTGGGCGCCCGGTACCGCGCAGTCGGGGCGCGGACAGGCGCAGGGGCGCTGTCGCCGTTCCCCGGATGCTCCTGTGCGCCGGTCACGCCGGTCGCCCCGGGTGCCGCCGCCGATACGTCCGGCCGGAGCCGCCGGGGCGCCGGAGCGGCCCGCCTCGCCGGCCGCGTGGTCGTGGTCGTGCCCGACGCCTGGCAGCACCGGCCAGTGCCACTGCTCGGCGCAGGTCAGCGCCGCCTCCCGCAGGGCGGACCGGTCCCGGTCGACGTCCTGCCTCTTCCGCCCCAGGGACTTCAGCAGCCCCAGGGGCCACGTGAACCTGCGTCCGCTTCCGAGGATCTCGCGCATCAGCGCTCGTTCCTTTCCGTAAACGCTCAAGGATCTGCCCGTACCAACCAGTACCGCCGCTCCCCCGTGAGGGCAGCCGGACGTTGTCTAGGTAGCGCGTCACGCCGTCGGCCGAGCGTGGGACGTGGCGTGCGGGGCGTCTCGGCACCGGTGGTGGTTCCCTCCGGCGCGCGGAGTCACGTCCCCGTGGCGCTTGCCGTTCGTGGTCCCGTTCGTGTGATGCCTCGGGTGCGTCCCCCGGCGCACCGATGAGTCAGCTTTCCTGTCACGACTGTCCTGTACGACGCGTGAGCCGGGTTACGGGTTCCTGCCGGATCGGGGTCGCCGTCCGCGCGGGGAGCCTGTCGTACCGGTTTTCGTGTCGTGCCGGGTCGTACCGTGTGCCGGTGATACCGCGCGGTGCCGCGTACGGTGTCGTGGCGTCAGGCCCCGGAGTACTCACCGGGCCCCGTCGCACATCGCGCTGCCGGACCCTTTCGGGTTCCGATGCCGCGTACCGCCGCCGTGCTCACCCGCGTGCTCACCACGAACGTACCCGCCGAGGCGGATATGACGCGCTGTTGACTGCCCCCAGTCGATCGCTCACCGACTCGTGGGGAGACTATTTTCGGTCATCCTACTGCCACGCGGGCCGTTGGACGTCACACTACGGGGACACCCGTGCGACCAGCGGCGCAATCCTGGACATGTCCGCATCCATGCGTGTACAAGGGAGGTATTGATAGCAGCGCAACACGACATGGGGGTTTGCAATGCTATTGACGGAAAAGCGCAGTTCACGAGCAGCGCCGACTGAAAATGTGAAACGTCACGAAAAACTCAGATATCCGGGCATTGCATCTCATGCACGGATTCCAGCGGGAAGCGCCCGGCCATGAGCGCGGCGCGCCTTCCGAAAGTGGCCGGAATCGACCCGGCCACCAGCGATGTCGCTGACACTGACGCGCGTGCGAAGGCGCGGCCTGCCGACGAGAACTCCCCGGCCGCGAACGCCTCCCCGGCACCCGCGTCACCGCTCCCGGCGGGTGGTACGGCACACCGCGCGGTACCCCCGCGCCCTGCCGCCCCCACGGCGCGCGTCCGCGGTACCGGAACGATGACCGCGTACGCCGGCGCGGGCGCCGGGTCCGGTGGCGCCCGCGAAACGGCCGACGGGGAAACGGTCGGCGGGGAAACGGACGTGCCCAGCCCGGAGGAGGCGGAGGCGATGGCCGCCATCGTCCGTCCCTTCGAGCAGTTGGCCGCCGTGCAGGACCAGTTGGCGTCCTGGATCTCCGACCTCACAACACTGCACGATTTCACCGAGCGGCTGGCGGGCACCTCGGAGCTGGAAGCCGCGTTGCAGGAAATGCTGCGCACCGGCGCGGCGCTGGTCGGCGCCCGGCGCGGCATGGTGGTGCTCGACCCGGCCGACGGACTCGGCCCGCGTACCTCGATCGGGTACGGTCTGCCGCGCGCCGACCTGGGCACGATCGAGACCGTCCCGGCCGGTTCCGCCGTCCACGGCCACCTGCTGGACGCCGACACCGACGGCCGCGACGAACTCCTCCATCCCGACCTGGCCGCCGAGACCGGGCTCGACCCGCGCCACCGCGAGGTCGCCGCACACCTCGGCTTCGGTGCCAGTTACGGCCTGCGGCTGGCCGGCGAGCACAGCGGCCGGCTCGGCGCGGTCGTCTGGTTCTACGACGAGCCCGCGGAACCCACCGGCCGCCAGCGCCACCTGGTCAAACTGTACGGGCGTTACGCGGCCGAACACGTCGCCCGGCAGATCGAGCTGGCCCGGGCCCGCGAGACGGTGGCCGTGCTGCGTGAGGAGCTGCTGCCGAGCACGCTGCCCCGGGTTCCCGGCGCGCGGCTGGCGGTCCGGCACCTGCCCGGCCGGCGCGGCGGCGGCGACTGGTTCGACGCGCTGCCGCTGCCGGACGCGGCGCTGGGCGTCTCGGTCGGCGGGGTCACCGGCTCCGGCCCCGGCGCGGTCGCCGCGATGGGCCGGCTGCGTGCCTCCCTGCGGGCCTACGCGGTCATGGAGGGCGAGGACCCGGTCGCGGTCCTGTCCGACCTGGAACTGCTGCTGCGGCTGACCGAACCGGCGCGTACCGCGACCGCGCTGTTCGCCTACGTCGAACCCGGCGAGCGCAAACTGCTGATGGCCGGCGCCGGGCACTGCCCGCCGCTGGTGGTCGGACCGCGCCGGGCGGAGTACGTGGAGACGACGCTGTCGGCGCCGCTGGGCATGCTGAGCTGCTGGGAGGCGCCCAGCGTGGAGTTCGAGGCGGCGCCGGGCGACACCGTGCTCTTCTACACCGACGGGCTGCTGCACCGCACCGGCGAACCGATCGACCGCGCCTTCGCGATCCTGCACGCCGCCGCCGCGAACGCGCCGCGCGGCTGCCTCGACGACCCCGAAGCGCTGCTGGACCACCTGTTGAGCGCCTGCCTGCCGCAGACGCCGCCCCCGGGCGCCGACGGCCCGCACAGCGCCTATCACGACGACGTGGTCCTGCTGGCCCTGCGGTTCGCCGACCCGTACGGCGGGGGCCGTTGAGCGGAACACGACACGTGCGGGGGCCGCGGCGGGGTCGGCCGCGAGGGCCCGCGGTGGTGCTGGCGGGGCGTCCGCGGTGACGGGCCGGCGCCCGCGTCGGCAGGCGCCCGGCGTCCGCGGGGGCAGCGGGTTCGTCCCCGCCCGGTGGGCATGATCGCGCCCGTCCGCACCGGGGTTGACCTGCGGCGCAGTCCGTTCGGGAGCAGTGGCGGGGGAGTTGTCCACAGGCGTTGTCCACAGGCCCCGACGGGATCTTCCGCCCCGACCTAGGATGGTCAGCGGTGGAGGGGAACGGGCCCTGAACCTCCGCCGGCGCACGGGCCCTGAGCAGGAGGCTGTCGTGACCGAGGACAACGCCCCGGAGCCGGTCGAGGGCGAAGAAGCCGAAGAGCCCATCAAGCAGCGGAAGAACGGCCTGTACCCGGCCGTCTCCGACGAGCTGGCCGAGCAGATGCGCACCGGCTGGGCCGACACCGAGCTGCGGGACCTGCAGCCGATCGCGCAGGCGTCCTACGCCGCCGCGCGCCGCGCCGCCGTCTCGGCGCGGTTCCCCGGCGAGCGGCTGGTCGTCCCCGCGGGCAACCTGAAGACGCGCGCCAACGACACCGACTACCCCTTCCGGGCCGGCACGGAGTACGTCCACCTGACCGGCGACCAGACCCAGGACGGCGTGCTGGTCATGGAGCCGACCGCGGACGGCCACCGCTCCACCGCCTACCTGCTGCCGCGCTCCGACCGGGAGAACGGGGAGTTCTGGCTCTCCGGCGAGGGCGAGCTGTGGGTGGGCCGCCGCCACAGCCTGTCCGAGGGCGAGCTGCTGCTCGGCATCCCCTGCGACGACGTGCGCGAGCTGTCCGTGCTGCTCTCCGAGGCGACCGGCCCGGTGCGGGTGGTGCGCGGCTACGACGCCGGCATCGAGGCGGCGCTCACCGACAAGGTCACCGCCGAGCGGGACACGGAGTTCAAGGTCTTCCTCAGCGAACTGCGGCTGGTCAAGGACGAGTGGGAGGTCGGCGAGCTGCAGAACGCCTGTGACGCGACCGCCCGCGGCTTCGAGGACGTCGTCAAGGTCCTGGACAAGGCGCAGGCCACCTCGGAGCGGTACATCGAGGGCACCTTCTTCCTGCGGGCCCGGGTCGAGGGCAACGACGTGGGCTACGGCAGCATCTGCGCCTCGGGGCCGCACGCCACCACGCTGCACTGGGTACGCAACGACGGTCCGGTGCGCGCCGGCGACCTGCTGCTGCTCGACGCCGGGGTGGAGACCCACTCCCTCTACACCGCCGACATCACCCGCACCCTGCCGGTCTCCGGCAGCTACTCCGACCTGCAGCGGCAGATCTACGACGCGGTGTTCGAGGCGCAGGAGGCCGGCATCGCGGCGGTCCGGCCCGGCGCGAAGTACCGCGACTTCCATGACGCGGCCCAGCGGGTGCTGGCGGAGAAGCTGGTCTCCTGGGGCATCCTCGACGGCCCGGTCGAACGCGTACTGGAACTCGGCCTCCAGCGCCGCTGGACCCTGCACGGCACCGGTCACATGCTCGGCCTGGACGTGCACGACTGCGCCCAGGCACGGGTCGAGGCCTACGTCGACGGCACGCTGGAGCCCGGAATGGTGCTGACCGTCGAACCCGGTCTGTACTTCCAGGCGGACGACCTGTCGGTCCCGGCGGAGTACCGCGGCATAGGCGTCCGCATCGAGGACGACATCCTGGTGACCTCCGACGGCAACCGCAATCTGTCCGCCGCCCTCCCCCGCCGCTCCGACGAGGTCGAAGCCTGGATGAGGTCGCTGCACGGCTGACGCGACCGGCGTTCCGTCGTGGGGCCCGCGCCCCCCGCCGCCGCCCCCCCCCCCCCCCCGCCCCCCCCCCCCCCGCCGGCCGCCGCACCGCCGGAGCCCACCGCACCTTCAACCGCCGCACCACCGGAGCCCACCACACCGCCGGAGCCCACCGCACCCTCGACCACCTCACCGCCGCAGCCCACCGCACCGGAGCCCACCACACCGCCGGAATCCATCGCGCCCCCGCAGCCCCGCACCGCCAACCACCTCACCGCCGAAGCCACCGCACCGCCGCAGCCCACCTCAGCGCCGGAGCCAACCGCACCGCCGACGGAGTCGCCCGTTCAGGACGCCTGGGCGAAGGTGCCGGTGGGGGGCTTGAGGGACTTGTCGAAGGTGACGACGGCGCCGTTGCCGGGGGTGTTGCTGATCTGGACGTGGTCCATGAGGGCTTCGATGAGGAAGAGGCCGCGGCCGCTCTCGGCGTAGGAGGAGTGGCCGTGCAGGGTGCGGACCGGGCGCGGGCCGCGGACGACGGGGAAGCCGGGGCCGGAGTCGGTGACCTCGATGTGGCAGCGGTCGTCGTCGATGCTGGCGGTGACCCGGTACTCGTCGGGGCCGGTGCCGGTGGTGGCGGCGTGTTCGACCGCGTTGGCGCAGGCTTCGGACAGGGCGACGGACAGGTCGTAGGAGATGTCGGGGTCGATGCCGGCGGTCTCCATCGTGCCGAGGAGCATCCGGCGTGCGAGGGGCACACTCGCGGCTTCGCACCGCAGGTGCAGGGACCACCAGATGCTCATGCTCCCAGCCTCCTGGCTGCGGGTCGACATACGGTTACGTATTGCCGCGAAGGCCGCTTTGTAAGCCTCGCGTTGACGTGATGCCGCTCATTCGGCCGACCGGGGCCCGGCGCTCCGAGGCAGTGGGGGTGACGGGAGGTGAGCGGGGGCGCGTCCGGGCCGGCGGGGCGTGCGGGGACGGCAGGACGGCCTCCGCGCACCTCCGCGTGCCGCCCCCTGCCGTGGGTGGGGCCGGCGCCGGGTGGGAGGATGACGGGCGTCATGACTGCCCCCGCGCGCGCCGGCGCCGATCTGCGACTGCTGAGGGCCGCGGTGTTCGCCGCGGCCTGCGTGACGCTGTCCGCGGCCGGGCACGCGTGGGCCTCCGACGCGGCGGTCCCGGTGGGGGCGCTGGCCGCGGCCTGGGTCGTGGTGTTCGCGGTGGCGGCGCCGCTGGCCGGCCGGGAGCGGTCGCTGCCGGGGATATCGGCGCTGATGGTGGCCGGACAGGCCGGGCTGCATCTGCTGTTCAGCACCGGTCAGTGGTGCGCGGCGCCGGTCGCGGGCGGTTCGGCGCGGACGACGCGGGTGATGGCGTTGGCCGGGCGGCTGGTGTGCGGTGGCGGCGGGCCGGTGCGGTTGACGCCGGCGAGCGCCTACGCGGTGGTGCGGCGGGCGGGGATCGATCCGTCGGCGGCGCCGGGCGTGCCGGCGGGGTCCCATCTGGCGCGGGTGACGGCCGACATGGTCGCGATGCCGGGGATGCCGTCCATGCCGGGGATGCACGGCGGGATGGCGTACACCTGGCAGATGCTGGCCGGGCACCTGGTGGCCGGGGTCGTGGCGGGCTGGCTGTTGCGGCGCGGCGAGGCGGCGTTGTGGCGGCTGGTGCGGTTGTCGGCGGACACGGCGGGACGGCTGGCGCGGCGGTTGCCGTGGCTGGCGGTGGTCGCGGCGCTGCTGGCGTTCGGCTCGGCCGGGGCGGCGGGGACGGACCGCGGGAGAGCGCGCCGGACGCGGCGCGCGGAGGACGGGGACGGGCGGCCGGAGTCGGTCTGCCTGCGGCATTCGGTGGTGCGGCGCGGGCCGCCGTGCTGGGCCCTCGCGGCCTGAGCGGCGGACCTGGCGGACGGCGGAACGACGACGTCCTGGGGACCGGCCGCGGTCGCGGCACGCGTCATCCATGACCGTTTCGTACCACTCATCCGTGGAGTTTCCTCACCATGACCACCTCTCGCAGGCGTGTGCTCAAGCGTGGCTCGGCGATCGCCGCCGTGGCCGGCGCCGGGGTGCTGGCGCTGGCCGGACCGGCGTTCGCGCACGTCACCGTGGACCCGACGTCGGCGGCCAAGGGCAGCTACAGCACGATCTCGTTCAAGGTTCCGAACGAGGAGGAGGGCGTCGACACCACCAAGGTCCAGGTCTTCTTCCCCGCCGACGAGCCGCTGGCGTCGGTGGAGACGCAGCCGGTGGCGGGGTGGACCACGACCGTCACCAAGGTCAAGCTGGCCAAGCCCCTGACCACCGACGACGGCCAGGTCACCGAGGCGGTGTCGTCGATCACCTGGTCGGGCGGCCACCTCGCGCCGGGGCAGTTCCAGCAGTTCCCGGTGTCCATGGGGCCGTTGCCGGCGAACGCGGGCAGCTTGACGTTCAAGGCGTTGCAGACGTACGGCAAGAACCAGATCGTGCGGTGGATCGACATCGCGCGGCCCGGCGCGGCGGAGCCGGCCCATCCGGCGCCGACGTTGACGCTGACCGCGGCCGACACGGCGTCCGGTCCGGCGTCCAGCGCCTCGCCGGCGGCGGCCACCGCGCCGGCCCAGGCGTCGGCGACCGCCGGCAAGGGCGGTGACACGACCGCGCGGGTGCTGGGGGTGGTGGGCATCGTGCTGGGCGCGGCGGGTGTCGGCTACGGGGTGCTGGCCGGGCGGCGGCGTTCCGGCGGTACGGCGGCCTGACACGGCCGGCGGCGGGGGGAAC
>NZ_JAAGKO020000076.1 GCF_027947535.2 Streptantibioticus silvisoli
GGGGGGGGGGGTGGGGGGGGGGGGGGGGGGGGGGGCTTCGAGGCTTCGAGGTGAGGGGGACGGGGGTCTCGGCCGGACGCCCCCGTCCGGTTCGGCTACGAGCCGGGCCGGTCCTCCTCCAGTGGTGCGCCGTGCCAGCGCCAGCCGCCGGTGCGGCGCGGCCGGTCCGGCAGGCCGGCGCGACCGGTGGCCCACAGCAGCGTGGGCCAGGGCTGCGCGGTGACCGCTACTTCCGGGAAGAGCCGGGCCAGCGCCCGCGCGCACAGCCCGGCCGGCGGTTCCCACCGCAGGCCCAGGCCCTCGGCCAGGTCGTGCGCGTGCACCAGGGTCTCCACGACGCCCATCGCCGCGAACCCCTCCGGGTCCGACGTGCCGAAGACGTGGTGACCGCGCCGGTCCGCGGGCGTCGTGCGCACCATCGACACCAGCAACGCGCCGCTGGCCTCCAGCACCTGGACCAGCCCGCCGGCCCCGGCCTCCCGTTTCGCGTGCACGGTGTTCGCCGGCCCGCCCGGCCGCCGGCTCTCCGCCACGACCGGCACGTAACGGTCCAACGGCCCCGTGCGCAGCCCGAGTTGGGCCGCGTAGGCGAACAGGTCGTCGCTGAGGTGTTCCACCGTCTCCCAGCAGTCCCACTCCAGCGACCCGGCCCGCCCCGCCCACGCGCCCTCCGGCACCCCCGCCAGCAGCCGCACCGCCAGCCCCACCGCGAGGTCGACGTCGTCCGCCGTGACCGGGCTCCTGGCACCGGCGGCGGGAACGGACACCGGTGAGGCGTCCGAGGAGGGCGAGGCGTTCGAGGCGGGCGGGACGGACGAGGGGGAGGACATGGCGGCCACGGTACCGGCGGGCCGACGGGGGCGGTGCGGCGTCGGAGGGGAGAGGAGCGGTGCCGGCCGGGGCCGGCACGGGAGGGAGCGCGGGAGGAAGGGGGACGCCGGCGATCGCTGGGCCACCGATGCGATGACGTGCCGGTGCGGCGGTGCGGCGGTGCGGCGGTGCGGCGGTGCGGCGGTGCGGTGGTGCGGTGGTGTCTCCGGTGCGGTGACGCGTCCGGATCGGTGGGTGCCCGGTGTGGTGATATGCCGATCCGGCCACCCGCCGATCCGCCAGTACGAAAGACCGCCCCCTGCGCCAGGGAAGACCTCCCCCTGCCGCAGGAAAGACCACCCCCCGCCCCCGGCGAGAACCTCCCCCGCCAACCACCCTCCTCCCCTGTCGCGTTGGTCATGATCGACGGGTCCGTGCGGCGGGGCGGGCCGGGATCTGGCACGGTGGGGGTGTGATGACGCGGGCGACGGATGTCGTGGTGATCGGGGCCGGGCCGAACGGGCTGACGGCGGCGGTGGAGCTGGCCGGGGCCGGGCTGGGCGTGGAGGTCTACGAGGCCGCGCGGACGGTGGGCGGCGGGGCGCGGACCGAGGAGCTGACGCTGCCGGGCTTCCGGCACGACCCGTGCTCCACCGCCCACCCGTTCGGCGCCGGTTCCCCGGTCTTCAACTCGTTGCCGCTGGCCGCGCACGGTCTGGAGTGGGTGCACCCCGACCTGCCGATGGCGCACCCGTTCCCGGACGGCACCGCCGCCGTGCTGTCCCGCGACGTCAACGAGACCGCCGCGTCGTTCGGCGCCCGGGACGCCGCCCTGTACCGGCGGCTGGTCCGGCCGTTCACCGGCCGCTGGTCCGAGCTGGCGGTCGACCTGCTGCGCCCGCAGTGGTCCGGGCTGCCGCGCCACCCCGCGCTGTACGCCCGCTTCGGTACGGTCGCCGGGCTGCCGGTGCGGGCGCTGGCGCACCGCTTCCAGGCCGACAAGGCGCGCGGGCTGTTCGCCGGCGCCGCCGCCCACCTGGTGGGACCGCTCGGCGGCCTGGTCACCGCGGGCGGCGCGCTGGCCTTCCTGCTCGCCGGGCACGACGTCGGCTGGCCCTTCGCCCGCGGCGGCTCCCAGGCCGTCTCCGACGCGCTCGCCGCCGTCCTGACCGAACGCGGCGGCGTCATCCGTACCGGCGTCACCGTCACCTCGCTGGCCCAGCTGCCGCCCGCCCGCGCCTACGTCTTCGACACCTCCCCGACCGCGCTGGCCCGCATCGCCGGCGTCAGGGGCGCCGACCGCGGCGTGCGGTACGGGCCGGCGGCGTTCAAGATCGACTACGCGCTGGACGGCCCGGTGCCGTGGACCGCCCCGCAGGCCGCCCGCGCCGGCACCGTGCACCTGGGCGCGACCTTCGAGGAGGTCGGCGCCTCGCTCAAGGCGGTCACCGAGGGCCGCCCCGCCGACGTGCCGTTCGTGCTGACCGCGCAGCCCAGCGCCTTCGACCCGTCCCGCGCCCCCGAGGGCAAGCACGTCTTCTGGGCCTACTGCCACGTGCCCAACGGCTGGAGCGGCGACGCCACCGGCGCCCTGGAGCGGCAGATCGAGCGCTTCGCGCCCGGCTTCACCGACCGCGTCCTGGCCCGCGCCGTCAGCGGCCCCGCCGAACTCGCCGCCCGCAACGCCAACTACGTCGGCGGCGACATCGCCTGCGGTTCGGCCGCCGGACTGCGGGCCCTCATCCGCCCCAAGCTGCGCCGGGTGCCGTACACCACCAGCGATCCCGCGGTCTTCCTGTGCTCCGCCGCCACCCCGCCGGGCCCCGGCGTGCACGGCATGTCCGGCCACCACGCCGCCCGCGCGGTGCTGGCCCGGCTGCGCGCCGGGGACGCCGGTCCGGCCGGCCGGTCATGACCAGTGCCGAGCTGGCCGCGGCGCTGGAGGACGGCAGCCTCGACCTGGCGGCCGTCCCGCCCGCCGAGTTCGCCCGCATCGTCCGGGACGTGCCGCAGCGCGAGGCGGCGGTCTTCATGGCCGGACCGCACCGCGGCCGGGTGCTCGACGAGCTGTTCCGGCGGATGGCGGTCCTGCTGCGGCCCGAGGCGGTCGGCGACCGGGAGGTCCTGCTGCGCTGGCGGATCACCGCGCCGGGCGGCGGCCACGACACGTTCGAGACCGCCATCGCCGGCGGCGTGCTGACCGTCACCGCGCACCGCACCGAACGCGCGCCGCGGCTGACGCTGACCATGGCGGCGCCCGAGCTGCTGCGGCTGGCCGCCGGCCTCGCCTCCGGGCCGGCGCTGTTCCTGACCCGGCGGCTGTCGGCACGCGGTGATCTGCTGGTCGCCGCGGCCCTCACCCGCTGGTTCGACCTGCCGCGCGGCTGACCGCAGGCGCCCCGACCGCCCTTGACGGGGGCGCGGGCGGGGCCGCACGCTGCCAGAGGTCCCGGCCAAAGCCAGGCGTGCGCGTCGCGAGACAGGAGCGGCCTTCGTGTTCACCACCCGTCCCACCCTCCAGGGCACCTTCGGCATGGTGTCCTCCACCCACTGGCTCGCCTCCCAGTCCGCGATGGCCGTCCTGGAGGACGGCGGCAACGCCTTCGACGCCGCCGTGGCCGCCGCCTTCGTGCTGCACGTCGTCGAACCGCACCTGAACGGTCCCGGCGGCGAGGTCCCGGCGCTCTTCGCCACGGCCGGCGGCGAGGTGCGGGTGCTGGCCGGGCAGGGACCGGCGCCGGCCGCCGCCACCATCGGCCACTACACCGGCCTCGGCCTGAACCTGGTGCCCGGCACCGGCCCGCTGGCCGCCGCGGTCCCCGGCGCGTTCGACGCCTGGATGCTGCTGCTGCGCGACCACGGCACCCGTTCGCCCGGCGAGGTCCTCAAGTACGCCATCGGATACGCCGAATCGGGCCACCCGCTGCTGGACCGGGTCGGCACCACCATCGGCACCGTCCAGCAGCTGTTCACCGAGGAGTGGACCTCCTCCGCCGAGGTCTACCTGCCCGGCGGCCAACCCCCGGCCCCCGGCAGCCTGTTCACCAACCCGGCGCTGGCCCGCACCTGGCGCCGGGTGCTGAAGGAGGCCGAGGCGGCCGGCGGCAGCCGCGAGCAGCGCATCGACGGCGCCCGCCGCGCCTGGCGCGAGGGCTTCGTCGCCGAGGCACTGGCCGGCTTCGCCGCCCGGCCCGCCCTCGACACCTCCGGCCGCCGCAACGCCGGCGTGCTCACCGGCGACGACCTGGCCGGCTGGAGCGCGCACTACGAGCGGCCCGCGACCTACGACTGGAACGGCTGGACCGTCGCCAAGGCCGGCCCGTGGAGCCAGGGCCCCACCTTCCTCCAGCAGTTGTCGCTGCTGCCCGACAGCCTCGGCCGCGGCGACCTGGCCCCCGGCAGCGGCGAGTACGTGCACGCGCTGGTGGAGGGCGCCAAGCTCGCCTTCGCCGACCGGGAGGCCTGGTACGGCGACGCCGCCGAGGTGCCGCTCGACGACCTGCTCGCCCCCGCCTACGCGGCCGAACGCCGCTGGCTGGTCGGCGGCGCGGCCTCCAGGGAACTGCGCCCCGGCAGCCCCGGCGGCCGCAAGCCGGTGCTGCCGCAGGCCGTGCTGCGCGCCGCCGCCGGCGAGTCGCTGACCGGGCCGGCCGACGGTGACGGGCTGGCCGCCGCCGGGGCGGGCGAGCCGACCGTCGCCCGGGACGGCGCCACCCGCGGCGACACCTGCCACCTCGACGTCGTCGACCGCTGGGGCAACATGATCGCCGCCACCCCCAGCGGCGGCTGGCTCCAGTCCAACCCGGTGGTGCCCGAACTCGGCTTCCCGCTCGGCACCCGCCTGCAGATGGCCTGGCTGGAGCCCGGCCTGCCCAACTCCCTGACCCCGGGCCGCCGTCCGCGCACCACGCTCAGCCCGTCGCTGGCGCTGCGCGGCGGCCGGCCGGTCATGGCCTTCGGCACCCCCGGCGGTGACCAGCAGGACCAGTGGAGCTTCCACTTCTTCCTCGCCGCCGCCCTCGCCTCCCCGGTCCGCGGCGGCCTCGACCTCCAGGGCGCCATCGACGCGCCCAACTGGCACACGGACGCCTTCCCCTCCTCCTTCCACCCGCGCGCCATGGAGCCCGGCAGCCTCACGGTGGAGTCCCGGCTCGGTGAGTACGCCGTCGCCGAACTGCGGCACCGCGGCCACGACGTCACCGTCGCCGACGCCTGGAGCGAGGGCCGGATGTGCGCGGTGGCCCGCGACCCGGACACCGGTGTGCTGTCGGCCGGCGCCAACCCGCGCGGCATGCAGGGCTACGCCGTCGGCCGCTGACCTGCCCCGGTGCCGTCCGGGTGGTCCGGGTAGCCTCGGGCGGACACGTCCAGGGAGTGCCAGTGGAACCAACGCGCGTGCTGATCGCCGCGGACAAGTTCAAGGGGTCGCTCACCGCGGCCGAGGTGGCCGCGCACGTCACCGCCGGCCTGCGCGGCGTGCTGCCCGGCCTGCCGGTGGTGTCGCTGCCGGTGGCCGACGGCGGCGACGGCACCGTGGCGGCCGCGGTGGCGGCCGGCTTCACCCGGCGCACCGCCGAGGTCGCCGGCCCGCTGGGCACCCCGGTCACCGCCGGGTACGCGCTGCGCGACGACGTCGCCGTCATCGAGATGGCCGAGGCGTCCGGACTGCGCCACCTGCCGCCCGGCGTGTTCGCACCGCTGACCGCCTCCACCCGCGGCACCGGCGAACTGCTGCGCGCCGCGCTCGACGCCGGGGCCCGTACCGTCGTGCTCGGGGTCGGCGGCAGCGCGGGCACCGACGGCGGCGCGGGCCTGCTGGCCGCACTGGGCGCGGTGTTCACCGGCGCGGACGGCACCGCGGTGGCGGACGGCGGCGGCGCGCTGGCGGGCCTGGCGTCGGCCGATCTGACCGGGCTGGACCCGCGGCTGGCCGGCACCGCGATCGTGCTGGCCGGCGACGTCGACAACCCGCTGTGCGGCCCGACCGGCGCCGCCGAGGTCTACGGACCGCAGAAGGGCGCCGGCCCGCGGGACGTCGCCGTGCTCGACGCGGCACTCGGGCGGTACGCGGAGGTGCTGGCGGCCGCGGTGGGTCCGCGTGCCGTCGCGGCGGCCCACGCCGCCGGGGCGGGCGCGGCGGGCGGTCTCGGCTACGGGGCGCTGGTCGGCCTCGGCGCCGTCTTCCGGCCCGGCGTGGAGGTCATGCTGGAGCTGCTGGGCTTCGACGCGGCGCTGGAGGGCGCCGGTCTCGTCATCACCGGGGAGGGCTCGCTGGACGCCCAGACCCTGCACGGCAAGGCCCCCGCCGGGGTCGCCGCCGCCGCACGGGCCCGCTCGCTGCCGGTGGTCGCCGTCTGCGGCCGGCTGCTGCTGTCCGACGAGGAGCTGGCCGCCGCCGGCATCCGGGCCGCGTACCCGTTGACCGCGCTGGAGCCCGACCCGGCCCGCTGCATGGCCCAGGCCGGCCCCCTGCTGCGGCGAGCCGCCGCCACGATCGCCCGCGACCACCTGACCGGCTGACCCGCCCCGGCCCCGGAGCCGGACGGCTGACCCGGTCCACGCCCGGCTCCGGAGGGGCCGCTGACGTCAGCCATGGGGGAGGCGGCCGAGGCCGGCACCGGAGAGGTCGCTGACGCGAGCCCCGGGGAAGCGGCTGACGGCAACCATGGGGAGAGGCCGCTGACGTCGGCCGCAGGAGAAGCCGCTGACGCGAGCCACCCGAACCCGCTGGAGTCGGTCACCGGGGTCACCCCCCAACCCGCTGACGTCGGTCCACCCGAGAAGCGGCTGACGTCGGCCGCCCCAGAACACGCCGACGTCGGCCCCGCGGAAGACGCCGGCGGCCATACCGTCGCACGATGCGAAAAGGCCCCGGGAGGATGGTCCTCCCGGGGCCCCTGCGTGTCGTCGAAGACCTACGGCAACTGGCCGGCGCGGGCCTCGCGGCGGTTGTCGCGGATCATGTTGACCCGGCGGAACGTGGCGAACAGCGGGATGACCGCGGCGGCCACGACCTGGAGGGCGGCTCCGGTCTGCAGCAGCAGCTGCGCGCCGGGGAAGTCGGCGGCCCAGGAGGCCAGGCAGCCCATGCTGATGAAGA
This sequence comes from Streptantibioticus silvisoli, assembly GCF_027947535.2. Lineage (GTDB taxonomy): Bacteria > Actinomycetota > Actinomycetes > Streptomycetales > Streptomycetaceae > Streptantibioticus_C > Streptantibioticus_C silvisoli. The sequence goes on from NZ_JAAGKO020000076.1 coordinate 6,911, forward strand.
TCCAGCACAGCGTGACGATGGCCAGGCGGCCGCGCGGCTTGGGGTACTCCACCCGGCTGACCATCAGCCACGCCACGCCGATGATGATGGCGAGCGTCGGCAGGAACGGCAGCTGGAGCAGGGTGGCCGACACGATGGTCAGCGCGCCCATCGGGCTCGGCATGCCCTGGAAGACGCCGTCGCGCACCGTCGTGCAGGAGAAGCGGGCCAGCCGCAGGACCACCGCGAGGACCACCACGATCGCGGCCACCGCGGAGACGTGCTGGTGACCGTCGTCGGCGACCATGCCCCACACGACCACGAAGTACGCCGGGGCCAGGCCGAAGCTGATCAGGTCGGAGAGGTTGTCCAGCTCCGCGCCCATCGCCGAGCTGCGCAGCTTGCGCGCGACGAGACCGTCGAACAGGTCGAAGACCGAGGCCAGCAGCATCAGCATCACCGCCGTGGCGGCGCTGTGCCGGGTCATGCCGCCGTCGGTCTGGCCCATCAGGTGCGGGACCAGCACGCCGGTGGTGGTGAAGTAGACCGCCATGAAGCCGCAGGTCGCGTTGCCGAGGGTCAGCGTGTCGGCTATCGACAGCCGCGTCGACAGCGGCATGTCGTCGGTCGCCTCTTCTTCGAGGTCCGCGACCCAGTCGGTCTTGGTATCGGGATCAAGCACGGTCAAGGCGAGTCACCCCTGCCTGTGTGGGCTGGCCGACCTCGACGTCGGCCTCGATGCCTTCCGGCAGGTAGACGTCGACCCGCGAGCCGAACCGGATCAGCCCGATCCGCTCGCCCTGCTCGACCTTGCTGCCCTGCGGAATGTAAGGCACGATACGCCGGGCCACCGCTCCGGCGATCTGCACCATCTCGACGTCGCCCACCTCGGTGTCGAAGTGCCAGACGACGCGCTCGTTGTTCTCGCTCTCCTTGTTGAACGCCGGTACGTACCCGCCGGGGATGTGCTCGACGGAGCGCACCGTGCCCGCCAGCGGGGCGCGGTTGACGTGGACGTTCAACGGGCTCATGAAGATCGCGACGCGGGTACGGCCGTCCTTCCACGGCATGATGCTCTGCACCACGCCGTCGGCGGGCGAGATGACCCGGCCGGAGGTGATCTCACGCTCCGGGTCCCGGAAGAACCACAGCATGCCCGCCGCGAGGGCGGTGGTCGGTACGGCCACCGCCGCCCAGCGTCCGGAGCGGCGGGCACGGGTCAGACTCACCGCGGCGGCGGCGACGGTCGGCAGGAGCCACGGCGACGCTCCACGCGCGAGGCGGACACGGCCGCGAGGTGCAGAGGATGAGCTGTGGGGCATGGATGACCTTCGTAGCGGAGGATGCCGCATAGAAACGGGGACGGCGGCTTTTCACGATGGTACTGGTAGCGGCTGGCAACTCGGCAAGCGCAAGAGCGAGTCGATGGCTGGTTACCGATGACTCGGCGTGACCTCCGCAGGAAGAAAATCCTCACAAATCAGGACATTCAGCCCTGGATTCGGTACTCCTCCAGCAGTCGCCGTCCGATGATCATCTTCTGGATCTCGGCGGTTCCCTCGCCGATCAGCAGCATCGGCGCCTCCCGGTACAGGCGTTCGATCTCGTATTCCTTCGAGAACCCGTAACCGCCGTGGATACGGAACGCGTCCTCCACGACCTCCTTGCAGTACTCGGCGGCGAGGTATTTCGCCATCCCCGCCTCCAGGTCGTTGCGTTGGCCGGAATCCTTCTTGCGCGCCGCGTTGATCATCATCTGGTGGGCGGCCTCGACCTTGGTGGCCATCTCGGCCAGCTTGAACTGGATCGCCTGGTGCTGCGCGATCGGCTTGCCGAAGGTCTCGCGCTGCTGCGCGTACGACACGCCGAGTTCGAAGGCGCGCCGCGCCACGCCGCAGCCGCGTGCCGCCACATTGACGCGGCCCACCTCGACGCCGTCCATCATCTGGTAGAAGCCGCGGCCGGTCGCGCCGCCCAGCACCCGGTCGGCGGGCACCCGCACGTCCTGGAGCACCAACTCCGTGGTGTCGACCCCCTTGTAGCCCATCTTGTCGATCTTCCCCGGCACGGTCAGGCCGGGCACCTTCTCGTTCGGCCCGAAGCCCGGCTCCTTCTCGATCAGGAACGTGGTCATCGACCGGTGCGCCGGCGCGTCCTGCGGCTGCCCCTCGTCGGTGCGGCACAGCACCGCCACCAGGTTCGACGTGCCGCCGTTGGTCAGCCACATCTTCTGGCCGTTGATCACGTAGTCCGCGCCGTCGGCCACCGCCTTGGTGCGGATCGCCGAGACGTCGGAGCCGAGCCCCGGCTCCGACATGGAGAACGCGCCGCGCACCTCGCCGGCCGCCATCCGGGGCAGGAAGTACTCGCGCTGCTCCTGGGTGCCGTGCTGCTTGAGCATGTACGCCACGATGAAGTGCGTGTTGATGATGCCCGACACGCTCATCCAGCCGCGGGCGATCTCCTCCACGCACAGCGCGTACGTCAGCAGCGACTCGCCCAGGCCGCCGTACTCCTCGGGGATCATCAGCCCGAAGACGCCCAGCTCCTTCAGGCCCTCGACGATCTGCGTCGGGTACTCGTCGCGGTGTTCCAGTTCGGTGGCCACCGGCAGGATCTCCCGGTCCACGAAATCCCGTACGGTCGACAGGATCTCCTGCTGGACGTCCGTCAGTCCGTCGGTCTGCTGCAAGCGGCTCATCGGATCACTTCTCCTGTGCGGGCGACTGCGGGCGGCCGGGCTGCTCGCCGCCGCGCTCCTTGACGTAGGTGGCGGTCGGCACCATCACCTTGCGGCGGAAGACGCACACCAGCGTCCCGTCCTGGTTGTGACCGCGGGTCTCCACCGTGACGATGCCCCGGTCGTCGCGCGACTTCGACTCGCGCTTGTCCAGCACGGTCGTCTCGCCGTAGATCGTGTCGCCGTGGAAGGTCGGCGCCACGTGCCGCAGCGACTCCACCTCCAGGTTGGCGATCGCCTTGCCCGACACGTCCGGCACCGACATGCCCAGCAGCAGCGAGTAGACGTAGTTGCCGACCACCACGTTCCGGCCGAAGTCGGTCGTTTGCTCCGCGTAGTTGGCGTCCAGGTGCAGCGGATGGTGGTTCATGGTCAGCAGGCAGAAGAGATGATCGTCATATTCCGTGACGGTCTTTCCGGGCCAGTGCTTGTAGACGGCACCGATCTCGAACTCCTCGTACGTGCGGCCGAACTGCATCTCAGACCTCCAGGTCGTGGGCCCGGCGGATCTCGTCGGTGATCCGCCCGATCATCTCGGTGATGCCGAAGTCCTTCGGCGTGAAGACGGCCGCCACGCCCGCCGCCCGCAACGCCGTGGCATCCGCGCCGGGAATGATCCCACCGACCACCACCGGAACGTCGTCGATCCCGGCGCGTCGCAGCCGGCGCAGCACGTCGGGCACCAGCCGGCCGTGCGATCCGGACAGGATCGACAGCCCCACGCAGTGCACGTCCTCCGCCACCGCGGCCGCCACGATCTCCTCCGGGGTCAGCCGGATGCCCTGGTAGACCACCTCGAACCCGGCGTCCCGGGCCCGTACCGCGATCTGCTCGGCGCCGTTGGAGTGCCCGTCGAGCCCCGGCTTGCCGACCAGCAGCCGCAGCTTGCCGACCCCCAGCGCGGCGGCGGTGCCGGCCACCTTCTCCCGTACCGACGCCAGCGGCCCGCCGTCCTGCGGTGCGACGGCCACCGGCGCGCCGCCCACCCCGGTCGGGGCGCGGAACTCGCCGAAGACGTCGCGCAGCGCGAACGACCACTCCCCGGTGGTCACCCCGGCCCGTACGCAGCCCAAGGTGGCGGCCATCAGGTTCTCGTCGGTGGCCGCGACCGCCTTGAGCGCTTCCAGGGCGGCCTTGGCGCGCGCCTCGTCCCGGTCGGCCCGCCACACGCCCAGCGCCTCGGTCACCCGCGCCTCGCCCGCCGGGTCGACGGTCTGGATCGCGCCGTCCAGGTCGGCGGTGAGCGGGCTGGGCTCGGTCGACTCGTAGCTGTTGACGCCGACGACCTTCTCCTGCCCGGACTCGATCCGGGCGCGGCGCAGGGCGTGCGAGGCGACCAGCTGCGACTTGAGGTAGCCGGACTCGACGGCCGGGATCACCCCGCCCATCTCCTGGACCCGCTCGATCTCCCGCAGCGCCTCGTCGGTGATCTCGGCGACCTTGGCCTCCACCACCTCGCTGCCGCGGAAGATGTCGTCGTACTCCAGCAGGTCGCTCTCGTGCGCCAGCACCTGCTGGATGCGCAGGCTCCACTGCTGGTCCCACGGCCGCGGCAGCCCCAGCGCCTCGTTCCAGGCCGGCAGCTGCACCGCGCGGGCCCGGGCGTCCTTGCTGAGGGTGACGGCCAGCATCTCCAGCACGATGCGCTGCACGTTGTTCTCCGGCTGCGCTTCGGTCAGCCCGAGCGAGTTGACCTGCACCCCGTAGCGGAACCGCCGCTGCCGGGGGTCGTCGATGCCGTAGCGCTCACGGGTGATGCGGTCCCAGATGCCGGTGAACGCCCGCATCTTGCACATCTCCTCGACGAACCGCACTCCGGCGTTGACGAAGAACGAGACGCGGCCGACGACCTCGCCCATCCGCTCGGGCGGCACCTGGCCGCGGTCGCGGACGGTGTCGAGGACGGCGATCGCGGTGGACATCGCGTAGGCGATCTCCTGCACCGGCGTGGCGCCGGCCTCCTGGAGGTGGTAGCTGCAGATGTTGACCGGGTTCCACTTGGGCATCCGGGCCACGGTGTACGCGATCATGTCGGTGGTCAGCCGCAGCGACGGGCCGGGCGGGAAGATGTGCGTGCCGCGCGAGAGGTACTCCTTGACGATGTCGTTCTGCGTCGTCCCGGTCAGCGCGGCGACGTCGGCGCCCTGCTCCTCGGCGACCACTTCGTAGAGCGCCAGCAGCCACATGGCGGTGGCGTTGATGGTCATCGAGGTGTTCATCTTCTCCAGCGGGATGTCCTCGAACAGCCGCCGCATGTCACCGAGATGGGTCACCGGTACCCCGACCCGGCCGACCTCGCCGCGGGCCAGCACGTGGTCGGGGTCGTATCCGGTCTGCGTCGGCAGGTCGAACGCCACCGACAGGCCGGTCTGCCCCTTGGCGAGGTTGCGCCGGTACAGCTCGTTGGACGCCTCGGCGGTGGAGTGGCCGGCGTACGTCCGCATCAGCCAGGGCCGGTCCTTGGCACGGGCCGCGCCGGACGATGGGGGCTGCGGCGCGTCGTCCCGCGGTTCGGCGGCCATCAGGCGTTCCGGAAGCGGTTGATGGCGGGAAGGTGCTTCTCGCGCGTCTCGGGGTCGGTGACGCCCATGCCCTCCTGTGGGGCGAGCGCGAGGACGCCGACCTTGCCCTGGTGCAGGTTGCGGTGCACGTCGTAGGCGGCCTGGCCGGTCTCCTCCAGCCGGTAGGTCTTCGACAGCGTCGGGTGGATCTTGCCCTTGGCGATCAGGCGGTTGGCCTCCCACGCCTCGCGGTAGTTGGCGAAGTGCGATCCGACGATCCGCTTGAGCGACATCCACAGGTACCGGTTGTCGTACTCGTGGGTGTAGCCGGAGGTGGAGGCGCAGGTGACGATGGTGCCGCCCTTGCGGGTGACGTAGACGCTGGCGCCGAACGTCTCGCGGCCCGGGTGCTCGAAGACGATGTCGACGTCCTCGCCACCGGTCAGCTCGCGGATGCGCTTGCCGAACCGCTTCCACTCCCGGGGGTCCTGGTGGTGCTCGTCCTTCCAGAACCGGAAGTCCTCGGCGGTGCGGTCGATGATGGCCTCGGCGCCCATCGCCCGGCAGATCTCCGCCTTCTTGGGGCTGGAGACCACGCAGACCGGGTTGGCGCCGCCGGCCAGCGCGAACTGGGTGGCGTACGAGCCGAGGCCGCCGCTGGCACCCCAGATCAGCACGTTGTCGCCCTGCTTCATGCCGGCGCCGTTGCGGGAGACCAGTTGCCGGTAGGCGGTGGAGTTGACCAGGCCCGGCGCGGCGGCCTCCTCCCAGCTGAGGTGCTTGGGCTTGGGCATCAGCTGGTTGGACTTCACCAGCGCGATCTCCGCCAGGCCGCCGAAGTTGGTCTCGAACCCCCAGATGCGCTGCTCCGGGTCGAGCATCGTGTCGTTGTGGCCGTCGGCGGACTCCAGTTCCACCGACAGGCAGTGCGCCACCACCTGGTCGCCGGGCTTCCACATGTTGACGCCGGCCCCGGTGCGCAGCACGACGCCGGCCAGGTCGGACCCGATGACGTGGTACGGCAGGTCGTGGCGCTTACCGAGCGGCGACGTCTTCCCGTAGCGCTCCAGGAAGGCGAAGGTCGACACCGGCTCGAAGATCGAGGTCCACACCGAGTTGTAGTTGACCGAACTGGCCATGACGGCCACCAGGGCCTCACCCGGCCCGAGTTCGGGCACCGCGACGTCGTCGAGGTGCAGCGACTTGCGCGGGTCCTTCTCCTGGCTGGTCCGGCCGGCGAACATCTCCGCCTCGTCCTTGTGCACGGTCACGGCACGGTAGGACTCGGGCAGCGGCAGGGCCGCGAAATCGGCGGTCGTGCTCTCCGGTGCGAGGATCGCGTCGAGGATGTCGTTCACTGGGGCCTCCGGCGAAGCGTTGTGCGGACGCTGAGGCGTTCTCACGGGCGCCGGTTCCTGGGGACGCCAGCGGAACGCCGGGGGGTCTGGGGGTCGCCGTCGGTTCGGCGGGTGGTGCGGGTCGCGGCGGTGCCGCGGGGCTGCACGAACGCGCGGTGGCGCGGGAAGTGCCTGTGACGCAGGCATCCGGACGCTGGGGGACAGCCGGCGCGCGCGCCCTGGGGTACGCGTCGCCCGTTCGGACTGCTTCCACTGTATGGCACGCGGTGCCAGTCGTAAAGACACTCCGTGCCATAAATTTTCGACGGCTGTCACCTGCGCGCAACACGGGGGGTGCCGGCGGCGGGGGTTGGGTTGCACGAGTGTGCGCGGGGTGGGGCGGGGTGCACGGGCGTGCGGCGGGTGCGGCGGGTGCGGCGGGCGTGCGGCGGGGTGTGCGGGCGTGCGGCGGGGTGCACGGTGCCGGAGGGGAGGTGGCACGGGGTGCCGGGCCCTGGGCGGGCGGCCGGTGCGGGGGAGGCGTTGGACGGTGGGGTGGGCGGTGCGCCGGGGTCGGCGGAGCGGCGGGGCCGGGGGAATGGCTGGCGGGGGAGGGCGGGCATCCGGAGAGGTGCCGGGCGGCCGGTTGGCGACCGGCGGAGGGCGGCAGACGTCCGGCGGGGTGCGGGAGGTGCGTCGGCCGGACCGGGGGTGCCAGGGGCACCGGGCTCGGATCGCCCGGGGCAGACCTGTGCCGGGCCGGGCCCGCTTGCCGGGGTCGGGATCGCCAGGCCGGCCGGGTGCCGGGCGGTGCATCGGCCGGACCGGGGACGCCCAAGCTGAAGCCGCCGGGGGCTGGTCACCGGGGTCGGACCGCCCGGGCCGGATCTGGCGCCGGGCGTTGCGTCGGCTGGACCGGGAGCGCCCAACCTGAAGCCGTTGGAGCCCGCTTGCCGGGGTCGGGATCGCCCAAGCCGGATCTGGTGCCGGGCGGCCGCGTCGGATCACCCGCGTCGGATCACCCGCGTCGGCTCACCCGCGTCAGACCGTCCGCGCCGGATCACCGGCACCGGATCACCCGCGCCCGATCATCCCCGCCGAACCCCCCCGTCAGATCCCCTTCAGGGCGCGTTCCACCGCGCGGGCGACCTCGGCGGGGGAGGCGTCGGTGCGGGTCACGGTCACGATCACCTCGGCGCCGCGGCCGTCGGCGGGCTTCTCACCGGTCCCGGCGGGGGCCTCCTCCTGCGGGGCGCCGACCCGCATGCCGGTGCTGAACGTCGCCCGGATCACCTCGAAGGCGTGGTCGAGCTGCGCCTCGACGTCGCCCTTGCCGCCGGCCCGCAGCCAGCGCCGCAGCACGTGGTTGTGGGCGGCGACCACCGCGGAGGCGGCCACCTCCGCCAGCAGCGGATCGTCGTCGCCGAACCGGTGCGCCGACTCGTCGATGTGGCCCAGCAGATACCGGGTGAACAGCCGGTCGTAGCGGGCCACCGAGGCGATCTCGTGCTCGCGCAGCGCGGGCACCTCGCGGGTCAGCCGGTAGCGCTCGACCGAGTCGCGCGGCGACTCGGCGTACATCCGCAGCACCTCGGTGATACCGCGGCACACCGTGTCCAGCGGGTGTTCGGCCGGGTCCGGGCTGTCCAGCACCGTCTGCACCCGCACCAGCGTGTCGTCGTGGTCGGGGAAGATCGCCTCTTCCTTGGACCGGAAATGCCGGAAGAAGGTGCGCCGGGCCACCCCGGCCGCCGCCGCGATCTCGTCGACCGTGGTCCCCTCGTACCCCTTGGTGGCGAACAGACGCATCGCCGCCGCGGACAGGTCCTGGCGGACGCGGTGCCGCTGGGCGGTGGTGCGGGTGGCGGGACGCGCTTGGGGCATGGGGGGAACGTACTGCATTTCCCGGGGCGGTGCGGCCCGCGTCGCGGACCCGGCCGGGCCGCCGCCCCGCCCCGAACGCCGCTCAGGACCGGGCGTATTCACGAAATCCGCGCCCGGTCTTGCGACCCAGGCATCCGGCGGCCACCAGGTGCTCCAGCAGCGGCGCCGGCGCCAGCCCCGGGTCGCGGAACTCCCGGTGCAGCACCCGCTCGATCGCCAGCGACACGTCGAGGCCGACGACGTCGAGCAGTTCGAACGGCCCCATCGGGTAACCGCCGCCCAGTTTCATCGCGGTGTCCACGTCGTCCACGCTCGCGTAGTGCTCCTGCACCATCTTCACCGCGTTGTTGAGGTACGGGAACAGCAGCGCGTTGACGATGAACCCGGCCCGGTCGCCGCAGTCCACCGGGTGTTTGCGCAGCGTCGCGCACAACTGCCGCACGGTGGCCACCACATCGTCCGAGGTCAGCACGGTGCGCACCACCTCGACCAGCTTCATCGCGGGCGCCGGGTTGAAGAAGTGCATCCCGATCACGTCGGCCGGCCGCCCGGTCGCCGCCGCGATCTCCACCACCGGCAGCGAGGACGTGGTCGTCGCCAGCACCGCGCCCGGCCGGCACACCTTGTCGAAGGCGGCGAACATCTGCTGCTTGAGGCCGATGTCCTCCGCGATCGCCTCGACGGCGAGGTCCACCTCGGCGAACGCGTCCAGCGTCCCGGCCGGGGTGATCCGTTCCAGCACCGCGTCCCGGTCGGCCTGCGACAGCCGTCCGCGCGCGACCGACCGGTCCAGCGACCGGCCCAGGCGGCCCACCGCGGCCTGCGCCTTCTGCTCGCTGCGGGCCGCCAGCACCACCGGGTAACCGGCCTTGGCGAAGACCTCCGCGATCCCGGTGGCCATGGTGCCCGAGCCCGCCACGCCCACCGACCGCACCGGCCGGGTCGCCGCCCCGCCGCCGTCCGCCGCCGGGGTCGACGGGTCCGGCACCACGGTCGCGCTGCCCGGCGACTCGTAGCTGTAGAACCCGCGGCCCGCCTTGCGCCCGGTCAGCCCGGCGGCGGCCAGGTGGCCCAGGATCGGCGCCGGCGCGTGCAACCGGTCGTGCGAGGCGGCGTACATCGCCTCCAGCACGGTACGGGCGGTGTCGACGCCGACCAGGTCCAGCAGCGCCAGCGGCCCCATCGGCAGGCCGCAGCCCAGCCGCATCGCCGCGTCGATGTCCTCGCGGGTGGCGTACCGGGCCTCGTACATCGCCGCCGCCTGGTTGAGGTACCCGAACAGCAGGCCGTCCGCGATGAACCCCGGCCGGTCGCCGACCGGCACCGCCTCCTTGCCCAGCGCGGCCACCAGGTCGGTCACCGCACGGGTCGCCTCCGGCGCGGTCAGCACCGTGGAGACCACCTCGACCAGCCGCATCGCCTGGGCCGGCGCGAAGAAGTGCAGCCCCAGCACCCGCTCCGGACGCGCGGTCTCGGCCGCCAGCCGGGTCACCGACAGCGCGTTGGTGCCGGTCGCCAGGATCGCCTCGGGCCGCACGATCGCGTCCAGCGCGGTGATCACGTCCCGCTTGAGTTCGTACGACTCCGGGACGACCTCGATGACCAGGTCCGCGTCGGCGGCCGCCCGCAGGTCGGCGAAGACCCGGAACCGGGCGAGCGCGTCGGTCCGCTCGGCCTCGGTGAGCCGGCCGCGTTCCACCGCGCGGCCGGTGGAACGCTCCAGCGCGGCCCCGGCGGCGGCAGCCGCGGCCTCGCCCACCTCGACGCCGACCACCTCGTGGCCGGCCCGGACCAGCACTTCGGCGATCCCGGCACCCATCGTGCCCAGGCCGACGACGGCGACGGTACGCAGCGGTTCGCGGGACGGCGTCCCGGGGGACCGCGGGGACTGCGGGGATGCGGAGGTGGACGAACGGTCCATCACGGACTCCAGGGGAGCGGCCCTCGCGGGGCGTGACGACTGGGACGGGTGCACTGCGGTACGGGTGCGCTTGCGGGCGCACGGGTGTGCCGCGGTACGGGTGTGCCGCGGTGGAGCGGCGCACGGGTGCGCTGCGGTAACGGCGGCGTAGCGATGGCGGCGGCGTGGCGAGGCCGGCGGCGTTGCGGCGTCCACGGGTCGGCGGTGCCGTCGAGGTCGGCGGTGCCGATGAGCCGGCGGTGCCCACGGTGCGGCGGTGCCGCCGTGATGGCGGTACCGACGGGGTGCGGGCCGCTGGCGTGGCGGTGCTGACGACGTGGCGGTGCTGACGACGCGGTGCCGGGTGGACGCCGGTGCGAACGCATGACGGTGCCGGGGAATCGGCGGTGCCGTGGGTTCGCAAGCCGGGCGGAGCCGGTGTACCGGGGGGCACGAGCGCGGGTTCGGGGCGCGGCGGCCTGCGCTGAGCGTGCCGGGGCCGGCGGCGCGGGCGGAGCCGGGCCGCGACGGCGTACGGTGCGCGGGCGCCGGAACGCCCGCTCGGGATGGCCGGCCCTGTCCCGGGGCCGGACCTGGCGGCTGCCGAACCGACGGCGAACCGCGTTGCGCTGAACTGCTGTCGAACGGTGTCACATGAGCGATGTCACGCGGACGGCTGCGTCACCAGGCCGCCACGTGGCGGGGTCCGGTCCGCCGCGATCGGCGCCGGCTGGACCCGTTCCCCTAAGGTAACCCGCCGGTAACTTTCGCGCCAGACCTCCGCTACTGTGATCTGCGCCGCGTTCAGATGAGCGGATCGCGCCCGCGCGGAAGCCGCCCTGCGGCGCCCCGCCGACCGGGTGTCGCGGGCCCGGCGCACACCGGGTGCCGGGCGCCGTGGGCCGGCGGCGCACCGTTGTCAGGGTGTCGCTGGACCGCGGCGCACCGCTGTCAGGCGGTCTCCTGCCCCGCGAGCCGCAGCATGTACCGCACTTCGGGCACGGCGACGCCGTCGACGGTGAACGGCTCCCGCCCGCCGTCCGGGGCGAACCCGGCGCGTTCGTAGAACCGGCGGGCGCGGGCGTTGCCCTCCAGGACCCACACCCGCAGCGCGGGGAAGCCCTGCGCGGTGGCCCGGCGGATCGCGTCGACGATCAGCGTGCGGCCGACGCCGCGGCCGATGCTGGCGGGGCGCAGGTAGATGGCGAACAGCTCGCCGTCGTCGTCGAACGCGCCGCCGTCGGTCTCGTCCAGCCGGTACGGCCCCACGCACGACCAGCCGACGACCGTGCCGTCCTCGTCCTCGGCGACCACGTCCTCGACCCGCGGGTCCGGGTACTCCAGGCGGGCGCGCAGCCGCTCGGCGTCCGTGTCGGGGTCCATCCGGTCCAGGTAGGAGCGCGGCACCAGGTCCTGGTAGGCGAACTGCCAGCCGCTCACCCGCACCTCGGCCACCGCCGGGATGTCCGCCTCCGTCATCAGCCGTATCCGCGTCATGCGCGGCAGGCTACGTCACAGCAGGGTGAGCTGCGTCGGGGCGAGCCGCGCCGTGCTGCGTGCGCCGCCGTCGGGCGCCGCCTCCCGCCGCTCGCCGTCCGCCGGGCATCCCGGCGTCCCGTCCGTTCCGCTCGCTGTGTCCGGTGCGTCCATTCCGTCCGTCGCCCGCGCCGGCCGGGGGCGTTCCAGGCGCCGGGCGGCGCCCTGCCGGGTCGGGCCCATGCCGAACTCGGCCGCGAACTCGTGCACCTGGCGGGTCACCCGCCGCTGGTACCAGGTCGGCGCGTAGGAGCCGCCGGCGTACATCTCTTCGTACCGGCGCACCAGGTGCGGATGCCGGCGGGCCAGCCACGCCATGTACCACTCGCGGGCGCCGGGGCGCAGGTGCAGTACGAGCGGGGTGACGGAGGTGGCGCCGGCCGCGGCGATGGCGCGCACCGTCTCGCGCAGCTGCTCCGGCGTGTCGGACAGGAACGGCAGCACCGGCGCCATCAGCACCCCGCACGCGATGCCGTGCGCGGTGAGCGTCCGGCAGACCTCCAGCCGTTTCAGCGGCGCCGGGGTGCCGGGCTCCACGTCGCGCCACAGCGTGGTGTCGGTGAACCCGACCGACACGGCGGTCGCCACCTCGGTCACCCGGGCCGCCTGCTCCAGCAGGGGCAGGTCGCGCAGGATCAGCGACCCCTTCGTCAGGATGGAGAACGGGTTGGCCCGGTCCCGCAGCGCCGCGATGATCCCGGGCATCAATTGGTACCGACCTTCCGCCCGCTGGTAGCAGTCGACGTTCGTGCCCATCGCGACGTGCTCACCCCGCCAGCGCGGCGCGGCCAGTTCACGGCGCAGCAGGTCGGCCGCGTTGACCTTGACGATGATCTGCGAGTCGAAGTCCTGCCCGGTGTCGAGGTCGAGGTAGCTGTGCGTCTTGCGCGCGAAGCAGTACACACAGGCGTGGGAACAGCCCCGGTACGGGTTGACGGTCCACTCGAACGACATCTTCGACGTCCCCGGCACCCGGTTCAGGATCGACCGCGCCCGTATCTCGTGGAACGTGATCCCCCGGAACTCCGGCGTGTCGAACGTCCGCGTCACCGCCTCGGCGTCGAACAGGGCGGGCGTCGCGCCGACCGGTCCCAAGTTGTCCCAGCGCATCCGCTGCCTCCTGTCGCCCGGCGGGCTCTCCCGCTTCGCCCACAATAGAACATTCGAGCGAATTATGTTCGGGCGGTTTTCGAGCACTTCGCCGCGCCGCGCGGGACAGGGCCGAACGGGTTACCTTCGGATGGAGTGCGCGCGTGCCGAACGCCCACGGGATCCGCGGTCGTTCGCCGGGCCGCGCGTCGGCGCGAGGACGAGGAGCGGGCCATGGCGGACACAGATCTCGGACGGCGACTGTCCGGACTGATCGGCGAGGAAAGCGGCGGTGGCGGCGGGCCGCTGCTGGGGTCGCTGATCGGCGCCCTCGGCAGCGGCGGCGGCCAGTCGGTCACCGGGCTGGTCCAGCAGCTCAGGGAGGGCGGCCTCGGCGACGCGGTCGGCTCCTGGGTCGGCACCGGCCCCAATCGCACCGTCAGCGGCCCGGACGTCGCGCAGGCGCTGCCCTACCAGACGCTCGACCACGCCGCCCACGAGTCCGGCCTCACCCCCGAACAGGCCGCCGACCGCATCGCCGGCGTCCTCCCCCAGGCCGTCGACCGCCTCACCCCCGACGGCACGATCCCCGCCGGCACGCTGGACGAGGTGATCCGCGAGGGGAGGTAGGGGCGGTTTTGCCGCGGGTCGCGGGTTGCGGGTTGCGGGGAACCTACGCCGCGCTGTACTGGGCCCACCAGCAAGGCGGGGTGCGGCTCGTGGCCAACCAGGTCCAGCAACGGGTGAAGAACGCGGTGGCGGCGGCTAAGGCGTATCCGATCCGGCCGAACGTAGCCAGGCAGTCAGCGCCGCCTGGACGGCCGAGCCTGAAGCGGTCATGCCCATGCAGCGAGTCGAAACGAAGAACGAGCGCAGTGGGGTGCTGGACCGAAGCCCAGACCCGGTGGAGGCGGCGCTGCAACTGCTGAATACGGCGCGCAGGCTGTCGAGAGCGCCACGGAGGACGAGGTTGCGAGCAAGGCTCGCAGCCCCGAGGCGGCCCAGCGACAGCAGGACGCTATTCGCCGCATCGGTCGAATTCTCACCAAGGTGAAGGTCGACGCCGACGCTGACGCAGTTGTGGATGCCGAACTCGTTGAGGGCTGATGATCCCAACGGTTGAGCGGGACTTCCCCAATTGGGGAAGTCCCCTGCTTCCAGCGGGGGCAGGCCCCGCACCCGGTGACCGGGCAAGCCGGGTGTCCTGTCGTCCGCCCTGTCATCAGTCCTGTTGTTGGTCCTGTCGCCGAACCGCTCTGCACTGGGGTGCAACACGGTTGACCTGCAATAACACGGTCAAAAACCGGCCGAACCCCTACCTGAATCCCGCAGAGGACTGCTGGAATGTCGCCCGCCGTAGCCGTCGTTCTTAGCCACCCCACCTACGTGGACCTCACCGTCGGCACATGGCTGCCGGAACGCCGGAAGAAGATCGTGGAATCGGTCCGGGCCTGGCCGGCGAGCATTCCACTGCTGTTCACCGAGCACATCACCGTGGCAGGCCACGGTCCCCTGGCCAGGGTCTGGCTGCGAGCCGGCGTCACGGGCGCGTTCTCCCTCACCCAGGCCCTGGATCCGAGTCCGGGGCCGGAACGTGACCCGTTCCAAGCATGAGTCCATCGTTCCGTTCCAGGCTCCGGATGGTGGAAGCACCTGGAATCCACCGGCTGGAACCGGGGCGGCCTGGGTCGTCGGCGCGAGCGGGCGGTGCGCAAGGTGTCGCGGCTGATCGTGAGGGAGGCCGGGCGGGCAGTGGGAGAAGCTGCCGCTGGCCCGGGTCGAGGAGTGGGTCGGCGTGGGACGGACGACAGCCAGCGACTGCGTAGCGCGCCGGCGGAACCAGCATTGGGGTCTGGCGTCTGCCGATGCCTCGGGCACCGGCACGGCGGACGTGCCGGCCGCCGGGGCGGGGCCCGCGCGGCTTGTCCGGGAGCGGCTGGATTGCCAGCCACGCCAGCCCTGCTGCGACCTGTGAGGTTGGGCTGTGAGGCTGTGAGGCTCACAGCCTGTTTTCCCAGGTGGACGGGGTGGTTGTGAGGTTGTGAGGTTCCCCCGAGATGCGGGAATGGGTGACCTCTGACAGGCAATCTTGTTCGTTTGCCAAGTGATCTTGACGACCAGTAGGTTTCTGCCACTTGATCTTGACCGGTGGGTCTCGTCTGGTGGGGGGAGACCGTGGCTGGTGCCGCGCTGGCGTACCGGCGATGCCGTGCTGTCGGCCTTTGAGCTGGACTTCGTCGAGTCCGGGCAGCGTCATCGGCTGCCGTTGGGCCAGGGCTGGAACCGTCGGTTCGAGGCGGCCGATCCGGTCCGGGAGTTCCGCTGGGCCAAGGGCGGGGAGAGTTTCGCCGGTCTGTACTACTCGACCACGGCGGGCGCCCACGTGGGCTACGAGTCGTGGCTGGAGCGGGATCGGCTGATCCTGCTGGACCGCGATCCCGACGTGGTCGGGATCGCGTCGCAGCCGTTCTGGCTGCACTGGCACGACGGGAAGCGGCGTCGTCGGCACGCGCCCGACTTCTTCGTGCGGCTGGGAGACGGCCGGGGCCGGGTCGTTGACGTGCGGGCCGGTGACCGGATCGACCGGGCGGCCGCCGAGTCGTTCGAGGAGACGGAGCGGGCCTGCCGGGCGGTGGGCTGGGAGTTCGCCCGCGTCGGCGAGCCGGATCCGGTGCTGATGGCGAACATACGGTGGCTGTCGCGCTACCGCCGGCGCCGCTGCGCGCGAGCGGACGTCGCCGAGCGGTTGCTGCGGGTGTTCGAGGAGCCGGCCCCGCTGCGTCCCGGGGCGGAGCGGGTCGGCGACCCGCTGCTGGTGCTGCCGGTGCTGTTCCACCTGCTGTGGTCCGGCGTGCTGAGTGCCGATCTTGAGGGCGGGCTGCTGTCGTCCGACAGCCTCGTCGTGACGACGAGGGGAGAACGATGAGCGGGCTGCAGCGGCCGGTCGGAATCCAGGTCGGCGCATGGGTGCGCTTCGCCGCGCAGGTCCGTGCCGTGGTGGGCGTGACGGCCAGGACGGTGACGCTGACGGACACGGAGGCCGGCCAGCGCGTCGTGGCGGTGGAGGACCTGACGGGCGAAGCGGACTTCGCCGTCATCGACATCCCGGTCCGGATGCCGCTTCCGGCCTCGTCACGGCTGGAGACGTTCCCGGCCAAAGCGGTCGAGAAGGCGCTGTGGTGGGAGGGGCACATCCTCGAAGTGCTGCACGGGCGGCCCCCGGAGGCCGGTCCGGACACCACACCGCGGCCGGAGTACGGTCTGGATCGATCGCTGACGGCCCGCCAGCGGGCCAAGGCCGCTGAGCTGACGGCGGCCGGGACCAAGGTGTCGGCCAGCGCGGTCGCCAACCTGCGGCGCCGCTACCAGGCCGAGGGCGTGCTGGGCCTGGTCGATCACCGCCAGGCCGCGAAGCGGCCTGAGTTCGGCTCGGTGGACGAGCGGGTGGTGACGGCGATGCGCACGGCCATCGGCGAAGCCGTCGACGCCTCCACCCGGACGGGGTCGTTCATCCTCTGGCGGACCGGGGAGATCCTGCGCGAGACCTCAGGGACCGAGGATCTCGAAGTGCCCTCCGAGCGCACCCTCTACCGGCTGCTGGCGAAGCTGACCGACGGCACCCATACCTTCAGCGCGGCGAGCACCCGCCGTTCCAAGGCCCACGGGGCGAAGGCCCCGTTCGGCGAGCTCCCGGCGTTCGCCCCGGGCGAGGTCATGCAGATCGACTCGACCCCGCTGGATGTGATGGTCCTGCTGGATGACGGCGTCCCGGGCCGGGTCGAGCTCACGGCCATGATCGACGTGGCCACGAGGACGCTCACCGCGGCGGTGCTGCGGCCGACCACGAAGTCGGTCGACGCGAGCGTGCTGCTGGCCCGGACGGTCACCCCGGAGTTGATGCGGCCCGGCTGGGCGGACGTGCTGAGGATGTCGCGCTCGGTGCTGCCGCACCGCCGGCTGCTGAGCCTGGACGAGCGCCTGGAGCACGCGGCGGCTCGCCCGGTGATCGTCCCGGAGATGATCGTCTGCGACCACGGCAAGGCGTTCATCTCCCGGAACTTCAAATCGTCCTGCCGGTTCCTGGAGATCGACTTCCAGCCCGCGCACAAGGGCTCCGGCTTCGAGAAGGGACACATCGAGTCGATGCTGGGCTCGGTGGCGACGCTGTTCGTCCAGTTCCTGCCCGGCTACACCGGCCGCAGCGCGGACCACCGCAGCCGTCACCCGGAGCGCGAGCGGATCTGGTCGCTGCTGGAACTGCAGGAACTCCTGGACGAGTGGATCGTCGCGCACTGGCAGAACCGGCCGCACGACGGCCTGCGCGACCCCGCCCACCCGGGCCGGCTGTTCACGCCGAACCAGAAGTACGCGGCGCTGGTCGAGGCATGCGGCTACGTCCCCGTCGCGCTCACCGGCGACGACTACGTCGAGTTGCTGCCCTCGGACTGGCGAGCGGTCAACGACTACGGGATCCGGGTCAAGAACCGCATCTACGACAGCCCCGACCTGACTCCGCTGCGGCGCCAGGACTCCGGGATCCGCGCCAAGCGCGGGCTCTGGGAGGTCCACCGCGACCCCTACGACGTCTCCCAGATCTGGGTACGCGACCACCGCACCGACGGGCGCCGGTGGATCCAGGCGACCTGGAAGCAGCTCCACCGGGCACCGGTGCCGTTCGGCGATCTGGCCTGGGACCACGTCAGCCACCAGATGCCCGGCTCCACGGAGGCGGAGATCGCTGACGCCGTCGCCTCCCTGCTGACCCGGGCCCACGCCGGACCGGCGGGCGAACCGAAGCCGAAGGCGACCAGACGCGACCGCCGGGTCGCCGCCCGGACCAAGGCGGCCGGGCCGTCGACCCCGCTGCCCGCTCAGGCCACTGACGAGCCCGCCCCCGCACCCGAGCCGGAGGCCGAGGAGAAGCTCGCCGACGTGATCCCGCTCGGCCTGTTCGACCCGCTCGAAGATCCCTGGAGACGACGATGACGCTGCCGGACACCGACGACGCCGGGCAGCACCTGACCACGAAGGACGGCTGGCGCCGGTTCGTGGCCGGCGGTCCGAAGCCACCCCACATACCGGCGCCGTCGCCGAAGTCGTACGCCAAGCTGCCCAAGGCAACCCGCCTGAAGCTGGACGACCTGCGCATCGACCACCACGCCCGCCTGATGGTCGTGGCCACCTCCACGGTCCGCCACACCGTCACTACGGGCCGCCGCCTGGTCATGCTGAACCGGCACGCCATCAGCGCCCGTCGGGGCCTGATCGTCTCCGGCCCGGCCGGCACCGGGAAGACCATCGCGCTCACCCAACTCGGCCTGGCGCACGAGCTCAACGACCGCCAGGTCCACCCCGACGCCCACGGCCGCATCCCGGTCCTCTACATCACCGTCCCGCCCGCGGCGACCGCCCGCATGATCGCCGCGGAGTTCGCGCGCTTCCTGGGCCTGCCGGTCCACCGCCGACTCAACACCACCGACATCATCGAGTCCGTCGTCGGCGTCTGCACCACCGCCCGCACCGGCCTCGTGATCGTTGACGAGGTCCACAACATCTCCCTGAGCACCCGCCAGGGCGCCGAGGTCTCCGACACCCTGAAGTACTTCTCCGAGCGCATCCCCGCCACGTTCATCTACGCCGGCATCGACATCGAGCACAGCTCGATCCTCTCGGGCACCCGCAGAGCCCAGATCGCCGGCCGCTTCACCCTCATCCCGACCCACCCCTTCCCCTACAACGACGAGTGGAAGGGCCTGGTCAAGACGATGGAGGACACCCTGCTGCTGCACCACCACAAGCCGGGAACCCTCGCCGAACTGGACCGCTACCTCCACGACCGCACCGGCGGCATGATCGGCGCCCTCTCCCACCAGATCCGCGGAGCCGCGATCGACGCCATCCTCACCGGCACCGAGAAGATCACCCGAGCGGAACTCGAAGCCATTCCTCTCGACGTCACGGCTACCACGCAGGCCCCTCGGCCAAGGCAGGCCAGAACGTGAGCCGAGTCCCGCTGGTCCTGCGGATCGTGGAACTGCCGATCCAGGTCTTTCCCCGGCCCTGCGAAGGCGCCCAGTCCTTCATCGATCGCCTGGCCACGGCGAACTACCTCAAGCCGGGCTACCTGCACACCTGCCTCTGCGACCCACCCCGTTACCGCGGCACCCTCAGCTGGTCCCGCCTCGCCGCCGCAACCGGACGCGACCCCCTTGAACTTCGAGAAGTCCTGGAACGCCCGCCACCACCGCCACCGGACCTCCTGCTCTGCGAGTACTGCGGCCGCCTGCCCCGACCGAACGTCGAGGCCGGCCCGGCTCCCTGGTGGTGCTCGGCCCGATGCCGACGCAGAGACGACCTCCTGAAGAGCGCACCCTCCAGCAACGGCATCCTCCCGGACCAGAAACAAGTCCTGCCCTGCCCCGGCTGCGGAGCCCAGTTCATCCGGCCCGCAGTCAGCCCACGCAGTGCCTGTTCACCCCGATGCCATGGCAGAAACGTTCGCGCGCAACAAGCAGAGCTGGCCCTCTACGAGAACCCGGACGCAGTCGAGGACGAATCCGCTTGACCCGGGCGATCATGCCTTCTCCCGGGCGAGTCCGGGAGTCTCAGGACCTTCGCGTGGTCCAGCAAGGCTTTCAGTCCTCGCCGACCTGCAGGAGCACGACAACGAATCCGGCTCCCCGGCCGGCGACTACACCGTCGAAGGTGTGCCTGGTGACCGGATTCCATGCGCGTCCGCTCTCCCAGAGACCGTCGATGTTGGAGAACCACTCCGACCCCGGGCCCAGAATCGAGATCGCCTTCGTCACAGCCCGTCTTGCGTGGGCGAGGTCGCGCCGCGGATGCCCCGGGAACACCAGGCTGTCGGTGGAGAGGTTGACCATCAACCCGGCTGCGGTGTCGCGCGTGACCGGACGAAGGGCCGCCTCAATCTCCTTGAGAGTGGTCGGTCCAGTGGCGCCCACGACCGCCTCATGAGCCCAGTCAGCTTCGGCGGTCGTCGCGAGCTCGCGGACATGGTGCGCAAGATCAGCTCCCGAACTCCAGCACCAGCGCGAGTACACACTCTCCTCGCTAGCCAGGGAAAGGAGGAGCGCTTCGAGGAGATCTGCATCATCCATGGCTGCATCCTCGCAGGAGCCGCTTGAGCATGAAGACGTCGGCCTACCTGCGCGGAGGTCTCCGAACTGTCCACGGATAGAGAGACAGGGCAAGTCAAACTCACCTGGCAAACGGTCAAGATCACTTGTCAGGGGTCAGTGAGCGAGGGGGCGGTCGCCGGTCCGGGGGCGTGTACCGGTGCGTGTACCTGCCGGTGTACTCGCGCGTGTACCGGTGTGTGTACCCGCGGATGTACCCGGGCCGCTCCCGGATCCGGCATCTGTCGGATCCGGGAGCAGCTGGTCACCTGCCGACCGTGTCCGGTTGTGCCTGCGGGTTGCGGCACCCGCGGCCGGCCTGGAGCTTCGCCTGCACCTCACCACCTCACCACCTCACCACCTCACCGCCCCACCGCCCCACCGCCGTGGGGTATGCGGCCGTCGGGGGGCCGGATTGCCGGTGGGGTCGTGTCTACTGTCCGGTCAGGTGTTCGAGGGTTGTGCGGGTTTGTCGGGTGGTGTGGTGGTGGGGTCCGTGGTGGGTTTCGCAGTCGGCGGCGAGTCGGGTGAGGTCTTCCACCGCTGCCCGGTGGTCGCCGGTGTGGGCGCGGCTGAGGGCCAGGAGCCGGCGGATGCCCAGGGTCCGTTGGTGGTGGGGTCCGAACTCCTCCCCGCAGCGGGTGGCCAGCCGCTCGAGTTCCTCCACGGCCCGCACCGCCTCCTCACCGCCTCCTTCTGCGCCCCGGTGGTGGGCGAGCCGTGCTGAGACGATCGCCGTCTCGATGTGGCCGGCACCGCGCACCCGCGCACTGTCGGCCAGCAGCCCCTCGAAGACGACGATCGCCCGCTCGGTGTCACCCGTCTCCCCGAGCCAGTGGGCCAGGTTGCCCCGCGCGCCGAGAGTGTTGGGGTGGTCGGGGCCGCTGGTGTGCTCCAAGGCGGTGACCACCTGTTCTTGGAGACGGATCGCCTCCTGGAGTCGACCGGTCCTGCCGTAGGAGAAGGCGAGGAGGAAGCGAACACCGATGGTGCCGGGGTGGTCGGCGCCATGGATACGTTCGCAGTCGGCGGCGGCCACCTCGAGCAGGCGTCGGGCGGCCTCGTCATGCCCCGCCTCCGCACTCCAGCGGGCAAGCTGGACACGGGCGGGCAGGCTGTCGGAAGGATCGGAGCCACTCGCGTGCTCCAGGAAGGCGACGACCTGCTGCTGAACGCGGATCGCCTCCTCGAGCCGACCGGCCCTGCCATAGCAAAGGGCAAGCCCGATACGCACACTGACGGTGTCGGGGTGGTCGGTGCCGAGGAGGCGTTCGTGGTCGGCGAGGACCTGTTCGAAGAGGGTGGTGGCGTCGTCGGGGCGGCCGGCGTCCCGGTAGGTGGTGGCGAGGTTGGCGCGGGCGGTGAGGGTGTTGGGGTGGTCGGTGCCGAGGAGGCGTTCGTGGTCGGCCAGGACCTGCTCCTCGAGAGGGATGGCGTCCTCGAGACGGCCGGCACGCCAGTAGGTGGTGGCGAGGTTGGCGCGGGCTGTGAGGGTGTCGGGATGGTCGGCGCCGAGGAGCCGTTCGCTGTCGGCGAGGACCTGTTCGAAGAGGGTGGTGGCGTCGTCGGGGCGGCCGGCGTCCCGGTAGGCGTAGGCGAGGTTGTTGCGGGAGGTGAGGGTGTCGGGGTGGTCTGGGCTCAGGATGCGTGTGCGGTCGGTGAGGTTCTGCTCGTGCAGTGGGATCGCCCGCCCCAGATCGCCCGCTGCTTGGTAGGCGTAGGCGAGGTTGTTGCGGGAGGTGAGGGTGTCGGGGTGGTCTGGGCTCAGGATGCGGGTGCGGTCGGTGAGGTTCTGCTCGTGCAGTGGGATCGCCCGCCCCAGATCGCCCGCTGCTTGGTAGGCGCTGGCGAGGTTGTTGCGGGAGGTGAGGGTGTCGGGGTGGTCTGGGCTCAGGATGCGTGTGCGGTCGGTGAGGTTCTGCTCGTGCAGTGGGATCGCCCGCCCCAGATCGCCCGCTGCTTGG
>NZ_JAAGKO020000077.1 GCF_027947535.2 Streptantibioticus silvisoli
CCCGCCCGCGTCAGCGGAAACCCGCAGGTCAGCGCACCCGACCGCCCGTCGACCCCCGCCCCGCCGGCCCGCGCCCCCCGGCCGCGCCCTCGGACGTACCCGGAGAACCGGCGGCACCCGGGCCACCGGGACCATGGACAGCACCCGGGCCACCGACGGCGTCCACAGCGTCCGCGCCCCCCGCGGCGCCGGACGTACCGCCGTGGCCGGCCGACCAGCGGTCGATGCGGTGGGTGACGTCGGCGAAGTGGTCGCGGATGGTGGCGGCGGCGGCGTCCGGGTCGCGGGAGCGCAGGGCGTCGACGACCCGGCGGTGCTGGCGTACCACCTGGTCGTGGTCGGTCCTCGGTTTGCCGACCTCGTGCTCCAGGCGCCGGTAGACGTCCCAGAACAGGCCGATGAGCTGGAGGACCAGGACGTTGCCGAGGGGTTCGTAGAGCAGTTCGTGGAAGCGGCGGTCGTGGCCGGCCCGGCCGTCGTCGCCGTCGGCGGCCAGGTCGCGCAGTTCCGCTTCGAGGCGGTCGATGTCCTCGGTCGTGAGTTCCAGCGCGGAGCGGCGGATCAGGCCGCTCTCCAGCAGTTCGCGGACCTCGACGATGTCGTGCAGGACGCGAGGATTGGCGCGGCGCATGGCGAGCCGGGTGTGGAAGAGCAGGCCGGGTTGCAGGGAGTGCAGCTGTCCGGTGCCGACGTAGGTGCCGTAGCCGTGCCGGATGTCGACGATGCCGAGGGCCTGGAGGCTTTTCAGCGCCTCGCGGACCGAGTTGCGGCTGACGCCGAGCGTCCGGGTCAGCTCTGTCTCGGGCGGCAGCGCCTCGCCCGCGTCGAGGTCCAGTTCGACGATCAGCTCGATCAGCTGGTCCTGGACCGTCGGGCGGTGACCGCGGGTGCCGCGGTTCGCCGCTTCGAGGGGCTTGCGCTGCGGTGGCATGACGCCTACGTTACCCCCACCTGTAGGACGTCGGACATCCTACGTCCTACATCCGATCCGGCCGATTCCAGTCCGCTCCCGAGGATGCGAGCCGCATGACCAACTCCACCGCCCCGCCGCTGCGTTGGCGCCACGAGCTGTCCCGGCAGAACTGGCGGGCGTTCGGCGCCGCCTGGCTCGGCTACGCCATGGACGGATTCGACTTCGTCCTCATCACGCTGGTGCTGACCGAGGTCGCGAACCGTTTCCACCTGTCCACGGTCACCGCGGCGACCCTGGTGTCGGCGGCGTTCGTGTCCCGGTGGTTCGGCGGGCTCGCGATCGGCGCGCTGGGTGACCGGCTGGGACGCCGGCCCGCCATGGTGCTGAGCATCACGCTGTACGCGGTCGGCTCGGTGCTGTGCGGCTTCTCGTGGGACTACTGGTCGCTGTTCGCCTTCCGGATGGTCGTCGGCCTCGGCATGGCCGGCGAGTACAGCGCCAGCGCCACGTACGTCATCGAGAGCTGGCCGGAGCGGATGCGCAACACCGCCAGCGGCATGCTGCTGTCCGGCTACCCGCTGGGCGGCGTGCTGGCCGCCGAGGCGTACGGCTGGGTGGTGCCGCACAGCAGCTGGCGGGTGCTGTTCTGGATCGGCGTCGTCCCGGTCGCCGTCGCGGTGTACCTGCGCCGCCGGCTGCCGGAGGCCGCCGAGTGGCAACGCGCGCACGACGCGGGCGAGCGCCCGGTGTCGGCCACCGCGAAGCTGTTCACCGGCAGCCGCAAGGCGTGGAACCTGCCGGTCTGCGTGGTCGCCGCGGTCGGCGTGATGTTCGTGCTGCGCGGCGAGTCCACCGCCGTCACCCTGCTGCTGGTCGCCGTCGTCGCGGCCTGCTTCGTCGCGCTGACCGTGCAGTTCGCCGGCCGGCTGTGGCCGGTGGTGGTCGCGTTGATGGTCACCGTCTTCTGCGCGTTCCTCTACTCCTGGCCGTTGCAGTCGCTGCTGCCGACCTACCTCAAGACCGACCTGCACTACGGTCCCGGCCAGGTCGCCGACGCGCTGCTGTGGGCCGGCTTCGGCTACGCGGCCGGGTCGGTGCTGACCGGCTACCTCGGCGACCGCTTCGGCACCCGCCGGGCGTACGTCGGCATGCTGATCGCCTCGCTGGTGGTCGTCCGGCCGGTGTTCGCGCTGGGCCGGGGCCACGTCGTCGGGCTGTGGGTGCTGCTGTTCCTGCTGCTGGCCACCGGCCAGGGCGCCTCCGGCATCCTGCCCAAGTACGTCTCCCAGCACTACCCGCTGCGCATCCGCGGCGCCGCGCTCGGCTTCAGCTACAACGTCGGCGCACTGGGCGGCGCGGCAGCGCCGGTGCTGGGCGCCCGGCTCGCCGGCTCGCTGAGCCTGGGCACCTCCATCGCGGTGCTGGGCCTGGCCCTGACCGCCGTCGTCGTGCTGCTCGTCGGCTTCGACGTCCCCGCCCGGGTGCAGCGGTACGCCGACTCCCGGCACCCGGCGGACGGCACCCCCACCACCGATCGTTCACGTGAGAAGGTCTGATGTTCCACGGAGTCGTCCCTCCCCTGTGCACCCCGCTGACCGCGGACGGCGCGGTGGACACCGCGTCGCTGGAGCGTCTGACCGCGTTCCTGCTGGACGCCGGCGTCCACGGGCTGTTCGTCGGCGGTTCCACCGGGGAGATCGCCCAACTGCCGGACGCCATGCGGGACCTGGCACTGCGCACCGTCATCGCCACCGCGGCCGGCCAGGTCCCGGTACTGGCCGGCGCCATCGACACCGGCACCCTGCGGGTACTCGAACACGCCCGCCGCGCCCAGGAGTTGGGCGCCGACGCGGTCGTGGTGACCGCGCCGTTCTACGTCGCGGTCGGCGAGGCGGAGGTCGCGGCGCACTACCGGCGGCTGCACGCCGGGCTCGACGTGCCGCTGGTGGCCTACGACATACCGTCCAACGTCGGCTGGAAGCTGCCCGGTTCGCTGGTCGCCGAGCTGGCCCGCGACGAGGTGATCGTCGCGGTGAAGGACTCCAGCGGCGACCTGGAGGGCTTCCAGCAGGTGCTCGACGGCACGGCCGGGCTCGGCGTGAGCTGCCTGACCGGCTCGGAGACGCTGGCGGACCTGGCGATGTCGCGCGGCGCCGACGGCATCGTGCCGGGCCTGGGCAACGTCGACCCGCACGGCTACGTGCGGCTGTACGAGGCGGCGAAGGCCGGTGACGTGACGGCAGCGCGGCGCGAACAGGCCCGTCTGACGCGGCTGTTCGGCATCATCGACGCCGCCGACCGCACCCGGGTGGGCCGTGTCTCCGGCGCGCTCGGCGCGTTCAAGGCCGCGCTGGTCGCCCGCGGCGTCATCCGGCACCCGTACACCCAGGCCCCGTTGCTCCCGCTGACGGCGGACGAGGCGGCGGCGGTCGGCGCGATCGTGGCCGACGCCGGCCTGGAACCGGTCCGGCCCTGACCCGCGGCACCCGCGAACTCACCGCATTTGACGGCGCGTTGCAGCCTCCTGCAACCGCCGGGCGGCCCGCTGCTGTTCGCCGGTCCGGCCGACCCCGCCGCCCGGCAGACGATGGCGCTGCGCGCCAGCACGGACGGCGGCCGCACCTGGACACCGGTGCGCACGCTGTCGCAACTGCCCGCCGGCTACAGCGACCTGGAGCGGACGGCGGCCAGCGAGGTGGGCGTGCTGTACGAAACGGGGACGGCGACCAGCTACGACCGCATCGCCTTCGTCCGGATCCCGTTGAGCACCCTGGAGCCGTAACGCCCGCACGGGGGACGGGGGTTGACGCACCGGTGCGGTCGACCTCGGGTGCGCACGGTCGACCTCCGGTGCCGTGCGCGCCGTCGACCTCCGGTGCCGTGCGTGCCGTCATCCCCCGAGGGATCAGTCCAGGTGGCCGGTGTCGTTCCAGCGTTCGACGGCCGGGGCGCCGTAGGCCCAGCCCAGCACGGACACCGAGGCGGGCGCCAGCCGCAGCGCGGCGCCGAAGTCGAGACCGCGGCCGAGCCAGCGGGCGCCGAGGGCGCGCAGGAAGTGGCCGTGCGCGAAGACCAGCACGTCGCGGTCGGCGGACCGGGCCCAGTCGACCACCTCGTCGGCGCGGGCGGTGATCGCGGCCACCGACTCACCGCCCGGCGCGCCGTCCCGCCACACCAGCCAGCCGGGCCGGACCCGCTGGATCTCCTGCGGCGTCAGTCCCTCGTGGGCGCCGTACTCCCACTCCAGCAGGGTCCGCCATTCCTGCGCGCGGTCGCCGAAACCGGTCAGCTCGCAGGTCTCGCTGGCCCGCGACAGCGGGCTGGTGCGCACCTCCACGTCCGGCAGGCCCTGCCACGGTGTGCGCCGCAGGCGTTCGCCGAGCACCCGCGCGGTGCGGCGGCCCTCGTCGGTCAGCGGGATGTCGGTGTGCCCGGTGTGGCGGCCGCTGAGCGACCACTCGGTCTGTCCGTGGCGGACCAGGATGATGCGCGGCGCCATGTCCCGGCGGGCCTTTCGTGCGGGTTGTGGGGGGTCGGGGCCATCATCCCCCATGGCCCCGGGCCCGCCGCGTCCGCTCCCCCGTCCCCCGGCGACTCCAGCGCCGCCCGTTCCCCGCTCCCCCGCTCGCCACTCCCCGTTCCTTGCCCCCGGCGACTCCAGCGCCACCACACCCCGCTCCCCACGCCCCGGCGGGGCCGGCCGGCCGGCGGCTCAGCCCAGCAGGCCGGTGAGCAGCGCGTCGAGGCCGCGTTCGTACTGGGCGGTGCCGTCCCGGACGGCGTCGGCCAGTTCGGGCATCAGGCCGACCAGGTGCGGGTAGCGGTCGGCGGGCAGCCCGGCGGGGCCGGCCGGCCGCGCCGTCCCGCCGCCCGGCCCGGCGCCGGCCTCCCGGCACGCCTGCGCGGCGCGGCGCTTGCGGCTGCCGGCCGCCCACAGGGCGGCGCCGACGGTGAACTGGGTCAGCGCGGTGTAGGCGCTGGCGGCCTCGCGGCGTTCCAGGCCGGCCCGCAGCAGGGCTTCCAGGGTGCGTTCGGCGAACAGCGTGAACTCGTCGCCGTCCGGTGGCCGGGCGGCGAGCAGGTGCAGGACGGAGGGGTGGTCGGCGAGCAGCCGGTAGGCGGCCCGGCACAGCTCGCGGACCTCCTCGCGCGGCCCGGGGCGCTCCCCGCCCTCCGGCCGCCGCGACGGCAGGTCGGCCTCGGCCAGCAGCCGTACCCGTACCGCGTCGATGATCTCGTCCTTGCCGGAGAAGTGGCTGTAGACGGCCATGGTGGCCACCCCCAGCCGCTCGGCCAGCGCGCGCATGGTGAACGCGTCGGGGCCGGCCCGGTCCAGCAGGTCCACGGCGGCGTCCAGGACGCGTTCGCGGTTGAGGGTATTGCGTGGCGCGCGGGTGCGGGGGCGGGTACGGTCGGCCGCGCTGCGGCCCGGCGAGCTGCTCGTGGTCATCGGTGCGTTCGCTCCCTAGCGGTGCTCCCGTGACGCGATACGGGTGACGGTGTGGCGCCTGGGGTACGTGTGGTGGACGGGGACACCTGTGACGGGCGTGGCCGGCGTGACGAATGTGACGTACGCGGCCGGCTCAGGCAACCTGGGTCGCGCCGCCCGCGTCCTACCGCTTACCCGGTGATCGCGGCGTGAATCCGTCACACGGGTGGACCGGCGTGAAACAGCAGGTTGACGTGGTGGCGGGGCTGGTGCGCGGAGCAGTCGTACGTACAGCGTACGGTTGAGCGCGCCGCGACCGGCGGGTGGGGAGTGTTCGGACGGACCGGACAGCGGGAGAGACGGAGAACACCGACGGATGTCCAGCACCGAAGTCCGCGTCACGCAGCGGCCCAGGAGCAAGCCCCGCTGGTGGGCCGAACTGCCGCTGATCGCCCTGGTGTACGCGGCGTATTCGGGCGGCCGTCTGCTGGTGGCCGGTGACACCACCGAGGCGGTCCGGCACGCCGAGTCGATCATCCGGCTGGAGCGAATACTCCACCTCGACCCGGAGCACGCGCTCAACTCGGTGTTGACGCACGTCTCCTGGCTCGGGGTCCCCGCCTGTTTCGCCTACGCCACCTTGCACTACCTGGTGACGCCCGGCGTCCTGGTCTGGCTGTGGAAGCGGCATCCCGGCCGGTACCTGTTCATGCGTACCTGGCTGATGCTCTCCACCTTCATCGGCCTGATCGGCTTCACCCTGCTGCCCACCGCGCCGCCGCGCCTGCTGCCGGCCGCCCTGGGCTTCCACGACACCATGGCCCAGTACGCCACGTTCGGCTGGTGGGGCGCCGACGCGAGCGCCCCGCAGGGCATGGGGCAACTCACTAACCAGTACGCGGCGATGCCCAGCCTGCACGTCGGCTGGGCGCTGTGGTGCGGGATCATGCTGTGGCGCCACTCGCGCAACCCGCTGGCCCGCGCGCTCGGCGTCGCCTACCCCATCGTGATCGCCCTGGTGGTGCTCGGCACCGCCAACCACTACCTGATGGACGTCATCGCCGGTGTCGCGGTGATGGGCCTGGGCCTGCTGCTGACCCGCCCGGTGCGCCGGCTGGTCGCCCTGGCCGGCGGCCTGCTCACCGCCCGCCCGGCCGCCGCGGCCCCGGAACCGGCCGCCCCGGAGCCGGTCGGGGCCCCGGTGGCGTCGGCCCCGCTGACGCTCGCGCTGAACGGCACCGAGTCCGTCGTCGTCGACCCCCTCGTGCACCCGCTGACCGTCGAATCGGTGACCGCGGTGCCGCGTTCGGTCCCCGGCCCGCGCCGCGACACCGACACCCGCCGCCCCGCCGAGGCGGTACCCCCCAGCCGCCGCTGACGCCCGCCCCGGCGCCGGTGCGCCGGCCCCGCCGGCGGTGCGGATGTGCCGGCTGTCAGTGGCGGGTGCGAGACTTCCCGACGTGAACGACGTGACCGACCACACCTCGGAACGGGCGGGGCTGCGCGGGCGGCTGGCACGACTGCGGGGCGCCGGAGTGCCGCCGCGGGCGCTGGACGCGCGGGCGCTCGCGGCGCTGGCGGCCAACCCGGGATGCGGCCGAAGAGCGCTGCTGGACGCCGCCGGGGTGGACAAGGGCGCGGTGGCCCGGGTGCTGGGGGCGCCGGAGCGGTTCGGCCAGTCGCAGTTCGCGTTCGCCCGCGGCATCGCCTTCGAGGCCCGGGTCAAGGCCGACCGCTGCGCGGAGCTGCTGCGCCTGCTGGGCGCCGGGGACGCGGCGGGGCAGGGCGCGCGGCTGCCGGACCTGGTGGCCGCCGGGCCGGCCGGGCGGGTGGCGCGCACCCGGCTGGCGCTGGAGGAGGCGACCGGCGCCGGGTGCTGGACGCTGCTGGACCACCCGCTGCTGGAGCTGGAGGTGGCCGGCTCCCCCGCCTTCCTGGAACCGGACGCGGTCGCCGTCGCGCCGGACGGGCGCTGGACGGTCGTGGAGGTGAAGTCCTTCCCGATCCTGGACGGCGGCGCGGACTCGGTGAAGGTCGGCGCGGCGGCCCGGCAGGCGGCGGTCTACGTCATCGCGCTGGAACAGCTGGACGCGGCGGCCCCGCGGCCGGACGTGCTGCTGGTGTGCCCGAAGGACTTCTCCAACGTGCCGGTGGCCGAGCTGATCGACGTGCGCAAGCAACTGTCGGTCACCCGGCGGCAGTTGGCCCGGCTGACCCGGATCGAGGAGATCGCGGCGCGGCTGCCGGAGGGCACCACGTTCGCGGTGGGCGACGGCCGCCCCGGCGCGGACCTGGCGGCGGCGGTCGACTCGGTCGACGCCAGCTACGCCCCGGAGTGCCTGGACACCTGCGAACTCGCCTACCACTGCCGGGACCGGGCCCGCGAGCGCGGCGGCGTGGAGGCGCTGGGCCGCTCGGTGCGCGGTGAACTCGGCACGCTGACCACCGTCGAACAGGTGCTGGCGGCGGCCGGCGGCCACGCGTCGCACGACGACGACCCGGCGGCGGCCGCGCTGCGCCGGGCCGCGGTGCTGCGGGCGGAGGCGCTGTGTCGGTGATGTCGACGCTGGCCCGGGCGCAGGCGGTCGCGGCCGGCCGGGCGCAGCCGCTGGCGACCGTGCGGCACCGGTGGCTGTCGCAGCGGCCGATGGTCCTGGTGCCGCTGACCACGGCCGGCGAGGTCGGCGCGCCGCTGGGCGCGCTGGTGGGCACCGACCGGGACGCGCCGCGGCTGCTGGTGGTGCCGCAGCCGCGCGACCGCGACCTGCGGGCGGCGTTCCTGGCGGAACTGGCCGGTGTCGTCCTGCCGTACCTGACGTCCTACGAGGACGAGGTGGCCGGCGAACCGGGCAGGGAGACCGATCCGCAGACCGGCAAGAAGGTCGCCGTCGAGCGCGAACTGTGCGTGGACGCGCCGCAGTTGGTGGTGCCCAATCCGGCCGGCGCGGAGTACGTGCGGCTGCTGGGCCGGGCCACCCGGTTCCGCCGCACCGCCGAGGAGGACCCGGCCGAGCCGTATCCGGCGCCGTCCCAGGTGCCGTTGCTGGGCCGCTGGTTCACCCACTACGGGGAACGGGCGCGCACCCCGGGCAGTGCGCTGCTGGTGTCGGCGACCGAGCTGCTGACCCGGCACTGGGCGACCGGGCAGTCCAACCTGGAGGACCAGCACCTGGGCGCGCTGCTGGCCTGGATCGACCCGCCGCCGGGCTCGACCGGTCCGGTCGCGGCGGCCCGGGCGCAGACCGGGCGGGGCCCGGACGGCCTGCTGCTGAGCCCGCCGGCCGGCCCGGCCACCGACCCGGTCTTCGACAACCGGGTGCTGGCGCCGGCCATGTCGGCCTACGACGCGGCACGGACCGCCGGCCACGATCCGTCGGCGGCGGCCGGGCGGGTGCGGGCGCTGCTGGAGAGCCAGTTGCGCCCGGCGTGGGACGACGTGTGGCGGGCGCTGGACCTGCTGCGCGCGCTGCCGGCCGGCGGCCACGTCGAGGACCGGTGGAAGCGCGACCGCTGGTCCTACACCGGGCACCGCGACCGGGTGCGGGCCGGCGAGCCGCCGCAGCCGCGCCGCGACGACGCGGTGGCCGCCGCGCAGAAACTGGCCGGCCGGGAGACCGCGCAGGCCCGGCTGGAGGCCGGCGAGGCGCTGGACGACCCGCTGGTGATGGCGGAACGGCGGCTGGTCGGCGAGGCGTTCGCCGGGCCGGTGACCGAATCCGTGCTGGAGTACTCCCCGCCGCCGCGACCGCGCCCCCGCCCGCTGGTGACGGTGGCCACCGACGACCGGCCGCACCTGGAGGAGGGCGTACGGGTGTACCGGGCGCTGCCGGAGGGCCGCTGCCAGGAGGCGGAGTTCCTCGGCTCGCCGCGCCCCGGACTGCTGTGCCTGCGGGTGCTGAACGGGATGGGCCGCGGCAAGGAGCCCGACCCGGGCACGGTGCCGCAGCCGGGGGACGCCACCTGCTGGACGCTGTTCGAACACGCGCCGCGCGGCGGTGCCGAACTGCCGGACGCCGAGGCCACCCCGTGGACGCACGGCGGTCCGCCGACCGCGTTCAGCTCCGGCGTGCCGGCGGCGGCCGATCCGGCCGACGACGTGACGGTGGAGGACTACCTGTGACCGGCACCGCCGAACCCGCCCGGAACGACGAGGACTTCGACCCGGGAGCGGCGGCGGCGCTGGCCACCGGCCGCATCCTGCACGACACCCGGCAGGGCACGAAGCGCGGTGTGGTCGTCGACTCGCCGCCGGGCGCCGGCAAGTCCACCCTCGTGGTGCGCGCCGCCCGTGAACTTGCCGATTCCGGCGAGCAGTTGATGATCGTGGCGCAGACCAACGCCCAGGTCGACGACCTCACCGACCGGCTGGCGACCGCCGATCCGGGGCTGGCGATCGGCCGGCTGCACGGCACCGACTCGCCGCCGGACCCGGCGCTCGACCGGCATCCGCAGGTGGCCAGGTCGCCGAAGGTCGCCGAGCTGCGCGGCCGGCAGGTGGTGATCGCCACCGCCGCCAAGTGGGGTTTCGTCAAGGACGTCGAACCGTGGCGGCACGCCATCGTCGACGAGGCGTACCAGATGCGGTCGGACGCGCTGCTGCGGGTGGCCGGGCTGTTCGAACGGGCGCTGTTCGTGGGCGACCCCGGCCAGCTCGACCCGTTCAGCGTGGTGGGCGCCGAGCAGTGGGCCGGGCTGAGTTACGACCCGTCGGCCAGCGCGGTCGTGACGCTGCTGGCGCACAACCCGGACCTGCC
The DNA here is from genome assembly GCF_027947535.2 of Streptantibioticus silvisoli. Taxonomy (GTDB): domain Bacteria; phylum Actinomycetota; class Actinomycetes; order Streptomycetales; family Streptomycetaceae; genus Streptantibioticus_C; species Streptantibioticus_C silvisoli. Next base: position 10,097 of record NZ_JAAGKO020000077.1, read on the forward strand.
GCAGCACCGGCTGCCGGTCTCCTGGCGGCTGCCGGCGTCGGCGGCGCCGCTGATCTCCGACGCGTTCTACCCCGACACCCGGTTCCGCAGCGGCACCGGTCCCGGCGACCGGCTGATGTCGTTCACCGGGCCGGGCGACGGCGGGGCGGCGGACCGGGTGCTCGACGAGGCGGCGGCGGCCGGCTGGGGGCTGCTGGAGCTGCCGGCCCGCTTCACCCCGCGCACCGACCCGGAGGCGGTCGGCGCGGTCGCGGCGGTGGTGCGGCGGCTGCTGGAACGCGGCGGGCGCACCGTCAGCGAGCGCTCGCCGCAGCCGCAGCCGGTGACGGCGGACCGGGTCGCGGTCGGCACCGCGCACCGCGACCAGGCGGCGGCGGTGCGCTCCGCGCTGGCCCGGCTGGGGGTCACCGGCGTCACGGTGGACACCGCCAACCGGCTCCAGGGGCGGGAGTTCGACGTCACGGTGGTGCTGCACCCGCTGTCGGGGCGGCCGGACGCGACCGCGTTCCACCTGGAGACCGGCCGGCTGTGCGTGCTGGCGTCCCGGCACCGGCACGCCTGCGTGGTGGTCTGCCGGGCCGGCGTCGACACCCTGCTCGACGACCACCCCTCCACCGAACCGCTCCAGCTGGGCGTCGCTGTGAAGTTCCCCGACGGCTGGGAGGCCAATCACGCGGTACTCGCCCTGCTGGCGGAACACCGGGTGCGGTGGGACGGCTGACGGAGGATTGCTGACGGCTGGCGTTTGACGGCTGGCGTTTGACGGCTGACGTTGACGGCCGACGTCCGGCGGGGGCGGCCGAGCGCCGGCGTCCGTGGCTGACGGAGGGTGGCCGATCGCCGCATTCGACGGCTGACGGTGGCGGCTCGCGGTTGACGGGAAACCGCGAGGTGGGACGTGGGGCAGGCGGGTGGCGAGCGGGCCGGGGCCCGTGCGCGGGCCCGGACCGGGGGCGGCGGGGGCGTAACGGGCCGAGCGGTCGGTGCGATGGGGTGATCGTCGGATGAAAAGCCTGGTGGCACGTGCTGGTGTCCGGTGCCGGGCCGCTGGGTAGCCCTGGTGCGGGACAATGGATGGCGGTCCACAACCTGGAGGTAGGGAGATGCCCGAACGGCATTCGGCTCACCGCTCGCCGGACGAGGCGCCGCGCAGGATGCGTCCCGCGCCGCTGCTGTTCGAGCCGGAGGCGGCGTCCGCCGACCCCGAGCACTTCTTCGACCTGGAGTCGATCGACGACCCGGCCCGGCTGCTGGAGCGCAGTACCGAACTCGCGCTCGCCTTCCGGGCCGCCGCCGACCGGGCCACCGAGTTCCAGGCGATGGCCGCCGCCATGCTGGCCGACCCCAAGCGGTTCGACCGCTCGCCCCCCGACGCCATCGCCGCGCGGGTCGGCTGGTCGGAGGACTACGCGAAGAAGATGGTCGAATTCGGCTCCGACCTGCTGCGCCGCCAGGGCCTGCCGGACTGATCCCGGCGGCCCGGCGGCCCTGCCCAGCACCGGTACCCCGGCACCCCGGCACCCCGGCACCCCGGCACCCCGGCACCCCGGCACCCCGGCAGTCGTACCGCGCCCGGCGTATCGCGACCGAACCGGCGACCGGCGAACCCGCGACCGGGGTACGCCGTACCGCGACTGCGCCCACCGGTCGCACCGGCGCCGCCCGCCGGCGCACCGGCGCCCGGCCCTCCGCACCCGCACCCCGCCACCGCACAGCCCGCCGGTCACCCCGGCACCCCCGCCCGCCGCACCGCCCTCCCGCGCCTCCCCCGTATCCCCTGCCGCGGTCCGTGGCCGGAACGGAACGGTTGGCTGGCATGTGCCCCCGGAATGCGTCCGGCAGAGTACCCGTCCGGCATGCTCCGCGTCCCGGATTCGGACGATTCGCCGGGCCCGGGGTCCGCACGGCGGTAGACCTGTCGGTCATGAGCGACATGATCTGGGACCTCCGCGAGAGCGACCTGCGCGACACCGACGTACGGGACACCGGCCCGTGGCTGCCCGGTGGCGCGCCGCACACCGGGCAGCCGTACGGGGATCCGGCGCACGGCGGCCCGGCGTACGGCGATCAGCCGCACGTCGAGCGGGTCACCGCCGAGGGCGCCGACTGGCTGGCGTCGGCCAGTACGTTCCCGCGCAGTGTGCGGGCGCTGTGGTCCGCGCGGCCGGGCGCGCCGAGCGTGCTGCCGTGCGGTACGGCGTTCGACGTGGTCAACCTGCCGGTGCTGTTCGGGCGCCGGGTGCTGGACCGGCTGTGGGAGTCGGGGCCGGGTTGCGGTCCGGTGGCGGTGCACCGGGGGCGGATGCTGGTGTTCGCCACGCCCGGCACCGGACGCCGGCTGCCGTCGCTGCTGTCGTGGGAGGAGTGGGGCCCGCTGGTGCCGCCGATGCTGTGCCACGGGGTCGGCGACGCGGTGACGGTGCCGCCGCTGGCGCCCGCGCCGGCCGCCGCCGCGCCGGGCGGGAACGGCGGATCGCGGTGGCTGGTGGCGCCCGGCGTACGGGACCCGTGGCTGCCCGGACCTGCGGTCCTGCTGTGGGCGTGCCTGCGGGCGGCCCGGCCGCACCGGGTGGTCGCGGGGGGTGTTCCGGTCTGAGACTTATCGATTTTTCCTCTGCCGGAACAGGGTGCTACTGTCTTCCCATCGCAGGCGCCGCTAGCTCAACTGGCAGAGCAGCTGACTCTTAATCAGCGGGTTCGGGGTTCAAGTCCCTGGCGGCGCACCACACGAAGAGCACCTCCCGACGGAGGTGCTCTTCGGCGTTCCGGGGGCCGGCGCGGTTCCGGGCCGGCCGGCGCACACCGGCGAGTCCCCCCGCCCCGGCGCACACCGGCCGGCCCCCGCCCCCGGCCCCGGCGCACACCGGGGAGCCCCCGGCCCGGCGCGCGCCGGCGGTTCACCGGCCGGAGGCGATCGTCACCGGCCGGAAGTCTTCGTCACCAGCCGGAGGTGATCGTCTCGCCGCTCATGCCCAGCAGTTTCGGCGGCTGCCGTTCGGCGAGGAAGTCCATCAGCAGGCCGTTGACCAGGTCGGGCTTCTCCACCGGCAGCGCGTGCGAGGTGCCGGGGACGACGGCGAGCTGGGCGTCGGGGAGCGCGGCGGCCATCTCGGCGCTGTGGGCCGGCCGCACGCCGTCGTCGTCACCCTGCATGACCAGCGTCGGAGCGGTGATCGCGGCCAGGTCGGCCATCGTCAGGCCGGAGCCGCCGGCCCACATGGCGAGCAGCTTGGCGAACACCGTGTCGAAGTGGTCCGGCCCGTCCGGCGACAGCGGCGCGTAGAGCGGGCGGAACCAGCCGGCCAGCATGTCGTGGCCGGCCGGGTCGTCGATGAGGGCACGGGCGGCCGGGGTGTCGCCGTCCCGGGTGATCGCGGCGCCGATGACGACGAGCCGGCCGACCAGGTCCGGGCGGCGCAGCGCGAGGTGCAGGCCGACGGCGGCACCGTCGCTCCAGCCGACGACCCGGGCGGGGCCGAGGTCGAGCGCCTCGGCGAAGGCGGCGGTGTCGTCGGCCATCGCGGCGTAGGACACCGGCCCGGCCACGTCGGGGGTGCGGCCGTGGCCGCGGCGTTCGGGGGCCAGGACGCGGTAGCGCGCGGCCAGCGCCGGTCCCTGCGCCTGCCAGGTGTCGGCGGTGACGCCGCCGCCGTGCAGCAGGATCACCGGTTCGCCCGCGCTCCCCCACTGCTCGTAGTACGTGCGCAGCCCCCCGGCCATGACGTACGAACCCATGTCCCCGCCTTTCGAGCCCCTGTCGGTCCCGGGGACCCGGCCCCGGAACGCATTCTTGAGCGTTGCTCAATTGAACGTTGCTCAAGTTAGGTGGCTATGCTGGCCCCGTCAAGCGCGACGGGGCGTGCCGGGGGCAGGACGAGGGCGAGGGGGCGGGTCGGATGCCGCTGCGGCGGGAGACGGTGGTGGACGCGGCGCTGGAGCTGCTGGACGAGGTCGGACTGGACGCGCTCACCACCCGGGCGCTCACCGGCCGGCTCGGCGTCCGGCCCGGCGCGCTGTACTGGCACGTGCGCGACAAGCGGGAGCTGCTGACCGCGGTGGCCGAACGGATCATGGACGAGGTCTTCGCCCCGGCGACAGCGCCGACCGCCCCGCCGGCCGGCACCCCCACGCCCGCGCCGGCCGCCACCCCGGCGGCCGCCACCCCGGCGCTCGCCACTCCGGCAGACGGCACCTGCGCAGCCGCCACCCCGGCCGACGGCACCCCCGCGCCCGCCACCCCGGCCGACGGCACCCCCGCGCCCGCCACTCCGGCAGCCGACACCCCCGCCACCGACAGCGGCCCCGCCGACGACTGGATCGCGGACGTCACCGTCTTCGCGCACGCGCTGCGCTCCGCGCTGCTGCGGCACCGGGACGGGGCCCGGCTGGTCGCCACGCACACGCCGGTCAGCCCGGTGGCGTTGCGGGCGGTGGAGGAGGGGCTGGCGCGGATGCGGGCGGCGGGGGTGCCGCTGGAGCTGGCGGCGCACTTCGGCGACACGGTGACCAGCTACGTGACCGGGTTCGCGCTCCAGGAGCAGGCGGCGCCGGGCGGCGCGGCGGCGGGCCCCGCGCCGGACGCGGCGGCGTACCCGCACCTGACCGCGTGGGCCGGCCTGCACACCACGCCGGACCGGGACGCGGCGTTCCGCACCGGGATCGCGCTGATCACCGGCGGGCTGCGGGTGGCGCTGGAGGGCGGCTCCGGTCAGGTATGATCGGCTGTGCGAGCGCCGCTAGCTCAACAGGCAGAGCAGCTGACTCTTAATCAGCGGGTTCGGGGTTCAAGTCCCTGGCGGCGCACCACACGGAAGGGCATCCCTCACGGGGTGCCCTTTCCGGCGTCCCGGGCCGGAGCACGGCCGGCGGCGGGGGCCCTCAGCGCGGCCGGGTGACGCGGACCGTCCAGCCGCCGGACCGGTCGGCGCCGAGTACCGCGAAGGCCAGGCCGGTCGCCGGGTCGGTCCAGCGCTGGCCGGGGCGGAAGGGGGCGTCGTTGAGGGAGTTGAACGAGCCGCTGCTGAAGTCGCAGGCGCTGGTCGCCGGGTTGGCGTCGACGACCTTGACCGGTCCGTCGCCCGAGGAGACGTCGGTGCGGACCCGGTAGGCGAGTACGCCCTCGCTGCACGCGGCGCTGTCGTTGCCGAGCGCCCGGCGGGCCTCCAGCACGTAGGCGGTGTGCGGCCCGTACGGCACCACGACGGCCTTGCGGCCGCCGGGTATCTCGTCGGGGGTCAGGGCGACGGTGGTGGTGCGCGGGGTGGCGACGCAGACGACCTGCCGGTCGGTGAGCCAGCCCAGCCGCCACTTGTGCCAGGCCAGCGGGTCCCCCTGGAGCCCCCAGTCGAGCGACATCGTGTCCCACTGCCCGGCGAGGGTGTCGGTGCGGCCGAAGTCGCGTACCGCGTACAGGTCGGGCAGCCCGAGTATGTGGCCGTTCTCGTGCGCGAGGACCCGGGGGCCGGACTGGTCGTGGCCGTAGATCACCGAGACCCGGTCCAGGCGCGCGCCGCCCCCGGCGGTGGCCGCGCTGCCGCCGGTCCAGGTGACCGACAGCACGGTCTGGTCGGCGGGCGGCCCGGCGTTCGGGGTGGCGATGACGTTGACCAGGTCGTAGCCGCGGAAGTCCACCGAGCGGCCGGCCACCGCCACCAGGTCGCGCATCATCTCGCGGTGCACGTCCCAGCCGTAGCCGCGGGTTATCCGGTACGTGGCGAAGCGGCGCGGCATGCGGAACCAGCGCAGGACGGGGACGGGGTGGTAGCGCAGCCGGCCGAAGGAGGCGCGGGCGTACCAGCGCGGCACGGCGGGGAAGAACTCGCGGTACCGCTGCTGGACGCTCTCGTGCGCCGGGGCGTCGGGGAAGTCGATGAAGAGGGTCAGCGCCCTCAACTCACCGGTGGAGTGGGCGTATTCGTGGTCCGGGCCGGCGGGGAAGCCCTCGGACATCTCGGTGCCGCGGGCGGCCGGCAGCGCGCAGGGCCGGCCCGGCGGCGCGGTGGCCGGGGCGCCGGACAGCAGGCCGGCCACCGTCGCGGAGCCGCCGGCCAGCAGCAGGACGGCGGATATCGCGGCGGCCTTCCACCGCCCGGCCGGCGTCCTCATCGTTCGGTCACCGTGACCCGCCAGGCACCGGCCGCGGCGCGGGCGGCGTGCACGCTCAGCGCGCCGTGCGTCCAGGGGCCGAAGCGGTAGCGGTAGGTCTGGCCGTCGCTCAGCGGCGCGTCGGCCAGCGGCGGGTAGACGGAGGTCCCCTCGCAGGCGGAGGTGCGCGGGTGGGCGTCGAGCACCTGGACGGGCCCGTCGCCGGTGCCCACGTCGCTGCGCACCCGGTAGACCAGCACGCCCTCGGTGCACGAGCGCACGTCGTTGCCGGCGGCGGCGCGGGCCTCGACGGCCAGCGCGGTGGTGGCGTCGAGCCGGACCACCAGGAGTTTGGCGCCGCCGGCGGTCTCCACCGGGGTCAGCACCCGGGTGACGGTGCCGGGGTGGTCGACGCAGGTGACCTGGGAGCGGTCGATCCAGCCGTACTTCCACCGGTGCCAGGCGAACAGGTCGGGCGACAGGGCGAACTGACTGCCCATCAGATCCCAGTCGCCGACCAGGTCGTCCCAGTCGGCGGTCGAGCCGGACGCCGGCCGGTGGTAGAGGTCGGGCAGGTCGAAGACGTGGTTGGTCTCGTGGGCCAGCACGTTGGGGTCGGGCGGGTGGCGTTCGAAGACGGTGACCAGCCGGTTGATCCAGGCGTGGCCGGCCCGCAGCGGGCGGCCGAAGTTGATGACCTTGGTGGCGTCGGAGTCCACCCCGGGGGCGTCCGGGTCGGCGACCAGGTAGACGACCGGGTAGCGGCCGAAGTCCACCGCCGGGCCGACCGCGGCGATCGCGTCGCGCAGGTAGGCGTCGCGGCCGGCCGGCGCCCAGTCGCGGTGGATGGCGTAAGCGGTCGAGGGCCGCGGCATCGTGAACCACCGGCGCACGACGGTCGGGCGCAGCCGCAGCCGGCCGTAGGAGGAACGGGTGAAGAACTCGGTGGTGGCCGGGAAGTGGTCGGCGGCCAGCGCGGTGGTGGCGACGTCCGGCCGGTGGTCGGGGAAGGACAGGAAGAGCAGCACGGCGTCGATGTCGCCGTCCGGGCGGCGGTATCCGGGGTCCCAGCTGACGCCCTCGGAGTGGCGCACGTCGGTGCGCTGCGGGGCGCACGGCCCGTCCGGCGAGGCGGCGGCGGCCGGCCCGGCGAACAGGGTCCAGGCGACCAGCGCCACGAACCCGACCGCGAGGGCCACGCCCCGGTGCGCGGCGTAGGAGCGCGGGGCGGCGTGCGCGCCCCGGCGCCGCGGGACGGCACGCGGCCGGGCGCGGCGGGCCGCGTGCGCACCGCCGGATCGCCGGTCGTCGTACGGTTCGCCGCCGTACTCGTTCCTGAACGCACCGCCTCGCACGAACACCTCCCCGGGACGGGATCGGGCCACCTGGGCTGACCTCTTCCACCCTTGGGGGGTTCGCGGCGGTACGGCCTGTTCTGATGGTCCGCCCGAGTCACCGCGTCAATATCACGCTCGGTAACTGTTGATCATGGGCGCTCAGATATGGGCAGATAGGAGCAGATCCGCACAACAGCGGCAAGAATCATGACATCACGCCCCATACGTGCTTCTTCGCGCGGAGAATCACTACCGAATCACTGGGGTGGCGGTGGCTCAGGGCGCCCGCGGAGTTCTATGATCGGCACATTTCCCCGTGGGAATCCCGCCTCGGGCGGCTCCCCGATCCCCTCCCCGAAGTTCCCCGACTACCTGTGCGAGACGACTGCGATGCGGGAGAAAGCTGACGGCGGACCTTCGGTCGGCCGAGGCGGCGAGCCCGCTGGCCGACCGTCAAATGTCACAGAGTGTGACAATCCGACCTCCACTCCGGCGCCGAACGCGTCCCCGGGCGGCACCGCCCCGGGCGACCGCTCGGCCGCCGAGCTGCGCGACTACCACGCCGCGTTCACCGTGGCCCGGACCGCGATGGCGCTGGTGGACCGCGAGGGACGGCTGCTGGCGGCCAACCAGGCGCTGGGGTCGCTGCTGGGCACCGCGCCGGGACGGCTGGCCGACCGGCGGGCCGCCGACGTGGTGGCGCTGGACGGCGACGAGGGGGTGCGGGACGCGTTCCGGGACGTGCTGCGCGGCGGGCGGGACCGGCTGCGGTCCACCTGCCGGCTCAAGCACCCGGACGGCCGGCCGCTGTGGGCGGAGGTCACCTTCGACGCGGTACGCGGGCAGCGCGCGCCGGCCGGCAACGGCACGGCGGCGCTGCTGTCGGTGGAGGACGTCAGCGAACACCGTGAACTCGCCGCACGGCTGCGGCACTTGGAGATACACGACCCGGTCACCCTGCTGCCCAACCGGACGCTGTTCTTCGAGCGCCTGGAGGCGGCGCTGCGCTCCCCCGGCGGCTCCCGGCTGGGCATCTGCTACCTGGACCTGGACGGCTTCAAGGCGATCAACGACACCCTCGGCCACGGCATCGGCGACCGGCTGCTCGCGGCGGTGGCCGGGCGGCTGCTGACCTGCGTGGAGGACGGCGGCCACCTGGCGGCCAGGCTGGGCGGCGACGAGTTCGCGCTGCTGGTGGAGGAGTCGCAGGACACCGAGCAGGTCACCGCGCTGGCCGACGCCGTACTGGCCGCGCTGCAACGGCCGTTCGACATCGAAGGACACCGGCTAACGGTCTCGGCCAGCATCGGCGTGGTGGAACGGCCGGCCGCCGGCACCTCGCCGACCGGCCTGATGCAGGCCGCCGACACCACGCTGTACTGGGCCAAGGCCGACGGCAAGGGCCGCTGGACGCTGTTCGACCCCGAGCGCAACGCGCACCGGATGACCCGCCAGGCGCTGTCCAGCACGCTGCGACAGGCGGTGGAGCGGCGGGAGTTCGTGCTGGAGTACCAGCCGCTGGTGGCGCTGGACAGCGGCATGCTGCGCGGGGTGGAGGCGCTGGTGCGCTGGGAGCACCCGCAGTTCGGGCGGCTGGCGCCGAACCGGTTCGTCGGGCTGGCCGAAGAGGACGGCTCCATCGTCCAGTTGGGCCGGTGGATCCTCGCCGAGTCCTGCCGGCAGGCGCGCACCTGGCAGCAGGACCACCCCGACCGGCCGCTGTTCGTCAGCGTCAACGTGGCGGTGCGCCAGGTATGGGACTCCGACCTGGTGGGCGACGTCGCCGCGATCCTCGCCGAGACCGGACTGCCGCCGGACCTGCTCCAGTTGGAGCTGACCGAGTCGGCGGTGATGGGATCGGCCGGCCGGCCGCTGCAGGCGCTGCACGCGCTCAGCGAGATGGGCGTGCGCATCGTCATCGACGACTTCGGCACCGGCTACTCCAACCTGGCCTACCTCAGCCGGCTGCCGGTGGCCGCCCTCAAGCTCGACGGCTCGTTCGTGCACGGCTTCCGCTCCCGCGAACACCCCAACCCCGCCGACGAGACCATCGTCGAGGCGCTGGTCGACCTCGCCCACCGGCTGGGCCTGACCGTCACCGCCGAATGCGTCGAGAGCGCCGAGCAGGCCGAACGCCTGCGCGGCATCGGCTGCGACACCGGCCAGGGCTGGTTCTACTCCCGCCCGGTCGCCGCGGAGCACATCAAGGCGATGCTGGGCGGCAGTTGACGGCTCCGGCACGGCGAACGCCCGGCGAACGGGGTTCGCCGGGCGTCGCTTCGGGAGGATCCGTTCAGCAGGCGCCCTCGTCGGTCCAGACGCCGGAGCCACCGGTGGAGGGGGCCTCGCCCTGGGTCCACCACTTGGCCTGCCAGTTGTGGCCGTTGTAGGAGACCTCGTCACCGTTGACGTAGACCGCGGTGGCGCTGTACGCGGGCTCGGAGCAGGTGGTGGGCGGCGGGGTGGTGCCGCCGGTGCTGCCACCGGTGGTGCTGCCGCCCGTGCCGCCGCCGGTGGTGCCGCCCGATCCGCCGCCGGACGGCGGGGCCGGGCAGGTGCCGGCCGAGCCGTTGGTGTCGCTGACGGCGTCGTTGAACAAGGTGGCCGCCGAGTCCAGGTCGTACAGCGAGAACATCATCGTGCCGCCGAGGCCGTTGCAGTGCGCGTAGTCGGCCTTGGTCTGGAGCGACTGGGCGTCCTCGCCGGACCAGAAGTTGGTGCCGTCGTAGAAGTAGGCGGCGTCGGCCTGGGAGTCCCAGAAGGTGTCGGCGGGGTTGTCGACGACGCCGGACAGCTCCTTGTACATCCGGATGCCGTCCACGTTGCCGGAGTCGGTCGCGCCGGGCGCCGGGCCGGTGGCCGGCTGGAACAGGCCGTGGTCGCTGCCGGCCGCCACGCCGGTCCAGCCGCGGTAGTAGAACGGGATGCCGATGTTCAGCTTGCTCGCCGGGAAGCCGCCCGGGATGCCGTACTGCGGGTCGCCGACGGTGTACGCCTTGATCGTCTCGTCGGTGGAGTACTTCTCGGTGCCCGGCGCCACCGGCTGCATGGGGTCGCTCGGGTTGTCGTACAGCGGCGCCGCGTGGTTGGTCGGCCCGGTCGGCTCGAAGCTGCCGCCGTGCATGTCGTACGTCATCGGGTCGCCGAAGGTGAGGTACTGGCCGATCTTGTCGGTCTCGACGTCGGCGATCTTGTCCTGGCCGGCCGGCAGCGCGGCGGACAGCGCGTAGGTCTTGCCGTCCGCGGCGCCCTGGGTGTCGAGCTCGCTGCGGAACTCGGCCAGCAGCGCGGTGTAGTTCTGCTTGTCGGCGCTGCTGGAGTGGTTGCCGAGGTGACCGCCGCCGCCCGGGTACTCCCAGTCGATGTCGAAGCCGTCGAAGATGCCCTTGGCCGTTCCGTCGCCGCCGTAGCCCGCCTGCGAGGGCAGGTTGCCCTTGATGAACATGTCCACGCAGGAGGAGACGAACTTCTTGCGCGAGGCGTCGGTGGCCGCGACGTCGGAGAAGTACTTCGAGTACGTCCAGCCACCGATCGACAGCAGCACCTTCAGGTGCGGGTTGGCCGCCTTCAGCTCCTGGAGCTGGTGGAAGTTGCCGGCGATCGGCTGGTTGTAGACGTCCGCGGTGCCGTCCACGCTGATGTCGGAGCCGAACGACTTCTGGTAGTCGGCGAACGCGTCCCCGGCGCCGTCACCGGCGTTGGGGTCGTTCTCGCCGGCCGGGTCGGGGTCGCTGGCCTTGGTCGACTCCATACAGGTCAGGTTGGTGGGGTCGATGTTCTCGAAGTCGTAGATCAGGTAGTCGAGCTTGCCGGCCATGCCTTCGCTGTTGACGTTCTTGGGGTAGAAGGCGTTCTGGTAGATCGACCACTGGTCGTAGTAGGCCACCTTCAGGCCGCCGCTGGTGGCGGCGGCGCCGGTGGTGTTGGCGGCCGGGGCGGCGGCCGCGGCGGCCGCGGCGTGGGACGAGGCGTCGGCCGGGGTGGCGAGGCCGAGCGCGGTCAGGCCGGCCGCCCCGAGGGCGACGATTGACACTGCGGCGACGAGGGATCTGCTGGCCTTGCTGAGGCCGGGACGAGGCAGGCGCACTTCGGACAACCTCCAGGCGGGGGCGGGCGGTTGTCTATGGAATACCTGTGTGCCATGAACGCGTCAATGGTCTGGACTATTGTTGGACTAGACCACTTTGGCGCCGCCGGGCCCGCGTCGCAGCTGGACGGGGACCCGGCGGGGTGGACCGCGATGTCGGCGGCCGGTGCGGTCAGCGCCCCGCCGCGGACCCGCCGGGCAGCCCGTAGGCGTCGGCGATCAGCTCGTAGGACCGCAACCGGGCGGCCGGGGTGTGCACGTTCGCCGTCAGCATCAGCTCGTCCGCGCCGGTCCGCTTCACCAGCGCGTTCAGCCGCTCGGCCACCACGTCCGGGGTGCCGTGCTCGACGTCGGCCAGCCAGGAGTCGAGGAACTCCCGCTCCGGCCGGGTGAACGGGTACGCCTCGGCCTCCTGCGGGGTCGGCACCAGGCCCGGCCGGCCGGTGCGCAGCCGCAGCATCGACAGCGCGCCGGTGAGCACCTGGCGGCGGGCCTCCCGCTCGTCGTCGGCCGCCACCGCCTGCACCCCGATCAGCGCGTACGGCCGGTCCAGCACCGCCGACGGCCGGAAGCTGTCGCGGTACAGCTGGAGCGCCGGGACGGTGTTGCGGGCGGAGAAGTGGTGGGCGAAGGCGAACGGCAGCCCCAGCTCACCGGCGAGCCGCGCGCTGAAGCCGCTGGAGCCCAGCAGCCACACCGGCGGCCGGTGCGCCGACTGCACCCCGCCCTCCGCCGACCCCTGCACCGGACCGGGCACCGCGTGGATGCCGGCGTAGGGGTGGCCCTCGGGGAAGTCGTCGTCGAGGAACCGCACGAGTTCGGCCAGCTGGCGCGGGAACTCGTCGGCGCCCTCGTGCAGCCGGTCGCTGCGGCGCAGCGCGGCCGCGGTGGCGCCGTCGGTGCCCGGCGCCCGCCCGAGGCCGATGTCCACCCGGCCGGGGGCCAGCGCCTCCAGGGTGCCGAACTGCTCGGCGATCACCAGCGGGGCGTGGTTGGGCAGCATGACGCCGCCGGAACCGAGCCGGACGGTCTCGGTGTGCGCGGCGACGTGGGCGAGGATGACGGCCGGCGAGGAACTGGCCACGCCGGGCATCGAGTGGTGTTCGGCCACCCAGTACCGCCCGAACCCGCGGGCCTCGGCGAGCCGGGCCAGCCGCACACCGGTGCGCAGCGCCTCGGTGGCCGTCACTCCCTTGCCGACGCTCACCAGGTCCAGCACCGACAGCGGCACCGGCGCGCTGCCGTGCGCCGTTCCGCGGATCTCCTCCGTCACCGGGTCTACCTCCTGCTGCGTTTCCGGTACGCGTCCCGGGGCGGCTCGTCCCGCACGCGTCTCGCCACGCACAGCCGGAGCATGCCTCCGCTTTATTCCCGCCCGGGGGCCCCGCGCCGCCGCGGAAAGGCCCCGTCGACCGGCCGCACCGACCCCTCCGGGGGGAGCCGGTCCCTCCGGGGGGAGCGGGGCACGGCGGGGGGAGCGGGGCACGGCGGACTTCCGGGCCGGCGCGGGAGCGGGGTGCGGCGGGCCGCGTCAGGCGGGCTGGGGCGCCGGGCCGGGCAGTACGGCGGGCGGTGCCTCCGCCGCGACCGCGGCGCGCACGACAGCGGCCGGCGGGACGATGACGGCCGGCGGGACCACGACGGCCGGCGGGGCGGCTGCGGCGGGCGCGTCCGGCACCGGGACGGTATCCGGCACCGAGACGGTCTCCGGCACCGCGGCGGCGTCCGGCAACGCGGCGGCGTCCGGCACCGCGGCGGCGTCCGCCACGGCGGCGGCGTCCGGCGGGAGCAGGCGGGCGAGGGCGTCGCGCATGTGGGCGTCGAGCAGTTCGATGAGCAGGTCCTCGTCGGCGGCGCGCAGGGCGTCGATGATGGCGGTGTGCTCGGCGACCAGGTCGACCGGGTCGTGGTAGGTCACGGTCAGCGCCGACAGGCACATGCGGGTCTCGACGAACAGGGTGTCGGCCATCCGGCCCAGCCGGCGGCTGCCGGACTCGGCGATCAGGATGTGGTGCAGTTCCATGTCGGCGGCGGCCAGCGCCCCGGGGTCGCCCAGGTCCGCGGCGGCCGCCATCGCCGCGCAGGCGGCGGCCAGCCGGTCGGCGGTGCGCTGCGGGTGCCGGCGTATGACGATCCGGCACGCGGCGGACTCCACCGCGGTGCGGGCGAGGTAGATGTCGGTGACGTCCTCGGGGGTGAGGTCGACCACGAAGACGCCGCGGTGCGGTTCGCTGCGCAGGATGCCCTGCTGCACCAGGCGCTGCATGGCCTCGCGCAGCGGCCCGCGGCTGACGCCCAACTGGGCCGCCAGCTCGACCTCGCCGAGCTGGCGGCCCGGTGGCAGCGTGCCGTCCATCACCGCTTCGGTCAGCCGCCGGGCGATGACGATCGCGGCGGGCTCCCGCTTGACCGGGGCGAGTATCGGCGCACCGTCACCGGACATCTGTGTCGCTCCTCAGAGTTGTCTGGCGAAGAGGGTACCGAGACCGGGCCGGGCCGGGTCGGCCCCGATCAGCCGCAGGCCCTCCCAGACGGTGACCTGGTTGGCGGTGAGCACCGGTTTGCCGAGCGCGGACTCCAGGTCGGGCAGCCAGGCGGCGGTGTGCAGCGCGGTGTCGGGCAGCAGGACCGCGTCGGCGTCCGGGTGGTCGCCGGCGGCGGCCATCGCCAGCACCTCCTCGCGGCCCCAGGTGCCGACCTCGGCGGCGGTGATGATGCCGCTGCCGCGGGTGCTGACCACCTCGGTGCCGGCCTCCTTCAGGAAGGCGGTGAAGTGCTGGGCGACGTCCTCGGGGTAGGTGGCGGCGATGGCCACCCGGTGGGCGCCGAGCGCCTGGACGGCGTGCGCGAAGGCGAACGACGTCGAGGAGGCCGGCAGCCCGGCCACCTTGGACAGCTCCACGATCTGCTCACCGGCGCCGTGCCAGCCGAAGACGAAGCTGGCGCTGGTGCAGGCCCAGATCACCCCGCTGGCGCCGTGGCCGGCCAACTGCCGTGCCCCGTCGGCCAGTCGGGCCGCCGAGCCCATCTCCAGCAGCGCGTCGACCCGGTGGGCGTCCTCGCCGATGTCGGTGTGCACCAGCGGCAGCCGGACCGCCGGGCCGCCCTCGGCCAGCTTGCGTTCCAGCAGCGGGTAGTCGTCCTCCGCCGAGTAGCCGGGGTAGAGGAAACCGACCGCGGGTACGGTTTCCTCGGCTTCGGCGTGCGTGGGCATCGCGGCCTCCCTTGCGGGTCGTCGTTCCGTCCCCCTGGCGGGCGTCGCGCGGGCGCCCCGGGGCCCGCCGCGCACGGCGGGTCCCGTGCCGAGCATAGGCCCGATCCGCGGATTGTCGACAGTCCTACAGCCGCGCGGCGCGGTGGCCCGGCCGCCGGGTCAGTTGGCCAGCGGGTCCTCGGGCGGCTCCAGGCCCTCGATGACCTCGCCGAACAGCTCCGGTTCGCCCAACGGCTGCCCGGCCATGGCGACTTCGGGCAGCGGCGGGCCGGACTGCCGGGGCATCCGCACCGGGGAGGCGCCGGAGCGGGCGGCCGGGTCGAGCAGCGCCTGGTAGGGGCCGACGGCCGGTACGCCGATGGCCCGCAGCGCCGACCACATGGTGACCTGGTTGGCCGACAGCACCGGCAGCCGCAGCTCGGCCTCCAGCTGGGGTATGACGTCGTAGGTGGGCAGGTTGGTGCAGCTGATGAAGAGCGCGTCCGCGTCGCCCACCGCCGCCTCCCGGGCCATGTCCACGACATCGCGGTACGGCACCCGCCAGATCTCCCGGGTCAGCCCCAGGTAGGCCCGGCCGGTCACCGCGATCCCCGCCTCGCCGAGGTAGTCCTCCAGCGAGTCGGTGACCGACTTGGTGTACGGGGTGACCACCGCGATCCGCCGGGCGCCGATCTCGGCCAGCGCGGCCAGCAGCGCCCCGGAGGTGGTCACCGCCGGGGTGCCGCCGGCCGACCCGCTCATCGCCGCGCACATCGACCGCTCCCCGGCGGTGCCGCCGACGAAGCTGCCGGAGGTGCAGGCGTAGGCGTACGTCTCGGGGCGCACCGCGTGCAGTGCCATGACGCCGTCCCGCAGCGTCTCGTGCTCGCTGACCAGCCGGGCCATGTCGAGACTGACCTCGACCGGGATGAACGGGGTGCGGGTCAGGAACAGGGAGATGTGGTCCGGAACCCACCGCCACAGTTCACGGTCCAGCGCGAAGTCGAAGGGCGCGACGACGCCGACGCCGCGCTGCGGGAGTGGACCGCCGAGAAAGCTGATGTCCAACGTGGGGCCCCTAACGGACGGATCAGGACGGGGGAACCAGGGCGGAGGTGCGGGAGTGCGGGAGGTGCGGGGGTGCGGGAGGTGCCGGGAGGTGCGGGGGCGGGGCCGGCGGCGGAGGTCGCCGGACCCGGATGAAGATGTGAAGATGCGGTGTAACCAGTGTGCAGCAAGGGTTGCGGTGTGGACACGCGGATTGTTGACAACGGTAGAGACGTCTCCATAGCGTGGTCAATCCCGCGCAACGGATTCTGTGTCCCCCACCAGAGCAGGCCGATTTTTCGGGGCGGTTTCACGCGTATGACTCTTCGAACACTTCTCGTACTCGGCGACGGGCTTCCGCGACAGCTCGAACGCCTCTCCCCCCGGGTCGAGGTGGTGCACGCGGGCCCGCCGGGCGCCGCCTCACTGGCCGAAGAACTGCCCGGCGCGGACGTCCTGCTGGTGTGGGATTTCACATCCGACGCGGTACGGGACGCCTGGCCGGCCGGGGACGCGCCGGTACCGGCCTGGGTGCACACCGCGAGCGCCGGCGTGGACCGGCTGATCTTCCCCGGCCTGGTGGACTCCCCCAGCGTGCTGACCAACGCCCGCGGCGTCTTCGAACAGCCCATCGCCGAGTACGTGGCGGGCTGGGTGCTGGCGATGGCCAAGGACTTCCCCGGCACCTGGCGGCTGCAACAGCGCCACGACTGGCGGCACCGCGAGACCATGCGGGTGGCCGGCTCGCGGGCGGTGGTGGTCGGCTCCGGGCCGATCGGGCGGGCCTGCGGGGTGACGCTGGCCGCGCTCGGGGTCGGTGTGGAGCTGGTCGGCCGCACCGGGCGCGACGGCGACCCCGACTTCGGCCGGGTGCACGCCGCGGACGCGCTGTCCGGGCTGCTGCCGGGCGCGGACTGGGTGGTGTGCGCGGCACCGCTGACCGACAGCACCCGGGGGATGTTCGACGCGGCCGCCTTCGGCCGGATGAAGTCCTCGGCGCGGTTCGTCAACGTCGGCCGGGGCCCGCTGGTGGTCACCGCCGACCTGGTGGAGGCGCTGACGGCCGGCCGGATCGCGGGCGCCGCGCTGGACGTCTTCGAGTCCGAGCCGCTGGCCGCCGACGACCCGCTGTGGGACGTGCCCGGCCTGCTGGTCTCCCCGCACATGAGCGCCGACACCTTCGGCTGGCGCGACGCGCTGGCCGAACAGTTCCTGGACAACTTCGAGCGCTGGTCGGCCGGCCGCCCGCTGCTCAACGTGGTCGACAAACGGCTGGGCTACGTCCCCGTCGGCTGACCGCGCCCGTTGCCCCCTGTCCCGGCTCCCCCCTTTCCCGGCTTCCCCCCGTTTCCCCTGCTCCCGGAGGTCCGACGGCCCATGACCGACCTGTACGAACTCAGCGCGCGGGACCTGATCGCCGGCTACCGCGGCGGGGCGTTCACCCCGGTGGACGCGGTCCGCTCGGTGCTGGACCGGATCGAGGCGGTGAACGGCGCGGTCAACGCGTTCTGCCGGATCGACGGGGAACAGGCGCTGGAACAGGCGGCGGCCTCCCGGGACCGGTGGGCGCGCGGGGAGCCGGCCGGGCCGGTGGACGGCGTGCCGGTGTCGGTCAAGGACATCCTGCTGATGCGCGGCGGCCCGACGCTGCGCGGGTCGAAGGCGGTGGACCCGGCCGGCCCCTGGCCGGAGGACGCCCCGGCGGTGGCCCGGCTGCGCGAGTCCGGCGCGGTCCTCACCGGCAAGACGACGACCCCGGAATTCGGCTGGAAAGGCGTCACCGACGCGCCGGTCTACGGGGTGACCCGCAACCCGTACGACACCTCACGGACGTCGGGCGGCTCCTCCGGCGGCAGCGCGGCCGCGGTGGCGCTGGGCGCCGGGCCGCTGAGCCTGGGCACCGACGGCGGCGGCTCGGTGCGCATCCCGGCGGCGTTCTGCGGGATCTTCGCGCTGAAGCCGACCTACGGGCGGGTGCCGCTGTACCCGGCGTCCGCGTTCGGCACCCTGGCGCACGTGGGGCCGATGACCCGGGACGCGGCGGACGCGGCGCTGATGATGGACGTGATCAGCGGCCCGGACGCCCGCGACTGGTCGGCGCTGGCTCCGCCGGCCGGTTCGTTCCAGGACGGCCTGGACGACGGCGTGGCGGGGCTGCGGGTGGCCTACAGTCCGGACTTCGGCGGCGCGGTGCGGGTGGACCCGGCGGTGGCGGCCGGGGTCCGGCGGGCGGTGGAGGCGCTGGCGGAGCGCGGCGCGCTGGTCGAGGAGGCCGACCCGCCGGTGTCCGACCCGGTCCGGGCGTTCCACGTGCTGTGGTTCGCCGGGGCCGCCCGGGTGGTCGAGCAGCTGCCCGCCGGGGCGGTGGACGCGCTGGACCCGGGTCTGCGGGAGATCTGCGCCGAGGGGGCCGCCCACAGCGCCCTGGAGTACCTGGCGGCGGTCGACGTGCGGATGGCGCTGGGCCGGGTGATGGGCGCCTTCCACGAGACGTACGACCTGCTGGTGACCCCGACCCTGCCGCTGACCGCCTTCGCCGCCGGGCGCGAGACGCCGTCCGGGGCGGCCGGTGAGCGCTGGACGTCGTGGACGCCGTTCACCTACCCGTTCAACCTCACCCAGCAGCCCGCCGCGTCGGTGCCGTGCGGCACGGACGCCGACGGGCTGCCGTACGGCGTCCAGCTGGTCGCGGCCCGGCACCGCGACGACCTGGTGCTGCGGGCGGCGCAGGCGCTCTACACGTCGGGGGTGCCGGGGAGCGTTCCGGCACCGGCGCTGGGGTGACGGGGTCGGGGTGACGGGGTCGACGGGGACCGCTCGGGGAGACCGCGAGGGCCGGCGGCCGGTGCGATGATCGCAC
>NZ_JAAGKO020000078.1 GCF_027947535.2 Streptantibioticus silvisoli
TCCCCCGCCCGCCTCCCCCAAGGTGGGATCATCGCCACGTCGGACTACCTTCGGCCGTTCCTCGTGCCGGGGTGGCGCACTGGCGGGGCATGGGGAGAGCGGGAGCGATATGGGACGGGTCACCGAACGCCGGCGGGTGCTGCGGGTGCGGGAGGGCGGGGTGGGGCACCGGGCGGACACGCTGGTGGCCGAGGAGCCGCTGGAGATCCGGCTGAACGGCAAACCGCTGGCCATCACCATGCGCACCCCCGGCGACGACTTCGCGCTGGCCGTCGGCTTCCTGGTGAGCGAGGGCGTGGTCTACGACGCGTCGGACGTCGCCAGCGTCGTGTACTGCGCCGGGGCGGCGGTGGACGGTTCGAACTCCTACAACGTGGTGGACGTGCGGCTGGCGCCCGGGGTCGAGGTGCCGGACATCTCACTGGAGCGGAACGTCTACACCACGTCGTCCTGCGGGCTGTGCGGGAAGGCATCGCTGGACGCGGTCCGCACCAGCGCGCGCCAGCCGATCGCCGACACTCCCCCGGTGCGGGTGACCACGCGGGTGCTGTCGATGCTGCCCGACCGGTTGCGGGAGGCCCAGGAGGTCTTCGAGCGGACCGGCGGGCTGCACGCGGCGGCGCTGTTCACCCCGGAGGGTGAGCTGCTGGACGTCCGCGAGGACGTCGGACGGCACAACGCGGTCGACAAGCTGGTGGGCCGGGCCCTTCAACGCGGCGGGCTGCCGCTGTCGCGGGCCGTGCTCATGGTGTCGGGGCGGGCGTCGTTCGAGCTGGCGCAGAAGGCGGTGATGGCCTCGATCCCGGTGCTGGCGGCCGTGTCGGCGCCGTCGTCGCTGGCGGTGGACCTCGCGGCGGAGTCCGGGCTGACGCTGATCGGCTTCCTGCGGGGTCCGTCGATGAACGTGTACGCCGGTGAGGAACGTGTCATGCTGCCCGCCTGACGACCTTCGGGGGGTGGCCGTGTTCGTCGCGGCTGTGGTGTTGACGGTGATGCTGCTGGTGGAGACCGTGCCGTCCGCGCTGGCCGGGCTGACCCGGGCGGACCTGGGCGTGCGGCGGCTGGACGTGCTGACGCGGCTGGGGCTGGTGGACGGCCGGCGGCTGTGGGTGGTGTCGCTGCTGGGAGTGCTGCACACGCTGGCTGCGGTCGCGGTGGTGGCGGGCCTGTGGCGGCCGGCCTGGGGAGCGGCCGGCGCGGCGGTGGAGGCGCTGTCCTTCTGCTGGGTGCTGACCCGGCAGGCCGCGCTGCGCCAGCACCGGCGGGACCTGACCATCTACACGGTCTTCCTCGGCCTGGCACTCGCCGTCCTGGCCGTCGACGTCAGCCGCTGAGGACGCGCCTCGCATTCGGGGTCAGCCGGTGACCGCGAACCGCCCGGTCGACCCCCGGGCGGACCCCCTCACGCGTTCAGCGGTGCCGTCGGGCCGGCGCCCACCGGTGCCGGCTGCCCGTCGGCCGTGGCCTGCGCCGCCGCCTGGTGGGACCAGCGCTTGGCGATGACGGCGCAGACCATCAGCTGCATCTGGTGGAACAGCATCAGCGGCAGGATCATCAGACCGGCCTGGCCGCCGAACAGGACGCTGGCCATCGGGAGCCCGTTGGCCAGGCTCTTCTTCGAACCGCAGAAGACGATCGCGACGCGGTCCTGGCGGCCGAAGCCCATCCGCCGCGCGGCGATCGACGTCACCGTCAGCAGGACGGCCAGCAGCACCGCCTCCACGCCGAGCAGCGCCAGCAGCCGCACGGCCGTCACCTGGTGCCAGATGCCGCGGACCATGCCCTCGCTGAACGCGGTGTAGACGACCAGCAGGATCGAGCCGCGGTCGACCAGGCCGAGGACCTTCTTGTGCCGGGTGACGAACGCGCCGATCCACCGCTGGAGCAGCTGCCCGGCGACGAAGGGCAGCAGCAGTTGCCGGCAGATGTCCAGCAGGCCGCCGGCCGAGAAGCCACCGGAGGAGTGCAGCAGGGCGCCGGCCAGCAGCGGGGTGAGGACCATGCCGATCAGGCTGGAGTACGTGCCGGCGCAGATGGCGGCGGAGACGTTGCCCTTGGCGATGGAGGTGAAGGCGATCGAGGACTGGATGGTGGACGGCAGGACGCACAGGTAGAGCAGCCCGGTGTACAGCTGCGGGGTCAGCACCCAGGGCACCAGGCCGCGGGCGGCCAGGCCCAGCAGCGGGAAGAGCAGGAAGGTGCTGAGCACGACCGTCAGGTGCAGCCGCCAGTGCGCCAGCCCCTTGACCGCCTCGCGGGTGGACAGCCGGGCGCCGTAGAGGAAGAACAGCAGGCCGATCGCGATCGAGGAGGCCGCGCCGACGCCGGTGGCGGCCGGGCCCCGGGCGGGCAGCAGCGCGGCGAGCCCGACGGTGGAGACCAGCACCAGAATGTAGGGGTCGACGGGCAGCCAGGAGGGCATCGCGATGCGGCGCATGACATCTCTTCGTCGGTCGGACGGGTGGACGGGTGTTCCCAGGGTGCCCGGGGCGGCGGTCATCGCGAAAGACGCTCACCGCACTGACTGTCATCGTGTCCCGTGATGACCGGCTAGCCTGGCGGCATGTTCGAGCCGACGCAGTTGCGGACGTTCCTGACGGTGGCCGAGACGCTGAGCTTCACCGGGGCCGGGCAGCGGCTGGGACTGGGGCAGTCCACGGTGAGCCAGCACGTGCGGCGGCTGGAGGAGGCCGCCGGGCGCCAGCTGTTCACCCGCGACACCCACAGCGTGGTGCTGACCGAGGACGGCGAGGCGATGCTCGGGTTCGCCCGCACGATCCAGCTGGCCAACGAGCGGGCGACCGCGTACTTCACCGGCAGCGGGCTGCGCGGACGGCTGCGGTTCGGGGCGTCGGAGGACTTCGTGCAGACCCGGCTGCCGGAGATCCTGGAGGGTTTCCGGCGCGACCACCCCGAGGTGGACCTGGAACTCACCGTGGAGCTGTCCGGCACCCTGCACCGGCAGCTGGCGGACGGCCGGCTGGACCTGGTGCTGGGCAAGCGCGGCCGCGGCGAGACGCACGGGCGCCTGGTGTGGCGGGACCGGTTGGTGTGGATCGCCGGGGAACGGCTGCGGATCGACCCGGGCCGCCCGATCCCGCTGATCCTCTACCCGCCGCCGAGCATCACCCGCGCGCGGGCGCTCGACGTGCTGGAGGGCGCCGGCATCGGCTGCCGGATCGCCTGCACCTCCGGCAGCCTGAGCGGGGTGCGGGCCGCCGCGCTGGCCGGCCTGGGCGTGGTGCCGCACGCGCACGGGCTGATCCCGCCCGGGCTGCGTCAACTGCCGCCGCGCGCTTACGGGTTGCCGGAACTGGGCGACGTCGACTTCGTGCTGCTGCGGGCGCGCCAGGGCCGGATGCGCCCGGAGGCACGCGATCCGGCCGGCGCGCTGGCCTCGGCGGTGCTGGCGGCCGGGGGGTGGCTGCACCAGCCGATGTGAGGCCGGCGGGTGGCTGCGGCGGCGACCCTCCTCATGGGCGGCCAACCTCACCGGCGGCCCTCCTCTCCGGCGCCCCTCCTCTCGGGTGCCCGTCCTCATCGGCGGCCGGCCTCACCGGCGCTGGACCTCACCGGCGCTTGACCTCTCCGGCGACCGACCTCACCGGTGCCAGGACTCACCGATGCCGGACCTCGCCGGTGCCGGACCTCACCGGTGCCGGACCTCACCGGCAGCCGACCTCACCGGTGCCAGGACTCACCGGTGCCGGACCTCACCGGTGACTGTCGCGCCCGAACGATCCTCCCCGGCGGGCGGTCGTGCCCGTCCCGCGTCAGCGGTGCGCGTCGTACGTCAGCTGTTTGACCTGGCGCAGGATCGGGGCCGTTTCGACGTGCTGGACGCCGTCGAGGACGCCGACGCGTTCGCTCAGGTAGCGGTACAGGTCGTGGGTGGAGCGGAAGATGGTGACCGCCATCAGGTTGCACTGGCCGGTGACGGCGGCGGCGAAGGCGACCTCGCGGTGGCCGGCCAGCGCGTTGCCGACGGCGGACAGCGCGGCGGGGGCGACGGTGAGCCACAGCAGCGTGTGCAGTTCGTAGCCGAAGGCGCCGGGTTCGAACTGGACGTCGAGGTAGAGCACGCCGGTGCGTCGCAGCCGGTCCAGCCGGCGCCGGACGGCGGAGCCGGACTGGTGGATCACCGCCTGGAGTTCGGCGACGGTGGCGCGGCCGTCGCCGGCCAGCGCGGCCAGCAGGGCCTTGTCCTCGGTGTCGAGGGCGACCGGGTCGTCGCCGGCCTCGACGGGCGGCGGCGCGAGGGCGGCGGCCTGGGCCGGGTCGAGCCGGTCGGCCTTGGAGTACCAGCCGAGCGGGCCACCGTAGAAGGCGTGCAGTTTCAGGTGGGCGCTGACCGACACCACGCGCGGGGTGCGCTGGAGTTTGCCGAACAGCAGCGCGTCGCGGGCGCGTTCGTCGCGGGCGTGCATGGTGCAGATGACCTCGGTGCCGCCGGAGGCCAGGCCGATCCAGGAGGTGTCGGGGCGGCGGGCGAGGGCGGCGGCCAGCGGTTCTGCGGCGTCGGGGGTGCAGGTGAGCCGGACGATCCACTGGGTCTGGCCGATGCGTTCGTCGTCGGCGATGCCGAGCACCCGCAGCCCGCCGGTGGTCAGCAGCTTGCGGTAGCGGCGGGCGATCGTCTGGTCGGAGACGCCCAGCACCTCCGCGATGCGGCTGAACGACGCCCGGCCGTCGATCTGGAGCGCCTGGACGAGCTGGTGGTCGAGATCGTCGATGGCGGGGGATTCCATCGCGCACCGCCCTGTGGGTGTCGGATTCCGCCGACCTGCCCCTGTCGGCTGGAGTCGATCGGCCTTGTCGGGTCATCGTATGAGAGATCCAACCCGCCTCCAGTCAGGCACAAGCGAAAGACGAGGGACTTGCGATGCGCAAGTGGGGACCGCTGGTAGCGGTCTGCTTGGGGACGTTCATGTTGTTGCTGGACGTCACGATTGTCACGGTGGCGCTGCCCGCCATGGCGGGGGCGCTGAACGCCTCGCTGTCGGACCTGCAATGGGTCATCGACATCTACGCGCTGGCGCTCGCCGCGCTGCTGATGGGCGCGGGGTCGGCCGCCGACACGGTGGGCCGCCGCAAGGTGTACGTGGTCGGCACGGTGCTGTTCGCGCTGGCGTCGCTGGCCTGCGGGCTGAGCACCGGCTCCGGGATGCTGGTGGCGATGCGCTGCGTGCAGGGCGTCGGCGGCGCGGCGATGTTCGCCACGACGCTGTCGCTGCTGGGCTCGCACTACCAGGGCCGCGACCGCGGGGTGGCGTTCGGCGTGTGGGGCTCGGTCTCCGGCGCGGCGGCGGCGCTCGGCCCGGTGCTGGGCGGCCTGCTGACCCAGGACCTGGACTGGCGGTGGATCTTCTTCGTCAACCTGCCGGTGAGCGTGGTCGCGGTGGTGATGACGCTCAGGTACGTCAGGGAGTCGCGCGGCGCGGCCGGGCAGCGGCTGGACGTGTGGGGCACGCTGAGCTGGACGGTGTTCGCCGGGGCGGTCACCTACGCGGTGATCCGGGCGAACGCGGTCGGCTGGGGGTCCTCGCGCACCCTGGTGATGTTCGTGGTCGCGGTGCTGGCACTGGTGGCGTTCCTGCTGGTGGAGCGCAAGGTGGCGCATCCGATGCTGGACCCGCGGCTGTTTCGGGGTTCCTCCTTCGTCGCGGTGATGCTGGCGGCGTTCGCGCTGAACGCGGCGGCCTTCGGCGTGCTGCCGTACACCTCGATCTGGCTCCAGACGGTACTGGGCTTCAGCCCGCTCAAGGGCGGTCTGGTGATGGTGCCGCTGGCGGCGGCCGCGTTCGTGGTGGCCGCGCTGAGCGGGCGGCTGCTGCACGGAGCGCCGGCCCGGTACACCGTCGGCGGCGGCCTGGTGCTGATCGGCGCCGGGGAGCTGGCGATGACGGTGCTGAAGGGGTCGTCGGGCTGGACGGCGCTGCTGGCGGGCCTGATCGTCGCCGGTGTCGGCGTGGGCCTGGTCAACCCGGCGCTGTCGCAGGCGGCGCTGGCGTCGGTGCCGCCGTACCGGGCGGGCATGGCGGGCGGTTCGGTCAACACCTTCCGCCAGCTGGGGTACGCGCTGGGCGTGGCGCTGTTCGGCACGCTGGCGGCGGACCGGATGGCGCGGTCGCTGACCGGTCACGCGCCCGACCCGCACGGCACCGCGCAGGCGCTGGCCGGCGGTGGCGCGCAGGGAATCCTGGCGCACGTGCCGCAGTCCGCACGGGCGGCGACCGGGTTGGCGATGCGTACCGCCTTCACCTCCGGTCTGGACGCGGCGGCGCTGTGGGCCGGCGTGGTGGGCATCGTCGCCGGTGTGCTGGCGCTGTGGCTGGTGCGTCCGCAGGAACACCAGGCGCCGCCGGCCGGTCCGGCGGCGGACGGTACGCCGGCGGTCCCGGACAGGGCGGGCTCGGCGGTCTGACGCACGCGGGCGCGGGACGGCCTGACGCACGCGGGCGCGGGACGGCGGGCGACAGCCCGGCGTCCCGCGGTCGGCGTGCGACGCGGTGGCACACCGTGACGTGCGGCGGTGTACGGCGACCTGCGGCCGCGGGCGATGACACGCGGCGGCCCCCGGCGGCACGCGTCGGCACGCGGGCCCGAACGGGCATCGGTGCGGTGCGGGGGCGGGACGGCGGGCGGTCGGCCACCGGCCACCGGTGATCATTTCGGCCAATCCGGCGCCCGCTCCCGGCCGGTGCCCGCCGGTGTGCGGTTTGGTCCGGACCAGCCCGCCGACCTGCGACGTTACCGCTATTACCGGCTGTAACGCGGCGGTGAGCGCACCGGGGGGATTCGGTGCAGATCGACTTGCGCGGACCGCCCGGCGGCCGCGGCGGGGGCTGCGCGGATCGGGTGAAACGCTGTCACACGCGGCGAATCCACCTGCCAAACGCCGGAATTGACAGTTTTGCCGCCCCTCTCCCCCTGGAGTGGCGGGATCGGGTACTTTACGGGCCCGCCCGGCGCTCACCGCAGCGGCCTTCCCCCCGGGTTGTGCCGCGACGTGCCGGGCACAGCACCACCGTCGAGCGTGCCGTGCGGAGCGCGCTGCCGAGGGAGCCCGAATTGCGCGAGATCACCGTCCCGCCCATGGCGACGGCACCCCAGGTCGGCGGACTGGCCGACAGCGTCTTCACCACCGCGGAGGAAGTGCCGCACAAGGTGGTCTTCGGCCGCAAGGGGCCGGACGGGGAGTGGCAGGACGTCACCGCGGCGCAGTTCCGCGACGAGGTGGTGGGCGCCGCCAAGGGGCTGCTGGCCGAGGGGGTGCGCTTCGGCGACCGGGTGGGCATCATGGCCAGGACCCGGTACGAGTGGACGCTGCTGGACTTCGCGCTGTGGACCATCGGCGCGCAGCCGGTGCCGGTCTACCCGACGTCCTCCTCCGACCAGGTGCGGTGGATGCTGCACGACGCGCAGGCGGTGGCGTGCGTGGTGGAGCACGAGGATCACGCGATGACGGTCGGCTCGGTCGTCGACCAGCTCCCGCTGCTGACCCGGCTGTGGCAGCTGGACGACGGGGCGGTGCCGGCGCTGGTCGCGGCCGGCGCGCACCTGGACGACGAGGTCATCGAGCGGCACCGGCTGGCCGTCACCCCGGACGCGGTGGCCACCGTCGTCTACACCTCCGGGACCACCGGCCGCCCCAAGGGCTGCATGCTGACGCACGCCAACTTCATGGCCGAGGCGGACAACATCGTCGCCAAGTGGGAACCGGTCTTCCACTCCAAGCCGGGCGACGAGGCCTCCACCCTGCTGTTCCTGCCGCTGGCCCACGTCTTCGGCCGGATGGTCGAGGTGGCGTGCGTGCGCGGCCGGGTGCGCGTCGGCCACCAGCCGAGCCTGAAGGCCAGCGAGCTGATGCCGGACCTGACGACGTTCCGGCCGAGCTTCGCGCTGGCGGTGCCGTACGTGTTCGAGAAGATCTTCCACGCCGCGCGCCGCAAGGCGGAGGCGGGCGGGAAGCTGGCGCCGTTCGACAAGGCGGTGGAGATCGCGGTGCGGTACGCCGAGGCGGTCGAACGGCGGGCGTTCGGCACCGGACCGGGACCGGGACCGTCGTTGCGGATGCAGCACCAGCTGTACGACAAGCTGGTGTACGCCAAGGTGCGGGACGCGCTCGGCGGGCGGATGCGGCACGGGATGTCGGGCGGTTCGGCGATGGAGCGGCGGCTCGGGCTGTTCTTCGCCGGTGCCGGGGTGACCATCTTCGAGGGCTACGGGCTGACCGAGTCCACCGCGGCGGCCACCGCCAACCCGCCGGAGCAGACACGCTTCGGCACGGTGGGCCGGCCGGTGCCGGGAACCACCGTGCACATCGCGGACGACGGTGAGGTGTGGCTGCGCGGCGGGCAGGTCTTCAGCGGCTACCTCAACAACGAGAAGGCCAGCGAGCAGGTGCTGCACGAGGGCTGGCTGGCCACCGGGGACCTGGGGTCGCTGGACGACGACGGTTATCTGACGATCACCGGGCGCAAGAAGGAAATCCTGGTCACCAAGAGCGGCAAGTCCGTCTCCCCGGTGCCGCTGGAGGACCGGGTGCGCGCCCATCCGCTGGTCGCGCAGTGCGTCGTGCTGGGCAACGACCGGCCGTTCGTCGCCGCGCTGGTCACCTTGGACCCGGAGGCGATCACGCACTGGCTGGCGATGCGCGGCAAGCAGTCACTGTCCCCGCGCGAGCTGGTGCGCGATCCGGACCTGGAGGCGGAGATCCGCCGGGCGGTGGTGGCCGCCAACACCCTGGTCTCGCAGGCCGAGTCGATCCGCGCGTTCCGGGTGCTGTCCACCCATTTCACCGAGGAACGGGGCCTGCTGACCCCCTCGCTGAAGCTCAAACGGCGGGCTATCGAGCAGGAGTTCGCCCAGGAGGTCGAGGCGCTCTACCATGCCTGAAACGTGCGAGCCCCCCGCGGGTGGGGAGACCGGGCCGCCGTGTGCTGTCGAACGTCGTTCACCCCGATGCCGTTGACACAAAAGGAAGCCACTGCCCGTGAGCACGGTCCCCTTCATCACCCTCAACAACGGCGTCACGATGCCCCAGCTCGGCTTCGGCGTCGGACGGGTGCCGGCCGACGAGGCCGCCGGCGCGGTGGGCACCGCGCTGGAGGCGGGCTACCGCCGCATCGACACCGCCGCGATCTACGGCAACGAGGAGGGCACCGGCACGGCTCTGGCCAACGCCGGCGTGCCGCGTGACGAGTTATTCGTCACCACCAAGCTGCGCAACGGCGCCCAGGGGTACGACAGCACCCTGCGGGCCTTCGACGAGTCGCTGGCCAGGCTCGGCCTGGAGCAGGTCGACCTGTACCTCATCCACTGGCCGCTGCCGGCCCGGGACTCCTACCTCGACACCTGGCGGGCGTTCGAGCGCATCCACCGCGACGGCCGCGCCCGGGCCATCGGCGTGTCGAACTTCCAGCCCGCGCACCTGTGCCGGTTGATCAACGAGGCGGGTGTGGTGCCGGCCGTCAACCAGGTCGAACTGCACCCGCAGCTCCAGCAGGGCGAGCTGCGCGCGTTCCACACCGACCACGGCATCGCCACCGAGGCGTGGTCGCCGCTGGGCCAGGGCAAGGGGCTGCTGGACGAGCCGGTGCTCGCCTCGGTCGGTGCCAAGCACGGCGTGACACCGGCGCAGGCGGTGCTGCGCTGGCACCTTCAGCTGGGCAACCTGGTGATCCCCAAGTCGGTGACGCCGTCCCGCATCGTGGAGAACTTCGAGGTGTTCGGCTTCGAGCTGGACATCGACGACCTGGCCGCGATCGCCGGTCTCGAACAGGGCAAGCGGCTGGGCCCCGACCCGGACTTCTTCGACGTCGGCTGAACCCCGGCGCCGGTCCGGTCCGCGGGCGCGACGGGTTCGCGCCGCGGGAGCCGGGGTGGGCGGTGCCGGCCGGGTTCGGGTCGCGGGAGCCGGGGTGGGCGGTGCGGGTCCGTACCTGGGCGGTGCGGGTCCGTACCCGGCGCCGATCCGAACCTTGGCCCCGATCCGAACCCTGGCGCTGATCCGCGCCCCGGCGGCGGTCCGGTCCGGACCACGGGCGCGGGTGCGGCCGGAGGCTTCGGAGCCGGTCCGCCGCCGGCCGTCCGCGTCATCCTCACCGGGTGTCGCGGGCGGCCGGCGGCGCGTCGCGGGCCACGCCGTCAGCTCTTGACGGCCGCGACCTTCTTGCCGCCGTCCGCGTCGAAGACCGACCGGCTGCCCAGCGGCGCCTTCAGCTCGACGGTCACCTTGGTGACCTTGACGAACTGCGGGCACATCTGGCCGGCGCTGTGGTGGTCGGTCACCTCCAGCGACAGCGTGACGCTGGCGCTGGACTCGTGCGCGACGAGCTTGGCCTTCTTACAGCCGCCGGTGTCGGTGCTCACCTGGAGCTGCTTGCCGTCCGCCGCGACCCGGACGGACCTGCCGACCGGCTGGAGCTTGATCATGGCACCGGACCCGCCGCCCTTCGGGGCGGGCGTCGTCGGGTTGATGCTGGCGGGCGCGGCACCCGGCTTCTGCGTGACGGTCTGGCTGCCACAGCCGGTGAGCACGAGGGAGGCGGCCATGACGGCGCCCGCGGCGAGGGGAAGAAGTCGTCCGTTCATGGCAGTGAGACGTAGCCGCCCCCGATCGGGTTCCGTCCGCACCGCCCGCGGCTCGCCGCCCCGCGGTTTCCCCCGGCCCGGGTACGGGTGGACCGCCGTGCGAGCTGCGGCTTTCCCCTGGGCCGGCGTCCGGTCCGCCGATCCGCGGCTTCCCCGGCCCGGGGTACGGGCGGATCGGCGCCCGAGCTGCGGTTTTCCCTGAAGCTGTCCATCATGCGACACGCGGTTCCCGCTGGGTGAGACTTCGGCCTACCGTGGCGGTCGGCGTTACTTTCTCTGGCGAGGGGACTTCGGCCATGCCCGCGTACACCCATGGACACCACGAGTCGGTGCTGCGCTCGCACCGCTGGCGCACGGCGGAGAACTCGGCCGGCCATCTGCTCGGGCACCTGCGCCCCGGGCAGCGGCTGCTGGACGTCGGGTGCGGGCCGGGGACGATCACCGCGGACCTGGCGGAACGGGTCGGGCCCACCGGTTCGGTGGTCGCCGGCGACACCTCCGAGGAGGTGTTGCGGGCCGCCGAGCGGGTCTGCGCGGAGCGCGGGCTGACCAACGTGGCGTTCCGGGTGCTGGACACGCACGCACTGGACCTGCCCGACGACTCCTTCGACGTCGTCCACGCCCACCAGGTGCTCCAGCACGTGCACGACCCGGTGCTGGCGCTGCGGGAGATGCGGCGGGTGTGCGTGCCGGGCGGGGTCGTCGCGGTGCGCGACGCGGACTACCGCGGCTTCACCTGGTACCCCCAGCTGCCGGAACTCGACGCGTGGCTGGACCTGTACCAGGTGTGCGCCCGGGCCAACGGCGGCGAGCCGGACGCCGGGCGGCGGCTGCTGTCGTGGGCGCGGGCGGCCGGGTTCACCGAGGTGACGCCGGGCGCGAGCACCTGGTGCCACGCGGACGAGGCGGACCGGGCGTACTGGGGCGGCATGTGGGCGGACCGGGTGCTGGAGTCCGCGCTGGCCGAGCAGGCGGTACGCGACGGCCACGCCACCGCGCAGGAGCTCCAGCGGCTGTCCGACGGCTGGCGGCGCTGGGCGGCCGACCCGGACGGCTGGCTGGTCGTGCTGCACGGCGAGATCCTCTGCGTGGCCTGACCGCTCCCCCGCCGCGCGGCCGAACCGCACCGCCGGGCGCCCCCGCACCGCCGGGCCGCCCCACTCCGCGGGCCACCGCACCGCTCACTCCACCCCACCGCTCACCCCGCCGCGCGGCCCACCCCGCACCGCCGGACACCCCGCACCGCCGGGGCTGGTCACCGCGCCACTCACTCCGCCGCGCCCTCGGTCACCCGCTCCGGGCGGCCGGGGGCGTCGCCGGTCGCGGTGGTCCACTCCCGCAGCAGGGCGTGGACCGCCTCGGCGCCGGTCAACCCACCGGAGGGGACGGGCAGTTCGCGCGGGTGCAGGATGAAGGGTTCGGACTGCGGGCCGCCCATGCCGCCGTGCGAGCCGACCTGCTCCTCGAACGCGTGCACCGCGCCGGTGTCCGGGTCGCAGGCGGAGTTGACCATGATGTCGGCGGCGTGCGGGAACCCGTCGGCGCGCAGTACGGCCGCGGCGGCGCCGGGGCCGAAGGGGGCGAGCGGGTCGGCGCCGGTGACGCGGCCGGTGGCGAGTTCGTGCTCGGCGCCGTCCGCGCCCAGCACCAGGGGGCCGCGTTCGGCGTCGTGGACCAGGGCGAAGGCGATGCCGGGGTGATCGGCCAGTGCCCGCAGCAGCCCCGGGGCGCGCTCCTCGACGGCCCGGCGGTCCGCGCGGCCGGGCAGCCCGGGGAACGAGATGAGGCCGAGGTTGCCGGAGCCGAGGACCACCGGCTCGCCGCCCCGCCCGGCGCGGCGCGGGTGGCGTTCCGGGCGGCGCAGCGCGGCGCGGGCGGCGGCCCGTGACTCGCGTTCCTCGGTGACCGGGCCGGCGGGCGGTTCGGCGGCCAGACCGCACCGGGCGCGGACCAGGTCGCGCAGGGTGGTGCCGTACCGGGCGGCGAACGGCTCGCCGGGTGACTGGCCGTGGTCGGAGAGCACCACGAAGCGGTAGGGGCGCGGCGCGTGCCGGGCGGCGCCGGCGATCAGCAGCAGGGCGCGGTCGATGCGGCGCAGTACCTGGTCGGTGTCGTGGCCGCGCGGACCGCTGTGGTGGGCGACCTCGTCGTAGGCGACCAGGTCGGCGTAGACCAGCGGCCGGCCGGCGAGGATGTCGCCGATGACGGAGGCGACGACGACGTCGCGTTCGACGACGGTGGCGAAGGCGCGCAGCACCGGGTAGAGGCCGCCGCGGCCGATCCGCGGGGTGGCGCGGCGCAGCCGGGCGCGCAGGGACTGGGTGATCTCGCGGGCGACTTCGGCGGTGAAGCCGACGACGGTGCGGGTCAGGTGGGCGGGGTCGGCGAAGTAGGCGAAGTACCCGGCGCGGTCGCGGCGGCCGTGGTCGCGGTGGACGGCGACGGACAGCACGAGGGCGAGCTGGTCGGCGCCGCCGGTGAACAGGTTGCCGCGGCTGGCGGCGTCGCCGGCCAGCAGGCCGGGGCGGCCGGTGCGGCGGGTGGCGCGGCGTTCGAGTTCGGCGGCGCACGAGGGCCGGTTGCAGACCATGGTCTGGCCGGTGTCCTTCTCGTACCAGCGGAAGGCGGGCACGTCGTGGTTGGTGCCGTGCAGGATGCCGAGCTGGCTGGCGCCGGTCTGGCTGCTCCAGTCGGTGTGCCAGCGGCTGAGGGTGTGGGTGGTGGCGGCCCAGCCGGTGAGGGTGGGCATCAGCGGCGGGCGCAGGACGCCGTTGCGGGCCGGGCGTACCCGCAGGGCGTCGCGCAGCACGTCGTGGCCGACGCCGTCGAGCTGGATGACGACGGTGCCCGGTCCGGCGCCGGCCGGGGCGTTCCCCAGTCCGCGTCCGGGTCCCCGGCCGGCCAGCCGGGCCAGCCGGTGGCGGTAGGCGTCGTCGTCGTGCAGGGCGAGCCAGGCGCTGGTGGCGGAGGTGGTGCCCGACATGACGGCGGCGACCACGACGGCGGTCTGCGGTGCGACGGCGACGCCGGCGGACGGGACGAGGCCGATGGCGACGAGCAGCAGCGCGCCGTTGAGGGCGAAGGTCAGCAGCCCCAGGACGTAGGCGGGCACCAGCAGCAGGGCGCGCACCAGCAGCGGCCACACCACGGCGTTGAGCAGGCCGAAGGCGCCGGCCGCGGCGGCGGCGGCCAGGGCGACGGCGGGCGGGCTGTCGCCGCGGGCGGAGCGCAGGGTGAGGTCGGGCAGCGCGGCGGCGAGTACTGCGAGGGTGGCGCTGCCGACCGCCCACACCGCCAGGACCCGCAGCAACGCCCGTCCGGCCTGCCGTCGGTGAAGCGCCACCGGTGCCACCTTCCG
The DNA here is from genome assembly GCF_027947535.2 of Streptantibioticus silvisoli. Taxonomy (GTDB): domain Bacteria; phylum Actinomycetota; class Actinomycetes; order Streptomycetales; family Streptomycetaceae; genus Streptantibioticus_C; species Streptantibioticus_C silvisoli. The sequence continues at coordinate 13,955 of NZ_JAAGKO020000078.1, forward strand.
CTGTTCGTCCGCCTGTCGTACCGGTCCTGCCCGGTAGCGAGGTCCCGCATGGGGGTCTGGCGGGGCGGATCGCGGAAAGGATGCTCCTGACGACGGTCGCCGGTCACGGGCCGCGCGAACCGCGCGGTTCGGATGACGGTACGGATGACGGGTCACGGGCGACGGGAGTGGGTGCCGGTGGAGATCACATGGTGGGGTCATGCCACGGCGACGGTCTACGACGCGGGGACGCGGGTGCTGACCGATCCGCTGTTCACCCGGCGGCTGGCCCATCTGCGCCGGCGGGCGGGGGCGTTGCCGCCGCCGGCGGCCGCGGTGGCGGACCTCGTGGTGGTGTCGCACCTGCACGCCGACCACCTGCACCTGCCGTCGCTGGCGCGGCTGCCGGCCGGGACGCCGGTGCTGGTGCCGCGCGGCGCGACGGCGGCCGTGCCGGGGCTGCGGCGGCTGGCGGCGGACGTGCTGGAGGTCGCTCCGGGCGACGAGGTGAAGGCGGGGGCGCTGCTGGTGCGGGTGGTGGAGGCCGCGCACGACGGGCGGCGGCTGCCGTTCGGGCCGCAGCGCGCACGGGCGCTGGGGTTCGTGCTGCACGGTGAGGCGGTGACGTACTTCGCCGGCGACACGGGGCTGTTCCCGGGGATGGCGGACCAGGTCGGCGCGTGCGACGTGGCGTTGCTGCCGGTCGGCGGCTGGGGGCCGTTCCTGGGGCCGGGGCATCTGGACGCCGGGCGGGCGGCGCGGGCGCTGGTGGATCTGGCGCCGCGGCTGGCGCTGCCGGTGCACTGGGGCACGTACTGGCCGGTGGGGATGAACGCGGTGCGGCCGCACGAGTTCCACGCGCCGGGCGGGGAGTTCGCCCGGCAGGCGGCGCGCCGGGCGCCGGGGGTGGCGGTGCGGGTGCCGGGGCACGGCGAGACGGTGTGCTGGGAGCCGCGGCGGTGAGCGGGGTGCCGGCGGTGGAGCTGGCCGGGTCGCTGATGTCCGGGGCGACGCCGGGCGGCGGGGCGGTGGGGTACTGGTCGCTGTTCGCGCTGGTGGTGCTCGGGTCGCTGGTGCCGGTGGTGCCGACCGGGGCGCTGGTCAGCGGTGCGGCGGTGGTGGCGTTCCGCAGCGCCGGTCCGGTGCAGCCGGTGCTGGTGTTCGGCACGGCGGCGGTGGCGGCGCTGGTGGGCGACGTGGCGCTGTACTGGCTGGGGCGGCGCGGATCGCACACCGAGGGCGGGTCGCGGTGGCTGCGGCGGTTGCGGGAGCGGGCCCGGCCGGAGCATCTGGAGGCGGCACGGCAGCGGTTGGAGCGGCACGGTGTGGTGGTGCTGGTGCTGTCGCGGCTGGTGCCGGCCGGGCGGATACCGGTGATGGTGGCGTGCCTGCTGGCGGGGATGCCGCTGCGGACGTTCACCCGGGCCGACGTGGCGGCGGTGCTGGCGTGGGCGGCGGCGTACGAGGCGATCGGGGTGCTGGGCGGTTCGCTGTTCGCCCGGCCGTGGGAGGGCGTGGCGCTGGTGGTGGGGGTGACGCTGCTGATCAGCGCGGTGCCGCCGGGCTGGCGGTGGGTACGCCGCGGGGCGCACGGCGGTTGACGGCCGTACGCCCCGCGGGTGGTGCGGTGCCCGGTGTCAGGCGGTGTTGCCGCGGCGGCGGCGGGTGGTGAGGGCGATGGCGCCGCCGACCGCGACGACGACGACCGCGCCGGTGCCGATCGCGGTGACCGGGAAGGACGTCCCGGTCTCGGCGAGCTGCTCGGTGGCGGCGCCGTCGGCGACCGGGGCGTTGCCGGTGCTGCGGTCACCGGCCTCCGGGTCGCCGACCTGGTGGATGCGGCTGACGGAGGCGACGGAACCGTCGGCCTTCAGCAGCACCTGCTCGTCGTTGGGGTGCCGGAAGTCGAACATGCCGTCCAGCGAGCCGGCCCGCTGGTCGAAGGAGCCCGAACCGATGCGGCCGGTGCGCCAGTTGTCCTCGATGAACTTGGTGATCGACGCCTGCTCGGTGGGCCGGTGGTCGATGCTGTCGGTCCTGCTGTAGGGCGAGACGACCAGCAGCGGCTGGCGGGTGCCGGGGCCGCAGCGGTCGTCGAAGCCGCCGAGGGCGGCCGGTCCCGACTGGCAGGCCGGGCTGTCGGCGGCCTTGCCGTCGGAGCCGGTGGTGGTGTCCTTCGAGCCGTTGCGGACCGGGCTCATGACCTGGTCGTACCAGCCGTCGGAGTCGTCGTAGGCGATGACGACCGCGGTGTCCTGCCACTGGCGGGACTTCTGCAGCTCGTTGATCTCCTTGACGACGAAGTGCTGCTCGTCGGTCGGGTCGGAGTACCCGGCGTGGCCGTCCTGGTACTCGGCGGCCTTCAGGAAGCTGACGGCGGGCAGCTTGCCGTCCTTGACGACCGTGTCGAAGGCCGACAGGTCGTACTGGTGGTTGGCCTGGCCGTTGTGGCCGATCTCGGCGGTGTTCCTCGGCGCCAGGTGGTGCGGGTTGGACGTCGACTTGTAGTACTGGAACGGGTCGTGGTGCGGGCTGTAGTCCTCCGACGCGGCGCCGCCGATGTTGGTGTGGGTGTCACCGGCGCACGCGGCGTGGTCGGCGGACTTGCCGTCCCACGCGGTGCTCGGCGCGAAACCGCCCTGGAACCAGCCCCACGTGACGCCCTTGGCGTTGAGCAGGTCGCCGACGTTGCGGCCCTTCATCACCGCCAGCGCGTCCGTCGAGGTGTGGTCGCTGTCGGCGCAGTCGTCGTAGGCCGGGTCCGGGTCGTTGGCCACGGTTCCGACGCCGTTGGCGTCCGGTGACACGACCGTGTACGGGTCCGGGGTGGCGGTCTGCCGGGGGTTCTCGGTGCCGCTGGCGGGGTCGACCGAGTAGACGCCGTGGGTGTCGCCGGAGACGAGGTTGAGCGCGCCCGGGGTGGAGGGGCCGTAGTTGGAGCTGAAGGAGTGGTCGTTGAGCGCGTAGTGCTGCGCGTAGTTCCACATCGCGGTGACGGTGTTGCCGTCGTAGTAGTCCATCGACAGGCCCGGCTCGCCGTACAGGTTCCCGGAGCACTTGCTGGTCTCGGTGTTCTGCACGAACTGGTCGGCCTTGCCGCCGTCATAGGCGTACTGCTCGGGGCCGTAGGAGTGGTTCTGGTCGCAGGTCAGCGCCTGCGACGGGGACAGCCGCTGGGGGGCGTAGAGGTTGGGGTTGTTCTTCAGCAGGCCCGCGCTGAGGAGGTTGTCGGCCTTGGGGGTGCTGCGGGCGGCGGTGAAGCGGGTGCCGTCGGTGTTCGCCGCCCGGGGGTAGGTGCCGAAGTAGTGGTCGAACGAGACGTTCTCGTCGTAGATGACCACCAGGTGCTTGATGGGGGTGGTGGTGCCGCTCCCCCGGTGTGCGGCGGGCGCGGCGGTCGCCGGCGCCGCGCCGGCGGCAGCGGCCAGCGCGACCGCGCCGACCAGCGAGCCCCAACGAGTCGTCCGGCGTCGGATTCCCGACGTCTTCCCAGTGCCGACCATCTGCCATGCCCTCCATCTACCGCTGTGAAACCGGTCTTTTCCAGCGGTGATGCTGCTGCCCGGCCGCGCCGCGGCGGCCGATGCCGGGCGAATACGGGGTGAACAGTTCCCGTCGACCGGGTGTCGCGGCCGGCCCGGCGATCGCCCCCTGCGGCGGATCGCCGTCAGGCGTGGGCCAACAGGCCGCGCCCCAGCCAGTCCTGACGGTTCGTCACGCCGGGCAGGGCGTAGAAGTAGCCGCCGCCGAACGGGGAGACGTAGTCGACGAGGGGTTCGCCGGCCAGCCGTTTCTGGTTGGCGACGAACTGCCGGTCCAGGTCCTGCTGGAAGCAGGTGAAGATCAGCCCCATGTCGAGGTTGCCGTTGGAGTCCGTGCCGTTGTCGTAGTTGTAGCCGCGCCGCAGGATGCGCTGGTCGGCGGTGGCGGTGGTGCGCGGGTTGGCGAGCCGGATGTGGCTGTCGAGCGGGATGACGTCGCCCTTGGGGTCCAGCGGGTAGCGCGGCGCGTCGCTCTCGCGGTCGCCGTCCAGCGGGGCGCCGTTGTCGCGGCGCCGGCCGATCATGCGTTCCTGCTCGACGATGGAGACCCGGTCCCAGAACTCCACCCGCATCCGGATCAGCCGGATGACCTGGTAGCTGCCGCCGGTGGCCCACGCCGGTTCGCCGGAGTTGTCGGCCACCCACACCAGGCCGTCCATCGTGCGGGCGTCGGAGGCGTCCGGGTTGGCGGTGCCGTCCTTGAAGCCCAGGTGGTTGCGCGGGGCGCCGGAGGGACGCGGGGCAGCCAGGTAGCCGTCCATCCGCCAGCGCACCTGGAGCGCGCCACGGGTGTGCCGGGTGATGTCGCGCAGGGCGTGCAGCACGGTGTCGGGCGCGTCGGCGCACAGTTGCAGGCTGAGGTCGCCGTGGCACCGGGCGGGGTCCAGGTCGTCGTCGGGGAAGGAGTCCATCGCCCGCAGCCGGCGCGGCCGGGCGCCGGACAGCCCGAAGCGGTCGTCGAACAGCGAGGAGCCGACGCCCACGGTGACCGACAGCGCGTCGGCCGGCACGGTCGGGCCCAGGGTGCCGGAGTCGGAGGGCGGCGCGGTGATGCCGAGGGGGGCCGGATCGCCGCCGGCGGTCAGGAACCGGGCCCGGTCGGTCACCGTCCGCAGCAGGTCCGCCAGCCCGGCCCGGTCGTTCGCGGTGACGTCGAACGCCACGGTGGCGTGCGCCTTCGGCGCCGGCGTGACGATGCCGGCCTGGTGCGCGCCCTCGAACGGCACGGTCCGCGGCGGCGCGTCGGCGGCCCGCGCCTGCCCCGGGCGCAGGGCGGCGGTGGTGGCGGCGGCCGTGCCGATCCCGGCGGCCGCCGCGCCGCGCAGGAACCAGCGGCGTCCCATCCGGTCGCTCACGAGGTCCTCCTGATGTCGAAGATCGCGGCGATGTCGGCGAGCCGCTCCACGGCGTCGTCGGCCGCGGCGTCCAGTTGTTCGCGCCGGGTGCGCGACAGGTCGTCCAGCGGGGGGTAGTGGCCGCCGTGGCCGACGCCGTCCAGGGTGCCGCTCAGCCGGGCCAGCGAGGCGTCCAGTTGCGGCAGTGCGCGATAGCGGGCGGCGATCTGCGCGCGCAGGCCGGACAGCACCTCGCGGGTGCCGGCCAGGTTGGCGGCGGCGGTGGCCAGGTTGGAGTGGCTGCCGTAGTCGGTGCGGCCGGTCAGCTCGAACTGGACGGTGTTCTCCAGGATCTCGTGCGCCCGCAGCCCCATCTGCAACGGGTCCATCCGCGCCTGCGGCCACGACCTGCGCAACGCGCCGATGTCGGCGGTGAGCCGGGCGGCGAACGGCTTGAGGGCGGCGGCGCTCGCACCGTGCCACAGGCCGTACTCGATGCGGTGGAAGCCGGTGAAGTCCTTGTCGGTCACCCCGCCGTCCAGTCCCGCGGTCGTGCCGTTGATCTCGCCGTCGGCCGCGCCGAACGTGTCGTAGGCGGCGCCCATCGTCTCGTAGACCAGGTGGGCGGTGAGCCAGTCGCGCCGCGCGGCGGCCAGGTCACCGCGGTCGATGTCGCCCTTGAGGACGCCGGCCCGGGCGGCCAGCACGGTCATCCGGCCGCCGATCCACTTCTGGTAGGCGATCGTGGCCGGGATGACGTCCTGCTCGCTGACCGCCGGGGCCGACGGGCCGGCCGGGGCGTGGCCGGGCACGGTGACCGTGCCGCCGGTCATGGCGTCGGCGTCGTCCGGCAGGCACTTGAAGGCGTAGCTGCCGCCGCCGACGGTGACCTGCATCGGCCGGGTGGTGCCCGGGCCCAGCCCCTCGACCTCCCCGTAGACCGCCTGGGTGCGCGGGTCGATCAGGTCGACCTCGGTGGGGGCGTCGGAGGCGTTGTGGATGTCGAAGACCTGCACGCCGGAACGCGGGTGGCTCCAGCCGGTGCCGCACCGCCCCAGCGACACCTGCACGGTGGTGTGCGGCAGGCCGTCGGCGTCGTCCGCGGCGGGGGCGGCCCGGTGCGCGGCGCATCCGGCGAGCGCGGCGCCGGACAGCGCCAGCGCGAGCACACCGGCCACCACGGGCCGGCCGGCGACACGGTCGCGGAACATACGCGGGCGGATCACATGCGACTCCCACAACGGACAGCGGAAACGGGCGGGACACGACGCGGACGGGCGGCCCGCGGGAACGGGTGCCCGAGCGGTGGCGGGCGGCCGCGCCGGGCGGTCAACGCACGGCGACGGCGGCCAGCTTAGGCTTGCCTGACCACGATCACCACCGCCGGGGGCCCCGCGGAACCCGGAATTCCACCGGAGTTCACCGGCGGGGCACGTCGGGGGGCGCCGGGCGGGGGGCGTCGTGCCGGGGGCGGGATGCCGGGTGCGGGGTGCGGGGTGGTGTGGCTGAGGCTGCTGAGGTGGGGTGAGGTGGCTGGGCTGAGGCTGCTGAGGTGCGGTGAGGTGGGTGGGGTGGGGTGGCTGAGGGTGCGGTGCGGTGCCGTACCGGGTCGGGGTCAGGTGCGGGTGGTCGTCGCGCAGGTCTTGGGCAGCGCGCCCACCGGGACGCCGACGGCGTAGGGGTCGGCGGTGCGGCCGGAGCCGGGCCGGGCGGCGGCGCCGGTGCCGAACCCGGGGTGCAGGTAGCCGTCGCCGACGCCGCAGCTGGTGTTGAAGTCGTCGGCGAAGGTGTTCTGGAGCCACAGCTTCCCCGGGGCGTCGCCCGACAGCCGGGCCGGGTAGACCCGCATCACCAGGACCTGCCGGACGATGCTGCGGCTGACCTGGCCGTCACCCCCGTGCGCCTGGACGAAGGGGTGGACGAAGGTGTAGTCGGTCCGCACCTCCACCGAGCCCCGCGCCGCGCCGGCGAACGTCATCGTCCCCTTGACCTTGACCGTCGGGCCGGCCGGTGCGATGCGGGAGGGCTGGTAGCGGGTGAGGTAGCTGAGCGGGTTGTGGCCGGCGCGCGGACGCGCGATGTCGGTGCGGACCGCGTCGCTCCAGCCGCTGGCCGGTGCCATCAGCCGCTCGGCCGCCGCCGGCCACGCGCCGCGCAGGGTGGCCGGGTCCAGTTCGGTGGCGACGATGTACCGCTTGGTGTCGGCGAGCGCCGCGGCCACCTGCGCGCGGCTCAGCCCGCCGACGGCCCGCGCGGCCGGCGGCACGATGCCCGCCGCGCCGTCGGCCCAGTTCACCGCCGGCGAACCGGCGAACGGGTGCGCCGCGGTGGGCGCCGCCGCGTCGGGCGCCGTGGGCGTGCCGGACGGCGTGCCGGGGGTCAGCCAGACCGACGGCGGAGCGGTGCGGCCGCCGCCGGGCGTCCCGGACGTGGCGGCCGACTGGCTCATCACCAGCAGCACCACGCCGACGCCGATGACGGCGGGGACGAGCGTGCGGGCCGGCCGGCGCAGCCGCTCCCGGGTCATCAACCGCCGGACGGCCGCGACGCGCTGCCCGACCGGTACGGGGTGCCGCGGCGCCCGGCGGCGGGACGGCGGCCGTTCGCGGGCGGCGGGGTCCTTCGGCGCGAAGGCACGTATCCGCCCCTCGGCGCCGGTCGGGAACCACTCCCGCACCTCGTCGGGAACGGGCTGGTCCTCGGGCCGTTCCGGCACGTTGTCGTCGGTCGGCGGGTACACGGGCATGGGCGGGCTGGGGTCCTGTCTGTGGAGTGTCCGCGGCTGAAGTCACCGGTCCGGAGCGTCAGTTCTACCGGGGTCACAGCTTCTCCACAAACCCGTCGGAGTGACAGCCGGTACGCACGCTGACGTCATCACCACCGGAAGCGGGGCGGTCGGGCCCGGTGGGGCCCGGTGGGACCTGGTGGGGCGCGGCCGGACAGCGCCGGGGTCGGCCGAACGCGATGCCGGCCGCCTCACTGGCCGGCTTGGTGTGCGTCCTCGCCGGCCGCCTCGGTGGACGCCTCGGTGAAAGCCTTGCTGGACGCCTCGGTGAACGCCTTCTCCGGGCCGCCTTCTCCGGCTGCCTCGCCGACCGCCCTGGTGACCGCCTCTCCGGCCGCCTCGGTGAACGCCTTGCTGGACGGCGCCGGGGGCGAGTTCACCGGACGCCGTCGGCTCCGTGCGGAGCGGCGACAGCCACCCGCGCCGTCGGACCGTGCTGAACGGCGACAGCCCCGCACCGTCAGACCGTGTCCAGGACGCGCGACGCTCCGACCGGGAGGTCCCACAGGTCGTCGCGGTGACGGCCGGCCGCCTGCCACGCGACGCGGACCCGGGTGAGCGGCTGGAGCGGCGGTTCCGCCGACAGCAGGAACGTCGCCCAGTGCATCGGCGCCATGATCCGCGCCCCCACGTCCCCGCAGGCGCGGACCGCCTCCTCCGGGTCGGTGTGCACCGCGCGCAGCAACGGCCGGGGCGCGTAGGCGCCGATGGGCAGCAGGGCGACGTCGATGCCGGGGTGGCGGCGGCCGATCTCGGCGAACCAGTGGCCGTACCCGGTGTCCCCGGCGAAGTAGACCCGCCGCCCGGCGCCGTCGGTGAGCACCCAACCGCCCCACAGGCTGCGGCAGGTGTCGGTCAGCGTGCGCCTGCTCCAGTGGTGGGCCGGCACGAACGCGAAGCGCACACCGCCCAGTTCACACTCCTCCCACCAGTCCAGCTCGACGGTCCTGGTGAACCCGCGCCGCCGGCACCACGCAGCGAGCCCGGCCGGCACCAGCAACGGCGTGGTCCGCGGCAACCGCCGCAGGGTGGGGGCGTCGAGGTGGTCGTAGTGGTTGTGGCTGATGACCACCGCGTCGATCGGCGGCAACGCCTCCCACGCGACACCGACCGGGGTGATGCGCGGCGGCGTCGCCGGGATGCGCCGCGACCAGACCGGGTCCGTCAGCACCGTCAGGCCGCCGAGCCGCAGGACCCAGCTGGCGTGCCCGGCCCAGCTGACGGCCACCGCGCCGTCGGGCGCGTCGGGCAGCGGTCCCGGCACCACCGGCAGCCGCGGGGTGTCGGCGGCCACGTCCGCGCGGCGCGGCCGCAGCGCCACGCCCCAGCCGGCCCGCACCATCCGCGCCAGCCCGGGCAGCGGTTCGGTCAGCCGGTCGGCGAACGACCGCGGCCAGGTCCGGGGCCCGGTCCCGGCGGGCTGGGGGGCGACCGGGGAGGGGGCGACCGGCGCGGTGCCGGCCGGGGCGGTGATGGCCCGAGCGGTGACGGCCGGAGCAGTGCCGGCCGACGCAGGGGCGGCCGAGGCGGGGGCCACCGGCGTTGTCGCGGCCGGAGAGGGCGTGACCGGTGCGGGGGCCACCGGCGCGGAGGCGGTCGGGCCGGACGGTTCCGGGCGCTCCACGTGATCGGTCTGATCCGTCATCGGGGCTCCAATCCGTGGGCGCCGGCGACGCCACCGCGAGGGCCGGTCCTCGCGGGCGCCGGGGCGTACGACAGGAGCGCAGGGCGGGCCGTGCGCTGTCGGACGATATGACGGTAAGTCAGGCGCCGGTCAGTTCGGCGCAGGCACTACGGAGATCCGCCAGCGCCTCGGCGACATGGGGGACGGCCGGCGGATCGGCGGACGCCAGCGCCAGCGCGCGGGCCCGCGGGTCGTCGCCGTACAGCGCCGGCACCGCGATCCGCACCCGCGCGGCGGCCGGGTCGTCGCCGAACCACCCGCCGGGCACCGCGCCGGGCAGCCGGTCCGCGATCCGGACGGCACCGGGGACGCCCGGCCCGCGCGGGCCGTCCGGGAGCGTGCCGAAGTCGGGGTAGAGGTGGAAGCCGGCGGCGGGCGGCAGGCACAGAGCGCCGGCCCGCAGGAGTTCGGCGTGCGCGGCGGCGGCGACCGACGCGTGCAGCCGCACCGCCGACCGGGCGTCGTCGCGGGCCCGGTCCGGTTCGGCCAGCGCGCCGGCGGCGGCCCGCGCGACCGGGCCGGGCAGCACCGCTCCCTGAGCCGCGAGCGCGGCGAGCGTGCCGTCGCGCAGGGCGGCGGCCGGGCCGGCGGACGGGAAGCCGGCGATCGCGGCCGGCCAGGCGGCGGGCAGCGCGCCGGCGGCCAGGTCACGCAGGACGACGGTGCGGTCGGGCACCATCTCGGCGGGGCTCAGCACCACGGTGAGCGGACCGTGGGTGGAACCGGCGAACGTCTCGTCGGCGAGCAGCGACAACCCGGCGGCGGCCGCCACCTCGCACACCTGGTGGACCAGTTCGGGCGGCGCCACCGTCCCGGTCGGGTCGTCGGCGACCGCCAGCACCAGCAGGTCCCGCCCGGCGCCGTCCCGCCGTACCACCTCGCGCAGCGCCACCGGGTCGGGCACTCCCCCGCAGCCGGCCGGCGCCGGCAGGTACCGCACCCGGCGGCCCAGCAACCGGGCGGCCGGCGCGTACCAGGGGGCGGCCGGGCGCGGCAGCAGCAGACCGCCGCCGGTCGCGGACAGCAGGGCCAGCATCAGCGGCGCCGGTCCCGGCCCGGCGAGCGTCCACGCGGGCCCCGCGGCCGGACCGTGCCGGGCCAGGAACCCGGCGGCCGCCGTCCGCAGCGCGACCCCGCCGCCGGCCGGCTCCGGCGGGTCGTCCCGCCCGCCGGCCAGCAGCTCACCGAGCCACGTCGGCACCGGCAGCCGGGGATCGGTGAACGGGCTGCCGCGTCGCGCGGTCCGGCGGGTGACGGTGCTGGGCATCGTGCTCCTCGGGGTGCGACGGACCCGGCGGGCGCCCCCGGTGCGATGCCTCGCCGCACCGGGGGCCGTCGGCTGTGCGGGCGGCGCGCGGGGCGTTCGCGGTACGGGGGGCGCGGCGCTCGCGGTGACCGGCGCCTCCGCGGGATCACGGACCGCTCCCCCGGTGCCGAAGGCCGTCAGCCGTGCCCGCGGTGCCCGTGCCACCGCGCGCCCTCAGCCGTGTCCGGGGGGCTCGCGCCGTCGACGGGCCCTGCCGGTGGTGGCCACCCGGGCTCGCGACGGCCCCGGGCCGTTCACGGGACCCGGGCGCGGGCGCCGGCCCGGGTGCGGCCGGGGGACGGGGAGCGCTCGGGGTGGCGCCGCAGGTACTCCCCCTCCAGGGCCGTCATGCGTGAGCTGTGGGTGCGCAACGCGTCGACGGAGCCGTACAGCAAGGTCTCGTGCCGGGTGCGGTGCAGGGCTTCGAGAGCCCGCAGCAGTGCCCGTTCGTCGAGGGCGCCCGGCGCCACTCCGGGGTCGTCCTTGTCGGCCATGACGCTCCCTTCCACCGGTCCCACCGCCTCCAGTATCACCACCGCAGGGCCGTCCGCGCGCGGCGGCGGTCAGCCGCGGACCATCTCGGCGGTGATCGCCCAGCGCTGGTGGTCGCGCCAGCCGCCGTCGATCAGCAGGAAGTCCGGCGACAGCCCCTCCAGGCGGAAGCCGAGGCGTTCGGCCAGGGCGATGGAGGCGGCGTTGCCGGGCTGGATGTTCGCCTCAAGACGGTGCAGTCCCATCGGGCCGAAGGCGTGCCGGACGACGAGCCCGACGCCTTCCGTGACCAGGCCGCGGCCGGGCAGGAAGCAGCCGTAACCGATGGCACCGCACTGGAAGGCGCCCTGCACGATGTTGTTGACGGTGCAGAAGCCGGCCAGCTCGCCGGTGTCGGCCAGGCAGATGGCGAAGCCCTCCCGCGGCGGTTCCTCCAGCCGGTCGAGGTAGGTGTCGAAGGCGGCGTCGGTGGCCGCGGGGAAGAGCCAGGGGCGGTGCAGTTCGGCGTTCCGCCGGGCGCCGCCGGTGAACGCCTCCCGGTCGGAGCGTTCCAGCAGACGGACGGCGACCCGCTCACCGCGGGCCAGGTAGGCATCGGACATCGGCCGATCGTATCCACGCCGGCCGCCGCGACCGGCCGGTTTTTCCGACGGCCGGTGCCCGGCACGGCGCCCCGGCGCGCCCCGCCCCGGCGCGCACGGGCACTGCCCGAACCCGGCGAAGGCCCACGTCGCACCGGCGCCGACGGCCGGCGCACCGCCCGCACCGCCCGGCCCGGCGAAGGCCCACGTCGACCCCGCCCCGGCGCACGCTCCGCCGGACCGCCCCACCCCGCCCCGGCGCGTACCCCGCCAACGCCGCCCGCCGACCCACCCCCGCCGCACAGCGCACAGCGAAGCGCCCGCCCGCTCCCGCGGGATCGCGGGGAGCGGGCGGGCGTCGGCCGGCCGGGAGGACCGGCGGGGTCAGCCCGAGGCGAGCGAGGCGAGCGCGCGCACGCCTTCGCCCTGCACCGTGACGGTGTCGGGCGAACCGGCGTCGATGGACAGCGCCAGCTCGTCGGTGGGCCAGCCCTGGCCCAGCAGGGCCAGCCGGACCGTGCGGTAGCTGCGGATCTGCGGCAGCGCCTGGGCGAGCCGGTCCTCGGAGGTGAAGACCGGGACCAGGCGGACCCCGTCCCCCTGCTCGTAGACCGGCAGCTGGAGACTGCCCGGCTCGGGTTCGGCCTCCGGGCCCGGCATGTCCTCCGGCACCGGGAGCAGCACCTCACTGGCTGCCAGCGTGCCGAGGGCCACCACGTTGTTGCGGTCCGCGGCGAGCTGGTGCAGCGCCTGCTGCACGGGCTCCGCGTTCTGCTCCGGCATGTTCTGCGTCATCATCGTCTCCTCACGGTCGGGTGCACGTGGATCGGTCGAACCGGCCCCGTACCCGGCCTGCGGCGGCCCATGCGCCCCCCGGCCGAAAAACCTCGCCCGCGGACGCGGTGCGGAATCGGCGAATCCGGGGGTCGCCCCCGACCGCCGCACGGGCACATGGCAGCCTGGGGCAATGCGTTACGTGATCATCGGCGCCGGTGCGGTCGGCGCGACCATCGGCGGACGGCTGTACGAGGCCGGGCACGAAACGGTGCTGGTGGCGCGCGGTGCGCACTACACGGCCCTGCGCGACCGCGGCCTGCGGCTGACCCTGCCGGAGCGGGCGCTGGCGCTGCCGGTGCCGGTGGCCGACCACCCCGAGGCGGTCCGGCTGCGCCCCGACGACGTGCTGGTGCTGTCGGTCAAGTCGCAGGACACCGTGGCGGCGCTGGACGCGTGGGCGTGGCAGCCGGTGGCGGGCGGCGGGACCGCGGCGACCCGGCTGCCGGTGGTGTGCGCGCAGAACGGGGTCGGCAACGAGGCGGTGGCGCTGCGCCGGTTCCGTACCGTCTACGGGATGTGCGTGTGGCTGCCGGCGTCCTACCTGGAACCGGGCGCCGTGGTGGCGTCGGCCGCGCCGCTGACCGGGATGCTGCACCTGGGGCGTTTCCCGGCGGCCGGCGGTGCGGCGGACCCGGTGCTGCGGACGATCGCGGCGGATCTGGAGAACTCCGGGTTCGCGGCGCCGCTGCCGGCGGACGTGATGGCGTGGAAGTACGCCAAGCTGCTGTCCAACCTGGGCAACGCGCTGGAGGCGGTGACCGGTCCGGTGCGGGGGGAGGCGGCGCTGGGGCTGCTGGCGCGGGCCCGCGCGGAGGGCGAGGCGGTGCTCGCGGCGGCCGGGATCGCCCACCCGGACGAGGCCGAGGAGGCCCGGGTGCGCGACGGGCTGGTGACGCCGCAGCAGATCGCCGGAAAACCCCGGCAGGGCGGTTCGTCCTGGCAGAGCCTGGCGCGCGGCGCCGGTTCCATCGAGGCCGACCACCTCAACGGCGAGATCGTGCTGCTCGGGCGTACGCATGGCGTGCGTACGCCCGTCAACGAGGTCCTTCAGGCGGTGGCCGACGACTTCGCCCGGCGCGGAATGCGCCCCGGCGAGTTGTCGGCCACCCGGCTCACGTCACTGGTACGCGAGTTGTCCGGCTCCTAGGAGCCGATCGGCTCAGACGCCGCGCTCGAACGCCGGCAGGTAGGCGTTGGAGTGGCCCGAGGCGGTCGGGTGGTAGGAGTCGCTGATCGGCCAGGTGAGCGAGTGCAGCCACTCGGTGGAGTCGCACAGCTCGTGGCCGGAGAAGCCGCTGACGACGCTCTCGTAGGTGTAGCCGTGGCGGCCCGCGGCGGCCGAGACCACGCTGTTGAGCGTGTCGGAGGCGTTGTCGAGGGCGACGTGGTCGGCCTGGCTCAGGCCGATGCAGCCGGTCTGCGACGTGTCGTAGAACTCGGGGTAGCCCAGGACGACGACGTGGGCGCTGGGGGCGTCCGCGGAGATGTCGTTGTAGAGGGTGTCCAGCACGCCCGGCAGGGTGTTCTTGGCCTTGGTCACCGCGCCGGCGATGGCCGACTGGCAGCTGCTGTCGGACTCCAGGACGCAGGTCTCCATGATGCTGGAGAAGCCCACGTCGTTGCCGCCGTCGGTGAGGCTGACCAGCGTGGTGCTCGCGGTCAGGCCGCCCAGCTGACCGCTTTCGATACTCGGGGCCGTCGCGCCGGTGCACGCCTCGAACGTGAAGGACGCCACGCCGACCGCGGACTTGTACAGCTCCGGGTAGGCGGCGGTCGACTGGTCGCAGCTGTTGAGGTAGTTGCTGGTGGTTCCCACACCCGAGGAGTAGGAGTCGCCGAGCGCGACGTAGTTGGCACCGGAGGCCTGGGCCGGGGCACCGCTGATGACGAGAGCGGCTGCGGCGGCGAGGCTGGCGACGCCGGCGAGCAGGGCTGATCTGCGCACGATGATCCCTCCACGGGGGTGAGCGGAAGAAGGGGGGACTACCCGCGGGTAGTTGCGGATGGCGATACGTAGGTAAGCGCATACGGACGGCCCGGGATAGGGGAAGGCCGGAAGAATCGCTGGAAATAGTTAACTGTTTACTTGTCGTGCACACGACCATCATCATCTTCAAGGAAACGCCGTCCGCACATGGTTCGGCGGCCGGTCGGCCGGGGTAGGGACCCCGGCCG
>NZ_JAAGKO020000079.1 GCF_027947535.2 Streptantibioticus silvisoli
CACCGAACCCGTGCGAAAGGTTCCGCCGCGCAGCGCCAAGTGCTATAAAAATCGCACTCCGCCTGGAATGAAACGTTCCAATCCGTGAGCCGGGCCGGGCCCGGGGCAACCGCTCCGACCCGGCGCGCTGAGACTGTTGGGTCGGACTCGGATGCATATCACCTCTCGCCGGCGGTCCTCCTCGCGTGGACTCCTCGTCGTGGTCGCCTGCCTGGCCGTGCTGGTCTCCTGGCTCACCCCGGCGGCGACCGCCGGACCCCCGCCGGCGCCGGTCGCCGGCGGCGGCCTGCGGGTCGACGACACGGTGGATCCGCCGGCCACCGACACGCGCCCCAGCCTCGGCTGGACGCTGCGCTCCGGGGTGAACGGCGAGCGCCAGACCGCCTACCGGGTGCTCGTCGCCACCCGGCCGGACCTGCTCGACCCGCGGCACGCCGACGTCTGGGACAGCGGCCGGACCGCCTCGGCGAACTCCACCTCCGTGCCGTACGGCGGCCCGTCCCTGCGGCCGGTGCGGCGCTACTACTGGAAGGTCCAGGTCTGGGACGCGCAGGGCCGGGCCTCCGCCTGGAGCAGCCCCGCCCGGTGGGGGACGGGACCGGCGAGCGGCCCCGACTGGAAGGGCGCCCAGTGGATCAGCCCCGACACCGGCGCCGCCTGGTCGGACTTCACCCTCGACACCGACTTCACCCTCAAGTCCGCCGCGGCGAGCGTGCTGTTCCGCGCCAAGGACGCCTCCGACTACTACCTGTGGCAGATCAACTCGGCCACCACCCCCGGCAAGGTGATGCTGCGCCCGCAGCTCCAGCTCGGCGGGAACTTCAGCACGCTCGGCGACATCGACCTGTCCCCGGTGCTGACCCGGGCGAACGTCGGCGAACAGCACCATCTGAGGATCGAGGCGGACGGCAGCACGATCACCACCTGGATCGACGGCACCCAGGTCGACACCCGCACCAACAGCGCGCTGACCGAGGGCACCCTCGGATTCCGCACGTCGACCAGCGACGGCGTCGCGGAGGACAGCCTCTACGACAACCTCGTGCTGCGCGGCCCGGACGGAAGCACGCTGTTCTCCGACGACTTCTCCACCTCGCCCGACCCCTCGTTCCCCGCCACGACCGTCAGCGACGGCCAGCTGAATCCCCAGGGCGATCCGGTGCTGCTCGACCGCGGCGCCGACGCGCCGATGCTGCGCCGGACGTTCACCGTGGACAAGCAGGTCGCCCACGCCACCGCGTACGTCTACGGCCTCGGCTTCTACGAACTGCACCTGAACGGCGGCAAGGTCGGCGACCAGGTGCTGACGCCCGCCGACTCGCCCTACGGTCAGCGCGATCTGTACGACACCTACGACGTCACCGGCCTGCTCCACCAGGGGACCAACGCCGTCGGGATCTGGCTGGGCAACGGCTACGGCGCGAACTTCAGCCCGTACGGCTTCCGCTGGCTGGGACCGCAGCAGGCGATCATGCTGCTCGACGTCACCTACACCGACGGAACGCGGCAGGACGTCACCACGGACCCGTCGTGGAAGTGGTCCAACGGTCCCATCACCGCCAACGACATCTACAACGGCGAGAGTTACGACGCCCGGCTGGACCAGCCCGGCTGGGACACCGCCGGATTCGACGACACGTCATGGCAGGCGGTCCGCACCGTCCCCGCGCCCAGCACGGACCTTGAGGCCGACACCGGGCCGGCGGTGCGGGTGGTGGACACCCTGCGCCCGGTGAAACTCACCCAACCGCGGCCGGGCGTGTGGATCTACGACCTCGGACAGGACATCGCCGGCTGGGAACGGCTGCGTGTCACCGGCCCGGCCGGCACCACCGTGCGGATGCGGACGGCCGAGGAGCTCGACAAGAACGGCGACCTCGACACCACCACCAACCGCGCCGCCGCCGCGACCGACCGCTACACCCTCGCCGGAACCGGCGGGGTCGAGACGTACGAGCCACGGTTCACCTACCACGGGTTCCGCTACGTGGAGGTCACCGGATACCCGGGCACGCCCACGCTGGACAGCCTCGACGGCCGCGTGGTGCACGCGGACGTGGCGTCGACCGCGAGCTTCAGCTCCTCCGACCCGCTGCTCGACCGGATCTGGCGGAACAACCGCTGGAGCATCCTCAACAACTCCATGAGCGTCCCCACCGACAACCCGGTCCGCGACGAACGCACACCTCCCGGGATGGACGTACAGGCCTACCACGACGCCTCCACCACCGAGTTCGCCATGGACGCCTTCTACGCCGAGTACCTCCAGGACATGCCGCCGGGCACCGCGCTGCCGAACGACGCGGCGAACGCCCAGCAGCCCGACATGGGCGGCGACCAGGTCACGCTGGCCTGGACGCTGTACCAGCAGTACGGCGACCGGGCCACGCTGGCCGCCGCCTACCCGGCGATGAAGACCTTCGTCGACACCAACGCCACCGACGTGCCGGACCACATCTGGCCCGACGACCACGGCTTCGGCGACTGGTGCCCGCCCGACCACGGCTCCGACGTCAATGGCGGCCTCGGCGGCCCGACCGCCGGCGGAAACTGCACCAGCGAGGTGTCCGTCGTCAACACCGCGCTGTCCTACCTCCAGGCGTCGGACGTCGCGCTGGCCGCGCGGGCGCTCGGTGACGCCGGCGACGCGACCCACTTCACGGGACTGGCCGACAGCATCAAGCAGGCGTTCAACACCCGCTTCCTCAACGCCGACAACACCTACGGCGACGGCCGCCAGGTCACCAGCGTGCTGCCGCTGGCCTTCGGCATGGTGCCGTCCGACCGCCGCCAGGCCGTCGGCGACCGGCTCGCCGACACGATCACCGTCAAGGACGGCGGGCACCTGGACACCGGGATCTTCGGCACCCGTTACCTGGTGGACGCCCTCGCCTCGACCGGCCACATCGACACCGCGATGACCGCGCTGGACCAGACCGGCTACCCCGGCTTCGGCTACGAGATCGGCCAGGGCGCCACCAGCTCCTGGGAGGAGTGGCTGTACAGCTCCTCGATGGAGACCCACGACCACGCCATGTTCGCCGGCGTCAACGCCTCCCTCGACACCGAACTCGCCGGCATCCGGCCCACCGCCCCCGGCTACCGCACGATGACCATCAGCCCCCGGGTGCCGGCCGGGCTCCACCACGTCTCGGCCTCCCTCGACACCGTCCGCGGCCGCGTCACCTCCAGCTGGACCAGCACCGCCGGCGCCTTCCGGCTGTCCGTCACCGTTCCGGTCAACGCCACCGCCACGGTCGACGTCCCGCTGCCGGCCGGCCGCCACGGCGCCGTACGGGCCACCTCCGGGGCGAAGCTGCTGCACACCGACGGCAGGACGGCGGTCTACGCGGTGGGATCGGGAACGTGGCAGTGGAGCACGCGGTGACACCGGGCGGGCGGTTCGCGTCCGGCGCCGGGACCCGTCGGCCGCGCCCGTGCGCCGCTGCACGATACTCGGGGACGACACGCACCACACCTTGAGTACCAGGAGGGGACATGGAGACAGCCGAACGCTTCCGGGCCGCCGTGGAGAAGCGCGACCTCGCCGCACTGGAGGACCTGTTCACCGAGGACATCCGCTTCTACAGCCCGGTGAAGTTTCCCCCTTTCGAGGGCAGGCCGATGGTCATGGGGCTCTTCGGCGTCCTGCTGAGCACCTTTGAGGACCTGCGCTACATCGGGCACTTCGAGGGCACGGCCGAGACCACCACCGACGGCGACGAGGCCCCCTCGGTGATCCTGCCGTTCCGGGCCGTCGTGCGCGGCAAGCAGATCCACGGCATCGACCAGCTCCAGTTCGACGAGGCGGGCCGCGTCAAGGAGTTCACCGTGATGGTCCGCCCCCAGTCCGCCGTCCAGGTCCTGGGGCAGGCGGTGCTCGACGGGCTGGTCGCCGCCGGCCTGGCCCCCGCGCCGGCCGACCAGTAGCCGGCGGTGCCGCGCGGGCCGGACCGCCCGCCCGCCGGCCTGCCGGACGGACCCGGCCCGGTCCGCGACGTGGCGCCACGGACCGGCGTCGGACGTCGCCGTCAGGCCGTCCCGCGGCCCATCGTGCGCGCGAACTCGTCCGGGTCACCGTCGAAACCGCGCAGCATCGCGTGGAAGTCCCACTCCCCGGAGGCGTTGCGGACGAACTCCCCGACGGTCGCCGCGGTGGAGCCGGCCACCGAGTCCAGGCTGTCCGTCATCAGCTCTTCGTACCCCTGCTGCACGAGCGCGCCCTTGCCCGCGACGTCGCCGAACGTCCAGCGCCCGCCGCCCTGCTGGACCACGACGCCGACGACGACCCGCCCGTAGGACGACGACAGGCGTTCCAGCTCGAACGTCATGACCTCGTCCCAGCCGAACCCCTGGCCGTCGAGGCTGTCCCGGTTGAGATTGATGGTGCCGTCCGGCGAACGGCTGTCGAAGTACACCAGGTAGGCGGGCGGCCCCTGCGGGGCGGCGCCGGGGAAGACGGCCGCGACGATGTCCAGGTCGCTGACCGGGCTGCCCGCCGGGCTCGGATCCCACTTCAGCTTGAACTCGACCTTCACGATCCCCTTGTTCAGACTGCTCATTGGACGTCCCCTCTTCTGCGACAGGCCGGCGTCGCGGCATCCCGTGCGCGGGCGTTCTCCGCCGCCGTCCCCGCGCGCGACGGCGTTCCGTGTGCCCGGCCCGGTGTCCGTGCCCGCCGGTCGCCCATGCTGCCACGGCCGTCGCCCGCGCCCCCCCGATCAGCACCGCGACCGGGCCCGGGCGTCCGGAGCCGGTTCCCTCTCAACGTCCGGGCGGCCCGCGGGATTCCGCCCGCGCCGGCCTCGGCCGCCGTACCTGCCCGGCCGCCGTACCTGCCGCGCGCGGGCGGTCGGCGTGAAGGCCGGTGCGGGCCCCCGGCACCACGTCGACGTGCTCGGCCGACCCCTTACGACTCCCGTACCCACCCGGCCCCGTGCGAACCGGTCGTGGCCCCACTGATTCTGACGCGCCGTCATGGAACCCGGTGTTCCGGTGCGGTGTCCGGGCCTGCGCCGACGGCCCGCGCGGTCACCCCGTCCGCCGCCGGTGCGCCGCGGCGGTCCGGCGGGCGGATCGCCGCCGGCCGATGTTGACTGTCTCCGGACACCCGCGCGGCGTACGGGCGTTCACCGGCACAGTCCGGTGAACGCCGTGCGCCCCGCGAACCGGCCACCCCCGACCCGCCCCCAGGAGCGCCTCGTTGAAGATCGCATCCGCCGACATCATCGTCACCAGCCCCGGCCGCAACTTCGTCACCCTGCGCATCACCACCGACGACGGGCTGACCGGACTCGGTGACGCCACGCTCAACGGGCGCGAACTCGCCGTCCGTTCCTACCTCGCCGACCACCTCGTCCCGCTGCTCATCGGCCGTGACGCCCACCGGATCGAGGACACCTGGCAGTACCTCTACCGCGGCGCGTACTGGCGCCGCGGGCCGGTGACGATGGCCGCCATCGCCGCCGTCGACACGGCGCTGTGGGACATCAAGGCCAAGGCCGCCGGCATGCCGCTCTACCAACTGCTCGGCGGCGCGTCACGGCGCGGGGCGCTGGCCTACGGGCACGCCTCCGGCCGTGACGTGCCCGAACTGCTGGACTCCGTCCGCGCGCACCTGGAGGCCGGCTACCGGGCCCTGCGCATCCAGACCGGCGTCCCCGGCCTGGGCACCGTCTACGGGGTGGCCACCTCCTCGGGCAGCGGCGACGCCGGCGCCCGCTACGACTACGAACCCGCCCGCCGCGCCGCCGACGGACGGGCGCTTCCGGTGGTGGAGACCTGGGACACCCGCGCCTACCTGCGGCACCTGCCCACCGTCTTCGAGGCCGTACGCCACGAGTTCGGCCCCGAACTGCCCCTGCTGCACGACGGCCACCACCGGATGACGCCCGTGCAGGCGGCGCGGCTGGGCAAGTCGCTGGAGCCCTACGACCTGTTCTGGCTGGAGGACGCCACCCCGGGCGAGGACCAGACGGCGCTGCGGCTGATCCGCCAGCACACCACCACCCCGCTGGCCATCGGCGAGGTCTTCAACACCGCCCAGGACTACCAGACCCTGCTCAGCGAACGCCTCATCGACTACGTCCGCTCCGCCGTCACCCACGCCGGCGGCGTCACCGCGATGCGCAAACTCCTCGACACGGCAGCCCTGTTCGGGGTGAAGTCCGGCCTGCACGGGCCCACCGACATCTCACCGGTCGGCATGGCCGCGGCCCTCCACCTCGACCTGGCCGTGCACAACTTCGGCATCCAGGAGTACATGGCCCACGACCCCCGCACGCTGGAGGTCTTCCGCACCTCGTTCACCTTCGCCGACGGCCTCCTGCACCCCGGCGAGAACCCCGGTCTCGGCGTCGAGCTGGACGACGAGGCGGCGGCCGGGTATCCCTACGAACCCGCCTACCTGCCCGTCAACCGGCTGGCGGACGGCACGGTGCACGACTGGTGATCCGCCGCCGGGCGGCAACCCCCGGGCGGCGGCGGTGCGCCGCCGCCCGCGCGGCCGCGGTGGACGGTCGCCGCCCCGGGGGCCGGTCGGCCGCCCGGGTACGCTGCACCGGTGCGGCGCGCGGTTCTCGCGGGTGCGGCCGTCCGTGCCGCCGGGGGTAATGGGGCGTACGGGCGTGTGGTCACCGCTCAACGGTGAGTGGTGCACCGGGCGGGAAACGCGAGACCTTGTCCATGGCATATGCCAGAGCAATAGTGCGGCGGGCTGGGAAAGGGCCTGGTTCGGCAATACGGAAACGAAGTTGACGGCTCGTCGGCAAAGACCCCGCTTCGCAGGTCAGGACGTGCACACCAAGCCCGAATGATCTCTCGACATGGCCTCTGACCTGGCCTGATCTGCCGGTGGCGGCATTGCAAAAAGGCGAGTGAGGCCGTACTTTGTCTCCCGTGGCGAACGCACGCAAACCGTGTGCGTGGCGCCGGCGCCCCGCGGGGCGTGCGGCGCGGCGTCATATGCGATTGAAGACGTGAGAATCACGGAGAGCCCGAGCTGTGCTACCAGCCCGGGCCCCCGCTTGCGTTGTCGCCGTCCGGCGGTCCCGGCCAATTAGACGCTGGCCGGGCCTGCTGGGCGCAGGCCCTTATAGCTGTCCGGGACGCCTGTGTTTCAGTGGTGCGACGACGCGTAGGTGACGAGTGCGGTGATGAGCGTGAGGATCGCGATCAGCAGCCTGATGTCGGCGCCGTCGTTGTCCCCGCCCTCGTTGTCCCCGCCGTGCTTGTTCGTCACGTTCGATTCCTTCCCGCTCGGAGGAACTCCGTACTCCGTTTGGTGTACGGAGTGGGCTCGAAGCCGCCATGATGTTGCGGGCTCCGGCCGGAAACAGGTCCGAGGTTCGGAATCGGGTTCGTAGCCTACTCCTTCGGGAGTCCAGTTCGGAGTCCCAACTGCACGCAGTGCGACGGTAGTTGACCGCTGAGCGACCATAGTCCACCGCTCGAACACAAATAACCAGCTGGTAGTAAGTGTGCGAAGCTGACGAATCGTTTGTTCGGTCGGTACGGTCTCCGCCCGCTGGTGCCCCCACCAGGCTCTTTGCGGTGTTCGACCCGTCGCGGGGAGCGGTGGTGGGCGGGCATTTGTCAGGACATTTAATGGTCTCGCGGCGGCTGTATACCAAAAGTTCCCGACAAGACCACTCGATGGGGTGATTGGGGCGTGAGCAGCGTCACAGGGGCGGTGGGGCTGGTGTCTTTGCATCGGTAAGTGCACGCGGGTGGCCAAACGGTCATCGTGATCAAAAGATCGCAAATCAACGGGCCGGCGCCCCCGTTCACGCCGTCGACGTCCCGTCCTCACGTACGCAACATTCCCGCGCCTGCGCCCGGCCCCCGCGACCAAGCCCCCGCCCTGCCGTTGGGTGCGGAAGGTGCCTGCCGCGCCGACCCGCACCGCGTGATGTGCGCCACCGGTGCGGGCCGTACGGACGCGCGCGCGACCGGTCCGCGGCGCCGGCACCGCGACGTTGCGGCTCACGGGACGGGACATGACGGGCTGACGACAGCGCGGCACGGCCTTCCCGGCGCACGTCTCCCCGGGCCACGTCACCCCCGAAGTCCGGCACCGGTGAGCCCGCACCCCGCGCCCGCCGCTGAAGCGGTCGCCCTGAAGTCCGGCGCCGGTGCGGCCCCTTGCCGGTGAAGTCCGGCACCGCTGAAGTCCGTTACCGCTGAAACCCCTTACCGGTGCAGCCTCTTACCGGTGCAGCTCCTTACCGGTGAGCCCGCGCCGGAAGCCCCGGTCGCCGTGAAGCCGTCACTTCTTCGGCCGGTGGACGACGAAGGGTTCCGTGTGGCTGTGCAGGCTCCACTCCCCACCGGAGACGCCCAGGCCGCTCCACTTGCTGCCGGCGAACGGCTCGGTGAACGTCATGCGGATGTGGGCGTTGACCCACGCGGTGCCGCACTCCATCCGTTCCGCGATCGACGCCGCGCGGTCCAGGTCCGTGCCCCAGACCGAACCGGCCAGGCCGTAGGGGGAGTTGTTGGCGCGGGCCAGCGCGTCCTCGGTGTCGCGGTAGCGGATGACCGGCAGGACCGGGCCGAACTGCTCCTCGTCCACGACCCGTACGCCGTCGGTGAGGCCGTCGAGCACCGTGGGGGCGTGGAAGGTGCCGGGGCCGTCGAGGGCGTGGCCGCCCGCGGCGGCGCGGGCGCCGTGGGCCAGCGCGTCCGCGACCAGACCGGTGACGCGGTCGAACTGGGCGCGGTTGTTGACCGGGCCCATCCCGGTGGCCGGGTCGGCGCCGTTGCCGACCGTGAGCTGCCCGGCGCGGGCGGCCAGCGCCGCGACCAGGTCGTCGTGCAGCGCGTCGGGCACGTAGACGCGTTTGATCGCCAGGCACAGCTGGCCGCAGTTGGCGAACGCCGGCCCGAAGACGCCCTCGGCGACCCGTTCGACGTCGGCGTCGTCGAGCACGATCGCCGCGTCGTTGCCGCCGAGTTCGAGGGTGAGCCGCTTCAGGTCGGGGGCGGCCGCGGCGGCGACGCTCTGCCCGGTGGCGGTCGAACCGGTGAAGTTGACCTTCCGGATGCCCGGGTGGCGGACCAGCAGCCGTCCCAGGTCGGCGCGGCCGGAGACGACGTTGAGCACGCCGGGCGGGAAGACCCCGGCCAGCAGGCGGCCCAGCTCCAGGGTGGCGAGCGGGGTGTGCGGGGAGGGCTTGAGGACCACCGTGTTGCCGGTCGCCAGGGCCGGCACCGCCTTGGCGGCGGCCAGTTGCAGCGGCAGGTTCCACGGGACGAGGGCCGCGACCGGCCCGAACGGGCGCCGGTGCACCTCCACCCGCCACTCGTCGCCGTCCTCCACCACCTGCGGCCCGTACTCCAGGCCGGCGAAGTACTCGAAGCGGGCGGCGGCCCGGGCGACCTCCGTGGCCGACTCGCGCAGCGGTTTGCCCTGCTCCATGGTCAGCAGCGCGGCCAGCCCGCCGGCCGCGCCGCGCAGCACGACGGCCGCCTCGGCCAGGCACCGCCTGCGGTACGCCGCGTCCGACCGCCAGGCCGGCCACGCCCCGGCCGCCGCCGCGACGGCCGCGTCCAGTTGCTCCCCGGTGCAGTCCGGCGCCCGGCCGCACACCTCGCCGGTGGCGGGGTCGAGGACGTCGAACAGCGCTTCGGTCCGCACCGGGGACCCTGCCATGGTCATCGCGAACTCCGGCATGCCGGGACCTCCAGGTTCAGGCGGCGTCGAGCAGCCGCGCGGGGTTGACGGAGCTGATCCGGTGGATCTCGTCGTCGGTCAGGCCGAAGGCGCGCATGTGCGCCCGCAGCAGCCGGATCGCCTCGACGGTGTTGGGGAACAGCGGCTCGCCGGCGTCGCTGGACAGCGTCACGTGCTCGGTGCCGAGGGCCTGGATGGTCCGGCACATGTGCTCGGGGTTGACGCCCAGCAGCGGCGAGATCTCGTCGTAGGTGAAGTTCATGACGACCCCGGCCGAGGTCAGTTCCCGCATCCGCTCCAGCGACAGGTCGATGAACGGGCTGAACGGGTGGTCCACGACCGCCTTGGTGATGCCGAGGTCGCGCACCTCCTCGGCCATGGCGTCGATCTCGTCGTGGGTGCTGTGCGCGAAGGAGATCATCACGTCGTGGTCGGCGACCATCCGGAAGACCTCCTTGTACTCCGGCTTCAGCCGCCCCCGGCCGTCCAGGGTGTGGACGCCGACGCGCAGCGCCTCCTCCCACGGCAGCGGGTCGCTCCAGGCGTTCGGGTCCTTGCTGCCGCCCCACATGATCGGCGGCCCGCCGACCTTGTTGAGGGTGTTGGCGCTGCGGAAGACCGGCATCCACACCGCCTTGACGCCGTCGGCGAGCTGGCGGCGGCAGGCCTCGGTGACGGACAGTCCGTGGGTGTCGGTGACGATCCAGCCGGGCCAGGTGGTGACCGGTTCGATCCCGGTCCGCTCGCCCCACTCCTCCAGTTCGGCCCGCACCTCGCGCAGCACGCCGGCCGGTCCCGTCACGTCGGTACGGTCCCGGCCGGTGACGCTCTTGAACAGCAGCCCCTTCATGCCGCTGGCCGACGCCAGCTGGGCGACCGCCAGCGCGTCCTGCTGGCCCTCGTGCGCGTGACAGTGGATGTCCACCGCGTCCCGCACCCCGTGGACGGCCGGCGGGCGCAGGATCTCCGCCTTGTACCCCATGCGGGCGCGGTACGAGGCGAGGAACCGGTCGTGCGGCGCTCCCCGGCGGTCCCGCAGCCGCGCCTCCGCCAGGTGCGTGCGCTCCTCGACGTCGCCGCCCTCCCCGCCGTTCACACCCGTGTCGTCCATCGCGGTCCCACCCTTCGTCCGACGTCCGGCAGGGCCATGGTGCGGGCGAGATCTCAGAACGGGATCAGAAGCGGCGCGCGGGCCCGGTACGCGGCCGCGGCGTTGGCGGTCCGTGACCGCCGCGTGCGCCGGTGCGGGGCCGCCGCGTCGGGGGAGCGGGCGAAGGCGGTACGGCGGTCGCGCGGTGCCGCGTTTCCCGCCCCGCGGCCCCGCGTTTCCCGTGCCGCCGAGGCCCGTTGTGCCGTCGGTCGGCGAAAAGCCCGAGATCAACCGTTGATGGTCATTAAGGCGTCGAGACAGCCAATGAGCAGGCAATTCTCTGATCATTTAAGCACTTTGGGATGGCAAAGCCGAGGTATAGAACCTTTTGAGGGGGTTGTTTGACGCGAGCCTGCCAGGCTACTTTTCCCGGGATCCGTCTCCGGACATCGGAACGGTCAGGTATCAGCGCCATCGCGCCATCCCGCGCCATCGCGCCATCGCGCAACCGGACCGCGCCCGGCAGCCCGAGTCCCGCCGGCGGCCCGTCCGTTCCATGGCTCCACGGTTCATCAACCAGCTCCAGGTTCTCCAGACCCAGCTCAGGTTCATCAACCACAGGAGGCACCACCTTGCGCAGATCCGTGCCCGTGGCCTTACGCCGCACCGGGCTCTCCCTGACCGCCGTCGCCGGACTCGCCCTCGGCGGCCTGGCCATGGCCCCCTCCGCCGGCGCCGCGCCGGTCACCCCCGCCGTGCACGGCCTGACGGTGACCCACTCCTGCGCCACGCCGCAGGCCGGCTACCTGGCCTGCAACGCCCTGAAGGTCACCGGCGGCGCGCACACCTCGTTCATCTCGCCGCTGGCCCTGCCCTCCGGCTTCGGGCCCGCCGACCTGCAGAGCGCCTACGCCCTGCCGGCCAACGGCGGCGCGGGACAGACCGTCGCGATCGTCGACGCCCAGGACAACCCCAACGCGGCCGCGGACCTCAACGTCTACCGGTCCACCTACGGCCTGCCCGCCTGCACCGTGGCCAGCGGCTGCTTCAAGAAGGTCAGCCAGACCGGCAGCACCACCTCGCTGCCCGCCCCCGACGCGGGCTGGGCGGAAGAGGAGTCGCTGGACGTCGACATGGTCTCGGCCATCGCGCCCAACGCCCACATCATCCTGGTCGAGGCCAACTCCGCCACGATGGCCAACCTCGGCACCTCGGTCAACGAGGCCGTCGCGCTCGGCGCCAAGTTCGTCTCCAACAGCTACGGCGGCGGCGAGTCGTCGTCCGACACCTCCTACGACACCTCGTACTTCAACCACCCCGGCATCGCCATCACCGCCTCCTCCGGTGACGGCGGCTACGGCGTGGAGTACCCGGCGGCGTCGAAGTACGTCACCGCGGTCGGCGGCACGAGCCTGAAGCGCGCCTCCAACGCCCGCGGCTGGACCGAGACCGCGTGGTCCGGCGCCGGCTCCGGCTGCTCGGCGTACGACGCCAAGCCGACCTGGCAGAAGGACTCCGGCTGCACCCGCCGCACCGTGGCCGACGTCTCCGCGGTGGCCGACCCGGCCACCGGTGTCGCGGTCTACGACACCTACGGCGGCGACCCGGGCTGGGAGGTCTTCGGCGGCACCTCGGTCGCCTCGCCGATCATCGCCAGCGTCTACGCCGACGCCGGCACCCCGTCGTCCGGCTCCTACCCGTCCTCGTTCCCCTACGCCCACACCGGGAACCTCAACGACGTGACGAGCGGCTCCAACGGCTCGTGCAGCCCGGCCTACCTGTGCACCGCCGGCCCCGGCTACGACGGCCCGACCGGTCTCGGCACCCCGAACGGGCTCACCGCCTTCCACGGCTGAGCCGACCGCCCCGGCCCACCCCGCACCCGGGGGGACCGGGGCACCGGTGCGTCCGGCGCCGGAACCCGTACCGGGCAGCGGGGTACGCCGGCGCGACCCTTGGCGCCGGCCGCCACCTCCGCCATCCCCGCCGCCTCCGCCGACCTCGCCGACCTCGCCGACCTTGGCTGACCGCCTGACCGCCTGACCGCCTGACCGCCTGACCGCCTGACCGGCTGACCGGCTGACCGCCGAGGACGTACGCGCGTGCCCGCGCGTTCACCGGCAGGTCGCCGCGCTGCCCCCGGAGCGTTCCGGGGAGGGCGGCGTCGGCCCGGTGCCGGCCGCCCGGGGGTAGGCGCGGGCGTCGGGCCGTCGGGCCGCCCGGGCCGCGGCGCCGGCACCCCGCGGGGCGCGACCGCCGGTGGGGGTGGGGCCGCGCCGGAGCGGAACGGCTGGCCGGTTTGTTGGTGCCCTCGTCGCGGACCGGCGCCGGTCCGCGCGGCATATGGGCGTTCTGTGGTGGTCCCGGTGGGAGCGTCCGCCCGCCGCGCGTCGTCCGACCGGTCGGATGCGGACCAACAGTGACGTGTTCAAGCCAAGTTGGCCGACCTGTTGTGGTGGCCGCCGGAAGCCCGGGTCTAGGGTCCATCAAGCCCGAGGCCGCCGCCCGTTGCCGGAGGCGGCCCACCCACACCCTTTGGGGGTTCCGTTGACCGCATCCGCTCCGCGTCGTCGCGCCATCGCACTGCTGCTCGCCACCGCCGCACTCACCGCGGCCGGTACCACCACCGCCCGCGCCGACTCGCCCGGCGGCTGGCAGGAGACCGGGACGTCGCTGGTCAACTCGCTCACCGGCGGCGAGGGCATCGCCAGCCAGGCGGACAACTCGCTGCTGACCCGCGGCCTCGCCTCCATCCCGCTCGGCCTGCGGGCCGAGGGCTGGAACCATGTGGGCGACCCGGACATCGCCAACGGCTACGTCTTCGACGCCTACCAGGGCGGCGACGACGCGACGTCGAAGATGTTCGAGGTCACCACGCCCTCCGGGCAGGCCTACGACTACACCCACCCGCTGGACCCGGGCGAGCTGCTGAACAACTCCTTCGCCACCGTCTCGCCGGACTCCCAGTGGCTGGTGGCCGGCGAGTGGGGCACCATGAACCGCCTCCAGGTCTTCCCCGCCCCGCTGACCAACCCCTCCACCCCGGCCACCGGCGGCACCCTCGCGCAGGCCGGGCAGATCACCCTGGACCAGAGCGTCAACGACATCCAGGGCTGCGACTTCGTCTCCGACACCCGCCTGGTGTGCGCCTCCGACGACGCCAACAAGGACGTGATCCAGGTCGACCTGCCGCACCCCCTCAACGGCAGCGCGGTCACCGGTCAGGTCAGCACGCTCTTCCAGCTGCCGCAGATCAGCCTGTGCTCGGGCACCTACGAGGCCGAGGGCATCGACTACGACCCGGCCACCACCACCTTGTCGGTCGAGATCGTCTCGCCCGGCGCCTGCGAGGTGGCCACGACGGTCTACGCGTACCAGCCCACCACGGGCTGACCCGGGACGTCCGTCCGCCCCGCGCGCCACGCCCTCCCGGACCGGTGCTTCCATCAGGCCGGTACCGGGTCCGGCGGGCTATTCCCACCGGTGATCCGACGGCCTATCATCACGACGCCCACGAAGTAATCGATCACCGAACCGTTCCGGTCTCAACCGGACAGGAACGGTCTCCCGGGGATCACCCCGACGAAATCGGAGACCGTCATGATGGATCTCGATCATCCGCTCATGGTCCTCGATCCGACCTCGGCCGACCCGTACGGCGAGGCCCGCCGCCTGCGGGAGATGGGCCGGTGCGTCCCCGTCGAACTGCCGCAGGCCGTCACCGCCTGGATCACCACGGACGACGCCACCACCCGCGAGGCGCTCAGCAGCCGGCAGTTCGCCAAGGACCCCAAGCACTGGCGTGCCTTCCGGGACGGCGAGATCCAGCACGACTGGCCGCTGATGGCCCTCGCGGTCGGTCAGACGATGCTGAACAAGGACGGCTCGGACCACGCGCGGCTGCGCAACCCGGTCAGTCACGCCTTCAACCGCCGGCCGACCCAGAGCTACGCGCCCCGCATCGAGCAGATCACCCAGGAGCTGCTCGACCGGCTGGCGGACGAACCCGCCGGGGCCGTCGTCGACATCAAGTCGCGGTACGCGCTGCCCATCCCGATGGGCGTCATCTGCGAGTTACTCGGGATCGACGACCTCGCCATGCGGGAGGAGTTCGGCAAGCACACCGGCATCCTGCTGCTGAGCACCGCCACCCCCGAGCAGGCCGGCCGGGCGCACGCGGGAGTCCTGACGCTCCTGGACGAACTGGTCGCCGTCAAGGAGAAGCAGCCCGCCGACGACCTGACGACGCGCCTGCTCCAGACGCACCTGGACGGCCAGCTGAACCGGACCGAACTGATCGACAGCCTGATGCTCCTGGTGGTCGCCGGGCACGACACGACCGTCAACCTCGTCACCAACGCCATCAAGGCCCTGCTCACCCACCCGGAACAGCTCGCCCTCGTCCGCGAGGGCCGCTACAGCTGGGACCAGGTCATCCAGGAGACGCTCCGCCACGACCCGCCCGTCCAGCGGGTCTTCTTCCGGTTCGCCCTGGCCGACACCCCGTTGGGCGGCGTCACCGTCAAGGCGGGCGACCCGGTCATCATCGGACTGGCCAACGCCAGCCGGGACGAGTCGCTGTTCACCGACGCGGGATCGTTCGACATCACCCGCGAACACCCGGTCACCGGCCTCGCCTTCGGGCACGGCGCCCACTACTGCCTCGGCGTCGCGCTGGCCCGGCTCGAAGTGGCGACCGCCCTGCCGGCGCTCTTCGACCGCTTCCCCGACCTGGCCCTCGCCACCGAGGACCACCCCCGGCTGGCCAGCCAGGCGATGAACGGGCTGTGCGCACTCCCGGTACGCCTGCGCCCCTGACCCGCCGAAGTACCACCGCACGGCCCCGGGCCCACCGCCGAAGTACGCACGCGGCGGCGGGCCCGAACCGTGCCGGGACGCCGCCGAACCGCGCTGGCGCCGGGGCGGGACGCGGTGCGGCCCCGGACCCGGCCCCGGACCCGGTACGTATCCCCTGAAGGCGCCCGGTGCGGCGTAGGCGTCGCCACGGGTGGGTAGTTGCGTTGCTGATCGCGTCCGGGGACGGAGGAGGCGGACCGAACCACCGTCGTACGGACCGGTATTGCCCCCACCGCCGTTTCCCGGGAGTGAGATGACGTCACGGCCGCTGACCTTCGTCGTCGGTACCGGCCGGTGCGGATCGACCGCGCTGTCCGGCGTTCTGCGCCTGCACCCCGACATCCTCAGCGTCAACGAGCTGTTCGCCGCGCTGGCCCCGACGGCCCTGCCCGAACAGCCGCTGGACGGAGCGCAGTTCTGGTCGATGCTCGCCGAGCCGCGGGCGTTCGCCACCCGGATGATCCGCTGCGGCGTCCCGCTGCCGGAGTTCCTCTACCCCGCGTGCGCCGGCCGGTTCTCGGCCGAGGACGGCGGCATCCCGGCGATCGCGCTGATGACGCTGCCGCACCTGACCGACGACCCGGACGCGCTCTACGACGCGCTGGCACCGCGGCTGGCGGCCCGGCCCACCGGACCGGTCGCCGGCCACTACCGGGCGCTGTTCGACGCGCTCGCCGAGCGCTGCGGCGGCCGTGCCGTGGTCGAACGCTCCGGCTACTCGCTGCGCTCGGTGCCCGACCTGCACCGCGCCTTCCCCGAGGCGCGGTTCGTCCACCTCTTCCGCAACGGGCCCGACTGCGCGCTGTCGATGAGCCGGCACCCCGGGTTCCGGCTGATCCAGCTCATGCGCGACGCGGCCGGCGACGGCGCCGAGGGGCTGCCGGCCGAACTGGCCCGGCTCGCCGCCGGTGCGGAGCAGGACCCGCGCGTCCTGCTGGAACTGCGGCAGCCCGTGGCCGACTTCGGCGGCCTGTGGTCCGACACCGTCCTGGAAGGGCTCGCCCACCTCGACGCCGTCCCCGCCGGCCTGCGCACGTCGCTGGCCTACGAGGACCTGGTCGGCGACCCCCGCCGCGAACTGGTCCGGCTGGCCGCCCACGTGGGCGTCGATCCGCTGCCGCAGTGGCTGGACGCGGCCGCCCGCCACCTCGACGGCCGGCGCGGCGGCGCCGCCGACCGGCTCCCGGCCGCCGAACGCGCCGCGCTGTACGCCAGTTGCGCCCCCGGCACCAAGGCCCTCGCCGCCTGACCGCCGCCGGCACCGGTTCGTGCGCGCCGCGCCCGCTAGGGCGGGACGCGCACGAACGGCGGTGTCAGTAGCCGGACTTCGCGGTGACCCGGCGCGGCCAGTACCGCTCGTCA
The DNA here is from genome assembly GCF_027947535.2 of Streptantibioticus silvisoli. GTDB lineage: Bacteria > Actinomycetota > Actinomycetes > Streptomycetales > Streptomycetaceae > Streptantibioticus_C > Streptantibioticus_C silvisoli. Next base: position 16,983 of record NZ_JAAGKO020000079.1, read on the forward strand.
CCGGCCCGCTCGTACTCCTTCCAGCGCGGGGCGTCACCGGTCGGCCGGTCACCGAGCACCGTCACCCGCTGACCGCGGCGGTACTCCGCGTAGTCGTTGACCGCCAGGTGCTGGGTCGCCCGGTTGTCCCAGATCGCCACGTCGCCGGCCTGCCACTGGTAACGGCAGCTGAAACGCGGCGACTCGGAGTGGTCGAACAGGTGCTGGAGCACCGCGTCGCTCTCGTCCCGGCTCAACTGCGGGATGTGCGAGGTCCACATCCGCGTGACGTACAGCGAACGCCGGCCGGTCTCCGGGTGGACCCGCACCACCGGGTGCTCGGCGCTGAACTCGCCCACCTCCGGCGCCCGCAGCACGTGGACCGCGGTGAGCCCGTCGAGCATCTCGCGGAACGGCGCGGACAGAGTCTCGTAGGCCAGGTACTGGTTGCTCCACATGGTGTCGCCGCCGGCCGGCGGACAGGTCACCAGGTGCAGGATCGAGGCCATCGGCGGGGTCGGCGTGAAGGTGACGTCGATGTGCCACTCGTCGGCCTTGCCGCCCTTGTCGGACTCGATCAGCGTCAGCTCCGGGTGGCCGTCGACCTTCGGCAGGAACGGGTGCACCTCGACCTCGCCGAACCGCCTGCCCAGCGCGACGTGCGCCTGCGGCGTCAGCCCGACCTGCCCGGGGACGAACAACACCAGGTGGCGCAGCAGCAGTTCGTGCACCCGCTCGAAGACCGCGTCGTCGACGTCGTTGAGGTCCAAACCGTGCAGCCGTGCGCCGAGCGCGCCGGAGACCGGGGTGACCCGCAGGTCGTTGATGCTCACGAAGAACCGTCCTCACGAAGGGGGTTGCGGGGGATACGGATAGCAGGGCGGCGGCCCGCGGTCACAGCGCCGGCACCCGGTGGGAGCGCGGGTCCGGCAGCAGGCCGATCTGCTGGAGCCGGTCCAGCGGGGTCAGCGGCGGCCCGCCCAGTCCCGACATCGCCCGGGTCACCGCGTACCGCAGCCGCGGGTTGGCCCCGGTGTGCCGCAGCGCGCGCCGCCCGACGATCCGGCCGCGCCACGACAGGTCGGTCACCATCCGCGCCGCGTTGTCGCTGGTACGGGCGGTCCGCGCCAGCACGTCGGCCCGCTCGCGCCGGTACGCCTCCAGCGCGGCGTCCACCACCGCGGCCGACGGGCGGCCCGACCCGTCCCACGCCTGCGCGAGGCGGTCGGCCAGCGACGCGGCGCTGACCACCGCGGTGTTCATGCCCTGCGCCGCCATCGGGTGGACCGCGTACGCCGACTCCCCGACGAAGGCCAGCCCCGGCAGCGCCACCGCCGGGGACAGCAGCCGCGTGACCGGGAACGCCTGCCGCCGGTGCGCGCACGCCAGCAACGGCTCCCGCAGCCCGCCGAGCGCCGGTACCCCGGTGAGCATCTCCTCGCACCACGGCGCCCACGCCCCGGCCGGCCGGCCCTGCACCTCCTGCGGGGCGGCCTGCGCGTACAGCCGGACCCGGCCGCCGGGCAGCGGGTAGACCAGGCGCAGGCCGCGGTCGGTCAAGTAGGCGGAGAAGTCGGCCGGCGCGTCCCGCACCCCCTCGATGTCGAAGGAGACCAGCCGGTGCGGGTACTCCGCCCGCCGCACCCGCACCCCGGCCGCCCGGCGCAGCTTCGAGCCGATGCCGTCGGCCGCCACCACCAGCGGGCAGTACTCCTCCCGGACCCGGCCGCCCTGCGACAGCCGCACCCCGCACACCCGGCCCGACGCGTCCCGCAGCGCCCCCTCGACCAGGACGCCCCGCAGCACCTCGACCCCGTCGGCGAGCCCGGCGGCCAGCGACTCCAGGACGGTCAGGTGGTCCTGGGCCAGCAGCGACCGGTCACCGTCCGGCAGCCGGCCGTAGTCCAGCGTCATCAGCGAGGCGCCGTCCGCGGTGCGCACCGCCAGCCGCGACAGCCGCACGGCACCGCGCTCCTCCAGCAGCCGTTCGGTGCCCCAGCGGCGCAGCACCCGCAGCGCCCCCGGTTGCAGCACCTCGCCCTTGGCCACCGCGCGCGGCCGGTCCTGCTTGTCCACCAGCAGCACCCGCAGGCCCAGGTCGCCCAGCCCGCGCGCCGCCGCCAGGCCGGCGACCCCCGCCCCGCACACCACCACGTCGTACCGCCCGGAGCGTTCCGCCGTCATGCCGCACCCCCTCGCGCGCCCGTGCCGCGCAGCCGGGCCAGCGCCCGTACCGCGAGACCGGAGGCGATCACGTCGTCGGTGTAACGGAAGCAGTGGCGGATGTACTCGTTGACCGGCGCGCCCGGCCAGCCGCCGTCGGCCCGCTGACGCTCCGTCAGCCACCGTCCGGCCCCCACCGCCGCGCCGCCCAGCGGATCGGCGCCCGCCACCAGCAGCGCGTGCAGCGCCCACGCCGTCTCCTCCACGGTCCCCGCAACGCTCCCCGCAACCGGCTCCGGCGGTCCGGAACCGGGCCGCTGCGGTGCCGTTCGCCCCTGCGGCGGCGCGTCGGGCGCCGTCGGGTCGCCGGCGCCCCAGGAACCGTCGGCGCGCTGGGCCGACGCCAGCCACCGCCGCGCGGCGGCGGCCACCGGGTGGTCCGCCCGGCCGGCCAGGCAGTACGCCTCCAGCACGGCGGCGGTGCCGGCCACCGGGCCGCGGTACCACATCGCCTCGAAGGAACCGTCCGCCCGCTGCTCACCGGCCAGCCACTCCAGCGCCCGCGCCACCCGCCGGTCGGACACCGCGACCCCCGCCCCCAGCAGCGCGCCGACCGCCTTGGCCGTCATCTGCGGACAGGGCCCGAAACCGCCCCGCTTGCTGTCGCGCACCGCCAGGCTCCACGAGCCCGACCGGTCCTGCGCGGACGTCAGCCACCCGATGCCGTCCCGGGCCCAGCGGTCCTCCGCACCGCCCGGCAACGCCCGCAGCAGCGCGGCCACTTCGGCGGTCTCCAGCGCCATCGGCCAACTGCGGTCGCCGGAGAACCCCCAGTGGCCCGCCGGGCAGGCCAGCGCGGTGAACGGCACGTCCTGCTGCCGGGCGCGGAACATCTCCCGCACCGGCTCCAGCCGCCCGGCTCCCGCACCGGCCGCCAGCAGCGCGGAGAGCGCGAACGTGGACCAGGTGATGTCCAGCGGCATCAGGTCCCACCCGCCGTCCGGCCGGGCCGCCGCCCGCAGCCAGTCCGCCGCCGCACGGGCGATGTCCGGCGCCCGCCCGGACCGTCCGACGCCCAGGCAGATCAGCGCCGTCAGCCACGGGTCGGTGCTGAACCCGCCGGTGGAGCCCTCGCGTTCGTACGCCTCCCGCACCACCGCGAGCGCCGCCGGCCGGGCCCTGCCGTTCAGCCACCGGCCCAGCGGACCGCGCCGCCGGTGCGCCTCCTGGCCCAGGGCGAGGGCGGCGAAGATCGGCAGGCGCAGGCTCAGCAGCCGGCGCGCCGGACCGCGCAGCAGCAACAGCTCCAACGGCAGCCGGGGCAGCGCCGCCTCGTCGCCGAAGCCGGCCAGCGCGTCGAACTGCCGCACCAGACCGGCCATCACCGGTTCCGGCAGCGCCGCCGCACCGCCGAGCCGGCCGGCCAGCTCCCGGCCCGCCGCGATCGCCGGCCCGGCCTCGTGCGGCGCCGCCATCCGCAGCGCGGCGGTGACCACCAGCGTGCTGAACGGCTCCGACGGCACGCCGTCCATCGCCCAGCCGCCGTCCGGCCGCTGGGTGGCCAGCAACCGCCGCACGCCCGCCGCGATCACCCCGCCCGGGTCCCCGCCGCCCGCCGCGCACAGGGCGACGACGGCCGCCGCGGTGTTCGCCGGCGCGAAGCGGTCGCCGTCCGCGGCGAACACCCCGTCGGCCCGCAGCCGGGCCAGCAGCGCCGCCGCGCCGCGGTCCACGGCCGCAGCCAGCGTGTCGTCAGTGGTGCGGTTCGGCATGAGGAGCCGTCCTTACCTGTTCGGGCCGGCCCGCGGGCCGGCGTGGATCGGATACCGGGGCCGGCGCCGGACCGGCGTCCGCACCCGGCGACTCGTGACGGGCCCGCATCGCCCGCTGGGTCAGCACGCTCGCCGCCAGCAGCGGCACCAGCAGCACCAGGGCCCACCCCAGCCCCCGCCCGCCCGCCAGCACCGCGGCCGCCAGCACCAGACGCTCGCCCACCAGCACCTCGTGCGCCCGCAGCGCCGCCCCGGCCGACAGCCGCTCCCCGCCGCGCAGTACGGGCCCGAACGCGGCCACCCCCGCGGCGGCGGCGCACCCCAGCAGCGCGACCGTCTCCCACGGGTGCGCCGGCACCCGTGCCGCGCCGCCGAAGGCCAGCAGGATCGCCGCCGCGTACAGCCCGGCGGCGGTGCGGCCGGCCACCGCGAGCCCGCGGGCCACCGGCAGCGTGCGGTAGCCGCCCGCCCGGTCCCCGTCGACGTCGCGCAGCGTGCCCACCAGGTTCGACGCCGTGTCGTGCGCGAGGAAGACGGCGGCGAACACCAGCGCCCGGCCCGGCGGTCCCTCACCGGGCCGCACCGCCATCGCGCCGAAGACCACCGTCAGCGCGGTCAGCGTCCCGCGCACCACGTTGCCCGACAGGCCGCGGCCCTTGAAGACCCGGCTGTACGCCACGATGCCCAGCACCGCCAGCGCGACCAGCAGCACCGCCCGCCAGTTCGCCAGCGCCGCGACGACCGCGGCCGCCAGGGCGCAGGCCACCCCGGCGGCCACCGCCGACGCCGGACTCAACCGGCCCTGCGGGATGGGGCGTTGCGGCTTGGCGATGGCGTCGAGCTCCCGGTCGAACCAGTCGCCGAGATAGTGCCCGGCCACCCAGCCCAGCGTCGGGGCGCCCCACGCCACCAGCAGCAGCGCCACCGGCGGCGACCCGCCGGCCAGCGCCGCGCCGGCCAGCCCCACCAGCCCCGGGTACCACAGGGTGTACGGCCGCCAGGTCTGCACGTGCGCACGGCAGATCCGGCCCGCCGTGCCCGCGGCGCTCACCGGGCCCGGTCGGCGGAGAAGTCCGCGACCCGTTCCAGCAGCGTCCGGCTCGACGTGGCCGGCAGCTCCGCCAGACACCCCTTCGCCGCCGCGACCTCCTGCCGCGCCCGCTCCTCCGCCGCCGCCAGCGCGCCGGTGCGCCGCAGCAGCGCCGCGACCGCCCCGAGCGCCTCGGCCGCCGGCACCGCACCGCTCAGCACCCGCTCCAGCAGCCGGCGTCCGGCCCGGTCCGCCCGGTCGTGCGCCACCACCAGCGGGAACGTCGGACGCCGGTTGGCCAGATCGCTCAGCCCCGACTTGCCGGTGACCCCGGCGTCGCCCACGTACGGCAGCAGGTCGTCGCGCATCTGGAAGGCGCTGCCCAGGTGTTCGCCGTACCGGCGCAGCGCCCGCTGCTGCGCGGGGGTGCCGCCGCCCAGTACCGCACCGGCCAGGCAGGCGGCCCGGAACAGCGCCCCGGTCTTGAGCGCGCTCACCGCCAGGTAGCGCTCCAGGCCGCAGCCGGCGTCACCGCACAGCTCGGCCTCCATCAGCTGGCCGTGGCACAGGTCGACCCCGGCCGCCGCCAGCACCCGCACTGCCTCCACGACCCGGCCGGCCGGCAGCCCGCGCTCGGCGCACTCCGCCACCGCCGCGAACATACTCATCATCAGCGCGTCGCCGACCACCACGGCGTCCGCGACCCCGTGCCGTGCCATCACCGAGGGGCGGCCGCGCCGCAGTTCGTCACCGTCGATGACGTCGTCGTGCACGAGCGAGCCGACGTGCAGGAACTCCACGCCGAGCGCGGCCGGCGCGATCTGCGCCCCTCCCGCGCCGACCGCCCGCGCCGACTCGGCCAGCAGCACCGGGCGCAGGAACTTGCCGGCCGGCAGCAGCGCGTAACGGGCGATCCGGTCCAGGCGCCGGCCGTCCGCCGGCCACCTGCCGTCGAGTTCGCGCAGCAGCAGGTCACGGGCGCGGCCGGTGTCCGGCGGCGGGGGATGGGCGGCGGCAACGGCCGCCGGGCTGTGGGAAGTCATCGTGCGTCCACCACTTCCAGTAGTGCCGGGGCATCACGAAGGAACCCCGGGCGGGGGTCTGGACACGGGGTCGGGTACGCGGGCCCGCGGGAAGCACGGCGCGGCGCCGCAACGGCGGGCGCGGTGCGCGGGAGGGGGAACGGGCAGGGGGAACGGGCAGGGGGAACGAGGAGGCAGGAGGGGAACGGGATCGGGGAAGCCGGTCGCCGGGGCGCGGCACGCTGTGCGGGCGGCGCCTCAAGTCCCTTGCGGGGAACGGGAGTCGACGGTGCGACGGGACGGCCGCCGGCCGCGGGTCCTCGGCAACCCGGACCCGGGCGGGGTCAGTGGTCGGCGGTGCCTTGTCTGAACGCGGCCGCCAGCGCGGCGAAGGCGTCGTTCGCCTCGGGGCTGGAGACGGTCACCCGGATGCCCTCACCGGGCTTGCCGCACACCAGCACGCCGTTGTCCGCGCAGAACTGGGTGAAGCGTTCGACGCCCTCGGTCAGCGGCAGCCACAGGAAGTTCGCCTGACTGGGCGTCACGTCCCAGCCCTGGCCCAGCAGCACGTCCCGCAACCGCTCGCGCGCGACGACCGTCTCGGCGCAGCGGCGCCGTATCTCCGCGTCCTCCGCGAGCGCCGCCACCGCGGCGGCCTGCGCCACGGCGCTGACCCGGAAGAACATCTGCAACGCCCGCATCGGCGCGAGCACCCGCGGGTGCCCGACCACGTATCCGACGCGCAGGCTCAGCAGCCCGTGCGACTTGGAGAACGTCCGCACCACGCAGACGCGTTCGTCGTCCCGGTACAGGTCGATGCCGGCGGCCACCGTCTTGTCGTCGGAGAAGGCGCGGTAGGCCTCGTCGATCAGGACGGTCACGCCGGCCGGCAGCCGGTCCAGCATCCGGCGCAGCGCCTGCTCGCCGACCGCCGTACCGGTGGGGGTGTTGGGGTTGCAGACCAGCAGCAGCCCGCCGCCGTCCGCCGCCGCGTCCGCGAGGGCGTCGAGGTCGTGGACGCCGTCGAGCAACGGCACGCGGACCGTCGCGCAGCCGGCGTTCGCCGCCATCATGGGGTACGCCTCCCACGACGGCCAGGCGTGCACCAGCCGGGCGCCGGGACCGGTGTGCGTGGCGATCATCTGCTGGAGCAGCCCGGCCGACCCGGGCCCCACCAGCACGTCCGCGACGGGAACGTCCACCTGCTCCGCGATCGTCCGCTCCAGGCCCTGGCCCATCGCGTCGAGCGTGAGGTGCGCCTGGGACGCGGTGTCGGCGACGGCCCGCAGGACGCCGGGGAGCGGGGGGTGGTACGTCTCGTTCAACGCCATCTGATGCAGCGGCAGGCCGGCCGAGACCGCCGGCTGCATCCGGTTCCAGCCATCCGTGTGGGACATCTTCCACCAATCCACAGAAGTTCGGGGTTCTCTGGAGGGGAGCACCGGCAGGGCGCGCGGTGCGGTGTTCCGGCTCCGTCGTGTCCCCCGACCGGAGCGTGACGCGGTGTGCCGAACGATTCGCCGGACCGGGGATCCGTGCGGACCACCGGCACGCCGGGCCGCTGTTCCCAGTCGGCGGCAGCCGGCGCGATCTCAGTCTGACGGCCTGTCGACGGCCCGTCCAATAAGACTTCGGTGGCTGTCGACACCACTCTTTTATAGTGAGGCGTGCTCGATACCCAGCAGTTGGCGGTACTCGTGGGCGTGGCGAGAACCGGTTCCTACACCGCCGCCGCCAGGTCGCTCGGCTATACCCAGCCCGCGGTCAGCTACCGGATGCGGTCGCTGGAACGCGCCGTCGGACTCCCCCTGGTGGTCCGCGCCGGGCGCGGCATCCGGCTCACCGCGGCCGGCACCCGGCTCGCCGAGTACGCCGAGACACTGCTGGCCGAACTGCGCGACATCGAGAACGAGTTGAGCGTCGGCGCCGTGCGGTCCGGCGCCACCGTGCGGGTCGCGGCCGACGTCGGGGCGTGCGTCTCCCTGCTGCCGCAGGCCGTCGCGCGACTGCGGCACCTGTGGCCGGACGTCGAGGTGGTCATCGACCGGGCCGACGCGGCCGAGGCGTACGACGCGCTGTACTCCGGCGACGCGGACCTGGCGCTGGTCGGCCCGGAACCCGGCGCCGAGCGGTGGCCCGGCCCGGCGGAGGACCTGGTGCTGCTGCCGCTGCTGACCGGCCGCCAGCACGTACTGCTGCCCGCCGGCCACGCGCTGGCCGGCCGCCACATCCTCGACCTGGCGGACCTGGCCGGTGAGGACTGGGTGCTCGACCGCGGCCGGGTGGCGTTCCTGACCGTCTGCCGCCAGGCCGGCTTCGAACCGCGGATCGCGGCCACCACGGACGACCCGGCCACCGCCGAAGGGCTGGTCGCGCACGGCGTCGGCGTGGCACTCGCCCACGGCACCGGCCTGTCACCGCCGGCCGGCCCCCGCGTCGTCGCCCGCCCGCTCCTGGGCTGGCCCTCACGCGGCGTGCACGCGGTCCTGCGCCGCCGGTCGATGCGGCTGCCCGCGGTGGCGGCTCTGCTCGACGAGGTCCGCACCGCGGCCGAACAGTGCCCTCCGGACGTCTGACGGCAGGCACGCCCGGCGCGACGGTACGCCGTGGGCCGGCCCCACCGCCGGCTCGAAAACCCCTCCGCCGCGGCGCCCCGCTCGTGCGTCGGGGCCGTGAATAGCGCGAGAGATGAGGCGAATCGACGCGGCGGACTATGACCCGGCCCGCGGGGGCCGGAGTCGGTCCGCCGTCGGAGCGCGTGTCGCGCACCCCGGCGGAGTACGAACTGCGTCGGCTGGGGCCGGAGTCGCTCCGCCGCCGGAACACGGATCGGCCACCAGCCGTCCGCCACGCCCGAGTTCGTCCCCGCCGCCGGGTGATCCGGCGTCCCGCGGCCCTGCGTCCGGCGGCCCGTCGCCCCCGCGATCCTCCCGCCCCCGCGATCCCCCCGCCCCCGCAGTCCGGGGCCCGGCGCCCGTTCGTCAGCCTCCGCCGTCGGGCAGTCCGCCCGGAACCGTTTTGAGCAGGTGGCCCGACGCGTCGTACTCCTGGGTGTACGCGATGGACGAACCGGCGGCCAGGGCCACGGCGTACGCGCGCTGCGCGGTGCCGGGGACGTCGACCACCCGGGCCGCCGACCGGTGCCCGTCGTGCAGGGTCACCACCGCATGGGTGGTGCCGGCCACCGGGTGGCCGATGAACACCCGCGTGTCGTGCTGCCCCGGCGTGGAAGCCGTGAACAGGGCCGACCCGTCGTCGGGGTCGTCGGGACCGGTCAGGAGGTAGCAGTCCGCCCACTGCCCGCCCTGCCGGTCCACGCGGATTCCGGCGACGACCGTGCGCTTGCACAGCAGGGAGCGGTAGACCGTTGTCCCGAGACCGTCCGGCCGGACGTAACCGGCGGGCAGTCGCGGGTAGTACACCAGCGTCACCGACCAGGGCACCCCGGCCACCGTCCCCGAGCCGATCGGCGCGGAGACCGCGGCCGGCGCCGACAGGTGCGCCGACGGGTGCGGCGACGGTGTCGCGGTGACAGCCGGCGGCATGTCGACCCGCCGTGCGCCGTCGGACGTCAGCCGGGCCACCGGTACCGCCAGGCCCGCCAGCAGGCAGGCCGCCGCGGCCGCGGTCAGGGTGCGCCGCCGGGTGCGCCGGACCCGGCTCGCGCGCAGGATCCGCTGCATCGGCACCGGCGCGGGCTCGTGCCGCGCCGCCATGTGCTCCATGGTCCGGCGCAGCCGCTGCTCCACCGGATCGCGCCCGGGTCCGCCGGTCGGGGAGGTCATACGGGGTCTCCGGAGGTAGTGAGGGCGCCCGCCGCGACCGCCGGGTGGCTGCGCAGTTTGGCGAGGGCCCGCGAGGCCGTGCTCTTGACCGTACCGACGGTGCAGCCCAGGGTGCGGGCCACCTCCTCCGCGCTCAGGTCCTCCCAGTAGCGCAGCACCACCACCGCGCGCTGCCGCGGCGGCAGGGTGGCCAGGGCGTCGAACAGCGCGGCGTCGCCGTCGTACGCGGGCGGCGGCGCCTGCGGAACGTCGGGCAGGAAGGGCGTCAGCAGGTGGACCACCCGCCGCTTGCGGTGCCGGCTGCGGTTGTTGTTGACCAGGGCGCGGCGCACGTACTGGTCGGCCGTCTCGCGCCGGACCCGCCGCCACTGCGCGTGCAGCTTGATCAGCGTGGTCTGCACGAGGTCCTCGGCCTCGTGGAAGTCACCGGTCAGCATGTACGCCGTCCGCACCAGCTGGCTCCAGCGGGCGGTGGTGAACTCCGTGAAGTCGGCGTCGTCGTCACGGTCGTTGCCGGTGTGCACGAAGGTCAGTCCCTGGCGTTCGTGGGGGTGGGGCGAGAGTACCGGCGCCGCGGAGACCGCCCCCGTCCGGCTCCGCGGCGCCGTGCTCATCAGCGCCAGTCGGTCTGCTGGTCGACCAGCTGGCCGGCGGCGTCGTACTCGTCGACCGAGGCGATGGTCTCGCCCCCGGAGACCGGGATGGCGTAGGCGCGGTAGGCGGTGCCCGGGACGCCGACCACCTGGGCGGTGCGCTGGTCGCTGTCGGCCAGCGACATCACGGCGCGGGTGACGGAGGCCGGCGGCCGGGCGACGAAGACGCGGTCACCGGAGGTGCCCTTCTCCGTGTTGCCCCACAGCCCCTCGTCGCTCTGCGGGGCGGCCGAGTCGTCCACCGGCTGGCAGTCGGCCCAGGCCCCGGCCTGCGCGTCGACCTGCGTCCCGGCGATGACGACGCGCTGGCACAGCAGGCTGTCGCCGGCGGGCACCGGCCCGTTCTGCGCGACGTAGGCCGCCGGGACGTGCGCGTAGTACACCAGGGACACGCTCCAACTTGCCCCGTCGTTCATCGTCCCGGACCCGATCAGCTGCGTGACGGGCGTGCTGGCCTGGGCGCCTGCGGCTCTGGCACCGGCGGCGTGGTGCGCCGCGGGGGCGGCCGGCGCGCTGCTCGACGCGTACGCCGTGGCCGGCGCGGTGACCGCGACCAGCGCCGCGGTCACGACGCCGGCGAGGGTGATCTTCTTCGGCCGGTTCATCGGCACGTTTCTCCTTGCTGCGTACGGAAGTTGAGGGGGAGTGCCCCCCGTCAACCTCCACTAC
>NZ_JAAGKO020000008.1 GCF_027947535.2 Streptantibioticus silvisoli
TCCCCGTCGCCCCCGGCCTCACCCCCCACCCCCGAGGAGCCGCCGCGTGAGCCGCAGCGCGCACCCCGCGGGGCCCCGGCACGCCGACGTACTGCCGGAAGGGCACTACGCCGCGCCCCCCGCCGACCTCAACGTCCTCGACGAGCGCGTCTGGTCGCGGACCGTCAGCCGTGGCGCGAACGGTGTGGTCAGCGTCGGCGGCGTCGACGTCAAGCAGCTCGCGCGCGAACACGGCACGCCGGCGTACGTGCTGGACGAGAGCGACTTCCGGGCCCGCTGCCGGGCGTGGAAGCAGGCGTTCGGGCCGGACGCGGACGTCTTCTACGCCGGCAAGGCGTTCCTGTCCCGCGCGGTGGTGCGGTGGCTGGACGAGGAGGGGCTGCACCTGGACGTGTGCTCCGAGGGGGAACTGGCGACCGCGCTGTCGGCCGGTATGCCCGCGGAGCGCATCGCGCTGCACGGCAACAACAAGTCGGCACGCGAGATCGAGCGGGCGGTCCGGGCCGGCGTCGGCCGGATCGTGCTGGACTCCTTCCACGAGATCGTGCGGGTCGCCGGGATCGCCGAGCGGCTCGGCACGCGGCAGCGGGTGCAGATCCGGGTGACCGTCGGCGTCGAGGCGCACACCCACGAGTTCATCGCCACCGCGCACGAGGACCAGAAGTTCGGCATCGCGCTCGCCGACGGGCAGGCCGCCGAGGCCGTGCGCCGCGCGCTGAAGCTCGACAGCCTCGAACTCATCGGCATCCACTCGCACATCGGCTCGCAGATCTTCGACACCTCCGGCTTCGAGGTCGCCGCCCACCGGGTCGTCGGCCTGCTGCGCGAGATCCGCGACGAGCACGGCGTGGAGCTGCCGGAGATCGACCTCGGCGGCGGCCTGGGCATCGCCTACACCCCCGACGACGACCCGCGCGAGCCGGACCGCATCGCCGTCGCGCTCAACGACATCGTCACCCGCGAGTGCGAGGCGGCCGGCCTCGCCGTGCCGCGCATCTCGGTCGAGCCGGGCCGCGCCATCGTCGGCCCGACCGCGTTCACCCTCTACGAGGTCGGCACGATCAAGCCGCTCAAGGGCCTGCGCACCTACGTCAGCGTGGACGGCGGCATGTCGGACAACATCCGCACCGCGCTGTACGACGCGCGCTACAGCGTCAGCCTGGTCTCGCGGTCCTCCACCGCGCCGCCGATGCTGTCGCGGGTGGTCGGCAAGCACTGCGAGTCGGGTGACATCGTGGTGCGCGACGCGTTCCTGCCCGAGGACCTGGCCCCCGGCGACCTGATCGCGGTCCCGGCCACCGGCGCGTACTGCCGCTCGATGGCCAGCAACTACAACCACGCCCTGCGCCCCCCGGTGGTCGCCGTCAACGACGGTGCCTCCCGGGAGATCGTGCGGCGTGAGACGGAGGAGGATCTCCTGCGTCTCGATATCGGTTAGCAAGATCTTGGTCTCGAATGCTGGACCGGGCATAGAAACTCACGTCCAGTGGGTGAGACTGGTCCGTACTACCCCGTTCCGGGACCGTCCCAGGCGGCCCCGGAACCGCGGGTGACCAGGGTGACGAGGGTGGCAAGCGGTCGCGAGGCCGGCGAGAAACCGACGTGCGAGAAACGAGGTCGCATGATGCGTACGCGTCCGTTGCGGGTGGCGCTGCTGGGCTGTGGAGTGGTCGGCTCGGAAGTGGCCCGCATCATGACGACGCAGGCGGCCGACCTCGCCGCCCGCATCGGCGCGCCCGTCGAACTCGCCGGCATCGCGGTGCGCCGCCCGGACCGGGTACGGGCCGGCGTGCCGCAGGAGCTGATCACCACCGACGCCACCGCCCTGGTCAAACGCGGTGACATCGACGTGGTCGTCGAGGTCATCGGCGGCATCGAGCCGGTGCGCACCCTGATCACCACCGCCTTCGAGCACGGCGCCGGCGTGGTGTCCGCCAACAAGGCCCTGCTGGCCGCACACGGTGCCGCCCTGCACGCGGCCGCCACGGCGGCCGGCGTCGACCTGTACTACGAGGCCGCGGTGGCCGGCGCGATCCCGCTGATCCGCCCGCTGCGCGAGTCGCTGGCCGGCGACAAGGTCAACCGGGTGCTCGGCATCGTCAACGGCACCACCAACTTCATCCTCGACCGGATGACCTCCACCGGCGCCGGCTACTCCGAGGCGCTCGACGAGGCCACCGCACTCGGCTACGCGGAGGCCGACCCGACCGCCGACGTCGAGGGGTTCGACGCCGCCGCCAAGGCCGCGATCCTGGCCGGCATCGCCTTCCACACCCGCGTCACCATCGACGACGTGCACCGCGAGGGCCTCACCGAGGTCACCGCCGCCGACATCGCCTCCGCCACCCGCATGGGCTGCGTCGTCAAACTGCTGGCCATCTGCGAACGCGCCGCCGACGGCCGCTCGGTCACCGCCCGCGTCCACCCCGCGATGATCCCGCTCAGCCACCCGCTGGCCGGCGTCCGCGAGGCGTACAACGCGGTCTTCGTCGAGGCCGACGCCGCCGGGCAGCTGATGTTCTACGGCCCCGGCGCCGGCGGCGCGCCCACCGCGTCCGCGGTGCTCGGCGACCTGGTGGCCGCCTGCCGCAACAAACTGGCCGACCGCACCGGCGTGGGCGAGTCCGCCTACACCGAGCTGCCGGTCAGCTCGATGGGCGAGGTGGTCACCCGCTACCACATCAGCCTCGACGTGGCCGACAAACCCGGTGTGCTGGCCCAGGTCGCCACCGTCTTCGCAGAGCACCAGGTGTCCATCGACACCGTCCGCCAGCAGGGCAAGGACGGGGAGGCGTCGCTGGTCGTCGTCACCCACCGCGCCCCGGACGCCGCCCTGTCGGCGACGGTGGACGCGCTGCGGAAACTCGACACCGTCCGCGGGGTCGCCAGCATCATGCGTGTGGAAGGGGAATGACCCAGATGAACGCCGTCGTCGATCCGCCCCGGCTGTCCGCCACCCACCAGTGGCGCGGGATCATCGAGGAGTACCGGGACCGCCTCCCGGTCACCTCCGCGACCCCGGTGGTGACGCTGCTGGAGGGCGGCACCCCGCTGGTCCCCGCGCAGACGCTGTCCGCCCGCACCGGGTGCGACGTCTACCTCAAGGTCGAGGGCGCCAACCCCACCGGTTCCTTCAAGGACCGCGGCATGACGATGGCCATCACCCGCGCCAAGCAGGAGGGCGCCCGCGCGGTGATCTGCGCCTCCACGGGCAACACCTCCGCCTCGGCCGCCGCCTACGCTGTCCGGGCCGGCATGGTCTGCGCGGTACTGGTGCCGCAGGGCAAGATCGCGCTCGGCAAGATGGGCCAGGCCCTGGTGCACGGCGCCCGCATCCTCCAGGTCGACGGCAACTTCGACGACTGCCTCACCCTGGCACGCGAACTGGCGGACAAGTACCCGGTCGCCCTGGTCAACTCGGTCAACCCGGTCCGCATCGAGGGCCAGAAGACCGCCGCCTTCGAGATCGTCGACGCGCTCGGCGACGCCCCCGACGTGCACGTCCTGCCGGTCGGCAACGCCGGCAACATCACCGCGTACTGGAAGGGCTACCGCGAGTACGCGGCCGACGGCGCCGCCACCCGCACCCCGCGCATGTGGGGCTTCCAGGCGGCCGGCTCCGCGCCCATCGTCAACGGCGCACCGGTGCTCAAGCCGCAGACCATCGCCACGGCCATCCGGATCGGCAACCCCGCCTCCTGGGCGTTCGCCGAAGCCGCCCGCGACGAGTCCGGCGGCCTCATCGAAGCGGTGACCGACCGTCAGATCCTGTCCGCCTACCGTCTGTTGGCCTCCCGCGAGGGTGTCTTCGTCGAGCCCGCCTCCGCCGCGTCGGTGGCCGGCCTGCTCAAGGCGGCCGAGGAGGGCAAGGTCGACCCCGGCCAGCGCATCGTCTGCACCGTCACCGGCAACGGCCTCAAGGACCCCGACTGGGCGGTGGCCGGCGCCCCCCAGCCGGTAACGGTCCCCATCGACGCGGCGGCGGCGGCGGAACGGCTGGATCTCTGAATTTATTGTGTTCGCTCTTGCTTTTTTGTGTTCGCTCGCCGCCGGGCGCTTGACCCGGCGTCGACACTCCTCCTCGCACGGTCACTCGTCCCTCGCTCCCTCCTCCTCGTCGCTTTCGACACCGGCGCGCCCTTTGGCTCGCTCACCCCACGCCATCCCGGCTGACGCCTTCGGCCCATCACGGGCCCGGCTGACGCCTTCGGCACGTCACCGGGCGGGGCTGGCGCCTTCAGGGCCTCACCGGGCGGGGCCGGCGCCTTCGACCCGGCACGCACCCGGGCGGCGCCTTCGGCACGTCACCCCGTCCTGCTGCCGTACGTCGTCCCCCGCACCGGTGACGGCAACTCCGCGCACCCGGTGACGGCGGTGGCCTCGCTCCCCGCTCGGTCCTGGCTGGCTCCAGCGCGGGGCGGCCCGGCTGCCGGCCTCTGCGCCGGCCCGGGTGCCGCGACGCGGCTGCCGTGCTGGTGGGCGGGGGTCTCGGGGGCGGTGCGCGGGGTCAGGGCGCACGAACCTTTCGCGACACGCGTCGCGCGCCGTCCGTGCGCCCTATGTCGCGGTGGAACCTTCCTTCGATAGGCTGGCCCCACCGGCGTCGCAGCGTGCCGGTCCCTCCCGTGCCTTCGGCGGTCGCTTCCGGCGCGGTCCCTGCGTCCGTACCGCCGCTGCCCCGGGCGCCGGACGACGCCCGACCTGACACGTACCGGCCCAACGCGGCGGTACGCCGGGCCGGTTCAGCAGCCGCCAGTACAAGGAGAGTCTTCGACCGATGGCCGGTCCCGCCTTCCGCGCCGCCGCCGTACGGGTACGCACCCCCGCGACCAGCGCGAACCTCGGCCCCGGCTTCGACGCCTTCGGCCTCGCCCTCGGCCTGTACGACGACGTCGTGGTCCGGGTCGCCGACCACGGGCTGCACGTCGACATCGCCGGCGAGGGTGCGCAGACGCTGGGGCGGGACGAGAAACACCTGGTCGTACGGTCCCTGCGCACCGCGTTCGACCTGCTCGGCGGGCAGCCGAGGGGGCTGGAGGTGGTGTGCGCCAACCGCATCCCGCACGGCCGCGGACTCGGCTCGTCGTCGGCGGCGATCTGCGCCGGGATCATCGCGGCGCGCGCGGTCACGATAGGCGGGCCCGACAAGCTCGACGACGCGGCGATGCTGGAACTGGCCACCGAGATCGAGGGGCACCCCGACAACGTCGCCGCCTGCCTGCTGGGCGGCTTCACCCTGGCGTGGACCGAGGGCGGCGCGGCGCGGGCCATCCGGATGGACCCGTCCGCCGAGGTGGTGCCGGTGGTGTTCGTACCGGCCAATCCGGTGCTGACGGAGACCGCCAGGGGCCTGCTGCCGCGGGCCGTGCCGCACGCGGACGCCGCCGCCAACGCCGGGCGGGCCGCGCTGCTGGTCGAGGCGCTGACCCGGCGCCCGCACCTGCTGCTGGCGGCCACTGAGGACCGGTTGCACCAGGAGTACCGCGCCCCGGCCATGCCCGAGAGCGTCGCGCTGGTGGGACGGCTGCGCGCGGACGGCGTGCCCGCGGTCATCTCCGGGGCGGGGCCGACCGTGCTGGCGCTGGCCACCGAGGGGACCGCGGAGAAGATCGCCGCGGTCGCCGGCGACGGCTGGGCGGCCAACCGGCTGACGCTGGACGCCGGCGGCGCCGGCGTGCTGCCGCTGGGCGGCGCGGGACGCGACGAGGTCCGGGGAACCGGCCAGCGATGACGGGGGCTGGGGTTTGAGCCGGTGGCGCAGACGGGAAGCATCGCTCGCGATGGCACCGTTCCGGGGGGCGGCGCGGCCGGTCCGGGGACCGGCGGGGCGCGGCAGGCGGACATCCGTCCCACGATTGCCGGGCGCGCAGAGGGGGAATATTTGTTAGATCGGGTAGTGTTAATCTCAAGTCTGCACTTCGAGCCTTTGAGGCTCGGTGTTCAGCGTCCCGTCTCGGGACCACCATTCTTCCGGGAGCCTCCCACACTGCCTGAGCAGCCTGCCCTTCGCAGTGCCGAGCACGCTCCGGAGTCGGTGCGAGCGCCAGGCCACCACGTGACCCGCTCGCTCCGGAACCGCAGTAATTCCGCCGCCACCTGGCGGCACACCGCCCCGGATCAGGCCGCACAGAGAGCCCGAATCCGGACAGCACAACCGGTCGCCGAGCCGATCTGGCCGACGCCCGCTCCAGGGAAGGACCCTTCGTGAGCGACACCACCGATCTGATGGGCGCACGAGCGGACAACGCTGCCGCCGCGTCCGACGCCGCCGCGCCCGCCTCCGGTGCTGCCACTGGTACCGCCACCCGGCGTCGCCGTACCGGCACCGGCCTCGACGGCATGGTGCTGGCCGAGCTTCAGCAGGTCGCCTCGGGCCTCGGTATCAAGGGCACCGCGCGGATGCGCAAGGGCCAGTTGATCGAGGTCATCAAGGAACGCCAGGCCGGCGGTTCGGCCGCCGCGGCACCGGCCGCCGAGCCCGCCGCCGACAAGCCCAAGCGCCGCACCACCTCCCGGGCGCGTACCGGCGAGAACGCCACCGCCGAGGCCGCCGGGCAGGCCGAGCCGATCGACATCCCCGGCCAGCCCGCCGGTGACAAGCCCGCCGAGCGCCGCGGCCGCCGCACCTCCGTCGAGGCCGCGCAGCCGGCCGCCGAGGCCAAGCCGGCCAAGGACGAGCAGCCCGCCGACGCGGACCGCGACCGTGAGCCCCGCCGGGAGCGCGGCGCCAAGGCCGAGCGTGCGGAACGCCCCGAGCGCGCCGACCGTTCCGAGCGCCCCGAGCGGGCGGACCGCGCCGAGCGGGCCGACCGCCAGGGCGGCCAGGACCGGCAGGGCGGCGGCCAGGGCGGCCAGGGTGGCGAGCGCGGCCGGCGCGACCGCCGCCGCGGCGAGGAGCAGCAGCAGCAGAGCGGCGGCGGCGACCAGCGGCAGAACCGCCGTCCGGCGGCCGCCCCCGTCGACAACAGCGCCCAGGACGACGACGACTTCGAGGGTGGCCGCCGCGGCCGCAGGGGCCGTTACCGCGACCGCCGCGGGCGTCGCGGGCGCGAGGAGTTCGGCCCCGGCGAGCCGCAGGTCAACGACGACGACGTGCTGATCCCGGTCGCCGGCATCCTCGACATCCTCGACAACTACGCGTTCATCCGCACCTCCGGCTACCTGCCGGGGCCGAACGACGTGTACGTCTCGCTGGCCCAGGTCCGCAAGAACGGCCTGCGCAAGGGCGACCACGTCACCGGTGCGGTGCGGCAGCCCAAGGACGGCGAGCGGCGCGAGAAGTTCAACGCGCTGGTGCGGCTGGACTCGGTCAACGGCATGGCGCCCGAATCCGGGCGCGGGCGGCCGGAGTTCGGCAAGCTGACGCCGCTCTACCCGCAGGACCGGCTGCGTCTGGAGACCGAGCCGGGCATCCTGACCACCCGGATCATCGACCTGGTCGCACCGATCGGCAAGGGCCAGCGCGGTCTGATCGTGGCCCCGCCGAAGACCGGCAAGACCATGATCATGCAGGCGATCGCCAACGCGATCACCCAGAACAACCCCGAGTGCCACCTGATGGTCGTCCTGGTCGACGAGCGTCCGGAAGAGGTCACCGACATGCAGCGGTCGGTCAAGGGCGAGGTCATCTCCTCGACCTTCGACCGCCCGGCCGAGGACCACACCACCGTCGCGGAACTCGCCATCGAGCGCGCCAAGCGCCTGGTGGAGCTGGGCCACGACGTGGTGATCCTGCTGGACTCCATCACCCGTCTGGGCCGTGCCTACAACCTGGCCGCGCCCGCCTCCGGCCGCATCCTGTCCGGTGGTGTGGACTCCACCGCGCTCTACCCGCCGAAGAAGTTCTTCGGCGCCGCGCGCAACATCGAGGACGGCGGCTCGCTGACCATCCTGGCGACCGCGCTGGTGGAGACCGGCTCGCGCGCCGACGAGGTGGTCTTCGAGGAGTTCAAGGGCACCGGCAACATGGAGCTCAAGCTCGACCGCAAGCTGTCGGACCGCCGGATCTTCCCGGCCGTCGACGTCGACGCCTCCTCCACCCGTAAGGAGGAGATCCTGCTGGGCAGCGAGGAGCTGGCCATCACCTGGAAGCTCCGCCGGGTGCTGCACGCGCTCGACCAGCAGCAGGCGATCGAACTGCTGCTGGACAAGATGAAGCAGACCAAGTCCAACGGCGAGTTCCTGATGCAGATCGCCAAGACCACCCCGGGCAACAACAACGACTAGGTCGTCCGTTCCGCCCGACGCCGGTGCCCCGGCCGCCCCCCACGGCGGCCGGGGCACCGGCGTCCGCGCGTCCGGCGTCCGGGCGACGTTCCCGTCGGCCTCGGAGGGCGGCGCGCGCCGGTCCCGCGCCGCCGGCGTCCGCGTGCAGGGCCGCGACCGGTGACGTGCGACCGCCGCCGGCCACCGCTGACCGGTGACCGCGGTCACGCTCGGCGCCGGCCACCGCCGCCCCGCGCCGCCGCAGCCGCCGCACCGCCGCCCCGGCCACCTCACCGCCCCGCCCCGACAACCTCACCGGCGCCGCCCCCGCCCGGCAAGGCCCCGGCCCCGCCCCGGACCCCGCACCACCCGCAGGGGAATACCTCACCCGGGCATCCGGTTTTGGGAGTACGGGCCTGTGCTGGCAGACTGGTCCGTCGGCCCCGGTTCACGTCCCGCGAAACCCCGCGGAGCGACCCGGCGCCCTCCATCACCTAGGAGACACCTTGAAGCGCGACATCCACCCCCAGTACGCGGAGACCCAGGTCACCTGCACCTGCGGCGCCTCCTTCACCACCCGCAGCACCAAGACCGACTCGGCGATCCGGACCGACGTCTGCTCGGCCTGCCACCCCTTCTACACCGGCAAGCAGAAGATCCTCGACACCGGCGGCCGCGTCGCCCGCTTCGAGGCGCGCTTCGGCAAGAACGCCGGCGCCAAGAAGTAGCGGTCCTCACGCCGGTCGGCCGCCCCCGCGCGGGGCGGCCGCACCGGCGTTTGTCTTCAGCGCAGGTCCGTGACGACAAGGGAACCGACAATGTTCGAGGCGGTCGAGGAACTGATCGGCGAACACGCCGACCTCGAAAAGCGGCTGGCCGACCCGGCGGTACACGCCGACCAGGCCGAAGCACGCAGGCTGGGCAAGCGCTACGCCGAACTGACCCCCGTGGTGAGCACCTTCCGCTCCTGGCGGCAGACCGGCGACGACATCGGCACCGCCCGTGAACTGGCCGCCGAGGACCCGGAGTTCGCCGCCGAGGTCAAGGACCTGGAGCGGCTGCGCGAACAGCTCACCGACCGCCTGCGGCTGCTGCTGGTCCCGCGCGACCCCAGCGACGACAAGGACGTCATCCTGGAGGTCAAGGCCGGCGAGGGCGGCGAGGAGTCCGCGCTGTTCGCCGGGGACCTGCTGCGCATGTACCTGCGGTACGCCGAACGCCTCGGCTGGAAGACCGAGATCATCGACGCCAACGCCTCCGACCTCGGCGGCTACAAGGACGTCCAGGTCGCGGTGAAGACCCGCGGCAGTGTCGAACCCGGCCAGGGCGTGTGGGCCCGCCTGAAGTACGAGGGCGGCGTGCACCGCGTCCAGCGCGTCCCCGCCACCGAGTCGGCCGGCCGCATCCACACCTCCGCGGCCGGCGTCCTGGTCACCCCGGAGGCCGACGAGGTCGAGGTCGAGATCAACGCGGGCGACCTGCGCGTCGACGTCTACCGCTCCTCCGGCCCCGGCGGCCAGTCGGTCAACACCACCGACTCCGCGGTCCGCATCACCCACCTGCCGACCGGCGTCGTCGTCTCGTGCCAGAACGAGAAGAGCCAGTTGCAGAACAAGGAGCAGGCCATGCGGATCCTGCGCTCGCGGCTGCTGGCCGCCGCCCAGGAGGAGGCCGAGCGCGAGGCGTCCGACGCCCGCCGCAGCCAGGTGCGTACCGTGGACCGCTCCGAGCGGATCCGCACCTACAACTTCCCGGAGAACCGCATCTCCGACCACCGGGTGGGCTTCAAGTCCTACAACCTCGACCAGGTGCTCGACGGCGAACTCGACGCCGTCATCCAGGCGTGCGTGGACGCCGACTCCGCCGCCAAACTCGCCGCCGCCCAGTAAGCCCCTGCCAGCCGGAGGACGCCAAGTGCAGCCGTCAATCGGGGGCCGCCCCCCGACACCCCGAACGGTGCTGCTCGCCGAGGTGGCCCAGGCCACCCAGCGGCTGGCCGACGCCGGCGTGCCCTCCCCACGCTTCGACGCGGAGGAACTCGCCGCCTACGTCCACGGCGTCAAGCGCGGTGAGCTCCACCAGGTCAAGGACACCGACTTCGACGCCCGCTACTGGGAGGCCGTCGCCCGCCGCGAGAACCGCGAGCCGCTCCAGCACATCACCGGCCGCGCCTTCTTCCGCTACCTGGAACTCCAGGTCGGACCAGGGGTGTTCGTGCCGCGCCCGGAGACCGAGTCGGTCGTCGGCTGGGCGATAGACGCGGTGCGCGCCATGGACGTCGCCGAACCGCTCGTCGTCGACCTGTGCACCGGCTCCGGCGCCATCGCGCTCGCCCTCGCCCAGGAGGTGCCGCGCTCGCGCGTGCACGCCGTCGAACTCGACGAGGGCGCGCTGCGCTGGACCCGCAAGAACGTCGAGGGCTCCCGCGTCACCCTGCACCAGGGCGACGCGCTCGCCGCGCTGCCCGAACTCAACGGCCAGGTCGACCTCGTCGTCAGCAACCCGCCGTACATCCCGCTCACCGAATGGGAGTACGTCGCCCCCGAGGCGCGCGACCACGACCCGCAACTCTCGCTGTTCTCCGGCGAGGACGGCCTCGACACCATCCGCGGCATCGAACGCACCGCCCACCGGCTGCTGCGCCCCGGCGGCGTCGTCGTCGTCGAGCACGCCGACACCCAGGGCGGCCAGGTGCCGTGGATCTTCAACGAGGAGACCGGCTGGACGGACGCGGCCGACCACCGCGACCTGAACAACCGCCCCCGGTTCACCACCGCCCGCAAGACCCTGCCGTGACCAGCGCCACCGGCGCCGTCACCCGTCACCACCCCGTTTCCCAGATGGAGGTCAGCTAATGGCCCGGCGTTATGACTGCTCCGACGCGGCCGACCGTGCCACCGGGCTGCGCGAGGCCACCTCCGCCGTCCGGCGCGGCGAACTCGTGGTGCTGCCCACCGACACCGTCTACGGCATCGGCGCGGACGCCTTCAGTGCGGAGGCGGTCGGCGACCTGCTCCAGGCCAAGGGGCGCGGCCGCAACATGCCCTCGCCGGTGCTGGTCGGCTCGCCCAACACCCTGCACGGCCTGGTCACCGACTTCTCCGAGGCCGCCTGGGACCTGGTGGACGCCTTCTGGCCCGGCGGGCTGACCCTGGTCGCCAAGCACCAGCCGTCGCTCCAGTGGGACCTGGGCGACTCCCGCGGCACCGTCGCGGTGCGCATGCCGCTGCACCCGGTGGCCATCGAGCTGCTCACCGAGACCGGTCCGATGGCCGTCTCCAGCGCCAACCTCACCGGCCACCCCTCGCCGCAGGACTGCCAGGCCGCGCAGAACATGCTCGGCGACGCGGTCTCGGTCTACCTCGACGGCGGCCCGACCCCGGACTCCGTGCCGTCCTCCATCGTGGACGTCACCGGCAAGGTCCCGGTGCTGCTGCGGGCCGGCGTGCTCACCGCCGACCAGCTGCGCCAGGTCGCACCCGACCTGCGGGAGTCCGTGTGACCGGCCGCCGCCCGAGCGTCCCCGCCGCCCTGGAGGCGCACCGATGGCGGTAGGCGGCCCCGAGCAGGACCGGGGCATAGCCGACCGGTTCCGGGTGCTGTACGTGTGCACCGGCAGCGTCTGCCGATCGCCGATCGCCGAACGGCTGACCCGGCTGGAGCTGGACCGGCGGCTCGGGCAGGACGCCGAGCAGATCGCGGTGCGCAGCGCGGGCACCTGGGGGCACGTG
Source organism: Streptantibioticus silvisoli (assembly GCF_027947535.2). Lineage (GTDB taxonomy): Bacteria > Actinomycetota > Actinomycetes > Streptomycetales > Streptomycetaceae > Streptantibioticus_C > Streptantibioticus_C silvisoli. The sequence goes on from NZ_JAAGKO020000008.1 coordinate 11,937, forward strand.
GGCGCCCCCATGGAGGCGCACGCGGCCACCGTGCTGGCCGAGTACGGCGCTGACCCGGAGGGCTTCTCCGGCCGCGAGCTGCTCGACGAGTACGTCATCGAGGCCGACCTGGTGCTGACCGCCACCCGCGACCACCGCGCGCAGGTGATCTCGATGGGCCACGCGGCCGGGCTGCGCACGTTCACGCTCAAGGAGTTCACCCGGCTGGTGCGGGCCATAGACCCGGCCACCCTGCCGGAGAGCGGCGTCATCGAGCGCGCCCGGGCGCTGGTGCGCGCCTCGGCGGCGCTGCGCGGCTGGCTGCTGGCGCCGAACGCGGAGGCCGACGAGGTCTACGACCCCTACGGCGCCCCGGTGACGGTCTTCCGGCACATCGGCACCGAGATCCACGCCGCGCTGGACCCGGTCGTCACCGCGCTCACCGGCGTACCGGCCCCCACGGCCGGCTGAACGCCCCCAGCCGGCCGCACGCGCGACGCGGCGGTCCCGGGCCCCACCGGGAGCCGCCGCGCCCCGCGGGCGGCCGCAGCCGTCCCCAGGGGCGCTCCCGGCCCCCGCGGCGGCGGCCGGCCGGCCCGTATGACTCAAGTGGAGAACGGTTTTCCGGCGTCCTCCGCGATGCGCCCGACCGGGGTACGCACGGGCGGGGCACGGGGTCCGGGGCGACGGGAACCGACCGGAGGGTGGATGATGTCCTCCCCTGTGGTTCACACTCCCCACTCCGAGGCGAATAAGGTGTGGCGCTGTGCGCGAATACCTCCTGACTCTCTGCGTCGCCGCGGCCGTCACGTATCTGCTGACCGGCCCGGTACGGAAGTTCGCCATCGCCGCGGGGGCGATGCCCGAGATCAGGGCGCGTGACGTCCATCGCGAACCAACCCCCCGGCTCGGTGGCATCGCCCTGTTCGGCGGCCTGTGCGCCGGCCTGCTGGTCGCCTCCCGGCTGATGAACGTCGGCGACGTCTTCACGCTGTCCAACGAGCCGCGGGCCCTGCTGTCGGGCGCCGGGCTGATCTGGCTGCTGGGCGTGCTGGACGACAAGTGGGGCGTGGACGCGCTGATCAAGCTCGGCGGCCAGATGATCGCGGCCGGCGTCATGGTCTGGCAGGGCCTGACCATCCTGTGGCTGCCGGTCCCCGGCATCGGCGCGGTCGCGCTCAGCCCGGTGCAGTCCACCCTGCTGACCGTGGCCCTGGTGGTCATCACCATCAACGCGGTGAACTTCGTCGACGGCCTGGACGGCCTGGCGGCCGGCATGGTCTGCATCTCCGGCATCGCGTTCTTCATGTACGCCTACCGGCTGTGGTTCGGCTACGGCGTCGAACAGGCCGCGCCCGGCACGCTGTTCAGCGCGATCCTGATCGGCATGTGCGTGGGCTTCCTGCCGCACAACATCCATCCGGCGCGGATCTTCATGGGCGACTCCGGCTCGATGCTCATCGGCCTGGTGATGGCCGCCTCCGCGATCTCCATCACCGGCCAGGTCGACCCGGACGTCATCACCAACACCACCGGTTCGGTGCGCAGCACGGTCCACGAGATGGTGCCGGTCTACATCCCGCTGCTGCTGCCGCTGACCCTGATCGCCATCCCGGCGGCCGACCTGGTGCTGGCCATCGTGCGCCGTACCTGGAACGGCCAGTCGCCGTTCGCCGCCGACCGCGGCCACCTGCACCACCGGCTGCTGGAGATCGGTCACTCGCACAGCCGGGCCGTGCTGATCATGTACTTCTGGTCCGCGCTGATCGCGTTCGGCACCGTGGCCTACTCGGCCCGCTCCTCCAGCATGTGGATCCTGCTGGCCGTCGTGCTGCTCAGCGCGGTGGGCCTGGTGGTGCTGCTGCTGCCGCGCTTCAAACCGCGTGCCCCGCGCTGGGCCCAGTCCTTCGTGCCGCCGCGCTACCGGCGCCGCAAGGTGAGCCCGGTCGACGCGCAGCTGGACGGCTCGCAGCCGGATCAAACTCCTGAAGCCCTCGGGCTGCACGGCGCGACCGCGGTGGGCGAGCGGTCCAGCCTCCCGGAGCGACGCAGCGTGAGTAGCTCCCGCTGAGGAATGCCGCGAAACGGTACAGAGTCCTACTCGATGGTAACCGTCAGCAAGTAAAAGCGAGTTGTAACTCGTGAGTGTGACGGTGAGCACATCAACATGGTAAAGACCTCATCAAATAGTTTGTGATACCGTTCACGAAACCAGGGACGAGAGCCGAAGACCGGGGCGGGATGACCGCCGTGATGGTCCTGCGGCCGTGGCCTCCTCGGGACCCAACTTGGGACAGAGGGTGCCTTTCCCGGCGTTAACCTCTTCGGCATGCGGCTCACTCGGCCCACGCCGGTACGTCACGCGCCCACCGCCCCCGACCCCCGCCGGAGTTACCTCCCTATGCAGTCCAACGACGCCCGGATTCTCCGCGGCGCGGCGATGTTCGCCGCCCCTGTGGGAGTCGTCGCCACCGTGGTCAGCGCCCTCGTCGCCGGCGAGAAGGGCCTGATCGGCGGGTTGATGGCGCTGGTCGTGGTCGCCGTCTTCTTCGGTCTCGGCTTCGCGGCGCTGATGCGCATCACCCGCGACCGGCCCGAAGTGGTGATGATGGCCGGGATGTTGGTCTACGCGGTGCAGATCCTGTGCATCGGTGTCTTCGTCATCGTCTTCAGCCACACCACCTTGTTCGACGGTCGGGCGTTCGCCCTCAGCCTGCTGGCCACCGCGATCGCCTGGATCGGCGGACAGGTGCGCCAGAGCCTCACCGCCCGCATGCTCTACGTGCACCCCGTCCCCTCGACGCCCGCCGCCGACCAGCCGGCGAAGCCGGTGAGGACGGAGTCCTGAGCATGGGACATAAGGGGAGGGTAAAGGGGCTTGATCCCGATCTGCTATCGTCCGGAATCGCATCCGGCCGTGGGGGGCCCGTGCGCCTGAAACAGGTGCCGCCCTCCAGGCCAGCGGCGTATCCGGTTCCTGGTCCGCGAAGGACAGCGGGACGCCGGGTGCCCGGTCCACGGTGCGGCCTTCGAGCCGACCGCGGTGGCGCCGCCACACCACGTCCTGCGTGCCGACCTGCGGTCCCACCAGCCGCGCTGACACACAAGGTTGCAGTTACTTATGCGTCACGACGAAGGAGTCACGGGTGAGTGCCCACACGCTGCTCGCTGAGAGCGGATGCCACATCCAAGCGAACTGTGGCTTCCCCGCGCCGGGCCTCAACTCGTTCAACTTCAAGCCGATCTTCAGCGTCGGCAGCTTCGACTTCACCAAGCCGATGCTGCTCGCGATCATCTGCATGCTGCTGGTGGTCGGCTTCTTCTGGGCGGCGTTCAACAAGCCCAAGCTGGTGCCGGGCAAGCTCCAGCTGGTCGGCGAGATCGGCTACACCTTCGTCGCCAAGAGCATCGCGCGTGAGGTGATCGGCAAGAAGGGCGACAAGTACGTCCCCTTCCTGACCTCGATCTTCTTCTTCGTGTGGCTGATGAACATCATGTCCATCATCCCGCTCGCGCAGTTCCCGGTCGCCTCGCGCTTCGCGTTCCCGGTGGCGCTCGCGGCGCTGGTGTTCATCACCTACATGTACCTGACGTTCAAGAAGAACGGCTTCCGCGGCGGCGTCAAGAACCTGGTGTGGATCGAGGGACTGCCCAAGCCCCTGGTCCCGCTGATCGTGCTGCTGGAGTTCATCCAGAACGTGATCACCCGCCCGTTCACCCTCGCGGTGCGGCTGTGGGCGAACATGTTCGCCGGCCACATGCTGATCGTGATGTTCAGCGTCGCCACCTGGTACCTGCTGACGCCCTCGTTCTTCGCGGCCATCGCCGGCGGATCGTTCGTGCTGGCCGCCGGTATGACCGCCTTCGAGGTGCTGATCCAGTTCCTTCAGGCGTACATCTTCACGCTGCTCGCCTCGATCTACATCAGCGGAGCGCTCGAAGAGGGTCACTGACCCTCGCGCCCGCCCCCACCACTCTTCCGCTGGGAAGCCCCCCAGCGGACCGCATCACACAGGAAGACAGGGAAATGTCTGCCGACCTCGTTAACCTTGCCGCCAACACCACCGTCGCGGGTCGCATGGGCGCCATCGCCTACGGTCTCGCCGCCATCGGCCCGGGCGTCGGCATCGGTCTGGTCTTCGGCCACTCCATCGAGGCCATGGCCCGTCAGCCCGAAGCCATGCCGATCATCCGCACCAACATGTTCCTCGGCTTCGCGCTCTGTGAGGTTCTGGCGCTGCTCGGTCTGGTCGTCCCCTTCATCTTCCAGAGCTGACCGCCCGGTAGCCACACTCGACGAAAGGTTCAGACATGATGACCTTCCTGGCCGAGGGAGGAGCCCAGAACCCGCTCCTCCCCGACACCGCGGAACTGGTTGTCGGCCTGCTCTGCTTCTTCATCGTCTTCGGCATTCTCGGTAAGAAGCTGCTGCCGAACATCCAGAAGACCCTGGACGAGCGGCGCGACGCGATCGAGGGTGGCCTGGAGCGGGCGGAGAAGGCCCAGGCCGAAGCCACCGCGACGCTGGAGGAGTACAAGGCCCAGCTCGCCGAGGCGCGGCACGAGGCCGCCCGGATCACCGAGCACGCCCGTGAGCAGGGCGCCGTGATCATCGCCGAGATGCGCGAAGAGGCGCAGCGCCAGCGCGACGCCATCATCGCCGCCGGTCACGCGCAGATCGAGGCGGACCGCCGCCAGGTCACCGTCAGCCTCCGCCAGGAGGTGGGCCGGATCGCCACCGACCTGGCCGGCCGGATCGTCGGCGAGTCCCTGGAGGACTCCGCCCGGCAGAGCCGTGTCATCGACCACTTCCTCGACGACCTCGAGGAGAAGGCCGAGGCCGCCCGATGAGCGGAGCAAGCCGTGAGGCGCTGGCCGCCGCGCGCGAGAGCCTGGACGCGCTGGCGGACAACACGTCCGTCGACGCCGCCGCTCTCGCCGACCAGCTGGCCGCCGTCACCGGGCTGCTCGACCGCGAGGTGTCGCTGCGCCGGATCCTGACCGACCCGGCGCAGCCCGGCGAGGCCAAGGCCCAGCTGATCCGGCGACTGCTGAGCGGACAGGTCGGCGGGGAGACCCTCGACCTGGTCTCCGGCATGGTCCGCTCCCGCTGGTCCTCCGGGCGCGACCTGGTCGACGCGGTGGAGGAGCTGGCGGCGATCGCCGACGCCATCGGCGCCGAGCGCGCCGGGGCGCTCGACGACGTGGAGGACGAGCTGTTCCGCACCGCGCGGATCATCGCCGCCCACCCCGAACTGCGCGCCGCCCTCGGGGACCGCTCGGCCTCCGGCACCGCCAAGGCCGAACTGGTCCACACCCTGCTGGGCGGCCGGGCCAACCCGGTCACCGTCCGGCTGGTCTCGCGGCTCGTCGCACGTCCGCGGGGTCGTAGCCTGGAAGCAGGGCTCGACGCCCTGTCCAAGCTGGCCGCGGCCCGCCGCGGCCGCACGGTCGCGGTGGTCTCGACGGCGGTCCCGCTGTCCGACCAGCAGAAGCAGCGCCTCGGTACGGCACTGGCAACGCTGTACGGCCGCCAGGTGCACCTGAACCTGGACGTGGACCCCGAGGTCCTCGGCGGAATCAGCGTGCGGGTCGGCGACGAGGTCATCGACGGCACGATCGCCAGCCGTCTCGACGAGGCGGCACGACGGTTGGCCGGCTGACCAGCCACCACCTAGACAGCACTGAAGCGGCCCTGGCTGGGCCGTGGCGGCGCGGGGGAGATCCCCCGTCCACCGCAAGTAACTTCGGGCCCAACAAGGAGAGCAGGGAACCCAGATGGCGGAGCTCACGATCCGGCCGGAGGAGATCCGGGACGCACTGGAGAACTTCGTCCAGTCGTACCAGCCGGACGCCGCCTCGCGCGAAGAGGTCGGCACGGTCAGCCAGGCGATGGACGGCATCGCGCGGGTCGAGGGTCTCCCCTCGGCCATGGCGAACGAACTCCTGAAGTTCGAGGACGGCTCGCTCGGCCTCGCGCTGAACCTGGAGGAGCGGGAGATCGGCGCCGTCGTCCTCGGTGAGTTCAGCGGCATCGAGGAGGGCCAGACCGTCCGGCGCACCGGCGAGGTGCTGTCCGTGCCGGTCGGCGAGGGCTACCTCGGCCGCGTCGTCGACCCGCTGGGCAACCCGATCGACGGACTCGGCGAGATCGAGACCGACGGCCGCCGCGCCCTCGAACTGCAGGCCCCCACGGTCATGCAGCGCAAGTCGGTGCACGAGCCGATGCAGACCGGCCTGAAGGCCGTCGACTCCATGACCCCGATCGGCCGCGGCCAGCGCCAGCTGATCATCGGCGACCGGCAGACCGGCAAGACCGCGCTCGCCGTCGACACGATCATCAACCAGCGTGACAACTGGCGCTCCGGCGACACCGACAAGCAGGTGCGCTGCATCTACGTCGCCATCGGCCAGAAGGGCTCCACCATCGCGTCCGTGCGCGGTGCGCTGGAGGAGGCCGGCGCCCTGGAGTACACCACCATCGTCGCCGCCCCGGCGTCCGACCCGGCCGGCTTCAAGTACCTGGCCCCCTACACCGGGTCCGCCATCGGCCAGCACTGGATGTACCAGGGCAAGCACGTCCTGATCGTCTTCGACGACCTGTCGAAGCAGGCCGACGCCTACCGCGCCGTGTCGCTGCTGCTGCGCCGCCCGCCGGGCCGCGAGGCCTACCCCGGCGACGTGTTCTACCTGCACTCCCGTCTCCTGGAGCGTTGCGCGAAGCTCAACGACGAGATGGGCCACGGTTCCATGACCGGCCTGCCGATCGTGGAGACCAAGGCGAACGACGTCTCGGCGTTCATCCCGACCAACGTCATCTCCATCACCGACGGCCAGTGCTTCCTGGAGTCGGACCTGTTCAACGCGGGCCAGCGTCCGGCGGTCAACGTCGGCATCTCGGTCTCCCGCGTCGGCGGCTCCGCCCAGCACCCGGCGATGAAGCAGGTCTCCGGCCGGCTGCGCGTGGACCTGGCCCAGTTCCGTGAGCTGGAGGCGTTCGCCGCCTTCGGTTCCGACCTGGACGCGGCCTCCAAGGCCCAGCTGGCCCGCGGTCAGCGCATGGTCGAGCTGCTCAAGCAGGGCCAGTACGCGCCCTACGCGGTCGAGGAGCAGGTCGTCTCCATCTGGGCCGGCACCAACGGCAAGCTGGACGACGTCCCGGTCATCGACATCCGCCGCTTCGAGCGCGAGCTGCTCGACTGGATGGAGCGCGAGAAGAAGGACCTGCTGACCGGCATCCGCGAGGGCAAGAAGATGAAGGACGACACCCTTCAGGTCCTCGGTGAGGCGGTCGACACCTTCAAGAAGCAGTTCGAGACCTCGGACGGCAAGCTGCTGGGTGAGGGCTGAGCATGGGCGCCCAGCTGAGGGTCTACAAGAGGCGCATCCGCTCCGTCACCGCCACGAAGAAGATCACCAAGGCGATGGAGATGATCGCCGCCGCCCGCATCGTCAAGGCACAGCGCGCGGTCGCCGCCTCCACGCCGTACGCGACCGAGCTGACCAACGCGGTCGCCCAGGTGGCGAAGGGCTCGAACGCCAAGCACCCGCTGACCACGGAGGCCGAGCGGCCGACGCGGGCCGCGGTGCTGCTCATCACGAGCGACCGCGGTCTGGCCGGCGGCTACTCCTCCAACGCCATCAAGGCGGCGGAACGCCTGTCCGAGCGGCTGCGCTCGGAGGGCAAGGAGGTCGTCCCCTACATCGTCGGCCGCAAGGGCGTGTCGTACTACAACTTCCGCAACCGTGAGGTCGGGCAGTCGTGGACCGGGTTCACCGAGAACCCGGAGTACGCGGACGCCAAGCGGATCGCCGCGCCGCTGATCGAGGCCATGGGCATCGACGCGGCCGAGGGCGGGGTCGACGAACTGCACATCGTCTTCACCGAGTTCGTCTCGATGATGACGCAGACCCCGGTCGACAACCGGCTGCTGCCGCTGAGCATGTCCGAGACCGCCGACGCGGTCGAGGACAAGGGCGGCCCGAAGGCGCTGTACGAGTTCGAGCCGTCCGTCGAGGGCGTGCTGGACGCGCTGCTGCCGCGGTACGTCGAGAGCCGGATCTTCAACGCGCTGCTCCAGGCGGCGGCCTCCAAGCACGCCGCCACCCGGCGCGCGATGAAGTCGGCGACCGACAACGCCGAGGAGCTCATCAAGTCGCTCTCGCGGCTTGCCAACGCGGCCCGCCAGGCCGAAATCACCCAGGAAATCAGCGAGATCGTCGGTGGCGCGAGTGCCCTGTCCGACGCGACCGCGGGGAGTGACTGATCACCATGACAACCTCTGTTGAGACGACCGTCGCGGCCGGTCGCGTCGCGCGGGTCATCGGCCCGGTGGTCGACGTGGAGTTCCCCGTCGACGCCATGCCGGACATGTACAACGCGCTGACCGTCCAGGTCGCCGACCCGGCCAACGCCGGCGAGCTGAAGACCCTGACCCTCGAGGTCGCCCAGCACCTGGGCGAGGGCGTGGTCCGCGCGATCTCCATGCAGCCCACCGACGGCCTGGTCCGTCAGGCCCCGGTGACCGACAGCGGCGAGGGCATCATGGTCCCCGTCGGCGACGTCACCAAGGGCAAGGTGTTCAACACCCTGGGCGAGGTCCTCAACGTCGACCCGTCGACCGTCGAGATCAAGGAGCGGTGGTCCATCCACCGCAAGGCGCCCAACTTCGACCAGCTCGAGTCCAAGACCGAGATGTTCGAGACCGGCGTCAAGGTCATCGACCTGCTGACCCCGTACGTCAAGGGCGGCAAGATCGGCCTGTTCGGCGGTGCGGGCGTCGGCAAGACGGTGCTCATCCAGGAGATGATCTACCGCGTCGCCAACAACCACGACGGTGTGTCGGTGTTCGCCGGCGTCGGTGAGCGCACCCGTGAGGGCAACGACCTCATCGAGGAGATGCAGGAATCCGGCGTCATCGACAAGACCGCGCTGGTCTTCGGCCAGATGGACGAGCCCCCGGGCACCCGTCTTCGGGTCGCGCTGGCCGGTCTGACGATGGCGGAGTACTTCCGCGACGTCCAGAAGCAGGACGTGTTGTTCTTCATCGACAACATCTTCCGCTTCACCCAGGCCGGTTCCGAGGTCTCCACGCTGCTCGGCCGCATGCCGTCCGCGGTGGGCTACCAGCCGAACCTGGCCGACGAGATGGGTCTGCTCCAGGAGCGCATCACCTCCACCCGTGGCCACTCGATCACCTCGATGCAGGCGATCTACGTCCCCGCGGACGACCTGACCGACCCGGCCCCGGCGACCACCTTCGCGCACCTCGACGCGACGACGGTGCTCTCCCGGCCGATCTCGGAGAAGGGCATCTACCCCGCGGTGGACCCGCTGGACTCCACGTCCCGCATCCTGGACCCGCGCTACATCGCGCAGGACCACTACGACTGCGCCATGCGCGTCAAGGGCATCCTGCAGAAGTACAAGGACCTCCAGGACATCATCGCGATCCTCGGCATCGACGAGCTCGGCGAGGAGGACAAGCTCACCGTGACGCGCGCGCGCCGCATCGAGCGCTTCCTCTCGCAGAACACCCACGTCGCCAAGCAGTTCACCGGTGTGGACGGCTCCGACGTGCCGCTGGAGGAGTCGATCCTGGCGTTCAACGCCATCGCCGACGGTGAGTACGACCACTTCCCCGAGCAGGCGTTCTTCATGTGCGGTGGCCTGGAAGACCTCAAGGCCAACGCCAAGGAGCTGGGCGTCTCCTGACACCCGGGCGCCGCGTCAGTGTGTGAAGGGGGGCGGGCGTGTCCCGCCCCCCTGCCACACCCCGTTATCCTGTGATCCAACACCCGCCGGGAGCGGTGGGTGGAAACCCGAGGAGCCATCTTGGCCGAGCTGCACGTCGAGCTGGTCGCCGCCAACCGCAAGGTCTGGTCGGGCGAAGCCACGATCGTCGTCGCGCGCACGGTGTCGGGCGACGTAGGCATCATGCCGGGCCACACTCCGCTCCTGAGCGTGCTGGAGTCCGACCCGGTGACCATTCGCACGACCGATGGCGGCACCGTCATCGCGGCCGTGCACGGCGGTTTCATCTCGTTCTCCGACAACAAGCTCACGATCCTCGCCGAGGTCGCCGAGCTTGCCGACGAGATCGATGTGGACCGCGCCGAAGCCGCGCTGGGACGCGCCAAGTCGGGCGAGGACTCCGCTGCCCAGCGGCGTGCCGATGTCCGGCTGCGCGCCGCGAGCGGCACGAACTGACCACCCGACCGAGGCCGCGGACCGCCCACCAGGCGTTCCGCGGCCCGGTCGCAGCGGGAACGTTGTTACCAGTGTCCGGCACCCCGGACCACGAGGCGAGGAGGTCGGAGGCATGGTCCTCGCCCTGGAGCTGCTCGGGACCCTCCTCGTGCTGGTCGCGCTGGGCCTGTTCGTCTTCGGGCTGCGCCGCCGGCTGATCCAGCGGCCGGGCGGGACCTTCGACTGCAGTCTGCGGGTGCCCGCCGAGCCGTCCGCCGACCCCGCCACCCCGCTGCCCGGCGGCAAGGGCTGGGTGTACGGCGTCGCCCGGTACAGCGGTGACCGGATCGAGTGGTTCCGCGTCTTCTCCTACGCGCCCCGGCCGCGCCGCGTCCTGGACCGGGCCGCCATCGAGGTCGTCGAGCGCCGCACCCCGCAGGGCGAGGAGGAACTCGCGCTGCTGTCCGACGCGGTCGTCCTGGTCTGCGAGCACCGCGGCGACCGGCTGGAGCTGGCGATGAGCGAGGACGCCCTGACCGGCTTCCTGGCCTGGCTGGAGGCCGCCCCGCCCGGCCAGCGCGTCAACGTCGCCTGACCCGTCACCCGACGCGCCCGGCCCCCGTCCGAGCGCCCGCCCGGCTTCCCGGCGGCCTGCCCGCCGCCCCCGTCAGCGGTTCTCGCCCGGCACCCACAGCACGTCGCCGCGCTCCGCGTTCGCGGTCCTCGCCAGGATGAACAGCAGGTCCGACAGGCGGTTGAGGTACTTCGCCGTCAGCGGGTTCATCACCTCGCCGAACTCCTCCAGCGCCGTCCAGGTCGACCGCTCCGCCCGCCGCACCACCGTGCAGGCCTGGTGCAGCAGTGCCGCGCCGGGCGTACCGCCGGGCAGGATGAAACTGCGCAGCTTCTCCAGCGGCTCCAGGAACCGGTCGCAGTCCGCCTCCAGCTTGTCGATGTAGCCCTGCTCGACCCGCAGCGGCGGGTACTTCGGGTCCGGCACCACCGGCGTCGCCAGGTCCGCGCCGACGTCGAACAGGTCGTTCTGCACCCGGGTCAGCACCGCCGAGACCTCCGCCGGCAGACCGCCCAGCGCCTGTGCCACCCCGATCGCGGCGTTGGCCTCGTTGGCGTCGGCGTACGCCGCGATCCGCGAATCGGTCTTCGGTGCCCGGCTCATGTCGCCCAGGGCGGTACTGCCGTCGTCGCCGGTACGGGTGTAGATACGCGTCAGATTGACCATGCGGTGACTCTAGCTAGCGCCCGCCCGCCGCAGGCCACGCTGTGCGGCGCGTCACCGTTCCGGACCCCATCCGGCGTGCCGCCGGGCCCGGTTGGGGGACGGCCGCGGCACCGGTGCGGCGAAGAACACACCGTGACCCCGGCCTCTTAGTGCTGCGCGGCGCGGTGTCACACCGTTAAGGTCCGGCACACAACGTCAAAGAGGGTCAACACAACGAGGTGTCTGCCGTGGCGAAGAAGCTCGCCGTCATCGGTGCCGGACTGATGGGTTCCGGTATCGCCCAGGTCTCCGCGCAGGCGGGGTACGAGGTGGTGCTGCGCGACCTGACCGACGAGGCGCTGACCCGGGGCAAGGACGGGATCCGGGCCTCGTTCGACCGGTTCGTGGCCAAGGGCAGACTGGCGGCCGCCGACGCCGGGGCCGCGCTGGACCGCATCACCACCACCACCGACCTGGACGCCGTGGCGGACGCCGACATCGTGGTCGAGGCGGTCTTCGAGAAGATCGAGATCAAGCAGGACATCTTCCGCGCGCTGGACGCGATCGCCAAGGACGGCGCGGTGCTGGCGTCCAACACCTCCGCCATCCCGATCACCAAGATCGCCGCGGTCACCGGGCGCCCGGAGTCGGTGGTCGGCACGCACTTCTTCTCACCGGTGCCGATGATGGGCCTGTGCGAGCTGGTGCGCGGCTACAAGACCAGCGACGAGACGCTGGCCGCCGCGCGGGCCTACGCCGAGGAGATCGGCAAGACCTGCATCGTCGTCAACCGTGACGTGGCCGGCTTCGTCACCACCCGGCTGATCTCCGCCCTGGTGGTGGAGGCGGTCAAGCTCTACGAGTCCGGGGTGGCCTCCGCCGAGGACATCGACACCGCCTGCAAGCTGGGCTTCGGCCACGCCATGGGCCCGCTGGCCACCACCGACCTGACCGGCGTCGACATCCTGCTGCACGCCACCGGCAACATCTACACCGAGTCGCAGGACGAGAAGTTCGCGCCGCCGGAGCTGATGCGGCGCATGGTCGACGCGGGCGACATCGGCCGCAAGAGCGGCCAGGGCTTCTACCCGTACTGACCCGGGCCGCGTCGCGCAACGGTCTCCCTCACGGGTCCGGGGCACGGGTCCGCGTCACGGGTCCGGGGCACGGTTCACGCACCGGGGTGACGGCCGGTCCGCCGGTTCGCCGGTTCGCCGGTCCGGTGGTGCGCCGAGCCGCGGCGCGTACCGTGCGGCGGTCCGGGGCGGGCGCTCCGCACCCGTCCGCGGGCTGACCGCCCGTCACCGGGGTGTGCGGGACCGGCCGGAGCCCGCCGCGCGGGGCACCGCGGCGCGCGACTGGCGCACCGGAGTGACCGGACCGCACGTCGTATCAGCCCATGGGGTGAATTCGGCAGCGGTTCGCTCACGGACGGCGACCCCGGGGTGCGACGGGTCGTCAGTTGCGTGAACACTAAGAGCGACCGAACCGGTCCGGCGGCGGACGGCAGCCGCCGCAGGACCCGGCCGGCCCGTGCGGACACCGGACGGAAGAACCGTTACGGCGCCACCGCGCGGGACCGTCCGCGCCGCAGACGCCCACGCCGACCGTTCGCCGCCACCGCCACCGCCACCGCCACCGGGGAGACCCGACCATCTTGGGAGTACCGATGCATATCAGGGGCGACCACGCCCAGCTCGCCGTCGGGGGCCGCCTCGACGTCCGGAGCGCGGCGGACGCCCGTGCGGTGCTGCACACCGCTGTCGACTCCGGCCACGGGGACCTGGTGCTCGACCTGACCGACCTGGAGTCCTGGGACGCCACCGGGCTCGGGGTGATCATGGGGGCGCACCGCCGGGCCGGCCGGGCCGGCCGCCGCCTCGTGCTGCGCGGGGTGCCGCCGCAGATGCAGCGGCTCCTGGTCGCCACGAGGTTGCACCGCATCCTCACCATCGAGGAGAACCCGCCCGCCGCCCCGGTCGCCGCCGCCGTCGCCGAGGGCACCCGCGCGGAGTAACCCTGCCGGGGGCGCCGGTGAGGTGCTTATGGGGTGAGGCGGACAGGGGGCGGTGCGCCTGTGCGGCGAGGCGGGCATGGTGGCCGGGGCGCCGGTGGGGCGGCAACGTTGCCGGGCGCCGGCGGGGCGGCAACGTGACCGGGCGCCGGTGGGGCGGCGGCAACGTGACCGGGCGCCGGTGAGGTGGCGGCGCGGTGAGCCCGGCGACGCGGCCGGGCGCCGGCGACGCGGTGCGGCGTCAACGCGGCGACGCCGCCCGGCCGTACCGTGCCCCACCCCGCAACGCGCCCGGCGTCGGCGGCCCGAGGGACCCGCTCGTCCGTCCCGGGGCCGTCCCGGGGCCGTCGCCGGCGGCGGCCGACCGTCCGTCAGCGGGCCGACGCGGCCCCCGCGCGGGGGGGACGACCGGGTGTGAAGGGCGCATCCCGGGCGGTGGGCGGCCCCGGGTTTCCGTCGGTAGTGTGTGAAGGTTTAGGGTTTGCCTCCTGGCGTGTCTCCCCGGCACGCCTTGCAGGCATGTACAAGGCATGAAGGGGAGCCGGACCGCCGTCGGCGGGCCACGCGGGCTTCCGATCCGATGACGACATCCCACCGGTTCCCGTACGCCGGCGCACACAGGGGCGGAGACGATGGATTCACAGCACCGCGGACCGGAGGACGGCGAGGAGACCGGCCCCGCGCCGGCCGCCGGCAGACCGGGCGGCGACCGGGCGGAGCGCGACCTCGCGCCGCCGTCCCGAGCGGCCGGCGGCGTCGTGCCCCGGCCGTCCGCCGCGGCCGTCGTCGTGCCGCCGCACGGCACCGCCGTCCCGGTGCCCAGCGCGCCGCGCGACCCCGGACCCCGCGGTGCCTCCCGCGTCACCCAGATCGTGGCCGGCGACTACCTGGTCACCGTCAACCCGGTCGACGGCAGCGAGGTCACCGGCGCGCCGCGCGACCGCGTTCCGTCCGTCCGCCGCCGTACCGCCGCCGAACGCGCCGACCGGGCCCGCGCCGCCCGCCCCGCGCCGGTCGCAGTCACCGCCGCGCTGCCGCTGCTGGAACGCGCCGACGAGAGCGACCGCCTGGTGCGGCTGCTGTCCCGCGGCCGCTCGGTCCGCCTCACCGGCCCGTCGGGGTCCGGCCGCACCGTGCTGCTCAACGCCGTCGCCGACCGCTGCGCCGACCTGGCCCCCGACGGGGTGATCCGGCTGTCCGGCCACCACCGCACCCCGGCCGACCTGCGGCAGGAGCTGTACGCGGCGGTCCACCACGCCGACGGCTACCGGCCGGTCGGCGCGCGGCTCGCCGAGGGCACCGGATCGGTCGGCGCCATCGTGGTGCTGGACGACGTCGAGTTCGGCGGCGCCGCGCTGGACGAGCTGCTGGCCTCGGCGGCCGACTGCGCCTTCCTGATCGCCGCCACCCCCCGGGTGCCCGCGCCGTCCGCCGGCTCGGCCATCGAGGAGGTCTTCCTCTCCGGTCTGTCGAAGACCGCCTGCGCCAAGCTGCTGGCCCGCGCTGCCGAACGCGAACTGTCGAAGGAGGAGTCCTCCTGGGCCGCCGACCTGTGGTTCGCCTCCGAGGGGCTGCCGCTGCGGTTCGTCCAGGCCGGCGCCCTGCTGCGGCAGCGGGCCGGCGGGCTGTCGCGGGCGGTGGCGGAGTCGCTGTCGTTCGACAAGACCGCGCCCGCCGTGCCGAAGGACGCCGCGCCGCGCACCGCCGCGACCGGTCCGCTGCCGTCGCTGGCGCAGAGCGCGGCCCCCGCGCGGCTGCTGGCGGGCCGGCTCAGCCGCAACGGGCGCGAGGCGCTGCGGATCGCGGTGGCGCTGGGCGGCGAGTGCGTGCACCAGTCGCACCTGCCCGCGCTGATCGGCGCCGAACAGGCCGACACCGCGCTGGCCGAGCTGATCGCCTGCGGCCTGGCCACCCCGGTCGCCGGCCACTACCGGCTGGCGGCGGGCGTGCTGGAGCAGCTCGACGGCACCGAGGAGACCGACGGCCACGCGCTGACCGCCGCCCGGCACTACGTCTGGTGGGCCGCCCACCCGTCGGTCCCCGCGACCCGGGTGGCCGCCGAGGCGGACGCGATCCTGGCCGCCGCGGCCGCCTGCCGCGACAGCGGCGAGCACGAGGCCGCGGTGCGGCTGGCCCGCGCCGCGGCGCCGGAGTTCGCCGCCGCGCTGTACTGGTCGGCGTGGGAGCGCGCGCTGCGCACCGGCCAGGAGGCCGCCCGGCTGGCCGGTGAGGTGGGCGAGGAGGCCTACTTCCACCACGAACTGGGCGTCCTGGCGCTGTGCGGCGGCAACCTCGACCGTGCCCGCACCGAGCTGGAGGCCTCGATCGCCATGCGCGGCGCGCTCGGCGACCGGCAGGGCAGCCTGGTCGGCCGGCGCACCCTCGCCCTGGTCAACGACCGGGCCGGCACCACCCCGCCGGTGGCGCTGCCCGCCGGCCCCGGTCCCGCCAAGGCCCTGCAATCGGGCCGCCCTTCGGCCGCCCGCACCGCGCCCACCACCGCCGTCGTCCCGGCGGGCCGCCCGGCGCACGCCGTCCAGCGCCCGGCGCACGCCCTGCCGCCCGGCGCGGTCCCGGTGCCGAGCGCGATGCCCGCGGTGGACCACCCGGGCGCCGGCCGCCGCAAGCACCGCGGCCGGCGTGCTGTCGTCCAGTCGCGCCGCAACCTCGCCGCGGCCGGTGCCGGCGCGGTGATCGCCGCCGTGCTGGGCACCGTCGTCACGCTCGGCGCGACCTCCGCCAGCCGTCCGTCCGGGTCCGCCGACGGCAAGCCGGGCGGGACCGTCGCGCAGAACGACGACCCCGGCGTGCCCGCCGACCAGCCCACCGAGGCCAGCAGCACCTCCCGGCCGCCGTCCGCGCCGGACTCGCCCACCGCGCCGTCCGCCTCCACGTCGGCCGCGGCACCGTCCACGACCCCGTCGCCGGGCGCCACCCCGTCCACCGCGCCGACCACTCCCGGCAGCACGACGAGCCCGCCGAAGGGCGGTGGTTCGCCCAGCACGTCGACGTCGCCGACGCCGTCCGCGCCGCCCACCACCGCGCCGCCGACCTCGCCCCCGCCGACCACCCCGCCGCCGACGTCGCCGCCGCCCACCACGCCCCCGTCCTCGCCGCCGCCGTCCTCCCCGGCCCCGACACAGCCCACCAACAGCCAGTCGGCGTCCGCGACCCCGACCAGCCCGTCCGCGTCGGCCCCGGCCCCGGTGTCGTAGGACGCGGGTCTTCGCGGCACGAACTCCGCCGTTCGGCCCCCCGGTTCCGCGTTCCGCGCGGGACGGGGGAGCCGGGCGGCGCTTTCGTCAGGGGCGCGTCGGTCGCGGCTGTCGGCGGCGGTCGACGTCACGGGCCGGGCGGTTCGCCGACCCGCCGTCAGGCTGCTGCGGCCGAGCGGCAAGCCCCGGTCCGGCCGCGCCGGCACCCCTTGCCGACGGCTTCGGCCCCGGCGACACCGGCCGCCGCGGTCGGCTTCCGGCCAGCCGGCCGACCCCACCGGCGCCCACCCACCGCGTACCGCCGCCCGCCCGCCGCCGGGCGCCACGACAACCCCCGTCGCGGCGCCCGCCGGTGTCCGTCCCGCGCCGCAGCGGTGCCCGGGGGGACGGCGGAGTCAGAACCCGGCGCGGTCCTCGCTGCGCGCGTCCGCGCCGACCGCGTACCGCTCGTAGAGGCCGGAGCGGGCCGTGCGGCGCCAGGGCCGGGCGAACGCGGTCGCGGGGTCCTGGGGGTCGTGGCCGACGTCGGCGACCACGAACGCGGCGGCGCCGCCGGACGGACACCGGGCCGCCCAGGTGCCGGCCGGGGTCACGATCCCGGCCGTCGCGGCGTCGGCGCCCGGCCGGGCGGGGACCGCGAAGCCGGCCCAGAACCCGTTGACCGCCGCGTGCGCCTGCGTCTCCAGGGCGAACGCCCCGTCGTCGCCGGGCGCGCCGCCCGTGGTGGAGAACAGCACGCAGTCCACGTCGAGGCTCTCGTACTCGGCGAAGATCTCCGGGAAGTGGCACTCCATGCCGAGCGCGCAGCCGAACCGCACGCCGTCCACCGCGAACGTCACGGGGGCGACGCCCGGGGCGTACATGAAGGAGATCTTCGTGTTCGACAGCATGCGTTCGTCGTACCGGGTCACCACCGTGCCGCGGTCCGAGATCACGTACATGCTGTTGTGCGGGCGGTGCGGCGGGGTCAGCCGGTGCGTGGAGCCCAGCACCGTCCACAGCCGCAGCTCCCGTGCGAGGTCAGCGATGGCGGTCAGTTCGCCGCGCAGCACGTCCCAGGCGAACCGGTCCCAGTCGGCCGGCCCCACCACCTGCGGCCCGGCGGCGGACATCACCCGTTTGCCCGGGAAGCAGGTGGCGCCCTCGGTGAACTGCGCGACCCGTGCCCCGGCCCGGGCGGCCTCCCGCATCAGCCGGCGCACCTCCCGCCCGGCGGCCCGCAGCGCGTCCTGGTCGCGCGGGTCCTGCCCGACCGCGGTCTGCGCCACGGCCAGGCGTACGCGTTTCGTCCCCGGCATCACGTCTCCCGAAGGATTCGGTCGCACGTGCCGGAGGGCGGTGGTGTAGGACTCGCCCGTCTTCGCGGCCCGGGCTCGCACCCGCCGCTTGAGGTTCCTGTTGGCTGTCATCCGGTCTCCCACGCCCCGGACGGAGATCCCCCAGCGACCACGTACGGGACGGTCGGACCACGACAGCGACCTGAGACGGTGAGTCCCTTTGCCTCCGCGAAGGGCCGTGCTGGGGACGGCCGGGGGAGGTGCGGCGCAGGCCACGCCGCGACCATCGTCCCGGCGCGGCCCGGCGGAGTCAAGCAGCCCGGCGCGGCCCCGGCGGCGGCCGTCGCGACAACCGCCCGAACACCCGTCGGGGCGGCCGCGTTCGCCGTCCCGCGCAGGAGGAGCCGGCCCAACGACCGTCAGAACAGCCGCAGTTTGTCGTCCTCGATGCCGCGCAGCGCGTCGTAGTCCAGCACGGCGCAGCCGATGCCGCGGTCGGTGGCCAGGACGCGGGCCTGCGGTTTGATCTCCTGGGCGGCGAAGATGCCCTTGACCGGCGCGAGGTGCGGGTCGCGGTTGAGCAGGTCGAGGTAGCGGGTCAGCTGCTCGACGCCGTCGATGTCGCCGCGCCGCTTGATCTCCACCGCGATCGTGCCGCCGTTCGCGTCACGGCACAGGATGTCGACCGGCCCGATGGCCGTGGGGTACTCGCGCCGGATCAGCGTCCAGCCCGCGCCGAGGGTCTCGATGCGGTCGGCGAGCAGTTCCTGAAGGTGTGCCTCGACACCGTCCTTGATCAGGCCGGGGTCGACGCCGAGTTCGTGCGAGGAGTCGTGCAGCATCTCCTCGATGGTGATGATCAGTTTTTCGCCGCCCTTGTTGATCACCGTCCACACACCGTCGGCGCTCTCCTTGAGTGTGCACGGTGGCGACATCCAGTTGAGCGGTTTGTAGGCACGGTCGTCCGCATGGATCGACACACTGCCGTCGGCCTTGATGAGCAGGAGTCGCGGGGCCGAGGGCAGGTGGGCGGTGAGCCGCCCGGCGTAGTCCACGGAGCAGCGAGCAATGACGAGACGCACGATCGGCAACGCTACCGGCAACCGGGCCCGTCGCGCGATCCGGGCCGCCGCAGCCAACGGTCAAGTGCCGATAGGTCCGTCAAATCACTCTCAAAGCAGGTCAGTTGAGTTTGGCCGGTTGTGACCGCAACCTCCTGGTGCCTGCGCAGCCGTACACCTACGGTGGGTGGCGGAGTCCGTCGGGACGCGTTGGTCGTGCCGACGGTCCGCTCCACCGTCCGTCAGGCCCCGGGCGTCCTGGCGCGGGGTCGCGAGAGGAGAACCCATGTCGCTCGACGTCTCACCGGCCCTGTTGGAACAGGCCGAGCGAGGCGAGGTCGACGAAGCCGCATTCGTCGACTGCGTCCGGACCTCCCTGCCCTATGCGTGGGAGATGATCAGCTCACTGGTGGCCCAGCTCAAGGTGGACGGGGGCGCCTTCGCCGACAACCAGACCCCGCCGCCTGACGAGCAGGCGCGGGGGCAGTTGCTCCGGGCGCTCGCCAGTGACGCCATCCGCGGCGTGCTGCAACGGCACTTCGGGGTCCGGCTGGCGTTCCAGAACTGCCACCGGGTCGCCGTCTTCCCGCTGGAGGGGCTGGACGAGCTGACGTACCAGCGCTTCACCTCGGTCCGCGGTCAACTGCTCAACCAGTCGCCGCTGCTGCGCGACTGCTGACCGCGACCCCCCGGGCCGGCCGCCTGCCCGGACCGCCCCGCGCCCCACCACACCGCCGCCGACCGTCCGCACCGTCCCACCGCCGCGCCGGCCCCGAGCCACCACGACGCCGCCCCAAGCGGCGACCACGGCACCGTCCGACAGCGACCGCCGAAGCGGCGACCACCGCACCGCCCGACGGCGCCCCCGAGCCGCGGTACCGAACCGCACCGCGCCGAACGGCGCCGCACCGCACCACCCACCACCCGTGCTCCCGCCGCCGGCCGGAGCGTGTCCCGCCGGACACGTCAGGCCAGCAGCGGGAGCACGTCCGCGCCCAGCCGGGCCACGCACGCCTCGGTCTCGGCGAGGTCGCCGCTGCCCTCCGCCAGCAGGGCGAAGCGCCGGATGCCGGTGCGTTCCGCGGTCGCGGTCAGCCGGCGCGCGCACAACGCCGGCGAGCCGACCGGGTGCAGCGAGCAGAGCAGTTCGGTGTACGCCTCGGCGTCCCGCATCGGCCGCCGCCGGCCGTCCACCGGGACGTGCGCCGCCAGCCCCTGCCGCAGCCAGCCCGGCATGGACTTGCCCAGCGTGTGGCGTGCCTCGTCGTCCCGGTCGGCGATCTGCACCACCCCGGCGGCCACGTGGCAGGCCGCCACCGAACTCACCCTTTCGGGTGAATGTCCGGCGGCCAGCGCGGTCGTCCGCCACAACGCGGCCAGCTCCGCCTTCACCCCGTCGTCGCAGTGCATCCCCAGCAGCATCGGCAGCGCCCGCCGGGCCGCCAGCCGTACGCCGGTGTGCGACGTGCAGGCGACCAGCACCGGCGGGCCGTCCGGCGCCCCGAACGGGTCGGGCCGCGGCACCACCGGCACCTCGCGGAACCGGTACCGCGGCCCGTCCGCGCCCACCCGCGGCTCGCGCAGCCAGCGCAGCAGCAGGTCCAGCGCCTCCGGGAACCCCTCCTCGTACGCCGTCAGCCCGCCGCCGAAGACCTCCAGGTCCTGCCACGGGCCGCCGCGCCCCACGCCGAGGGTGAAGCGGCCGCCGCCGGTCAGGTGCAGCAGCGCCGCCTGCTCGCCGAGCGCCACCGGATGCGCCGTCGGCAGCACGCTGACCGCGGTGCCCACCGTGATCCGCCGGGTCCGCCCCAGCAGCAGCGCGGCCAGCGTCACCGCCGACGGGCACACGCCGTACGGCATGAAGTGGTGCTCCGCCAGCCACACCGCGTCCAGCCCGGCCGCCTCGGCCGCCTCCGCGCTGCGCACCGTGCGCCGCAACGCCTCCGCGTGCCCCTGGCCCGGGAACTGCGCCGAGAGCGCGAAGACCCCCAGCCGCACCGGCTCCCGCATGTCCTCACCCCTGCCGTACCGTCCGCCGCCCGGAAGGCCCCGGGGTGCGGAGACCGCTCACCGTGTTCAACGCCCGACCCCTGCCGAGGGCACGCCGGACCCCCGGATTTCTCAGACCAGGTGATCTTCAGACGTAATGACTGGACGGTTCGGCGCCGCCCCGGGGCGCGGTCCGGGGCCGGTCGTACGGCCGGCCGGGGGTTGGCCGACCGCGCCGCGTGCCGCGTACGCTGGACAGCGCCCAGCCTCGACCCCCGCCCGTGAGGTTCCCGTGTCCCCACGCCGCAACCGCCCTCACCGGGCGGCGACTTCACCGGAACGGAACGACGACGACCGGCACGGCCTGGAGCGCTCCGAGACCTGGCAGGACGAGGAGTGGGTCATGCGCCCGGTGGCCGGCAGCGCCGGCAAGACGTACCGGTGCCCCGGCTGCGACCAGGAGATCCCGCCCGGCGTCGGCCACGTGGTCGCCTGGCCCGAGCACCACGGCGTCAACGACCGCCGCCACTGGCACCGCGCCTGCTGGAACGCGCGGGACCGCCGCGCACCTCGCACGCAGCGGTCCCGTAACGCCCCGAGGTACTGACGGCCCCCGCTACACGTCCCGCTTGTCGAGCACCGCGTACGCGCCGCCGAGGGCGACCGCGGTGACCGCCAGGAGGATCCATAGAGGGTCCCAGCCCTGGGGACCGGTGGACATGAACGCATTGTCGTACAGCGTGGCGATGCCGTTCGGCACGCAGTACTCGATGAGGGCGTTGCGGACCGGTTCCAGGCTGTTGCCGGCCATGAACAGCGCGAGGATCAGCGGCAGGAGCACCAGGCCCAGCATCGTGGTGATCGCGCCGGCCGAGTGCCGCAGCATGGTGCCGACAGCCAGCGACAGCAGCCCGAGCAGCGCCACGTAGAGGCCGATGCCGACGGTGGCGCGCAGCCACTGGTCGGTGGTCGGCGCCAGCATCCCGCCCAGGGCCTGCCCGTGCCCGCAGGAGACCTGCTGCGCGCCCGGCGTGGCGCACATCGGCGGGGCCGGAACGGCGCCGGCGCCGTTCCCGCCGGTGAGCAGCGCGGAGTCGGCGAGCGCGACGACCGCGGCGGCCACCGTCGTCGTCACGAACGCCACCGCGCAGAAGACCAGCGCCTTCGCCGTCAGCATCCGCGACCGCGACGGGCACGCGGTCAGCGTGGTGCGCATCATGCCGGTGCCGTACTCCGAGGTCACCACCAGCACGCCGAGCGTGATGACGCACAACGAGCCCAGCAGCACGCCGAAGAACCCGGCGGACAGCGCGGGTTGCGGGGACAGGTCACTGGTGCCGCTCATCACACCGGCGACCAGCAGACCGATGCCGATCACCAGCACGAGCAGGACGCCCAGCGTCCACATCGTCGAACGCACCGTGCGGATCTTGGTCCACTCCGAGCGCAGCGCGTTGCCGAGCCCGGTGGGGGTCACCGGGATCGGCGAGGTGTAGCCGCCGGGGCCCGCGCCGTCCGGCCAGGGGGCGGTCGGTGCCTGGTAAGGGGTCGTCATCTCACGCGTCCTCGGCGTCGGTCGGCTTTTCGGCGGTCGGCCGCGCCCCGGCGGCAGCCGCCGGCGCCCCGGGCGCCTCCGGCCGCGGCGGGGTCTGCGGTGGCGTCTGCGTCTGCGGGTCGGCGGCCTGCGCCGGTACGGCGGCGACCTGCTGCGCTGCCGGCGGTGACACCGGCTGCGGCGGCATGGCGGCGACCGGCTGCGGCGCGGGCTGCTGCGCGGGCTGCGGCACCGCGTACGGGTTCGGGGCCGGGTTCGGGGCCGGGTTCGGGGCGGCGTACGGGTTGTGCGCCGGGGCCGGCGGGCCGGCGTACGGGTTCGGCGGGGCGAACGGGGCACCGGCCGGTACCGGCCCGCCCCCCGCGACGGGCGCGCCGCCGTACGGCTGCGGCTGCGCCGGGCCGCCGCGCGGGTCCTGCGTGGAGCGGTAGTCCACCGCGCCCTGCGTCAGGCGCATGTACGCCTCCTCCAGCGACGCGCTGTGCGGCGACAGCTCCCACAGCCGGACGTCCGCGGCGTGCGCGATGTCGCTGATCCGGGGGAGTTCCAGGCCGGTGACCCGCAGCGCGCCGTCCGGACCGCCGGCGACCTGGCCGCCCGCCTCGCCGAGCGCCGCGGTCAGCTTCTGCGCGGCGCCGTCCTCGGCCGGGGTGCGGACCAGGGCGTAGGCGGTGGAGTTGCGCGCGATGAACTCCCGCACGCTCAGGTCCGCCATCAGCTGGCCGCGCCCGATGACGATGAGGTGGTCGGCGGTCAGCGCCATCTCGCTCATCAGGTGGCTGGAGACGAAGACCGTGCGGCCCTCGGAGGCCAGGCCCCGCATGAGGTTGCGCACCCAGTGGATGCCCTCGGGGTCCAGGCCGTTGACCGGCTCGTCGAACAGCAGCACCTGCGGGTCGCCCAGCAGCGCGGCGGCGATACCGAGCCGCTGGCCCATGCCGAGGGAGAAGTTCTTCGACCGCTTCCCGGCCACCTCCCGCAGCCCCACCATGCCGAGCACGTCGTCGACCCGGCGGGCCGGCACCCCGGCCAGCTGCGCCAGGCACATCAGGTGCTGCCGCGCGCTGCGCCCGCCGTGCACCGCCTTGGCGTCCAGCAGCGCGCCCACGTGCCGCGGCGCGTTCGGCAGCTGGCGGTACGGCCGGCCGCTGACCGTCACCTCGCCGGCCGACGGCGTGTCCAGGCCGAGGATCATCCGCATCGTCGTCGACTTGCCGGAACCGTTCGGCCCCAGGAAACCGGTCACGACTCCGGGGCGCACCTGGAACGACAAGTCGTGCACGGCGGTCTTGTCCCCGTAGTGCTTCGTGAGGCCACGTGCCTCGATCATGCTCCGCCTCTCGGAATGGCCGGTGAATGGCTGGGGCAGCGCGCCCCCGTAAGGCATAGGAGGCTACCGGCGCCGGCATGGTTCCCGCCGAACGGCTCCGGCCCCACCGGTGGCGTAACGTCACTGCTGACCCGGCGTCAGTTGCCGGTCCCGGCGGGCGGCGGCACCGCGCCCCGCCCCGGCCGCCCCGGCGTCAGCTCCGCGTCATCAGCTCCGGCTGGCGCAGCAGCCAGCCGTCCGCCGTGAAGGCGCGGGCGGCGGCCGTGCGCACCGCGGGGTCGGCGGCGGCCCGGGTCACCCAGGCGCGCGGGTCGGGGCCGAGCAGGTCGCGCAACCGGGCGGAGCGGGCGAGCAGGTCGCGCAGCAGGTCGCGCTGGCCGGTGGCGGGCAGCGGGACGCCGTCCGGGGCGAGGACCCCGTGCCGGTTGACGTACAGGTCGCACCACGGTGGCACGGTGCCGTCCGGCAGCGTGACGGGGAAGTCGGCGGCGGGCAGCCGCACCCGCCGGTAGTTCGGCTCGGTGGCGTCCACCACCGCCAGCTGCTCCGCGTCCAGCCAGGTCACCACCACCCGGGCGGTCCCCGGCCCGGCGTACGGCGCGGCGCCCACGTAACCCGACGCGCTGACGTGGGCCGACACCCCGACGCCCAGCCCCTCGACGGTGGCCGGCACCATCGGCACGACCACCGCGACCCCGGCCGACAGCAGCTTGTGCCGGGTCTGGCCGGGCGAGGCGTTCGACCCCACCGCCAGCACCGGCACCCGCTCCCCGGTGCCGGGCCGCCCGTCGCCGGCCAGCAGGGCGTCCAGCGCGGTGCCGTCGGCGGCCGTCCAGCGGCCCACCGCGGCGGGTCCGCCGTCCGGCGGGCGCAGCGCCAGCAACTGGTCGCCGCGCAGCAGCGCCGGCCACGGCACCGGGCGGCCCGGATAGCTCAGCGGATCCAGCAACGGCACGCCGTCCAGCCCGAGCGCGGCCAGCCCGGTCACCGCCTTACCGCTGTCCGCGTCCCGATACCGGCCGCGGGCGCTGTCGCTCGCCCGGGCACCGCGGTCGTTGCCGCCCCGCTGACCGCTCCCGGGTCCGGCACCGCCGCCCCGCTCACCGCCCGCGCCCCCGGACCCCGCGCCCCCGGACCCCGCGCCCCCGGACCCCGCCGGCCCGTCACCGTCCCGGTCGGCGGCTGCCGTCACGCGTCCCTCCGCTTGACCATGACGTAGCCGCCGAGCAGGGCCGCGGCGACCCAGGCGGCCATGATGGCCAGGCCGGTCCACGGTCCGTAGGGGCGGCCGCCGCCGTCGCCGATCACCATCATGATCCGCTGTCCCGCCTGGTCGGGCAGGTAGCGGGCGACCTTCTGGGTGGCGGAGACGTTGTTGAGGATGTTGGAGATCAGGAAGAAGAACGGCATCAGGATCGCCAGCGACAGCAGCGGCCCGCGCAGCATCGCCGCACACCCCATGGCGAACATCGCGATCAGCGTCAGGTACAGCGCGCCGCCGAACACCGCCCGCAGCACGCCCGGGTCGCCGAGGTCCGCGCCGTGGTCGCCGAGCGCCGCCTGGCCGACGAAGAACGTGACGAACGAGGTGACCATGCCGACCACGAACACCAGGGCGGTGGCCACCGCGATCTTGGCGAACAGGAACATCCCGCGCTGCGGCACCGCGGCCAGCGAGGTACGGATCATCCCGGTGCTGTACTCGTTGGAGACCACCAGCACCCCGAAGACGATCATCAGCAGCTGACCGAGGCCCATCCCGGCGAAGCTGACGTACGTCGGGTCGAACGTGACCTGGTCGCCGGGGGACATGCTGTGGAAGTTGCGCGCCGACAGCCAGGAGATGAGCAGGCCCAGGCCCACGGTGATGACCACCGCCAGGCCCAGCGTCCACCCGGTGGAACGCACCGACCGCACCTTGGTCCACTCCGACCGCATGACCGCCGGTGCCGTAGCCATCGTCATCGCGTCCCCCCGCCGTCCGCACCGGAACCACCGCTGTCGCCGCTGCCGCCGCCCGCACCGGGACCACCGCTGCCGCTGCCGGAACCCCCGCGCGTCCGGCCGCCGGCGCGCCACTGCGCGCCCCACGCCTGCTCCGCGGCCGGCGGCGGTGGTGGCGGCGCGCCGTCGGCGTGGGGCGGTGCGGCGGCGCCCGGGGCGCCGTCCAGCGAGTGGTACTCCACCGTGCCGGCCGTCAGCTGCATGAACGCCTCCTCCAGCGAGGCGTGCTGCGGGCTCAGTTCGTGCAGCGTGACCCGTTCGCGGGCCGCCAGGTCGCCCAGCACGGCCGCCTCGGTGCCGTCGACCTCGAAACTGCCGTCGGCGGCGGTCCGCGCGGTGATCCCGGCCGCCGCCAGCACGTCGCGCAGCCGTTCCGGCATCGGGGTGCGCAGCCGTACGAACGACCGGGAGTTGTCCGCGATGAACCGGGCCATCGAGGTGTCCGCCAGCAGTTTGCCCTGGCCGATGACGACCAGGTGCTCGGCGGTCAGCGCCATCTCGCTCATCAGGTGGCTGGAGACGAAGACCGTGCGGCCCTCGGCGGCCAGCGACTTCATCAGGTTGCGGATCCAGTGGATGCCCTCCGGGTCGAGCCCGTTGACCGGCTCGTCGAACATCAGGATGCGCGGATCGCCCAGCAGCGCGGCGGCGATGCCCAGCCGCTGGCCCATGCCGAGCGAGAAGCCCTTCGGCCGCTTGCGGGCCACCGACGCCAGCCCCACGGCCTCCAGCACCTCGCCCACCCGGGAGGTGGGGATGCGGTTGGACTGCGCCAGGCTCAGCAGGTGGTGGTACGCGGTCCGGCCGCCGTGCACCGCCTTGGCGTCCAGCAGCGCGCCGATGTCCTTCAGCGGTTCGCGCAGCCGCCCGTAGTGCTGCCCGTCGATCGTCACCCGGCCGGCCGTCGGGTGGTCCAGACCCAGCATCATCCGCATCGTGGTGGACTTCCCCGAGCCGTTGGGGCCGAGGAAGCCGGTGACGATACCGGGCCGCACGGTGAACGTGAGGTCGTCCACCGCCACCTTGTCGCCGAAACGTTTGGTCAGCCCCTGGAGCTCGATCACACCGTTCACGCTAGGCGACTACCCCATCCCGCGCACGGCAAGGCCCCCCACTCGTGGAGACGTGGGGGGCCTTGGCGTGCGGTCGTGCCGGGCCGGTGATCCGGCGGGGCGTCAGCGGCTCTGCTGGGCCGGGACGCCGCGCGAGATCGGCTCGTCGTCGGTGTTGCCGACGGCCGCCACCGCGGCACCGGTCAGCGTGGCCAGCATCTCGCGGACGTTGGTCAGCTGCGCGTTGATGCTGTCGCGGCGGTTGGTGAGCGCCGCCAGCTCGCGCTCGGACTCGCTGCGGATCCGGTCGGCCTTGGCGTTCGCGTCGGCGACGATGTCCTCGGCCTGGCGCTGGGCGGTCTCCACCGTCTGGCGGGCGCGGCGCTCGGCGTCGGTGCGCAGCTTCTCCGCCTCCAGACGCAGCTGCTCGGCGCGGTGCTCGATCTCCGCCAGGCGCTTTTCCGCCTTGGCCTGACGCGACGCCAGGTCGCGCTCGGACTGCTCGCGGCGCTTGGCCAGGTTGGTCTCGAAGTCCGCGGCGGCCTGGGCGGCCTTGGCGCGGGTCTCCTCGAAGAGGGCGTCCGCCTCCTCACGCTTGGCGGCCGCGTCCTTGTTGGCGTCCGAACGCAGCTGGGTCGCCTCGCCCTTGGCCTTGTCGACGATCCGCGCGCCCTCGTCCTCGGCCTTCGCCTTGCGCTCGGCGGCGAACGACTCGGCGTCGGCGCGGACCTGGTTGGCGGCTCCCTCGGCCAGCTCACGGTGCTGCTCGGAGGCGCGGCGGGCCTCCTCGCGCAGGTCCTTCGCCTCCTCCTCGGCCAGCCGCAGGATCTTCTCGACGCGGGCGCCGAGACCTGCGTAGGACGGCTCGGCGTCGTTGATCGCCGCCTGGGCGTTCTGCGTTTCGAGGTGCAGTTCCTCGATGCGCTTCTCCAGCGCGGTGATCCGCGCGAGAGCGCTGTCACGGTCGGCGACGAGCTTGGTGATGCGGTCGTCCACCTGGCCGCGGTCGTAACCACGCCGCACGAGCTCGAAGCCGAAGGGGGATGAGGTGTCGCTCATGGGGTTCCTGTCAATTCAGGGCGGTGAGGTGATAGGGGGAATCCTAGGCGGGCGGACGGTGAGTCATCGAGTCAATGTCCGTTACATCTGAAGATTGTCAACTCAATCGGGTGGTGCGTCTTCGGATCGCTTGCCACTCGTACGAGTGGTTCCCGCTCCGGCGCCCGCCTTCACCCCACCCGGTCCGTCCCGGCGGTCTCCTGACTTCTTACCACCGATGCCACCCGACGGGTCAAACGATTCGAGTGCTTCCAACACGTCCTGTACGCGGGAGATTTCGGCGTTGATGTCCTCGCGACGGCGCTTGAGGACGTCGAGTTCACGACGCGCCTCGTCCACGACACGCTTGGCTTCCGCCCGCGCCTCGCCCACCACCCGATCCGCTGTCCGGTCCGCTTCGGCCTTCCGCTGACCGGCCTCCTTCAGGAGACCCTCGGCCTTCTTCACGGCGGAGATACGGATCTTGTCCGCCTCCGTCGAGGCGTCGGACCGCGACGTGGCGGCCGCCTTCTCGGCATCGGCGACCATCTTACGCGCCTTCTCCTCCGCCTCCCGCAGTTGCTCGGTGGCGGCGGCCACCAACTTGTCACAGCGTTCGCCCGCGGTCTTCATCGCCTCCGCGGACTCCTTACGGGCCCGCTCGTGCAACGCCTCGATCTCCCCCTCGACCCGCGCCCGCAGCTCCTCGCTGCGCTCCCGGGTCGACGTGGCGTCCGCCCGCGCCTCCGACAGCATCGTGTCGGCGTCGGAACGGGACTTCTCCACCAGGGAATTGGCCTGATTGCGTGCGTCCTCCACCAGCCGGTCCGCCTCGGACCTGGCCGCCGCGACCATCGCGTCCGCCTGCTCCTCGGCCGCCGTCGCGCTGCGGGTCGCCTCGGCCCGGGCCTCGCCGGTCAGCCGGTCCGCCGCGGCCTGCGCCTCGGTGGTGATCCGGTCCGCCTCGGAGACCGCCTCGCCGATCAGCTCGTCGGCCTGCTGCGCGGCCTCGGCCCGCCGGCGGTTCGCCGTCTCGCGCGCCTCGTCCAGCGCCACCTGCGCCTCGGCCGCCAGCCGGTCCGCCTCGGTGACCGCGCCGGCCAGCAGCTCGTCCGCCTGCTGCGCCGCCTCCGAGCGCCGCCGGTCGGCCTCCAGCCGCGCCTTGTCCAGCGCCTCCTGCGCCTTGGTGGCGATCCGGTCCGCCTCGGTGGTGACCCCGGCCAGCAGCTCGTCGGCCTGCTGCGCGGCCTCCGCCCGCTTGCGGTTGGCCTCCTCGCGGGCCTCCTCCCGGGTCCGGCCCGCCTCGTCGGTGGCCGCCGTGGTGATCCGGTCCACCTCCGCGCGGGCCGCCTCCGCCTGCTCACGCGCCGCGGTGCGGATCTGCTCGGCCTCACCGGTCAGCCGGGACGCCTCGGCCGAGGCCATCGCCACCCGGCTCTCGGAGTCCACCGCCAGCCGCTCCGCCTCGGCCACCGCGCCGGCCAGCAGCTCGTCGGCCTGCTGCGCGGCCTCGGTGCGCCGGCGGTTGGCCTCCTCGCGCACCTCGTCGCGCAACCGGTCGGACTCGGCGATCGCGTCCGCCATGGTCCGTTCCGCCAGCGCCTTGGCCAGCTCGGACTCCTCCGCCGCCGCCTCGCGCACCCGGGCGGCGTCCGCGTGGGCGCGCTCCCGGTCGGCGTTGGCGTCCTCGTGCAGCCGGTCGGCCGCCTCGCGCGCCTCGGTCCGCAACCGGGTCGCCGCGTGCTCGGCCGCCGACCGCAGAGCGGCGATCTCCTCCTCGGCCTGCGCGCGCATCCCGGCGACCGCGTCCCGCACCTGCTGCGCGCTCTGCTCGGCCGCCGCCACCAGCTCCGCCGCCCGGCCCTCCGCCTCGGCGACCAGCCGGTCCGCCTCGACCCCGGCCTCCTCGACCCGGCGGCGGGCCGACGCCAGCAACTCCTCGCTCTGCTCGCGGGCCTGACCGCGTTCCTGCTCTGCCTCCCGGCGGGCGCCGTCCAGCAGCTCCTGCGCCTCGCGGCGGCGGCGGGCCGCCTCGTCGCGCGCCGACGCCAGCGCCTCGGCCGCCTCCGTCCCGGTGCGCTCCGCCGCGGCCGTCGCCTCGGCCCGCAACCGGTCCGCGGTCTCGCGCGCCTCGGTGCGCCACTGCTCCGCCTCGGCCGCCGCCTCCTCGCGCAGCCGGCCCGCGACCGCCTCGCCCTCGGCCCGGGCCGCCGACGCGTCGGCCGCCGCCAGACCGCGCAGCCGCTCCGCCTCGCTGTCCGCCTCCGACAGCAGCGAACGCAGCCGCTCGGCCGCCTCCGCCCGGATGCGTTCCGCCTCCTCGGCGGCCTCCCGGCGCAGCCCGGCCGCCTCGTCGCCGGCCGCCCGCAGCGCCTCGTCGGCCTCCGACAGCTTGCGGCTCAGCTCGCTGCGCTGCCGGTCGAGGTCCTCGCGGGCCTCCTCGCGCAACTGCCGGCCGGCCTGCTCGCCCTCCTCGCGGGCGGCACGGGCCTCCTCGCCGGCCTGCTCGCGGGCGGCCGCCACCTCGGCCTCCACCTCGGCCCGCAGCGCAGCCGCCTCGGTCCGCGCCTGCTCCAGCGCCTCCTCGGCCTGCCGGCGCAGCGTCGCCGCCCGCTCGGTGGCCTCGGTGCGCACCCGGTCGGCCTCGGTGCCGGCGCCCTGCCGCACCTCGTCGGCGTCCGAGCGGGCCTTGGTCAGCAGCTCCTCGGCGGTGGAGGCCGCCTCCTCGATCTGCTGCAACGCCTCGCGCCGCGCCTCGCCGCGGATCCGCTCGCCCTCGGCGACCGCCTCGGCGCGCAGCTGCTCCGCCTCGCCGCGCAGCCGGCGGGCCTCCTCCTGGAGCTCGACCGTGCGGGCCCGGTACTCCTTGGTGTCGTCCTTGGCCGCGCCCTTGAGCTGCTCGGCCGCGTCCTCCGCCTGGGCGCGCAGCCGCTCGACCTCGGCCTCGGCCTCCTTGCGGATCCGCTCGGCCTCCTCGGCCGCGGCCTTCGTCGCCGTCCGGGCGTCTTGCGACGCCTTGGCCAGCACCTCTTCCGCGCTGCGCGCCGCCTTCGCCAGCTGCGCCGCCGCGTCCTCGGCCGCCGCGCTGCGGGCCGCCTCCTGCGCCTCCGCCAGCAGCCGGTCGGCCGCCGCACGGGTGTCGTCGCGCTGCTGCTCGGCGTCGGCCCGGATCGCCTCGGCCTCCTTGGTCGCCTCGGCGACCAGCCGGGCGATCTCGGTGCGCGCGGTCCTGGTGCGCTGCTCGGCGGACGACTCCGCGTCCGACAGCAGCTTGGCCGCGGTCTTCTCCGCCTCCGCGCTCAGCTTGTCGGCCTCGGCGCGGGCCTGCCGCAGCGCGGTGTCCGCCTCCGCCATCGCCGACTCCGCGGTACGGGCCAGCTCGGCGGCCTCGCGGCGGGTGTCCTCCGACTCCGAACGCGAGGCGCTGCGCAGGCTCTCGGCGTGGTCGGTGGCCTCCTGGGCCTGGTTGGACGCCGCGGTCAGCAGCCGCTCGGCGTCGGTGCGCGCCCGCCGCAGGATCGCCTCGGCCTCGGCGCGGGCCTCGGCGGCGGCCGACTCCAGCCGCTCGCGGGCCTGTTCGGCGACCCGGGCGGCCTCGGCGCGGGCCGCGGACAGCGCCGCCTCGGACTCCGCCCGCGACTCGTCCATCAAACGGCGGGCCTGCGCCTCGCTGCGGGCCCTGAGCTGCTCGGCCCACGAGACGTTCTCGTTGACGTGCGTCTCGACGGTGGCCCGGCGCTCCGACAGCTCCTCGTCCAGCCGCCGGCGCCGGGCGACCGCCTCGGCGTGCCACTCCGACTCCAGCTGGGACTGGCGCTCGGCCTGCTCCTGGAGCAGCCGCTGGGTGCTGGCCCGCGTCTCGCGCAGCTCGCGCTCGGCGTCGGCGCGCAACTGGTCGGCCTGCAACTGCGCGTTGCGCAGCAGCTGCTCGGCCTGGGCGCTGAGGTTGTCGTAGCCGCGCGGCTGGGCAAGCTGGCGCCGCGCCTCGTGCAACTTGGCGCGCAACACCTCGACCTGGTAGCCGAGATCGTCTGCGTGGTCGACAGCCTTTTCCCGCTCGGTCCGCAGCCGCTCCATCTCGGCTTCGAACTGAGAGAGGTGGTCGTCAGCCTCGTAGCGGTCGTAGCCCCGCACTCCGCGGTCCCATCCGTCTCCTGGACTGCTCACCCGCCAACCGGGTGAGCCCTCCGGTGAACATAGCCATTCCGGGGAATGGTGTCAGATTTTCACCGCAGTCCGGGCCGTCCCCCCGGACCCTGGGAGACACAGTACCGGGGAGGGCGGGGTCCCGGTCAGTGCTCCGACGCCGAGGTGACGAGCTCGGTGAGCACTCCGTGGCAGTCCTTCGGGTGCAGGAAGGTGATCCGCGAACCCATCGATCCGGTGCGCGGTGCGTCGTAGAGCACCCGTACGCCCTTGTCGCGGATGCCGGCCGAGTCGGTGTCGACGTCCGCGGTGCCGAACGCGATGTGGTGCACGCCCTCACCGTTCTTGGCCAGCCATTTCCCCACCGCGGAGTCCTCGCGCACCGACTCCAGCAACTGGAGGTAGGAGGCGCCCCCGTCGGAGGTCTCGTTGATCTTGAGCATCGCCTCGCGCACGCCCTGCTCCTCGTTGACCTCGGTGTGGAACACCTCGAAGCCATAGGTGGCACGGTAGAACTCGACGGTGGCGTCGAGGTCGAAACAGGCGATCCCGATGTGGTCGATTCGAGTCAGCATCCCCCTAGTCCATCGCTCGCACGGGTGGTCACGCAACGTGCGCGCCGTCACACCGCGCCCCCTATGACCGAGCCGTACCGCTCAGTACATTGGGGCTTAACCCTCGTTAACCTCCGTTCCGGTTCGTTGACCAACCCTCCGTGCAAAGGGGCGCGACATGACCAACCAGGCCCGAACGTCCGTGATCGTCGCCGGTGCCCGCACGCCGATGGGGAGACTGCTCGGCTCGCTGCGCTCCTTCAGCGGCGCCGAGCTCGGCGGCTTCGCCATCAAGGCCGCCCTGGAGCGGGCCGGCGTCGGCGCCGGACAGGTCGAGTACGTCATCATGGGCCAGGTGCTCCAGGCGGGCGCCGGCCAGATCCCCGCCCGGCAGGCCGCGGTCAACGCCGGCATCCCGATGAACGTCCCGGCGCTGACCGTCAACAAGGTCTGCCTGTCCGGGCTGGACGCCATCGCGCTGGCCGACCAGCTCATCCGGGCCGGCGAGTTCGACATCGTGGTGGCCGGCGGCCAGGAGTCGATGACCAACGCCCCGCACCTGCTGCCGAAGTCCCGTGAGGGCTTCAAGTACGGCGCGATCGAGATGCTCGACGCCATGGCGCACGACGGCCTGACCGACGCCTTCGAGAACATCGCGATGGGCGAGTCCACCGAGAAGCACAACGCCCGCCTGGGCATCGGCCGCGCCCCGCAGGACGAGGTCGCCGCGCTGTCGCACCAGCGGGCCGCCGCCGCGCAGAAGAACGGGGTCTTCGACGCGGAGATCACCGCGGTGACCGTCCCGCAGCGCAAGGGCGACCCGGTCGTCGTCACCCAGGACGAGGGCATCCGCGCCGGGACCACCACCGAGTCGCTGGGCAAGCTGCGCCCGGCGTTCAGCAAGGACGGCACCATCACCGCCGGCACCTCCTCGCAGATCTCCGACGGCGCCGCCGCCGTCGTGGTGATGAGCAAGGAGCGCGCCGAGGCCCTCGGCCTGGAGTGGATCGCCGAGATCGGCGCGCACGGCAACGTGGCGGGCCCGGACAACTCGCTGCACTCCCAGCCGTCCAACGCCATCAACCACGCGCTGTCCAAGGCCGGGCTGTCGGTGGACGACCTGGACCTGGTCGAGATCAACGAGGCGTTCGCCGCGGTCGCCGTGCAGTCAATGAAGGACCTCGGAATTTCCTCCGAAAAGGTGAACGTCAACGGTGGCGCCATCGCGCTGGGCCACCCCATCGGCATGTCCGGCGCCCGGATCGTGCTGCACCTGGCCCTGGAGCTCCAGCGGCGCGGCGGCGGCACCGGCGCGGCGGCGCTGTGCGGCGGCGGCGGCCAGGGCGACGCCCTGATCATCCGGGTCCCCGGCAAGTAGGTCCGGCCCGCCGGACCCGGTCGCCCGGGTCCGGCGTCCCCGGCAGACCGCAACCACTGAAGGAGTCACCCCCGATGGCGGATGTCGCCACCCTGGTCGAGCAGGCGCGGGCCGGCCGTCCCCGGTCGGTCGCCCGGCTGATTTCGCTGGTGGAGGGCGCCTCCCCGCAACTGCGCGAGGTGATGGCCACCCTCGCCCCGCTGACCGGCGGCGCCTACGTGGTGGGCCTGACCGGCTCGCCCGGGGTCGGCAAGTCGACCTCCACCTCGGCGCTGGTGACCGCGTACCGCAAGCGCGGCAAGCGGGTCGGGGTGCTGGCCGTCGACCCCTCGTCGCCGTTCTCCGGCGGCGCGCTGCTCGGCGACCGGGTGCGGATGGGCGAGCACACCTCCGACCCGGGCGTCTACATCCGCTCCATGGCCACCCGCGGCCACCTCGGCGGGCTCGCCTGGGCCGCGCCGCAGGCCATCCGGGTGCTGGACGCGGCCGGCTGCGAGGTGGTGCTGGTCGAGACGGTCGGCGTCGGCCAGTCCGAGGTGGAGATCGCCGCGCAGGCCGACACCTCCGTCGTGCTGCTGGCCCCCGGCATGGGCGACGGCATCCAGGCGGCGAAGGCCGGCATCCTGGAGATCGGCGACGTCTACGTGGTCAACAAGGCCGACCGTGACGGCGCCGACGCCACCGCCCGCGAGCTGAACCACATGCTGGGCCTGGGGGAGTCCCGCGGTCCGTCCGACTGGCGCCCGCCCATCGTCAAGACGGTGGCCGCCCGCGGTGAGGGCATCGAGGAGGTCGTCGAGGCGCTGGAGAAGCACCGCGCCTGGATGGAGGAGCACGGCGTGCTGGCGGACCGCCGCCGGCGCCGGGCGGCCCAGGAGATCGAGAACATCGCGCTGACCGCGCTGCGGCAGCGCATCGGCGACCTCAGCGGCGACCAGCGGCTCG
Organism: Streptantibioticus silvisoli; assembly: GCF_027947535.2. Taxonomy (GTDB): domain Bacteria; phylum Actinomycetota; class Actinomycetes; order Streptomycetales; family Streptomycetaceae; genus Streptantibioticus_C; species Streptantibioticus_C silvisoli. Next base: position 46,882 of record NZ_JAAGKO020000008.1, read on the forward strand.
ACGCGCTGGCCGACAGCGTGGTGCGCGGCACGTCCGACCCGTACAGCGCGGCGGACGAGCTGATCGCCGGCCTGACCTCGGCGTGACCCGGGCCCGGCCCCGGCCCGCCCGCCGCGCGCGGCGCCCGCCCAGCCGGCCCTGACACCGGGCGGGCCGGGCCGTCCGGCGGTACGTACCGCGCCCGCCGGGCGGGCCTGGAAGCGACGCGTCCGGCGGGCGACCTCAGGACCCGGCCGCGTACCGCGCCCGCCGGGCCGGGGTCAGACCCGGCCGCGTGCCGTGCGCAGGTGCTCGGCGACCGGTTCGAACGCGTGGTGCAGCGTGGTGAGGTCGGCGGGCGAGAGCAGATCGATGAAGTGCTCGCGGACCGCGGCGACGTGGTGCGGGGCGACCTTGGTCATGGTCTGCCAGCCGTGGTCGGTCAGCACCGCGAACAGCCCGCGGCGGTCCGAGGCGCAGTCCTGCCGCTTGACCAGCCCGGCGTTCTCCATGCGGGTGATCTGGTGCGACAGGCGGCTCTTGGACTGGAGCGTGGCGCGGGCCAGGTCGCTCATCCGCATCTGGCGGTCCTCGGCCTCGGAGAGGTTGACCAGGATCTCGTAGTCGTTGAACGTCAGACCGAACGGCTGGAGTTCGCGTTCGAGCTGGTAGGTCAGCAGCTTCGACACCTCAAGGTGGCTGCGCCAGGCGGCCTGTTCACCGGCGTTGAGCCAGCGGGCCCCGTTCTCGGTCTCCATAACTGAAGCCTATCCAATTGAGTTGAAAGATGTATTAAAAGGGAAGCGGGCCGCGACCGCCCGGCCCCCTGCCGCCCCCGGCCATCCCCTCGGGACCACCCGGCATCCCCGGCTCCCACGGGACGCTGCCGGTGTCGATGCCGTCCATCAGCGTCTCGCTGGACTGGAGCAGCACCTGCCCCGCACCGGCGAACTCGAACTGGTGCTCCTCGCCCGACAGCCCGCCAAGACCGGTCAGCATCCGCACCCCGCCCAGCACCCCGCGCAGGTAGGAGTGGTCGTAGTGGTGGCACGGCGACGGGCAGTCCGCCCAGCCGACCAGCGCCTGCGGATCGACCCGGATCGGCGGTTCGACGAAGACCACGGCGCCGTTGGAGGCGGCCACGAACTTCCCGGTGCCGATCAGCGTGAGGAACCCGGGGATGATCGACTGCTTGAGCGCCAGCCCCGGCGAGAACGCCAGCAGGTTCCCCGACCGGATCGTCAGGTTGCCCTGGTCGAGGTCGTAGGAGTTGATGTCGAACGCCCGGTCCGCCAGCAGCATCCGCCCCCGGCCCTGCGCCACCACCCACTGCGCGGCGTGCAGCGGCGAGTGGAAACTGCTCGCCACCAGCCGGTCCAGCGGCCCGTGACCGAGCCCGTGGAAGTCGATCTGCCCGTAGTACGCGATCATCTTGCCGCGCTGGAGGAACCACTGGCCGTCCAGGTGCACGCTGAACGTGTACGGGTTGACGTTGTCGTCGGCCGGCAGGGTGTGGGCGTCGTGGACCACCGGGCCGCCGGCCCCCGGCGGGTACTGCGGCGGCCCGAAACCCGGCGGCGGCGGTCCGAAACCCTGGCTCACAGCTTCTCCTCCGACGCCTGCACGTAGACCGTGCCACTGCCGGACAGCTCCAGCTGGAAGGACTCCCCGCTGCCCCGGCCGACCATCTCCCGCCAGCCGACCGCCGTGGACAGCCGGTTGCGCAGGTCCCCGCGGTGCGCCACGTACGCCTGCGGGTCGACGTGCACCGCGGCCTGCGGGGTCACCGGCAGTTCGAAGACCCCGCCGTGCGCCAGCACCGCCACCGAGCCGTACCCGGTTAGCGTGGTGGTGAACAGCCCCTGCCCGGTGACCTGGCCGCGGATGACGCCCATCACACCGCCCTGCGACCCCATGAACATCGTGCCCTGCTCCAGTGAGCCCTCGAACGCCAGCAGCCGGTCGGACTCCACGTACAGCGTCTCACCGCTCAGGTCGACGACGTGCGCGTGGTGGCCGCCGTGCCCGAACATCACCGCGCCGTGGCCCTCCACCGTCATCAGCGGCACCGCCTCGTGCGCGATCCGGCGGCCCAGCATCGACCCCAGACCGCCCTGGCCGCCGGTGATGCTGGGGGTGAACGTCACCTGCCCGGTGTACGCCAGCATCGCGCCGCGCTGGCTGAACACCACCTGCCCCGGCGCCACGTCGGCCCGCACCATCTTCGACGTCAACTGCGTGAAGGCCATCAGATCTGGCCCCCCACCGTGACGCGTTCGCTCGGCTGCACGTAGACCAGCCCGTCGCCCTCGAACCGGATCTGGAACGCCTCCCCGGACGCCTCGCCCGCGAAGGTGCGCCAGTTGACGCCCGACTGGAAGTGCTGGCGCAGGTTCCCGGTGTGGGCGACGTAGGCGCCCGGGTCGACCGACAGCGGCGTCTGCGGTGTCACCCGCAGCACCACGGCCGGCCCCGCCGAGGTCAGCGCCGCCTGCCCGCTGCCCTCCACCGTGGTGGTGAACAGCCCGTGGCCCTCGCTCGCGCCGCGCAGCCCGGTGAAGGAGGTGCCGGTGCGCAGTGTCGCCTCGGTGCACAGCAGGTTGCTCGCCTCGACGTACAGCTTCTCCCCGTCGAGCCGCACCAGGTTGATCTCGGCAGCGGACTCGGCGAAGAAGCAGGTGCCGAAGCCCTTGACCTCCATCACCGTCATGCTCTCGCCGGTCACCCGCCGGGTGACCAGGCCGCGCAGCCCCTCGCCGCCGCCGGTCAGCCGCTTGAACGTCATCTTGCCGGTGTACGCGACCATCGAGCCGTTCCTGGCCTTGACCGCGTCGTCGGTGAGGTCCACGGCCAGCACCCTGCTGCCCTGGAGCCGGAAGAGCGCCAACTACACCACCGCATCCCTGTCGCGCGCCGGACCGGCGGCCCGCTCGACCTCCAGCAGCGCGTCGCCCCGCCGCTCCTGCTCGAAGGCGTCCGCCCCGCCGCGCAGCCCGAACAGCCGCTTGGCCAGCAGGATGTAGACCACCGCCACCACGTTCAGCGCCAGCGTGCCGATCTTCAGCCCGCTGATCTTCTCGGTCAGCTCGTAGACCTCCAGCGGCAGGAACGCGGCGGTCGCCACCACCGTCAGGTACTCCGCCCAGCGCTTGGCCATCCACAGCCCGACGCCCTCGACCAGCTCGATCAGCGCGTACGCCAGCAGCGCGGCGGCCACCTCCAGCAGCGTGGAGCGCTTGTAGGTGAACGTCTTGCGTATGGTGTCGACCACCGGGGAGTGGTCCACGTCGTAGTGGAAGTGCACCGCAACCGGCCGGAAGAACGTCAGGTCCTTCTCGAACAGGTCGCGCACCGCGTCCTGGGAGTTGCTGAACTTCCACACCGCGACCGCGGCCAGCACGATGAACAGCCCGCGCAGCACCCGCTCCACCGACAGCACCCGCAGGATCAGCAGGTCGCGCAGCGCCCGGCCGCGCGGCACCTCGGGCGCCTCGGTGGCCGGCCCCGAGCCGCCCGGCGCCCCCAGCACGAAGTCGCCGCAGCGCAGGCAGCGCCACGCCTCGCCCAGCGCGGTCGCGGCCTCCAGCCGCTCGCGCAGGTGCGGTTCGTCGGGCGCGTACGTCGCGTGCCCGCGCCGGGCGCAGGCCCGACGGTTCCAGTCGATCTTCACGTCGTCCCCCGTGGGTCGCGATCACCGTCCGCGACGATGCTAATGGCGAGCACCGACAGCGCCACCCCGTTCGGCCCGGTCGCAACGGGACTGCGACAATGGGCGCGCTTGTGCACCGGTTCACAAGGCCCGGTCGCGCCGGCGTTTCCCGTTGACCCTTGCGAATGAGGCCCCTGTGGACGTCAAGACCGCCGCCGCCCTGCGCCGGATGCGCATCATCTCGGTCGCCGAGGCCGTCTCCTTCCTCGTGCTGCTGATCTTCGGCTCGCTGCTCAGCCGGATCTCCAGCGTCAACCTGCTGATGCCGCTCGGCATGCTGCACGGCGTGCTGTTCGTGATCTACCTGGTGCTGCTGGCCGACGTGTGGAACAAGGCCAAGTGGAACGGCAAGCGGGTCGCGCTGTTCGTGCTGTTCGCGGTGCTGCCCACCGGCGGCTTCTTCGGCGACCGCAAGCTGCGCGCCGAGGCCGCCGCCACCCCGGTCGCCGCCGCCGACCCGGCCGTCGACAGCGTGGTGGGCGCGTGATCGTCGCCTTCTCCGTCACCCCCATCGGCGTCGGCGAGGACGTCGGCGCCCTGGTGGCCGAGGCGGTCCGGGTGGTGCGCGAGTCCGGCCTGCCGCACCGCACCGACGCGATGTTCACCTCCGTCGAGGGCGAGTGGGCGGAGGTGATGGACGTGGTGCGCCGCGCCGTCGCCGCCGTCGAGGCCCGCGCCCCGCGCGTCTCCCTGGTGCTCAAGGCCGACATCCGCCCCGGCGTCACCGACGGCCTCACCAGCAAGGTGGCGACCATCGAACGCCACCTCGGCGGCGCCTGACCTCCCCGCCGCCGGCGTCCGCGACGCGCGTGCCGGCCGTGGTACGCCCGCCGGCCGCGGTACGCCCGCCGCCGCGCCGGCCGGTGCCGCGGGTCCGTATCGCGGACGGCCGGTGCCCGCACGGGGCCGGCGGGTAGGGTCGGGGCGTGCCCAAGCCGCTCAGCCTTGCCTTCGATCCCATCGCGCGCGCCGACGAGTTGTGGCGGGCACGCTGGGGCTCGGTGCCGTCGATGGGGGCCATCACCTCGATCATGCGGGCCCAGCAGATCCTGCTCGGCCAGGTCGACGCCCTCGTCAAGCCGTACGGGCTGACGTTCGCGCGGTACGAGGCCCTGGTGCTGCTCACCTTCAGCCAGACCGGGGCCCTGCCGATGTCGAAGATCGGCGAACGCCTGATGGTGCACCCCACGTCGGTCACCAACACCGTCGACCGGCTGGTGCGGGCCGGCCTGGTCGACAAGCGCCCCAACCCCAACGACGGCCGCGGCACGCTCGCCGCCATCACCGGGCGCGGCCGTGAGGTCGTCGAGGCGGCCACCGCCGACCTGGTCGCCGCCGACTTCGGCCTGGGCGCGTACGACGCCGAGGAGTGCGCGGAGATCTTCGCCCTGCTGCGCCCGCTGCGGATAGCCGCCGGGGACTTCGGCGGCACGTGATCCCGCGGCGCCGGCCGCACCGGCGCGCGATCCCGTGGCGCCGCCGTGCCGGGCGTGAGCCAGCGGTACCGCCTGCGTCGGTGCGTATCCCGCGCCACCACCGCACCGGTGCGTGATCCCGTGGCGCCGCCGCCCGCGACCCCGGCCCGGCCCGCCCACCCGGACGCGTGCCGCGGACCAGGGGGCGGCGCGTGGCGGTGCGGGGGAGCCGGTTACGCTCGTGAGCCATGAAGCGGAGTGTCCTGACCCGGTACCGCGTGATGGCATATGTCACCGGTGTCTTTTTGATCCTTCTGACGCTGGCCTGCATCGCGCAGTACGCCATGCACCTGCACGGCGCCGAGATCGCCGTCGCCATCCTGGGCACCGCCCACGGCTGGCTCTACGTGATCTACCTGGTGTGCGCCTTCGACATGGGCAGCAAGGCCAAGATGCACTTCGGCCGGCTGCTGTGGATTCTGCTGGCCGGCACCGTGCCCACCGCCGCGTTCTTCGTCGAGCGCAAGGTGACCCAGGAGCTGGAGCCGCTGGTCAGGGCGTACGGCGAGCCGGTCAACGCCTGATCCGCCGCGGGCCCGCCCGGCGCCGCGCGACACGCCGGGCGCCCGGCCTCCGCGGCGGACGGCGGGTCCCGCACCCCCCCGGCGTCGACATTTACTTGGACGTCCAAGTAAATTGGGGGGATGGACGCCGAAGGCATCGAAGAGGGCCGCCAGCGCTGGCAGGCCCGGTACGACAAGGCCGCCAAGCGCGACGCCGACTTCACCACCCTTTCGGGGGACCCGGTCGACCCGGTCTACGGGCCGCCGGCCGGCGCCGCGGTGCCGGGCTTCGACCGGATCGGCTGGCCGGGCGAGTACCCGTTCACCCGTGGCCTGCACCCGACCGGCTACCGGGGCCGGACCTGGACCATCCGCCAGTTCGCCGGCTTCGGCAACGCCGAGCAGACCAACGAGCGCTACAAGATGATCCTCGCCAACGGCGGCGGCGGACTGTCGGTCGCGTTCGACATGCCCACGCTGATGGGCCGCGACTCCGACGACCCGCGCTCGCTCGGCGAGGTCGGCCACTGCGGCGTCGCCATCGACTCGGCCGCCGACATGGAGGTCCTCTTCCGGGACATCCCGCTCGGCGACGTCACCACCTCGATGACGATCTCCGGCCCGGCCGTCCCGGTCTTCTGCATGTACCTGGTGGCCGCCGAGCGCCAGGGCGTCGACCCGTCGGTGCTCAACGGCACGCTCCAGACCGACATCTTCAAGGAGTACATCGCCCAGAAGGAGTGGCTCTTCGCCCCCGAGCCGCACCTGCGCCTGATCGGCGACCTCATGGAGTACTGCGACAGCGGCATCAAGGCGTACAAGCCGCTGTCGGTCTCCGGCTACCACATCCGCGAGGCCGGGGCGACCGCCGCGCAGGAGCTGGCGTACACGCTGGCCGACGGCTTCGGCTACGTGGAGCTGGGCCTGTCGCGCGGCATGGACGTCAACTCCTTCGCGCCCGGCCTGTCGTTCTTCTTCGACGCGCACGTCGACTTCTTCGAGGAGATCGCCAAGTTCCGCGCCGCCCGCCGCATCTGGGCCCGCTGGATGCGCGACGTCTACGGCGCCACCTCCGACAAGGCGCAGTGGCTGCGGTTCCACACCCAGACCGCCGGGGTCTCGCTGACCGCGCAGCAGCCGTACAACAACGTGGTGCGCACCGCCGTCGAGGCGCTGGCCGCGGTGCTGGGCGGCACCAACTCCCTGCACACCAACGCCCTCGACGAGACGCTGGCGCTGCCCAGCGAGCAGGCCGCCGAGATCGCGCTGCGCACCCAGCAGGTGCTGATGGAGGAGACCGGCGTCGCCAACGTGGCCGACCCGCTGGGCGGTTCGTGGTTCGTCGAGGCGCTGACCGACCGCATCGAGGCGGACGCGGAGAAGATCTTCGACCGGATCAAGGAGCTGGGCGAGCGGGCCGTCCCCACCGGTGAGCACGCGATCGGCCCGATGACCTCCGGCATCCTGCGCGGCATCGAGGACGGCTACTTCACCGGCGAGACCGCGGAGTCCGCGTTCCGCTACCAGCGGTCGGTGGAGAAGGGCGACAAGCGCGTCGTCGGGGTGAACTGCCTGACCGGTTCGGTCACCGGCGACCTGGAGATCCTGCGGGTCAGCCACGAGGTCGAGCGCGACCAGGTCGCGGTGCTCGCCGCCCGCAAGGCCGAACGCGACGACGCGGCCGTCGGCACCGCCCTCACCGCGATGCTGGCCGCCGCCCGCGACGGCGGCAACATGATCGCGCCGATGCTCGACGCCGTCCGCGCGGAGGCCACCCTCGGCGAGATCTGCGGCGTGCTGCGCGACGAATGGGGCGGCTACACCGAACCGGCCCGCTTCTGACCGACCGCCTCCCGCGCGGCAGCGGGGCGCCGGCCGACGACGGTGCCGGAGCGCGGGCGGGTGCCCCCGCATGCGGGCGCCCCGCACGGCCGGGGCGCCGGCCGACGACGACGGTGCCGGAGCGCCGGCCGGCGACCCCGCGTGCGGGCGCCCCGCACGGTCGCGGGGCGCCGGGCCGGCGCTCCCGGACGTGTGCGCCCCGGGGCGTCTCGCCGGGGCCCGGACGCGCCCGCCCGGGCCCCCGGCGCGGGCGGGTAGGCGTCGGCCACCACCGCCCCGGCTGCACCGCCCCGGCTGGGCCCGGCGCGGGGTGCGTAGGCGTCGACCACCACCGCGCGGGTGCCGCTGGCGGCCGGGTTCCCGCCGCACCGGTGCCGGACCGCCGACGCCCGCCGGCCAGGCGCCCCGCACCGGTGCCGGACCGCCTACCTCCGCCGACCAGGCCCTCCCGCACCGGTGCTGGACCGCCGACGCCCGCCGGCCAGGCGCCCCGCACCGGTTTCGGCGCCGCCGTCCGCTGTGCCGCCCACGCACCCGCTGCCTCAGCGCTCGCCGCCCAGGCCCCCGCGCCGGACCGTCAGCGCCCGCCGCCCAGGCCCTCGCGCCCGCCGCCCAGGCCCTCGCGCCCGCCGCCCAGGCCCCCGCGCCCGCCAGCCAGGCCCTCCCGCAGCAGGCCCGACAGGGCCGCCGCCCAGGCCGCGTCGACGCGTTCGCCGCTGACCAGGATGCGGTGGACCACCGCGCCGGCGACCACGTCGAAGACCAGGTCGACCTGGGCGCGGGTGGCGGCGGTGCCGTCGTCGGGGGGGATCTCGCCGCGCCGCTGGGCGCGGTGCCGGCCGAGGACGACCAGGCGTTTCTGCCGGTCGACGATGGCGGTGCGCACCCGGCGGCGCAGGCCCTCGTCGTGGCTGGACTCGGCGATGACGGCCATCAGCGCGGTGCGGACCTCGGGGCGGTCCAGCAGGGCGGCGAACTGCAGGACGACGTCCTCGATGTCGGCGGCGAGCGTGCCGTGGTCGGGCATCCGCAGCTCGTCGAACAGGGCGCCCAGCGCGTCGACCACGAGTTCGTTGCGGTTGGCCCAGCGCCGGTAGAGCGTGGTCTTGGCGACGCCGGCCCGGGCCGCCACGTCGGCCATGGTCAGGCCGCCCCAGCCCTGCTCGACCAGCGCCTCGCGGGTGGCGTCGAGGATGGCCGCGTCGGCCTCCGCGCTGCGGGGACGCCCCGTTCTCGCCATCATGCCCGGACCCTACTCCCTGGTACACGTGAGCCAGATCACGTCCGGCGGCCGGTGGAGAAACGGTGATCATCCGTCGGGAGGCGGCCGGACAGGAGTTACGCTACGACCCGTAGCGTAAAGCGATGACCACGTACGGAGCAGTCCGTACCGGTGGGGACCGGTGCGGCACGGTGACAGTGTGAGGACTCGGCTGAGCGATTCCGGATATCCCGCGTTCCGGCGGGGTATCGAGGGGCTGTTCACGCTTGTCCCGCCGAGGGGGGAGGATTGACCCATGCAGCCACGGAACATGTCCATGAGCGGGGTCGTCGACCTCGGCGCGGTGAAGGCGGCCGGTGAGGCCAAGCAGAAGGCCGAGCAGGCCCGGCGCGAACAGGCCGCCCGCGGGGACGCCGGCGCCGTCGCGCCCTCCCAGCTGGTGTTCGACGTCACCGAGGAGACCTTCGAGCAACAGGTCCTCGCGCAGTCCGACATCGTCCCGGTCGTCATCGACTTCCACACCGACCGCTCCCCGTTGTGCGCGGAGCTGAGCCCGGTGCTGGAGCGGGCCGTCCTGGCGCTCGGCGGCCGGCTGGCGCTGGCCCGGATCGACGTGGACGCCAACCTCGAACTGCTGCGGCAGTTCGGCGTGCAGAGCGTGCCGGCGGTCTACGCGGTGGTGGCCGGCCAGGCCATGCCGCTCTTCCAGGGCGTGGCCCCGCAGGAGCAGATCGCCGAGGTCTTCGACCAGTTGATCGCGGTCGCCGAGGAGCGGTTCGGCCTGACCGGCCTGACCGTGGACGGCGAGGCCCCGCCGCGGGAGGCCGCCGCGGAGCCGCCGATGGACCCCGCGCTGGCCGCCGGTCACGAGGCGCTGGACCAGGGCGACTACGCCGGCGCGATCCAGGCGTACCAGAACGTGCTGAACGACAACCCGGGCGACACCGAGGCCAAGCTGGCGCTGGCGCAGGCCGACCTGCTGCTGCGGGTGCGCGACCTGGACCCGGCCGCCGTCCGGCAGGCCGCGGCCGCCGACCCGGCGGACGTGGACGCGCAGATCTCGGCGGCCGACCTCGACCTGGCCGGCGGTCATGTGGAGGACGCCTTCGGGCGCCTGGTGGACACCGTGCGCCGCAGCGCGGGGGAGGAGCGCGACCGCGCCCGGGTGCGGTTGCTGGAGCTCTTCGAACTCGTCGGCTCCGACGACCCCCGGGTCTCCGCCGCCCGCGGCGCGCTGGCCCGGGTGCTGTTCTGACCGTGTGACGCCGGGCGCGGCCGGGGTTTGGGCCCCGACCGCGCCCGGCGCGCGGCGAAGGCGCCGCGAGTGCGCTCCGGTACCGGTCGGACGCGGCCGGTCAGCGGCAGAAGGGCCGGTTCCGCATCCGGCGAGCGGCTTTATCGAATCGTGATGACGACGGGGTGAGGTTACCCCCAGTAAGGCCGACCCCGGGGCCTGTCCGGGTATGACTGGTCTTGTGGTGACTTGTCGCCCGCCGTGCGGGCACTTTGCGTGTTCACGCTAAGCTGATCGGTCGCGCGGAGGTCATCCTCCCGTTACTCACTAGTAACGAGCCCCCTTGTGCGGCGGCGGCGAATGGACAACGATCGGCCACGCTCGGTCCATTCACATCGTCCGTCAATCCGGTCGGCGCGATGGCGGAAGGGTCCCCACCGGGCAGGGTGCGCGGCAACCGTCGCGGCCCTTGGACAGGGGGGTACCTGCCTCACCCGGCAGGGCCTGTCCAGCAGGTTGCGCGAGAGCGTGGCCAGTGGTTGTCGCTCGGGGGTGATCGCCGATTCTTCGGACACTGCCGTCCGCCACCGTGCGACGGCGCTCCTCCGACGGGCCGGCGCTCTCCTTCCCGAGGACGTAGCACTTCTCCCATCCCAGTCCGGATCTCTCGGGTCCGGGCGGAGATGTACGTCCGAGAAGGAGGAAAGTCAGTCATGGAGTCAGAACCGACTCGTGGCGGAACGAGATGGAAGCGGTTCGGCGTCGTCATGGTGCCGAGCATCGCGGCGACCGCCGCCATCGGCGTGGCGCTGGCGCAAGGCGCGCTCGCGGCTTCGTTCAGCGTCTCCGGCCAGGAATTCAAGGTCTCCGCGTCCCACCTGCACGGCACCGGGTTCCTTCAGTACGGCGCTGTCGACGCGCAGGGCAACGGCGGCGTGCCCGTCGCGGTCTCGGCGTTCAAGACGGCGACCATCAACGACCTGTGCCAGTCCGTCGTCATCCCCGACGTGCCTTTCGTCGGCAAGGTGTCGATGGTGCTCAAGGCCGGTGGAGGTTCGGCCCCTGTGGAGGCCAAGGACCTCTACATCGACCTGAACCAGCTCAACGCCGATGCCACGTTCACCAACATCAACATCGGCATCGCGGCCGGGGACGCCAACCCCAACGGTGCCGTGATGAAGGGCAAGCCGGAAATGGCCGACCCGGGAAGCTTCGCGCAGGAGGCGGACGCCGCCGACCTGACCAACGTGCAGCAGACCGCGTGGGCCACCAGCGCGGGCACCTTCCAGCTCTCCGGTCTGTCGATGCACGTCAGTGCCGGCGACCACGAGTGCTACTGAGGTAACCGCGGTTAGTCGGCCAGGTGAGGGGCGGCTCGTCCGTCCCTCACCCGACCAGCCAGTACGAGAACCACCGATCGCCGGTCGCAGGGAGCTGTTTTTCAATGAGCGCCGAGTCCATCCCCGGGCTGCGTGACCGATTCGGCAGTGGCCGCAGGACCTTCCGCACGTGGCGCGGTCAGCGCCCGTTCTGGGCGGGTCTGCTGACACTGCTGGGCGGGCTGCCGATCATGTATTTCCCTTACGCCCACCTGACCCTCGGTTCGCTGACCGTGCGCATGGCCACCACCGCCGGGTCCGGTTCGCTGATCATCGGCGTACTGCTGGTGGTGCTGGGGCTGACCATGTGGTTCCAGGCCTCGGCCCGGGTCTTCGCCGGAGTCGCGGCGATCCTGCTGAGCCTGGTGTCGCTGGTCGTCTCCAACTTCGGCGGTTTCCTCATCGGTTACCTGCCGGCCCTGATCGGCGGTTGTCTCGCCTGCGCCTGGGCGCCGGCCCGTAAGGCCACCGCCTCCGCGGTGCCGGACGGGACCGCGGCGTCCGTGGTGAGCGACGAGCCGGCCGCCACCGGGATCGGCACGGACGAAGAGTCAACGAACGGGAGGCACAGTGCCGGGTGACGAGGCTCAGCCCGAGAACCAGGGCGGCGCGCCTCAACTCAGAACGGGGCCGCGGCACGCGGCCCCCCGCAAGTCACTGCTCACCCGCGTCCACGTCCCGGCGGGCAAGGCGATAGCCCTGGCCGCCATGCCGACCGCGGTGCTGATGGGCATGGGGCTCACTCCCCGCCTCGCGCAGGCGGCCGAAGCGAAGAACAGCTTCTCCGGCGACCACTGTGTCAGCGTCTCCGACACCCCGTCGCAGAAGGGCACCCCGTCGTCGTCCCCCTCGGCGTCGCCCTCCGCGACGCCGTCGCCGACGACCGGTGGCGGCCTGCCGTCGACCGGACCCACGTCCACGCCGCGGGTGCCGCTGCCGACGAAGTCCTCGACGGCCGGCAAGGCGGCGACGACCGGTCACACGGCCACCCAGGCCAGCGACCAGTCGGACTCCGACCCCGGCGGCCTGCTGGGCGGGCTGCTCGGCGGTGTGCTGGGCGGCATCCTGGGCGGAGGCGGGTCCAGCCCGTCGCCGTCCGCCTCGCCCTCCCCCTCGCCGTCGCACAGCGCGTCCGCCACCCCGACCACGACCCCGACCACACCGGGAGGCACCGGCGGCAGCGGTGGCTCCGGCGGGTCCGGCGGGTCGAGCGGCGGCAGCGGCGGAGGCACGACCGGCGGGTCCGGCGGCAGCGGTTCCGGTGGCAGCGGGTCCGGCGGCGGTACGGACGGCGGTTCCCCGAAGACCGTCAGCGGCACCGCCAAGGGCCTCACGCAGGGTCTGGGCGCGTCGGCGACACCGGGCGGCACCGCCACCCCGTCGCCGTCCTACAGCCCCGGCATGCCCTATCCGTGCCCGACGTACAACGCCAAGGCGCTGGCCGCGGCGGGCCTGGAGCAGACGCCCGCACTGCTGCCCAACCTGCCGTGGACGCTGAAGTCGGACATGCTGACCCTCACCGGCCTGCAGTACGACGGCATCGTGAAGGTGGAGACCGAGAACGGTTCGGTCAAGGACGTCATGAAGTTCACCGTCAGCGGCCTGGACATCAAGAACCTGCACCAGATCGTCCAGGGCCCGGACAACACGCTGCAGAACGTCCAGGCGGCCGACGGTTCCACCTCGACCTTCCGCAACGGCACGGTCACGCTGTACACCGAGGAACTCAAGGGCAACCTGCTCGGGCTGATCCCGATCGACTTCACGCCCAAGAGCCCGCCGCCGCTGACCCTGCCGGTGCTGTTCTTCACCGACGTGACGGTCGTGCAGGCCGGACAGTTCGGCGGCACGCTGACCATCCCGGGCATGCACGCCTACTCCACGCCCGGCTGACCCGGCCGGTCCGGCCGCCCGGCCGAGCCGTTCCGGCAACCGCGCCACCCGGCGGCGTGAGGGCGATAGTTTGGGCGCGATGAAGACTCAAGGCCGCCACGTCACCGTCGTGGTGATCGGCTACAACGACGCCGTCCACATCACCGAGGCCGTCGCCTCCGCCCTCGCGCAGGGCCCGGCCGTCGCCGAGGTCGTCGCGGTCGACGACTGCTCCACCGACGGCACCGGCGACGTCCTGGACCGGCTGGCGGCCGCCGAACCCCGGCTGCGCGCGGTGCGCCGCACCACCAACAGCGGCGGCTGCGGCACCCCGCGCAACGACGGGATCGCCGCCGCCGGCAGCCCGTACCTGATGTTCCTCGACAGCGACGACGTGCTGCCCCCCGGCGCCGTCGACGCGCTGCTGGCCGCGGCCGTCGACCACGACGCCGACGTCACCGCCGGGCTGTGCGTGCGCCGCGAACTGCCCGACGGCCGCGAGACGCCCTGGCGGCCCGAACTGCACGAGGCAGCCGCCGTGATCGCCCGCCCCGCCGACGACCCGCGGCTGGCCGAGGACACCCTGTGCGTCAACAAGCTCTACCGCACCGGCTTCCTGCGCGAGCACGCCATCGCCTTCCCCGACGGGAAGTTCGTCTACGAGGACTTCGTCTTCACCGCCCGCGTCCAGGCCGCCGCCCCCCGGGTCGCGCTGATCACCGACACCGTCTACGTCTGGCACGTACGGCGCTCCGCCAAGCAGCTGTCGATCTCGCTGGACCGCTCCGGGGTGGAGAACTGGCGGGCCCGCGTCGAGGCGCACCGCCAGGTCGTCGCCATCCACACCGAGGTCGGCAACAAGGCCCTGGTCCGCGCCGCCCGGGCCGGCTTCCTGGACCGCTCGGTGCGGATGTACGTCCGCGAACTGGGCGCCCGCGGCCCGGAGTACCGCCGCGAGTGGTGGCGGCTGACCCGCGAGTACCTGGCCGGCTTCGACGCCGCCGACCTGGCCGCCACCACCGCGCCGGCCCGGGTGATCGCCGGCGTGGTGCTCGCCGCCGACCAGCCGCGCGACCTGCCCCGGCTGGCCGCGCTCGCCGCCCGCCCGCCGCGCCTGCTGCCGCCCTACGCCGCCGAACCGGTGTGGAGCCAGGACCTGCCGCAGGTCGCGCTGGAGGACCTGGTGACCGCGCCGGTCGACCGGCTCCCGCTCACCGTCGAGGCCGCGCTGGAGACCGGCGCCACCCGGGCCCGGCTCACCCTGCGGGTGCACGACCTGTACGGCCGGCTCGCCGCCGCCCGCCCGCTCACCGCCGACGTCGAGATCCGCGACCGCACCGACGGCTCGGTGCTCCAGCGCCGCACCGCCGCGCTCACCGCCGCCGGCGGCGGCTGGGACGCGCGGGTCTCGCTCGACCTGCCCGCCCTGCTGGCCGGCCCGCTGGCCACCCGCGACGTGGCTGTCGTGGTGCGCTGCGCCGACGGCGAAAGCGTCGAAACCGTGCCGCACGCGGTCCGCAAGGGCCTGCGCCGCACCGTCGTACCCACCCTGCGCGGCGGCGCCCTGCTGGCCCAGCCCTACGCCACCGCCGACGGCGCCCTCGCGCTGCGGCTGGCCCCGGCCCTGCGCGGCGCGCTGTCGGTGGTCCGCCGCCGGCTCGGCCGCTGACGGACCGCCCGGTCCCGGCCGCGCGCCGGGACCGGCCGCCCGGCGGACGGCCGGGCAGGTGAACGCCGGCCGCAGGGCCGCCCGGGTGAACGCCGGGCGGACGGTACGCCACCGGCGCGTGGCGCGGGGGCGGCACCACGGAATCGGCTGAATCCCTCCGCGCGGACTGGAACCCGGGCCCCCCGCATCCCGTCCTACAACGCGGCAGCGCGCCGCGTGGACAAACACGGCCGCACCACGCCCTGGCGTAGGATTCCGGCACCGGATCTCACGCAACACACCCGACCGGTCCCGCTCCGTAATCACCGCGTCCCCTTAAAGGACAGTTCACCTCATGACCACGTTCACCGTCATCGTCACGGCCCGCGACGCGCAGGGCCACCTCCGGGAATGCCTCGACAGCGTCCTCGCCGACCCCGGAGCGGGCGGACCGGACGTCCAGGTGGTCTGCGTCGACAACGGCTCGACCGACGGCACGCGCGCCATCGCCGACGAGTACGCCGCCCGCGACCGGGTCACCGCCGTCCACCTGCCGCGGCCGCTCATGCCCGCCGCCGCGATGGACGCCGGGGCCCGGGCGGCCACCGGCGACTACCTGCTGTTCCTCGACGGCCTGGACCGGCTGGCGCCCGGCGCGCTCGCCGCGCTGGCCCGCCGCGCCGCCGAGACCGGTGAGCCCGACCTGGTCCTGCTCGACCACGTGCGGATCCACTGGCGCAACCCGCCGGCCCCCAGCGGCGACGGCAAGCTGTTCGCCGGCCCCGGCCGTGCCGTGGTCAGCGCCCGCACCCACCCCGAACTGCTCAACCTCAACCCGGTGCTCGCCAACCGGCTGGTGCGTTCCGGCTTCCGGGCCGCGCACCGCGAGCTGTTCACCGCGGAGGGCCCCGGCGAGGCACTGCCCGCCATCGGCCTGCTGCTGGCCGCCGAACGGGTCGCGATCCTCGACGAGATCGTGCTGATGCGCACCGAACCGGACGCCGGCCCCGCCGACGACGACCCGTTCACGCTGTTCGCCACCCACGACCACCTCGCCGCCCTGATGGACCGGCTCCAGGCCCGCCCCGAACAGCGGACGCTGGTCTTCAACGCGCTGACCCGCCGGATGCTCAAGGTCCTCGACGGCACCACGCTCGACGACCGCGAGCACGCCGACTACTTCCGGCTCACCGCCGCCCACTTCACCAGCCACAAGCCGGCCGGCTACCGGCGCCCCGCCGACCTCAACGGCGTGCGCCA
This sequence comes from Streptantibioticus silvisoli, assembly GCF_027947535.2. Classification (GTDB taxonomy): domain Bacteria; phylum Actinomycetota; class Actinomycetes; order Streptomycetales; family Streptomycetaceae; genus Streptantibioticus_C; species Streptantibioticus_C silvisoli. The sequence continues at coordinate 63,005 of NZ_JAAGKO020000008.1, forward strand.
CGCCCTGCTGGAACGCGGCTCATACCCCGCCTACCGGGCGTTCACCAGTGCCAACCGCAAGCGGCGCGGCGTGCGCGGACTCGCGGTCAAGGCCAAGCGCAAGGCCGCCGCGGTGGTCAAGGACGGCGTCTACCGCGAGCAGCTGCGCCACCCCGTCGAGGAGGACCTCGCGGTCTTCTCCGCCTACTGGGACCGCGGCGTGGCGTGCAGCCCCGGCGCGATCTCCGCCAAGCTCGCCGAACTCGCCCCGCACATCCGGCAGGTGTGGGTGGTGCGCGGCCGCGACGTGCCGCTGCTGCCGCCCGGCACCGACCACGTGGTGCCCGGCTCGCGCCGCTACTGGAGCGTGATGGCGCGGGCCAAGTACTTCGTCAACAACGTGAACTTCCCCGACTCACTCGTGAAGCGGACCGGGACCATCCACGTCCAGACCCACCACGGCACCCCGCTCAAGCGGATGGGCATCGACCAGATCCCGTTCCCGGCCACCTCCCGCGGCGTCGACTACGACGCGCTGCTGGAGCGCTGCGCGCGCTGGGACTACAGCGTCTCCGCCAACCCGCACTCCACCGAGACCTGGGCCCGCGCCTACCCGGTGCCGTTCACCTCGCTCGACTACGGCTACCCGCGCAACGACGTCTACTACACCGCCACCGCCGAGGACGTCCGCCGGCTGCGCGAGCGGCTGGGCATCGCCCCCGGCCGCACCGCCGTGCTCTACGCCCCCACCCACCGCGACTACGAGGCCGGCTGGACCCCGCGGCTGGACCTCGAACGCCTGTCCCGGGTGCTCGGCGACGACGTCACCCTGCTGGTACGCGGCCACTACTTCTACGACCGCGGCGCCTCCCCGCTGGAGGAACTGCACCGGCGCGGCGCCATCATCGACGTCTCCGGCTACGAATCGGTCGAGGAGCTCGGCCTGGCCTGCGACGCGCTCATCACCGACTACTCCTCGGTGATGTTCGACTACGCCAACCTCGACCGCCCCATCGTGGTCTACGCCGACGACTGGGAGACCTACGCCGTCACCCGCGGCGTCTACTTCGACCTCACCGAGCACGCCCCCGGCGCGGTCGCCCGCAACCAGGACGAGCTGGAAGCCGTCTTCCTCGGCGACGCCTGGCGCGACGAACAGGCCGCCAGCCGGCGGGCCGCGTTCCGCCGCAGGTTCTGCGCCTTCGACGACGGGCACGCCGCCGAACGCGTCGTGCGCCACGTCTTCCTCGGCGAGCCGGACACCCCCGCGGTCGTGCCGGTCGAGCACCGCACCCCCGCACCCGCGCCCGCCCCCGCCGCGACCGGCGCCGAGCACGCCACCCCGATCGGATGAAGCCCGCAGCGCGGGGCCGCACCGCCGTACGTTCCCTGACCGGAGGATTCATGGCCATGGCGGCCCCCGAAGTCACCGTCACCGTGATCGTCTACAACGACGCCGAGCGACTGCCGCGCGCGGTGCGCTCGCTGCTCGCGCAGACCGTGGACAACATCGAGATCATCATCAGCGACGACCACTCCACCGACAACACCCCTGAAGTGGCACGGGAGTTGGCGGCCAGTGACGAGCGGATCGTCTACCACCGGCTGGAGCGGAACAGCGGCGGGTGCAGCGCGCCGCGCAACGCCGCCATCGAACTGGCCCGCGCGCCCTACCTGATGTTCCTCGACAGCGACGACGAACTGCCCGACAACGCCCTGGAGACGCTGCGCGACCTGCTGGACGCCGACCCCGGCACCGACTTCGCCATGGGCGCGGTGGAACGGGTGCGCACCGACACCGGGACGGTCTCCGCCTGGTTCCCGCACCTGTTCGAGCACGACCGCACGGTGCACGGCATCCGCGAGGAACCCGGGATGCTCTTCGAGCACCTGTCGACCAACAAGATGTACCGCCGCTCCTTCATCGACCGGCACGCGCTGCGCTTCCCGCTGGGCATCCACTACGAGGACCAGCTGTTCTCCGCGCAGGCCTACTGCCTGGCCCGCTCCTTCGCCATCACCACCACTGCGGTCTACCGGTACTACTTCGCGCCGTACGAGTCGGAGCAGGCCGCCACCATCTCCAACCAGCGCCACCGCATCGAGAACGTCCGCGACCGGGTCAACGTCGCCCGGCTCATCGACGCCTTCCTCGACGACAGCGGCCACCACGACATCAAGGCCGACAAGGACTTCAAGTTCCTCAAGCACGACCTGAAGCTCTACTGCGGCGACCTGCCGTACCGCACCCCGGCGTGGATCAAGCAGTTCGCCGACGAGACCACCCCCTACCTGCGCACCCTCGCCCAGGAGGCGTTCGAACGCCTGCCGCGCGACCAGCGCGTCGTCATCCGGCTGGTGCGCGACGGCCGCTACGAGGAGGCGCAGCTCGCCGCCCGCGGCATGGGCCGCGACGTCGCACCGCGGGAGGTCACCGAGGATTCCGAGGGCCGCGTCTACTGGGGGCCGTTCGTGCCCGCCGACCCCGACTCGGCCCGCGAGCTGGAGATCACCGACCTGGAGCTGCGCGACCGGCCGTTCCGCACCGCGCTGCTGCGCCACGAGGTCCTCTCCGTCACCCCCGGCCCCGGTGCCCGGATGACGCTCGCGCTGCGCACCTACGACCCGGGCAGCCAGCTGCCGATGGGCCCGGTCGTCGCCACCGTGCACCTCGCGCCCGGCCGCAAGCGGCTGAGCACCTCCTTCCGGCTCGACCCGGTGCGCCCCGGCGTCTTCGAGGGCAGCGTCACCGTCGACCTGGCCGGCGTCCCCATGCCACCGCACGGCTTCGCCGGCCTGCGGCACCCGGTGCTGGCGATCACCCAGCACCGCCGGCACCGCACCGGGCTGCTGCTCGCCCCGCTGGACTTCCCCCGGCTCAGCCGCACCGTCGGCTACCACCACGGCATGGCCGAGCACCAGGTCACCGTCGAGCCGGAGGGGCACGGCGCCGGCCGCATCCAGGTGGTGTGGGAACGCGCCGGACTGCTGGCCAGGGCCGAACCCCACCTGCCCGCCCTGCGCCGCATCGCCGGCCCCGGGGTGCGCCGGGTGCGCGGACTGGTGCGCGGCCTGACCCGCTGACCGCGCCGGTGAACCGACGACAACGCTGAGGGGGCCGCACCCGCGGCCCCCTCAGCATCGCTCCACCGGCCGGCCGGAGCCGGTCAGCCGCCCTTGGCCACCACCCGCAGCAGCACCTCGCCGTGCGGCCCGTGCGCCGTCTCGCGCAGCGCCGGGTCGTCCGTGGCCGGACCGCCGGCCCGCCCACGGGTCTCGATGACCCACCGCACGTGGTACTCGCGCAGCAGCGCCAGCCGTTGCGCCCGGGAGGTGCCGGCCGCGAAGTAGCGCTTGGTGTCGGCGATCCGCGCCGCCTGGTCGGGCAGGAAGAAGTCCGGCCAGCCGGGCTCGACGGTGTAACCGCCGTACGCCGGCGTCTGCCGCAGCGCCCGGAAGTCCGCCGTCATGACGACGTCGCCGTAGCGCACGTACGGCCGCACCCAGGAGTACGTGCTCCAGGCGTGCTGGGTCGGCGCGTCCCGTAGCACCGGCGGGATCGCGGCCGGCCGCAGCACGTACGACAGCGTCCCGGCCTGCGCCCAGCAGCCCACCAGCAGGCCCACCGCGGCCAGCGGCGCCAGCACGGTGCGCACCAGCTTCTCGCGCCCGTCGGCCGCCTCGACGGCCAGCGCTATCTGCGCCGGGAAGAACAGCGCCGGCAGCACCCGGCCCAGCGCGTAGTGGCCGCTGATCCCGCCCGCCGCGTAGACCACCGCGCCGAGCGCGAACATGATGACCAGCGGATCACGCCGGTCGCGCCGCAGCCGCAGCGCCAGCGCCGCCACCCCGAGCACCAGCAGCCCGAAGCGGCCCACCAGGTGGGCGTACAGCGGCTTGTGCACCGCGTCCAGGCCGCCGACGCCCAGCAGGCCGAAGAAGGAGTAGTACGGCCACACCAGCAGGATCACCGCGCACAGCGCCACCCCCGCCGCGATCCGCAGCCACACCGCCCGCGGCGGCCACGGGCGGGCACCGGCCACCACACCGATCAGGCCGAAGACCGTGACGACGCCGGTGAACTGGTGGCTCAGCAGGATCAGCGCGAGGCCCAGCCCCAGGCCCAGCCAGCCGGGCAGCCCCCAGTCGCGGGCCAGCGCCTGCCGGGCCAGCGCCCACAGGTGGAAGGCGGCGCCCATGGCGAAGGTGCTGGGGTAGGCCAGGCACAGCGCCAGCGACGTCATGCCGGGAAAGCCGCTCCAGGTGAACAGCTGCCAGCCGTACAGCAGCGTCACCGTCAGCAGCGCCAGCGGCACCGCGGCCGGCCGGGTGGTCAGGGTGCGCACGAACCGCCGCACCCCGGTGACCAGCAGCACCAGGTCGACGGCCGCCGCCAGGTGCAAGGTGGCGAAGACGCTCAGCCCGCCGATCCGGCCGGCCACCGCCAGCAGCAGCATCCACGGCGAGTAGTACGGGCTCGGTACGTCGGAGTCGACCAGCGGGTCGCCGGGCGACGTCAGGCTGTGCCGCAGCCGTTGCAGGGTGGCCGCGTGGATGCCCAGGTCCCCCACCCACGGCAGCCGCACCACCATCAGCGCCAGCAGCGCGACCACCACCAGCGCGCAGAGCCACGCCGCGCGGTACGCCAGCCCCGCCCGCCGCCAGCGTCGCCAGGACTCCAGCGGCCGGCGCGATATGCCGCCCGGTCTGCCGCCGCCCGCCCCGGCGGCCGGGGTCGGGTCGGTCGGCCCGGTCTCAGTGACGGCGGGCACGGGCCGCGTCCCATCGCATGCGCCAGGGCAGCAGCGCCGACTCCAGCTGCACCGCCAGCGTCATCTTCGACATGCCGATCTGCCGCTCCTCGAAGTGGATCGGGACCTCGACGACGGTGTAACCGGCGCGCACCGCCTGGAACTTCAGCTCCACCTGGAAGCTGTAGCCGCTGGAGCGCACCTGCGACAGACGCATCGCGGTGACCGTGTCGGCCCGCCACATGGCGAACCCGGCGGTCACGTCCCGCAGTCCGGTGCGCAGTACCGCGCTGACGTAGCCGTTGGCCCAGCGCGACAGCAGCTTGCGGTGCGCGCCCCACTCCTCGGCGAGCCGGCCGCCGGCCACGTAGCGGCTGCCGATCACGACGCCGGCGCCGGTGGCCAGCGCGGTGCCGAGCATCTGCGCCACGTACTCCACCGGGTGGCTGCCGTCGGCGTCCATCTGGAGCACGTACCGGGCGCCCTCGGCGACCGCCTGGTCCATGCCGGCCGCGTAGGCCCGGCCCAGCCCGTCCTTGACGGTGCGGTGCAGCACCGTCACCCGGGTGCGGTCGGCGGTGTTGTGGCGGGCCGCCAGCTCCTCGGCCACCTCACCGGTGCCGTCCGGGCTGTTGTCGTCCACCACCAGCAGCCGCAGGCCGGGCAGCGGGAGGGCCAGCAGTGCCTCGGCCATCCTCGGCAGGTTCTCGGCCTCGTTGTACGTGGGCATCACCACGGTCAGCGCGGTCTCGCCCCAGCCGGCGGGCAGGTCGTGCGGGCGGCGCAGCGCCGCGGGCGGCGACTGCGGCGCGTGGGGGGTGGTCGTCACACTCATCAAGGTTCTTCTCTGTCGGGGCGATCGGTCAACTCGCCTGAGTCGGTCAGCAGTTGCTGGAGAAGCGGATGGCGGCCGCGGGGAGCACCGCCTCGCACCACACCCGGACGCCGTCCAGCAGTTCGTTGTCGGCGCCCACGTCGGCCCGGTCGCCGATCACCGTGCCGTCCAGCACCGTGCGGGCGCCGACGCGGGCGCCGGCGCCGATCAGGCTGCGGCGCACCTGGGCGCCGGCCCCGATCCGCGCGCCGTCCAGCACGACCGTGCCGTCCACCACCGCGTCCCGGGCGATCCTGGCGCCGGCGCCGACCACGGTGCCGCCGGACAGCTTGGCGCCGTCGGCCACCTCGGCGCCGGGCAGCACCAGGCTCTCCCCGGCGCGGCCGGGCAGCGCGGGGGAGGCGACCACGCCGCGCACCAGGTCGGCGGAGGCCTGGATGAGGGCGGCCGGCCGGCCCAGGTCCAGCCAGTACGTCTGGTCCACGACGCCGTGCAGCAGCGCGCCGGCCGCCAGCAGCGAGGGGAACGTCTCACGCTCGACGGAGACCGGGCGGCCGTCGGCGATGGTGTCGATGACGGCCCGCCGGAAGACGTAGCAGCCGGCGTTCACCTGGTCGGTGACGATCTCCTCGGGGCGCTCGGGCTTCTCGGTGAACGCCAGCACCCGGCCGGTGGCGTCGGTGGGCACCAGGCCGAAGGCGCTGGGGTCCTCCACCCGGGTCAGGTGCAGCGAGACCTCGGCGCCGGCCGTGCGGTGCCCGTCGACCAGGGCGCGGATGTCGAGCCCGGTGAGGATGTCGCCGTTGAAGACCAGCACCGGTTCGTCGGGTCCGCAGGTCAGCGCCTTGGAGGCGTTGCGGATCGCGCCGCCGGTGCCGAGCGGTTCGCGCTCGTGGACGTAGGAGATGCGCATGCCCAGCGCGGAACCGTCGCCGAAGTAGGGTTCGAAGACCTCCGCCAGGTAGGAGGTGGCCAGCGCGACGTGCGTGACGCCGGCCGCCCGGGCTCTGCTCAACTGGTGGGCGAGGAAGGGGACTCCGGCCGTCGGGACCATGGGCTTCGGCGTGTGTTCCGTGACCGGACGAAGGCGGGAGCCCTTTCCGCCGACCAGGAGGATCGCTTCCACGGGCTGTACCTCGATTGCGAAGATGATAAAACGGTTAAAATGTGCACAAGGGGGTAGTGAATACTAGCGTGCGTGACGAGCCGTCAGGCGCCCGGGGCCGCCGCGCCCTCACGGCGACCAGCGGAACAGCATCAGCAGCCCGACCGCGTACCACCCGGCGAACACCGCCCCGCACCCGTACAGGCAGCCCTGCACCACGCGCGGCAGCCGCGAGACCGGACGCGCGAGTAACAGCAGCATGATCGGCAGGAACGGCAGCATGAACCGCGGCTTGGACAGCGGGGAGCCGGGGGTGCCGACCATCAGCGCCCAGGCGCCGGCCAGCGCCAGCACCATCGCCCACGGCACCCGCCGGTCCAGCGCCAGCGCCAGCACCCCGCAGGCCACCAGCAGGATCAGTATCAGCACCGCGCCGTAGCGGATGTCGGCGTCGCGCCGGTAGAGCGTCACCAGCTTCAGGAAGTGCGCGGTGCCCAGGCCGAAGTCGAACGACTGGCCCCACGCCTTCTCCGCCTCGAACCAGCCGTCCAGCCGGCCGACCTGGGCGCCGATGTACAGCCAGCTGAACAGCAGCCCGGTCGGCGCCAGCGCCAGCCCGGCCCACGGCCGCCAGCCGTCCCGGCGCCGCAGCAGCGCCCAGCCGGCGCACACCACCATGACCCCGAGCAGCACCGCGGCGGTCGGCCGCATCGCGCCGGCCAGCGCGGTCAGCGCCCCCGCCGCCACCCAGCGCCGCGCCACCACCGCGATCAGCGCCCACACCAGGGCGGCGGTGAAGCAGCCTTCGGAGTACGGCACCCACAGCGCGAACGCGTACGGGGAGGCCGCCCACAGCCCCACGCAGGCGTAGCCGACCCGGCGGCCGGCGATCGAGCCGACCAGGGTGTGCACGCCCGCGGCGGCGACGGTCGCGGCGGCCCAGGAGACCACCACGCCCGCGACGGGGAAGGACAGGCCGGTCAGGTGCACGGTGCGGATGAGCGCGGGCACCAGCGGGAAGAACGCCAGCGTCGACCACACCGGCGTGCCGTCCGGCCGGAAGGCCAGCCGCTGCGGGTAGCCGTACCGGGCGATCGCCAGGTAGTTGCCGCTGTCCCAGCGGCGCAGCACGTGCGCGGCCGGGTAGCCCATGTGACGGGTGATCACCATCAGCAGGGTGAAACCTATGGCCGCGACCCCGAGGTAGACCGCCGCCGCGGTGGCCGCCTGCCGGCGGTCGAAGCGGATCGTCACCTCGTCGCGGCGGACGGCGCCGGCGACGCGGTCGCGCCAGCCGGCCGGGCCCGGCACGGTCGTGCTCTCCGGCGAACTGCGGGGGCCGGGCGGGGCGGTGCTGATCATGGAACGGGGACTCCGGGCATGGGCGGGGACGCGTCACTACGTAAGAGACGAAACCACGGCCGCGGGTTCATCGCCCACCACGAACAACGCCCACGGGCATCGTCGGGACCCACGCGAACGGCGGCGGGCCGCCGGCTTCCGCAAGCCGGGGACCCGCCGCCGCGCGTGTTCAGTTGCTGTGTCCGCCGCCCAGGTGGTGCACCCGCACCAGGTTGGTGGTGCCGGGCACGCCGGGGGGCGAGCCGGCCGTGATGATCACCGTGTCGCCCGGCCCGTAGTCGCTGAGCTTGAGCATCTCGGTGTCGACCAGGTCGACCATCGCGTCGGTGTGGTCGACGTGCTCGACCAGGTGCGTCTGCACGCCCCAGGTGAGCGACAGCTGGTTGCGGGTCGCGGCGTCGCTGGTGAACGCCAGCACCGGCACCGGCACCCGGTAGCGGGCCAGCCGCCGCGCGGTGTCACCCGATTGGGTGAAGGCGACAAGGGACTTGGCGTCCAGGAAGTCGGCGAGTTCGGCGGCCGCGCGGGCCACCGCGCCGCCCTGGGTGCGCGGCTTCTTGCCGGGCGCCAGCGGCTCCAGGCCGCGGCGCAGCAGCTCCTCCTCGGCCGCGCAGACGATGCGCGACATCGTCTTGACGGTCTCGATCGGGTACTTGCCGACCGAGGACTCGGCGGAGAGCATGACCGCGTCCGCGCCGTCCAGGATCGCGTTGGCCACGTCGGAGGCCTCGGCGCGGGTCGGCCGGGAGGCGTGGATCATCGACTCCATCATCTGGGTCGCCACGATGACCGGCTTGGCGTTGCGGCGGCACAGCTCCACCAGCCGCTTCTGCACCACCGGGACCTTCTCCAGCGGGTACTCCACCGCCAGGTCGCCGCGGGCCACCATGACGGCGTCGAACGCCGCGACGACGTCCTGCATGTTGTCGACCGCCTGCGGCTTCTCCACCTTGGCGATGACCGGGACCCGGCGGCCCTCCTCGTCCATCACGCGGTGCACGTCGCGCACGTCCTTGGCGTCGCGCACGAAGGACAGCGCGACCATGTCGCAGCCCATCCGCAGCGCGAAGCGCAGGTCGTCGATGTCCTTCTCCGACAGCGCCGGGACGTTGACCGCGGTGCCGGGCAGGTTGATGCCCTTGTGGTCGGAGATGATGCCGCCCTCGACCACCACGCAGCGCACCTGCGGTCCGGCGATCTCGATCACCCGCAGCGCCACGTTGCCGTCGTTGATCAGCACCGGGTCGTCGACCCGCACGTCACCGGGCAGCCCCTTGTAGGTGGTGCCGCAGATGTGCCGGTCGCCGGGCACGTCCTCGGTGGTGATGGTGAACTCGTCACCGGCCTCCAGCTCCACCGGTCCGTCGGCGAAGGTCTCCAGCCGGATCTTCGGGCCCTGGAGGTCGGCCAGCACGCCGATGGCGGTGCCGGTCTCCTCGGCGACCTTGCGTACCCGGTGGTAACGCTCCTCGTGCTCGGTGTGGCTGCCGTGGCTGAAGTTGAAACGGGCCACGTTCATGCCTGCCTCGACCAGTGCCTTCAACTGGTCGTAGGAGTCGACAGCCGGACCCAGGGTGCAGACGATTTTCGCTCGGCGCATGCAGACGATCCTATCGATGATTTGTTCCCGCCCGGAATTTAGCCGGTCGACGCCCTGAGGGCATCATCACATGCGCCGCTCAAGCACCCCGCAACCGGGACCGGTGTGATAACAGGGGAGCGCGCGGCCCCTCAACCGAGCGGCCGCGCGCCGGCCTTGCCGGGACCGTCAGCCGCGGACCAGTTGCCAGGTCTGCGAGGCGATCTCCCACTCCTCGTCGGTCGGCACCACGGCCACCGCGGTCGGCGAACCGTCGGCGGAGACCACCCGGGCCCCGGCGGACCGCACCGCGTTGCGCACCGGGTCCAACTCGACGCCGAGCCGGCCCAGTCCCCGCAGGGCCGCCTCACGCACCTCGGCGGAGTTCTCCCCGACCCCGGCGGTGAAGGCGATGGCGTGCGTCTCGCCCAGCACCGCCAGGTAGCCGCCGACGTACTTGCGCAGCCGGTGGACGTAGACGTCGAAGGCCAGCCGGGCGTCCGGGTCGCCGGCGGCGGACCGGCGCACCACCTCGCGCATGTCGTTGTCGCCGCACAGGCCCAGCAGGCCGCCGCGGTTGTTGAGCAGCCGGTCGATCTCGTCGGTGGACATCCCGGCGACCCGGGCCAGGTGCAGCGGCACCGCCGGGTCCAGGTCGCCGGAGCGGCTGCCCATCACCAGCCCCTCCAGCGGCGTCAGCCCCATCGAGGTCTCCACGCACACCCCGCCGCGCACCGCGGACGCCGAGGCGCCGTTGCCCAGGTGCAGCACGATGACGTTGACCTCCTGCACCGCGCGGCCCAGCAGCCGGGCGGTGGCCCGCGAGACGTAGGAGTGCGAAGTGCCGTGGAAGCCGTAGCGGCGCACCCCGTAGCGGTCGGCGACGCCGCGGTCGATGGCGTACCGGGCGGCGGCCTGCGGCAGCGTGGCGTGGAAGGCGGTGTCGAAGACCGCGACCTGCGGCAGGTCGGGCCGCACCTCGCGGGCCACCCGGATCTGCCGCAGGTTGACCGGGTTGTGCAGCGGCGCGAGCGGCGCCAGCGCCTCGATGCCGGCCTCCACCTCGTCGGTGACCAGCGTCGCCGCGGTGTAGGTGGTGCCGCCGTGCACCACCCGGTGGCCGATGGCGGCCAGCCGCGGCGAGTCCAGCCCGTGGCCGTCCGCCGCCAGCCGGTCCGCCACCTCGTGCAGCGCCCGGGTGTGGTCGGCCGGGCCGCCGTCGGCGCCGATCCGCTCCACGACGCCGCGGGCCGGCCGCGAGCCGTCGGCCATGTCGACCAGCTGGTACTTCAGCGTCGAGGAGCCCGCGTTGAGGACCAGCACGTGGTCGGCGGCGGGGGTGGTGCCGGTCATCGGGTGGCCTCCTGGGCCTGGATCGCGGTGATGGCCACGGTGTTGATGATGTCGGGCACGAGCGCGCCGCGCGACAGGTCGTTGACCGGCTTGCGCAGCCCCTGAAGGACCGGGCCGATGGCGACCGCGCCGGCCGAGCGCTGCACGGCCTTGTAGGTGTTGTTGCCGGTGTTGAGGTCGGGGAAGATCAGCACGGTGGCCCGTCCGGCGACCGGCGAGCCGGGCATCTTCGCGGCGGCCACCGCCGGGTCCACCGCGGCGTCGTACTGGATCGGCCCGTCCACCAGCAGGTCGGGGCGCAGTTCGCGCACCAGCTCGGTGGCCCGCCGGACCTTGTCGACGTCGGCGCCGCTGCCGGAGGTGCCGGTGGAATACGACAGCATCGCGATCCGCGGTTCGACGCCGAACGCGGCGGCGGTGGCGGCGGACTGCACGGCGATGTCGGCCAGCTGGCCGGCGTCCGGGTCGGGGTTGACCGCGCAGTCGCCGTAGACCAGCACCCGGTCGGCCAGGCACATGAAGAACACCGAGGAGACGATGGAGGCGCCCGGCGAGGTCCTGATGACCTCGAACCCGGGGCGGATGGTCGCCGCGGTGGAGTGCGTGGCGCCGGAGACCATGCCGTCGGCCAGGCCCTGGGCGACCATCAGCGTGCCGAAGTAGGAGACGTCGGCGACCACGTCGTGGGCGAGTTCCACCGTCATGCCCTTGTGGGCGCGCAGCTGCGCGTACCGCTCGGCGAACGTGTCGCGCAGCGGCGAGGTCTGCGGGTCCACGATCCGCGCCACCGCGCCGGTCTCCGGTACCTCGTCCAGGCCCAGGGCCAGGCCCAGTTCACCGGCCCGGCGGCGGATCGCGCCCTCGTCGCCCAGCAGCGTCAGGTCGCAGACGTTGCGGCGCAGCAGCACCTCGGCGGCGCGCAGCACGCGCTCCTCGGTGCCCTCGGGCAGCACGACGTGCCGGCGGTCGGAGCGGGCGCGTTCCAGCAGGTCGTGCTCGAACATCATCGGCGTGACGCGCGTGCCGCGCGACACCGACAGCCGTTCGGTCAACTCGGCGGCGTCCACGTGCAGTTCGAACAGCCCGAGCGCGGTCTCCGCCTTGCGGGGGGTGGCCGCGGTCAGCTTGCCCTCCAGGGTGAACAGCTCCGCCGCGGTCGGGAACGAGCCGCCGGGCACCGCCAGCACCGGGGTGCCGGGGGCCAGCCGGGCGGCGAGCGCCAGCACGTCCCGGGTGGGGCGCTCGTCCAGGGTGAGCAGCACCCCGGCGATCGACGGCGCCCCCGCGGAGTGCGCGGCCAGCGATCCGATGATCAGGTCGGCGCGGTCGCCGGGGGTGACCACCAGGCAGCCCGCGGTGAGCGCGGGCAGGAACGCCGGCAGCATCGCGCCGCCGAAGACGAAGTCCAGCACGTTGCGGGCCAGCCCCGCCTCGTCGCCCTCCAGCACGGTGGCGTCCAGCGCCTGCACCACCTGCGCCACGGTCGGCGCCGACAGCGACGGCTCCTCCGGCAGCACCCAGGCCGGCACCCCCAGCCGGCCCTCCAGCAGCTCACGGGCCCGGCCGGCCTGTTCCGGCGGCACCCGGTTGGCGATCATCGCCAGCACGTCGCAGCCCTGGGCGGTGAAGGCCCGCAGCGCGTTGCTGACCTCGGCGGCCACCGAGTCGGCGTCCTGCCCGGAACCGCCGACGACCGGCAGGACGGCGGCGCCGAACTCGTTGGCCAGCCGCGCGTTGAGCGCCAGCTCGTCCGGCAGCTGGGTGTCGTGGAAGTCCGACCCCAGCACCAGGACCACCTCGTAGTCCGCCGCGACCTGGTGGAAGCGGCCGACCAGCAGCTCCACCAGTTCGTCCGTCCCGCGTTCGGCCTGCACCCGGGCGGCCTCCGCGTAGCCGACGCCGACCGCGCCGGCCGGGTCCTGGGCGAGCCGGTAGCGGGCCCGCAGCAGCTGGAAGAGCCGGTCGGGGCCGTCGTCGTGGCTCAGCGGCCGGAAGATCCCGACCCGGTCCACCCGCCGGGTCAGCAGCTCCATCACCCCCAGCTCCACGACCTGCCGGCCGTCCCCCCGCCCGATCCCCGTCACGTACACGCTGCGTGCCACCCGTGACCGTCCTTCGCCGTCGCCCCGCACGGGCCCCGGCGGCCCGCCGCCCCAACCTCTCACGCCGCGCGGACCGGCCGGGCGCGCACCGGCGGGCGACACCCCCGTCCGCCCGGCACCGCCCGCCCGGCCCCGCGTGCGGCGTGCGGCGGCCTCAGTCGCGCGCCGGGACCAGCCACACCGTGGACAGCGGCGGGAGGGTCACCTCGATGCTCGCGGGGCGGCCGTTCCAGGCGATGTCCGCCGGCCGCAGGACGCCCGCGTTGGTCAGGCCGCCGCCGCCGTAGCGGGTGTCGTCGGTGTTGAGCACCTCGCGCCAGCCGGCCGGGCCGGCCGGGACGCCGACGCGGTACGGGCGGCGCACGACGGGGGAGAAGTTGGTGACCGACACCAGCGGGCGCCCGTCGGCGTCCAGGCGGGCGAAGGCGATCACGTTGGCCTCGGCGGCGTCGGAGTCGATCCAGGAGAACCCGGCCGGATCGGTGTCCAGCGCCCACAGCGCCGGGGTGCCGGCGTAGGCGGTGTTCAGGTCCCGCACCAGGTCCCGCACGCCGCGGTGGTCACCGGCCGCCGGATACGTCTCGTCCAGCAGCCACCAGTCCGGGCCGCGCTCGTGCGACCACTCCGCACCCTGCGCGAACTCCTGTCCCATGAACAGCAGCTGCTTGCCCGGATGCGCCCACATGTAGCCCAGGTACGCCCGGGCGGTGGCCCGCTGCTGCCACCAGTCGCCCGGCATCTTCATCACCAGCGAGCCCTTGCCGTGCACCACCTCGTCGTGCGAGATCGGCAGCACGTAGTTCTCCGAGTACGCGTACACCATGGAGAACGTCAGCCCGCCGTGGTGGTGCTCGCGGTGCACCGGGTCGTGCGACAGGTAGTCGAGCGTGTCGTGCATCCAGCCCATGTTCCACTTCAGGCCGAAGCCCAGCCCGCCGAAGCCGGTCGGGCCGGTGTGGTGGGTCGCCCGGGTCACCCCGTCCCACGCGGTCGACTCCTCGGCGATCGTCACCACCCCGGGGCAGCGCCGGTAGACCGTGGCGTTCATCTCCTGAAGGAACGCCACCGACTCCAGGTCCTCCCGCCCGCCGCGCTCGTTCGGCGTCCACTGGCCGGGGCCGCGCGAGTAGTCGCGGTAGAGCATCGAGGCGACCGCGTCCACCCGCAGCCCGTCGATGTGGAACTCCTCGCACCAGAACACCGCGTTGGCCACCAGGAAGTTGCGCACCTCGTCGCGCCCGGTGTCGAAGACCAGCGTCCCCCAGTCCGGGTGCTCGCCGCGCCGCGGGTCGGCGTGCTCGTACAGCGGCTGCCCGTCGAACCGGGCCAGCGCCCAGTCGTCCTTGGGGAAGTGCGCCGGCACCCAGTCCAGGATCACCCCGATCCCGGCCCGGTGCAGCGCGTCGACCAGGAAGCGGAAGTCGTCCGGGGTGCCCATCCGGGACGTCGGCGCGTAGTACGAGGTGACCTGGTAGCCCCACGAGCCGCCGAACGGGTGCTCGGCCACCGGCATCAGCTCCACATGCGTGAAGCCCAGGTCCCGCACGTAGGCGGTCAGCTGCTCCGCGAGCTGACGGTACGTCAGTCCCGGTCGCCAGGACGGCAGATGGACCTCGTAGACCGACATCGGCGCCTGGTGCGGCGGCCGGTCGCCGCGGTGCGCCATCCACGCCTGGTCGTGCCACGCGTGGTGCGAGGCGGTCACCACCGACGCGGTGGCCGGCGGCACCTCGGTGCGCCGGGCCATCGGGTCGGCCTTCATCCGCCGCTCGCCGTCCTGGGTCAGGATGTCGAACTTGTACAGCGCGCCGTCGCCGACGCCGGGCACGAACAGCTCCCACACCCCGGACGAGCCCAGCGACCGCATCGGGTACCCGGTGCCGTCCCAGTAGTTGAAGTCGCCGGCCACCCGCACCCCGCGCGCGTTCGGCGCCCACACCGAGAACCGGGTGCCGGCCAGGCCCTGGTGCTCCATGACCTGCGCGCCCAGCGCCTTCCACAACTCCTCGTGCCGGCCCTCACCGATCAGGTGCAGGTCCAGCTCGCCCAGCGACGGCAGCAGCCGGTACGGATCGTCCTCGGCGACCTCCTCGCCCTCGTAGCCGACCGACAGCCGGTACGCCGGCACCTCCCGCAGCGGCAGCACCCCGGAGAACAGCCCGTCGCCGTCGTCGTGCAGCGCCTGCCGCACCCCCGGCGCCTCCACCGTCACCGCCCGCGCGTACGGCTTGAGCACCCGCACCGCGATCCCGCCGGGCACCGGATGCGCCCCCAGCACGCCGTGCGGGTCGTGGTGGGCGCCGGCCAGCAGCAGCTCGCGGTCGTGCCGCTCCACCGCCGAAGCCGCCCGCACCCCGCCGGCCCCGGGCCCGCCGGCCCCGGAGCCGGCCAGACCGCCCGAGCCGGGACCGCCTGAGCCGGGACCTCCGGAACCGCGACCGCCGGAGCCGGTCGGCGGCGTGGCGGGGGCCGGGCGGAACGTGCCCGGCACCGTCACGTCCCGGCGCGGCGCCGAACCGGAGGCGGCCGGCCGGCTCCCGTCGCCGTATCCGCGGGCGTCGGCCTCCGACCGCATGCCGGCCGGCGGCGCCGGGCGGCCGGGTGCGGGGTGCGAGGGTTCACGCGCAGTCACGGTGGGGTCCTTCCAGGTCGGAGGTCGAGGGTCGCAGGTCAGCGGTCGCAGTCGGAGTCGGCATCGTCGGCGTCGTCGGTTTCGTCGGCGTCGTCGGCGACGCCGGCGGGTTCTTCGGGACCGGCAGGTCTTCGGCGGCGCCCGCGGTCCGGCCGGGCCCGGCGGCCGGCGCCGCCCGGGCCGGTCAGGCCGCCAGCCGCTCCACCGCCGCCATCGGGATCGGCAGCCACCGCGGGCGGTGCCGTGCCTCGTACAGCACCTCGTAGACGGCCTTGTCGGTCTCGTACGCCCGCAACGTCACCGCGGCCCGGCGCGGATCACGGCCGCCGGCGTCCGCGTACCCCGCGCAGAACGCGTCACGCTGCCGTTCCGCCCAGGCGGCCGCCGCCGGTGAGCCGGGATCGCGGTGCCGGGCGGCGTAGTCGAAGGACCGCAGCATGCCCGCGACGTCCTGTATCGGCGGCTGCGGGCGGCGCCGTTCGGACAGCGGCCGGGACGGCTCGCCCTCGAAGTCGATCAGCACCCAGCCGGCGTCCTCGGTGCGCAGCACCTGCCCCAGGTGCAGGTCGCCGTGGATGCGCTGGGCGCCCAGCCCGTCGCCGCGCTCGCCGAGTTCGGCCAGGTCGGTGTAGGCGCCGGCCAGCCGGTCCGCGTACGGCGCCAGCTGCGGCACCGCCCGGGCCGCGGTCCGCAGCCGGTCGGTCATCGCGGTGGCCAGCAGCCCGACCTGCGCGGCGTCCAGCCTCTCGCGCGGGAACGCCTCGGCCAGCGCGCCGTGCACCTGCGCGGTCGCCGCTCCCAGCTCGCGCGCCGCGTCGGTGAACTCCGGCCCGTCGCCGTCGACCGACTCCAGCGCCAGCGCCCAGCCCTCGCTGGAGCCGTGGAGGAAACGTTGCAGCACCCCCAGGGTCGCCGGTTCGTCGTGCAGGCCCAGCGCCTCGAACCAGGCGGCCGGCGCCGGCACCCGCGGGCAGCCGGACCGGGCCAGCGCCAGCGACACCTCCAGGTCGGGGTTGGTACCGGCCGAGATGCGCCGGAAGACCTTCAGGATGAACGCGTCGCCGTATATCACCGACGAGTTGGACTGCTCGGCGCCCGACATCCGGGCCGGCAGCCCGGCCGGTACGACGGTGCCGGGCTCGGCGGAGAACCGCAGCGGCCCGGTGCGGCCGCCGGTGCGCAGCCGTTCCAGCAGCAGCCCGGCCAGCTTCGGGTCGTACAGCGCCTCGTAGACCGTCAGCCCGGCCAGCGACCCCTCCCGGGCCCGGCCCAGCAGTGCGCCGCCCAGCGCCGGCGGCAGCACCTCGCGGGTGCCCAGCAGCAGCTGGTAGCAGTCGGCGCCGCCGCCGGCCTGCTCGACGTCCAGCAGCAGGTGCAGCAGCCCCGGGGTGCCCAACCGCCCGTCGCACGGCAGGAGTTCGACCGCGCTCAGCAGCTGGAAACCGGTGATCTCCCGGCCCTTGCCGGCGAACCAGCGCTGCTCGGGCAGCCAGGCCCGCAGCAGCGGGTCGAGACCGCGCAGCAGCCCGGCGCCGTCCGGTCCCGGGTCCGGCGCCGCCGGACCCGGGACCCGGCCGCCGGTCATCGCGCCGTCCGCCCGGTCGGCGCGGGCCGTGCCGCGGTGCGGCGACGAGGTCTGCGGCATGGTGTCCCCTCCTCGGTGGGCGTGGGCGTGGGCGTGGGCGTGGGCGTGGGCGTGGGCGCGGTCGGCGCCGGGGCGCGCATCAGACCGCGTCCCGGCGCAGCCGGAACCAGTAGAAACCGTGCCCGGCCAGCGTCAGCAGGTACGGCAGCTCGCCGATCGGCGGGAAGCTCACCCCGCCGATCAGTTCGACCGGGCGGCGGCCCTCCCAGGCGTGCAGGTCCAGCTCCGTCGGCTGCGGGAACCGGGAGAAGTTGTGCACGCACAGCACCAGGTCGTCGCCCTCGGCGGTGGAGACCTCGCGCAGGAAGGCCAGCACCGCCGGGTTGCTGGACGGCAGTTCGGTGTACGAGCCGAGGCCGAAGGCCGGGTTCTGCTTGCGGATCTCGATCATCCGCCGGGTCCAGTGCAGCAGCGAGCTGGGGCTCGACATCTGCGCCTCGACGTTGGTCACCTGGTAGCCGTAGACCGGGTCCATGATCGTCGGCAGGAACAGCCGGCCCGGGTCGCAGGAGGAGAAGCCGGCGTTGCGGTCCGGCGTCCACTGCATCGGGGTGCGCACCGCGTCCCGGTCACCGAGCCAGATGTTGTCGCCCATCCCGATCTCGTCGCCGTAGTACAGGATCGGCGAGCCGGGCAGCGACAGCAGCAGCGCGGTGAACAGCTCGATCTGGTTGCGGTCGTTGTCCAGCAGGGTGGCGAGCCGCCGGCGGATGCCGATGTTGGCCCGCATCCGCGGATCCTTGGCGTACTCGGAGTACATGTAGTCGCGCTCCTCGTCGGTGACCATCTCCAAGGTCAGCTCGTCGTGGTTGCGCAGGAAGATGCCCCACTGGCAGTTCTTCGGGATGGCCGGGGTCTTCGCCAGGATCTCCGAGACCGGGTAGCGCGACTCGCGCCGCACCGCCATGAAGATGCGCGGCATGACGGGGAAGTGGAACGCCATGTGGCACTCGTCGCCGCCGCCCTCGAAGTCGCCGAAGTAGTCGACGACGTCCTCCGGCCACTGGTTGGCCTCGGCCAGCACCACCGTGTCGGGGTAGGACTCGTCGACCTCCGCGCGCACCCGCTTGAGGAACTCGTGGGTGGCCGGCAGGTTCTCGCAGTTGGTGCCCTCCTCGGCGTACAGGTACGGCACCGCGTCCAGCCGGAACCCGTCGATGCCCAGGTCCAGCCAGAACTTCAGGCCGGCGATCATCTCCTCCTGCACCCGCGGGTTCTCGTAGTTCAGGTCCGGCTGGTGGGAGAAGAACCGGTGCCAGTAGTACTGCTGGCGCACCGGGTCGAACGTCCAGTTGGACGTCTCGGTGTCGACGAAGATGATCCGCGCGTCCGGGTACTGCTTGTCGTCGTCGGCCCACACGTAGTAGTCCCCGTACGGGCCGTCGGGGTTGGCGCGCGACTCGATGAACCACGGGTGCTGGTCGCTGGTGTGGTTCATGACGAAGTCGATGATGACCCGCATGCCGCGGTGGTGCGCGGCGTCGACGAACTCCACGAAGTCGGCCAGGTTGCCGAACTCCGGCAGCACCGCGGTGTAGTCGGCCACGTCGTAGCCGCCGTCGCGCAGCGGCGAGGCGAAGAACGGCGGCAGCCACAGGCAGTCCACCCCCAGCCACTGGAGGTAGTCCAGCTTGGCGGTCAGCCCCTTGAGGTCGCCGACGCCGTCGCCGTTGCTGTCGT
The DNA here is from genome assembly GCF_027947535.2 of Streptantibioticus silvisoli. Lineage (GTDB taxonomy): Bacteria > Actinomycetota > Actinomycetes > Streptomycetales > Streptomycetaceae > Streptantibioticus_C > Streptantibioticus_C silvisoli. The sequence continues at coordinate 82,028 of NZ_JAAGKO020000008.1, forward strand.
GGAAGGAGCGGACCAGCACCTCGTAGAAGACCGCGCGCTTGAACCAGTCGGGATCACGGTCCTTGGCGGGCGTGTCCTCGAAGGTGTCCTGGACGGGCTCGTTGACGATCAATTGGGTGACCCTCCGATCGGTGAGGACGGTCGCAGCGTCAGCACGTGCGCCGGGCGGTTCCCCGGTTCCAGGCGGACGTAGTTGTCGCTGCCCCAGCGGTAGGTCTCGCCGGTCAGCTCGTCGTGGACGAGTACGAACTCGCCCCAGTCCAGGCCGAGTTCCGGCATGTCCAACGAGACGGTCGCCTCGCGGGTGTGGTGCGGGTCGAGGTTGGCGACCACCACGACGGTGTCGTGCCCGCCGTCCTGGGTGGCCGCCCGTTTGGAGTAGGCGATCACCGCGTCGTTGTCGGTGCGGTGGAAGCGCAGGCCGCGCAGCGTCTGCAACGCCGGGTGCCGCCGCCGTATCCGGTTCAGCGTGGTCAGCAGCGGCGCCAGCGACCGGCCCTCCGCCTCGGCGGCCGCCCAGTCGCGCGGCCGCAGCTGGTACTTCTCCGAGTCCAGGTACTCCTCGCCCCCCTCCCGGTACGCGGTGCCCTCGCACAGCTCGAAACCGGCGTAGACCCCCCAGGACGGCGACAGCGTCGCGGCCAGCACCGCCCGCACCTCGAACGCCGGGCGGCCGCCGTGCTGGAGGTAGCCGGGCAGGATGTCGGGGGTGTTGACGAACAGGTTCGGCCGCATGAAGTGCGCGGTGCGCCCGCTCAGTTCCGTCAGGTACTCCGTCAGCTCGTCCTTGGTGTTGCGCCAGGTGAAGTACGTGTACGACTGCTGGAAGCCGACCTTGGCCAGCTCCCGCATCATCGCCGGCCGGGTGAACGCCTCGGCCAGGAAGATCACGTCCGGGTCGGTCCTGTTGACCTCGCCGAGCACCGCCTCCCAGAACACCACCGGCTTGGTGTGCGGGTTGTCGACCCGGAAGATCCGCACCCCGTGCGCCATCCAGTGCCGCAGCAGCCGCAGCGTCTCGGCGACCAGCCCGTCGAAGTCCTCGTCGAAGGCCAGCGGATAGATGTCCTGGTACTTCTTCGGCGGGTTCTCCGCGTAGGCGATCGAACCGTCCGCCCGGTGCGCGAACCACCGGGGGTGCTCGGTCACCCACGGGTGGTCCGGCGAGCACTGGAGCGCGAAGTCCAGCGCCACCTCCATCCGCAGCTCCCGGGCCCGCGCCACGAAGGCGTCGAAGTCCGCCAGCGTGCCCAGGTCCGGGTGGATCGCGTCGTGGCCGCCGTCCGGCGAACCGATCGCCCACGGCGAGCCCACGTCGTGCGGCGCCGCCGACAGGGTGTTGTTCGGCCCCTTGCGGAACGACCGGCCGATCGGGTGGACCGGTGGCAGGTACACCACGTCGAACCCCATCGCCGCCACCGCCGGCAGCCGCTCCGCCGCGGTGCGCAGGGTGCCCGGCACCGGCGTCCCGCCCGGCGGCACCACCGCGCCCTCCGAGCGCGGGAAGAACTCGTACCAGGAGCCGTACAGCGCCCGGCGCCGCTCCACCAGCAACGGCAGCGGCGGGTGCTCGCTGACCAGCTCCCGCAGCGGCCACCGGTCCAGCACCGCGACCACCTCGGGGGTCAGCGCCGCCGCCAGCCGGTCGGCGACCGGCCGGGAGGTGTCGCGCAACGCGTCCACCGCGTCCAGCACCGCCGCGCGGCCCGCCGCCTTCGGTACCCCGGCCGCCGCCCGCTCGTGCAGCGCGGCGCCCTCGTCGAAGACCAGGCCGGTGTCGATGCCGGCCGGGACCTTGATCCGCGCGGTGTGCCGCCAGGTGCCCACCGGGTCGGACCAGGCCTGGACCGTATACGTCCAGTGCCCTTCCGCCGTGGGGGTGACCAGCGCGCCCATCCGGTCGGTACCGGGGGCCAGCTCCCGCATCGGCGTCCACGGCCCCGCGCGGCCCGCCGGGTCGCGCAGCACCACGTTCGCGGCCACCGCGTCGTGCCCCTCACGGAACACCGTCGCCGACACCTCGAACGCCTCGCCCACGACGGCCTTCGCGGCCCGTCGCCCGCAGTCCACCAGCGGGCTGGGGTCCACTACCGGGATCCGAGCGGTCATTGCGTCACCTGGGCTCGTGTCGTTACGTGGTCTCGGTGCCCCCAAGGCCCTTTTTAGCGCTTTCTCCGGCTCGGCACTCGCCCGCATCCTCGCTCCCGCCTGCGGCCACTCGGCTGATCTGGATGAAACGTGAAGGAGTTTTCCGATGGCGCTTCGCCGTGTTACGGCCCGATGTCGGTGCGACGTCCGCACCCGCACGGACCGGCCCCTCACCCGGTTCCGCCCCGGTCCCGTCCCCCCGCCGCTGCTTAGCCTGCCCCGGTCCTCCCGGAGGACACGCATGAGTTACGAACGACGGCGAAACGGGTCGGGGGAGTATCGGGCGGGGGCGGGACGGGGGCGTGGTTTGGGGTTCGGTGCGGGGCGGAGGCGTGGCCGGGGGTGCGGTTCGGTGCGGGGCGGGGGTGTGGCTCGGGGTGCGGTGCGGCGCCGGGCGGGGGTGTGGCCGGGGGTGCGCGGTCCGGCACCGGGCGGGGGTGTGGCTCGGGGTGCGGTGCGGCGCCGGGCGGGGGTGTGGCTCGGGGTGCGGTCGGCACCCGGCCGGCGGTGTCCGTCCGGCGCGCCCGTCGAGCCCGTTGGAGCGCCCCGAATCCGTCCGCCCCGGTTACGGTCGAAGGGTGAAGGCTATTCGTCGGTTCACCGTTCGCACCGTCCTGCCCGAGCCCCTGCGGCCGCTGCGCGAGCTGGCGCGGAACCTGCGCTGGTCCTGGCACCCGCCGACCCGGGAGCTGCTGCGGTCCGTCGACCCGGACGGCTGGGCCGCGGCCGGCGGCGACCCGTTGCGGCTGCTGGCGTCGGTCCCCGCCGACCGGCTGGCGGAACTGGCCCGGGACCGCGCGTTCCGCCGCCGGCTGGCGGCCGCCGCCGACGACCTGGGCGACTACCTCGCCCGCCCGCGCTGGTACCAGCGCCAGGACCCGGTCCGGCTGCCGGCCGCCATCGCCTACTTCTCGCCCGAATACGGCATCACCGCCACCCTTCCGCAGTACTCCGGCGGCCTGGGCATCCTGGCCGGCGACCACCTGAAGGCCGCCAGCGACCTCGGCGTGCCGCTGATCGGCGTCGGCCTGCTCTACCGGCACGGCTACTTCCGCCAGTCGCTGGACCGCGACGGCTGGCAGCGCGAGCAGTACCCGGTGCTCGACCCCAACGCGCTGCCGCTCGAACCGCTGCCCCGGCCCGACGGCACCGCGGTCGGCGTCACCCTCACGCTGCCCGGCGGCCGACCGCTGCACGCGCGGGTGTGGAAGGCGCAGGTCGGCCGGGTCCCACTGCTGCTGCTCGACTCCGACGTCGAGGGCAACACCGCCGAGGGGCGCGAGGTCACCGACCGGCTCTACGGCGGCGGCAGCGAGCACCGGCTGCTCCAGGAGATGCTGCTGGGCATCGGCGGGGTCCGGGCGGTGCGGGCCTACTGCGCGCTGTCCGGCCACCCCGCCCCGGAGGTCTTCCACACCAACGAGGGCCACGCCGGGTTCCTCGGCCTGGAGCGCGTCAGCGAACTCAGCGGCCGGCTCGACTTCGACGCCGCCGTGGAGACCGTCCGCTCCGGCACCGTCTTCACCACCCACACCCCGGTCCCGGCCGGCATCGACCGTTTCGAACGCGGCCTGATCGCCCGGCACTTCGGCGACGACGGCGAACTGCCCGGCGTCCCCGCCGACCGGGTCCTCGACCTCGGCGCCGAGACCTACCCCGGCGGCGACCCGGGCGTGTTCAACATGGCCGTGATGGGCCTGCGGCTCGCCCAGCGGGCCAACGGCGTCTCCACGCTGCACGGTGCGGTCAGCCGGGAGATGTTCGCCGGGCTGTGGCCGGGACTGGACCCGGACGAGGTGCCGATCGGCTCCATCACCAACGGCGTGCACGCCCCCACCTGGATCGCCGACGCCACCCTCGCCGCCATCGGCCCCCGGCTCGGCGGCGAGGAGGCGCTCGCCCTCGGCGACGAACGGACCTGGGCGGCGCTGCGCGACCTGCCCGACGCGGCGGTGTGGGAACTGCGCCGCGTCCTGCGCTCCCGGCTCGTCGACGACGCCCGGGTGCGGCTGCGCAAGTCCTGGCTGCGCCGCGGCGCCGACCGGCTCGAACTCGGCTGGACCGACGACGTCCTCGACCCGGACGTGCTCACCATCGGCTTCGCCCGCCGCGTGCCGTCCTACAAACGCCTCACCCTCATGCTGCGCGACCGCGACCGCCTCACCGCGCTGCTGCTGCACCCCGAACGCCCGGTGCAGTTCGTGGTGGCCGGCAAGGCGCACCCCGCCGACGAGGGCGGCAAGCGCCTCGTGCGCGAACTCGTCCGGTTCGCCGACGACCCCGCCGTCCGGCACCGCGTGGTCTTCCTGCCCGATTACGACATGGGCATGGCCGAGACCCTGGTACCCGGTTGCGACGTCTGGCTCAACAACCCGCTGCGCCCGCTGGAGGCCTGCGGCACCTCCGGCATGAAGGCCGCGCTCAACGGCGGCCTCAACCTGTCGGTCCTCGACGGATGGTGGGACGAGTGGTACGACGGCCGCAACGGCTGGCCCATCCCCACCGCCGACGGCGCCGACGAGGACCCCGAACGCCGCGACGACATCGAGGCCGCCGCGCTGTACGACCTGATCGAGCAGCGGGTCGCGCCGCGGTTCTACGACACCGGCCGCGACGGCGTACCGGCCGAGTGGACCGGCATGGTCCGCCACACCCTGGCCACCCTGGGCCCGAAGGTGCTGGCCGGCCGCATGGTCCGCGACTACGTCGAGCAGCTCTACGGTCCGGCCGCCCGCGCCCACCGCGCCGCCACCGACCAGGCCGTCCGCGACCTCGCCGCCTGGAAGGACCGGGTGCGCCGGGCCTGGCCGTCGGTCCGCGTCGACCAGCTCGACGCCGCACCGCCCGACAGCGGCCCCGAGGTCGGCGCCGACCTCCCCCTGCGGGCCCGCGTCGCCCTCGGCGGCCTTCAACCCTCCGACGTCGACGTGCAGTTGGTGTACGGCCCGGTCGACGACGCCGACCGCATCACCGCCGCCACCGTGCGCCCCCTCAAACCCGCCGCCGCCCCCGCCCCCGACGGCACCGCCCCCTACGAGGGCACCCTCCCCCTCACCCACGGCGGCCCCTTCGGCTACACCGTCCGCGTCCTGCCCACCCACCCCCTCCTGGCCTCCCCGGCCGAACTCGGCCTGGTCGCCCTGCCGTTGGAGACGGAGGGCATGACGGCGGGGGTACTGCGGTAGGGCGGACGGCCGCGCGGTGTGGACGGCGCGGTGGCTGCCCGCGCCACCCCGTCCGGGTGGAAAACCCCGATTCTCGTTGCCACAGGTCGGAGCTTGCGATTCACTTGCACGAAGGCGATCAAGATCCGGGAAAACGGAGGACGAGGTGCTACTGAACTTCAGGGTTGCGAACCATCGCTCCATCCGGGAGGAGCAGGAGCTCCAGCTCCACCCGGTCTACGACGCCGACCGTCCGTCCGGCACGAACTGGGAGGCCGTCCCGGTAGCCGGTGTCTTCGGCGCGAACGCCGCCGGCAAGTCCAACCTGATCGACGCGCTGATGTTCATGGCCCGGATGGTCGTCGGCTCACACCGCGACGCCGAACCCGACGGCGGGGTACCGCGCCGGCCGTTCCGCCTCGACGAGGAGGCCGGGGGCGACCCGTCCTGGTACGTTGTGGACCTGCTGCTGGACGGTGTCCGGTACACCTACGGTTTCAGCATCGACGACGACCGGGTGCTCGACGAGTGGCTGTACTGCTACCCGCACGGCCGGCGGCGGAAGATCTTCCAGCGGATGCCCGACGAGGTGGAACCCGGGGACTCGCAGTCGGAGCGCGAACTGCGGCTCGTGGAGTCCATCACCGAGCCCAACGTCCTGTTCATGTCGGTTGCCGCGCGTTCCAAGCAGGCCGCGTTCCGGCCGGTGTACGACTGGTTCGTGCGCGGCCTGCAGTTCCGGCGCCTGGCCTCAGGCCAGCGCCGGAACGCCCTGGAAGCCCTTCGCCTGTTGGAGGCCCCCGAAAGCCATCCCGGCTTCATGGAGCTGCTGCGGTCCGCGGACCTCGGCATCGAGGAGGTCGGTACGCAGCGGGTGCCGGTCGACGCCGGTGACGCCCAAGGCACGCGGTACGCGCCGGAGGCCCTGTTCGCGCTGCCGGAGGACCGGGGGAGGCGAGAGATGATCCAACCCTGGATCGGCCACCGCGGACGCTCCGGTGTGGTCCGCATGGAGTTGAAGGACCAGTCCGCCGGCACCCGGGCCCTGTTGGAACAGGCCCCCCGCTTCCTGTCGGTCCTGCGCGAGGGCGGCACCTTCGTCGTCGACGAGATCGACTCCAGCCTGCACCCCCTGCTCACAGCCCGCCTGATCGGCCTGTTCCAGAGCGCCGAGACCAATCCGCGGCGTGCCCAGCTCGTGTTCACCACTCATGACGCGAGCCTGCTGGGCAGGATCGACGGGGAGGACATCCTCAAACGGGACCAGGTGTGGTTCGTGGAGAAGAACCAGTACGGGGAGACGGAGCTGTTCTCGTTGGCCGAGTTCAAACCCCGGCAGGAGGAGAACCGCGAACGCCGCTACCTGGGCGGCAGTTACGGCGGCGTACCGTTCATCGACGACAGTTTCGCCAGGGCGCTGTCGACCCGGGGGGATACGAATGGCGAGGACACCGAAGCCGACCGGCCGCAAGTGCCCCTCTTTTGAGTCAACGCTCGACCGGAGGACCGAACGGCGTTCCTCCCGGGAACGGTTGCTGGTGGTCTGCGGCGCCGAGGTGACCGAGCGTGACTATCTCAGCGGTCTCAGGACCGTAGCCCGCAACCAAGCCGTCTCGGTGAAGATCGTCGAGCGTCCGAAGTCCCCCTCCCAGGTCGTGGACTACGCGAGGACGTTGCAGGACAGGGACCCCGGCGCGTTCGACCAGACCTGGTGCGTACTGGACGTCGACGACTTCGACGACATCCCGCAGGCCGTCGCCGCGGCCGGCCGGGGACACCGAATCCGGATCGCCCTGTCCAACCCGTGCTTCGAGCTGTGGTTGCTCCTCCACCACGTCGACCACCGCGCGTTCGCACCCGACTGCGACCACCTCAAACCGCTCCTGGACAAGCACCTGCCCGGCGGCTACTCCAAGACCGGTCTGAACTTCCGTCATTTCGCCGGCGGTTGGCAGGACGCGGTCGGTCGTGCCAAGGCCCTCGCACCGTTCGGTGAGGAACTGCGCCACAACCCGTCGACCGGCTCACCGGGGGCGGGTGCTCGGCGGCCGCCTCACACCAAACTGTCGCGCCACGCGGTGTGCAGTCCGGCGAACCGGCCGTCGCCCAGGACGAGGCGGTCGGGGGAGCCGTCCTCCACGACGCGGCCGGCGTCCATCACCAGCACGCGGTCGGCGATCTCGACGGTGGACAGCCGGTGGGCGATGATCACCGCGGTGCGGCCGTGCAGGACGGTGCGCATCGCGCGCTGCACCGCCTGTTCGCCGGGTACGTCGAGCGAGGAGGTCGCCTCGTCGAGGATCAGCACCGCCGGGTCGGCCAGCAGGGCGCGGGCGAAGGCGACCAGTTGGCGCTGGCCGGCCGAGATGCGGCCGCCGCGCTTGCGGACGTCGGTGTCGTAGCCCTCCGGCAGCGCGGTGATGAACTCGTGGGCGCCGATGGCCCGCGCGGCGGCCACCACGTCCTCGGCGGTGGCGTCCGGATCGCCCAGCGCGATGTTCTCCGCGACGGTGCCGGAGAACAGGAACGACTCCTGCGTCACCATCACCACCCCGCGCCGCAGCTCCGGCACCGCGAGGTCACGCAGGTCGACCCCGTCGAGCGTGACAGCGCCCTCGGTCGGGTCGTAGAACCGGCACAGCAGCTTCGCCAGCGTCGACTTGCCGGCACCGGTCGCGCCGACCACCGCCACCGTCTGCCCGGCCGGCAGCGCCAGGTCGAACCGGGGCAGCACCTCACCGCCGGTGCGGTACGCGAACCGCACCCCGGCGAACTCCACCGCCCGCCCGGGCCGCCCCGACGCCCGCTGCGGCAGCGTCCTGGGCGCCGCGGGCTCCGGCACCGACGGGATCTGCGCCAGCAGCCCGGCGATCTTCTCCAGCGAAGCGGCCGCCGACTGCCAGGAGTTGAGGAACATCCCCAGCGGGTCGATCGGCTCGTACAACCGCCGCAGGTACAAAACGAACGCCGCCAGCACACCCAGCTCCAGCGAACCGGACGCCACCCGGTAGGCACCCCACAGCACCACCAGCGCCAGCGAGGTGTTGGCGATCAGCCAGGAGGAGACGGTGAAGCGGCCCATCTCCAGGATCGCGTCGCCGTTGGACGTGCGGTGCACCCGGTTGAGCGCGGCGAACTCCTCGTCGTTGGACTCCTCCCGGCGGAACGCCTGCACCGGCCGGATGCCGTTCATCGTCTCGGAGAACCGCACGATGACCGACGCCATCGCCGCCGACCGCCGGGTGTAGACCAGCTTCGACCGGCGGCGGAAGCGGCGCACGGTGAACGCCAGCGGAACCCCGGTCACCAGCGCGACCAGCCCCAGCTTCCAGTCCAGCACCACCAGCACGCCGGAGATGTACAGCACCGACAGACCGACGTTGAGCAGCTCCTGCATGCCCTCGGTGATCAGCTCCCGGATCGCCTCCACGTCGGAGGTGGCCCGCGCGATGATCCGCCCCGAGGTGTACCGCTCGTGGAAGTCCAGGCCCAGCGACTGCGCGTGCCGGAAGATCCGGCCGCGCAGCTCCAGCAGCACGCTCTGCCCGATGACCGCCGACCGCCGGATGAACACCCGCTGGAGCACCCCGCCGGCCACCGCGCACCCGATGTACGCCACCGCGACCGCCACCAGCGGACCCGCGTCGTGCCGCGCCAGCGCCGGGATCGCGTGGTCGATGGCCAGCGCCACGATCAGCGGGCCGGACTGCGCCGCCGCCTGCTGCACCACCAGCAGTATCGCCGCCAGCCAGATCCGGCCCCGGTACGGCCGGGTCAGGTCCCGCAGCAGTGCCCGCGACGCGCCCGGCGGGGCGGGCAGCGCGTCCCGGTCGAACGGGTCGGCCGGGCCGCCGTCCGCTACCGGCTCCTGCCGCTCGTCGGCGGGCTGTTCGGTCACCGAGGCCATCAGGCGGCGCTCCTCTCGTCGGCGCCGGACATCAGCCAGCGGTACTCCTCGTTGGTCTCCAGCAGCTCGCGGTGCGTGCCGACCGCGGTGATCCGACCGTCGTCCGACAACAGCGCGACGCGGTCGGCCAGTTGGACGGTGGAGGGCCGGTGCGCCACCACCAGCGCGGTGGTGGTCGCCAGCACCTCGCGCAGCGCGGCCTCCACCAGCGCCTCGGTGTGCACGTCCAGCGCGGACAGCGGATCGTCCAGCACCAGGAACCGCGGGTCGCCCACCACCGCGCGGGCCAGCGCCAGCCGCTGCCGCTGGCCGCCGGACAGGCTCAGGCCCTGCTCGCCGACCTGGGTGTCCACGCCCTGCGGCAGGTCGTGCACGAACCCGCACTGGGCGGTGCGCAGCGCGCGCAGCAGTTCCTCCTCGCCGGCCTGTGGCGCGCCCATCAGCACGTTCTCCCGGACGGTGGCGGAGAACAGCGTCGGCTCCTCGAACGCGGTGGCCACCAGGGAGCGCAGCTGCGAGCGGCTCATCGCCGCGCTGTCCGCGCCGTCCAGCGTGATCCGGCCGCCGGTCGCCTCGTACAGCCGCGGCAGCAGGGCCGTCAGCGACGTCTTGCCGCAGCCGGTCGCGCCGACCAGCGCCATGGTCTCGCCGGAGCGCACGTGCAGGTCGACCCCGGTCAGCAGGTCGGGGGTGCCCTCGGGCGCGTCCGGGTACCGGAAGCGCACCGCCTCGAACCGGATGCCGTCCGCCGGCCCGGCCGCGGGTGCCGCGCCGGTGCCGTCGTCGGCGGGCGGCGCGGTGTCCATCACGTCGAAGAACCGGTCGACCGCGGTCGCCGCCTCGTTGCTGATCGACAGCAGCCAGCCCAGCGACTCCACCGGCCAGCGCAGCGCCAGCCCGGTGGTCAGGAACGCCACCAGGGTGCCGCTGCTGAGGGTGCCGTGGGCGACCTGGACGCAGCCGAACACCAGGGCGCTGCCCAGGGCCACGTCCGGCAGGCTGGTCATCATGCCCCACAGGTTGGCCAGCAGACCGGCCTTGAACAGCTCGGTGCCGCGCAGTTCCTGCGACTGCCGCTGGAAGGCCCGGGCCTGGCTGCGGTGCCGGCCGAACGCCTTGATGATGCGGATGCCCAGCACGGACTCCTCGACCAGCGTGGTCAGGTCGCCGATCTGGTCCTGGGCGCGGCGGGTGGCCACCGAGTAGCGCGACTCGAAGTACGTGCACAGCGTCACCAGCGGCACGACCGGCGCCAGCAGCACCAGGCCGAGTGTCCAGCGCTGGAAGAACAGGATGACGAAGCCGACGACGACGGTGGTGGAGTTCACCACCAGGAAGATCAGCGGGAACGTCAGGAACATCCGCACGATCTGGAGGTCGTTGGTGCCGCGCGACAGCAACTGGCCCGAGCCCCAGCGGTCGTGGAAGGCGACCGGCAACCGCTGGAGGCGGTGGTAGAGCTCACCGCGCATCCGGGCCTCCAGCGCGGCCATCGGACGGGCCACCAGCCAGCGCCGCACGCCGAACAGGCCGGCCTCCGCCAGCCCCAGCAGCAGCACCAGCGCGCCGCCGAGCCAGACGCCGGAGGGGTCGTGGTGCCGGACCGGGCCGTCCACCAGATGCTTGAGCACCAGCGGGATCAGCAGCGACAGGCAGGAGGCCGTCACCGCCACGAGCGCCGAACACACCAGCCGCCACGCCACCGGCCGCACGTAGGGCCGCAGCCGCAGCAGCGACCGCACCGTCGAGTGCCGCGGCACCTCCCGCGCCGCGTCGCCCCGCGGGTCCGAACCGCCCTCCCCGCCCGTCATCGAGGCTCCCTCAGTCGATCATGGTCGTGGACCGCGGCCCGGAGGTCGGACCGCAGTACGAGACTAAAGGCGACCGCTGACAGCGCCACTGGTTTTTCGGCCCGGGGGTCCGCGCCCGGCACCCCCGCGGCCGGCGCGGCGCCGGCGCCGGCCGGGATCGACGGCACCGGGTTGACGCCGCGCCGCCGGGCCGTGGAACCCGCCGGGCCGTGGAACCCGCCGGGCCGTGGAACCCGCCGGGCCGTGGAACCCGCCGGGCCGTGGAACCCGCCGGGCCGTGGATCCCGCCGTGCCCCCGACCCCCCCGCGCCCCCGACCCCACCGCATCGTCGGCCGCGACGGTGTCAGGCCCGGGGCACCGCGCGCAGCAGGAGCAGGGAGCGCGGCGGGACCGCCGTCTCCTCGCCCGCCGGGAGGAGGTCTGCCGGGGCATCACCCGCGAGGGTGAATTCGCGGGAGGTGTCCAGCACCGGTTCGTAGCCGGCCGCCCACGGGGGACCGGGCAGGGTGAAGCCGGTCGCGGTCTCCCCGGCGTGCAGCACCAGCAGGAAGCCGGCGCCGGTGAGGCGGCGGCCGCGGGCGTCGTGCCGGGCGACGTCGGCACCGGACAGGAACACCGCCAGCGTGCCGGCCGGCGCGGCCCAGTCCTCGTCGGTCATCTCCCGTCCGTCCGGGGTGAACCAGGCCAGGTCGCGCAGCGCGCCGCCGGGGTCGGCGGGCAGGCCGGTGAAGAACGCGTCCGCGCGCAGCGCCGGATGCTCGCGGCGCAGCGCGATCAGCCGGGCGGTCAGGTCCCGCACGCCGCGCCAGCGGGGTTGGGCCAGCAGCGACCAGTCGACCCAGGAGGTGGCGTCGTCCTGGCAGTAGGCGTTGTTGTTGCCGCCCTGGGTGCGGCCCATCTCGTCGCCGGCCACCAGCATCGGCGTGCCGGGGGCCAGCAGCAGGGTGGCCAGCAGGTTGCGGATCTGCCGGGTGCGCAGCGCGGTGATCGCCGGGTCGTCGCTCTCGCCCTCGGCGCCGTGGTTCCACGAGCGGTTGTCGTCGGTGCCGTCCCGGTTGTCCTCGCCGTTGGCCTCGTTGTGCTTGTGGTCGTAGCTGACCAGGTCGCGCAGGGTGAAACCGTCGTGCGCGGTGACGAAGTTGACGGAGGCGGCCGGGCGCCGGCCACCCCAGTCGTACAGGTCGCTGGAGCCGGACAGCCGGTAGCCGACGTCGGCCAGGCCGGGCCGGGCGCCGCGCCAGAAGTCCCGGACGGTGTCGCGGAACCGGTCGTTCCACTCCGACCAGCCCGGCGGGAAGGCGCCGGCGCGGTAGCCGTCCGGACCGGTGTCCCACGGCTCGGCGATCAGCTTGACCCGGCGCAGCACCGGGTCCTGGGCCAGCGCCGCCAGGAAGGGGGCGGCCATGTCCGGTTCGCCGCCGGTGCGGGTCAGCGCGCTGGCCAGGTCGAAGCGGAAGCCGTCGACGCCCATGCGTTCCACCCAGTACCGCAGGCTGTCGGTGATCAGCCGCAGCGCCACCGGGTTGCCGGCGTCGAGGGTGTTGCCGCAGCCGGTGTGGTCGTCGTACCGGCGCCGGTCGTCGCCCAGATGGTAGTACGCCCGGTTGCCCAGCCCGCGCAGCGACAGCGTCGGCCCGCACTCGCCGCCCTCGGCGGTGTGGTTGTAAACCACGTCGAGGATCACCTCCAGGCCGGCCGCGTGCAGGGCGCGCACCATGCGGCGGAACTCGGTGACCTGTTCGCCGCGGCTTCCGGAGGAGCAGTAGGCGGCGTGCGGCGCGAAGAAGCCGATCGTGTTGTAACCCCACAGGTTGCGCAGCCCGCGCCGCACCAGGTGCTCCTCGTGCGCGAACTGCTGGACCGGCAGCAGCTCCACCGCCGTCACGCCCAGCCCTGTCAGGTGCTCGATCACGGCCGGGTGCGCCAGGCCCGCGTAGGTGCCGCGCAGCGCCTCGGGGACGTCCGGGTGGCGCATGGTGAAGCCGCGCACGTGCAGTTCGTACAGCACGGTGTCGGCCCACGCGGTGCCGGGCCGCTCGGCGTCGGGCACCAGCGGGTCGGCCGGGTCGGCGACCACGATCGACCGGGGCAGGTCGGGCGCGGAGTCGCGGTTGTCGCGCACGGTGTCGGCGACCTCCCGGTCCGGCCAGTCGCGGGCGTGCCCGTACCACGACGCGGGCGGCAGACCGTCGGGACCGGTGGCCGCGAAGTCGCCGTCCACCGCGCGGGCCCGGGGATCGAGCAGCAGCTTGGCCGGGTTGAACCGGGCACCGGTCCACGGGTCCCAGCGGCCGTGCGCCCGGAAACCGTAGGCCTGGCCGGGGCGTATGCCGGGCACGAAGCCGTGCCGCACGCCGTCGGTGCACTCCGGCAGCCACAGCCGGGTCTCCGCGCCGGCCTCGTCGAACAGGCACAGCTCGACCCCTTCGGCCTCGCCGGCCCACACCGCGAAGCCGGTGCCCTCCACACCGTCCGGCCCGGTGCCGTACCGGGCGCCGAGCGGGTCGGGGCTGCCGGGCCACACCCGGGGCGCCTCGCCCGGCGCGGCCCGGGGTGCGGGCGGCGCGGCCGCGCGCGGCGGCCCGGAGGGGGCGGCGGCCCCGCGTCCGGCCCGCCGGTCGCGCTGCCGCGCCCGCGCCGCGTCGTGCTCGGGTGCGCGTGCCACGTGAGGTCTCCCGTCGGGGAATGGATCGACTCGGGGCGCCGCCGCGGACCGGCACGCCCCGGCGCGCGGTGTCCCGGACCGCGCGCGGATCACGTCCTCCGGGTGTTCTTCCCTGACGCGCCCCGCTCCCACCGCCCCGCTTCCCCGGGTGACGGGTACGTTGCCCTGTGTGACGAACGCGGCGGTGGAGTGGGTGCGCGGGCACCGGCGGGCGGCGGTGGCCGCGCTGGGCGCGGCGGGCGCGGCGGCCTGCCTGACGTGGCTGGCGCTGCCGGCCGGCGGCGGTCCGCACGAGGCGGTGCCGCTGCCGCCGCCGAGGACCGCCACCGGGTACTTCACACCGGAGTCGGGCAGCACGGTCGGCACCGCCATGATCGTCTCCGTGGTCTTCGACCATCCGGTGACCCGCCGCAGCGCGGTCTCGCGGGCGGTGCGGGTGCTGGCCACCCCGGGCGTGCCGGTCGCCGGGCACTGGTTCGGCGACCGCCGCCTGGACCTGCGGCCGCAGCGGTTCTGGGCGGCCGGCACGCTGGTCGACCTGCGGCTGCGGCTGGACGGGGTGGAGACCGCGCCGGGCCGGTACGGCACCCAGAGCAAGGACATCGTCTTCCGGGTCGGCCGCGAGCAGGCCGACGAGGTGGACGCCGCCCGGCACACCCTCACCGTGCGGCGCGGCGGCCGGACGGTGCGGGTCCTGCCGGTCAGCACCGGCGACCCCGGCCACGCCACGTACGACGGAACGATGGTCATCACGCAGAAGTTCGCCAGGACCCGGATGAACGGCGCCACCGTCGGCTTCGGCGGCGCCTACGACATCGCCGACGTGCCGCACGCCATGCGGCTGACCGACTCCGGGACGTTCCTGCACGGCAACTACTGGTCGCCGCGCGGGGTGTTCGGCGCCGCCAACACCAGCCACGGCTGCGTCGGCCTGCCCGACGCGCGCGGCGGCGCCCCCGACTCCCCGGCCGGCTGGCTCTACGGCCAGTCCCTGGTCGGCGACCCGGTCACCGTCACGCACTCCACCGGACCGCGGGTCGGCCCCGGCAACGGCCTGGGCGGCTGGAACCTGCCGTGGCGGGAGTGGACGGCGACGGGGTGAGGTCGGCCCGGTGAGACGGTGACGCGGCGTTGGCTCGGCGTCCCGGTGAGGTGGCTCGGCGGCCCGGTCGGGTGACGCGGTGCGGCGTCGGCGTGGCGGCGCGGTGAGGTCGTGACGCGGCGGCGCGATGGCGCGGCGCGGCGTCCCGGTGAGGTGGCGTCGTGAGGCGGTGGCGCGGTGTCACACCCGGGCGCGGGCGGGCCGGTGCGGCCGGGGTCAGCGGCCGAAGCCCAGCGTGCGGTGGACCATCACCTCGCCCAGCAGCTGGGAGCAGGCGCTCGCGGTGTCCAGCAGCCGCCGCGGGTACGACGGTTCGCGCCGGTCCAGCAGCACGCCCAGGCTGGTACCGCTGTGGCCCACCACCACGCCGAGGCCGCCGACCTCGCGGCACACCGCGATCATCGCGTCCAGCGTCCGCTTGGGCCGCAGCACCTGGTTCATCAGCGCGCTGCGGGTCGCCACCGCGCCCACCTCGGCCAGGTCGGTACGGGCCACCGCGACCGTCATCCGCTCCAGCAGCACCGCGTAGGCCCGCCGGTCGGCCGCCGAGAACGGCTTGGGGACGCGGTTGAACTCCACGGTGTCCACCGCGCCGCCCTCGTCGCAGCCGACCACCGTCATCGACGGCAGCGGCCCCAGCAGCGCCCGCAGCGCCACCCGCCGGTGGTGGTAGGCGACGATCCCCGGGTACAGCACGCCGTCGGTGGGCTCGATCCCGGCCAGGTAGGACTCGATCCGCCGCGGCGGCATCGGCTCGCCCAGCGCGTCGCCCAACGCCCGCGCGGTGGCCACCAGGTCGGCCGACGACGACGCCAGCCCCTTGCCCTCCGGCAGCCGGCTCTCCAGGGTCAGCAGCCCGCCGGCCGGCCGCCGCGACGACTCCATCACCAGCCGCGTCAGCCGCAGCGCCTTCGTCTTGTGCGCCGGCCGCACCTCCAGCGCCGCGCCGTGCGGCGCCGGGCGGAACGTCGCGCGCGCCCAGCAGGCGATCGGCAGCGTCACCAGGAAGTCCCCGTCGTCGCCGGGCAGTACGCCCTGCAACAGCTCGCCGAAGGTGCCGAACGCGGTACCCACCCCGGTCACCGCCCGGTACGGCGGCCCCGGCGACGCCGCGACCCCGTCCACCGCCTGCCTCACGCCGCGCCCCCCGCCCCGGCACGGACCCCGGCCCCGGCTCCGCCACGGACCCCGGCCGCCGCCGGCTCCGCGCCCGGCGTGCCCGGCCCGTTCACCGCCCGCGCCGGCCACCACACCGCGTCGTCCACCGCGTGCTCCTCCCTCGTCCAGTACCTCGTCCGGCCGCCCGCACCCCCGCGCCGGTCCCGGTCATCACCCGCGCGGTGCGCCACGGTACGCCCGGCCGCGGGGGCGGCGGACCGGCCGGGGTGGAGCCGCCGAACGCCCGGCGCCCCGCGGCCGGGCGCGCCGGCACCCACGCGCCGTGCGGCGTCCGTCACTCACCGGGCCGGGCGCCGCCACCGGACGATACGGTCGCCGCATGACTGTTCACCTTGAGGCCGCCGACGGCGTCGGCGTCATCCGCCTGGACCGCCCGCCGATGAACGCGCTGGACGTCGCCACCCAGGACGCCCTGCGGCAGGCCGCCGCCGAGTGCTCCGCGCGCGCCGACATCCGGGCCGTGGTGCTGTGGGGCGGGGAGAAGGTGTTCGCGGCCGGCGCGGACATCAAGGAGATGCAGGCCATGGGGTACGAGGACATGGCACTGCGGGCCGGCGCGCTCCAGGAGTCGTTCACCGCCGTGGCCCGTATCCCCAAGCCGGTCGTGGCCGCCGTCACCGGCTACGCGCTCGGCGGCGGCTGCGAACTCGCGCTGTGCGCCGACATCCGGATCGTCGCCGACAACGCCAGGTTCGGCCAGCCGGAGATCCTGCTCGGCCTGATCCCCGGCGCCGGCGGCACCCAGCGGCTGTCCCGGCTGGTCGGCCCCTCGCGCGCCAAGGACCTGATCTTCACCGGACGCATGGTCAAGGCCGACGAGGCGCTCGCCATCGGCCTGGCCGACCGCGTCGTGGCGCCGGACCAGGTCCACGGCGAGGCGCACGCCTGGGCCGCGCGGCTCGCCAAGGGGCCGGCCCTCGCGCTGCGTGCCGCCAAGGAGGCGATCGACACCGGTCTGGAGACCGGCCTGGAGACCGGACTCGCCGTCGAACGCGGCCTGTTCGCCGGGCTGTTCGCCACCCGGGACCGCGAGGCCGGCATGCGCAGCTTCGTCGAGCAGGGCCCCGGCAAGGCCGACTTCGGCTGACCGCCCGCGACCGCGCCGGCCACCGCTGCCGTCCCAGGTCGCGCCCCAGGTCACAGGGGGTACGCCGGGGTGTCCGCTGCCGTGGGCATATGACCCGGTGGTAGGCCCGGCGTTCCCTCGTGCGGGGTCAATTCCCTTGGTTCCGGCCCGAACCGGCGTCCCGGACGCCATCATGTGGCCATGGTCGGTCGGGGAACGTCGCATCAGTCACCGCCGTCGGGCACCGTCGCGCCGACGTGGCCGGCGGTGCCGAGGGATCTGCACGACGCCTACATCCTGGAGGTCCTCGGCGACCCCTCGGCCGGCGAGGTCTGCTTCCAGTCCCGCCCCGAGTCGGCCTCCACAGCCCGCCGCCTCACCCTCGCCAAGCTCCGCGCCTGGGGCCTGGGACCGCTCAGCGACACCTGCGAGCTGCTGGTGTCCGAACTCGTCGGCAACGCGGTGCGCCACACCGGTGCGCAGACCTTCGGCCTGACCATGGAACGCCGCCGCGGCTGGGTCCGCGTCGAGGTGCGCGACCCCTCCCGCGCCCTGCCCTGCCTGCTGCCGGTGCAGGACCTCGACGTCAGCGGCCGCGGGTTGATGCTGGTCGACAAGCTCTCCGACCGCTGGGGGGTGGACCTGCTGCCGCGCGGCAAGACCGCCTGGTTCGAACTGCGCGACGGCGAGCGCTGACCCACCCCGTGCGTTAGCGTCGGAGCCGCACGGCGGTGGACGGTGCCGTACATCGGTGGACGGCGTTGTCCGACAGCGGCCGGCACCGGAGAACGGCAGCCGGTGCCGGACCCGCACCGCACGACAGCGGACCGCACCGCACGACAGCAGACCTCGACGGACGCAGCGGACAAAGGGGAAGGCGCATGACGTCAGCACGGGAGCGCAGGGGGACGGCCGTGGTGACCGGCGCCTCCGCGGGCATCGGTCTGGCCTACGCGGAACGGCTCGCCGCCACCGGGCACGACGTGGTGCTGGTGGCCCGCCGCGCCGACCGGCTGGCCGACCTCGCCGACCGGCTGCGCCGCGCGTACGGCGGCACCGTCACGCCGCTCACCGCCGATCTGGCCGACCCCGAGGGCCTGGCCGCCGTCGCCGAACGGGTCACCGGCGACGACGTCACCCACCTCGTCAACAACGCGGGCATCAACGGCTACGGCCCGTTCGCCGGGAAGGACCCGGGCCTGATCGCCGCGGTCCTGGCGCTCAACGTCACCGCGCCCACCCTGCTGACCCGTGCCGCGCTGCCCGGCCTGCTGGCGCGCGGCCGCGGCGCGGTGGTCAACGTCGCCTCGCTGCTGGCGTTCTCCGGCGCGCAGCCGCCCGGCCCGCTGCCGCACCGGGCGGTGTACGCCGGCAGCAAGGGCTACCTGGTCACCTTCAGCCGCATCCTGGCCGCCGAACTCGTCGGCACCCCGGTCCAGGTCCAGGTGCTGTGCCCGGGGCTGACGGACACCGAGTTCCACCTCGTCGACGCGGACCGCCCGCTGGCCGGCCGCGAACCGCGCAGCAGCGGCCGCGGCATGGCCGCCGCCGACGTCGTCGACGCCTCGCTCGCCGGGCTGGCGGCCGACGAGACGGTCTGCGTCCCCGGCCTCGCCGACCCGGCCGCCGTCGACCGGCTGCTGGCCGCCGAGGCCGGGTTGCGCACCGCGGCCGGCTCCCCGCTGGCCGACCGCTACCGTCCGGCGACCGGCTGACCCGTCGCCGGGGACGCGGGCGTCGGGGGCGACTCCGGTGCCGGCCTCGGCGCGCACCCCGGCCCCGGCCCCGGCCCCGATACCGGTTCCGCAGCCGGATTCAGCCGGGCCCGCTTCAACCCCGTCCCCCCGGCCGTCCCGTGCCCCCGGTCCGGTCCCCGGTCCCTCCCCCGGAGCGGGTCGCGCGGCGCAGGGAGACGGCGAGGACCACCACGACCGCGGCCGGCGTCAGCCACCAGGCGGCGACGTGGCAGGCGGTGAGCAGGGCCGTGGCGCCCAGCGCCAGGGCCACGCAGAGCGCGACCGTCCAGTCGTCGCCGATCACGAAGTCGTACCAGAAGCGCAGGAAGTTGTGGACGTGGTTCATGAGCCCGCTCCGGGGTCGTCGGGGGAGCCGGGCCGGGTGCCGGCCGGTTCGCGCGGGCCGCGCAGCGCCGTCACGCAGACCAGCGCGACGGCCAGCGTGCCGGGGACCAGCGCCAGCAGGGCGAGGTCGGAACCGGGCCACCGGGCGCCGGTGCCCTCGACGGACCAGAACAGGCCGAAGGCGGTGAGCAGCACGCCGACCGCGAACTTCAGGGTGTTCTCCGGTACCCGGGCCAGCGGCGCCCGCACCAGCAGGCCGACCGCGGTGACCAGCAGCACCGCGGCCGCCGCACCGAGCGCGGCGAGCCCGATCCGGCCCTGCACCGCGCCGAAGGTGATCACGATGAACACCACCTCCAGCCCTTCCAGCAGTACGCCCTTGAACGCCATGGTGAAGCCGTACCAGTCCGGGACGAACGCCCGCCCGCCGCCGCCGGCCGTCCGGGCGGCCGCCGCCCGTTCGCGGTAGATCCGGTCCTCGTCGTGCAGCGCCTTGTGGCCGGCGGCCCGCAGGATCGCCTTGCGCAGCCACTGGAGGCCGAAGACCAGCAGCAGCGCGCCGACCACCAGCCGCAGCGGCTGGAGCGGTACCCGCCCGACGGCCGGGCCCAGCGCGCCCACCACGACCGCCAGGACGGCCAGCGCGGCGCCGGTGCCGATCAGCGGCGAGCGCCAGCCGCGGGTCGTTCCGGCGGCCAGCACGATGGTCAGCGCCTCCACGGCCTCCACCGCGCAGGCCAGGAAGACCGACAGGACCAGGACGGTGGCGTTCACGGTGTCCTCCGGCGGTCGGCGGCGGCGCCGCGGCGCCGGTGGTGCGCGCGGCGGCAGCAGCCGGGGGGTGCGGCGCGGTGCTCCCGCAGTGGTCCGACGGTGAGGCCGGCGCGTTCGCAGGTCTCCAATATCCTCGGCAGCGCGCCCAGCGCGGAACGCCACGCGCCGGGCGCCGACGTGCAGTCCGAGTCGTGCAGCAGCACCGTGCCGCCGCCGCGCAGGTCGGCGGTGACCGTGCGGTGCACCGACTCCGGGGTGGCCCGCCGGGTCCAGTCCTCGCCCCACGCCGTCCACAGCACCGGTGTGAGGTCCAGGCGCCGCGCGGCCAGGTGCGAGGCGGCCGTCATCACGCCGTACGGCGGCCGGAACAGCCGCGGGACCTCACCGGTGATGGCGGCCACGCCGTCGCGGGCCCGGGCCAGGTCGTCGTAGGTGGCCCGCGGGCCGCGCAGCATCAGCGGCCGGTGCCGCCAGCCGTGCACGCCGATCTCGTGCCCGGCCTCGGACATCTCCCGCAGCAGGCCGGGCGCCCGGCGGGCCATCGACCCCAGTACGAAGAACGTCGCGCGTATCCCGTGCCCGTCCAGCGCCCGCAGGAAGAACGGCGTGGACAGCGGATCGGGCCCGTCGTCGAAGGTCAGCGCCACGTGGTCGGGCCTGCCGCGGCCGCTGAGCGCGGGCATCAGCCGGTTGCGCAGCGGCCCGAGCGTCGACACGACGGGCGCCGCGTGCACGGCGGCCAGCAGGGGCAGCCCGACCTTGGCGACGGTGAGAGCGGTACGGACGGCGGGGGCGGCGGGCATCGAATGCTCCTCAACGGCGGCCGGGCAGGGGGAGTTCGGCAAGGGACGCGGGAGCGGGTCACAGGTCGAGGTCGTGCAGCAGGTGCGTCCCGCCGCGGGCGACCGCGTCCTCGGTGCTGTCCGGCCCGGCCAGCAGCGTGGTGGCCAGCGCTGCGGCCAGCACCAGCGCCGTCCGCCGCTGGGCGCGCCCGGCCCGGACCGGGACCGCCGCCGCGCCGGGACCGGACGCGGCCGCCGTCACCGCCGGCGTCACCGGTGCGGCCGGTACGCGTTCCGGTCGTACGCGCACCGTAACGCCACCGCGGCCCGGGGTGGGACGGCGGGCGGCGTCGAGTATCGCGGCGGCCGGGCCGTCGGCGTCGCCCCTGGCGAACAGGGCGAGCCCCGCCGCCCGTTGGGCGCTGCCGGCCGGGCCGTCCAGCAGACCGGTGAGCACCGGACCGAGGTCGTCGGCGTGGCGTATCCAGGTCGCCAGGCCCGCCGCGTCCAGGGCGGCGGCGTTGGTGCGCCCGTGGCCCGGTATGCAGCCGTAGGAGGCGACCGGCAGGCCGCTGGCGAACGCCTCCAGGGAGGTGAGGCCGCCGGCGTTCTGCACCAGGACGTCGGCCGCGTGCATCAGGCCCGGCATGTCGTCGACCCAGCCGAAGACGTGGCCGGTCCCGGCGGCCCGCAGCCGGTCGGCGAGGGCCTGGTTGCGCCCGCAGACGACGACCGGGACGGCGGCGCCGCACGCGCGTATCCGCGCCGCGGCCTGCTCGACCGGGCCGACGCCCCAGGAACCGGCGACCAGCAGCGCCAGCGGCCCGTGCGGCGGCAGTCCGAACCGGGTCCGGGCCGCCCGCCGCGCCTGCGGGGTGGCCGGGCCGAACCGGGGGTCGACGACCGGTCCGCGGGTCAGCACCCGGTGCGCCCCGCACGCCTCGGCCTGCCCGGCCGGGATCGGGTGCAGGGCCAGGTGGGTGTCGACGCCGGGCGCCACCCACAGCGGATGCACCGAGAAGTCGGTCAGGTACGTCAGCACCGGCACGGTCAGCCGCCCGTCGCGCCGCAGCGCGCCCAGCACCTGGCCGGCCAGCGGATAGGTGGCGACCACCGCGCGGGTGCCCGGCCGCAGCGCGCGCAGCGCCCGGTGCTCCGCCGCGCGCAGTACCGCGTTCGACACCCGGCCGCGGCCCGGCCGTTCCGTCGTGGCGTAGATCCGCTGGTACGCCCACGGCGCGTGGGTCAGCAGCTGGTGGTAGGTGCCGCCGAGCAGCGTGCCGAGCCGGGCGGGCAGCAGGTCGAGGAAGTCGAACCGGTCCACCGCGACCCCGCGGGCGGTCAGCCGGCGGGCGAGTTCCGCGGCGGCCCCGTCGTGGCCGGCCCCCACGCTCGCGGAGACGATGGCGACCCTGGCCGGTCCCGCCCCTGCAGGACTGTCGAGGTACGGCACGTGGAACCTGCTTCCGAACGGGGGAGTGGTTCGTACTCTACAACTTGTAGTAGCTGATCTCGAACCACCCCCGACGGCCCCGCGGGGCGCGACGCGCACCGTGCGAACGGCGGTGTTCGCCCAGCTCAACGGCGTGCGCGGGGCTCGCTCCCGGCCGGCCGTCCGCGCGGCACGCCGCACCGGTCGCACCACCACCGGGCCGCCGACAGCCACGCCACCGCGAACAGCCAGCCGCCGGCCACGTCGCCCGCCCAGTGCACCCCGAGGTAGACCCGGCTGAGCCCGACCACCACCGCCCACCCCGCCACCACCGCGCACGCCCAGCGCGCCGCCACCGGCCGCAGCCGCGCCGCCAGCACCGCGCACAGCACCCCCGCCACCAGGCACGACGTCGTGGTGTGCCCGGAGGGGAAGGAGAAACCGGAGGCCGGCGCCGCCCACCCCGCGCGATCCGGCCGGGGCCGCGCGATCGCCTCCATCACCCCGTAGCGGGTCAGCTGCGCCGCCACCACGAACGCCGCCAGCGCCCCCGTCACGCGCAGCCGCCGGGCCGCCGGACCACCGGTCGCCAGACCGGCCGCCACCACCAGCAGGTACGGCCACACCCCGGTGCCGCTGTCGGTCACCCACCGCGCGGCGGTCACCGCCGCGGCCGGCCGGTGCCCCAGTGCCCAGGCGTGCGGCCACCGTTCGGCGCCCAGCACCAGATCCGGCCGCACCCCCAGGACCCCGGCCGCCGCCGCGAACAGCGCCGCGCTGACGACCGCCGTCCACCCGTACACCGCGCGGTGCCGCCGCGGCGGACCCGTGCCGGGCGGGCCGGTCACCGGGGGCCCGCGGCGTGGCGCGCGTCCGCCAGGGGGAGCGCGGTGGTGGTGATGGTCATCGGGGTGCCGGAGACGGCGATCAGGTAGACGTGCCGGTCGCGGCCGGTGGGCAGCGGCTGGAGGTCGGCCGGGGCCCGCAGGACGTAGTCGCCGCGGGCGTGCGGGCGCAGGACGGCCGGCCCGGACCGCACGGTCCACCAGTCCGACGCGCCCTGGCCGCTGCGGGTGGCGAAGTGCGGGGCCAGCGCGGTGCCGGTGACGTTGACCGCCCGCACGGCGAGGCCGGTCAGGGTCGGCCGGCCCCGGCCGGCGACCGTCAGGCGGTCGATCGTCATCCGCAGCGGCGGCGGGCTCGCGGCGGCCACGCCGACGCACAGCACGGCCGGGGCCAGCAGCGCGGCCAGCACCGCCGCGCCGGCCCGCCGCCCGCCGGCCACGACCGGCCGCGGCTGCCAGGCCCCGGCCAGCGCGGAGGCCGGCACGGTGGCCGCCGCCGCGATCCACAGCGGCGTCATCAGCAGGAAGTAGCCGTCCTGCGAACGGGTGGTCAGGTAGAACGCGCACCACGGCAGCACCGTCAGCGCCGGCCCCAGCCGCCGCACGAACAGCACGGTGGCGGCGAGCAGCCCGAGCATCAGCAGCATGCCCGCGTAGGAGTAGAAGTCCAGCCGGTCGCTGCCGCCGGTGACGTAGTACGAGATGCCCATCACCCCCTGCCCGTGCAGGATCGCCTTCTGGGTGAACGGCAGGAGGCTGCCCGACAGCCACTGCGACGGCCCCTGGGCGATGAAGTAGGCGTTGACCAGCAGCCAGGTGGCGAACGCGAGGGCCGCGTGCCGGACGGTCACCTCCAGGGCGCGCCGGTGGCCCAGTTCACCGCGCCGGACCGCGTACATCCCGACGAGCAGGAACGGCGCCAGGAACCAGGCGAGTTGCTGCGCCGCGCAGGCCAGCCCGAGGCACACCGACCGTGCGACGCCGCCGCGCCCGAGCCGTCCGCCGGCCCCCGTGCGGTGCCAGCGCACCACGACCGGGATCAGCAGGGCCAGCGCGGTGATCGCCGGGTAGCCGCCGCGGGCGTAGGCGGGCAGCAGGCCGAAGCCGAGGCAGACCGCGGTGGCCGCCGACCGCCACGGCGCCGGCAGCAGCACCCACAGCGTGACGGTGCCCGCGAGCAGCGCGCCGGTGGTCACCGCGGTGGCGGCCACCGTCGAGTGCGCGAACAGGTGGATCGGCGCGACCAGCAGGGCGGTCAACGGCCCGTAGCCGTAGGTGTAGTCGGCGCCGCCCGACATCAGCTTGGTGATCCCCACGGTCGGCGTGCCGAACAGCCACGGCCACGGCTGCCCGTACATCGCGTGCCCGTGCACGATCTCGTTCGCCGCCTGCGTGGTCAGCGCCGCCTCGTCGATGCCGGCCGGGTTCAGCCACAGGGCGCACACCACCAGGACGGCCGCCAGCACCAGGACGCCCAGGTCCACCCGGCCCAGCCCGCGCCGGCTGCGGGTGGCGAACGCGAGCACCCCGGCGGTCAGGATCCCGGCGTAGCAGACCGAGATGACGCCCGCCACGACCGGCACGTTCGCCATCGCGGTCGTCCACGCGGACCGCGTCCCGATGAACAGGCTGATGGTGGCCAGCAGGGTCAGACCCCGGTGCCACTGCGGCGGCGCGTCACCGGCCGGCGTGTCCGGACCGGCGGCGCCGGCGGTCACCGCGGCGCCGGGCGTCCGCCTCACCCCGGCCGGGTCCCCGCCCGGGGTGCCGACACGCGTGGGCGGATCGTCGTCCATGGCGTTCTTCTCCTCGATTGGACCGGACCATCGGCTACTACGTCGTGTAGATGTCGGATCGGCGGCCGAGGTTGCGCCGAAGGCGCGGGATCCGCCGATGTCGCCGATGGCGCCGACGACGCCAGGGGCGGAGCCGGGGGCGGAATCGGAGCCGGGGGCGGGGTCGTGGGCGGAGTCGGGGCCGGGGGCCGGGTAGTGGGGGCGTCCGGGCGGGAGGCGGAGTGGGTCAGGGGGAGGCGGGGGCTCAAGGGGAGTGCAAGGAGTGCGAGGAGTGCAAGGGGAGCCAAGGGGAGCCAAGGGGGAGGTACGGCCGATGATAACTACATCATGTAGTAATTTATGCCGGACGGCCGCCGTACCGCGTTTCACGACACCGTGCCGCCAGCGTGCCTCCAGTCCCCCGGAGGGGCCCGCGGGCCACGGCGGGCGGCGGCCGTTTTCCTCCGAACGGTACGACCGCCCAGGGTGCGCCGACGCGCGGTCGGGCGGGGTTCACCCCTCATGCGTGCCGCGTTCGCGCCGTCACCCGTGCCGGGCCTGCCCCCTCATGCGTGCCGGGCGCGCGCCGCCCCACCCGGTGCCTGCGCCGCCGTCCGCTGCCGCCCGCCTGCGACGCCGCGGTCACGTGTTCGGCCGGTGCCGCACGCAGAGGGCGCCCAGCCCGGTGTGGTCCGGCAGCGCCGCCGGGTGGTCCGGCCACGCCGCCGTCCGGGCCGCGTGATCGGTGAACCGTGCGTCGGCCGGGCGTCGGTGCGCGCTCGCGGCGGCGCCGTGCGGGCCGGACCCGGGATCGGGGTGCCCGCACAGGTGGGTGTGCTGGGCGGCTTCGACCATCTGCTCGCTGTCGGTGGCGGCGTCCGTCAGGCTGGTGCAGCACAGCGTCAGCAGCAGGCCGGCGGCCACGAAGTGCAGCGGGCGGTGCCGGGGCGGCGGGGCGAGCAGCGCCCGGACCCGCTGCGGTACGGCGCCGCCGGTCGCGGCCAGCGCGGAGCCGGCCGGTCCGGCGTGCACCGCGAGCGCGGCACGGGCCACCGCCCGGGCCACCACCGTGCGGTCGCCCACCCCGGCCGCGGCGTCCTCGTCGGCCCACCGCTCCAGCACGAAGCAGCCCGCCTTCTCCACCGGCCGCAGCAACGGGTTGACGGCCGCCGCGATCCGCCAGACGGTCTTGAACCGGTGGTGGTGATGCCGCAGGTGGGCGCGTTCGTGGGCCAGCAGCGCGGCGCGTTCGCCGGCGGCGAGGCAGTCCAGCATGCCGCGCGAGACCACGATGCGGCCGGGCCGCCCCGGCAGGGCGAACGCCTCCGGTGCCGGGTCGTCGAGCACGGCCAACTGGTCGTTGCCGGGCAGCCGCCGGCATTCGCGCCGGGCCCAGCGCAGGTCCCGCGTCTGCCGTACGACGGTGACCGCGCACGCCACGCAGGCGGTGAGCAGCACGAGGGCGCAGCCGACCGCGACGCCGAAGCGCACCGGGTCCTCGGCGCGCAGCAGCCGTACCGACCAGTGGCCCTCCCGCGCGACCTGCGGGATCTGCGCCAGCGCGGTGAACGCCAGCAGGGCCAGCGACCCCACCCAGCCGGCCGCCGTCACCAGCGCCGCGCACAGCAGCGCCCACGCGGCCGGGCGCGGGGCGAGCCGCGGCGCGAGCCGGGGAGCGAGCAGCGCCAGCACGACGGTGACCACGATGGGGACGTAGACGTTGACCAGCACCGGTTCAGGGCCTCCCGTCGTCCGGCCCGGCGCCAGTGCCCGCGCCCGAGCCAGCGCCCTTGCCCGCGCCCGTGGCGTCGGCGAGCAGCCGGTGCAGCAGTTGTTCGTCGCGGGCCGACAGCTCCGAGACGAACCGGGTCAGTACCGCCTCCCGGTCCGAACCGCCCTCCAGCAGCGAACGCATCCCCGCCGCCGTGTGCGACGCCTCGTCCCGCACCGGTTCGTAGGCGTAGCCGCGGCCCACCCGGTGCCGTACCAGCATGCCCTTGTCGTGCAGCCGCGACAGGATGGTCAGCACCGTGGTGTACGCCAGTTCCCCCGGCAGCCGCTCGTTGACCTGGGCCGCAGTCAGCGGTTCCGAGGCCGCCCAGAGCGCGGCGAGCACGCCGCCCTCCAACTCGCCCCGCCCACGCCTGACCGCCCGGCCGCCGGGCTTCCCGCGCTCATCGTCGCTCACCGTTCAGACGCCCTTCGTGTCTCGACCCCGCACCAAGCTACCCCGGCCCCGCGCGCCCCGGGCCCGGCGCCGGACACCCGGACGGCCTCAGGCGAATTCCGTCGTCGCGGTGGTGGCGTAGCGGCCCATCACCTCGGTGGTGGTACGCGCGGTCACCTCCTGGCCGTCCGCCATCGCGGCGCCCAGGTCGCGGAAGTACTGCACGTAGAGGTCCGGGGTGAAGGTGTTGACCATCACGACGGGCTCGTCGCCGGGGTTGGCGAAGGTGTGCGGGACCCCGGGCGGAACCATCACCAACGTGCCCGCCGGCGCCTCGTAGTCGGTCTGCCCGACGGTGAACACGGCGGTGCCGGACACGACGTAGAAGCCCTCGTCGTGCGCGGCGTGCCGGTGCTGGGGCGGGCCGGCGCTGTGCGGGGCGAGGGTGACCTCGCCGATCCCCAGGCGGTGCGCGGTCGTGCCGCCGTCCTCGAGGATGCGCATCCGGGCCGGCCCCAACGGGATCACTTCGCCGCCGTCGGGCGCGACAACCGATACGTCGTTCATGGCCTGCTCCTTCGTAAGAGGCTACTTTCATGAAACTAGTCGACATGCGCGACGTTATGCAAGTGGGCTCTCGTTATCAGGGTTTGCTTGCTACGCTGGCGTCATGCAGAACGGCGAAACGACGACACCGCGCGGCACCACCGGCCGCGCCAACCAGAAGCTGCGCACGCGCAACGCGATCCTCCAGGCCGCGGTGGAGCTGATGCGCACCGGCCGCGAGGTGACCATGCTGGAGGTCGCCAGGACGGCCCTGGTGTCCGAGGCCACCGCGTACCGGTACTTTCCCGACCTGGCCAGCCTGCTGCGGGAGGCGATGGCCGGGCAGATGCCCAGCCCGCAGGAGGCGCTCGCCTCCGTCGCGGACTCCCGCGACCCGGTGGAGCGCGTCGCCGCCGCCACCGAGCACCTGCTGCGCCTGGTCCTGGGCTACCAGGGGGCGACCCGCGCCATGATCGCGGCCACCATCACCCGGCCCGCGACGGCCGACGCCCGCCCCGGCCTGCGCTTCGGCCTGATCGACCACGCGCTCGCCCCGCTGGACGACACCCTCGGGGCCACCGATCCGGCCGCCCTGACCCGGCTGAAGAACGACCTCGCGGTGGTGGTCAGCGCCGAGGCCCTCTTCTGCCTGACCGACCTGTGCCGGCTCGACCCGCAGGACGCCATCGCCAGCGTGGTCCGCACCGCCTCGACCCTGACCCGCGCCGCCGTGACGGCGATGGACGCTCCGGCGGGCTGACCACCGTTCGGTACGGTGGCCGGCCCGCCGGCGCGAGGGTCACGCCTCGGTGCGACGGTCACCGGTCACCCCCGGCGCGACGGCCACCGTGCGGGGCTGATCATCGGTGCGGCCGGTGCGGGCTGCGTTGTCGGGGTGAGCGGCGTGACCGGCGTGACCGGTGCGGCCGGCGTCGACCGCGTGGCCGGTTCGGCGGGGAAGCGGGCGGCGATCCGTGCGGCGCCGGCGGTGGCCCGGCCGGTGGTGGTGAGGATGCCCAGGAGCACGATCAGGGCGCCGCATCCGGCCAGCGACCACCACGCGGTGTGCCCGGCCGCGGTGAACCCGGTGCGCAGCGGGCCGTGGGTGTGCGCGGTGACGATCGAGCCGAGGACGGCCACCCCGAGGCTGTTGCCGATCTGGCGGGCGGTCGTGGTGATCGCGGCGGACACCCCGGCCCGGGCGCGCGGCATCCCGGCGACGGCCATGCTGGTGATCGGGGTGTTGACCAGGCCGAATCCGCAGCCGAGCAGCACGTAGGCGATCAGCAGCACCGGCAGCGCGGTGGTCGCGGTGACGGTGGTCAGCGTCAGCGCGCCGGCGGCCACCAGCCCCCCGGCGGCGACCAGCGGCAGGCGCGGACCGTGCGCGGCGGTCAGGCGGCCGGACACCGGGGAGGCGACGGCGGTTCCGGCGGCCATCGGGACCGTGAGCAGTCCGGCGTGCAGCGCGCTGTAGCCGCGTACGTCCTGGAGGTACAAGGTGTTGAGGAACAGGAAGCCCGCCAGGGCCAGGAACGCGGTGACCGCCGTGACGAACGCGCCGGTGAACGGCACGGACCGGAAGAAAGCCGGGTCGATCAGCGGCTGGTCGCGGCGCCGTTCGTAGCAGGGCAGCGCGAGGGCCGCGGCGCCGGCCAGGATGAACAGGCCGATGATCGGCGTGCTGCCGTAACCGCGGTGGGCGCCTTCGATGATCGCGCAGATGAGCGCGACCAGGACGGTGACGACCAGCGCCTGCCCGACCGGATCGCGGCGGCGCGCGGTCGCGGACCGCGACTCGGGCACCAGGACGGCGCTGAGCACCAGAGCGGCCGATCCGACCGGGATGTTGATCCAGAAGATCGCCCGCCAGCCGGCCGTTCCGACCAGCAGACCGCCGACCACCGGGCCCAGCGACAGCGACAGGCCGACCGTCGCTCCCCACACGCCGATGGCGCGGGCGCGTTCGCGCGGGTCGGCGAAGGTGTGGGTGATGATCGACAGCGCGACCGGGTTGAGCATGCTGGCGCCCAGGCCCTGCGCCACGCGGAAGGCGACCAGCCACGGCAGGTCCGGGGCCAGGGAGCAGGCCAGCGAGCCGGCGGTGAACAGCGCCAGGCCGGCCTGGAAGACCCGGCGCCGCCCGATCCGGTCCGCGGTGGACCCGGCGAGCAGCATGAAGCCGGCGATCGCCAGCGTGTAGCCGTCGACGGTCCACTGCAACCCGCTGACCGCCGGGTGCAGATCGCGCTGGACGGCCGGCAGCGCGACGTTCACCGCGGAGGTGTCGAGCACGGTGATCAGCAGACTCAGGCAGCACACCGCCAGTACGAGCACTCGGCGCCGCCGGGCGGGATCGGGCGTGGTCACTTCTGCCTCCTCGGTGGGGGATCGCGGGGGCGCGGCAGGCAACGGGGTCGCGCTCGCGGTGGGTGTCGGGGTCGGGCTCGGGGCCGGTACGGGCTGCCGGGCGTGCCGCGGTTCGCCGCGCACGGCACGGCACCGCGCCCGCCGGGGGCCGCCGTGATCGCGGCGCCGGGCGGGCGCGGGAGGGGGTCACTCACCGTCGGGCTTCACCTCGGCGTCCACGAAGTCCCCGATGGCGCCGAAGACCGTGCCGGGCTGCTCGATGTGCGGGAAGTGCCCGGCCTGCGGGACGGGCCGGAAGGTGGCCCGGGGGAAGGACGCGGCCAGGGTGCGTTCGTACTCCAGCGGCACGATCCCGTCCTGCTCGCCGGCGAGCACCAGCACCGGAACGGTGACCCGGTGCAGGCGGCCGCGCAGCTTCGGGTCGTGGCCGGCGCCCGTGTAGACCGCCTGGGTCCGCTGGTTGGCGGCCGTCCCGGCCTTCTGCTGCTCGCTCAACGTGCTCGGGTCGAGGCGCAACTCCGGCTTGTGGAAGGCCAGTTCACCGGTACGGATCGGCCCGAGCTTCGCGGGGTCGGCGATCTCCAGCGGCGGCTCGGGCGTGATGCCGGTCGCGGCGAGCAGCACCAGCGCGCTGATCCGGCCGCGGTTGTCGCGCAGGCCCATCTCGGCGGTGACCCAGCCGCCGATCGAGTTGCCGACCACCATGACCGCGGTCAGGCCGAGTTCCTCGATCAGGTCCAGGTAGGCCACGGCCAGGTCGGCGACCGAGTCGGTCGACTCCGGCCGGTGCGTGCCGTCGAACCCGGGGTGGGTCGGCACGACGACGTAGGCGTGCTCGGACATCGCGGTCGCGAAACCGGCGACCGAGCGCGGCCCGGCGCCACCGTGCAGCACCAGCGCGCCGGTGCCGGCCGCGGCGGCGGCGTCGCCGTACTCGTCAAGGGTGATGCGCAGGCCGTTGCGCAGCTCGACCGTGCGGGTGGTGCGGGCGGGGGTGGTGACAGTCATGGTGCGATTCCCTTGGCGTCGATACCGGTCTTGGGTGACCGCCAACCCCCTTCCTGGGGGCTGACTCTCATGAGTATGGGCCACTCCCATCGTTCATGCAAGTCCACTCTCATGATGAGTGCTGGCATGACGCGACGGAGCGGGATCGGGTCGCCGCCGGTGCTTGTCCCTGCCGGGCGGCGGTCAGGGGCTCATGCGGTCGGCGCTCATGCGGTCAGGGGTTTGTGCGGTCAGGGGCTCATGCGGTCAGGGGTTTGTGCGGTCAGGGGCTCATGCGGCCAGGGGCTTGTGCGGCCGGGCGGGCCGGGCGGAGCGCATGGGTGGGGTGACGTCACCGGGGGATCGGACCGGGTGTTCTCACCGGGCGGGGCCGGTCGCGGTGGAGTCCGTCGCCACGGGGGACGGGGACCATGCCGTCGACGGGCGGGCCGGGGACGCGCCGGGCCGTGGTGCTTCCCCGGTCGGCCACCCGACTCGGGCGATCACCGCATGCGGGCCGCCGCCGGACCTGCGCGGCGGGCCGGAGCGCGGCGAGTTCACGCACTCCGGGTCGATGCTCCGTCAGCCCCCGGGGCCGTTGCCCGCGTAGCGGTTGATCCCGGAGCCGTCCCCGCGTCGGCGTGCCGGTGTCAGAGGCCGGGGGCGTCGGAGCCGTTGAGGGCCCACAGTGCGCCGGTGTACCGGAGCGGGCCGATCGCGCAGACCAGCGCGCCGCCCACGAGGGGAAGCAGCCGGCCGGGCAGGAAGCGGCTGCGGACCACCAGCACCTTGGCGGCGAAGGCGCCGTAGAGGGCGCAGCCGCTCACGGAGTGCAGGGCGACGCGGGTGCCGGTGGTCTCCACGCCGTAGGCGGCCACGCAGTGGTAGGCGATCGGCACCGACAGCAGGAAGGCGACCAGGCCGATGAGCCGGTGCACCGTGCGCACCCGGCGGGGCGGGGGCCGCAGGCCGGGGATGCGCCCGTACCTCCACAGCGCCAGTCCGAGCTGGACGAGCGCCAGGCACCACAGCGCGCTGCCCAGCCGCGCCTTGAGGTCGACCGCCTGGGTGCCGTGGGCACCGAACAGGCCCGAGTCGTAGTCCGGGGTGTCGTGGCGGGCGACCGACCGGATCGCCGGCGATCCGGCCACCGACACCGCGGCACCGATGGCCAGGGCCGCGGCCCGCACCGGCAGGCTCCGGTGCGGGCCGCGGCGGCCGGTCGTCATACCGGCGTCGCCGTGCCGGGCGCGGTGCCCTGCCGGGCGGCGGTCAGCTCTTGTCCACCTTCTTGCCGCTCGCGTCGAGCACGTACCACTCGGCACCGAACTGGTTGAGGCCCTCGCCGTTGGCCTGGCCGGACTTGGAGTCGCCGGCGTACTGGTACAGCGGGTGGCCGTGGTACGTCACCTGCTCCTTGCCGTCGGACCTCTTGGTGGTGCCCAGCAGGTCCGACTTGGCCCTGCCGCCGGCCTTCGCCTTGCCGGAGGTCGGCGTCGGCGGCCAGGCGGTGGCGCACGCGCCGTTGCACGTCGACTTGCTGGTCCTGTCCGCCTCGAACAGGTAGAGGGTGCGTCCGGTGCCGTCGACCAGCACCGAGCCGAGCGAGCCGACCGACGCCGTCTTGATCTGCGCCTGCTTGGCGGCGGCCGCCCTGTCCGCCACCGGGGTATCGCCCGCGCGCCCCGACGCCGTGCCCGACGGCGACGCCGAGGACGCCGCGGAGGAGCCCGTCCCGTTCGAACAGCCGCTGGCCGCCGCGGCGATCGTCACAGCGGCGACCGTCCAGGTGATCGCCTCGAACATGCGTCGCATCGAAGACTCCCGCAGGATGTGCCAAGGCCCGAGGGCCACCCGACGTCCCAGGACAACCAGGACACCGGCACCCGACCCGCCGCGGGCGACGCGCCCAGGACGCGAGTGCACCGGAACGGGCGACCGTCGCCCGCAGAGGCTTACAGGGTCAATGGACCCGCGGACGTGCAGCACGCGCAAAGACGCCACCGCTTCGACGGCCGGTGTCGGTCTGGGCTTGGTGCTGTCCGACAGGGAATCGTGTACCTCGGCCTGGACCTCTGCGTCGACCGCCGGACGGGCGTCGTCGCGCTGTGGGCCGCAGCCATCGTCCGCGACGCGGGCACCACTTACGTAGAGGTGTCCCCGTCCGGTTTCGGGCTGCCCATCTCGGGCCGCGCGGACGGCCGCCAGGGACGCCGATACGACGGTACGGCCGCGGGCGGGTCTACTGCAGCGGCCGCTCGTCACTGTGACGGGTCGACGACATGGCCATTGCCCGTCGACCTTCGCGGACCTCTCCGCAGCGGTCAGTCGTCTGGCGCAGACGATTTTGCGCGCCGGACCTCGTTCTGTAGTTCTCGCATGGCCCTGACTGCTTGAACAGCCTTGCCACAGATCACGGGAACTTGGTCAAGAAGGTGGGCGACGATCCACGTCCCGCCAGTGATCGCACCAACGATGACAGCGGCCCAACCAACGGACTTCATGGCACACCAACCCAAGTCGTGGCGCTGCGTGTTGCTGCGCACTCCAAAAATGGCTTGGTCTCCGTGCCCGGAGGCTAGCACCCCCTCGTGCCCCTGATAAACCCGACCGGCCTCACCCGGTCGGGGGTTTTCATGTTCTGGAGGGCCCATGGAAAAGACTCCCGCTCCCACGGTGCGTGCAAGCGCGCAGGCTGCCCGTTGAAGGGCCGCTCCGGACGTGGCGCGGAACGTCACTAGGTCGGACCGCGACCGTACTGGTCTCGTCTCTGCCGGCACCTGGCGGACTTCGAGACGCGAGCCAAGACGTCGGACCCGTTGAGGGCAACTGAGGCAGCCGACGTGAGGTGCGAGGTCGGTGACTTCCTCAATGGCCGGTGATGTTGATGTGATCGGCCAGGTCGGCGTCAAGGTCCTCCCGGTTGTCACCACGTTTAACGGCAGGCCCAGGTAGCGGCCGTCAATGCCGCAGATCAGGCAGGCGCCGCAGCCAGCTGTGTCATGGCGGCCTGGGTCGCGGACCCTCTGGGGTCCAGTCTCACGCCCCCTCGGTATTGCACTGGGCGACCATTGGGGACCACCATCAGTGCTTCTCGATGGTCAACGCGCCCAGAGAACGGCGCCGTAGTCCGGTGAGCAGATCGATGGCGCGTGTTCGCCCGCACGATCAAGCCCCGGCTCGTAGCTGCGTTCAGGTTTCTGCCGGAGCGGGACCTCCCCGGAGCGGGTTCCCCCGAGCGGCCTCACCGGTGCCACACCTCACCGGAGCCACACCTCACCGGTGCCGGACCTCACCGGTGCCGGACCTCACCGGTGCCGGATCTCACCGGTGCCGGGCCTCGCCCCCAGCGGCCTCACCGGTGCCGGACCTTCCCCCGAGCGGCCTCACCGGTGCCGGATCTCACCGGAGCCGGACCTTCCCCCGAGCGGCCTCACCGGTGCCACACCTCACCCGTGCCACGCCTCACCGGAGCCACCTCACCGGAAGCCGGCCCTCCCGCGGAACCCCCGTCAGTTCCCCACGCCGAGGCTGGACATGAGCGCCGGCGGGTAGCGGTCGCCGCGGGCCGCGCCCGGCGGGACCGCCTTCTCGATCGCGGCGAGGTCGTCCGCGGTGAGGTCCACCTCCGTCGCGGGCAGCGCCTCCGCCAGCCGTTCGCGGGTGCGGGCGCCGACCAGCGGCACGATGTCCCCGCCCTGGGCGGCTACCCAGGCGATGGCCAGCTGAGCGACGGTGCACCCCTTCGCCTCGGCGACCCGGCGCAGCGCCTCCACGAGGGCGAGGTTGTGTTCGACGTTCTCCCGGGAGAACCGGGGGGTGTGGCCGCGGCTGTCGCCGGGGTCGGCCTCGTGCCCGGCCGTCCAGTGCCCGGAGATGAGGCCGCGGCTGAGGACGCCGTACGCGGTCAGCCCGATGCCCAGCTCCCGCAGCGTGGGCAGGACGTCCGCCTCCACCGCGCGGGAGATCAGCGAGTACTCGATCTGGAGGTCGGCGATCGGGTGCACGGCGTGCGCCCGGCGGATCGTCGCCGCGTCGACCTCCGAGAGCCCGACGTGCCGTACGTACCCGGCGTCGATCATCTCCTTGATCGCGCCCACCGTCTCCTCGATCGGTACGGCCGGGTCCAGCCGGGCGGGGCGGTAGATGTCGATGTGGTCGGTGCCCAGCCGGGTCAGCGAGTAGGCCAGGAAGTTCTTCACCGCCTCGGGGCGGCCGTCGGCCCCGCCGAACCCGGGGCCCGGCGCTCGCAGCATGCCGAATTTCACGCTCAGCAGGTAATCGTCCCGGTCCCGGCCGCGCAGCGCCTCGGCGAGCAGCAGCTCGTTGTGGCCCATGGCGTAGAAGTCGCCGGTGTCGATCAGCGTGACGCCGGCCTCCAGCGCGGCGTGCACGGTGGCGATACTCTCCGCGCGGTCGGCCGTGCCGTAAACGCCCGACATACCCATCGCCCCCAGGCCGAGGGCGGAAACGGCCGGGCCGGTGCTTCCCAGGGTTCGCGTCTGCATCGTGCTCTCCTTCGTCGTCGTTCCACCACCCACCCTGCGCCCGCGCGGCACCGGATGGCAGCGGAGCGTTCGTCCTGGGAGAGCCGGTCCCTGGCTGGGCCCGCCGGCAAGGCGTACGCCTCCCGCGCGGCCCGCCAACGCCCGTACCACCCGTGAACGCCCGCGCGGGCGCGTGGTCCGTGTCGAGCGACGCCCCCGCGCCGCCGGGCCCGGCTGATGCCCGGGGCGGGCAGGCGCTCCGCCGCCCAGGACGTCAGCCCCGGCCCCGGGACCGTCAGCGGCTCCCGGGCCGATCGGCCGATCCCGGGACCGTCAGCCCGATGATCCGGACGAAACGTCCCAGCCAGTCCCCTCCGCGTCCCGGCGAGCGCCGCCCCCGGGCTGCACGCGCCGGCCGAGACCGCCGGCGGGCCGGTGGCGGCGGGTGGCGGTGCGGGTGTCGGGGTAGAGGGCGAAGACCTGGTCCAGGCCCACGATGCCGAGGATTCTGCGGGTGTTGGCCGGGACCGCGGCCAGGGCGATGTCGGCGCCCGCCTCGGCGGCGAGGTTGCGGGCGGCCACCAGGGTGTTGATGCCGCTGGAGTCGCAGAACCGCATCCGGGCCAGGTCCACGACCAGCAGTTGCCCGTCGGCCATGGGGAGGGTCTCGACGGTGCGGCGCAGGTCGGGGGCGGTTTTGTGGTCGAGGTCGCCGGTGATCGCCAGGACCGGGCCGGTCGCGGCGTCCCGCGTGGTGATCGTCAGCGGGTTCATGCCGGACCGCCGCCCGCGGGGGCGAGCGCGGGCGCGCCGAGGGCCAGGAGCGCGGTGTCGTCGTCGAGGCCGTCGCCGAAGCTGTCGAGCAGCGCGGTCAGGGCGGTGACGAGCGCCTGGGGGCCGGTGGCGGAGGGCTGGGCGGTGGCGAAGGCGCGCAGGGCGTCGTCGCCGTACAGCTCGCGCCGCGGGCCGATCCGGGCCTCGGTCAGGCCGTCGGTGTAGAGCAGCAGGGTGTCGCCGGGGACCAGCATGGTGGACGCCGGGGTGAACTTCGCCCGGGGCATGATGCCGATGAGCATCCCGCCGGGGGTGGGCAGGTACTCGGCGCCGCCGTCGGCCCGCCGCACCAGCGCCAGCGGGTGGCCGCCGGAGGCCAGGTCCACGGCGAAGCCGTCGTCCCGCCGTTCCAGGGTGCCGTAGATGGCGGTGCAGTAGCGGGTGTCGCCGCTGCTGTAGCGCTGGCTCAGCACGGTGTTCAGCGTGGTCAGGACCTCGACGGGGTCGGGGTTGTGCAGGGCGGCGGCGCGCAGCGTGTAGCGGGTCAGCGAGGTGACGGCCGCCGCCTGCGGGCCCTTGCCGCACACGTCGCCGAGGAAGAAACCCCAGCGCGCGTCGTCCAGCGGGAACAGGTCGTAGAAGTCGCCGCCCAGCAGGTCGGGGGAGGCGGTGTGGTAGTGGGAGGCGGTCTCCAGACCGGGGATGACCGGCAGCGCGGTGGGCAGCAGGCTCTGCTGGAGGACGGCCAGCGCCTCCTGGAGACGCTCGCGGTCGGCCTCGGCCTGCCGGCGCGCCTGCTCGGCCGCCTGCCGGCCGCGCAGCAGCTCCGTCTCGTACGCGCGGCGGTCGCTCGCGTCGAAGACGGTGGTGCGCACCAGCAGCGGCTCGCCGTCCGCGCTCGTCTTCACCTTCGACGTCACCAGGACCGGCAGCCGTGCGCCTTCGGCGGCCCGCAGTTCCATGGCGATGCCGTTGACGTGGCCTTTCATCTGGAGCAGCGGGGCGTAGTGCGTCTCGTGGTAGAGCTTGCTGCCCATGGTGAGCAGGTCGGTGAACCGCATCCGGCCCACCACCCGCCGGCGGGACAGGCCCAGCCAGTCCAGCAGGGTGGTGTTGATCTTCGCGATGGTGCCGTCCATCAACGTCGACAGGTAACCGCACGGCGCCTGCTCGTACAGCTCCTCGGCGCTGTCCTCCAGCAGGGCGGTGAAGGCCGCGTCGGTGGTGTCCACGTCCTGCTCCTCGTCCGGGTCGGGCAGGGCGCCGGTGCGGCACATCACCGGCTCCCTCCGAGGAAGGCGGTGATCGCCTGCGCGGTGGCCTCGGGGGCGCTCAGCTGGGGGCAGTGCCCGGTCGCGTTCAGCGTCACCAGGCGGCTGCCGGGGATCGCGGCGTGGACGTAGGCGCCGACCTCGCGGGGCGCTATCACGTCGTGCGCGCACTCCAGGACCAGGGTCGGCACCGTCACCGTCCGCAGATCCGCGCGGCTGTCGGTCAGGAAGGTCGTACTGGCGAAGACCCGGGCCTTGTCGGGGTCGGCCGCGCAGAACGACGCGGTCAGCTCGGCGCCGAGTTCCGGCCGGTCGGGGTTGCCCATGATCACCGGGGCCATCGCCGCCGACCAACCCAGATAGTTCGAGTCCAGCGACTCCAGCAGCTCGTTGATGTCCTCGGCGCTGAACCCGCCGCGGTAGCCGTCCTCGTCGATGTACCGGGGCGAGGGGGCGACCATGACCAGGCGGGAGAACCGCTCCGGCTCCTTCGCCGCCGCCAGGACGCCCACCATCGCGCTCACCGAGTGCCCGACGAACGCCACGTCCCGCAGGTCCAGTTCCTGGCAGACGTCCAGCACGTCCTGGGCGTAGCCGGCCAGCGAGGAGTACCGCTGCTCACTCCACGCCGAGGAGTCCGAACGTCCCGATCCCACGTAGTCGAACAGCACGACGCGGTACTCCTCGGCCAGCGCCGGGACCACCATCCGCCACATGTTCTGGTCGCAACCGAACCCGTGCGCCAGCAGCACCACCGGCCCGTCCGCCCGACCGGTCACGGTGACGTTGTTCCTGTGGCGAATATCCATACCAGTCAATCTCCCACTACCCCGGAAGCCGCGATGGCCCGGATGGTGCGGCCCCTACCCCGGATCTCGCTGAACAGGCATCGTGCTGGACATGTGTATGGGGCGGCCGGTGGGGGCGGCCGGTGGGCCGGTCCACGGATCGGTCGGCGGGGCGGCCTGCGGGGGCTGGACGGCGGGTGGAGTCGGGGGCGTTGAAAAGGGGGGAAGCCGGGGCCGTCGGAGGCGGGGCGGTGGGAACGCGCCACGGCGGGCGGTCCGGCGAGCCCCCAACGGTGGCGATCGTCAACGGTGGCGATCGTCAACGGTGGCGCCTCCCAACGGTGGCGATCCCTCCGCAGCGGCGATTCAACGGTGGCGATGCAACGACGGCGAGCGCGCGTCATCCACTCGATGACGTAAGTGTTTGTCATCGGATGGATGACATGATAGAAATGAGGGCAGCAGAACCGCAGCGGCAGTGGCAGGTACTGCCCGATCCCCTGGAGGTGTTTCGTGATGTTGATGCGTACTGACCCCTTCCGTGAGTTCGACCGGCTCGCCCAGCAGCTGCTGGGGAACGCCGGCACCTGGTCCAAGCCGTCGACGATGCCGATGGACGCCTACCGCGAGGGCGAGGAGTACGTCATCGCCTTCGACCTGCCCGGCGTGAGCGCCGAGGCGATCGACATCGACGTCCAGCGCAACATGCTCACCGTCAAGGCCGAACGACGCCCCGCCGCCAAGGCCGACGACGCGCAGATCGAGCTGTCGGAACGCCCGCTGGGCGTCTTCTCCCGCCAGCTCGTGCTCGCCGACACCCTCGACACCGAGCACATCAGCGCCGACTACGACGCCGGCGTGCTGACGGTGCGCATCCCCGTCACCGAACGCGCCAAGCCCCGCCGGATCGCCGTCGGCGGCACGTCGGCCCACCAGATCACCGGCTGATCCGCACCCGGCCCCCCGGACACCGGAGGGCGGGCGCGCAGACCCCCGCGCCCCCGCCCTCCGGCCAACGGCCGCCCGAGCCGCCGACCACGACCCCGCACACGACCGCGCCGGTCCGCCACCGCGCCCGTCCCGTCCCCGCCCGGCCGCCGTCGCCGGGCAGTCGTCGCCGTACCCGGCGGCCCACGTCCCGTGATCCGTAAGGCAGATGACACCCGGTTCACGCGGGAGTCGGCACCGTTTCCCGGCCGGGCGTCCCCCGGCCTGTTCCTCCGCATACGAAAGGCGAGTGCGTCACCGATGTCCCTCCACACCATCCGCAGCGCACCGGGTATGGCGTACGGGCAGTTGCTCGAACGAGTGCGGTACGACGGTGCGTACCCCACCCGTGAACGGGCCGAGCGGGCCGTCCGCGACGTACTGGGCGCCCTCGGCCGCCAGTTGACCGGCGAGGAGCGCGCCGCGCTCGCGGCCCGCCTCCCCGCGGAGGCGGCCTTCGCCCTCAACGCCCAGGCCTCGGACACGGCCCCGGCCGCCGAGGCGCTCACCGGCTGGGGGTTCGTCAAGGAACTCGCCGCCCGCACCGGCGGCACCCCCGCGACGACCCGGTGGGACACCGGCGCGGTCCTGTCCACCGTCGCCCACCTCGCCGGCGAGGACTTCGTCGCCCGCGTCATCGCACGACTGCCCCCGGGCTACGCCCTGCTGTTCGGCCGCATCGAACTCAGCCGCGCCGAGGCCGCCTGACCCGGCGTGACGTGGAGGCGTTCGCGGCGCGTCCCGTACGCCGGTGCGGATGAGGAACGAGTGGCGTCGATCGTGGTGGCCGGGAGAGGGATGAGAATTCTCCGCATGTATGCGTGACGTAAGGGCAGAAGCGTGTCAGGAGGTTGATGACAATGGGTGCTCTTCTTTTGGTTCTTCTGCTGGCACTGATCCTCGGCGGCGTGGGATTCGCCGTGCATATCCTGTGGTGGATCGCACTGATCGTTCTGGTCGTGTGGCTGCTCGGATTCGTCTTCCGCAGCGCCGGATCGGGCGGTTCGCGGGGCCGCTGGTATCGATGGTGAACGGTTGGGCGCAAGCGCTCGATCGCACCTGATCGCGCAGAGAAGTGCGCGTAGACATGGGGGTCGCACCGGATTCGGTGCGACCCCCAGTCATGTTCCGGAGGCGCTGGCTCGTTACGGATTTCGAATGTCGCCGCGCAGCCGTTGCAAGGCTGAGGGACGGAACCGCGGTCCTGCTCGCGATGGGGCGGGATCGGTGATCACCGCAGGTCACCGGGTACCTGCGAACGCGGTGGAATCGGGCAGCCGGTGAATCCCGGTGATCAGGGAAACGAACCCGGTATCGACCGCCGGAGCGGGCAACGGGTCGGGCGGTTCCGCCTCCGGGGTCCGGCGGTAAAGCTCAAGGCTGAACTCCGCCGTGTGTAGCCGTACGTACCGGCCGTGCCACCTCCGGGTGAGCGGCCAATGCTTCCGGACCGGCCCGGAGTTCCTCATCGTGAACGGTCCCCGAACCCCGGCGAAGCACGGCTCCGGCCTTGCGGTACAGCACACGTTCGTCCACCACGCCGGGGCCGCCGGGTTCCGCGATGGCGCGACGGGAATCCGGGGGCGGGCGGTGCGGTAAACCGTTCTGCTGATCGCTCGGAGTCGGATCGTGTTCGTTTCGGGCCCGGTTGATGCATCGTGAAGCTGTCGATCAACCGTTTCGTCTGGCACGGATTGCGCCCGGTGCCGTTGTCTCCGTCTCCGTCTCTGTTCTTCGCCGGCGCCGAGTGTTCGACCTTCGCTGAGCCGGACCGGACCGAGCCGGACCGAGCCAAGCCGAGCCGGACCGAGCCAAGCCGAGCCGGACCGACCCAAGTCAGGCCGGACCCCCGCCTCGCCCTGAGGGTGCCCCGCCCCCGACCGTGCCCCCGCCTCGCCCTCGACCCCGCCCCCGATCGCACCCCTCGCCCCCGCCCGCAAGTGGCGACCCCGACCTTGACTTTGCCCTGCAAAGCGTCCTAGCTTTGCGATACAAAGTTGCCCCGGGAGGCGCGAGATGAACAAGACGCACGACACCGACAAGAGTCCGGCCGGCGACGAGGACGGCGAACTGGATCCGCGGGACGCGGCACGGATCATCGAGCAGACCGAGATCCAGGCCAGGCGCCAGTTCGAGACCTCGTCGCCGCTGGCGGCGCTCCTGGGGGCGGGGGTCTTCCTGTTCGGTTACGGCGCGGTCTGGTTCTCCATGCGCGACCAGCGCGTGTACGCCGGGCCGGCCGGCTGGTCCCTCGCGCTGCTGTACGGCCTGATCGCCGTGTCGGCAATCGTCGGAAGCCGGGTCTCCCGGCGCGCGACCACCGGTGTCAGCGGGCGGGCCCGCCGGCAGATGCAAGCCCAGTCCGCCGCTGTGATGGTCGCCGGCATGGGCGCCTGGGTGGTCGAGGGGGCCCTGCGGCACCTCGGCGTGAGCTTCAGGATCGTCTACGGGATATTCGGGCCGACGGTGCCCCTGATCGCCCTGGCCGCGGCCGCGGGCGGGTACGCGGCGGCGCGCGAGAAGTGGCCGGAGCTCGGCCTCACGATGGCCATCATCGCCGTCGCCGCCGGGAGCACGTACTTCGGGCCGAACGGAGCGTGGGGCCTGACCGGCGTGGGGTGTTGCGTGGCCCTCATGACGTACGCCGCCGTCCTGACGGTCCGGCTGCGCCGCCCCTCCCCGGTCCAGCCGTGACCGCCGACGCCCTCGACCCGCTGATCCACGCGCCGGCGAGGCTGCGCATCATGGTGACGCTGGCCGCGCTCAACGACGGCGACACGCTGTCCTTCACCCGCCTGAAGGACATGCTCGACCTGACCCCCGGCAACCTCATCACCCACCTGCGCAAACTAGAGGACGCGGAGTACCTCCGCACGGTGAAGACCGGCAACGGGACCGCGTCGCTCACCTCGGTGACGATGACCCGTCGCGGACGCGCGGCGCTGGAGGCGTACACGGCGGCCCTGCGTGACCTGATCGCCGGGGTGTAGAGGGGCGGCTCGTCGGTCGGCGGGGTGCGGTGTGTTGGGGTGCGGTGCCGGGTCCTGCGGTGCGGTGTCTTGGGGTGCGGTGCGGTGCGGTGTCCGGCGGTGCGGTGTCTTGAGGTGCGGTGCCGAGTCCTCCGGTGCGGTGTCTTGGGGGCCGGGTCCTCCGGTACCGGGTCCGCTCCGGTGTTTTGTCCGCCGGTCGGACGGCGTGTCCTGTTCGTCGGCGAACGGTGGGCCCCCGGCCGGGGGCGTGGAAAATACTCGGTCGGGGTGGCCGGATCTCATCCATACGTGGCGGATGCCGTGCCACTAGCATTCTGCTGCTCCTGCACGGTTCACCCCTCGCTCACCAGGGCCATGGGCGGCCTTGGTCGCGCCTATTCGGAGGTTGACATGCACGGTAAGCACC
This sequence comes from Streptantibioticus silvisoli, assembly GCF_027947535.2. GTDB lineage: Bacteria > Actinomycetota > Actinomycetes > Streptomycetales > Streptomycetaceae > Streptantibioticus_C > Streptantibioticus_C silvisoli. The sequence continues at coordinate 124,533 of NZ_JAAGKO020000008.1, forward strand.
GCCGCCTGAGAACGTACGGAACGATCGCCGCCTTCGTGCTGCTGGGCGGGGCCGTCGGCCTCCCGTCGGCCGCCGCGACGGTCGATCCGGCCCCCATCGGGGCGAACCAGTTCTTCAACGGCCAGGTCAACGGCGCCTCGGCCAGCGCGGTGATCCGGGTGGTGTGCCCCGTGCCGGCGACGGTCGGTGAGACGGGCCACCCGATCGCGGGCCAGACGGTGGACGTGGTGCCCGGCGCCTCCTCGACGTCGGCCGTCGTCGGCTACACGGGTTCGGCCGGCACCCACGTCAACGTCGAATTCGGCACCGCCTCCGCGAATGCTCCCGTCACGTTGAGCAGCTACGCGGTGCAGGCCGCGATCCCGACCACCCTCAACCTGCCCTGCTCCGGCACGGGCAAGGTCGACTTCGTCCCCACCCCCACCAGCCCCACCGCGCAGACGTCGTCGGTCACCGTCACGTACGCGGACATCGCCGCCTCCTGACCCGGCCCAGCCGGCCTCGTGTCCGCCGGGTCGCGGCGGACACGAGGCCTTTCGCGCCGCGGGGTTAGGGGGTGAGGGGTGAGGGGTGACCGTGGGAAGGACGGGCGGGGTGCTGCGGCGCTGACCTGCCGAGGCGGGCACGGGTGCGGAATTCCAACCGCTCTCGTTCCAAATCTCGTAGTCGATCCGCGGACTGAAGCCGAATATTTCGCCCCGCGGGAGCCCGAGCCCGCACTTGACCTCCGCAGCGTGCTGGTGATGCACCTACAGATCGCCTCACGAGACTTCGGCCGTCCCAGCCGCGTAAAGCTCCTACGGCCACGCCATTGACGCGGTGACAGCAGGAGTGGTCGCGCCTGATGACGTTGCGTACTCGGACGGGTTCGGCTACCCGGCGCCCAGTCGCGCGCTCGGCAGCGGGCCCTTGCCTTATCTGCTTCGGGGTCAGGAGCCACGTGAGCAGGCGCATGCGAATCCGGCCGTTGGCGCTCACTTCATGGAACGGCACCCCGAACCGCTTGGTCCCGGGTGCCGTCGTCGTCACGGCATCGCTACTGATGGCGGCCCGGAAGGGTGAGGGGACCGCCGGCAGGCAGGTTGGCGGCGCCGAGGGCCTGGTCGGTGATGCACAGGTGTGTGTTGCCGTCCTGGATGCGCTTGATGAAGTCGTTCAACGCGGCCTCCCGTCCCTGGACTGTGACTCGGGTCAGGTACGCTGCCGGGCCGAGCGCGTCGAGGACCGCATCGCCGCCGATCTCTTCGGCCGTCGGCTGACTGGGCTGGGCGATCTTCTCCGGTCCGGCCTTGCGGAGCGCCGCACACAGGTTGGTGATGCCCTCGTCCGTGACGCGCAGCCGGTTCGCACCTGCCATGTCAAGTCCCCTCGGTGATCCGGATATCACTGCTGGATATTGTTGATCCGACTATCCTACGAAGGATTTTCCATTATGCAGTCGTGTGTCTGACGGGGAGTGGGGAAGTGGGGGGCAGGCCGACCGACTGGCACTGGGTGGACCGTACGAAGGACCCCACGCCGGGGGACGCGCACACGCTCACCGACTGGGAGAACTACTTCCGCAAACGGGCTGACGACGCGCAGGACGCGATGTACCGGCTGCGCGACATCCAGAACCAGTCCACGAGCCTGGACCTCGAAGGCACGTGGATCACTGCCATCTGGGGTCGGTGCGACTACCTTGCGGACCAGCTCCTGCCCGAGCAGACCTGCCATCAGAACGTCGCCGACGCGATGAAGTCCTTTCGCCACGCCCTCCCCGACATCCAGGCCGACGCCGACTACGGACTGAAAACGGCCCGCGAGGCTGCCGCCGACCACCGGGCGGCCGCAGGGGCCCTGCATGCCATCGATATGGGGAACGCGGCGGCGGATCAAGCGGCCGGCGTCTGCGTACCCGGCGACCCTGCCACGCTGCACAGGACACGCGCCGCGCAGGGGGACCTCAATGACGCCGAAGGTCGTATCCGCAAAGCCAAAGGCATTGTCAACGAAGCGGCAGCCAATTTCCACACGGCCGCCACCGCTCTGATCGCCGCGCTCAACGAATCCGTCCGGACTCTCGGGACCGGCGTCTTCGATCCCGTGCCCCCCGACCGTGACCAAACCCCGCCACCACACCCGGGCATGCTGCACCAAGCTGTCATTAACGAGCTCAACGGCCTGTACATCACCGCTTCTGTGGCCACTGGTGTCATGCGGCGCACCGATGACATCGGCGAGAACGTTGACGAGATGATGATGTTCGGTGGTCCCGAAAGCGGGGGCCCCGGGGACGAGTTCGCACTGACCGGTGACTCGATGTCGGCTTCCCTCGCCGACTCGTATGCCTTCGGCGACGACCCCTTCTCGGGGTACGGCACGAACTCGCCGTCCAAGCCGCTGGACGACCCGTGGCTGATGAGCAAGACGTGGCAGGCTCGCGCCGATATCAAGGGGCCGGCGCGGGGCAAGGTTTTGAAGCAACCCAACGCACGCCACACGATCCTTGGGTCGAAGGGGGGAGAGGTCAAGGGGGAGAACACCATTATTCCGCCGGATCGATACGATGATGTGGATCAAGACATCAAAGCCATTGCTGATGGAGAGGCGGCGTTCGACAATAGAACTGGTTTGTATGAATTTCATGGCAGAACGTACAATGTAAAACCGAGTGGCACTGTCTTCCCGGTTTCAGGGCCTGGACTTGTCGAGATGGACAACAACGACTACTTTGCCTTGCATATGCTGGCGAAATGCGATGGCAATGTGGAGAAGTTTGATCAGCAGGTTCAGTACAACCCGCGATTGCGAAACAATCCGGCCAGTGTGGCGAAAGCAACCGCTCTCTATGACACATATTATGAACCCGGAGGGGTGCCGCGATGAGCTACGACGTCCTGGTCACCGGACACCACGTGCCGGAACGGCTCGGCGGCTTCCTGGCGGCCTTGTTCGACGTGTCGGCGGACCGTGTCTTCGTAGGGGACATGTCCGAGGTGGACAGCTGGGACAAGGCGGCCGTGGACCGGTCGCTGGTGTCCTGTACCTACGAACCGCGATCCGCGGAACTGGCGTGGTACCTGAGTATCTACGCCGACCCGGCAGACCTTCCGCAGCAGCCGTCTCAGGCGGAGTTGTCACGACGGATGTCCGCCGAACTCGACACCGTGACACTCTTTCCCGAAGGCACCCGGACTCCCGAGGTCTTTCATTTCGTGACGAGCGGGGGAACGCAGGGTCTCGTCCGATTCGCCGAGGACGAACCGGGCATCTGTGAAGTCAGCACGCCCGTGCCGGAGTTCCCCGCGGCTGCCGTCGCGCACTTCGAGGACGAGGTCCGATACATCCCCTTTCCCAGCCCCGTCACGCTGCGGTATTTCCCGGCGGACCCCGGCGGCGGGTCGTTCGGTGACGTGCGCGACCGCCTGACGGTATGGGAGCGGCTGACGGTGCGGATGGCACGAAACTGGCCGCCCCTCGGCTGGTACGGGCCGTCGCTGTACGCCGCCGACCTTGAGTGCCGTGACGACATCACCGCCCTGCTCCCCGAACTCGCCGAGCCCGAGCGGGACAACGCCCGGACGGTCCTCGCGGTCCTCGACGACGCCTACCGCGAACTCACCGTCCAGGACGGCGGTGCGGCGCTCGTCGCCTCCGGCGTCATCGGCGCCGATCTTGTGCGGGGCATGCCCTGGTACTGGCAGCGCGGACCGCTTGTCCTCCCGTGGGATCCCGCGGAGCCCGCGCCAGCCGGGGCCTGATCACGGAGGCGGGCGCACTCCCGCAGCCCAGGCGTCCTCCCGGAGACGTTCCGCCCGCCCCCAAAAGAACTGTTTGCGCAGCTCACCCCACCCCACCCCACCCCTCAGCAACGGTACGAACGCATCAGGAGACGGGGCGTTCGGGCGGTTCCAGGCCGGTGGCGGCCAGTTCGGTGTGGATGTCGACGACGGTGCAGCGCCTGAGGCGTGCCACCGGCTGGAGGGCGAGCATCCACGGCAGGAGTTTGCGGTCGTAGGCGCAGCACCTGATGTTGCGGCGGATTCGCAATGGGGTCACCTGAGCCGAACACCGTGTTGCGGACACGCATGCGAGCAGCTGGCATGACCGAAGCCGAACTGGCGGAAGAAATGAACCGCGTCCTGCTGGCCAGGACAAGCCGCTCGGGCGACTACATCGACAGGACTATCCGGCGCTTTCTGAGCGGACAAACCCGCTGGCCGCAGAGTCGCGCGCAGTTGGCATTGACGACCATCTTCCGGTCTGCTGCCCAGGAACTGGGCTTCATCGATCCCAGGAAGCCGCGTCAAGGAGCGGGGGATCCAGTGCGGCGACGTGATTTCGCCAGCAACGCAGTCGGCCTCACGGCCGCAAGCGTGCTACCACTCGCCTCGACGTCGGCCAGTCTGATGAGATCGCGAGACCCTCCCATGGTTGTCAGACCCCAGCTTCAGACTGTAGAGATGAGTACACACGACACCGGCTTCGTCTACGTCATGAGTAACCGGGCGATGCCCGGGTTGGTGAAAGTCGGCTTTACTACACTGCTGCCTGAAGAGCGGGCGAGCCAGCTCTCCAGGCACACCGGAGTACCCGTACCGTTCGATGTCGAGTTCAGGGCACTCACGATGCGCTGGAAGGCGGTGGAGGGGCTCGTCCACCAGAAGATGGATGGGGCGAGGGTCTCGTCCCGCAGGGAGTTCTTCGCCCTGCCGGTGGACAAGGCTGTCGAAAGCGTCAGGGAGTGCGTTCTGGAGGTCAACGGGATCGACGCCTGGACGACGTCTGGCTTCGGCAGTCCCCATCCTCTCGGGGGACGTGACCGGGTCGTGCTGCCGTTGGAGGCAGGCCAGGTGTTCGTACTGCTGTCGAATCCGTCGCCGCTGAAGTCACCCCCCAGCGGCGGTTGGCAGCCACTCGACCTTTGGCAAGCACATGCAGTCGGGGACCAGCTCGAGATCTATGCGACTGCAGGGCCGGGCGAGACCGCTGGCTTCGGGGGTGGAGACGTAGGCGGCGAGGATGACCCCGTGCCGTACCTCGACCGCTCCGAGAAGGTTGCCAACGGAACGCTGAACGGCAAAGAGCAACTTGCACCCGGAGACCGGCTGCTGTGGCTGGAAGACGGCGATGACCCTGAGAAGTGCAAAAGCGTTCTGTTCGAGGCGCGGGACTACTGTCAAGTCGCGTGCCGGACGTGGAGTCCCCAGTTCACGGAGGAAGGCTTTCCGCTCATACTCAACGCCCTCGTGCGCGACCCGTCGAAAGCCATGCTCTTCGCAGCACAGGAAGCGATCACTCTGCCGATGCCGCGCAATTGGGGCCCGCGCCCGGCGCCGCGTGGGGACCAGGCCTTTCCACTACCGGGCCCTGAGCGCTGGTTGCCCCAGCTCCGACCGAAAGGCAAGCGCCCGCGTCGCAAATCGGGATCCTGACCGGTAGACCGCGGTGGTGGGATTGGGGCCTGCGTCGGCCGGTGGGGACGGCGCAGGCAGCTGGTGATGGCTCGGTCCAAGCCGTATATGAGGCGTGGGGATATCGAAAGATCGGCGACCAGCAGCCGTTTCCCGACTCGCCGGTCTTCGCCTGCATGATGCGCCCAATTTAATTCGCAGTCGTCTGGGCTATCGGAACCGCCGTGCCGCGCTACTGAACTTGATTGGGTTTTGACCGGTGCCCGCTCAGTGATCGTGCGGAAGCGCCGGGCGGGTGACCGGTACGACGGTCAGAAGTGTCTCCAGCCCCTTGAAGTCGTCGGGGTTGGTGGTGAACAGAGGGAGGGCCTCGGCGATGGCGATGGCGGCGATCATCAGGTCGGCCACGCGCCTTCGCGGTTTCCGCCCCGCGCCGATCACGGCGGCGCAGATCCGGCCGTAGATGCGTGCGGCCTCCGTATCGAAGGGGATGGGGTCGAACTCATTCTCCGCACGTTGCAGAACGTCGAGTCGGCGGGCCCGCTCCGCGTATTCGTCGTAGTCGGCCTGTTCTTCGTTCCGCCGGACCTCGTGCGGTCCGGCGGACAGCTCCGCCAAGGTGATCGCGCTGATGGCCATCTCGACCGGGAGCTCGGCCGGGTTCACCCAGCGACGAAGGATCATGATGTTGGTGTCCAGCAGACCACGCTCATGTTCAACGGGCATAGGGATCGTCCGTCTCCTGTGCCGCCGTGGCGTCCTGATCCGCCCGGAAGGCATCCAGGGAGATGCCGGGTGCGCTGCGTGACATCGCGGCGAACTCCGCCCGAGGGACGAAGCGCCTGCGGCGCTTCAGTGGGATCAACTCGCCGATGCGGTGGCCGTCCCGGGTGACGGTGAACGACTGCCCGGCCTCGACGGCATCCATGATCTCTCTCGACCTGCTGCGCAGGTCCCGCTGGGTGATCTCCGGCTGTGCTGTCATGCCACCAGGTTACCGACGTGTGCCACCTGGTGCTACGCGGAGGCACACCATCTGCCTGCGGGAGCTGTTCCCCCATGCGCTGCCGGTCGAAGAGCGTTTCGTCCCGGGAAAGGTGCTTGGTCCAAGCTTCAGGCGTCGCGCCGGTTCGGGCTGGATTGCCTGGTGAGTCGTCTGCTCATGAAGTCGATCATCGCAAGGTGGATCATGGCTTCGCAGCGGTGTGGTCGGGTCTCGTGGTCACGGGCGAGGCGGCGGTGATACCTGAACCGGCCGAAGTCCGCTCGACGACCCGGCGCCGGGGATGACGGTGAAGCGTTGTGGGCTGGTGACCCTTTCCCGGTGGGGAGTTGAGCGTTCGGCCGGGCATGGAGTCTTCGCCGCCACGGGGGGTGCCGGACGGGGTGTGGGAGCCGGTCGAGCCGCTGCTTCCGGGGCGTGAGCGGAGATTCCTGTGTCCGCGGCGCAAGCCGGTGCCTGACCGGAACGTGCTGTACGGGAACCCGTACGCGCTGCTGCACACCGGGATCCAGTGGGAATGCCTGCCGCAGGAACTGGGGTTGCCTCGTCATTGGTGAGGGCCGGGGGCCGCCGGCAGCGGATCCTTCGGCTCTGGATGAACCGGTTCTGACAGCGCGAGGCGGATCGGAGCGCCGACGGCTCAAGAGGGCTTGCGCACGCGGCGAGCGGTGCCACCTCTGCATGGCAACCACGCCCCGGCCGCCCCAAAAAGAAACGTTTCCCCCCACCCCACTCCCACCCCACCCCTCAGCACTCGATGACGTTCACCGCCAGCCCGCCCCGCGCGGTCTCCTTGTACTTGACCTTCATGTCCGCCCCGGTCTCCTTCATCGTCTTGATGACCTTGTCGAGGGAGACGTGGTGGCGGCCGTCGCCGCGCAGCGCCATCCTCGCGGCGGTCACCGCCTTCGCCGCCGCCATGCCGTTGCGCTCTATGCACGGGATCTGGACGAGGCCGCCGACCGGGTCGCAGGTCAGGCCGAGGTTGTGCTCCATGCCGATCTCCGCGGCGTTCTCCACCTGCTCGGGGGAACCGCCGAGGACCTCGGCCAGGCCGCCGGCCGCCATCGAGCAGGCGGAGCCGACCTCGCCCTGGCAGCCGACCTCCGCGCCGGAGATGGACGCGTTCTCCTTGAACAGCATGCCGATGGCGCCGGCCGCGAGCAGGAAGCGGATGACGTCCTCCTCGTCGGCGCCCGGTACGAAGTTGACGTAGTAGTGCAGGACCGCCGGGATGATGCCCGCCGCGCCGTTCGTGGGGGCCGTCACCACGCGGCCGCCGGCGGCGTTCTCCTCGTTGACCGCCATCGCGTAGAGCGTCACCCACTCCATCGCGCGGGCCGGCGCGTCGCCCTCGGCGCGCAGCTGGCGGGCGGAGGCCGCGGCGCGGCGGCGGACCTTCAGGCCGCCGGGCAGGATGCCCTCGCGGGCCATGCCGCGCGCCACGCACTCCCGCATGACCTGCCAGATCTCCAGCAGCCCGGCGCGGATCTCGGCCTCGGTGCGCCACGCCTTCTCGTTCTCCAGCATCAGCCCGGAGATGGACAGGCCGGTCTCCCGGGCGAACCGCAGCAGCTCGTCGCCGGTGCGGAACGGGTGGCGCAGCACGGTGTCGTCGAGCTTGATGCGGTCCTCGCCGATCGCCTCCTCGTCGACCACGAAGCCGCCGCCGACCGAGTAGTAGGTCCGGGTCAGCAGGTCGGCGCCGGCCGCGTCGCGGGCGGTCAGCCGCATGCCGTTGGCGTGGTACGGCAGCGAGCGGCGCCGGTGCAGCAGCAGGTCGCGGTCGGCGTCGAAGGCGATCTCGTGCACGCCCAGCAGGCTGAGCCGGCCGGTGGCGCGGATGCGGGCGGCCTCGTCGTCGGCGGTCTCCACGTCCACCGTGCGCGGGGAGTGGCCCTCCAGGCCGAGCAGGACCGCCTTGGGGGTGCCGTGACCGTGGCCGGTGGCGCCGAGCGAGCCGAACAGTTCGGCCCGGACCGCGGCCACCCGGGGCAGGACGTCCTCGTTCTTCAGCCGGTTGGCGAACATCCGCGCGGCCCGCATCGGGCCGACGGTGTGCGAACTGGACGGGCCGATGCCGACCGAGAACAGGTCGAAGACGGAGATGGCCATGGTCACAACTCCTTTGTTGTGGCTTGCCGGGCCGGCCGGGGGCGCCGTCGCCCGCGGGGTCGCGCGGCGGCCCCGGCCGGACGGGACCGGGTCTACAGACCCGGGTAGAGCGGGAACGCGGCCGCCAGGGTCTCGACCCGGGCGCGCAGCGCGGCCGCGTCGTACCCGGGCAGCAGCGCCAGGGCGATGACGTCGGCGACCTCGCGGAACTGCTCGGCGCCGAAGCCGCGGGTGGCCAGCGCCGGGGTGCCGATGCGCAGGCCGGAGGTGACCATCGGCGGGCGCGGGTCGTTCGGCACCGCGTTGCGGTTGACGGTGATGCCGATCTCGTGCAGCCGGTCCTCGGCCTGCTGCCCGTCCAGCTCGCTCTCGCGCAGGTCGACCAGGACCAGGTGCACGTCGGTGCCGCCGGACAGCACCGAGATGCCGGCCTGGCGGGCGTCGTCGGCCAGCAGGCGGTCGGCCAGCAGCCGGGCGCCTTCCAGGGTACGCACCTGCCGGTCCTTGAACTCCGGCGTGGCGGCCACCTTGAAGGCCACCGCCTTGGCCGCGATGACGTGCTCCAGCGGGCCGCCCTGCTGGCCGGGGAAGACCGCGGAGTTGATCTTCTTGGCCAGCTCGGCGGTGGACAGGATCACCCCGCCGCGCGGACCGCCGAGGGTCTTGTGCGTGGTGGTGGTCACCACGTGGGCGTGCGGCACCGGCGACGGGTGCAGTCCGGCGGCCACCAGGCCGGCGAAGTGCGCCATGTCGACCATCAGGTACGCGCCGACCTCGTCGGCCACCCGGCGGAACGCGGCGAAGTCCAGCTGCCGCGGGTACGCCGACCAACCGGCGATGATCAGCTGCGGGCGGTGCTCCTTGGCCAGCGCCTCGACCTCGGCCATGTCGACCACACCGGTGTCGTCCACGTGGTACGGGACCACGTTGTACAGCTTGCCGGAGAAGTTGATCTTCATACCGTGGGTCAGGTGGCCGCCGTGCGCGAGGCTCAGGCCCAGGATGGTGTCACCCGGCTTGAGCAGCGCGAACATCGCCGCGGCGTTGGCCTGCGCGCCGGAGTGCGGCTGCACGTTGGCCGCCTCGGCGCCGAACAGGTCCTTGACCCGTTCGATGGCGATCCGCTCGGCGACGTCCACGTGCTCGCAGCCGCCGTAGTAGCGGCGGCCCGGGTAGCCCTCGGCGTACTTGTTGGTCAGGACCGAGCCCTGCGCCTCCATGACGGCCACCGGGGCGAAGTTCTCCGAGGCGATCATCTCCAGCGTGGACTGCTGGCGGCGCAGTTCGGCGTCGACGGCCGCCGCGATGTCCGGGTCCACCTCGTGCAGCGGGCTGTTCAGCAGCGACATGCGGTTCTCCAGGTCCTGTCGGGGGTCTGCGGGCGCCGTCATTCGCCGGCGAAGGCGGTGTAGTCGTCCGCCGACAGCAGGTCGTCCGGCTCGGCGGAGACCCGCACCTTGAACAGCCAGCCCGCCTCGAACGGCGCGCTGTTGACCAGCGCCGGGTCGTCGACGACGTCCTGGTTGAAGGCGGTGACGGTGCCGGAGACCGGCGAGTACAGGTCGCTGACCGACTTGGTCGACTCCAGCTCACCGCACGACTCGCCCGCGGTGACCTCCTGGCCCTCCTCGGGGAGCTGGACGAAGACCACGTCACCGAGGGCGTGGGCGGCGTGCTCGGTGATGCCGATCGTGGCCACGCCGTCCTCGACGGCGGAGAGCCACTCGTGCTCCTTGCTGTAACGCAGCTGCGCGGGGTTGTTCATGGGAAAAGTCTCCTGGATACGGAAGCGGTACGCGAAACAGGGTGGGCGGTACGCGGACGGCACCCGGCGCGAGGGCCGGGCGGCCGGGCGCGCGCGGGGCCGGGACACCCGGGTCGTCCCGGGCGCCGCACGGGTCAGCGGGCGCGGCGGTAGAACGGCAGCGCGACGACCTCGTGGGCCTCGTGCGCCCCGCGGATGTCCACCGCGACGCCCCCGGTGCCGGGCTCGGCATGCGCGGCGTCCAGGTAGGCCATGGCCAGCGGCTTGCCCAGGGTGGGCGACGGCGCGCCGGAGGTGACCTCGCCGATCACCGTGCCGGCCGCGTCCACCACCGGGTAACCGGCCCGCGGCACCCGGCGGCCCGCGGCGACCAGGCCGACCAGGACGCGCGGCGGGTTGGCGGCCGCCTTCCGCGCGGCGGCCTCCAGCGCCGCGCGGCCGGTGAAGTCGCCCGGCTTGTCGAACTTCACCACCCGGCCGAGCCCGGCGTCGAACGGGGTCAGCGCGGTCGTCAGCTCGTGTCCGTACAGCGGCATGCCCGCCTCCAGGCGCAGCGTGTCGCGGCACGACAGCCCGCACGGCACCAGGCCGCGCTCGCGCCCGGCGTCGGTCAGCGCGGTCCACAGCGCCTCGGCGTCGGCGGGGGCGGCGAACAGCTCGAAGCCGTCCTCACCGGTGTAGCCGGTGCGCGCGATCATCGCGGGCACCCCGGCGACGGTGCCGGGCAGCCCGGCGTAGTACTTCAGGCCGTCGAGGTCGGCGTCGGTGACGGCGGCCAGGATCGCCGGGGCCTGCGGACCCTGGACCGCGATCAGCGCGTAGGCGTCCCGGTCGTCGCGGACGGTGACGTCGAAGCCCGCGGCGCGCGCGGTCAGCTCGTCCAGCACGACCTGCGCGTTGGAGGCGTTGGCGACCACCATGAACGCCTGCTCGGCGAGCCGGTAGACGATCAGGTCGTCCAGGATGCCGCCGTCCTCGCGGCAGATCATGGTGTACCGCGCCCGGCCCGGCTTGACCGCCGACAGGTGGCCGACCAGCGCGAAGTCCAGCGCCTCGGCCGCCTGCGGGCCGGTCAGGGTGATCTCGCCCATGTGCGACAGGTCGAACAGGCCGGCCGCGGTGCGCACCGCGACGTGCTCGTCGCGCTCGCTGCCGTACCGCAGCGGCATGTCCCAGCCCGCGAAGTCGGTCATGGTCGCGCCGAGCGCGCGGTGCACGGCGTCCAGCGCGGTGCGGCGGGGGGCGGTGGTCATGGGCGGGCTCCCAGTGCAGACGGTCGGAAGGCAGAGGACGACGATCCTCCCCATCTGTCATCGGAACCTGAGAGGTTCACCACGATCCCGCCGGGGGAGTGGCTTGCACCTTGGGTGGGGCAGCGCGCTGCCCGCTTTTCAGATCTGCCTAGCTCATGCGGTATCGGGGCCTGAGAGATTCAAGGGAGGACTTGCTCCTTCGGCGCCCCGGCGGGCGTGTCGCGCCACCCGGGGACTCTCCCGCACAAATTCGAACGGCCGGTATGCAATTGGCGCGGTCATCATTGCACGGGCCGGCCGTCGCGATCCAGACAGTCCGGTCACCGCGATCCGGGGCAGTAGGGTTTCGCCGGACGGTACCGGGAGGTACCGGGGAACAGCACGGCGGCAGGTGGGTGGAGATGAGTGTTCCGGCGGAGTACGAGCCAGGTGAGCACACGTTCGGGCCGTTCGAGCCCGGCGTCGGCCAGGGCTTTCCCGGGCCGGCGGACGGCATGCCGCCCGGCGCCGGTCCCGTCCCGCAGCAGGTGCCGCTGCCGGCCGTGCTGACCGGCAGCGGCTGGCCGGCCAACGAGCTGGAGGAGGTGCTGACGGCCGCCATCGGCGACCCCGGCGCCACCCCGCGCGTCATCGAGGTGCTCGCCCGCTCCACCGTGTGGGTCCCGGTGCCCGGTGGCGACGTCGACGCCGGACTGCCCGGCCTCGACCTGGACGGCCTGCCCTACGCCCCGGTCTTCAGCTCCGAGGCGCAGCTGCGGCAGGCCGCGCCCGGCCTGATGTTCGGGGTGCTGCCCGCGCTGGAGTTCGCCCGCGGCCTGCCCCCGCAGGTGGGCCTGGCCGTCAACCCCGGCGGCGCCGTCGGCATCCCGCTGCCCGCCGCCGCGGTCGAGGAACTGTGCCGGGCCGGCGCCAGCGGCGGCGCCCGGGTCCGGCTGTGGGAGCCCGAGCCCGACGAGGAGCCGGTCGACTTCCTGGCCACCGCCGCCGGCGAGTTCGCCGTCACCCCGGTCGTCCTGTCCGCCCGCCGCGCGCTGGGCTCGGTCGAGGGCGAGTCGCCCACGCTGTTCGTCGGCGTCGAGCTGGACCGCTGGCAGGAGGAGGACCGCGCCGAGGCCATGAACGCCCTCGGCCGCGCGCTGGCCGCCGCACCGCTGCCCTGGCCGGTCAACCTGCTGCTGCTCGACGTCGCGCAGGACCCGCTGGGCGACTGGATGCACGGCGCCGTCCAGCCGTTCTTCAGCCGCGACTGACCCGGCCCCGGCCGCCCCCGTGACGGAACGTGAGCGCCCGCCACCGAACGTGCCGCGAACGCCGTCCGGCGCCGTCCGGGAACCGCTCCACGTGTGCGTTTCGTCCTGGGTCGATAACGGGTCCACCACGGCGCTGTCAGTGGCCGCACTTAACCTGGTTTGATGGCGGCGGAAACGGGCCGGTCACCCGGCTGCGCGGTACGCGTCGTTGCGACCGGCGGCGGAGACGGTGGACGCGACAGACGTCCGACGGCGGAGCAGAAGGGACGGGTCCGACGGTGAACGCGGGCGTTGAGGACGCGCTGCGCCAAGTGGCGCCCGGGCGGTACGACACCTACGAGGTCCTGCTGCACGCGCTGTCCGAGGGCCAGGTGTGGATGCTGCTGTGGCACGGCCAGCCCGGCTCGCCCGACGCGCAGTACGGCAACATGGAGCTGGACGGCCTCGGCTACGCGCCGTGCGTCACCTCCACCCAGGAACTGCTGGCCAGTGGCTGGAACCGGTCGCACGAGATCGTCACCGGCCGTGACATCGCCGCCGAGCTGTACCGCGAGCGCTACGGCCTGTGGCTCAACCCGCACGCGCCCGGCGGCGGCGTCGGCGTGCCGTGGCTGGACCTGCGCCGGACGGCCACCGGCCTGGACCGGCTGCCGGCCGGTCCGCTGCACATCGGCGAACCCGACGGCGGCGCCCAGCAGTTCTACGCCCCGCTCGGCCAGTACGCGCAGAGCACCCCGGTGGTCCGCGCGCTGCGCGGCGCCTGGGTGCGCCCGGCGCTCGGCGACCCCTACCTCGCCGTCGGCCTCGACCTGTACGACAACGGCCCGCAGGCCGTCGAGGCGGTCCGGCTGATGATGCAGCAGGCGGTGGCCGGCGCGCCCGCCGGGCTGGCGGTCTCCACGGTCGCGATGGCCGACGAGTACGACCAGGTCGCCCTGTGGATGCGCCACTGCGCCCGGCCGTTCTACGACCGCGACCTGTTCGGCGCCACCCAGGCGATGCCCGCCCCGGCCACCGGCGCCTGGGGCGGGCAGCCCACCGCGTACGGCGCCCCGCCGCAGCAGGGCTGGGCGCCGCCGCGGCCGTACTGACCGGGGCGGCCCGGCCCGCGGACGGCGGGCCGGACACGTCGGCCGGCGGCGTCCCGCCCGGTGCGGCCCCGCGCCGCGTTCAGCCCTTCAGCGCGGTCTCCAGCAGGCCCAGCGGCGGGCTGCCCAGGTCGAGCATCGCGCGGTGGAAGCGGTCCAGGCAGAAGCCCGTGCCCCACGCGGTCCTGGCCCGGTCGCGCAGGCCCAGCAGCTCCAGCTTGCCCCAGGTGTAGCGCCCGTAGGTGGCGTCGAAGGTGCCGCGCCGGGCCTCCGAGACCGCGCCGGCCCGCGCCAGGAAGGCGTCCCGCTCGAACCGCGCGGTCGCCTCCGCGACGTCCATCGCCCCGGTGTGCAGCCCGATCGCGCAGGTCAGCCGGGTGCTGCGGATCAACGCCTCCAGCGCGACGCCGATCGCGTAGCGCGGGTCGCCGTCGCGGAAGCCCTCCTCCCAGAAGACCTCCTCGGCGTAGTGCGCCCAGCCCTCGCAGAACGCCAGCGAGTACAGCGTGCCGCGCACCTCGCCCGGCGCGTGCCGCAGCGAGCGGCCGTGCGCGAAGTGGCCGGGGGCGACCTCGTGCGCGGTGATGGCCGGCAGGCTGGTGCGGTTGAAGATCGACAGCCACTCCTCGCGCTCCGCCCGCGGCCACCGCGGGTCGGGCGGGGTGACGTGGTACCAGGAGGGGGAGTCCGGCTCGTGCGGCGCGGCCCACGTCATCATCGCGGTCGCCCAGCGCCGGGAGGCCGGCGCCGGGCCGACCCGCCACTCGCCGTCGACGTGCGGGGCGAGCCGGCGTTCCCGGGTGAACGCGATGACCTCCTCGGTCAGCGCCGCCGCCTCCGCGATCACCGTCTCCGCGTCCGGGTGGTCCGCCAGCAGCTCCGGGACCAGTCCGGCCACGGTCCGCGTCGGGTCCAGCGCCCGGCAGCCCTCGGTCAGCAGCTCCGTCATCCGGGCGCGTTCGCGGTCGGCGGCGTCGGCCAGCGCTGTCAGGTCGACGCTGACGCCCTCCTGCGACCCCATCAGCGCCGCCAGGCCCGCCCCGCCGAGCCGCCCGTCCGGGTCGCCGGTGCGTGCGGCACGGTCGATGTGCTCCACCAGGCGTTCGTGCGCCGCCAGCGCCTCGACGACGTGCGGTCCCTCGGCCGGGTCGACGCCGTCCGTCAGCCCCCGCACCGCGGGCAGCAGGGATGCGGCCACCGGTGCGGCCAGCCGGTCGAGCGACTCGATGGCGGCGTCCACCGCCTGCGGCCACTGCGCCAGGTGGCGTCTGCGGGCCAGCGCGCGGTCCCCGGCCGGCGCGTACTGCCGGTCGTAGCAGGCCAGATCGAGGTTGGAGATGTGCGCGTGCGGGTCGCGCCGGTGCAGTTCCAGCTCGCCGAACTGCACCCGGGCGGCGTCCTCGAAGACCGCCAGATGGGCCTCGTCGTGCGCGTCCGGCAGCGCGGGACCGTCGCGGCGGGCCCGGGCCAGCGCGGCCAGCGAGCGCCGCACGCCGTCCGGCGAGAGGTCCTGCGCCACTCCGTCGTACTCGTGCCGGCCGGCCATCTCGCGGACCGTGGAGACGTTCAGATCGCACACCGCGCGCATTCGGTTGTCCATGCCGCAGACCGTACCGAGACCGGGGCCGGTGGCCGGAAACCACTGGCTACCCGCCGGTAACATTTTCGGTGTACGGTACAGCTCATGGCACGAGCGACCATCGGTGACAGCGAGTTCGACCGGGACACCGCGATCACCCCGCGACCGGGAGAGCCGGGCGTCTTCGACACCACGCTGTCCGCCGGCTGGACCATCATTCGCGCGGTCAACGGCGGTTACCTGCTGGCCGTCGCGGCCCGCGCGCTGGCCGCCACCCTCCCGCACCCCGACCCGGTCGCCGTCAGCGCGCACTACCTGACGCCCACCGAGCCCGGCCCGGCCGTGCTGCGCGCCGAACCGGTCCGCACCGGCCGCACGCTGTCCACCGGTACCGTCCGGCTGCTCCAGCCCGGCGCCGACGGCACCGAGATCGAACGCCTGCGGGTCACCGCCACCTTCGGCGACCTGGCCGCCCTGCCCGACGACGTGCGCACCACCGCCACCCCGCCGCTCCTGCCGCCCCGCGACCGGTGCCCCGGCAGCCGGGACGCCCCCGGCGTCGACCGGATCGTGCCGGGCAGCACCGAGATCCTCGACCGGCTCGACCTGCGGCTGGACCCGGCCACCGCCGGCTGGGCGCTCGGCCGGCCCGGCGGCCACGGCGAGATGCGCGGCTGGCTCGGCCTCGCCGACGGCCGCGACCCCGACCCGCTCGCGCTGCTGCTCGCCGTCGACGCCCTGCCGCCCACCGCCTTCGAGATGGGCCTGCGCGGCTGGGTGCCCACCATCGAACTCACCGTCCACGTCCGCGCCCGCCCCGCACCGGGCCCGCTGCGCGTCGCCATCACCACGCGGAACCTGGCCGGCGGCTTCCTGGAGGAGGACGCGGAGGTCTGGGACAGCGCGGACCGCCTGGTCGCCCAGTCCCGGCAACTGGCGCAGGTGCTGCTGGGGTGAGCGCGGGGGCGTCGCCGGGGTGAGCGCGGGGGCGTTGTCGGGGTGAGGGCGCTGCGACGTGAGCGCCGGGAGGCTTGGCACGGGGATACGGGCAGGCGGTGAGGCGAGTGTCCGGCGCCGGCCCGGACGCCGGCATCACGTCGGACATCGCAACTCGGTTCCGCCCCCGGCGCCGACCGCTCCACCCCCGGCGCCGACCGCTGCCCCCCGGCGCCGGTCCCCGCCTGAGCCGCCCCCGCCCCCCGCGCAACGGTCACCGCGCCCCCGCGACGCCCACCCCGCATCCCGCGCGACCGCCACCCCGCGCCCCGCGAAACCCCCCGCGCCCCCGCGCAACACCCCCCGCGCGACCACCGCCCCCGGCCTCCGGCGCCCCCAACCGGAGGCCGCCTCCCCCCTGGCGGGTCCTGGCCGTAGAATCCAGGGATCATGGCCTACCTCGATCACGCCGCCACCACCCCGATGCTGCCGGAGGCGGTTCGGGCGATGACCGCGCAGTTGACCGCCACCGGCAACGCCTCGTCGCTGCACGCCGCGGGGCGCCGGGCCCGCCGGGCGGTGGAGGAGTCCCGGGAGGCGCTGGCCGCCGCGCTGGGAGCACGGCCCAGCGAGGTGGTCTTCACCGCCGGCGGCACCGAGGCGGACAACCTCGGCGTCAAGGGCCTGTACTGGGCCCGCCGGGCCGCCGACCCGGCCCGGGTGCGGGTGCTGGCCAACCCGGTCGAGCACCACGCCGTGCTCGACGCCGTCCACTGGCTCGGCGACCACGAGGGCGCCCGGGTGGAGTGGCTGCCGGTCGACGCGGTCGGCCGGGTCCACCCCGAGGCGTTGCGCGAGGCGATCGCGCGCGACCCCGACGACGTCGCGCTGGTCACCGTCATGTGGGCCAACAACGAGGTCGGCACGGTCAACCCGATCCCTCAACTCGCCGAAGTCGCCCACGAGTTCGGCGTTCCGCTGCACACCGACGCGGTCCAGGCGTTCGGCCAGCTCCGGCTGGACTTCGCCGCCAGCGGCGCGGACGCGCTCACCGTCAGCGGCCACAAGGTCGGCGGCCCGTACGCCACCGGCGCGCTGCTGCTGCGCCGCGAGTGGACCCCGGTGCCGGTGCTGCACGGCGGCGGGCAGGAGCGTGACGTGCGGTCCGGGACGCTCGACGTGCCGGGGATCGTCGGCTTCGCCACCGCCGGCGTGCTCGCCGAGGAACGCCGCCCGGACTTCGCCCGGGTGACCGGCGCGCTGCGCGACGCGTTGGTGGCCGCGGTCCGCGAGGCGGTGCCGGACGCCGTCCTCAACGGCGACCCGGACCCGGCGGGCCGGCTGCCGGCCAACGCCCACTTCTCCTTCCCCGGCTGCGAGGGCGACTCGTTGCTGCTGCTGCTCGACGCGCGCGGCATCGAGTGCTCCACCGGCTCGGCCTGCACCGCCGGCATCGCCCAGCCCAGCCACGTGCTGCTGGCGATGGGCGCCGACCCGGCCCGCGCCCGCGGCACGCTGCGCTTCAGCCTCGGGCACACCTCCACCGGCGCCGAGGTCGCCGAGCTGGCCGGGGCCATCGGCCCGGTGGTCGAACGCGCCCGCGGCGCCGGACTGGTCTGACCCGGCCGCCGGCCGGACCCCCGGGTCCGGCGGGCACCGGGGTACGCGGGAGCGCGGCACCGGCCGGGGCACGTACCCTGGAGGCGCTATGACGTATCCCGGTGCTCCCACAGGTCCCCGTGACGGCTCCCGGCTGCGGGTGCTCGCCGCCATGTCCGGCGGGGTCGACTCCGCCGTCGCCGCCGCCCGCGCCGCCGAGGCCGGCCACGACGTCACCGGCGTCCACCTCGCGCTGTCCGCCAACCCGCAGTCGTTCCGCACCGGAGCGCGCGGGTGCTGCACGCTGGAGGACTCCCGCGACGCGCGCCGGGCCGCCGACGTCATCGGCATCCCGTTCTACGTCTGGGACCTGGCCGAACGCTTCCGTGAGGACGTCGTCGAGGACTTCGTCGCCGAGTACGCGGCCGGCCGCACCCCCAACCCGTGCCTGCGCTGCAACGAGAAGATCAAGTTCTCGGCGCTGCTGGACAAGGCGCTGGCCCTCGGCTTCGACGCGGTCTGCACCGGCCACTACGCCACCGTCGTGGTGCGCGACGACGGCTCCCGCGAACTGCACCGCGCCGACGACGCCGCCAAGGACCAGTCCTACGTCCTCGGCGTGCTGGACGAACGGCAGCTGGCGCACGCGATGTTCCCGCTGGGCGACACCCTCACCACCAAGGACGAGATCCGCGCCGAGGCCGAACGCCGGGACCTGGCCGTCGCCCGCAAGCCCGACAGCCACGACATCTGCTTCATCGCCGACGGCGACACCCAGGGCTTCCTGGCCCGGCGGCTCGGTACCGCCGAGGGCGACATCGTCGACGAGGACGGCAACCGGCTCGGCGGCCACGACGGCGCCTACGGCTTCACCATCGGCCAGCGCAAGGGCATGCGCATCGGCACCCCGGCCGCCGACGGCAGGCCGCGCTACGTCCTGGACATCTCGCCGGTGACCAACACCGTCACCGTCGGCCCCGCCGAGGCGCTCGACGTCACCGCGCTCACCGCGATCCGCCCCCGCTGGTGCGGCACCCCGCCGACCGCCGCCGGCCGCTACACCGCCCAGCTGCGCGCGCACGGCGAGGACGTCCCGGTCACCGCCGAGCCCACCCCCGACGGCCTGCACGTCACCTTCGACGCCCCGGTCCGCGGCATCGCCCCCGGCCAGGCGGTCGTCCTCTACGACGGCACCCGCGTCGTCGGCTCCGCCACCATCGCCACCACCCGGCGCCGTACCCCGGCGGGCACGGTCTGACGGTCCGCCGTACGAGGCCGTACGAAGCCGTAGGAGGCCGTACGACGAGGTCGGCGCCGCAGTCGTGGCGCCGGCGCGTCCGGCGTCGTGGCGACGGCCCCGCGGTCCTGGCGACGGCCAACCCGGTCGTGGTGACGGTACCCGGAGCCGGGGTGGCGGCCCACCTGGCGGAGAGCGCCGGGGCGCGGTGATGCGAGCATGACCGCATGAGCACCTATCTGATCACCGGCGCCGGATCGGGCATCGGCGCGGCCGTGGCGCGGCGGCTGAGCGAACGCGGCGACGACCTGTGGCTGCTGGCCCGCAACGCCGGCCGGGCCAAGGAGCTCGCCGCCCGCTTCCCCGGCGCCGCCACCGTGGTCGGCGACCTGGCCGAACCCGGGCGGCTGTCCTGGGCGTTCGGCCAGCAGCGGATGCCGCAGGAGCTCGACGGCCTGCTGCACTCGGCCGGCGTCGTCGACCTCGGCCAGGTCGGCGAGCTGACCCCCAAGGTCTGGCTGCGCACGCTGGCCGCCAACCTGGTCGCCCCCGCCGAGGTCACCCGGCTGCTGCTGCCGCAACTGCGCCTCGCCCAGGGCCACGTGCTGTTCGTCAACTCCGGCGCCGGGCTGGCCGCCCACGCCGAGTGGAGCGCGTACGCCGCCAGCAAGCACGGCCTGAAGGCGCTCGCCGACTCCCTGCGCGAGGAGGAGCGCGGCAACGGGGTGCGCGTCACCACCGTCCACCCGGGCCGCACCGCGACCCCCATGCAGGAGAAGGTCCACCACCAGGAGGGCAAGGAGTACGACGCCGCCCGGTGGATCGACCCGGAATCGGTGGCCACCGCCCTCCTGACCGCCCTCGACCTGCCGCGCGACGCGGAGATCTCCGACCTGACGATCCGCCCGGGCCGATGACCACACCGTCGCCGGCCGGCACTCCGCCGGCCGGCGGCACCTCTCCCGCCGGCCTGTTCCCCGCCGGCCCCGCCGACGTGCGGCGGACGCGCCGCCCCCAACCCCGCTCCCCACCACCGCCCCCAGCCCTTCTGCGCTCCTTCCCCGCCACCGTTCCCGTCCCGCTCCCGCCGCCGTTCCCGTCACCGCTCCGGCCACCCCTCCCGCCCCGACCCCGCCCCCCTGACCGGCGGCTACGCTTCCCCGGTGAGCACCGAGCGCAGCACAGTCCTGGCCCTGGCCCCCGGCACCGCCACCGGCATCGGTTCGATGCCCGGTGAGGACGCCCGGGAGGCCGCGAAGACCGTCACCGGATCGCTGGAGGGCTGGCCGTTCCTGCCCGAACTGCCCGCCCGCGGGCCCGGCGCCGACATGACCGGCCGCACCCTGGGGATGCTGGTCGAGCTGTACGCCCGCGTCGAGCCCAGCGGCTGGCGGTTCGGCGACCGCCCCGGCCGCGACACCCGCCGCTCGCACGCCTGGCTGCGTGAGGACCTCGACGCGCTGGAGGAGTTCACCCAGGACTTCCAAGGGCCGCTGAAGATCCAGGCGGTCGGCCCCTGGACGCTGGCCTCCACCGTCGAGATGCGCGGCGGGGAGGCCGCGCTGTCCGACTCCGGTGCCCGCCGCGACCTGGCCGGCTCGCTCGCCGAGGGCCTGCGCCTGCACGTCGAGGACGTCTCGCGCCGCGTCCCCGGCGCCCGCGTCGTCCTCCAGCTCGACGAACCGGGGCTGGCCGCCGTCCTGCTCGGCCGGGTGCCCTCCGCCAGCGGCTACCGCACCCACCCGGCCATCGACCGAGCCGTCGCCGAGTCCACCTTGCGCGAGCTGGTCGAGGCGGTCGGCGTCCCGGTCGTGGTGCACACCTGCGCCCCCGGCGTGCCGTTCGGCCTGCTGCGCCGCGCCGGGGCGGCCGGCATCTCGTTCGACTTCTCGCTGATCACCCAGGGTGACTGGGACGCCGTCGGCGAGGCGGTCGAGGCCGGCACGGTCCTGCTGGCCGGCGTGGTCCCCGGCACCGACACCGGCGGCGCGGCCGGTGGACCGCGAATGTCCGACCCTGCCGGTAGCGTCAACGGTGTCAGGTCGCTCTGGCGTGGTCTGGGACTCGCCCCCCAGACGCTGGGCGAGTCCGTCGTGGTCACCCCCGCGTGCGGTCTCGCCGGTGCCTCGCCGGCGTACGCCCGCGCGGCGCTCGCCCGGTGCGTCACCGCGGCCAGGACACTCGTCGACGACCCTGAGTGACCGCGGGGCCGCCGCACCCACGGCACGAGCGGCACCAGCGGACGCAGGAAAGACCCAACGGAGGGCCCAGGGGCATGGACAGCACGATTCCCGCGCAGGCACGCGAGCGGCACGCCCTGCTGGCCGAGCAGGTCGAGGAGCACCGCTTCCGCTACTACGTCAACGACCAGCCGGTCGTCAGCGACGCCGACTTCGACAGGCTCCTGCGCGAACTGGAGGCCCTCGAGGAGGAGTACCCGGCGCTGCGCACCCCGGACTCACCCACCCAGAAGGTGTCCGGCGCCTACGAGACCGAGTTCACCTCCGTCCGGCACCGCGAGCGCATGATGTCGCTCGACAACGCCTTCGACGACGAGGAGCTCGGCGCCTGGGCCGACCGGGTCGCCGCCGACCTGGACGGCCTGACGTACCACTACCTGTGCGAACTCAAGGTCGACGGCCTCGCCGTCAACCTCACCTACGAAAACGGCCGCCTCACCAGGGCCGCCACCCGCGGCGACGGCCGCACCGGCGAGGACATCACCTCCAACGTCCGCACCATCGGCGACATCCCCGACCGGCTGGCCGGCGACGACGTGCCCGCGCTGATCGAGGTGCGCGGCGAGGTCTACTTCCCGGTCGAGGAGTTCGAGGCGCTCAACGCCCGGCTGGTCGCGGCGGGCGACAAGCCGTTCGCCAACCCCCGCAACGCGGCGGCCGGTTCGCTGCGCCAGAAGGACCCCAGAGTCACCGCGACCCGCCCGCTGCACATGGTCGTGCACGGCGTCGGCGCCCGCGACGGCTTCAGCATCGACTGCCAGTCGCACGCCTACGACCTGCTGAGCGCCTGGGGACTGCCCACCTCCCCGCACATCAAGGTCGTCCAATCGGTCGCCGCCGTACGGGAGTTCATCGCGCACTACGGCGAGCACCGGCACTCCGTCGCCCACGAGATCGACGGTGTCGTGGTCAAGGTCGACGAGGTCCCCTTGCAGGGCCGGCTCGGCTCCACCTCCCGCGCGCCGCGCTGGGCCATCGCCTGGAAGTACGCACCGCAGGAGGTCAACACCAAGCTGATCGACATCAAGGTCGGCGTCGGCCGCACCGGCCGGGTCACCCCGTACGCCCAGGTCGAACCGGTCACGGTGGCCGGCTCCGAGGTGGAGTTCGCCACCCTGCACAACCAGGACGTCGTCAAGGCCAAGGGCGTGCTGATCGGCGACACCGTGGTGCTGCGCAAGGCCGGCGACGTCATCCCGGAGATCCTCGGGCCGGTCGTCGACCTGCGCGACGGCAGCGAGCGGGAGTTCGCCATGCCGGCCGCCTGCCCCGACTGCGGCACCGCCCTCCAGCCGATGAAGGAGGGCGACATCGACCTGCGCTGCCCCAACGCGCGGTACTGCCCCGCCCAGTTGCGCGAACGCGTCTTCTACCTGGCCGGCCGCCGCGGCTTCGACATCGACCACTTCGGCTACGTCGCCGCCACCGCGCTCACCCAGCCGCTGGAGCCCGCCACCCCGCCGCTGCGCGACGAGGGCGACCTGTTCGACCTCACCGTCGAGGAACTGCTGCCGATCCGCTCCCACGTCCTGGACCCCGACTCCGGCCTGCCCAAGCGGGACCCGGAGACCGGTGAGCCGAAGGTCGTCACCTTCTTCGCCAACCAGAAGGGCGAGCCGAAGAAGAACACCCTGTCGATGCTGGAGAAGATCGCCGCCGCCAGGGAACGCCCGCTGGCCAACGTCATCACCGCGCTGTCCATCCGGCACGTCGGACCGGTCGCCGCCGAGGCGCTGGCCCGCGAGTTCCGCGACCTCGACCGGATCGCCGCCGCCGAACAGGAGGAACTCGCCGCCGTCGAAGGCGTCGGGCCCACCATCGCCGCCTCCGTCAAGCAGTGGTTCGCCGAGGACTGGCACCGGCAGATCATCGAGAAGTGGCGCACGGCCGGCGTGCGGTTCACCGAGGAGGGCTCCGACACCGGCCCGCGCCCGCTGGAGGGCCTGACCGTGGTGGTGACCGGCACGCTGGAGTCGCACACCCGGGACGGCGCGAAAGAGGCGCTCGTCAGCCGGGGGGCGAAGGTCACCGGATCGGTGTCGAAGAAGACCGGCTTCGTGGTCGTCGGCGACAACCCCGGCTCGAAGTACGACAAGGCCGTGCAGCTGAAGGTGCCGATCCTGGACGAGGCCGGCTTCGCCGTCCTGCTGGAAGCCGGTGCCGACGCCGCCCGGGAACGCGCGGTCAACGCCGAGCCCGCGTGACGCCGCGCCCGTGAACTCGGCCCGGACCGCGCTCATATCAGACGACCGGTTGGTTCAGGATGCCATTCGGGCAACCCGGCAGGTTCCGTCCCCCGACGGCTGTTCGCGGCCTACTGTGGAGACGCGTTCCTGCCGGGCAACGACGTCAGCGCCGGGTGTGGCTCGCTACCCAGCGCGCGATCCGGCGGTGAGAGGGACGGCATGAAACGGACGGAACAGGCGGGAGCGGTGCCCCGCCGGCGGCGCACGGCCGTCCGGCCGCCACCGCCCACGGTGCTGCGCGGCGCCACGATCGGCGCCGCCGTGCTCACCCTCGCGGCCGGCTTCGCCCACACCGTCGCCGGACACCACGCGCTCTTCCCCGGCGGCGCGGCCGGCTGGGCGTTCGCGGTGCTCATCGGCGTCCTCGTCGGCCACCTGGTCGCCCTCGGCCAGGACCGCTGGTGGGGCGGCACCGGTTCCGGCGCCGCCCTCACCCTGGCCGTCCTGCTGCTGTACGGCTGGATGCCGTCCACCCTGGTCGGCCTGACCGTCGTCGTGCTGGTCTGCGCCGCCCGCCGGCACCGCTGGCGGCAGGCCGCCGTGCACGCCGCGGTGGACGCCCTCGGCGTCGCGGCCGCCGCCGGCACGCTGTGGCTGTGCGGCCGCCACCCCTCGCCCGCCCACCCCTGGCAACCCGCCCTGTGGGGCTGGGCGGACGTCCCGGTGCTGCTGGCGGTCTCCCTGACCTACCTCGCCGCCACCCGCGCCCTGCTGTGGTACACCGTCGCCCCGCGCCGCACCGGCGTGCCCAGCGTGGTACGCACCGCGCTGGCCCGGCAGGGCCTGGTCGGGCTGGCCACCCTCGGCATCGCCCCGCTGGTCGTGGTGGTCGCGGCCGACCGCCCGGTGCTGCTGCCGCTGTTCGCGGTGCCGCTGGTCGCCCTCGACCACTCGCTGTGGATGGCCCGGGCCCGCGCCGAGGAGCAACTGCGCGACCCGCTCACCGGCCTGCCCAACCGCCAGTGGCTGCTGGAACGCGCCTGGGCCGCCCTGGACGACGCCGAACGCGACGGACAGCGCTGCGCCCTGCTGCTGATCGACCTCGACGGCTTCCGGCACGTCAACGACACCCTCGGCCACCTGGCCGGCGACCGGCTGCTGCTCCAGATCGCCGACCGGCTGCGGCTCGCGCTGCCGCGCGGCGCCGAGGCGGCCCGGCTCGGCGGCGACGAGTTCGCCGTCCTGCTGCCCGCCTGCGACTCCGCCACCCGCGCCCAGCGCGCCGCCCGCGCCCTGGTCGCCGCCCTGCGCTCCCCGCTGGACATCGACGGCCTCACCCTGGTGCTGGAGGCCAGCGCCGGCGTCGCCGTCTACCCCGACCACGCCCGGGACGCCGAGGGCCTGCTGCGCCGCGCCGACGTCGCGATGTACGAGGCCAAGCGGGACCGCACCGGCGTCGAGGTCTACGAGGCCACCAAGGACGGCAACACCCCCGACCGCCTCGGCCTGCTCGGCGACCTGCGGCACGCCCTGGAACTGGGCGACGTCGAACTGCACTACCAGCCCAAGGTCCGCTTCGACGGCAAGGTGGCCGGCCTGGAGGCGCTGCTGCGCTGGGAGCACCCGGAACGCGGCAAGGTCAGCCCGGAGGAGTTCATCGCGATCGCCGAGACCTCCGGCCTGATGCCCGACCTGACCGACTACGTGCTGGAGACCGCCCTCGGCCAGGTCGCCCGCTGGCGCGCCATGGGCATCGAGGTCCCGGTCGCCGTCAACGTCTCGCCGCGCGACGTCCACACCCCCGGGTTCGCCGGCTCGGTCGCCGCCCGGCTGGCCCGGCACCGCGTGCCGCCCGGCTCGTTACAACTGGAGATCACCGAACACGCCATGCTGGAGGAGCCGCAGCGCGCCGCCGACACGCTGGCCGCCCTGACCGGTCACGGCGTGAAGATGTCGCTGGACGACTTCGGCACCGGCTACTCCTCCCTGGTGCACCTGCGCAAGCTGCCGGTCAGTGAACTGAAGATCGACCGCTCGTTCGTGGCCCGGCTGGTCGCCGACGCCGAGGACGCCGCGATCGTGCGCTGCACGATAGACCTCGCGCACTCCCTCGGCCTGCTGGTGGTCGCCGAGGGCGTCGAGGACGACGAGACGTGGGAACGGCTGCGCGACCTGGGGTGCGACGCCATCCAGGGGTGGCTGGTGGCCGCCGCCATGCCGGCCGAGGAGGCCACCGCCTGGCTGCGGATCCGGGCCAAGGACGGCTGGCACCGCGAGAGCGCCGACCTGCCCGCCACCGCCCCCGGCCGGTGACCGTTTAGCGGCCCGGGCACGCGGCGCCATAGGATTGGCGGCGAAACTCCCGACAACACCCCTGAGGACCGCCGCATGCCTGGCATCACGCGCGAGGAGGTCGCCCACCTCGGACGGCTGTCGCGTCTGGAGCTGAAGGACGAAGAGCTCGACCACTTCGCCGGACAGCTCGACGCAATCATCGGCGCGGTCGCCCGCGTCGCCGAGGTGGCCGGCGAGGACGTACCGCCGACCTCGCACCCGCTGCCGCTCACCAACGTCATGCGGCCGGACGTCGTCCGGCCGTCACTGACCCCGCGGCAGGCGCTGTCCGGGGCCCCGGCCCAGGAGCAGCAGCGGTTCAAGGTTCCGCAGATCCTGGGGGAGGACTGATCATGACCGACCTGACCAGGATGACCGCGGCCGAGACCGCCGCGACGATCGCCGCCGGCGAGGCGTCCGCCACCGAGGTCGCCCAGGCGCACCTCGACCGGATCGGCGCCGTCGACGAGAAGGTGCACGCGTTCCTGCACGTCGACACCGAGGGCGCGCTCCGGGCCGCCCGCGCGGTCGACGACCGGCGGGCCCGCGGTGAGGAACTCGGCCCGCTGGCCGGCGTCCCGCTGGCGCTCAAGGACATCTTCACCACCGAGGGCGTGCCGACCACCGTCGGCTCCAAGATCCTCGAAGGCTGGATCCCCAGCTACGACGCGACGCTGACCCGCCGGCTGAAGGACGCCGGGGTGGTCATCCTCGGCAAGACCAACATGGACGAGTTCGCCATGGGGTCCTCCACCGAGAACAGCGCCTACGGCCCCACCGGCAACCCCTGGGACCTCACCCGGATCCCCGGCGGCTCCGGCGGCGGCTCCTCCGCCGCGCTCGCCTCGTTCCAGGCGCCGCTGGCCATCGGCACCGACACCGGCGGCTCCATCCGCCAGCCCGCCTCCGTCACCGGCACGGTCGGCGTCAAGCCCACCTACGGCGGCGTGTCGCGGTACGGCATGGTGGCGTTCTCCTCCAGCCTCGACCAGGGCGGCCCCTGCGCCCGCACCGTGCTGGACGCCGCGCTGCTGCACGAGGCCATCGCCGGCCACGACCCGCTCGACTCCACCTCCATCGACGCCCCGGTCCCGCCGGTCGTCGAGGCGGCCCGCAACGGTGACGTGCGCGGCATGCGGATCGGCGTCGTCAAGGAGTTCGCCGGCGAGGGCTACCAGGCCGGCGTCATGACCCGGTTCAACGAGGCCGTGGAACTGCTGCGCGAGCTGGGCGCCGACGTCGTGGAGGTCTCCTGCCCGTCGTTCAGCTACGCGCTGGCCGCCTACTACCTCATCGCGCCCTCCGAGTGCTCCTCGAACCTCGCCCGGTTCGACGCCATGCGCTACGGCATGCGGGTCGGCGACGACGGCACCCACAGCGCCGAGGAGGTCACCGCGCTGACCCGCGCGGCCGGCTTCGGCGCCGAGGTCAAGCGCCGCGTCATGCTCGGCACCTACGCGCTCAGCTCCGGCTACTACGACGCGTACTACGGCAGCGCCCAGAAGGTCCGCACCCTGATCACCCGCGACTTCGAGCGGGTCTTCGGCGGCGTGGACGTCCTGGTCTCGCCGACCACCCCGACCACCGCGTTCCCCATCGGGGAGCGGGCGGACGACCCGATGGCGATGTACCTCGCCGACCTGTGCACCATCCCCACCAACCTCGCCGGCAACGCGGCCATGTCGCTGCCCTGCGGCCTGGCCCCGGAGGACGGCCTCCCGGTCGGCCTGCAGATCATCGCCCCGGCGATGGCGGACGACCGGCTCTACCGGGTGGGCGCCGCCGTCGAGGCCGCGTTCACCGCCCGCTGGGGGCACCCGATCCTGGAGGAGGCTCCGACGCTGTGAGTACTGGGAGCAACGTGAGCAAGCTGGAGAAGGCCAAGAACTTCCGCAAGTCCAAGGCCGGCACGTACCTGTCCATCGGCACCACCGTGTTCGGCACGCTCGGTGTCGTCAAGCAGTTCCGCACCGCCCGCGGCGAGGGCGACACCCTCCGGGTCGTCGACGCGGTGGTCCGCGCCGCCGTCATCGTCACCGGTGTCGCGGTCCTGCTGCGCGAACTGCGCGACCTCAGCGGCGACGACGTCCTCGCCGGCTGACGACGCGGAGATAAGGAAACACCGTGACTGTCACTGACGAGCTGGTGTCGTACGAGGACGCCCTGGCGACGTACGACCCGGTCATGGGCCTGGAGGTCCATGTCGAACTGGGCACCCGGACGAAGATGTTCTGCGGCTGCTCGACCGAGCTGGGCGCCGAGCCCAACTCGCAGACCTGCCCCACCTGCCTCGGCCTGCCCGGCTCGCTGCCGGTGGTCAACGCGGTCGGCGTGGAGTCCGCGATCAAGATCGGCCTGGCGCTCAACTGCGATATCGCGGAATGGTGCCGGTTCGCCCGGAAGAACTACTTCTACCCGGACATGCCGAAGAACTTCCAGACCTCGCAGTACGACGAGCCGATCGCCTTCAACGGCCACCTGGACGTCGCGCTGGAGGACGGCGAGATCTTCCGGGTGCAGATCGAGCGCGCCCACATGGAGGAGGACACCGGCAAGTCCACCCACGTCGGCGGTGCCACCGGCCGCATCCACGGCGCCTCGCACTCGCTGCTGGACTACAACCGGGCCGGCATCCCGCTCATCGAGATCGTCACCAAGCCGATCGAGGGCGCCGGCGCGCGGTCCCCGGAGGTCGCCAAGGCGTACGTGGCGGAGCTGCGCGAGCTGATCCGCGCCCTGGGGGTCTCCGACGCCCGCATGGAGATGGGCCAGATGCGCTGCGACGTCAACCTGTCGCTGCGCCCGCACGGCCGGGAGAAGTTCGGCACCCGCAGCGAGACCAAGAACGTCAACTCGCTGCGCAGCGTCGAGCGGGCCGCCCGGTTCGAGATCCAGCGGCACGCCGCGGTCCTCAACGGCGGCGGCACCATCGTGCAGGAGACCCGGCACTTCCACGAGGAGGACGGCTCCACCACCTCCGGGCGCATCAAGGAGGAGGCCGAGGACTACCGGTACTTCCCCGAGCCCGACCTCGTGCCGGTCGCCCCGGCCCGCGCATGGGTCGAGGAGCTGCGCGCCGGCCTGCCGGAGCTGCCGCGGGTCCGCCGCGAACGGCTGCGCACCGACTGGGGCATCTCCGACCACGAGATGCAGTCGGCGCTCAACGCGGGCGCCATCGACCTGATCGTGGCGACCATCGAGGCCGGCGCCCCCGCCGACCAGGCCCGCAAGTGGTGGATGGGCGAGCTGGCCCGCCGTTCCAACGAGGACGGCGTGGAGCTGGCCGCGCTGCCCATCACCTCCGGGCAGGTCGCCCGGGTCTGCGCGCTGGTCGCCGACGGCAAGCTCAACGACAAGCTGGCCCGCCAGGTCATCGAGGGCGTGCTGGCCGGTGAGGGCGATCCGGACGCGGTCGTCGCGGGACGCGGCCTCGCCGTGGTCTCCGACGAAGGCGCCCTGGGCACCGCCGTCGATGAGGCGATCGCCGGCAACCCCGGCATCGCCGACAAGATCCGCTCCGGCAAGGTCGCCGCGGCCGGCGCGCTGGTCGGCGCGGTCATGAAGGCCACCCGCGGCCAGGCCGACGCCGGCCGGGTGCGGGAGCTCATCCTGGAGAAGCTCGGCGCGGAAGGCTGACGCCGCCGGACTCCACACGTGAGGCGGCCCCCGGTCCCGGGGGCCGCCTCACGCGTTTTCGTGCGGTGTACGTGCGGTGGACGATCGTGCGGTGTACGTACGGATTCCGCCGTGTTCGTGCGGTGGGCGTGGGGCGTGGGCCTGGGGCTTCGGGTGCGGTGGCGTGCGGTGCGGTGAGGGGTGCGGCGGGGTGCGGTGGCGTGCGGCGCGGTGAGGGGTGCGGCGGCGTGCGTGGCGTGCGGCGCGGTGCGGGATGCGGCGGCATGCGTGGCGTGCGGCGCGGTGCGGTGAGGGGGCGGTGGCGTGCGGTGCGGTGCGATGGCCTGCGTGCGGTGCGGGAGGCCGAGGGGGCCGGGGCCGGCGGGAGGGGGACGGGGCGTGGCCGGGGCGTCCGGTTCAGTCCCACGCCCGGCGGCCGGCCGGCAGCGCGTCGAGTTCGGCGCGGTCGGCCGGGCTGAGGCGGATCGAGGCGGCGGCGGCGTTCTCCACCGCCCAGCGGGCCGACTTCGTGCCAGGCACCGGGATCACCCGCGGGCCCTGGGCCAGGGTCCAGGCCAGCGCTATCTGCGCGGCGGTCGCGTCGTGCCGTTCGGCGACCCGCCGCAGGCCGGCGACGACCGGCTGGTTGGCCGCCATCATCTCGGCCGTGAATCGCCCGTCGCGGGCCCGCAGGTCGTCCGGTTCGAAGCCCTGGCCGGGGGTGAGTTCCCCGGTCAGGTAGCCGCTCCCCAACGGCATCGCCGCCAGCATGCCTATGCCGCGCGCCGCGCACCACGGCAGCAGGTCCTCCAGCGCCTCGCGGGACCACACCGACAGTTCCGCCTGTACGCACGCCACCGGGAAGACCTGCTGCACGCAGCGCAGCTGGCGCAACGTGGTGGCGTACCGCCCGGCCGGACCGCGCCGGTCCGCGCGGGCGCCGACGGCGCTCAACCCCAGCGCGCGCACCTTTCCGGCCGCCACCAATTCCGACATCGCGCCCCAGGTCTCCTCCACCGGCACCTCCGGGTCGGCCCGGTGCAGCTGGTAGAGGTCGATCACGTCGGTCCGCAGCCGCCGCAGCGACGCGTCGCAGGCCCGCCGCACGTACGCGGGCCGGCCGCAGGCCACCATGTGCTGGTCGCCCACCCGCAGCCCGCACTTGGTGGCGATGAAGATGTCGGCCCGCCGCCGTTGCAGTATCCGGCTGAGCAGCAGTTCGTTGGTGAACGGCCCGTAGATGTCGGCGGTGTCGAGCAGCGAGACGCCCGCGTCCAGCGCCGCGTCGGCCGCGCGCAGCGACTCGGCACCGGAGCGCCGGGACGCGGAGTAGGCCCAGGTCATCGGCATGCAGCCCAGCCCCACCGCGCCGACGTCCAGCGACCCCGCGCCGATCGGCCTGCGTTCCACCTGCTCCGGTCCTCCTCGTGTCCCCCCGCTGGGACGCAACACACCGTAACCTTCCTGGGCCCTGCCCCCTGCCCGAGGTTGCCGCCCGGATCGGGCATAGCCTCCTGACATGGCCGAATCCATCCTTGACCCCGCCGCGGGACCGGCGAACGGGTCGGCGACCGTCTGGCTGCCGATCCCGCCCGCCGAGATCCCCGGCCTGCCCGAAGGCCCCGCGTACCACTTCTGGGACGGCGAGGAGGAGTTCCCCGCCGACCCGGCCGGGCTGGACTTCTACGTCACGCCGTACATGCTGCCCGCCGAGCAGGTCACGCGCCCGCTGCGCGCCGGCGCACGCCCCGCGGTGGTCCAGACGCTCAGCGCGGGCGTCGACCACCTGAGCGGCCACCTGCCCGACGGCACCGTGCTGTGCAACGCCCGCGGGGTGCACGACGCCAGCACCGCCGAACTCGCCGTCGCCCTCATGCTCGCCTCCCTGCGCGGGTTCCAGGACTTCACCCGGGGGCAGGACGCCGGCGAGTGGCGTACGGGCCGCTACCGGGCGCTGGCCGACCGCACGGTACTGATCGTCGGCCACGGCTCGGTGGGGTCCGCCATCGAGGAGCGGGTGCTGCCGTTCGAGTGCGACGTGCTGCGGGTCGCGCGCTCCGCCCGGCAGACGGCGCGCGGCGAGGTGCACGCGCTGTCCGCACTCCCCGAACTGCTCCCGCGCGCCGACGTGGTGGTGCTGGTCACCCCGCTGACCGACACCACCCGGCACCTCGCCGACGCCGGCTTCCTGGCCCGCATGAAGGACGGCGCGCTGCTGGTCAACGTGGGCCGCGGCCCGGTCGTCGACACCGGTGCCCTGCTCGCCGAGGTCACCTCGGGCCGGCTGTGCGCCGCGCTCGACGTCACCGACCCGGAACCGCTGCCCGCCGACCACCCGCTCTGGCGGGCCCCCGGCGTCCTGATCAGCCCGCACGTGGGCGGCAACACCTCCGCGTTCCTCCCGCGCGCCAAGCGCCTGCTCGTCGCCCAGCTGAACCGCTGGACGGCGGGGGAGCCCCTGGAGAACGTGATGGGCTGACCGGACGTCGAGGGGCGGTGGGCTCCACCGGGGGCCGTGGGCTCCGCCGGGGCAGGTGAGGGCTGATGGGTGCCGGTGGGCTCCGCAGGGTGCCGCGGGCTCCGGTGGGTGCTGGTGGGTGCGTGGGCTCCGCAGGGTGCCGGTGGGTGCTGCTGCTGGGTGCCGTGCGGGTGTCGTGCGGTGGCGGTTCGGGGCGTCGTGCGTGGCGCCGGCTGTCGGGCCGGGCGGCCGATTCCGTGCGGTCACCGGACGGCGGTCCCGTCCGCCGGCTCACCGCCCGCCGTCCGCCGGCTCACCGCCCGCCGTCCGCCGGCTCACCGCCCGCCGTCCGCCGGCTCACCGGCTCACCGCCCACCGACTCACCGCCCACCGACTCACCGCCCACCGACTCACCGCCCACCGACTCACCGCCCGCCGGCTCACCGCCCCCACCCGCCCAGCGAACTCCTGCCCCGCCCAGCGGGACTCTCCCCGCGCACCCCTCCGTGAGGGTCCGGCATCCGCCAACATCCGCTCGATTACGCTGAGTAGACGAACTATGTCCCTGAGTCACCACTCTGGTGTATCGTCCCGAAGGAGGGCCGGAACGCCTCGTCACCACGGGTGGGTGGGCGACGGGCGCGGAACCGGTTCCCGGCGGGCCGAGCACGGTTCGGCGAAGGACTGAGACGGGTTCGGGACGGTTCACGACGGGAGCGTTCGGGACACGAGGGGGAGGACGACGATGCGCGGTCCGACGAGAGACTTCCGGGCCCCCGGCGGCGCACGGCGCCCGGGTGGCCGGCCGGGCGACGCGCGGGCTCCCCGGGGCGCCCGCCCCCGACGGCTCAGGGCGGCGCCGTGACCACACCGCTGCCCCCGCGCCGCCCGGACCCCCGACCCCTGACCGGCCGTCCCGCGCGTACACCGGAGCCGTCCGCACCGGCCCCCCGGGCCACGTTGCCCGCGCAAGCGGTGCCGTCCCCGCAGACCGCGCCGCCCACGCCCCCGCCGCCGGCCCCGACCACGGCCCTGGCTCCGACCGCGGCCCCGGCCCCGCCGGTCCCCGCCCCGACCCCGGCCCCGGCCACGCCCCTTGCCGCGGCCCCGACCGAGCCCCTGCCGCCCGCCGTGGCCGGCGGTGCGCTCGCCTGGCCCGTCGGGCCGGCCGACGCGGCCGAGCGGCCGGCGGTGGCCCCGCGGCGGCCGCTCACCGTGCCGCAGATGATCGTCGCCCTGCTGTGCGGCGGATACGCCACCGGTGCCGCCTTCGACTGGGGCTCCTCCCGACTGGCCCAGGTCATGGGCGACTTCGGGCTCGCCGCCGCCGCGCTGGCCGCCTGCCTGTCCTGCCTGTGGTACGCCCGCACGGTCTCCGGCCGCAACCGGCCCGCCTGGGTGCTGTTCGCCCTGTCGTCGGCGATGGTCTCGGCCGGCAACGGCGTCTGGGGCTGGTACGAGGTGGTGCTGCGGCAGCCGGTGCCGCGCGCCTCGGTCGCCGACCTGTGCTTCCTGATGTTCGCCCCGCCCGCCATCATCGGCCTGCTGGTGCTCGCCAAACGGCCGGTGAACCGGACCGGCTGGGTCTGCCTCGCGCTGGACGCCTGGCTGATCGGCGGCTCGCTGCTGACCATCACCTGGAGCCTGGCGCTGTCCAGGGCCGCCGACTTCGACGGCCGCAGCACCGCGCGGATCGCCCTGGCACTGGCCTACCCGGTGCTGGACATCATGCTCATCTCGATGGTGCTGGCGCTGCACTTCCGCCGCTCGGCCGCCAACCGCTCCGCCGTCAACACCGCGATCTGCGCGCTCGGGCTGACCGTGCTGTGCGACGCGCTGTTCACCTCGCCGCTGCTGCGCGAGCACTACCACTCCGGCCAGATCCTGGACGCCGGCTGGTTCGCCGGCAGCATGCTGCTGGCCTACGCCCCCTGGGTCGGGCACCGCGAGCGGGCGCGGGCCGCCGCCGAGAACGCCACGGGCCCGCGCCCGCGGCCGCAGAGCACCACCGGCGGCTCGCTGGGCGCCCTCACGCCGTACCTCGCGGCGGCCGTGTGCACCCTCGGCATCCTGTACGACGTGCTCGGCGGCCGGCGGGTCGACCGCGTGGTGATCTTCACCGGCTGCACGGTGGCGCTGGTCCTGGTGGTCCGCCAGGGCCTCACGCTGCTCGACAACATCGCGCTGACCCAGGCCCTGGCCCACAAGGAGAACCACTTCCGCTCGCTGGTCCAAAGCTCCAGCGACGTCATCATGATCGCCGCCCCCACCGGCGTCCTGCGGTACGTCAGCCCGGCCGCCCAGGGCGTCTACGGCCGCGACCCCGACGCGATGGTCGACACCGAACTGGCCGCCCACATCCACCCCGAGGACCTGGGCCGGGTGCTGCACGAGGTGCGCCGGTTCCTCGCCGCGCCCTGCGGTGACGAACCGGCCACCCGCATCGAGTGCCGCATCCGCTCCGGCGACCGCGGCTGGCTCAACGTCGAGTCCTCCGTCACCCGTTACCAGGGCGGTCTGATCTTCAACAGCCGCGACGTCACCGAACGGGTGCGGCTACAGGCCCAGTTGCAGCACAACGCCTCGCACGACCCGCTCACCGACCTGCCCAACCGCGCCCTGTTCACCGAACGCGTCACCCGGGCGCTGAACGGCCGCCGTGCCGAGGACGGCGGGGCCGCGGTGCTCTACATCGACCTCGACGGCTTCAAGGCGGTCAACGACACCGTCGGCCACCAGGCCGGCGACGAGCTGCTGATCCAGGCCGCCCGGCGCCTGCAGGCCGGGGTCCGGGCCGGCGACACCGCCGCCCGGCTCGGCGGCGACGAGTTCGCGGCGCTGATCGTGGGCGCCCCCACCGACCGGCGGCAGCGCGAGCGGCGGATACGGGAGATCGCCGAACGCCTGCGGCTGACGCTGTCCGAGCCGTACGTCGTCACCGGGCCTACCCAGGTGCGGGTCGCCGCCAGCATCGGCGTCGCCTTCGCCGGCCCGGCCAGTACCTCCGCCGAGCTGATGCGCGAGGCGGACCTGGCGATGTACCGGGCGAAGTCCGGCGGCAAGAACCGCGTCGAGCTGTACGCGCCGCAGCTGCACGCCGACGCCGCCCGCCGCGCCGAGGTCACCACCCGGGTCCACGGAGCCCTGCGGGACGGCGAGTTCACCCTGCTCCACCAGCCGGTCGTCGACCTGCGCACCGGCGCGGTGGAGGGCGTGCACGCCAGCGCCCACTGGCGGTCGGCGCAGGGCGCGCTGTTCACGCCGGAGGAGTTCCTGCGCTTCACCGACGGCGTCGCGCCCCGATCCCCCACCCGTGCCCGCGCCCCGCACCCGGCCGCCACCGCCGCCGGGCACCCCGTCCCCGGTCACGCCTCGGCCGGCGGCCACCCCACCGCGGCCACCGCCGACCGGGCCGCCGACGGTGCCGCCGACCGGGCATCCGACCGCGCCCTGCACCACCCCGCCGCCCCGCACCCGGCACCCGGCGACACCGGCCCCCCGTACACCGCGGCGCCCGGCGTCCCCACGCCGTACCGCGGCCCCCGGGACACCGCCGGCGCGTACGCCGCCGTACCGCCCGGCACCGCCGCCCCGCACCCGGACACGTATCCGCACGGCGCCGCCCTCCCGCACGGCGCCGCCCACCCGCACGCCCTCGCGCCGCCGCACGCCTTCGCACCCCGTGACCCCGCGGGCGGGGACGGCGCGCCCGACCGGGCCGAGGTGCTGCGGTGGACGCTGGAGGAGGCCGTCGAGCAGGCGGCGCTCCGCTTCCGGCTCGGGCACCGGATCCCGGTCACCGTGCGGGTTCCGGTGCGGCGGCTGATGGACCGCGATCTGCCGCCCCGCAGCGTCGAGGCGCTGCTGGCCCGGCACGAACTGGCCCCCGGCGCTCTGGTGCTGGAGCTGACCGACCACGACCCGGGCGTGCCGCTGGACGAGCTGGAGCGGCGGCTGACGGCGCTGCGCCGGGCCGGGGCGCGGATCGCGCTGGGCGGCTTCGGCACCGGGTACGCGGCCATGGTGGCGCTGCGGCGGCTGCCGGTGGACGTGCTGGCGCTGGAGCGGGCGCTGACCGACGCCCTGCCGGAGTCCGCCCGGCTGCGCAAGATCACCGCCGGGCTGCTGCGGATCGCCCGGGACCTGGGGCTGCTGGTGGTGGCCGACGGCGTGGACCGGCCGGAGCAGGCGGCGGCGCTGCGCGAGATCGGCTGCACCCACGGGCGCGGCGCGGTGTTCGCCGGACCGCTGGAGGACGTCCGGTTGCGCGGCACCCTGGCGGTCGGCGGCTATCCGGTGGGGCCGCGGCCGTACCTCGCCACGGTCCCGGCCGGCGCCGGAGTGCTGCCGGTGCGGCAGGGCGGCGGCGCCGGTCCCGACCCGTTGACGGGTCCCCCGCCGCGTTCACATCATGAGACGCCCGTCCCACCGACTTGACAGTGGCCTTGTGCCGGAGGGAGGGTCGATGCCATGCGCACCCGAATTCTCGTACTTGGACGGCGCGTCGGCTGATCCGGGGCCCGTTCCTCCGCCCCGTTGACAGCACCGGCGCGCTTCCCCTCGCTTGCCCTTGGGCACGAGGGGTTTTTTGTTGCACTGGCACCTCCCGCCCCCGGCGACCCGAGCCGGGCGGCCTCTTTCGAGAAGAGACACGCAGATGACCGAGCAGGCCAACGGGGCCCATCCGCAGCCGAGGCCCCGCGGCGCGGCGCCGCAGCCCATCACCGAACAGGTCACGGGTGCCAAGTCCCTCATCCGTTCGCTGGAGGAGGTCGGCGCCGAGGTGGTGTTCGGCATCCCGGGCGGTGCGATCCTGCCCGCCTACGACCCGATGTTCGACTCCAAGCGGGTGCGCCACGTCCTGGTCCGCCACGAGCAGGGCGCCGGCCACGCGGCCACCGGCTACGCGCAGGCCACCGGGAAGGTGGGCGTGTGCATGGCCACCTCGGGTCCCGGTGCCACCAACCTGGTCACCCCGATCGCCGACGCCCACCTGGACTCGGTGCCCATCGTCGCCATCACCGGCCAGGTCGCCTCGAAGTCCATCGGCACCGACGCCTTCCAGGAGGCGGACATCGTCGGCATCACCATGCCGATCACCAAGCACAACTTCCTGGTCACCAACGCCGACGACATCCCGCGCACCATCGCCGAGGCCTTCCACATCGCCGCCACCGGCCGCCCGGGCCCGGTGCTGGTCGACATCGCCAAGGACGCGTTGCAGGCCCAGACCACGTTCAGCTGGCCGCAGCAGACCGACCTGCCCGGCTACCGTCCGGTCACCAAGCCGCACGCCAAGCAGATCCGCGAGGCCGCCCGGCTCATCGTCCAGTCGCGCCGCCCGGTGCTGTACGTCGGCGGCGGGGTGCTGAAGGCGCACGCCACCGAGGAGCTGCGGATTCTGGCGGAGCTGACCGGCGCCCCGGTCGCCACCACGCTGATGGCGCTCGGCGCGTTCCCCGACACCCACCCCCAGCACGTCGGCATGCCCGGCATGCACGGCGCGGTCTCGGCGGTCACCGCGATGCAGAAGGCGGACCTGCTGGTCGCGCTCGGCGCCCGGTTCGACGACCGGGTCACCGGCCGGGTCGACACCTTCGCGCCGCACGCCAAGATCGTGCACGCCGACGTCGACCCGGCGGAGATCGGCAAGATCCGCGCCGCCGACGTGCCGATCGTCGGCGACGCCCGCGAGGTGCTGGCCGACCTGATCGTCGCCCTCCAGGCCGAGTACGAGGCCGGCCGGCGCGGCGACTACGGCGACTGGTGGACCCAGATCAACTCCTGGCGCGAGACCTACCCGCTCGGCTACGACCTGCCGCAGGACGGCAGCCTGTCGCCGCAGCAGGTCATCCAGCGCATCGGCGAACTCGCCCCGGCGGACACGATCTTCGCGGCCGGCGTCGGCCAGCACCAGATGTGGGCGTCGCAGTACATCACCTACGACAAGCCGTACACCTGGCTGAACTCCGGCGGCGCCGGGACCATGGGCTACGCGGTCCCGGCCGCGATGGGCGCCAAGGCCGGCCGGCCGGAGACCACCGTGTGGGCGGTCGACGGCGACGGCTGCTTCCAGATGACCAATCAGGAACTGGCCACCTGCGCGCTCAACGACATCCCGGTCAAGGTCGCCATCATCAACAACGGCGCGCTGGGCATGGTCCGGCAGTGGCAGACGCTGTTCTACAACGAGCGGTACTCCAACACCGTGCTGGGCAGCGGCCGCGGCACCGACGGCAAGCCGGCCAACGGCACCCGGGTGCCGGACTTCGTCAAGCTCGCCGAGGCGATGGGCTGCGTCGGCATCCGCTGCGAGGACCCGGCCGACCTCGACGCGGTCATCGAGAAGGCCAACTCCATCAACGACCGCCCGGTCGTCGTCGACTTCATCTGCCACGAGGACGCCATGGTCTGGCCGATGGTCGCCGCCGGCACCTCCAACGACGAGGTCATGGCCGCCCGCGGGGTGCGCCCGGACTTCGGCGACATGGACGACTGAGACCCGGCGGACGAAGGACGAAGAGGAACCCGAACATGTCCAAGCACACGCTGTCCGTCCTGGTGGAGAACAAGCCCGGCGTCCTCGCCCGGATCACCGCGCTGTTCTCCCGCCGCGGCTTCAACATCGACTCGCTCGCGGTCGGCACCACCGAGCACCCCGACATCTCCCGCATCACCATCGTCGTCAACGTGGTGGACGAACTTCCGCTGGAACAGGTGACCAAGCAGCTGAACAAGCTGGTCAACGTGCTGAAGATCGTCGAGCTCGAACCGGCCTCCGCCGTCCAGCGGGAACTCGTCCTGGTGAAGGTGCGCGCCGACAACGACACGCGCTCGCAGATCACCGAGATCGTCACGCTCTTCCGGGCCAAGACGGTGGACGTCTCCCCGGAGGCGGTCACGGTGGAGGCCACCGGGGGCGCGGAGAAGCTGGAGGCGCTGCTGAAGATGCTGGAGCCGTTCGGCATCAAGGAACTCGTCCAGTCCGGCACCATCGCCGTCGGACGCGGCGCCCGATCCATCACCGACCGCTCGCTGCGCGCCCTGGACCGTTCGGCCTGACGCCGCACGCCCGCCCGCATCGCGAGACCGTGAATCCACCCACCGGCCGCCCGGCGTACGGTGGCAGCACAACCCGAACCAAGGAGACAACCCCAGTGGCCGAGCTCTTCTACGACGACGACGCCGACCTGTCCATCATCCAGGGCCGCAAGGTGGCGGTCCTCGGCTACGGCAGCCAGGGCCACGCCCACGCGCTGTCGCTGCGCGACTCCGGCGTCGACGTGCGCGTCGGTCTGCCCGAGGGCTCGAAGTCGCGGGTCAAGGCCGAGGAGCAGGGCCTGCGGGTCGTCACCGCGGCCGAGGCGTCGGCCGAGGCCGACGTCATCATGATCCTGGTGCCGGACCCCATCCAGTCGAAGGTCTACGAGGAGTCCGTCAAGGACAACCTCAAGGACGGCGACGCCATCTTCTTCGGCCACGGGTTCAACATCCGCTTCGACTTCATCAAGCCGTCGGCCAACATCGACGTGTGCATGGTCGCCCCCAAGGGCCCCGGCCACCTGGTGCGCCGCCAGTACGAGGAGGGCCGCGGCGTGCCGTGCATCGTGGCCGTCGAACAGGACGCCACCGGCGGCGCGTTCGCCCTGGCCCTGTCGTACGCCAAGGGCATCGGCGGCACCCGGGCCGGCGTCATCAAGACGACGTTCACCGAGGAGACCGAGACCGACCTGTTCGGTGAGCAGGCCGTGCTGTGCGGTGGCGCCACCTCGCTGGTCAAGGCGGGTTTCGAGACCCTGGTCGAGGCCGGTTACCAGCCGGAGATCGCCTACTTCGAGTGCCTGCACGAGCTGAAGCTCATCGTCGACCTCATGTACGAGGGCGGCCTGGAGAAGATGCGCTGGTCGATCTCGGAGACCGCCGAGTGGGGCGACTACGTCTCCGGCCCGCGGGTCGTCAACGACGGCACCAAGGCCGAGATGAAGAAGATCCTCGGTGAGATCCAGGACGGCACCTTCGCCACCAACTGGATGAACGAGTACAACGCCGGCCTGCCGAAGTACAACGAGTACAAGAAGGCCGACGGCGACCACCTGCTGGAGACCACCGGCCGCAAGCTGCGCAAGCTGATGAGCTGGGTCGACGACG
The DNA here is from genome assembly GCF_027947535.2 of Streptantibioticus silvisoli. Lineage (GTDB taxonomy): Bacteria > Actinomycetota > Actinomycetes > Streptomycetales > Streptomycetaceae > Streptantibioticus_C > Streptantibioticus_C silvisoli. The sequence continues at coordinate 164,735 of NZ_JAAGKO020000008.1, forward strand.
AGGCGTGACACACCGTCCGGTCCGCGGTCCGCGGCCGTTCCGCCCCTGTCGGGCGGCCCGGCCGCGGTCCGGACCGGGCTGCCGCGGTCCGTTCCTCCCTCGCCCGGGTGATTTTCCGGTGAGCGCCAGGACAGGCCGCGTATCGCCGATACACTGCACGCACAAGCGCGTCAGGCTCACAACGTCGTGCGTCTTCCACGCGGCATGCCATTCTGCCCTCCCTGGAACGGCCGCACGGGACCGGCCGTCCACGTAGGCAAGCGAGGATCACGTGAGCAACGCTTCTTCCCACAAACCTGTCGTCCTCATCGCGGAAGAGCTGTCGCCGGCCACTGTCGACGCGCTCGGCCCCGACTTCGAGATCCGGCACTGCAACGGGGCGGACCGGGCCGAACTGCTGTCCGCCATCGTCGACGTGGACGCCATCCTGGTCCGCAGTGCCACCAAGGTGGACGCCGAGGCCATCGCCGCCGCCCCCCGTCTGCGGGTCGTCGCCCGCGCCGGGGTCGGCCTGGACAACGTGGACGTGCCCACCGCCACCAAGGCCGGCGTCATGGTGGTCAACGCCCCCACGTCCAACATCGTGACCGCCGCCGAACTGGCCTGCGGTCTGCTGGTCTCCGTCGCCCGCAACATCCCGCAGGCCAACGCCTCGCTGAAGCAGGGCGAGTGGAAGCGGAACAAGTACACCGGCGTCGAACTGGCCGAGAAGACCCTGGGCGTCGTGGGCCTGGGCCGCATCGGCGTGCTGGTGGCGCAGCGGATGTCCGCGTTCGGCATGAAGATCGTGGCGTACGACCCCTACGTCCAGCCGGCCCGCGCCGCGCAGATGGGCGTCAAGCTGCTGACGCTGGACGAGCTGCTGGAGGTCGCCGACTTCATCACCGTCCACCTGCCCAAGACGCCCGAGACGCTCGGCCTGATCGGCGACGAGGCGCTGCACAAGGTCAAGCCGTCGGTGCGGATCGTCAACGCGGCGCGCGGTGGCATCGTGGACGAGGCGGCGCTGGCCAGCGCGCTGAAGGAGGGCCGGGTCGCGGGTGCGGGCCTGGACGTCTTCAGCTCCGAGCCGTGCACCGACTCCCCGCTGTTCGAGTTCGACTCGGTGGTGGCCACCCCGCACCTGGGCGCCTCCACCGGTGAGGCGCAGGAGAAGGCCGGCATCTCGGTGGCCCGTTCGGTGCGCCTGGCGCTGGCCGGCGAACTGGTGCCGGACGCGGTCAACGTGCAGGGCGGCGTGATCGCCGAGGACGTGCGCCCCGGTCTGCCGCTGGCGGAGAAGCTGGGCCGGATCTTCACCGCGCTGGCCGGCGAGGTCGCGGTCCGCCTCGACGTCGAGGTACGCGGCGAGATCACCCAGCACGACGTCAAGGTGCTCGAACTGTCCACCCTCAAGGGGGTGTTCGAGGACGTGGTGGCCGAGACGGTCTCCTACGTCAACGCGCCGCTGTTCGCGCAGGAGCGCGGCATCGAGGTCCGGCTCACCACCAGCTCCGAGTCGCCCGAGCACCGCAACCTGGTGACGGTCTCCGGCACGCTGGCCAGCGGTGACGAGGTGTCGGTCTCCGGCACCCTGTCCGGCCCCAAGCACATCCTGAAGATCGTCGCCGTCGGTGAGTTCGAGGTGGACCTCGTCCTCAACGACCACATGGCGTTCCTGCGGTACGGCGACCGGCCCGGCGTGGTCGGCACCCTCGGCCGGATCCTGGGCGAGGCCGGCATCAACATCGCCGGCATGCAGGTGGCGCGGACCGCCGAGGGCGGCGACGCGCTGGTGGCGCTCACCGTGGACGACTCCATCCCGGTGCCGGTGCTGGCCGAGATCGCTCAGGAGATCGGCGCCACGTCGGCCCGCGCGGTCAACCTGGTGGACTGACCCGGTACGCCGGGTGGTGCGGGGCCGGTGGCCCGCCGCGTGCGCTGCGCGGCGGGCCACCGGCCTTTTTCACGGTGACCGACGGGTGGCGGACGTCAGTTGACGAAGAGCTTGGCGCCGCCCTTGGTGGTGTCGGTCAGGGGCGCGTACTTGACGCTGAAGTACGCGTCGCTGAAGCACAGGCTGGAGCCGCTGGACTTGGTGAAGTGCTGGTTGGTGAAGGTGAGCGAGTTGTCGGTGTTGCTGGCGGCGCCGGTGATCGACGGGCTGGTGTAGACGCAGGTGGTGGTGCCCAGCAGGGTGTTGAGGACCACGGTGGTCTGGATCGAGCCGGTCGGCGGCGACACGGTGACCGGGTCGCCGGAGGTGTCGGCGACCTTGGTGTTGTAGGGCAGCGCGTTGACGGTGACGCTCTGCACGCCGGAGACGCCGACCACGTTGGAGGTGCAGCTGCTGAAGCTCTGCGCGGTCAGCGACTCGGTGGCGGAGCCGGGCGCGGTCGGATTGGTGACGACCTTGGCGCTGAACGCCGAGGCGGCGCAGGAGACACCGGTGGTGCCGGTGGCGGAGGAGTAGAAGGTCGCCTTGCTGCCGGAGGCGACCGAGCCGGCCAGCACGTCGTTGACCGCGGCGGCGGTTCCGCCGGCACTGCCGGTGGTCAGCACGGCGGAGGTGTCGGGGTGGACGGCGGCGGAGGCGGGGACGACCGCGCCGAACGCGAGGGCGGCAGCGGCGGCGGCGACGATCAGGCTGGTGCGAGTACGCATGAGTGCCTCATTCCATCGACAGGTTCAAGGGCATGGTGCGTTTCACCGTGGTGCTGACGTGCGGGCGTTGCTGACGTGCGCCGTGCGGGAGATGCGCTGTGCTGAAGGTGTGCCGTGTTGAAGGTGCGCCGTTCGGGACCTGCGCCGTGCGGCAGGCACGCCGTGCTGGAGGTGCGGCGTGCCTGCCGCGGGCGGGCCGCGGTACGGCGGCGCGGCGGACGCGTGGTGCCTGGGGCGGTCGGGCGGAACCTCGTGCGGAGGTACACAGCCGCCGCCGGCCTGACGGCTTCTCCTCCGGCGGGAGGCGGCGGCTGGACGCCCTGGGACGCCCCGGTGCCGGGGCGGGCACCGGGAGCGGGCGACGGGACCTGTAGACGCGCGTGGCACGGCCACCGTGCCGGAGCGCGGCGCCACGTGCCCGGAACGGCGGTTCGGGACAACGGCGGCTGCCACCACCGCGGTTGCGCAACAGTCCCGAAACATTGGGAAACCTGCGAGAGTTGTAAACCCCACGGGTATTCAGCGTCAAGCACGCGGGAAGAAGTCAGACATGAAGGAAACCCCTCCGCCCGGGCCCCTGTTGCTCCTTCCCGGCACGCGGCCGGGCCGTGACCCGGAACGTTCCATCCGCCGCGGACCGCGCCGCGCCTCGCCGGAGGAAGTGGCCGCCACCCAGCGGGAACGGCTGCTGGACGGCCTGGTACGCACGGTCGCGGACAAGGGGTACGCCCGGGCGCGGGTCAGCGACATCTGCGCGGCCGCCGGGGTGACCCGGCCGGTGTTCTACGAGCTGTTCGACGGCAAGGAGGACGCCTTCGTCGTGGCCCACCGGCACGGCACCGACCTGCTGCTGCGGGCCATGCGGGAGTCCTTCGCCGGCGGTCCGGACTGGCCGGCCGCGATGCGCCGCGGGCTGGCCACCATGCTGGCGATCCTGGCCTCCGCGCCGGCCTTCGCGGTCACCGCGGTGGTGGAGGCCGACGCGGTCGGCCCGGCCGGGCGGCACGAGCGGGACCGTTTACTGGCTCGATTCCACCCGTTCTTCGCCGACGCGCCGACCCGCCCGCTGCCGGTTCCGCACGACGAACTGGTGGCCTGCGCGGTGGGCGGAGCGTATACGGCCCTGCACCGGTGGGTGGACGAAGGCCGCACGCGCGAGTTGCCGGAACTGCTGCCCACCCTCACCTACTACGTGCTCGCGCCGTTCCTCGGCGTGGCCGCCGCGGCCCAGGTGGCGGCGGTCGAGACGCCGGTCGCCCACGTCGCGCTGCGCTGCGCCACGCCGGACCGTCCCGTGATCGACGCGACGTCAACACCGTTTATTCACAAGCGGGTTGACCCAGCCGCTACCCCTGGGTAACACTGCGATACGCGAACGTGACGTCCGCCACGCGCGCCGGGTCCCCTGCCAGGGACGTCGGCGCCCGGGATCCGCGTCCGCCATCGCTGTCCGCGCCAGGGCAACGCGCTGGAAGAGCTCGTTGTAGTGATCAGCCTCATCAGGGAGTCGCCATGGCACCGTCCACCCCGTCCGTTCCCGCCCGCAGAGGACGGGTCCGGTTGCGCCGGACCGCGCTGATGGGCGTGCCGGCCGCGGCGGCCGCCGCCGCGCTGGTCGTCCTGACCGCGCAGGGCGCGATAGCCGCCCAGTTCTCCATCTCGGGCATGCCGTTCACCGTCACCGCCACCCAGCTGCAGGGCACCGGGTTCGAGCAGTACGGCGGCCTGGACAACATGGCCCCCAACAGCCCGAACGCGGGCGACACCGGCGGCCAGGAACTCGTCATGGTCTCCGCGATCAAGGACGCCACCCTGGCGAACCTGTGCCAGAGCGTGGACCTGGGCGGGGTCGACCTGGTGATCCACGCCGGCGGCGGCAGCAAACTGGTCGCCGCGCACGACCTGGTCACCGACTCCTCGACGATCGCCGGCGACGCGTCGTTCAAGAACATCGAGATCGGCGGCGACGCCTCCACCTTCACCAAGGGCGACTCCAAGGGGCCGTCCGGCGTCTTCGGCCAGCAGGCCGACACCGTCACCATCAACAACCTGCGGCAGGTCAACTACGCCACCACGGCTGCCGCGTTCACGCTCCCCGGCCTCCACATGAGTTTCAACAGCAAGGGCTGCTGACCCATGGTCTCGCGCGACCCCGTTCCAGGAGACGCGCCGGAAGGGGAACCGGCCGACGGCCGGTTCCCCGCCCCGCCGGCGCCCCGGGAACCGTCCGCCCGGTGGCCGGCCGCTCCGGCGCCCGAAGCGTCCGGCGACCCGTCACGCGACGCGTTCGCCGCCCCGCCGGCCGACCCCGCGCCGCCGTCCCGGCCGGCCGGTGCCTTCAGGACGTGGCGCGGCCGGCGGCCCTTCGCCGGCGGCCTGCTCATGACACTCGGCGGCGCCGAGATCCTGGTCACCGAGAAGGCGTCCATCGGCGTCGTGGTGCACATCGGCATGCAGGGCCTGACCGGCTACCTCATCCCGGCGGTCCTGGTGGTGTGCGGCGTGCTGACGATCGTCAACCCGGCCCAGCGGATGTTCTACTCCGTCCTGGGCGTGCTGCTGGCCCTGGGCAGCTGGGTGACGTCCAACCTCGGCGGGTTCTTCGCCGGCCTGCTGCTCGGCATCCTCGGCGCCTGCCTGACCTTCGGCTGGGTGCCCGACCAGGAACCCCGCACCGGCCCGCTGCGCCGCCGCCGGGCCCGCCGCGCGGCCGCCGCGGACGCCCGCCCGTGACGCCGCCGCGGGCGGGCGGACGGGATGCCGCCGTGTACGTCACGAAGGCGTCCGTACGCCGCGTTGTCGGGCAGGTCCCGGCGGCGTACGGACGACACGCCGTGTAGATCCCGGTTCGCCACGACATGAGTACCGCCCCGCATGTATGCGACGCTGAAGGCAGAGCGGTTGCGGGAGGTGGCTGTGGTCTCCGTTCGGCTGAGCGTGCGGCATGTCACCGTCCTGCTGCTCGGATGGATCGCGCTGGCCACCTTCGTCCAGATCGACTTCGGCGAGGGTGGCCTGCTGCGGTGGTCCGGCTACTCGGTGCTGACGCCGGTGGTCGCCGGCGCGCTGCTGCCGATGCGCCAGAGCCTGCTGATCTCGGTGGTCAACCTGGTGGTGTCCGGCTGCGTCTACGGCGTCGTCATCGACCACCTCACCGACGGCGGCCGGGTGGTGGTGCTGGTCGCGGTCCTGCTGGCCTCCGTCGTCGGGGTGCTGGTGTGCCGGGTGCGGCTGGAACGCGAGGAGCGGCTGGTCCGGCTGATGGTCGCCCGCGACCGGCTGGCGCTGCTCGGCCAGGCCACCGCCGGGGTCGGCACCACCTTGGACGTGGTGCGCACCGCCCGGGAACTGGCCGACGTGGCCACCCCGCGGTTCGCCGACTTCGTCACCGTCGACCTGTTCGACTGGGTGCTGTCCGGCGACGACCCGGAACCCGGCCCCTTCGAAGGAGCGGTCCGACTGCGCCGGGTGGCGCACACCTCGGTGCTGGACAGCTCACCGGAGGCGGTGCTCGACCTCGGCGAGGCCGACGTGTACCCGCCGATCTCGGTACCCGCCCGCAGCCTCGCCGCCGGCACCCCCATCAGGGCCGGCCAGCTGCTGCGGGACGCCGAGGTGGTCGAGTGGCTGGCGCAGGACCCGCGCCGGGCCGCCAAGGTCGAGGACTTCGGCCTGCACTCCGGCATCACCATCCCGCTGCGGGCCCGCGGCGCCACGCTGGGCGTCGCGGTCTTCATCCGCCACCGCCGCCCCGAGCCGTTCGACGACGACGACCTGCTGCTCGCCGAGGAGATCACCTCCCGCGCCTCGGTGTGCCTGGACAACGCCCACCGCTACACCCGTGAACACCACCGCTCCCTGACCCTCCAGCGCAGCCTCATGCCGCGCGGCCTGCCCAGGAACGCCGCCGTGGAGGCCGCCAGCCGCTACCTGCCGGCCGGCAGCGAGGCGGGCGTGGGCGGCGACTGGTTCGACGTGATCCCGCTGTCCGGCGCCCGGGTCGCCCTGGTGGTCGGCGACGTCGTCGGGCACGGCATGCACGCCTCCGCCACCATGGGCCGGCTGCGCGCCGCGGTGCGCACGCTGGCCGACATCGACCTCCCCCCCGACGAACTGCTCACCCACCTCGACGACGTCGTCACCCGGCTCGGCACCGAGACCGATCCCGGCCAGGACGAGTGCGGCGCCCCCCTCGACCCGCTGCCGGCCGGCGAGACCGGTGCCACCTGCCTGTACGCCGTCTACGACCCGGTCTCCCGCCGCTGCACCCTGGCCCGGGCCGGCCACCCGCCGCCGGTGCTGGTCGCCCCGGACGGCACCACCGCCTTCGTCGACCTGCCCGCCGGACCGCCGCTGGGCCTGGGCAGCCTGCCGTTCGAATCCCGGGAGCTGGAACTCGCCGAGGGTTCCCTGCTGGCGCTCTACACCAACGGCCTGGTCGAGTCCCGCCGCCGGGAGATGGACGAGGGCCTCGACCGGCTGCGCCACGCGCTGTCCGGCGCCGGCCCGTCCCTGGAGGCCACCTGCGACGCGGTCCTCGCCAGCCTGCTCGACGACCAGCAGACCGACGACATCGCCCTGCTGCTGGCCCGCACCCGGGCGCTCGACGCCCAGCACGTCGCCACCTGGGACCTGGCCGCCGAGCCCGCCTCCGTCGGCCGGGCCCGCGACCTGGCCACCTCCCAGCTGGCCGCCTGGGGACTGGAGGCCATCGCGTTCACCACGGAACTCGTGGTCAGCGAGCTGGTCACCAACGCGGTCCGCTACGGCGAGGCCCCCGTCCAGCTGCGCCTGATCCGGGAGAAGACCCTCATCTGCGAGGTCTCCGACGGCAGCAGCACCGCCCCGCACCTGCGCCGCGCCCGCACCCTCGACGAGGGCGGCCGCGGGCTGTTCATCGTCGCCCAGCTCACCGACCGCTGGGGCACCCGGCACGACCCGCAGGGCAAGACCATCTGGTCCGAGCTGTCGCTGACCCCGCCGGTGTAGGGGGCGGTCGGCGCAACGGGGAGCCGGGGTCCGGGGCGGGCGTGCGGGGATGGGGCGTGCGGGGGCGCGTGCGGGGCGGACGTCCGGGGGCGCGTGCGGGGCGTGCGGGGCGGACGTCCGGTGGCGCGGTGTTTCCGGCGCGACGGCAATCCTGGTGGCGGATTCCCGGCGGGCGGCCCGCGCGGTGGCGGATCTCCCACCGGCGAGCGTATTCCGCCGGTGTTTCCGGGGCTTTTCCGCGCGTCAAGGTCACGGCGTGAGGTTCATATGACTTAGCGAAGTCTTTACCGTTTCCTTTAGCTTTCTTGGGTTCATCTGGCACCATTGACCTGGCAACGGGTCAAGAGGGCCTGTTGTCAGGTGACTTCGCGATGCCGAAAACCCAAGGGAGAGTAAATGGAATACGGACGTGCCCTGCGCGCCGACATCTCCGCCGAGCGCACCACTCCGCTCATCGGAATTTACGACATGTATTCCGCGTCCATCGCGGCGCAGCACTACGAGGGATTCTTCGTCTCCGGATTCGGCTTCGCCGCCTCGCACTACGGCCTGCCCGACATCGGCTACATCGCCTGGCCGGACATGGTCGCGTTCGTCCAGCGGCTGCGCATGGCCTTCCCCGGCCACCACCTGCTGGTCGACATCGACGACGGCTACGTCGACCCCGAGGTCGCCTGCCACGTCGTCCAGCAGGTGGAACGGGCCGGCGCCTCCGGCGTCATCCTGGAGGACCAGAAGCGCCCCCGCCGCTGCGGACACGCCGACGGCAAGCAGATCCTGCCGCTGGAGGAGTACCTCGACAAGCTCCAGCTCGTCCTGGAGACCCGCGAGGACCTGCTGGTCGTCGCCCGCACCGACGCGACGGAGGAGTCGGAGATCCTGCGCCGGGCCGCCGCCCTGGCCGCCACCGACGCCGACGTCGTGCTGGTCGACGGGGTGCGCAGCCTGGAGTGGATCCGCCGGGTGCGCGACGTCATCGGCGACAAGCCGCTGCTGTTCAACCAGATCGCCGGCGGCAAGTCACCGCGCATCTCGCTGACCGAGCTCACCGACCTCGGCGTCGACGTGGCGATCTACAGCACCCCGTGCCTGTTCGCCGCGCACACCGCGATCGACACCGCGCTGGCCGAGCTGAAGTTCGCCGACGGCCGGCTCCCCGAGGTCGGCGACGGCGGCGTCGGCGTGCGGGCCTCCACCGAACTGCTGGAACGCAACATCAGCCGGCACCACCCGCCCACGGCCCGCGTCAGCGCCCCGGCGCCGGCCAGCGCCGGTTCATGAGCGGGCCCACGGGCCGCCCGCCGCGCGGTGCGGTGCGGCGGTACGCCTGCCGGGCGCTGCTGGTGACGACCGGCGCCGGCCTGCTGCTCGGCGGCACCGGTGGGATCTCGTACGCCAACGACGACTCCCCGCCGGCCACCGAGTCGCGCGGCGCCGCCTTCTCGCTGATCGACAACTCGCACGCCGACTCCTGGCTGGAGGTCGACCGCACCCTCAACCAGCAGCTCGGCTCCGGCACCGCCGGCAGCGATCACGACGGCGCGGAGGTCTCCGTCTCCGATTCCCCGGCGACCGCCACGGCCCCGGTCGGCACGGCCACCCAGGCGGAGTAGCGACGCACGGGGGCCGGTCGCCGGCGCGGTCGACGACGCGTCCCGCGTCCTCCCCGCCCGGCGCGGCCTCCGGCGTCAGGGGCGACGGGGTGCGGCGAGGGGGTGCGGCGGGGGCGGTATCCCGGCGCGGTGGCCGGCCGCGGCGCCGCGAACGCCTCCGGTGCGGTGAACGCCTGCGGGGTCATCGTTGCCGCGGTGCGGCGGGTGGCCGCGGTTCCGTGCGGACGCCTCCGGTGCGGTGAACGCCTGCGGCGCGGTGAACGCCTGCGGGGTCACCGTTAACGCGGTGCGGCGGGTGGCTGCGGCTTCCCTCTGACGTTGCCTCCGATGCCGCCCTTGAGCCTGACCGCGGCTCCGACCCCGAGGTCGAAGCCGTCCCCGCCGCCGATCCCGGTCCGAAGCGGTGCCGGTAGGCCGACGGGGTCAGTCCGGTCTCGCGGCGCAGCAGGGTACGCAGGTTGGCCGCGGTGCCCAGGCCGCTGTGCCGGGCGACGAGGTCGACGCCGCACGTGCCGCGTTCGAGCAACCGGCGGGCCTGCGTGAGGCGTTCACCGGTCAGCCAGGCCAGCGGCGTCGTGCCGAGCTGGGCGCGGAAGCGGCGGTGCAGCGTCGCCGGGCTGACCCCGGCGCGGGCCGCCAGGCCGGCCACCGTCAGCGGCGAGTCCAGGTGTTCCTGCGCCCAGGCCAGTACCGGCGCCAGCGACTCGTCGGGCAGGTCGGGCACCGGGCGTTCCACGAACTGGCGCTGGCCGCCGTCCCGGTGGGCGGCGAAGACCAGGCGGCGGCTGACCGAGGCGGCCACTTCGGCGCCGTGGTCGCGGCGGACCACGTGCAGCCCGAGGTCGAGCGCGGCGGCGCTGCCCGCGGCGGTGAGGATGTCGCCGTCGTCCACGAAGAGCACGTCGGTCTCCAGGCGCACGGCGGGGAACCGGGCCCGGAAGGAGTCGGCCCACTGCCAGTGCGCGGTGGCCCGGCGGCCGTCCAGTACCCCGGCCTCGGCCAGCGTGAAGGCGCCGCTGCACAGCCCCAGCAGCCGGGCCCCGCGCGCGTGCGCCCGCCGGACCGCCGCCAGTACGGCCGGGCGGCGCGGCACCTCGGTGTCCGGCCGGTTGGGGACGATCAGCGTGTCCGCCGTGTCGGCCGCCTCCAGGCCGGCCACCCCGGTCAGCGTGAAGAACCCGTCCCGCATCAGCGTGCGCGGCGTGGCCGAGCAGAGCCGGAAGTCGTAGAGATCACGGCCGAGTTCGGGCCTGCGCAGCCCGAATACCTCGGTCGCGCAGCCGAGTTCGAACGGGTTGGAGTTCTCGTCCACGATCACCACGACCCGGTGCGCACCGGGTCGGGTAACCGCCTGCGAGGATTCTTGCGCCATCCGCCATTCCTAGCACTTACCCCGCCCGGAAGGACCGGCGAAGGTGGACCGGTGAGCAACGAACCCATCGCCCTCGGCGAAGCGCTGGCCTCCTTCGACGCCCTGTGGAGCCCCCGACTGGTCACCCGCGTCAACGACTACGGCGTCCGCGTCGCCAAGGTCGCCGGCGAGCACGTCTGGCACGTCCACGACGACACCGACGAGTTCTTCCTCGTGCTGGACGGCGCCCTGCGCATCTCGCTGCGCGAACCGGCGGGGGAGCGCACCGTGCGGCTGGCCCGGGGCGACGTCTTCACCGTCCCGCGCGGCACCCCGCACAAGCCGCACGCCCCCGAAGGCGCCGCGATCCTGATGGTCGAACGCACCGGCACCTCCACCGTCGGCGACCGCCACGACGACGTCCCCGCCCACGTGGACGTGACGACGGGCCACGCGCTGCGGCTGTGACGGATCACGCGCTGCGGGTCCGACGGAGGCGGGGTTCGTACGGGGTCGGCGTGCCGCGTTCGTTCCCGGGCGGACGTGCGTCCGGGGGCCGCTTCGGGCACACCGCACCCCCGCGGCCCCGCCCCGCCTTCCGGCCCGCGTCCCCGCCGGCGACCGCGCCCCCGTCCACCCCGTCCCACCTGCCGGCGACCGTGCCCCCGCCAACGCCCGCGCCCCACACCACCCCATCCCGCCCGGCAGGGCACCCCGCCCGGCCGCGCACCCCGCCTACAGCCGGACCGCCTTCAGTGCCATGTGTAGCAGCAGGCGGTCCTCACCGTCGGCCAGGTCGAGGCCGGTGAGGGCCTGGATGCGGGAGAGGCGGTAGTAGAGGGTCTGCCGGTGGACGGCCAGGACCGCCGCGGCCCGGCCGGCGCCGCCCGCGCAGTCGAGGAACACCTCGGCGGTGTGGGCGAGTTCGGCGTGGGCCGGTTCCAGCAGGGGGAGTACCGCCGGGTCGGTCGCACCGCGCGGCAGCGCCGCCAGCAGGCGGTACGGGCCGATGCCGGACCAGAGGGCGACCGGGCCGAGCCGCGGCTGGGCCCGGGCCGCGCGGGCGGCCGTCAGCGCCTCGCGGAACGCGCCGGGCAGGCCGTCCAGACCGTGCCGCGGGTCGCTCACCCCGGCCCGGCCGTCCGCGCCGCGTGCGGACTCCACCAGCCGCCCGGCCACCGCCGCCGCCGACCGCCCCCGCGTCAGCACCACCAGCCCGTCGCCGTCCCCCGGCCCGCCCGGCCCGGCAGCCCCGCCCGCTCCGCCGTCCGCCGTCCGGCCGGACCGCCCCGGCGTCTCGCGGCCCGCACCGCCGCCCGGCGGGCCGGACTCCGGTGCCGCGCACAGCGCCAGCGCGCCCGGCAGTGTCCGTACCCCCGGCAGCACCTCGGAGTCGGGCGACTCGGCACTGTCCCACGGGGTCACGCACACCACCGCCAGCTCGCTGTCCGCCGCGCGGCCCAGCGCGGTCCGCAGCGTGTCGCGGGCCGCCTCCCGCCGGGCCTTGGAGTCGGTCAGCACGTCCAGCAGCGCCCGCCCGGCGTCCGCCCCGGCCCGGGTGTCCGCCGCCAGCAGCACGCCGATCCGGTCGGCCACCCCCATCGCCGCCCGCAGCGCCCGTTCCTCGTGGGGCGGCCGGCCGGGCTCGTCGTCCTCCAGCAGCCACACGTAGCCGTAGACCACCCCCCGGTGGCGTACCGGCAGGCAGACCCGGGCGTGGATGCCGGCCCGCGGGTCGGCCGGCACCCGCAGCGGGCCGGTGGCGCGGGCGATGCCGAAGCCCTCGAACCAGGCGCGCACCTCGGCGCTGGAGCGCCGGGTCAGTACCGAACGGGTGCGCACCGGATCGGTGACCGCCGCGTCGTCGCTGTCGTGCGCGCCGAAGGCGATCAGCCGGAAGTCGCGGTCCTCCAAGGTGGCCGGTGCGCCGAGCAGCGCGGACACCTCGTCGACCAGATCCTGGTAGCCCTCGAAGTCGCCGTAGTCCCCGTAGCCGTGCACCCCGCCATTGTCCCTCATACAGATGTATGACGGGGGTGCCGCGGATGCGTGACACCTGTCGATGGCCGACGGTGAGCGGGAAAACCTACATTCACGGCAGTGGACCGCCGGCGTGTGCCGCGGTGACCGTCGCGTCAACTGGAGGAGCCCGTGCTGGGTCCCGTGCTGCTCGCCGTGTCGCGGAGCGACCGCATGCGCCGCCTGGTCGCGGCCGCGCCCGTCACCCGGCCGGTCGTGCACCGCTTCGTGGCCGGCGACGACCTGCCCACCGCGATGGACCGGGTGCGCGCGCTGGCCGACGCCGGCCTGGAGGTCACCCTCGACCACCTCGGCGAGGACGTCACCGACCGGGCCACCGCCGGCGCCACCCGCGACGCCTACCTGCGGCTGCTGGAGGCGCTGGACGCCGAGGGTCTCGGCAAGCGGGCCGAGGTGTCGGTCAAGCTGTCCGCCTTCGGGCAGGCGCTGCCGGTCGGCGGCCACGACATCGCGCTGGAGAACGTGCGGCAGGTCGCCGCCGCGGCCAGTGCCGCCGGCACCACGGTGACCTGCGACATGGAGGACCACACCACCGTGGACTCCACGCTGGCCGTGGTCGCCGAGCTGCGCCGCGAGCACCCGGGCACCGGCGCCGTCGTGCAGTCCTACCTGTTCCGCACCGAGCAGGACTGCCGGGCGCTGGCCGTCCCCGGCTCCCGGGTGCGGCTGGTCAAGGGCGCCTACAAGGAGCCGGCCTCCGTCGCGTACCAGGACAAGCGTGAGGTGGACCGGGCCTACGTGCGGTGCCTGCGCATCCTGATGGCCGGCGGCGGTTACCCGATGGTCGGATCGCACGATCCCCGGATGATCTCCATCGCCCGCCATCTGGCCCGCGAGGCCGGCCGGGTCGCCGGGGACTACGAGTTCCAGATGCTCTACGGCATCCGGGCCGCCGAGCAGGCCAGACTGGCCGCCGACGGCGAGCGGATGCGGATCTACGTCCCGTACGGCGCCGACTGGTACGGCTACTTCATGCGGCGGCTGGCGGAGCGCCCGGCGAACCTGGCCTTCTTCCTCCGCTCGTTCGTCCCGGCCGGCGCCTGACCCCGCCGGCGCCACCGATGTCGGCGCCCGACCCCGCCGGCACCCCGGCTCCGGCGCCCGGCGCCCCGGAAACCCGGCTCCGGCCCCCGACGGCCCCGACGGCGCCGGCACCGGGCACCCCGGGCGGCCCCGGCTCCGGCACCCGACACCGCCGGAAACCGGCCCCCGCTTTCGCCCCCCGGCACCCGACAGCCCCCGTACCCCCGATTCCGTCGCACGCCGGCGGATTCCGCAGCAGACTCGCAGGCAGAAGCGCAGACCACCTTCGAAGGAGATCCGTTTCATGGACGCCGTGACCCAGGTCCCCACCCCGGTCAACGAGCCGGTGCACTCCTACGCACCGGGCTCCCCGGAGCGGGCCCGGCTGGAGGCCAAGCTCAAGGAGCTGGGCGAGAACCCCGTCGACCTGCCGATGACCATCGGCGGCACCAAGCGGATGGGCGCCGGAGCGCCGTTCGACGTCGTCCAGCCGCACGCGCACGCCAAGCGGCTCGGCACCGGGCGCAACGCCACCCGGCAGGACGCGCAGGAGGCCGTCGACGCGGCGCTGGCCGCGGCCCCCGGCTGGCGGGCGATGTCGTTCGACGACCGGGCCGCGATCATCCTGCGCGCCGCCGACCTGCTGGCCGGCCCGTGGCGCGAGACCATCGCCGCCGCCACCATGCTGGGGCAGTCCAAGACCGCCCAGCAGGCCGAGGTCGACGCGCCCTGCGAGCTGATCGACTTCTGGCGCTTCAACGTCGCCTACGCCCGGCAGATCCTCGCCGAGCAGCCCCCGGCCAACGCCCCGCAGGTGTGGAACCGGATGGACCACCGCCCGCTGGAGGGCTTCGTCTACGCCATCACGCCGTTCAACTTCACCGCCATCGCCGTCAACCTGCCGACCGCGCCCGCGCTGATGGGCAACGTCGTGGTGTGGAAGCCGTCGCCCACCCAGACCCGGGCCGCCGTGCTGATGATGGAGCTGCTGGAGGAGGCCGGGCTGCCGAAGGGCGTCATCAACCTGCTCACCGGGGACGGCCTGGAGGTCTCCGAGGTCGCGCTGACCCACCCGGACCTGGCCGGCGTGCACTTCACCGGCTCGACCCGGACCTTCCAGCACCTGTGGAAGACGGTCGGCAACAACATCGAGAACTACAAGACCTACCCGCGGCTGGTCGGCGAGACCGGCGGCAAGGACTTCGTGGTCGCCCACCCGTCGGCCGACACCGCGGTGCTCAGGACCGCGCTGACCCGCGGCGCCTTCGAGTACCAGGGCCAGAAGTGCTCGGCGACCTCCCGCGCCTACATCCCGCGCTCGATCTGGGACGGCGGTTTCAAGGAGGCCTTCGTCGCCGAGACCGAGGGGCTGACCATGGGCGACGTCACCGACCTCGACCACTTCATCGGCGCCCTGATCGACGAGCGGGCGTTCGCCAAGAACAAGGCCGCCATCGACCGCGCCAAGGCCGACCCCACCGTGGAGGTCGTGGCCGGCGGCAGCTACGACGACTCGGTCGGCTACTTCGTCCGCCCGACCGTGCTGGTCTGCTCCGACCCGGACAACGAGGTCTTCCGCGAGGAGTACTTCGGCCCGATCCTCGCCGTGCACGTCTACGAGGACGACCGGTACGACGAGATGCTCACGCAGATGGAGTCGGTCTCCCAGTACGCGCTGACCGGCTCGGTCATCGCCAACGACCGGCAGGCCGTGGCGCACACCATGGACAAGCTGCGCTACGCGGCCGGCAACTTCTACGTCAACGACAAGTCGACCGGCGCGGTCGTCGGCCAGCAGCCGTTCGGCGGCGGCCGGGCGTCGGGCACCAACGACAAGGCCGGTGCCAAGCAGAACCTGATGCGCTGGTCGTCCACCCGCGCCATCAAGGAGGCGCTGCTCCCGCCGACCGACTACCGCTACCCGCACATGGGCTGACCGCCCCCGGCCGCTCCGGCCGACCCCTTCGCAACGGCCGTCCGGCATCCGCCGGGCGGCCGTTGCGTCACCCGGCCGAGTGATGACCGTCTCAGATAGTAGGAAGTCCGAGTAACTGTGCAGACAGAACGGCTGTGGGGCTCTAGCGTTGTAGGAGCCGAACGTCTCGCTTGATCCAGCGAACGGCGGACGAGAGCCGGTGCACCGCGCAGGCCACCCCTGCCGCACCCGTTCCCCGCCTCTTCCGGCGCACCCCCTCACACCTACGTTCTGGTCTGGAGTTGTGCACCCATGGATGAGACCACCCGCAAGAACGCCGCCGAGGCCCTCCAGCGCGCCCTTGACCGCCGTGACAACGGCGGTGCGACCGGCCACGAGGCCCACTGACCCAGCGGTCCGCCGACGACGCGCCTCGCGTCCATCATCCGGACGGTCCATGTCATGGGGTGGACGCGGGCGTACAGTCGCCGCATGTCTCGCACCATCAGCCTCGCAGTGATCCCCGGTGACGGAATCGGCAAGGAGGTGGTGGCCGAGGGTCTCAAGGTGCTCGGCGCCGTCCTGCCGAGCGACGTGAAGCTGGAGACCCGGGCCTACGACTTCGGCGCCGCCCGCTACCACGCCACCGGTGAGACCCTCACCGACGACGACCTGGCCGCCCTCAAGGCGCACGACGCGATCCTGCTCGGCGCCATCGGCGACCCCTCGGTCCCGTCCGGCGTGCTGGAACGCGGTTTCCTGCTCAAGCTGCGGTTCGCCTTCGACCACCACGTCAACCTGCGCCCGGGCAAGCTGCTGCCCGGCGTCACCTCGCCGCTGGCCGGCAAGGACGACATCGACTTCGTCGTGGTCCGCGAGGGCACCGAGGGCCCCTACACCGGCAACGGCGGCGTGCTGCGGGCCGGCACCCCGCACGAGGTGGCCACCGAGGTCAGCCTCAACACCGCCTTCGGCATCGAACGCGTGGTGCGCGACGCCTACACCCGTGCCCAGGCCCGGCCGCGCCGCAAGCTCACCCTGGTCCACAAGAACAACGTGCTGGTGCACGCCGGCCACCTGTGGAGCCGGATCTTCGCCGAGGTCGGCCGCGACTTCCCCGAGGTCACCACCGACTACCTGCACGTCGACGCCGCGACGATCTTCTTCGTCACCCAGCCCGAGCGCTTCGACGTCATCGTCACCGACAACCTCTTCGGCGACATCATCACCGACCTGGCCGCCGCCATCACCGGCGGCATCGGCCTGGCCGCCAGCGGCAACATCAACCCCTCCGGCGACTTCCCGTCGATGTTCGAGCCGGTGCACGGCTCCGCGCCGGACATCGCCGGCCAGGGCAAGGCCGACCCGACGGCCACCGTGCTGTCGGTCGCGCTGCTGCTCCAGCACCTCGGCTACGACCAGGAGGCCGCCCGGGTGGAGGCCGCCGTCGCCGCCGACCTGGCCGAACGCGGCACCGGCACCCGTTCCACCTCGGCGGTCGGCGACGCGCTGGCCGCCCGGGTGGCGGGCTGACCGCCGGCGGCGACGCCGCACGACGGCGCTCCCCGGTCGACCCCGGCCGGCGGGTGCCGGGCCCCGCGCCCGCCGCCCGGCCGAACCCGGCCCGCGCCACCGCGCGGGCCGGGTTCGGCGCGCTCCCTCGCGGGGCCTGGCCCCCTCCGGGGCCGCACTGACGGGTAGATCACCTCGGCCCGCCCTTTCTGCCTTCGGTCCTATTCGGTGATAATCGGACCAGGGCCGCCGCGTGAGCCAAGTCGGACGTCCTGATGACCGCCGTGCGGCGGGGACGTCGGTGCGGTCCGCCACGACCACACGGTGAAGGACACCCACATGACGACGCCCACCATCGAGCTCAAGCCCTCCGCGCACACCCTCCCCGACGCGGAGCGCGCTGCGGTGCTGGCCAACCCCGGCTTCGGCCGGTACTTCACCGACCACATGGTCACCATCCGCTGGACCGCCGGCCGCGGCTGGCACGACGCCGAGCTCGTCCCGTACGCGCCGCTGTCCATCGACCCGGCCAACATGACGCTGCACTACGCCCAGTCGGTTTTCGAGGGCCTGAAGGCGTTCCGGCAGGCCGACGGCTCGGTCGCGATGTTCCGCCCGGAGAACAACGCCGCCCGCTTCCAGGCGTCCGCCCGCCGGCTGGCCATGCCCGAGCTGCCGCAGGAGCTGTTCACCGCCGCCTGCGAGGCGCTGGTCGCCCAGGACCGCGCCTGGGTGCCCTCCGAACCCGAGCAGTCGCTCTACCTGCGGCCCTTCATGTTCGCCACCGAGGTCGGCCTCGGCGTCAAGCCGGCCGGCGAGTTCCTGTTCATGGTCATCGCCTCCCCGGCCGGCGCCTACTTCCCCGGCGGGGTCAAGCCGGTCTCGGTGTGGATATCCGAGGAGTACGTGCGCGCCGCGCCCGGCGGCACCGGCGCGGCCAAGTGCGCCGGCAACTACGCCGCCTCGCTGGTCGCCCAGGCCCAGGCCATCGAGCAGGGCTGCGAGCAGGTCGTCTGGCTGGACGCCGTGGAACGCCGCTGGATCGAGGAGATGGGCGGCATGAACCTCTACTTCGTCCGCCGCGACGCCGACGGCACCGAGTGCGTCGTCACCCCCGAGCTGTCCGGCTCCCTGCTGCCCGGCATCACCCGCGACTCCCTGCTGCGGATCGCCGCCGACCTCGGGTACCGCACCGCCGAGACCCGCATCAGCGTCGAGGACTGGAAGGCCGGCACCGCCGACGGCAGCATCACCGAGGTCTTCGCCTGCGGCACCGCCGCCGCCATCACCCCGGTCGGCTCCGCGAAGTCCACCAGCGCCGAGTGGACCGTCGGCGACGGCACCCCCGGCCAGGTCACCATGCGCTTGCGCGAGCGGCTGCTCGCCCTCCAGACCGGCCGGGCCGCCGACACCCACGGCTGGCTGCACCCCGTCGCCTGACGGCGCCGGCCGCCTCCGGCGGTAAGGACCGCGTCGCCTGTCGGGTCGCCTCTGGCGGTCCGACCGCCGTCGCCCGACGGCGTCGCCGCGCGCTCCGACCCCGGTCGCTCGACCGCACCGCCCCTGCGGCCCGACCCCCGTCGCCCGGTTCCGGTCCCCGCGCACCCCGCGCGGGCCGGCCGGAGCGGGCCCGCGCCCCGGCATACCGAACCACGACCGCGCGCCGGACCACCACGGACCGGAGCCCAGTGGCCCGGCCACCGCGTACCGGTGCACGGCCGACCCGGCCACAGCGGACCGGATGACCGGGCCGGACCACGGCGTCCAGGCGTACCGGACGACCGCGCGCCGGGGCGCGGCGTACCGGCCACTGCTGGCCCGGCCACCACGTACCTGTGCACGGCCGACCCGGCCACAGCGGACCGGATGACCGGGCCGGACCACGGCGTCCAGGCGTACCGGACGACCACGCGCCGGGGCGCGGCGTACCGGCCACTGCTGGCCCGGCCACCACGTACCGGTGCACCGCCTGCCCGACCACCGCGTACCCGGCCACCGTGTACCGGAGCCCAGCGGCCCGTCCACTGCGTACCGCAGTACGGGGGATCGGACCACGGCCGGCCGCACCGGTGCACCGTCCACCGCGTACCCGCCGCCCTGCGGGCTCCCCGTCCACCGCGTACCCGACCACCGCGTACCGGAGCCCAGCGGCCCGTCCACTGCGTACCGCAGTACGGGGGACCGGACCACGGCCGGCCGCACCGGTGCACCGCTCACCGGGCCCCGCGGGCACCCCGTACCGGATAATGAGACGGTGGTCCCGCCTCCGGAGACGGTGTGCGAAACTTCGACCGTGTCCTCGTACGCCATGATTATCGGCAGCAGGCGCGCCGGTCCGCAGTGACCGCCGGAGCGGACAACTCCCCGCGACGGCGAACACCGTGTCCCAGACCCGCGCGCAGACCTCTCGCACCCGCGAGAGGTTTTTTCGTTTCCGGGGCCCGACCGGCCCGGTGAGCGAGGCGCGACGGAGATTACGGGGGCAAGTGGAATCGGATCCTCCGACCACCACCCGACAGGAGCACCACCATGACGGCAGCACCGGAAACCGTCACGCCCGACGACGCGTTCCACGTCTTCGACACCACGCTGCGCGACGGCGCCCAGCGCGAGGGGATCAACCTCACGGTCGCCGACAAGCTCGCCATCGCCCGTCACCTGGACGACTTCGGCGTGGGCTTCATCGAGGGCGGCTGGCCCGGCGCCAACCCGCGCGACACGGAGTTCTTCGAGCGCGCGGCGCGCGAGATCGACTTCCGGCACGCCCGGCTGGTCGCCTTCGGCGCCACCCGCAAGGCCGGCGGCACCGCCGCGGCGGACCCGCAGGTGGCCGCGCTGCTGGCGTCCGGCGCGCCGGTCGTCACGCTGGTGGCCAAGTCGCACGACCGCCACGTGGAGCTGGCGCTGCGCACCACGCTGGAGGAGAACCTCGCGATGGTCCGCGACACCGTCGCGCACCTGCGCGAGCACGGCCGGCGGGTGTTCGTCGACTGCGAGCACTTCTTCGACGGCTACCGCGCCAACCCCGAGTACGCCAAGGCCGTGGTCCGGGCCGCGCACGAGGCCGGCGCCGACGTCGTCGTGCTGTGCGACACCAACGGCGGCATGCTGCCCGCCCAGGTCACCGCGGTGGTCCGCACCGTGCTGGCCGACACCGGCGCCCGGCTGGGCATCCACGCCCAGGACGACACCGGCTGCGCGGTGGCCAACACCCTGGCCGCCGTGGACGCCGGCGCCACCCACGTGCAGTGCACCGCCAACGGCTACGGCGAGCGGGTCGGCAACTCCAACCTCTTCCCGGTCGTCGCCGCGCTGGAGCTGAAGTACGGCAAGCGGGTCCTGCCGGACGGCGCGCTGGAGGAGATGACCCGGATCTCGCACGCCATCGCCGAGGTCGTCAACCTCACCCCCTCCACCCACCAGCCCTACGTGGGCGTGTCGGCGTTCGCCCACAAGGCCGGCCTGCACGCCTCCGCGATCAAGGTCGACCCGGACCTCTACCAGCACATCGACCCCGAACTCGTCGGCAACACCATGCGCATGCTGGTCTCCGACATGGCCGGCCGCGCCTCGATCGAGCTGAAGGGCAAGGAGCTGGGCTACGACCTGTCCGGCGACCGGGCGCTGGCCGGGCGGGTGGTGGAGCGCGTCAAGGAGCGCGAACTGCGCGGCTACACCTACGAGGCCGCCGACGCCTCCTTCGAACTGCTGCTCATCGACGAGGTGCGCGGCACTGCCGAGCGCTTCTTCCGGGTGGAGTCCTGGCGGGCCATCGTCGAGCAGCGCCCGGACGGCGCCCAGGTCAACGAGGCCACCGTCAAGCTGTGGGCCAAGGGCGAGCGGATCGTCGCCACCGGTGAGGGCAACGGCCCGGTCGACGCCCTGGACCGCGCGCTGCGGCAGGGCCTGGAGCGGATCTACCCGCAACTGGCCCGCATGGAGCTGGTCGACTACAAGGTCCGCATCCTGGAGGGCCGGCACGGCACCGAGTCCACCACCCGGGTGCTGATCGCCACCGGCGACGGCCGCACCGAGTGGTCCACCGTCGGCGTGGGGGAGAACGTCATCGCCGCGTCCTGGCAGGCACTGGAGGACGCCTACACCTACGGCCTGTTCCAGGCCGGCGTGACGCCGCAGGACTGACCCGCCCCCGCCCCCCGCCCGGTGCCCCGCGCCGCGTCAGGCCAGCGTGTCCAGGTCGGCGGCCAGCACCGGGTGGGCGTACGGCGACCCCTCGGCGTACCGCTGGAGTTCGTCGAGGGCGGCGTGCGCGAGCCGGGGCAGCTCGTTGCCCAGCGAACCGGCGACGTGCGGGGTCAGCAGCACGTTCGGCAGGTCGTACAACGGGCTGTCGGCGGGCAGCACTTCGGGGTCGGTGTGGTCCAGCACCGCGCGCAGCCGGCCGGCCACCAGTTCGGCGGTGAGCGCGGCGGTGTCGACCAGCGTGCCGCGCGCGGTGTTGACCAGCGTCGCGCCGTCCGGCATCAGCGCCAGCCGCCGGGCGTCGAACAGGTGCCGGGTGGACGGCAGTTGAGGGGCGTGCAACGTGACGATGTCGCTGCGGCGGGCGAGTTCGTCCAGGCCGACGTGCTCCGCGCCGAGCCGGGCCGCCTGCGCCGCGGTGACGTACGGGTCGTACAGCAGCGTCAACACGTCGTAGGGGCGCAGGAGTTCCAGCACCCGGCGGCCGATCCGCGAGGCGCCCACCACGCCGACGACGCGGTGGAAGTTGCCCAGGTCCGCCGGCCGTTCCAGCGCGGTGCGCCGCTCGCGGTACTCGCGTGCCGTCTCCAGCACCCGCTTGCCGGCGAACAGGATCGCGGCCACCGTGTACTCCGCCACCGGCAGCGCGTTCGCCCACGCCGCGCTGGAGACCGTCAGGCCCCGCTCCCAGCACGCCGCCGTCACATGTTCCTTGACCGATCCGGCGGCGTGCACCACGGTCCGCAGCGCCGGCATCCGCTCCAGCACCGCGCCAGTCAGCGGCGGGCACCCCCAGCAGGTCAACAGCGCCTCGACGTCGGCCAGTTCACCGCCGGCGGCGTCGAAGTCGGCGACCACGAAGCCCGGATCGCACACCGCCAGCGCCGCCAGCCGCCGCACCGCCCGCGCGTCCAGCAGCGCGTCGCGGACATCCGGTGCCATGGCCAGGACGGTGCGGGGGCGTCGGGTCATGGGGGGAGGGTAGCGCCGCGCTCCGGGCCGGCGGGGGGTGAACGGGCCGGCGGGCGTGCCGCGGGCGGCCGGAAAGCGCCCGGGCGGAGCGGACCGAAAGGAGATGAAGTCCACAGGTACTGGCCGGTAACGAGGACCGCCCGCCACCCTAGAGTGACGGTGGCGTCGTACGCGCTCGGCGTTGTGCGGACGACCGGCGGGTACGACGACGACCGACCCGACCCTCAACCGATCAGGGAGACCCGTATGCGTTCTCCGAAGGACTTCTTCCGGCCGCTCGCGGTCGGGGCACCGCAGCCGGTGCGCGAGGTGCCCTTCCGGCCGTCCCGGATGATCCACTTCTTCGACCCGTCCAACCCGAAGATGGCCGCCAAGGTGCCGGACATCGCGCCCACCGTCGACGTGCTGCTGGGCAACCTGGAGGACGCGGTCGCCGCGGACCGCAAGGAGGCCGCGCGCGCCGGCCTGGTGGAGATCGCGGCGAAGGCGGACTTCGGCGACACCCAGCTGTGGACCCGGATCAACAGCCTCGACTCGCCCTGGGCGCTGGACGACCTGCTGACCCTGGTCGGCGCGGTCGGCCACAAGCTCGACGTCGTCATGGTCCCGAAGGTCGAGGGCGCCCAGGACATCCACTACGTCGACCGGCTGCTGGCCCAGCTGGAGGCGAAGGCGGGCCTGGAGCGGCCGATCCTGGTGCACGCGATCCTGGAGACGCCGTCCGGCATGGCCAACGTCGAGGAGATCGCCGGCGCCAGCCCGCGCATGCAGGGCATCTCGCTGGGCCCGGCCGACCTGGCCGCCAGCCGGCGGATGAAGACCACCCGGGTCGGCGGCGGGCACCCCGGCTACCTGGTCCGCCAGGACCCGTCCGGCGACGACGCGCCGCGGGCCACCTTCCAGCAGGACCTGTGGCACTACACGGTGGCCCGCATGGTGGACGCCTGCGCGGCGCACGGCATCCTGCCGTACTACGGGCCGTTCGGCGACATCAAGGACACCCTGGCCTGCGAGGACCAGTTCCGCAACGCCTTCCTGCTCGGCTGCGTCGGCGCCTGGAGCCTGCACCCGGTGCAGATCGCCGTCGCCAAGCGGGTCTTCTCCCCGGAACCCGGTGAGGTGGCCTGGGCCCGGCGGGTCATGGCGGCGATGGGCGACGGCACCGGCGCGGTGATGATCGACGGCAAGATGCAGGACGACGCGACGTTCAAGCAGTGCCGGGTGGTCGCCGAACTGGCCGACGCCCTCGCCGCCCGCGACCCCGAGCTGCGCGCCGCCTACGACGCCGCCACCACCGCCGTCCTGGACCAGGAGTGATGCGCCCATGAGCACCCCGCAGCCCCCCGCCGGCACGACCCCCGCCGCCGGCACGCCCGCGGAAGGCCCGCACACCGGCACCACCACCCCCGCCGCCGCCCCGGCCGCCGCCCCGGCCGGCCCCGCCGCCTCCCCGGCCGGCGCCCCCGCCCTGCGGCCGCGCCGCTCGGTGCTCTACATGCCCGGCGCCAACGAACGCGCGCTGGACAAGGCCCGCACGCTGCCCGCCGACGCCCTCATCCTCGACCTGGAGGACGCGGTCGCCCCGGACGCCAAGGCCGCCGCCCGCGACCGGGTCGCCGCGGCCGCCGCCTCCGGCGCGTACGGGCACCGCGAGGTCACCATCCGGGTCAACGGTCCCGGCACCGCCTGGCACGACGACGACCTGCGGGCGGTCGCCGCGGCCGGCCCGGCGGCCGTGGTGGTGCCCAAGGTCGACTCCGCCCGGACCGTGAGGCAGGTCGAACGCGCCCTGGAGGCGGCCGGCGCCCCGGACCACACCGCCATCTGGGCGATGCTGGAGACCCCGCGCGCCCTGCTGGACGCCCGCGAGGTCGCCGCGGCGAGCGAACGCCTCACCGTGCTGGTGATGGGCACCAACGACCTGGCCAAGGAGCTGCACGCCGAGCACGTCCCCGGCCGGGCCCCGCTGCTGACCGGGCTGTCGCTGGCCCTGCTGGCCGCCCGCGAACGCGGCCTGGTGATCCTCGACGGCGTCCACAACGACGTGCGGGACCTGGACGCCTTCGAGGCCGAGTGCCGCCAGGGCCGGCAGCTGGGCTTCGACGGCAAGACCCTCATCCATCCGGCCCAGCTGGAACCGTGCAACCGGATCTTCGCCCCGTCGCAGCAGGAGGTCGACCGGGCCCGCGAGCTGATCGCGGCGTTCGAGGCCGCCGTGCGCGAGGGCCGCGGGGTGGCCACCGTCGGCGGCCGCATGGTGGAGAACCTCCACGTGGAGCAGGCCCGCCGGGTGCTGGCGCTGGCCGAGGCGGTGGCCCGGCCCGAGTAGGACCTGAGCGCGACCCGAGTGGCGGCACGAGTCCGACTCGACCCGGACTCGTGCGATTGGTACAAAGAGAAGGACCTCCTGCGTCACGCAGGGGGTCCTTTCCCCACAGGCAACTGTCGACTTCCTCCATGAAGTCGCCCCGGAGAGTGTGAGAAGTCAACGCGGAGATTCAGTGGCCAACGCTCGTAAGGTCATGGCATGACCGTTGTGGACGAGGTGCCGGCCGAACCCAGTGACACGCATGGGCGCGTGGCGGAGCTGCACGCCATCCGGGAACGGGTGCGGCGGGGACCGAGCGACAAGGCGACCGAGGCGCAGCACGCCAAGGGCAAGCTGACCGCCCGCGAACGCATCGAACTGCTCCTTGACGAGGGATCGTTCCAGGAGGTCGAGCCGCTGCGCAGGCACCGCGCGACCGGCTTCGGCCTGGAGGCCAAGCGCCCCTACACCGACGGCGTCATCACCGGCTGGGGCACGGTCCACGGCCGCACGGTGTTCGTCTACGCGCACGACTTCCGGATCTTCGGCGGCGCGCTCGGTGAGGCGCACGCGCAGAAGATCCACAAGATCATGGACCGGGCCATCGCGGCCGGTGCCCCGCTGGTCAGCCTGAACGACGGCGCCGGCGCCCGGATACAGGAGGGCGTCTCCGCGCTCGCCGGCTACGGCGGCATCTTCCAGCGCAACACCAGGGCCTCCGGTGTCATCCCGCAGATCTCGGTGATGCTCGGCCCGTGCGCGGGCGGGGCGGCCTACAGCCCGGCGCTGACCGACTTCGTGTTCATGGTCCGTGAGACCTCGCAGATGTTCATCACCGGCCCCGACGTGGTGCAGGCGGTGACCGGCGAGAAGGTCACGCAGAACGGCCTGGGCGGCGCCGACGTGCACGCCGAGACCTCCGGCGTCGCGCACTTCGCCTACGACGACGAGCAGTCGTGCATCGAGGAGGTGCGCTACCTGCTGTCGCTGCTGCCGCAGAACAACCGGGAGAACCCCCCGGTGGTCGCCACCGACGACCCGGCCGACCGGCGCGGCGACGCGCTGCTGGAACTGGTGCCGGCCGACGGCAACCGCAGCTACGACATGCGCAAGGTCATCGAGGAGATCGTCGACGACGGCGACTGCCTGGAGGTCCACGAGCGCTGGGCGACCAACATCATCTGCGCCCTGGCCCGGCTCGACGGCCAGGTCGTCGGCATCATCGCCAACCAGCCGGCCTCGCTGGCCGGGGTGCTGGACATCGAGGCGTCGGAGAAGTCCGCGCGCTTCGTCCAGATGTGCGACGCCTTCAACATCCCGCTGATCACCCTGCTCGACGTGCCCGGCTTCCTGCCCGGCGTCGACCAGGAGCACGGCGGCATCATCCGGCACGGCGCCAAGCTGCTGTACGCGTACTGCAACGCCACCGTGCCGCGCATCTCGCTGATCCTGCGCAAGGCCTACGGCGGCGCCTACATCGTGATGGACTCGCAGTCCATCGGCGCCGACCTGACCTACGCCTGGCCGACCAACGAGATCGCGGTCATGGGTGCCGAGGGCGCGGCGAACGTCATCTTCCGCCGGCAGATCGCGGACGCCGACGACCCGGAGGCGATGCGCGCCGCTATGGTCAAGGAGTACAAGTCGGAGCTGATGCATCCGTACTACGCGGCCGAACGCGGCCTGGTCGACGACGTGATCGACCCGACCGAGACCCGCGAGGTGCTGATCCGCTCGCTGGCCATGCTCCGCACCAAACACGCCAACCTGCCGTCGCGCAAGCACGGCAACCCCCCGCAGTGACCGGAGGCCCCAGGATGAACAGCGAATTCGTGGTGCGGGTCGAGCGCGGCCACGCCGAGCCGGAGGAACTGGCCGCCATCACCGCGGTGTTGATGGCCCGCGCCGCCGCGCTCGCGGCGCCCGCCCCGACCGCCGAGGCCCGCACCGTCGCCCACTGGCGGCGTCTGGAGCGCGCCGCCGGCTTCTACGCGCCGCACAGCTGGCAGGCGGTGGCGTAGCCCGCCGCGGCCCCAGCGGGCCGCTGGAACGCCGCGAGACCCCCGCACACCGGATGGTGTGCGGGGGTCTCGTCGTGTCCGTGACGCCCTCGTCCGGCCCCGGGAGGCGACACCGGGGGGTGCTGGGGGCGCCGGGGGCCCGTGGCCGCGTCGCCGCCGGGCAGGACCCGGGGGAGCGGCCACGGACCCGTACGTCAGCGCAGGCGGGCCATGAGGGCGTGCTCGACCAGCGTGATGAGCGTGGTCTTCGCCTCGGCGCGGTGCCGGGCGTCGGTGATCATGATGGGGGTCTCCGGCCCGATCTGCAGGGCCTCGCGCACCTCGTCCGGGCTGTACGCCTGGTTGCCGTCGAAGCCGTTGAGGGCGATGACGAAGGGCAGGCCGGAGTTCTCGAAGTAGTCGACGGCGGGGAAGCAGTCGGCGAGTCTGCGGGTGTCGACCAGCACGACGGCGCCGATGGCGCCGCGCACCAGGTCGTCCCACATGAACCAGAAGCGGTCCTGGCCGGGGGTGCCGAAGAGATAGAGGATCAGGTCCTCGTCGAGCGTGATGCGGCCGAAGTCCATGGCCACCGTCGTGGTGGTCTTGTCCGGCGCGTGCGTCAGGTCGTCGATCCCCGCGGACGCGGAAGTCATCACGGCTTCGGTGCGCAGCGGGTTGATCTCCGATACGGCACCGACGAACGTGGTCTTGCCCACGCCGAAGCCGCCCGCCACCACGATCTTCGCGGAGGTGGTGGAGCGGGCTGCACCGCTAGAGCTTGCGAAGTCCACTGAGCACCCTTTCGAGCAGTGTCACGTCTGGCAGTCCGCCGGCGGCTTCGTCGCCACCGGGCTGGTGGATGGCGACGAAGCCGGCCTCCGCCAGGTCGGCGACGAGGATTCGGGCGACGCCGAGGGGGATGGAGAGAAGAGCCGACACCTCCGCCACCGACTTGACCTCTTGGCACAGGTGGCAGATGCGCTGGTGTTCCGGCAGCGCGCCGCTCAACTGGTCCGGGTCGGCGGTGGTGGACACCAAGGCCTCAAGGGCCAGTTGGTAGCGCGGCCGGGTCCGTCCGCCGGTCATGGCGTACGGTCGTACCAACGGCTGATGATCGGAGCCTACCGGGCTCAGACGGTCCTCGTGACCGTCGTGCCCGCCCCTGGACGGGATGTGCGGCTCGATCCGCGGAGCCGCCGGCCGGGGCGTCTCCGCGGTGGCGTGCGGGGCCGGGGGGACCGGCGGGGCGACGGGCGCGGGTTCGGGGCGGACGCTGCCGCGCTCCGGTTCCCGGTACGGCGCCGGCCGTTCCGGTTCCGGTGGCGTGCCGCCCTCCGCCGGTGCCCGGTTGCTCGGTGCCGACGGGAAGTTGAACCGCTTGAGCGGCGCTTGCTGCTGCGGATCGCCGTAGGGATGTCCGCCAGGGGGCATTGCCACGTTTCCTCCTCCAGCTGGGCCGGTGACCGGTTCCTCCGTCGGCCCCTCGGGCCGCGACGCGTCCCCGAACCATACGGTCCGGCGACGCATCAACGCACACCCGCCCGGCAGTTGAGCCCGTTTGGTGGTGAACTATCCGAGCAGGCTGCCTTGGAGTTCGGCGCGCAGGTCGGGGGTCAGGACGGTGCCGGCGCGGTCGACGAGGAGGGCCATCTCGTAGCCGACGAGGCCGATGTCGCATTCGGGGTGGGCGAGTACGGCGAGGGAGGAGCCGTCGGAGACGCTCATGATGAACATGAAGCCGCGTTCCATCTCCACGACGGTCTGGTTGACGTTGCCGCCTTCGAAGATGCGGGAGGCTCCCGCGGTCAGGGAGGTCAGTCCGGAGGCGACGGCGGCGAGCTGGTCGGCGCGGTCGCGGGGGAAGCCGTCGGACATGGCCAGCAGCAGGCCGTCGGCGGAGACGACCACCGTGTGGGACACACCGGGGGTGTTGTCCACGAAGTTGGTGATCAACCAGTTCAGATTCTGTGCCGCCTGGCTCATCGGACTCAACTAGCGCTCCTGGTGGTTGGGGCCGGGGCCCTGGCTGTCAGTCGGGGAGGAATGCCCATCGGTTGCGGCGTCGGGACCGGCCTCGCGTCCCTGCCGCACGCCGCGGCGCAGGCTGTTGAGCCTGCCGCCGACGTCCCGCGGGTCCCGGGAGACCAGCGGACCGCTCTGTGGGGTCTGCTGTGCGGCCCCGGCGACGAGGTTCGCCCTCGGGACCCGCTGCGGCAGACCTGAGGGGGTGACCCCGCCTGCCTTCGGTTCACGGGCCTGCCCGGCCCGCTGCCACAGTTCGTTGTTCACCGACCGCCCGTCGGCGGCGCCCTGTCCTCCCTGCTCGGCCTGCTCGGCTGGTGCGCCGTCCTGCCCGCGGGCCGCCGCGGCCGACGGCCATGGCTGCTCACGGTGCGCCGGACCGGCGTCCGGCGCGTCGTAGCCTACGCGTTCCGGCGCCGCTGGCAATGGCTCGGGACCGGGCGGTGGCTGCTGGGGGAGGACGGACCAGGGGTCCTGCGGATAGCCGGGGTCCCAGTCCTGGTGGCCGCCGGACGCCCCGGGATGAACGTACTCGGTTTCCGGTGCCGGCCGCCCGACGGGGGTGATCATTTCGCCAGGTCCCGCGGTGGTCGCCGGGTGGACCGGGTAGCCCGGGTCGTAGCCGCTCTCCAGCGCCCGCTGCCCCGGTGTGAAGCCCCCGTAGGGGTCCACCGGGTATCCGGCGCCCTGCCCGGCCCCCGGAAAGCTCTGCTCAACGCTTTGCGCGGAGCGACCGTCCACGGCCCTGTGCTCCCCGAACGGCACCGGGCCGGGACCGGAGGACCGGCGCTCTCCCGCGGCCGCCTCCAGGGCCGCCCTACGGCCTTCCAGGCGCAACGAGCGGCCGACCGGGTGCAACTCCGCCGCCCCGGCCGGAACTTCGTAGCGCAGGTCGTCGAATCCCAGCTGCTCCGCGGTGAGTTGACCGGATTCGTAGGCCCCCGCCGGGTGCTCGGGCACGATCCGCGAGACGGTGAAGTCGCCCTCCTGCTGATCGCCGCCGTGCGTGATCGGCTCCGGCAGCATCACCAGCGAGGTGGTGCCGGCCTGCTCGCCCGACGGACGCAGCTGCACCTTGATCCCGTGCCGGCCCGCCAGCCGGCCCACCACGAACAGGCCCATCCGCTGCGAGACCGCCGCGTCCACCGTGGGCGGCTCGGCCAGCTTGTGGTTGATGTCGGCGAAGTCCTCGGCGGTCAGCCCGATGCCCATGTCGTGGATCTCCACCACGATCCGCCCGTCCGGCAGCCGGGTGGCGGTCACCTTGACCCGGGTGTGCGGCGAGGAGAAGGACGTGGCGTTCTCCAGCAGCTCCGCCAGCAGGTGCACCAGGTCGGTCACCGCCGTGCCGTGGATCTCGCCCGCCGGCACCCCGGAGATCTCGATCCGCTCGTAGCTCTCCACCTCCGAGGCCGCCGCGCGCAGCACGTCCACCAGCGGCACCGGCCGGTTCCACTGCCGCCCGGCCTCCTCGCCGGCCAGCACCAGCAGGTTCTCGCCGTTGCGCCGCATGCGGGTGGCCAGGTGGTCCAGCCGGAACAGGCTCGCCAGCTGGTCGGGGTCGGCCTCGTTGTTCTCCAGGTCGGTGATCAGCGCCAGCTGCCGCTGGATCAGGCCCTGGTTGCGCAGGCTGAGGTTGGTGAAGATCGCGTTGACGTTGCCGCGCAGCATCGCCTGCTCGGCGGCCAGCCGCACCGCCTCGCGGTGCACCTGGTCGAACGCCCTGGCCACCTCGCCGATCTCGTCGGCGGAGGTGATCGGGATCGGCTCCACCCGGGTGTCGACCCGGCCCGGTTGTGGCCGCGACAACTGCTCCACCAGCGCCGGCAGCCGCCGGTGGGCCACCTCCAGCGCCGCACCGCGCAGCTCACGCATGCCGTTGCTCATCGACCGCGCCATCCAGCTGGCCACCGCGAACGCGGCCAGCACGCCCAGCAGCACCACCGCGGCGTCGGTGACCGCGTCCCGCCTGGCACCGGCCGCGATCGAGGCGGCGTCGCGCTCGGCCCGCCCCGCCAGCTGGTCCTCCACCGAGTGGTAGGCGCCGAACGCCAGGGTGGAGGACGCCATCCAGCTGTCGGCGGTGATGCCATGCGCCTTCAGCGTGCTGTCCGGCAGCCCGGCGGCGATCGCCTGGAGCATCGCGACCCGGCCCGGCGGGGTCACGTACGTCTTCCCGGCCGCCCGCGCCGCGGCCCGTGCCGCGTTCTGCTCGGCGTCACCGCGGTTGGCGGCGTCCTGGTTCGCCCTGGTCAGCAGCGCCATGTCCTGCGGGGTGCCGCCGCCGCTGAACTCCTCGAGCGCGATGTTCTCCAGGTACGCGTAGGAGGCCAGCGCCGTCAGCTGGGATGTGCGCACCGATGACGGAACGTTCCTCTCCACCAGCACGGCGGTGCCGATCGACCGGGTCAGCGACTCGGCGCCCTTGGTCAGCGACATCGCGTACAGCGTGCGGCCGTAGCCGGTGAGGTTGTCGGTGCCGAAGCCCAGCTCGTTGGCGAACTCCGACAGCGGATGCTGGATGGCGGTGTACGCCTCCTCGGTGCGCACCCCGGGCAGTGCGGCGGTGTACGCCGCCTTGCGCAGCGCCGGCAGTCCGGCCTCGGCCTTGCGGAACCCGGCCAGCCGGCGCCGCAGGTCGGCGGAGTCCGGCATCCGCGCCGCCGCGGCGTCGAACGTCCTGGCCGCCGCGTCGGTGGCCGCGCGCGCGGTGCCCACCTGCGCGCTGTGCGGGTCGCCGGCCAGCAGCGGCACCGCGGTCAGGTCGCGTTCCTCCATCAGCGCGTTGCCGTAGGAGGTGGCGGCCCGCACCAACTGCGCGGTGCGCACCGCGTCGTCGGCCTGCCGCCAGCGCTGCACGCTGCTGTCGACGTTGAAGCCGCCGACCACCAGGGCCACGATCACCGGCACCAGCGCGATGGCGATCAGCCGGGTGCGCACCCGCCAACTGCGCGGGGACCACCGGCCGGGCGCGCGGCCGGCCGGGACGGCCGCCTCGGCGGCTTCCTGGTCGCGGCCGGGCGGGGTGAAGTTCCCCCGAGCCGGACGCACCGGGCCGGAACCCGTTCGCGTCTTACTCACTCGACCAACAACCTCTCGGTACCGGCACAGCGGCGTGCCGGATTCCTACTCGCCGGTTCACCGATTGCAGCATGGTCCGGCGGTCTTTCCAAACGTCTGGTCAAGGCTCCCGGGCCGGTCCGGCCGGCGGGGCAAATGCGGACGCAAGGGAAAGCGGAGGGCGAAATCCGGGGCGGTCGTCAGCGGTGCGGAATCGCCCATGTGCTAACGGTGCCGGCGATGTGGAGATTCTCTGTCGAAACGTTATGAAGAAGCGGACCGGCCGTGTGTCGAAGGACACAGCCGGTCCGCCCGCGCGCGCAACCGTCTTCCGCGCGCCGCCTTCCGTCGTACGGGGTTACTTCAGCCGCGCCAGCAGCGCGTGCTCGACCAGCGAGATCAGCGTGGTCTTCGCCTCGGCGCGGTGCCGCGCGTCGGTCACCATGATCGGGGTCTCCGGCCCGATCTGCAGCGCCTCGCGCACTTCCTCCGGGCTGTACGGCTGGTACCCCTCGAAGCCGTTCAGCCCGATGACGAAGGGCAGGCCGGAGTTCTCGAAGTAGTCCACCGCCGGGAAGCAGTCGGCGAGCCTGCGGGTGTCGACCAGCACGACGGCGCCGATGGCGCCGCGCACCAGGTCGTCCCACATGAACCAGAAGCGGTCCTGGCCGGGGGTGCCGAACAGATAGAGGATCAGATCGTCGTCGAGCGTGATGCGGCCGAAGTCCATGGCCACCGTCGTGGTGGTCTTGTCGGCCACCTTGCTCAGGTCGTCGATCCCGGCCGACGCCGCCGTCATCACCGCCTCGGTGCGCAGCGGGTTGATCTCCGACACCGATCCGACGAAGGTCGTCTTGCCCACGCCGAACCCGCCGGCCACCACGATCTTGGCCGACGTGGTGGTGCGCGCGGCCTGCTGCCCGTACGCCTGGGCCGGCGCGTAGCCCTGCCCGTACGGGTCCGCGGCCGCCGGCGGCCTAGAGCTTGCGAAGTCCACTGAGCACCCTCTCCAGCAAAGTCACGTCGGGCTGTCCGCCGGCCTCCGTACCGCCCGGCTGGTGAATCGCCACCATTCCCGCCTCGGCCAGGTCGGCCACCAGGATGCGGGCCACTCCCAGCGGGATCGCCAGCAGCGCCGAGATCTCCGCCACCGACTTGATCTCCTGGCACAGGTGGCAGATCCGCTGGTGCTCGGGCAGCAGCCCGCCGTAGCTCGACTGGTCCACCGACGTGCTCACCAGCGCCTCGATGGCCAGCTGGTAGCGGGGCCGGGTGCGGCCACCGGTCATGGCGTACGGCCGTACCAGCGGCTGATCGCCCTCGCCCCCGTACGGCATGTGGTGAGGACTGCCGTACGGGCCGGGCGAGACGGGTGGCGGGGTCATGGAAAGGCCCTCCGAGCTGTTACGGGAACGGGACCGGTCGTGGGATGGGGGAGATGGATCGGCGATACGTGCACGGGTGGGGCCGTCCCGGGTGGTGGCGTCGAGCTATCCGAGCAGGCTGCCTTGGAGTTCGGCGCGCAGGTCGGGGGTCAGGACGGTGCCGGCGCGGTCGACGAGGAGGGCCATCTCGTAGCCGACGAGGCCGATGTCGCATTCGGGGTGGGCGAGTACGGCGAGGGAGGAGCCGTCGGAGACGCTCATGATGAACATGAAGCCGCGTTCCATCTCCACGACGGTCTGGTTGACGTTGCCGCCTTCGAAGATGCGGGAGGCTCCCGCGGTCAGGGAGGTCAGTCCGGAGGCGACGGCGGCGAGCTGGTCGGCGCGGTCGCGGGGGAAGCCGTCGGACATGGCCAGCAGCAGGCCGTCGGCGGAGACGACCACCGTGTGGGACACACCGGGGGTGTTGTCCACGAAGTTGGTGATCAACCAGTTCAGATTCTGTGCCGCCTGGCTCATCGGACTCAACTAACGCTCCTGCTGGTGAGTGGTACCGCTGCGGTAATCGTTGGGCTCGGGCCCGTCGGCCCGGCCGGCACCGGCGGTCCGGCCCTGCTGGATGCCGCGGCGAAGGTTGGTCAGCCGCCCGCGCACGTCATCGGGCGCGCGCGAGACCTGGGGACCGGTCTGCGGGGTCTGCTGCGCGGCCCCGGCGACGAGGTTCGCCCTCGGGACCCGGCGCGGCAGACCGGAAGGGGTGATGCCGCCGGCGGCCGGCTCGCGCACCTGCTCCGCGCGCCGCCACCGCTCGTCGTTGGGGGACGCCTGCCACTCCTCGCCCCCGGCGCCGGCGCGTTGCGGCGCCTGCTCCTGCGGGCGCTGCGGTTCGGCGACCGGCGCACGCGGCGTCTCGGCCTGCGGGCGCTGCGGCGCGGCCGGCCGCTCCGGGCGGGCGTGCGAGCGGGACGCGGCGGCGCGCAGGCCGCCGAACCCGGCACCGGCGCCGGAGCCCGCCTCGTCGGGGCGGCCGGGGCCGGCCGGCGGGGCGGGGACCGCACCGGTGTCGTACCCCTGCGCGGGGCCGGCGCCGAAGTCCTGGCCGGCGCCCTGCTGCGAGTACCCGGCGGCGGGCTGCTGGCCGTAGTCGGGCAGCTCACCGCGGGCGGCGGCCTGCTGGCGGAACCAGTCCGTCTCCAGCGACTCGAAGATCGGGGAGCGGCCGTCACCGGGCGAGGCGGCCGGCGGCAGCGCCATCGGCTCACCGGCCGACGGCAGTTCGCCGCCTCCCCGGCGCCCGAAGTTGTCCTGCGGCGCGGAGCGCGGCGTGGGCTGCTGCGGCGCCGGGGCCTGCGGCGGCGCCTGACGGCCGCGCTCGGGCAGCTCCTGCGGGGTGACCGCCGGGAACCGCGCCGTGGCGGCGGCGTCCTCGTGCCCGCCGGAACCACGCCCGGCCTCGGCACCGCCGAACGCCTGCGGCTGCTGGGGCTGCGGCTGCTGGGGCACCGGACCGGCGTCCTGCGGCGACACCGGCCGGCGGCCGCGCGGCCCGAAGACGTCGGACCCGGAACCCGAACCGGTCACCGGCGGCCGCTCGTCGCGCTGCGGAGCGTTCTGCCGGCCGCCCGGCCCGAAGACGTCGGCACCGGAGCCGGCGTGGAACGGCGCCTGGAACTCGCCGGTGCGCTGGTCGGCCGGGTAGGCCGCGCCGCCCTGCGGACCGTCCTGGCCCGCGAACGGCGGCCGGCCCTGCGGCTGCCCGCCGGCCGGCGCCCCGCCCATCGGCGAGCGCGGCACCCGCGGCTGCGGGGAACCGGTCGGCGGCCGGAAGAACTCACCGGTGGTCGAGTCCTGCGACGGCCGCTGCGCACCCGGCGCCTGCTGGCCCGGGATGCCCTGCTGACCGGCCGGCCAGCCCTCCTGCTGGGCGGCGAACTCCTCCTGGCCGCGCGGCGCGTGCCGCGGACCGGACGCCGGGGCCGGCCGGCCCTGCGGGTTGAAGAACTGGTCGCTGCCACCGGGACGGCGGCCCTCACCGTGGAAGTCCGGACGCTCGAACTGCGCGGTGCTGTCGGTACCGCGCACGTCGTCGTGACCGCGCGGCACGTCGGGGCCGCGGCCCTCGGGCTGCGCCCAGCTGGTGGCGGGACGCTCGTCCTGCGCGGCCGGCTGCGGGTCGCGGCGCGGCTGGCGGGTCGGCAGCCCGGTGCCGCGCTGCTGCGGCTTGCCGCGGTCCCCGGCGGACGGCCCCGCGGCGCCGGGCAGCGCCGGACGCGGTTCGGCGCCCTCGACCTGGCCGCGGCCCTCGGCGGCCGCCGCGCCCAACTGCTGGGCGGCGCGGCCGATGGCCGGCCCGGCCGGTGCCCCCTGGAGTCCGGGACCGCCCACCGCCCGCTTGCCCTGCGGTCCGGCCGGGCCCTTGGCGCCGCCCTGGGTCAGGTCGACCGGCAGCATCACCAGCGCGGTGGTGCCGCCGGAGTCCGACGGGCGCAGCTGGATGCGGATGCCGTGCCGCAGCGACAGGCGGCCGACCACGAACAGGCCCATGCGGCGCGAGACCGACACGTCCACGGTCGGCGGGTTGGCCAGCCGCTCGTTGGTGTCGGCCAGGTCCTCCGGGGACAGCCCGATGCCGGTGTCGTGGATCTCGATCAGCACCCGCCCGTCGGGCAGCGCGTGCCCGGTGACCCGCACCTTGGTCTGCGGCGAGGAGAACGACGTGGCGTTCTCCAGCAGCTCGGCGAGCAGGTGGACGAGGTCGTTGACGACCCGGCCGGCCACCTCGGTCGGCGGCACCTGGGTCAGCTCGATGCGTTCGTACTGCTCCACCTCGGAGGCGGCGGCGCGCAGCACGTCGACCAGCGGGACCGGGCGGGTCCACCGGCGGCCCGGCTCCTCACCGGCGAGGACCAGCAGGTTCTCACCGTTGCGGCGCATGCGGGTGGCGAGGTGGTCGAGCTTGAAGAGGTTGGACAGCTGGTCGGGGTCGGCCTCGCGGCTCTCCAGCTCGGAGATGAGCGACAGCTGGCGCTGGATGAGGCCCTGGCTGCGGCGCGAGAGGTTGGTGAACATCGCGTTGACGTTGCCCCGCAGCAGCGCCTGCTCGGCGGCCAGCCGGACCGCCTCGCGGTGCACGTCGTCGAAGGCGCGGGCCACCCGGCCGATCTCGTCGCGGGTGTTGATGCCGATCTCGGCGACCGAGGTGTCCAGGTCCTGCGGGTCGGACTCCGACAGCTGCTTGACCAGGTCCGGCAGCCGCTTCTGCGCGACCTCCTGCGCGGTGTCCTGCAACCGGCGCAGCGAGCGGATCATCGAGCGGGCCACCACGAAGGCGCCGATCAGCGAGATGCCCAGCACCAGCAGGATCAGCGCGCCGTTGATGGCCGCGTCGCGCTGGGCGGAGGAGCGCAGGGTCAGCGCCCGCTGCTGCATCTGCTCCAGCAGTTCGGCCTGGATGCGGGACATCTCCTGCATCTTGGTGTCCGCCTCGTCGTACCAGTCCAGGTACGACTTGGGGTCCTTGCCGATCGCGTCCTGCGACTTCAGCACCTCGTCGCGGTACTGGTCCGCCTGGGTGATGACCACGTTGCCGCCGCCGGTCAGCGCGGTGAGCAGCTCCTTGGAGCCGGAACCGTAGGTCTGCGAGAAGCGCTTCTCCTCGGAGGCCTCCTCGGCCTTCGCGTTCTGCGCGGTCTCCCGGTCGGTGGGCGACAGCTTCGGGCCGTGCGGGTCGGCCAGCGCGGCGCTGATGACCGCGCGCTGGATGGAGTCGTACTCCTTGGCGGAGGTGAAGGCGGCCAGCGCGCGGGTGGAGCGGATCATGTCGGCGTTGCTGGTGGCCTGGGCCATGTCCTCGGTCAGCGCCAGCAGCGAAGTGATCAGCTGGTTGTAGGAGTTGACCGTCTGCGAGATGTACTGGGTGTTGGAGTACGCGCTGTCGCGGATCTGCTTGAGCGAGGCCAGCTGCCGGCCGATGTCGTCGACCGTGCTGCGCACGCCGACCAGCGACTGGTCGGTGGTGGAGATGTTGCGGGTGGCCGACTTGAACGCGGCCTCCTCCTGGTCCGTCTCGTGACGGGAGGAGACCACCGAGTCGTCACGGGGGTGGCCGGAGACGATCGGGCCGGCCGAGCTGTCGCGCTCCTCCTGGAGGGCGTCGGCGAGCTTCGTGGCGTGCCCGGTGATCTCGGTCAGCAGCTGCATGTGGTCCAGCTGGTTGACGCTCTCCAGCGAGCTTTGGATGCGCAGGCCGCCGAGGGTGGTGGCGGCGACCACCGGCAGCGCCAGCAGCGAGACCAGCCGGGTGCGGATGCTCCAGTTGCGCAGGGCGAGGCGGGAGGCGTGCTTGCCGCTCGTGGAGTGCGAGACGGGTGGCTGGACGTCGACCGGTTCCTCGGCGCCCTTGCGGTCGCGCCCCTTGGCACCGGAACCGCCCGCGGGCGTGCCTTTGACGCCGCTGCGGCCGGCTGCGGCCTTGCTCGGCGCGTCGTCGGCCTGCGGTCGCGGCTCGGCACCGTGTTCCGTGCCGCCGCGCGGCTCCGGGTCTCCCGCGGCGCCGCCATCCTTCTTGAAACGTCCCTGCACTAGCGTCGCAACCTCTGGACCAGGCGTCCCTCCGCGGACGGCGGGACGGTGTCGAGTCTGTGGGGCCGGCAAGCCCCCGGGTGTCGGTCGACCGGCACGTGCCCGCGCACCGCCGCTCGACGCGTCTGCGTGCCCCCTGTGCCGGTCGGCTCCTGTGCGGCGGTTCGTGGAATTCCAACACAGGCGCGGAAGTCCAACAAGGTTCTTCGGCCACCTGGTGCCAAGGGTTACACCATGCTGTCATCGCGACACGAGGCGTCGATGATCTTGTGGTCGATAACGGACTTTTACCTCGATCGGGCGGCCGGAAGAGGTGGCGGACGGTAGGGGTTCGGCTGTGAAAATGAATGGTTGGCCCGATATGACCTGAATGGACAGGGGAGTTGACCGGCCGAATTATGGGGATTCGTCGGGCTGCTGGTGAGGAAAATCACAGGGTTGTGGTTGTCCCGGTCACGGGGAACACCGAATCCGGCCACCTAGCCTTGTGGTGCACCGAACGCGGAAGTTCATGACTGACACCACAACAGAAGAGGCTCGACGCCCCCATGAAGACGACGATGCTGATGCGTCCGATAGCCAACCCCCGCCGCACGACGCTCGCGCACCTCAAGGACGCCGACGAGCTGACCGCGGCGCCGGCCCCCGAGGCCGAGACCCCGGCCGCGCCGCTGCCGCTCACCACCGCCAACCCGCGGCGCACCAAGCTCGACAAGCTGCCCGGCCACTGACGGCGCACCCGGGTCCGCCGCGACCCCCGCGATAGCCTGGGGCACCACTCCAGAACCATCGAAGGGGCGCGGCCACCCGTGCGTATCGCCAGATTCTCCCTCGACGGCAACGTCGCCTTCGGCGTCGTCGAGGGCGAGGACTCCCAGCCGGACAGCCTCCTCATCGACATCATCCGCGGCATCCCGTTCGCGGCGTTCGAACGCTCCGGCACCAAGGTGCCGTTGAGCAAGGTCCGTCTGCTGCCGCCGGTGCTGCCCAGCAAGGTCGTCGCCATCGGCCGCAACTACGCCGACCACGCCGCGGAACTGGGCAACGAGGTGCCGGACGTACCGTTCGCCTTCTTCAAGCCCTCCACCTCCGTCATCGGCCCCGGCGACCGGATCATCCACCCCACGTTCTCCGCCGACGTGCAGCACGAGGCCGAACTCGCGGTGGTCATCGGCCGGTTGTGCCACCAGGTGCCGCGCGAACGCGCCCACGAGGTGATCCTCGGCTACACCTGCGCCAACGACCTGACCGCCCGCGACACCCAGCGCGCCGAGAAGCAGTGGGCGCGGGCCAAGGGATTCGACGGCTCCTGCCCGCTCGGCCCCTGGGTCGAGACCGGGCTGAGCGTTGAGCAGGCCGGCGACCTCGCCGTCACCTGCACGGTCAACGGCGAACTGCGTCAGGCCGGCCGCACCAGCCAGATGGTCAACGGCATCCTCGACCTGATCGTCAACGTCACCGAGGCGATGACCCTCCTGCCCGGTGACGTCATTCTCACGGGCACCCCCGCCGGGGTGGGCCCGCTGCGGGCCGGCGACGAGGTCGCCGTCTCCATCGAAGGCATCGGCACTCTCACCAACAAGGTGATCACGCGTGACTAGCGCAATTCCCGCGACCGGCGCCACGCCGGTACGCGTCAGGTTCTGTCCCTCCCCGACCGGCAACCCGCACGTCGGACTCGTGCGCACCGCCCTGTTCAACTGGGCGTTCGCCCGGCACCACCGCGGCACCCTGGTCTTCCGGATCGAGGACACCGACGCGGCCCGCGACTCCGAGGAGTCCTACCGGCAGCTGCTGGACTCGATGCGCTGGCTGGGCATCGACTGGGACGAGGGCCCCGAGACCGGCGGCCCCTACGCGCCGTACCGGCAGTCGCAGCGGATGGACCTCTACGCGGACGTGGCCACCCGGCTGCGCGAGGCCGGCCACGCCTACGAGTGCTTCTGCAGCACGGCCGAGCTCGACGAGCGCCGCGACGCCGCCCGCGCCGCCGGCCGCCCGTCCGGCTACGACGGCCACTGCCGCGACCTGGACGCCGGGCAGGTCGCGGCCTACCGCGCCGAGGGCCGCGAGCCGATCATCCGCTTCCGGATGCCGGACCACCCCATCACCTTCACCGACCTGGTGCGCGGCGAGCTGACCTTCACCCCGGACAACGTGCCGGACTACGGCATCGTGCGGGCCAACGGCGCCCCGCTGTACACCCTGGTCAACCCGGTCGACGACGCGCTGATGGGGATCACCCACGTCCTGCGCGGCGAGGACCTGCTGTCGTCCACCCCGCGGCAGATCGCGCTGTACGACGCGCTGGCCCAGGTCGGCGTCGGCACCGGCGGCACCCCGCACTTCGGCCACCTGCCGTACGTGATGGGCGAGGGCAACAAGAAGCTGTCCAAGCGCGACCCGCAGGCCTCGCTCAACCTCTACCGCGAGCGCGGCTTCCTGCCCGAGGGGCTGCTCAACTACCTCTCGCTGCTGGGCTGGTCGATCGCCGAGGACCGCGACATCTTCTCCATGCGGGAGATGGTCGACGCCTTCGACATCGCCGACGTCAACGCCAACCCGGCGCGCTTCGACCTCAAGAAGTGCGAGCACGTCAACGCCGAGCACCTGCGGGCGATGGACGTCAAGGTGTTCACCGAGGCCTGCGCGCCCTGGCTGCGCGCCCCCTACGCGCCCTGGCAGCCGGACTCCTTCGACCAGGCCGCCTTCGACGCCGTCGCGCCGCACGCGCAGACCCGGCTGACGGTGCTGTCCGACATCACCGACAACGTCGACTTTCTCTTCCTCGACGAGCCGGTGCGCGACGACGCCTCCTGGCAGAAGGCGATGAAGGACCCCGCCGCCGCCACCGGGCTGCTGACCACCGCCCGCGCGAACCTGGCGGCCGCCGAGTGGACCGCGGAGGCGCTCAAGGCCGCCGTGCTGGCCGCCGGCGAGACGCACGGCCTCAAGCTCGGCAAGGCGCAGGCGCCGGTGCGGGTCGCGGTGACCGGCCGCACCGTGGGTCTGCCGCTCTTCGAGTCGCTGGAGGTGCTGGGTCGCGAGCGCACGCTGGCCCGGCTGGACGCCGCCCTGGCCAGGCTCGCGGGGTGACGCGGAGCGGGCCGGGGTATTCGATTTTGGAGCCACGGCCCGCATCCGGTAATGTTCTGCATGCGCCGCCCGGGAAGGCCGAAAGGCCGGAAGGACAGCGCAAGCCGAGCAAGACCCCCGATGGGGAGTTGAGTTCCGGTGGGCTATGGTGTAATTGGCAGCACGACTGATTCTGGTTCAGTTAGTCTAGGTTCGAGTCCTGGTAGCCCAGCAGGTCGAAGTAATCGATCAAGCCCCCGTTGTGTAGCGGCCTAGCACGCTGCCCTCTCAAGGCAGTAGCGCCGGTTCGAATCCGGTCGGGGGTACAGATCCTTCCACCGTCACCATCCGGAGATTTCCCGGAGGCGACGAGAACGGATCGCTAGGGCCCCCGTTGTGTAGCGGCCTAGCACGCTGCCCTCTCAAGGCAGTAGCGCCGGTTCGAATCCGGTCGGGGGTACAGATCGAAAAGGCTCTCCGTTGATCACGGAGGGCCTTTTTTGCTGTTCCGGCAATGCGGTTCCGGTGACGCGTCCCACCGGAAAACGATGTGCGGCAGCGTCCGCTGTCCCCGGGCGCCCCCGCGCCCGGCGACCCGCGACCGGACCGCCGCGATCCGGCACCCCGGCCCCGGCGGTGTCGCAACGGCGGCGGCACAACGGCGGCGGCGGACCGGTGTCGTACCGCTGCGGCGGACCGGAGGCGGCGGAACGCGGGCGGCGGACCGGTGGCGGCGGGCCGGCGGTGCTCAGACGCCGTTGCGGCGCAGGGACTCCGACAGCCGGCCGGCGGCGTCTATGACGGCCTGCGCGTGCATGCGGCCCGGGTGCCGGGTCAGCCGCTCGATCGGGCCGGAGACCGAGACCGCGGCGACCACGCGGTTGGACGGACCGCGCACCGGCGCCGAGACCGACGCCACCCCCGGCTCCCGCTCGCCGATCGACTGGGCCCAGCCGCGCCGCCGCACCCCGGACAGCGCGGTCGCGGTGAACCGGGCGCCCTGAAGGCCGCGGTGCAGCCGCTCCGGCTCCTCCCAGGCCATCAGCACCTGCGCCGCCGAACCCGCCTTCATCGGCAGCGTCGACCCCACCGGCACGGTGTCGCGCAGCCCGGACAGCCGCTCGGCCGCCGCCACGCAGATCCGCATGTCGCCCTGGCGCCGGTACAGCTGCGCGCTCTCGCCGGTCACGTCCCGCAGATGTGTGAGCACCGGACCGGCCGCCGCCAGCAACCGGTCCTCGCCGGCCGCCGCCGACAGCTCCGCCAGCCGCGGCCCGAGGATGAACCGGCCCTGCATGTCCCTGGCCACCATGCGGTGGTGCTCCAGCGCCACCGCCAGCCGGTGCGCGGTGGGCCGCGCCAGCCCGGTGGAGGCCACCAGAGCGGCCAGCGTGGCCGGCCCCGCCTCCAGGGCGGCCAGCACCAGGGCCGCCTTGTCGAGAACGCCGACGCCGCTAGAGTTGTCCATGCAACGATACTTACGTCTCACAGTGTGAAACGCAAGTTCAATTTCCGGGGGAACGCGTCAGGCTGGGTGCAACGCCGGTCAGGCGTCCGCCCCCGGTTGCACCCGGTGCGCGCCGGCGTCCGCCGCGCGGAGGGGACGCGACCGCATTTCGGACGAGCGGGCCGGCGACGCAGCCGGCCGGAGGGAAAGCGATGGGACGCACACTCGCGGAGAAGGTCTGGGACGATCACGTCGTACGGCGCGCCGAAGGCGAGCCCGACCTGCTCTTCATCGATCTCCACCTGCTGCACGAGGTCACCAGCCCGCAGGCCTTCGACGGACTGCGCATGGGCGGTCGCCCGGTGCGACGGCTCGACCTGACCATCGCCACCGAGGACCACAACACCCCCACCCTCGACATCGACAAGCCGATCGCCGACCCGGTCTCGCGCGCCCAGCTGGAGACGCTGCGCAAGAACTGCGCGGAGTTCGGCGTGCGGCTGCACCCGCTCGGCGACGTCGAGCAGGGCGTCGTGCACGTCGTCGGCCCGCAGCTGGGCCTGACCCAGCCCGGCACCACGGTGGTCTGCGGCGACAGCCACACCTCCACGCACGGCGCGTTCGGCGCGCTGGCCTTCGGCATCGGCACCAGCCAGGTCGAACACGTGCTGGCCACCCAGACGCTGCCGCTGGCGCCGTTCCGCACCATGGCGATCACCGTCGACGGCGAACTGCCCGCCGACGTCTCCGCCAAGGACCTGATCCTGGCCGTCATCGCCAGGATCGGCACCGGCGGCGGCCAGGGCTACGTCATCGAATACCGCGGCGAGGCCATCGAGAAGCTGTCGATGGAGGCCCGGATGACCGTGTGCAACATGTCCATCGAGGCGGGCGCCCGGGCCGGCATGATCGCGCCGGACCAGACCACCTTCGACTACCTGCGCGGCCGCCCGCACGCCCCGCGCGACGCCGACTGGGACGAGGCGGTCGCGTACTGGCGGACGCTGCGCACCGACGACGACGCCGTCTACGACCACGAGGTACGGCTCGACGCGAGCGAACTGGCGCCGTTCGTCACCTGGGGCACCAACCCCGGCCAGGGCGCGCCGCTGTCCGCCTCGGTGCCGGACCCGGCCTCCTTCGAGGACGCCGGCGAGCGGCTGGCGGCGGAGAAGGCGCTGGAGTACATGGGCCTGGAGGCCGGCCGGCCGCTGCGCGAGGTCACGGTGGACACCGTCTTCGTCGGCTCGTGCACCAACGGCCGCATCGAGGACCTGCGCTCGGCGGCCTCGGTCGTCGAGGGCCGCAGGATCGCCGACAGCGTCCGCATGCTGGTCGTGCCCGGTTCGGTCCGCGTCGCGCTCCAGGCGGTCGAGGAGGGCCTGGACAAGGTCTTCACCGCCGCCGGGGCCGAATGGCGGCACGCCGGCTGTTCGATGTGCCTGGGCATGAACCCCGACCAACTCGCCCCCGGCGAGCGCTCCGCCTCCACCTCCAACCGCAACTTCGAGGGGCGGCAGGGCAAGGGCGGCCGTACCCACCTGGTCTCCCCGCAGGTGGCCGCCGCCACCGCGGTCCTGGGCCGGCTGGCCTCCCCGGCCGACCTGTCCGACGTCCCGACTCCCGTGGAGGCCTGAGCAGACATGGAAGCGTTCACCACCCACACCGGCCGGGCCGTTCCGCTGCGCCGCGGCAACGTCGACACCGACCAGATCATCCCGGCGCACTGGCTGAAGAAGGTCACCCGCGACGGGTTCGAGGACGGCCTGTTCGAGGCCTGGCGCAAGGACCCGCAGTTCGTGCTCAACCAGCCGCAGTACGCCGGGGCGTCCGTCCTGGTGGCCGGCCGGGACTTCGGCACCGGCTCCTCGCGCGAGCACGCGGTCTGGGCGTTGCAGAACTACGGCTTCAAGGCCGTGCTGTCCTCCCGGTTCGCCGACATCTTCCGCGGCAACTCGCTGAAGAACGGCCTGCTCACCGTGGTGCTGCCGCAGGAGGACATCGAGCGGCTGTGGGCGCTGGCGGAGACCGACCCGACCGCCGAGGTCACCGTCGACCTGGTCGGCCGCGAGGTACGGGCCGGCGGCGTCAGCACCGCGTTCGAACTCGACGAGGACGCGCGGC
The DNA here is from genome assembly GCF_027947535.2 of Streptantibioticus silvisoli. Taxonomy (GTDB): domain Bacteria; phylum Actinomycetota; class Actinomycetes; order Streptomycetales; family Streptomycetaceae; genus Streptantibioticus_C; species Streptantibioticus_C silvisoli. The sequence goes on from NZ_JAAGKO020000008.1 coordinate 209,001, forward strand.
GCCGGCTGCTGGAGGGGCTGGACGACATCAGTCTCACCCTGCTGCACGAAGCCGACATCGCGGCTTTCGAGGCCCGCCGCCCCGCGCACAAGCCCAGCACCGCGGTCGCCTGACCTCCGCCTACGCCCGTTCCGCACGCGCTTTCCGCCCATCCGGCGGGGAGCGCGTTCGGCGTTTCCGCCCCCCTCGCGGACCCCAGTTGCCCCCTGCGCGGGTGACAACTCACCGCAGATGGCACAATTGACACATGGACGGCGACGGTCAACTACGAGAGTACGAGGCGGTCGCCGCGCGTCTCAAAGAGGCCCACGCCCTGGTGCGCAACGCCCCCGTCCCGGACGGCTTACGCGTCGCGCTCACCCGGAAGTTGCTCGTCATCACCGCCGCCGCCCGGCACGACGCCGGAGCCGCCGCAGAGCGGTTGGAGCGGTTCATACGGGACTTCGAGCAGGGCCGCTTCCCCGATCCAGGAACTGACTGAGATCGAGTTCGTTGCGGCACAAGGGTGATTCGCCCGTTTCGCATTTGATTTGCGGTATATATCTGCCTAACGTGCGAAAAAGCTTGATCTGCCAGGACACACATTTCGTGCCAGCAAAGTTTCCGAAGGGGAAGACGTGAACAAGGCGCAGCTCGTAGAAGCGATTGCCGACAAGGTCGGTGGCAGGCAGCAGGCCGCGGAGGCCGTCGACGCGGTCCTGGACGCGATCGTCCGCGCGGTCGTCAACGGCGACCGCGTCTCGGTCACCGGTTTCGGTTCGTTCGAGAAGGTGGACCGCCCGGCCCGCTACGCCCGCAACCCGCAGACCGGCGAGCGGGTCCGGGTCAAGAAGACCTCCGTGCCGCGCTTCCGGGCGGGACAGGGCTTCAAGGACCTGGTCAGCGGCTCGAAGAAGCTGCCGCGCGGCGGGGAGGTGGCCGTCAAGAAGGCGCCGAAGGGCAGCCTGAGCGGCGGCATCACCGCCAAGGCCACCACGAAGAAGGCGACCGCGAAGAAGGTGACGGCGAAGAAGGCCACCGCCGCCAAGACCGCGGCGAAGAAGGCGACCACCGCCGCGAAGAAGACCACGGCGAAGAAGGCCACCGCCAAGAAGACCACCTCGAAGAAGGCCACCGCGAAGAAGGCCCCGGCCAAGCGCGCCGCCGCCAAGCGTGCCCCGGCGGCCAAGCGCACCGCGCGCAAGGCCACCAAGCGCGCCGCCAGGAGCTGAAAGCGGGCGTAGCCGACCGCGGTCCGCGGTACCGCGAGGGCCGGACCCGCCCCGACCGGGCGGTCCGGCCCGCGCGCCGCGGCCTCCGCCGCCGCGACGGGCAGGGCCGCGAAGACGCCGGGCGTACGTCGCGGAGACGCCGGCCGCGATCCGTCGACCGCTCGGGATGCGATCCGTCCGCCGCGAACGCCGGCTGTCCTCCGCCGCGGACGCCTACCGTGATCCGCCGAAAACCCGCGGCGCGAATCGCCGGAAACCCCGCGGCGCGAACCGTCCAGGACGGGCCGGCGCGATCCGCCGGCGCCGGTGGCCCGGCGCGCGATGAGGGGTGGCGTGGTCAGGCGTGCGGGTCGTCGAAGGTCTGGAGGGTCACGAAGACCACCCGGCGCGCGTCGCCCGAGCCCTCGACACGGACGCGTACCCGCTGGCCGGAGCGCAGCAGCCGCAGGCCGCCCGCGTCGAACGCCGCCGCGTCGAACGGCAGCGGGGTCCCGTCGTCCAGCAGCACGCTGCCGCAACGGGTGGCGGGGTCGAAGGTGTATGAAGTCGCCTGCATGCCCCGAGCCTATCCAGCACCGGCCGCCGCCTCACCGGCGATGCCGCACCGGCGACACCTCACCGGCCCCGCCGACAGCCGCACCGGCCCCCGCCGACACCGGCCCCCGCCCTGACCGGTCGCCGCCTCACCGTCTGCCGCCGCCCGGCCCGCCCGCACTGCCCGGCCCGCCCGCACTGCCCGGCCCGCCCGCACTGCCCGGCCCGCCCGCACTGCCCGGCCGGCCCGCACCGCCCGCACCGCGACGCCCGCCCGGCCCGCACCGCCCGGCCCCGCCGCCCCCGCCCGCCCCTCACGCCC
>NZ_JAAGKO020000080.1 GCF_027947535.2 Streptantibioticus silvisoli
CATGGCCCGCCGCATCGCCGCCGCCCCCGCCACCGCGGCCGGCCGCCCCGGGGTCCGCCCCCGGCCGCGCCCCCGCCCCCGCCCCCGGGCCTGACCCCGCCCCCGACCCCGAACCCCGCCCGTCCGGACACCCGCCGAGCACGAAACCGGCCGCCCTGGCAGGTTGTTGACGGACTGTCGTACGCGAAACACCTTGCCCCCGTATGATACGTCTCCTAATTTGTTCCCCAAGGAGGTTTTCACCGTGCCCAATCCTTTTGATGACGAGAACGGCCGCTTCCACGTCCTGGTGAACGACGAGAACCAGCACTCCCTGTGGCCGGCCTTCGCCGAGATCCCGGCCGGCTGGACCGCGCGGCTGGACAATGCCAGCCGGGAAGAGGCGCTCGCCTACGTCGAGGAGAACTGGACCGACATGCGTCCGGCCAGTCTCATCGCGGCCATGAATTCCGATTCGCCACAGTGATCACCCCGCCGGAAGCGCGGATTCAGCCCGGCGGTCCGCTGAATTCGTTCGATCTGCTGGATCTTCATGGCTCGCTCGCCTCCCCGGTGAGCGAGTCCATGAATTTCCTCAACGAGGTGGCGCAGCATTATCCGGACGCCATATCCCTCGCGGCCGGCCGGCCGTACGAGGGGTTCTTCGATCTCGACGCGGTGCACCGCCATCTGGAGACCTACCGGGCCCACCTGGTCGCGGAATTCGGCGGGGACACCCAGCGCGCGCTGTGCACGATCCTTCAGTACGGCCGGACCAAGGGCATCATCCACGAACTGGTCGCCCGGCACCTGGCCGTCGACGAGGGCATCACGGCCGACCCGGAGTCGATCGTGGTCACCGTGGGCTGCCAGGAGGCGGTGTACCTGACTCTGCGGGCGCTGCGCGTCACCGACCGGGACGCGCTGCTGGCGGTGGTCCCCAGCTACGTCGGGGCGCACGGCGCGGCCCAGTTGGTGGACATGCCGCTGCTGCCGGTCAAGGACACGCCGCACGGGGTGGACGTGGCCGACCTGGCGGCGGTGGTCCGCGACGCGCGGACCGCCGGGCTGCGGCCGCGGGCGCTGTACGTCATCCCGGACTTCGCCAACCCCAGCGGCGTCAGCATGAGCCGCGAGGCCCGCGAGGAACTGCTGCGGGTGGCGGCGGAGCTGGACATCCTGCTGCTGGAGGACAACCCGTACGGGTTCTTCGGCGCCGAGGGCGAGCCGGCCGTGCCCACGCTGAAGTCGCTGGACCGCGACCGGCGCGTGGTCTACCTGGGCTCGTTCGCCAAGACCGGCATCCCCGGCGCCCGCGTCGGGTACGTGCTGGCCGACCAGCGCGTCGTCCTGCCGGACGGCGGTGGGAGCACCCTCGCCGACCAGCTGGCGAAGATCAAGAGCATGCTGACGGTCAACACCTCGCCCATCGCGCAGGCCGTCATCGGCGGCAAGCTTCTGGAGAACGGTTTCTCCCTGCGGTCCGCCAACACCGCCGAGCGGCGGGTGTACCAGGCCAACCTGCGGCAGGTGCTGGACGGGCTGGCGAGGCGGTTCCCGGCGCACGAGGTCCCGCGGATCATCTGGAACACGCCCACCGGCGGCTTCTTCCTGGTGATGTCCCTGCCCTTCGAGGCCGGGGACGACCTGCTGGAGGTCAGCGCCCGCGAACACGGGGTGCTGTGGACCCCGATGCACCACTTCTACGGCGACGGCCGGCCCCGGCGCACCATCCGGCTGTCCTTCAGCCATCTGCGGCCCGAGGAGATCGAGGCCGGCCTCGACCGGCTCGCCGGCTTCGTCCGCGCGCACGCCTAGACCCAGCGAGCGCGTGACGAGGAGGGTGACGTCCCCCGCTCCGTCCGCGCGCACACGCAGAGCCCCGACCCGAAAGGCGGAGTCCGTGTCCAGCACGCACGTCACCTTGCTCATCAGGAGCAAGCCCCGCATGTGGGGGTGGACCTTCCGATGACCCTCACGATCGCCCCGCCCGCCGCGCTCGCGCACCCCGGAGCGCCCGCCACCGCCCCGGCCGTCGAACTCGACGCCGCCGACCAGGCCCGTATCGTCGCCGTCGGCACCGCGGTACCGCCCGAGTCGTACTCGCAGGCCGAACTCCTCGACATCTTCCGCATCGAGGACCCCCGGATCCGCTCGGTCTTCCTCAACAGCGCCATCGACCGGCGCCACCTGACCCTCCCGCCGACCGGCGCCGACGGCGCCCGGGTGCTGGAGTTACAGGGCGCACTGCTCGCCAAGCACAAGGCCCAGGGCGTCGACATGGGCGTACGGGCCGTGCAGACCGCCCTGAAGAACGCCGGCGCCGCGCTGTCCGACATCGGCTACCTGTGCTGCGTGACGTCGACCGGCTTCCTCACCCCGGGCCTGAGCGCCCTGCTCATCCGCGAACTCGGCATCGACAGGCACTGCTCGCGCCTCGACATCGTCGGCATGGGCTGCAACGCCGGCCTCAACGCGCTGAACGCGGTGGCCGGCTGGGCCAGGGCGCACCCCGGACAGCTCGCCGTCATGGTCTGCGCCGAGGCGTGCTCGGCCGCCTACGTCTTCGACGGCACCATGCGCACCTCCGTCGTCAACAGCCTCTTCGGCGACGGTTCCGCGGCCATCGCGCTGGTCGCCGGGGAGACGGCGGGCAGCGTCCTGCCGGCCGCCACCGGACCGCGGATCGTGAAGTTCGCCAGCTGCATCGTCACCGACGCGCTCGACGCGATGCGCTACGACTGGGACAGCGCGCAGGATCGTTTCAGCTTCTTCCTCGACCCGCAGGTGCCCTACGTGGTCGGCGCGCACGCCGAGCCGGTGGTCGACCGCCTGCTGGCCGGCACCGGGCTGCGCCGTAGCGACATCGCGCACTGGCTGGTGCACTCCGGCGGCAAGAAGGTCGTCGACTCGGTCATGGTCAACCTGGGGCTGACCCGGCACGACGTGCGCCACACCACCGGTGTGCTGCGCGACTTCGGCAACCTGTCCAGTGGCTCCTTCCTCTTCTCCTACGAGCGGCTGCTCCAGGAAGGCGTCGTCCAGCCCGGTGACTACGGGGTGCTGATGACGATGGGACCGGGCTCCACCCTTGAGACGGCGCTGGTGCGCTGGTGACCCCGCGGGTGGCGCCGGCCCGGACCCGGCGCCGCCCGCGGCCTTCGCGCGGACCCGGCGACGACGCATTCCAGCAGCCACCAGCCAGCAGCCACCAGAGAGGCACAGCCCTGTGACCACCAACGCCACCACCCCGAAGAGCGCGCCGGAGCCCGTGCTGCGGATGGACGGCTCCCGGCCGCTGTCCGCCGAGCGCGTCGCCGAACTCAGCGCGTTCTGCGACCGGGTCGAGCAGACCGGCCCGCGCGCCGTCGCCCTGGTCCACGTCACCGGCGCCCCCGGCGCGGCGTGGACCGACGGCCTCGGCGTCCAGCTCGTCAACAAGTGGGAACGCGCCCTGCGCCGCCTGGAGCGGCTCGACGCGGTCACCGTGGCCGTCGCGGACGGCGAGTGCGGCGGCCCGGCGCTGGAGGCGCTGCTGGCCACCGACTACCGGGTGGCCACCGGCACCGTGCGGCTGGTCGTTCCCGTGCACGACCAGGGCGCCTGGCCCGGGATGGCCGTCTACCGGCTGGCCAACCAGGCGGGCCTGGCCGCCACCCGCCGCGCGGTGCTGTTCGGCACCCCGATCACCGCCGCCGAGGCACTGGCCGCCCGGCTGGTCGACGAGGTGGTGGCCGACGCCGGCACCGCCCTGGCCCGCGCCGCGCTGCTCGCCGGGCGCTTCGACGGCCCCGAACTCGCCATCCGGCGCCGCCTGATGCTGGAGGCGACCACCACCAGCTTCGAGGACGCGCTCGGCAGCCACCTGGCCGCCTGCGACCGCATGCTGCGCCGCACCGCCGCCGAGGTGACGGTGTGACCCGTACGCCCCCCGCCCCGTCGGCCGCCGCCCCCGCCCCGCCGGCTGCCGCGTCCGGCCAACCGGTCACGCCGTCCGGTCAACCGGCTGCCGCGTCCGGCCAACCGGCCACCCCGTCCGGCCAACTGCCCGTCGCGCCGGCCCGGCCGATCGCCGCTTCCGGTCAACTGGCCGCCGCGGCAGGTGCGTTGGCCGACACCGCACGGCGTACCGACGACCTGCTGGCCGGCCTGCCGGTGCCCGGTGCGCGGTCCCCCGGGCAGGGCGAGCGGGCGGCCGGTGCCAAGAACACCGCCCGGGCCGCCCGCAGCCGGTTCATGGCGGCCCACGGCGAGGAGGTCTACGACCGGCTCACCGACGGCCGCACCCGGCACCTGCGGCTGCGGGAGCTGGTGGACGCGGCGGCGCGGGAGTTCCCCGGGCTGGTGCCGGACGCGGCGCAGCTGGCCCAGGAGTCCGCCCGGCCCCAGGCCGACAAGGACGGCCGCGAGATCGACCAGGGCATCTTCTTCTCCCGGCTGCTGGGCTCCCCGCTGGCCGGGCCGCACCTGATGGACGCCATGCTGCGGCCCACCGACCGGGCACTGCGGCTGCTGCCGGACTTCCGGCGCACCGGCTTCGCCGACCTCGGCTCGGTGACGCTGGAGCGGCGCGGCAGCGCGGCCCACCTGACGATGTGCCGGCCGGACTGCCTCAACGCCGAGGACAACGAGCAGGTCGAGGCGATGGAAACGGCGGTCGACCTCGCCCTGCTCGACCCGGCGGTCCACGTCGGGCTGCTGCGCGGCGGTGAGATGACGCATCCGCGCTACCGGGGCCGGCGGGTCTTCAGCGCCGGCATCAACCTCAAGAGCCTGCACGCCGGGCGGATCTCGCTGGTCGATTTCCTGCTGCGGCGCGAACTGGGCTACATCGCCAAGCTGATGCGCGGGGTGCTGGTCGACCACGAGACCTCCTGGCAGTCGCGCACCATCGAGAAACCGTGGGTGGCGGCGGTGGACACCTTCGCCATCGGCGGCGGCATGCAGCTGCTGATGGTCTTCGACCGGGTCATCGCCGGCAGCGACGCCTACCTGAGCCTGCCGGCCGCGCAGGAGGGCATCGTGCCGGGCGCCGGCAACTTCCGCCTGGGGCGGCTGGCCGGCGGCCGGATCTCGCGGCAGGTGGTGCTGTGGGGCCGCCGGCTGTGGGCCAGCGAGCCGGACGCCCGCCTGCTGATCGACGAGGTCGTCGACCCCGCCGCGGTCGGCGCCGCCGCCGACGCCGCGCTGGAACGGCTCGACAGCCCCGCGGTCGTCACCAACCGCCGGGTGCTCAACCTCGCCGAGGAGCCCCCGGAGGCCTTCCGCGCCTACCTGGCGGAGTTCTCCCTCCAGCAGGCGCTGCGGCTCTACAGCGAGGACGTCATCGGCAAGGTCGGCCGGTTCAGCGCCGGCTGCGCCGCGCCGCCCGCCTGACGGCCGGAGCCCCGGTGCCGGGGGAGCGCGCGAGGGGCCGGCCGCGACACGGTGTCGCGGCCGGCCCCTCCCGGTGTGCCGGCCGCCGTGGCGCGGCCGGCGCGGGCCTACGAGCGCGGGTTGACGTAGAGCACGCCCGCGGACCAGATGTACTTGGTGCGGCCCCAGGCGGCGACCGAGGCGACGTCGGGGAAGAAGCCGCTGCCGTTGAGGTTGGCGCTGGTGTTGCACAGCACCGGCACCCCGCTGAGCGCCTCGTAGGCGGCCAGTACCCGGGAGGCCGCGCAGTCCACCGACGGGTCGATGGTCTGAAGCCGTGCCGAGCCGTCCAGGTGCACGATGGCCGGGACGCGCTCGGCCCAGCCCGGCCGCATCTGGTGGTCGAAGAGCATGTAGCGGTCCGGCGTGCCGGGGTCGAAGATCTCCGCGGACCGGGAGGTCAGGCACAGCGGGGCCACCGGGCGGTAGCCGGCGCGGTTCTTGATCTCGTTGAGCCGCTTCTTCATCCCCGGGTCGACCGCCGGTGCCAGGATGCTGCGGTTGCCCAGCGCGCGCGGGCCCAGCTCCGCGCGGCCGTCGATCACCACGACCGGCTCGCCCTCGGTGTGCAGCAGCAGCGCCAGCTCCCGCTCGTCGCACGGCCGCGACGTCCAGCCCTGCGGCAGCTCGCCGACCGGGCCGACCCGCGGGCCGCTGTAGACGTCCCACTCCAGCGCGGCCGGCTCGCCGCTGCGGAACAGCTCGCAGGCGGCGGTGCCGATCGCGGCGCCGGAGTCGTTGGGGAACGGCGGGATCCACACGTCGCGGAACAGCCCGCTGTTGCGGATGACGCTGTTCCACTTGATGTTGAGCGCGCAGCCGCCGCCCAGGCACAGGTTGAGCCGCTGGCCCATGAAGCGCTGCTTGACCAGGTCCGTCAGCCGCCGCAGCAGCATCTCGCCCACGTACTCCTGGAAGGTGGCGATGATGTCGGCGTTGGAGCGGCCGGGGAACAGCTGGTCGCGCTCGGCGGCCACCCGGGCGCCCAGTTCGTCGGCGTTCTCCGTGGAGATCGACGTCAGCTCCTCGAAGAGCCGGTCGAAGACGGGGAACGCGTCGCGGTCGCAGGTGCCCAGTGCCGCGTAGGCCATCGCCTTGCCGGCCACCGACAGGTGGTGCGTCTCGTTGTCGCCCTCCGCCGCCGGGTCCGGGCGGAACGGGTCGAAGTACATGCAGAAGTCGGCGAAGATGTTGCCGGTCACCGGGAACAGCGGCGCGACCGGCCGCACCGTGCGGGCCTGCGCGCTCACGTGGTACAGCCGCGGTGAGATCCCGCCGTCCCACACCAGCGCCAGCGAGTCCTCCCCGCGCGCGGCGAACGGGCTGGTGCAGTACGACCCGACCGCGTGGTTGCTGGCGTGGTGGTAGCTGACGTAGCCGGGCGCGTTCGCGGTGAAGTCGTGGGCGGTGAAGGCGTAGCGCTCCAGCGGGTCGAGCGCGCCGACCCCGTCCACGTACGGCGCCACCGGCAGCGTCAGCGGCGCGCCGTTCGCCGTCGTCGACACGCTCGGCGTGCTCGCGCCCTTCTCCGGCCACCAGCCGTCCACCACGAACTGGTCGACGTCGGCCGGGTCCACGCCGTGGTCGCGCAGGATCTCGCAGACCTGTTCGAGGTCGCGCAGCCGGGAGTAGCGCGGGTTGTTGCCGAGCTTCTCGATCTCCACGCTGAGCACGAGGCGGTTCCCGTCGATCAGCGCGACCCCGCCGTCGTGCGAAGCCTTCACGCCAACTATCAGCACTGCGACTGCCTCCTCATGGCGAACGGAATGCGTCGCCGAAAGTCCCGCCAGGGGTAATGGGGAATGCGCGGTTGCGCGCCGAATCCAGGTGCGCAGACACTATGTGCCGAAGGGGGCATTCCGGCGGTGCCGCCGGGGAGGTTGGCAAGTTCTGGTCAGCGCGCGGAAGCGGAATTCCGCGGTCCCCGCCGGGCGGCGCCGGCCGATGGAAATCCGCCGCGCGGGTGCGACAGTTTGTGGACATCTCCCGTCGGCGTGCGCTCCGTTGGGCCCGGGCCGTTCCTACGATGGCACGGACCCGCGAACTTCGCGGCGCCCGTCGGTGCCGTGGCAGCCCCTTGTACAGGACTGGCAGGTAGATATCGATGTCCGGAAGCTTCTCCGTTGACGGGTGCTCCGTAACCGGTGCCGAGATTATCGGGCGGTGGGGCATCGGCGAGAAGATCGAATCCCGCACTTTTCCGGAATTGTTTTCCGCGGTCGCCGCCCGCCACCCCGGCGCGGTCGCGGTACGCCGTGACGGCGTCGAGCTGACCTACCGTCAGCTCGACGCGCGCTCCAGCGCCCTGGCCCGCCACCTGGTCGGCCGCGGCGTCGGGCCCGAGGTGCCGGTCGCGGTCTGCATGGCCCGCGGCGCCGACCTCGCGGTCGCCTTCCTCGCCGTGCTGAAGGCCGGCGGCGTCTACCTGCCGCTCGACCCGGCCCACCCGACGGCCCGCAAGGCGTTCATGGTCACCGACACGCCTCCCGCGCTCGCCCTGGTCGACGACCCCGAACGCCTGTCCGGCGTCCCGGTGCCCACCGTCACCGTCCCCGGCCTCGATCTGTGGGCGCACCCCGGCACCCCGCTGACCGACGCCGACCGGGCCGCGCCGCTGCGGACCGCCAACACCTGCTACGTCATCTACACCTCCGGCTCCACCGGCGTGCCCAAGGGCGCCGCCGTCACCCACGCCGGCCTCGCCCGGGTCGCCGCCGCCCATACTCGCCGGCTCGGCGTCGGCCCGGGCGGCGGCGTGCTCCAGCTGTCCTCGATCGGCTTCGACATGTCCGTCGGCGAGCTGATGATGGCGCTGCTGTCCGGCGCCACCCTCCTGCCGCGCGACCCCGAGGACCTGCTGACCGCCGCCGCCGGCACGCCCCTGACCGCCGGCGTCACCCACGTGATGGCCACCCCGTCCTTCCTCGCCGCCGTCCCGGCCGGCGTCCTGCCGCCCGCCACCGTCGTCGTCACCGCCGGCGAACCGTGCCCCCCGGCGCTGGTGGAGACCTGGACGGGCGCCGGACACCGGCTGGTGAACTTCTACGGCCCCACCGAGACCACCGTCTACGTCACCGGCGCCGACCTGGCCGCCGGCCGGCCGGTCACCGTCGGCAGCACCCTGCCCGGCACCCGGCTGATGGTCCTCGGCGCCGACCTGCGCCCGGTACCGCACGGCGCCACCGGCGAGCTGTACATCGCCGGCCCCGGCCTGGCCCGCGGCTACGCCGGCCGGCCCGCGCTCACCGCCGGCCGCTTCACCGCCGACCCCTACGGCGCGCCCGGCGAGCGGATGTACCGCAGCGGCGACCTGGTGCGGTGGAACGAGGAGGGCGAACTGCTGGTCACCGGCCGCGCCGACGACCAGGTCAAGATCCGCGGCTTCCGCATCGAACTCGGCGAGGTGGAGGCCGCGCTGGCCGCCGACCCGGCCGTCGCCCGCGCCGCCGCCGTCGTGCGCGAGGACCGCCCCGGCGACCGGCGCCTGGTCGGCTACGCCGTCCCCGCGGGCACCGGTGGCGGCGACGGCCCGGCCGCCTTCGACGCCGACGCCGTCCGCGCGCGGCTGGCCGACCGCCTGCCGCCCTACCTGGTCCCGTCGGCCGTCGTCGCCCTGGCCGCCTTCCCGCTCACCGTCAACGGCAAGCTCGACCGCCGCGCCCTGCCCGCGCCGGCGCACACCGCGCCGCCGGCCGGCCGCGGACCGCGCGACGCGCGCGAACGGGCGCTGTGCGCGATGTTCCGCGACCTGCTGGGCGTGCCGGACGTCGGCGTCGAGGAGAACTTCTTCGCCCTCGGCGGCCACTCGCTGCTCGCCGCCCGGCTGGTCAACCGGGTCCGCGACGAACTCGGCGTCCCCATCGGCGCGCGCACCCCGTTCGACGCCCCCACCGTCGCCCGGCTCGCCGCCGCCGTCGCGGCCGCCGCCGACCCCGCCGCCGACCCCGCCGCCGGCCCCGCCGCCGACGGGGGCGCGGACCCCGCGCCCGCCCGCGTACGGCCCGTCGTGCCGCGCCCCGACCGGCTGCCGCTGTCCGCCGCCCAGCGCCGCCTGTGGTTCCTGCACCAGATGCACGGCCCCCAGGCCGCCTACAACGTGCCGGTCGTCACCCGGATCGACGGCCCCCTGGACCGTGCCGCGCTCACCGCCGCCCTGACCGACCTGCTGGCCCGCCACGAGCCGCTGCGCACCGTCTTCACCGAGCAGGACGGCGAACCCCTCCAACGCGTCCTGCCCCCGGACGCCGCCCGTCTCACCCCCGTCCTGCGGCGCTGCGCCCCCGAACGGACCGGCGCCGTGGTGGCCGCCGCCTGCCGGCACGCCTTCGACCTGGCCGCCGGCCTCCCCGTCCACGCCGAACTCGTCCAGGACGGCCCCGAAAGCCACGTGCTGGTGCTGGTCACCCACCACATCGCCACCGACGGCTGGTCGATGGGCCCGCTGCGCCGCGACCTGTCCGCCGCCTACGCGGCCCGCGCCGCCGGCCGCGCCCCCGACTGGCGGCCGCTGCCGGTGCAGTACGCCGACTACGCCCTGTGGCAGCACGCCGCCCTGGCGTCGGCCGGCGGACCCGGCGGCGGGAGCGAACGGCACCTGGCGTACTGGCGCGAGACGCTGGCCGGGCTGCCGGAGGAGCTGGCGCTGCCCACCGACCGCCCGCGCCCGGCCCGTTCCACGCACCGCGGCGGCCAGGTCACCGTGCCGCTGGACGCCGCCGCCTACCGGCGGCTGCGCGCCACGGCGGCCCGGGGCGACGCGACCGTCTTCATGGCGATGCAGGCCGCCGTGGCCGCCCTGCTGACCCGGCTGGGCGCCGGCACCGACCTCCCGCTGGGCACCGTGGTCTCCGGCCGCGACGACGAGGCGCTCACCGACCTGGTCGGCTTCTTCGTCAACACCGTGGTCCTGCGCACCGACACCGCCGGCGACCCCAGCTTCGCCGACCTGCTCGCCCGGGTCCGCGACGGCGTGCTGGCCGCCGTCGAACACCAGGCGCTCCCGTTCGACCTGCTGGTGGAGGACCTGCAACCGGTCCGCTCGCTCAACCGCAACCCGCTGTACCAGGTGGCGTTCGCAGTTGAGGAGGAGTTCGCCCCGCTGGAGGCCGCGGGCCTGCGCACCCGGCTGCTCGACGCGCCGGTGGAATCCGCCCAGTTCGACCTGTTCCTGGTGCTGCGCGAACGCGGCGGGGCCGCCGACGTCGCCGTCACCTACGCCGCCGACCTGTTCGACCCGGCGACCGCCCGCGCCCTCGCCGAACGCCTCGCCCGCGTGCTGACCGCCGTCGCCGCCGACCCCGGCGTGCGGATCGGCGACCTGGAGCTGATGTCGGCACCGGAACGCCACCGGGTCCTCACGGAGTGGAACCCGGCCGCCGACGTGGCACCGGCCACCTGGCCCGACCTGTTCGAACGCCGGGTCGCCGCCGGCCCCGACAGCCCCGCTGTCGAGCACGGCGACCGGACGCTGACCTACGGCGAACTCGACGCCCGTGCCAACCGGCTGGCCCGCCACCTCGTCACCCGCGGCGTCGGCCCGGACGTCTGCGTCGCGGTCTCGATGGCCCGCGGCATCGACCTCGTCGTCGCCCAGCTCGCCGTCATGAAGGCCGGCGGCGCCTACCTGCCCGTCGACCCCGCGCACCCGGTCGCCCGGCGTGCCTTCATGCTCGCCGACACCGCCCCCGCCCTGGTGCTGGTCGACGACCCGGATCGCGTGGCCGGCCTGGACGTCGAACCCACCGTCATCTCCGGGCTGGACCTGGCCCGTTACCCCGACTCCCCGCTGACCGACGCCGACCGGCTGGCGCCGCTGCGGACCGCCAACACCTGCTACGTCATCTACACCTCCGGCTCCACCGGCGTGCCCAAGGGCGTCTGCGTGCCGCACACCGGCGTGCACCGCATGGCGCGCCGGCACGGCGACTACGTCAAGGGCCCCGGCGCCCGGGTGCTGCAACTGGCGTCCATCGGCTTCGACGGGTCGGTGTGGGAGATGGCCATGGCCCTGCTGACCGGCGGCACCCTGGTCGTCGGCGACCCCGAACGGCTGCTGACCGCCGCACCGCGCGGCGAGCAGGCCGCCGAGATCACCCACGTCACCGTCACCCCGTCGCTGCTGGCCGCGCTGCCCGCGCACGCCCTGCCGCCCGGCGCGGTGATCATCACCGCCAGCGAGGCGTGCCCCGACGCGCTGGTGGAGGCCTGGTCGACCTTCCACACCCTGGTCAACTCCTACGGCCCGACGGAGACCACCGTCTGCGCCACCGGCACCTTCCTGCGGGCCGGCGAGCCCGTCACCATCGGCGGCCCGGTCGCCGCGACCCGCGTCTACGTCCTCGACGAGGCCCTGAGACCGGTGCCGGCCGGCGTGCCGGGGGAGTTGTACGTGGCCGGCCCCGGTCTGGCGCGCGGTTACGTGGGCCGTACCGGGTTGACGGCGTCGCGTTTCGTGGCGGACCCGTTCGGGGGTGCGGGGGAGCGGATGTACCGCACGGGGGACGTGGTGCGGTGGACGGCCGGCGGTGATCTGGTCTTCGCCGGTCGTTCCGACGACCAGGTCAAGATCCGCGGCTTCCGCATCGAACTCGGCGAGATCGAGGCCGCGTTGGCCGCCCGCGACGAGCTGTCCCAGGTGGCCGTCGTCGTGCGCGAGGACCGGCCCGGCGACAAGCGGCTGGTCGGCTACCTCGTGCCGCGCCCCGGCACCGCCGTCGAGCCCGACGCGCTGCGCGAGGCGCTCGCCGAACGGCTGCCGGAGTACATGGTCCCCACCGCCTTCGTCGTGGTGGACCGGCTGCCGATGACGGTCAACGGCAAGCTGGACCGCACGGCGCTGCCCGCGCCCGCCCCCGGCACCGGCCCGGCCGGCCGCGCGCCGCGCGACGCCCGCGAGGCGGCGCTGTGCGCGCTGTTCGCCGAACTGCTCGGCGTCCCGGCGGTCGGTGTCGACGACGGCTTCTTCGACCTCGGCGGCCACTCGCTGCTCGCCGCCCGCCTGATCAACCGGGTGCGCGCCGACCTCGGCGCCGACCTGTCGGTCCGCGCGCTGTTCGAGGCGCCGACCGTCGCGGGCCTGGCGAACCTGGTGCGCCGGGCCGGCCGGGCGCGTCGCGGGGTGACCGCCGCCGTCCCGCGCCCCGCGGTGCTCCCGCTGTCCCCGGCCCAGCGCCGCCTGTGGTTCCTGCACCGCCTGGAGGGCCCCACCGCCACCTACAACGTGCCGGTCGTCACCCGGGTGTGCGGCGAGGTCGACACCGAGGCGCTGAGCGCGGCGCTGGCCGACCTGCTGGAGCGGCACGAGGTGCTGCGCACGGTGTACGCCGAGGTCGAGGGCGAACCCGAACAGCGGGTGCTGCCCGCCGCCGCGGCCCGGGTACCGGTGATCCGCACCCGCCGCACGCCGCAGGAGGCGCCCGCCGCCGTGCACGCCGCCTGCCACCACGTCTTCGACCTCGCCGCCGACCTGCCGCTCCACGCCGAACTGGTCGAGCACGGCGACGGGGTCGGCGACCTCGTCCTGGTCTGGCACCACATCGCCACCGACGGGCTGTCGATGGGCCCGCTGATGCGGGACCTGGCCGCCGCCTACGCCGCCCGCCGCACCGGGACGGCACCGGTGTGGCGTCCGCTGCCGGTGCAGTACGCCGACTACGCCCTGTGGCAGCGCGGCCTGCTCGACGCCGCCGCCGACCCCGGCAGCGAGACCGGCCGGCAGCTGGCCTTCTGGCGCGAGACGCTGGCCGGCCTGCCGCAGGAGCTGACGCTGCCCGCCGACCGCCCCCGCCCGGCCCGCGCCGGCCACCGCGGCGGTCGCGCCCACCTCACCGTCGACGGTGAACTCCCGCAGGCCATCAAGGAATTGGCGCGCGGCACCGGCGCGACGGTGTTCATGGTCGCGCACGCCGCGGTCGCGGTGTTGCTGTCGCGGCTCGGCGCCGGGACCGACGTACCGCTGGGCACCGTGGTCGCCGGCCGCGACGACGAGGCGCTCACCGACCTGACCGGCTTCTTCGTCAACACCGTGGTGCTGCGCACCGACCTGAGCGGCGACCCGGCGTTCAGCGACCTGCTGGCCCGGGTCCGGACCGCGGACGTGGCCGCGTTCGAGCACCAGGGGCTGTCCTTCGACCGGTTGGTGGAGGAGTTGCAGCCGGCCCGGTCGCTGGCCCGGCACCCGCTGTTCCAGGTCGCTGTCGCCTGGGAGTCCGGGACCGCCTCCGGCGCCGGCTCGTTCGCCGACCTCGCCGGCGCCGCCTGCGCGCCGGGCGGCACCGTGCTCGACGTGGCCAAGTTCGACCTGGAGTTCACCTTCACCGAGGCCCCGGACGGCAGCCTGGGCATCACCGTCGGATACGCCCGTGACCTGTTCGACGAGCGCACCGCCCACGCGCTGGGCGACCGCCTGCTGCGGGTGCTGCGCGCGGTCACCGCCGACCCCGGCACCCGGGTGGGCGGCGTCGACGTCCTCGCCCCCGGTGAGGCCGGCGTCCAACTCGCCCGCGGCCACGGCGACGTGGTCCCCGCCGAACCCGCCGACCTGGTCACCGCCGTGCGCCGCGCCGCCGCCGGCCGCCCCGGCGCGGTGGCCCTGTCCGGCGGGCAACGGACGCTGACGTACGGGGAGTTGATGGCCCGGGTCGATGTGCTGGCGGCGGAGTTGGTGCGGTTGGGGGTGGGGGGTGAGCAGTTGGTTCCGGTGTTGATGGATCGTTCGGTGGATGTGGTGGTGGCGTTGTTGGCGGTGGTGCGGGCGGGTGGTGCGTATCTGCCGGTGCACGCGGGGTATCCGGCGGGGCGGATGCGGTCGGTGCTGGCGTACGCGGATGCTCCGGTGGTGTTGGTGGACGGGGTGTGGGCTGCGCATGAGGTGGTGCGTGGGGTGGGGGAGTCGGGGCGGGTGGTGGTGCGTGCCGACCTGCCGGTTCAGGCGCCCGCCGGGCCGGTGGTGTGGCCGGTGATCCGTCCGGAGCAGTTGGCGTACGTGATGTTCACCTCCGGTTCCACCGGTGAGCCCAAGGGCATCGCCATCAGCCACCAGGACGTCGTCGACCTCGCCCGCGAACGCGCCTGGCACGTCGGGCCGGACGACCGCGTGCTGTTCCAGGCCCCGCACGCCTTCGACGCGACGACGTACGAGATCTGGGCGCCGCTGCTGGCCGGCGGCCGTGTCGTCGTCGGACCCGCCGGCGACCTCGACCCGGCCGCGGTGCGCGACCTCGTCGCCGGCCAGGGCGTCACCCATCTGAGCGTCACCGCCGGCCTGTTCCGCGTGCTGGCCGAGGACGCCCCCGACGCGCTGCGCGGCCTGACCGAGGTCACCACCGGCGGCGACGTCATCGCCCCGCGCGCCGTCGCCCGCGTCGTCGCCGCCTGCCCCGGCATCACCGTACGCACCACCTACGGCCCCACCGAGGCCACCTTGTGCGTCACCCACTACCCCTGGACCGAGGGCGACGTACCCAGCGCCGTCGTGCCGCTGGGCCGGCCCTTCGACAACACCCGCCTGCTCGTCCTCGACACCGCCCTGCGCCCGGTGCCGCCCGGCGTCCCCGGCGAGCTGTACCTCGCCGGGACCGGCCTGGCCCGCGGCTACGTCGGCCGGCCCGGCGTCACCGCCGGCGCGTTCGTCGCGGACCCGTTCGGCGCGGCCGGCGGCCGGATGTACCGCACCGGCGACCTGGTGCGCTGGACGCCCGACGGCGACCTGGTCTTTCTCGGACGTGCCGACGACCAGGTCAAGGTCCGCGGCTTCCGCATCGAACTCGGCGAGGTGGAGGCCGCGCTGGCCGCCGCCCCCGGTGTCGGACAGGCCGCCGCCGTGGTACGCGAGGACATCCCGGGCGACAAACGCCTCGTCGGCTACATCGTGCCGCGCGCCGGCGCCATCCTCGACACCGAGCAACTGCGCGCCACCGCCACCGCCCGGCTGCCCGAATACGCCCTGCCCTCCGGCTACGTCGTGCTGGAACGGCTGCCGCTGACCATCAACGGCAAGCTCGACCGCAAGGCGCTGCCCGCCCCCGACTGGACCGACGCCGCCGCCGGCACCGCCGCGCGCACCCCGCTGGAGGAGAGCCTGTGCGCGCTGTTCGCCGAAGTCCTCGGCGTGCGACGGGTCGGCACCGACAGCGGCTTCTTCGACCTCGGCGGCCACTCGCTGCTCGCCGTCCGCCTGGTCACCCGCATCCGCGCCGTCCTCGGCGCCGAGGTCTCGGTACGCGCCGTCTTCGAATCGCCCACCGTCGCCGGGCTCGCACCACGCGTGGCGGTCGCCGCCGGCCGCGCCGCCGCCCCCGACGGCGTCGCCGCCGCCGGCCCCCGCCCCGACCGGCTGCCGTTGTCCCCCGCCCAGCGCCGCCTGTGGTTCCTGCACCGCCTGGAGGGCCCCAGCGCCACCTACAACGTGCCGGTCGTCGTGCGGATCACCGGCGCCCTCGACCACACCGCGCTGACCGCCGCCCTCGGCGACCTCGTCGCCCGCCACGAAGTACTGCGCACCGTCTTCGCCGAGCACGACGGCGAACCCCACCAGCGCGTCCTGCCCGCCGCGGACGCCCCCGTCCCGCTGCACGTCACCCGGTGCGCCCCCGGCGGGGCCGACGCGGCCGTCCACGACGCCTGCCGCCACCGGTTCGACCTCACCGAGGACCTGCCGCTGCGCGCCGCGGTCATCGAGGACGGCACCGGGGACGAACGCGTCCTGGTGCTGGTCGTGCACCACATCGCCATGGACGGCTGGTCCATGGACCCGCTCACCCGCGACCTGTCCGCCGCCTACGCCGCCCGGCTGGCCGGCCGCGCCCCCGCCTGGCGGCCGCTGCCGGTGCAGTACGCCGACTACGCGGTGTGGCAGCAGGGCCGCGCCGAACAGGACGCCGCACACCTCGCCTACTGGCGCGAAGCACTGGCCGGCGCCCCGCAGGAACTCGCGCTGCCCGCCGACCGCCCCCGGCCGGCCCGCGCCTCCCACACCGGCGGCCAGGTCGAGATCCCGGTCGGCGACGCCGTCCTGGCCGGCCTGCGCGACCTCGCCCGCGACCAGCGCGTCACCGTGTTCATGGTCGCCCAGGCCGCCGTCGCCGCCCTGCTGACCCGGCTGGGCGCCGGCACCGACATCCCGCTCGGCACCGGCATCGCCGGCCGCCACGACGACGCGCTCACCGACCTGATCGGCTTCTTCGTCAACACCGTCGTGCTGCGCACCGACACCTCCGGCGACCCCGCCTTCACCGACCTGCTGGCCCGGGTGCGGGCCGCCGACCTGGCCGCGTTCGAGCACCAGGAGCTGTCCTTCGACCGGCTGGTGGAGGAACTGCACCCCAGCCGCTCCCTCGCCCGCCACCCGCTGCACCAGGTCGCCGTCGCCTGGCTGACCGGGGCGCTGCCGATGCCGCGCTTCCCCGGCGCGCGCTGCGAGCCCGGCGCGATGGACACCGGCGCCGCCAAGCTCGACCTCAACATCGACTTCGTGCAGGACGGCACCGCGCACGCCCCCGGCCTGAAGGTCGTCGTCGGCTACGCGGACGACCTGTTCGACCACGACACCGCCCGCGGCATCGGTGAACGCCTGGTGCGCCTGCTGGCCGGGGCCGTCGCCGACCCCGGTGCCCGGATCGGCGACCACGACCTGCTGTCCGCCGCCGAACGCGCGGCGCTGCCCGGCACCTGGGACGCCGGCCCGGCCGCCGAACCGCGCACCCTGGCCGCCCTGTTCGCCGACCAGGCCGCCCGCACCCCGCACGCCACCGCCGTCGAACACGGCGACCGGGCGCTGACCTACCGCGACCTGGCCGCCCGCGCCAACCGGCTGGCCCGCCACCTCGTCGCCCGCGGCGTCGGACCCGAGGTGCCCGTGGCGGTCTCGGCCGAACGCGGCACCGACTGGATCACCGCCCTGCTCGCCGTCACCACCGCCGGCGGCGTCTACCTGCCCGTCGACCCGGCGCACCCGGTCGCCCGGCGGGCCTTCATGCTCGCCGACACCGCGCCGGCGCTGATGCTGGTCGACGACCCGGCCCGGGTGGCGGGCCTGGACGTCGAAGCGACCGTCATCTCCGGGGTGGACCTGGCCCGTTACTCCGACGCGCCGCTGACCGACGCCGACCGGCTGGCGCCGCTGCGGACCGCCAACACCTGCTACGTCATCTACACCTCCGGCTCCACCGGCGTGCCCAAGGGCGTCGCCGTCGCCCACACCGGCCTGACCCGCCTGATCGCCTCCCACATCGACACCCTCGGCGTCGCCCCCGGCCACCGGGTGCTGCAACTGGCCTCCATGGGCTTCGACTCCTGCGTCGCCGAGGTGCTCATGGCCCTGCTGGCCGGCGCCGTGCTGCGGCTGGGCCGCCCCGAGGCGCTGCCCACCGGCGCCGAGACCGCCGGCGTCACCCACCTGACCGTCCCGCCGTCCCTGCTCGCGGCCCTGCCCGCCGGCGTCCTGGCACCCGGCACCGTGATCATCACGGCCGGCGAGGCGTGCCCCGCGCCGGTCGCCGACGCCTGGGCCGCCGACCACCGCCTCGCCAACCTCTACGGCCCCACCGAGACCACCGTCTGCGCCACCGGCACCTTCCTGCGGCCCGGCGAACCCGTCACCATCGGCCGCCCGATCGCGGCGACCCGCGTCCACGTCCTCGACGAGGCCCTGAGACCGGTGCCGCCGGGCGTCCCCGGTGAGCTGTACGTCGCCGGCCCCGGTCTGGCGCGCGGCTACCTCGGCCGTACCGGGTTGACGGCGTCGCGTTTCGTGGCGGACCCGTTCGGAGGTGCGGGAGAGCGGATGTACCGCACGGGGGACGTGGTGCGGTGGACGGCCGGCGGTGATCTGGTCTTCGCCGGTCGTTCCGACGACCAGGTCAAGATCCGCGGCTTCCGCATCGAACCCGGCGAGATCGAGGCCGCGTTGCGGCAGGTGCCGGGCGTCGGCCGGGCCGCGGTGCTGGTCCGCGAGGACACCCCGGGCGACCCCCGCCTCGTCGGCTACGTCGTCCCCCTCGACCCGGCCGCCTTCGACCCGCGCGCCGTGCGCGGCCGGCTCGCCGAGCGGCTGCCGGACCACCTGGTCCCCTCGGCCGTCGTCCCGCTCGACGCCTTCCCGCTGACCGTCAACGGCAAGCTGGACCGCGCGGCGCTGCCCGCCCCCGACCACGCCGCGCACGCCGGCCGCCGCGGGCCGCGCGACCCGCACGAGGCGGCGCTGTGCGAGCTGTTCGCCGAGGTCCTCGGCGTCCCGGAGGTCGGCATCGACGACAGCTTCTTCGACCTGGGCGGCCACTCGCTGCTGGGCATCCGCCTGGTCGCCCGCGTGCGCGCCCGGTTCGGCGTCGACTTCGCCCTGCACTCGCTGTTCGAGACCCCCACGGTCGCCGGTCTGGCGGCGTCCACCGCACGCGCGGCGGACCCCGAACACGTCACAACGGAGGTGGTCGCCATGTCCGCGCGGTCCAACGACGCCGAGGAACTGCCGCTGTCGTCGGCACAGCGGCGGCTGTGGTTCATGTACCGCCTGGAGGGCCCCAGCGCCACGTACAACGTCCCCCTGGTCAACCGGGTGCGCGGACCGCTGGACACCGAGGTGCTGTCGGCGGCCGTCGGCGACGTGCTGGGCCGCCACGAGGTGCTGCGCACGACGTACAGCGACGCCGGCGGCGAACCGGTGCAGCGCGTGCTGCCCGCCGGCGCCGTCACCGTGCCCGTCGTGGTCACCGCGTGCGCCCCGCAGGACGCCGACGCCGCGGTGCGCGCCGCCTGCCACCACGTCTTCGACCTGACCGAGGACCTGCCGGTCCACGTCGAACTGGTACGTACGGCACCGGACGAGGGCAGCCTCGTCCTCACCGTCCACCACATCGCCACCGACGGCATGTCGCTGCGCCCGCTGATCGACGACCTGTCGCAGGCGTACGCGGCCCGGCTGGCCGGACGGGCGCCGCAGTGGGAGCCGCTGCCGATCCAGTACGCCGACTACGCGCTGTGGCAGCTGGACCAGACCGAGCTTCAGAGCGAGCAACTGGACTACTGGCGCGAGACGTTGACGGATCTGCCGGCGGAGCTCGCCCTGCCCGCCGACCGGCCGCGCCCGCCGCGCGCCTCGCACCGGGGCGCCAGCGCCGAACTCCACCTCGGCGGCGACCTGCCACGCGCGGTCCGCGAGCTGGCCCGCGGCCACGGCGTCACGCTGTTCATGGTCGCCCAGGCGGCGGTCGCCGTGCTGCTGACCCGGCTCGGCGCCGGCACCGACCTGCCGCTGGGCACGGTCGTCGCCGGCCGCGACGACGACGCGCTGACCGACCTGATCGGCTTCTTCGTCAACACCGTGGTGCTGCGCACCGACCTGAGCGGCGACCCGACGTTCGCCGAACTGCTCACCCGCGTACGGGCGGTGGACCTGGCCGCGTTCGAGCACCAGGGGCTGTCCTTCGACCGGTTGGTGGAGGAGTTGCAGCCGGCCCGGTCGCTGGCGCGGCACCCGCTGTTCCAGGTCGCCGTCGCCTGGGAGACCGACCGCCCCAACGACACCCGCCTGTCGCTGGAGGGCGTCGAGTGCCGTCCGGGCGGCGGCACCCTCGACCACGCCAAGTTCGACCTGGAGTTCGCCTTCAGCGAGGCCCCGGACGGCGGGCTCGACCTCTCGGTCGGCTTCGCCCGCGACCTGTTCGACGACCGCACCGCGCTGTCGATGGCCGAACGCCTCGCGCGGGTCGTGCAGACCGTGGTCGCCGACCCCGGCGTCCGCGTCGGCGACGTCGACCTGCTGGGCCCCGGCGAGGCGGCACGGGTCCTGGCCCGCGGCACCGGCGAGGCCCGCCCGGCGCCCGGCACGACCCTGGTGGAGCGGCTGGCCGGCAGCATCACCCGCACCCCCGGGGCCGTCGCCGTCACCTGCGGGCAACAGACGCTGACGTACGGGGAGTTGGGTGCCCGGGTTGATGCGTTGGCGGCGGAGTTGGTGCGGTTGGGGGTTCGGGGTGAGCAGTTGGTTCCGGTGTTGATGGATCGTTCGGTGGATGTGGTGGTGGCGTTGTTGGCGGTGGTGCGGGCGGGTGGTGCGTATCTGCCGGTGCACGCGGGGTATCCGGCGGGGCGGATGCGGTCGGTGCTGGCGTACGCGGATGCTCCGGTGGTGTTGGTGGACGGGGTGTGGGCCGGGCATGAGGTGGTGCGTGGGGTGGGGGAGTCGGGGCGGGTGGTGGTGCGTGCCGACCTGCCGGTTCAGGCGCCCGCCGGGCCGGTGGTGTGGCCGGTGGTGCGTCCGGAGCAGTTGGCGTACGTGATGTTCACCTCCGGTTCCACCGGTGAGCCCAAGGGCATCGCCATCAGCCACCAGGACGTCGTCGACCTCGCCCGCGAACGCGCCTGGCACGTCGGGCCGGGCGACGCCGTGGTCTTCCAGGCGCCGCACGCCTTCGACGGCTCCACGTACGAGATCTGGGTCCCGCTGCTGCACGGCGCCCGCGTCGCCGTCCTGCCGCCGGGCACCCTGGACGCCGCCGCCGTCCGCGGCCTGACATCCGCCGGGGCCACCCATCTCAGCCTCACCGCCGGCCTGTTCCGCGTGCTGGCCGAGGACGCCCCCGACGCGCTGCGCGGCCTGACCGAGGTCACCACCGGCGGCGACGTCATCGCACCGCAGGCGGTCTCCCGGGTGCTCGCCGCCTGCCCGGACGTGATCGTGCGCACCACCTACGGCCCGACCGAGGCCACCTTGTGCGTCACCCACTATCCCTGGACCCGGGGCGACGAGCCGGCCGGCGCCGTGCCGCTGGGCCGGCCCTTCGACAACACCCGCCTGCTGGTCCTCGACGCCACGCTGCGCCTGGTGCCGCCCGGCGTCCCCGGCGAGTTGTACCTCGCCGGGACCGGCCTGGCCCGCGGCTACGTGGGGCGACCGGGCCTGAGCGCGGGCGCGTTCGTCGCGGACCCGTTCGGCGCGGCCGGCGGCCGGATGTACCGCACCGGCGACCTGGTGCGCTGGACGCCCGACGGCGACCTGGTCTTCCTCGGGCGTGCCGACGACCAGGTCAAGGTCCGCGGCTTCCGCATCGAACTGGCCGAGGTCGAGGCCGCGTTGGCCGCCGCCCCCGGCATCGCCCAGGCCGCCGCCATGGTCCGCGAGGACACCCCCGGCGACCAGCGCCTCGTCGGCTACGTGGTCGCGCAGGACGGCGTGCCGCCCGACAGCGCGGTGCTGCGCGTCACCGTGGCCGAACGCCTGCCGGAGTACGCGGTGCCGTCCGCCGTCGTCGTCCTGGAACGGTTGCCGCTGACCATCAACGGCAAGGTCGACCGCAAGGCGCTGCCCGCCCCCGAACTCATGGCCCCGGGCGGCCGCGGGCCGCGCAACGAGCAGGAGGAGCAGCTGTGTTCCCTGTTCGCCGAGGTCCTCGGCGTCCCCCGGGTCGGCATCGACGACAGCTTCTTCGACCTGGGCGGCCACTCCCTGCTGGCCACCCGCCTGGTCAACCGCATCCGGGCGGTGATGCGCGTCGAGACCCAGGTCTCCACCCTCTTCTCCGGCCCCACCGTCGCCGAACTCGCCGCCACCCTGTCGACCAAACGGGCCCGCCCCGCCCTGCGCCCGCGGAACCAGCGCTAGGCCGTGTCCGGCCGATCGCGGCGGGCCCGCGCCGCCCGGCCCGGCGCCGCGCCGCGCTGCCGAAACGTTCCGGTGGAACCGGCCGCCGCGACGCCGCGCGGCCCCGCTCCGCCGGCGGCCGGCCGGGAGGCGCCCGCGCACCGGACACGGGCGCCCGACCCGCCCTCATCCGCCGGAGCCGACCCGGGAGGCGTTCCACCGGCCGCCGGCGCGTCCACCGCCACCCGCACCGGCGTCCGGACCGCCCGGGACACCACCACCCCGGACGGTCCGGCACCGCATAGAACCCGCGGCCCCCGTCCGTCACCCCCGCCCCGGCCCCGCCCGCGCCGAAGGCGGAACCGCACCCCGACTTCCGCGCCACCAGGCCGACTTCCGCCCCCGCGCCCCCACGCGCATCTCCGCACCCGCGCCCCACGCGCACCTCACCGCACGCGCCCACCGGCGAACCAACAGGGGAGATCCCACATGTCCATACCGCCTGTCCTGCTCAAGAGCGACGAACTGTTCGGCGAGGACCGCTCCGAAGGGCTGTACGACAAGTCCCGGGAGATCTCGCGCTACCTGCTGATGCACTACGGCGAACCCACCGACGTCTTCGACAGATCCAGCCACCCGCTGGCCGCCGCCCACGGCTACCCCGGCCGGCTGTCGCGCATGCTGGAGGAGGCCGCCCGCGCCACCGGCACCCGGGTCGCCGACATGCTCGACGTCGGCTGCAACGTCGGCGGCGTCACCCACGCCCTCAGCACCTGGGTGGCCGACCGTGTCGTCGGCGTCGACATCAGCCCGCGCTCCATCGAGATCGCGCGGGCCCTCACCCGCGGCCGCGGCGGCAGCTTCAGCGTCGCCGAACTCGGCCCGTTCACCCGCGACATCGTGCTCACGCTGCCCGAACCGGCCGGCCGGGCCGCCGTCGAGTTCGAGGTCGGCGACGCGGGCGCGCTGCGCGGCACCGACGGCGGCTACGACGCCGTGCTGCTGTCGAACGTCCTGGACCGCGTCGATGACCCGGCGGCCTGCCTCGCGCAGTTCTCCGGCCCGGCCGGCATCCTGCGCGGCGGCGGCCTGCTGATGATCGCCTGCCCCTGGTCGTGGTACCCGGAATTCAGCCATCCCGGAGTCTGGCTGGGATCCGCGCACGACCGCACCTCCAGCGCGCAGGCCCTGGAACAGCTCATGCGCGACGGTTACGATCTGGTCGCCGAGCAGGACCAGCCCGGCGTCCTTCGCCAGAACCCGCGTGAATACGACTACTTCGAAGCCCACGTCACCATCTGGAAGAAGCGCTGACGGCAGCACCGCCACCCCTGTGTCCCCACGCCGCTACCCCATGGAGGGTGTCGTGCCCGGGCGTCCTGACATCCGTTCCATCCTGGTGCTCGGTCCCGGCCCGGCGGCGTCCGGGCCCGCCGCCGGGTTCGACACCGCCGTCCAGCAGGGCTGCCTCGCGCTGCGGGCCGAGGGGTACCGCGTCGTGCTGGCCCACCCGGACCCGGCGACCGCCATGACCGACCCGCGGACGGCCGACGCCACCTATCCGGAACCGGTCACCCCCGGGTGCGTCGAACGCGTCGTCGCCCGCGAACGCCCGCACGCCCTGCTGGCGGCGCTCGGCGGGCCGGCGGCCGTCGGCACCGCGATCGCCCTGCACGACGACGGCACGCTGGAACGCCACGGGGTCGAGCTGATCGGCACCCGGCCCGAGGCGGTCGCCCGCGCCCGCGACCCCGAGCGGTTCGCCCGCACCGTCGCCGCGGCCCGGCAGCGCGCCGGGATGCCGCGCCGCCCGCCGCCCCGCTCACTCGCCGGCTGGCGGCGCTACGACCTCGAACTCCTGCAGGACCGCCACGGCACGGTCGCCGTGGCCTCCACCGCCGAGCACCCCGACCCGGCCGGCCACGCCCCCGGCCGGACCGTCACCGTCTTCCCCGCGACCACCCTCACCCCGCGGGCCTTCCGCGAACTGCGCGAGCTGGCCGCCGCCGTGGCCCGCGCGGCGGACGGCGGACCGGGGGCCTGCACGGTCCGCTTCGCCGTCCACCCCGCCGACGGCCGGATCGAGGTGACCGGCCTGACGCACGGCGTGTCCGCGTCGTCCACGACCGCCTGCGTGGTCACCGGCCTGCCCTTCGCCCGCATCGCGGCCCGGCTGGCGGTCGGCCGGCCGCTGGACGCCCCGCGCGACACCGGGCCGCCCCGCCCGCACACCGTGGCGGTACGGATCGCGTCCCGCCGCCCTCCTGCCGCCGACGGCACGCCGGCCCCCGCGGCCGAGGCGACCGGCCTCGGGCACGGCGTCCCCGACGCCCTGCGCGCGGCGGTGCGCTCCGCCGGGCAGCTCCCCGCCGACGACCGGTCTGCCGCGGCCCCGCCCCGGCGCGTCGCCGCCGAACTCGCCGCCGGCCGGCCGCTCGACGCGACCTTGCTGCGTACCGCGAAACGCCTCGGCTTCTCCGACGCCCGGATCGCCGAACTGCGCGGCCTGCGCGAGGAGTCGGTGCGCGAGGTCCGCCGCAGCCTCGGCGTCCGCGCGCGGTTCCGCCCGGTCCGGCCGGGCGCGGCCTGCGGCTTCATGTCGTACGGCGTGGAACCGGCCGACGGCTCACCCGGCGCCGGCTCCACGGCCCTCGCGCCGCCGGGTACGGCGTCGTCAGCCACGACCTCGTACGCCACCACGCCAACGGGCCCCGGGCCGGCCGCGATCGGGCGGATCGCGCCCCGGCGGGCGGGGCCGGCCGTCATCGTCCTGGGCGCCGGAGCCGAACCCGCCCCGGGGACACGGGAGTTCACGCACTCCTGCCGCCAGGCGCTGTCGGCGGTCACGGCGGCGGGACACCGCGCCGTGCTGGTCGACAGCGCGCCGCACCCGGCCGGTACCGCCGACCGCCACTACGTCGCGCCCCTCACCGTCGAGGACGTCCTGGAGGTCGTGCACGCCGAACGTCTCACCGGCCCGGTGGCCGGCGTGCTCGCGCAGTTCGGCGGCCCGGCGGCGGTCGCCCTCGGCCGCGCGCTCGCCCGGCACGGTGTGCCGGTGCTGGGCACGCCGCCGGCGACGCCGCACCGGGACGCCGCGCCCGACGGCGGGGCCCGCGTCGGCGTCGACGCCCTCTACGACGGAGTGCAGCTGTACCTCGGCGCGGTCACCGAAGGCGTCGAAGGCCCGGGCGCCGCCTGCGTGTCGCCCCCGGTGACGCTGGGCCGCCGCGACATCGAGAGGGTGCGCGCCGCCACCGCGGCGATCGCGCGGGCGCACGGCGTACGCGGCCTGCTCGCGGTCGCCTTCACCCTGCGCGCCGGCCGGCTGCGGACCGTCGGGGTGCACCCGGGGGCGTCCCGCACGGTGCCGTTCGCGACCAAGGCCGCCGCCGTGCCGCTGGCCGGGGCGGCCGCCCGGATCGCCCTGGGGGCGACCGTGGCCGCACTGCGCGCCGAGGGCCTGCTCCCCGAACGCGGCGACGCCGGCACACCGCCGCCGTACGGGCGGATCGCGGTGTGGACGGGCGAGGCCATGGGGTTCGGCGCGGTCCTCGGCACGGCCTACGGGCAGGCACGGACCGCCGCCGGAACCCCGCTGCCCACCAGGGGCCGCGCCCTGCTGTCGGTGGCCGGCCACGACCACCGTGCCCTGGTCCTGCCGGCCCGCGCTCTCGCCGCCCACGGCTTCACCCTCCTCGCCCCCGCCGCGACGGCCGCCGTCCTGCGCCGCAACGGCGTCCCCGTCACCCCCGTCCTGCCCGACCCGGGCCTGATCCGGGACGGCCGGGTCGACCTGCTGCTGTCCACCGCCCCCGGCGCCCTGCGCGCCGCGGCCACCGCCCGCGCCGTGCCGTACTGCGCCGACGTGGACGCCTTCGCCACCACCGTCCAGGCCATCGTCGACGCCGACCTCTCACCTCCGACGGCCCACCCCCTGCCCCGCCCCGCACCGCCCGCCCCGCGGCCCGCGGAGGTCGTCGACGCCGGCCGCGGGGGATCGCGCCAACGCCTGGACGGACCGTCGCCCGGCCCGGCAGGCGGGACGTGGCGACCGGGCGCGGCCAGGTAGGCGGGCGGGGACCGGGGGCGGGGGTGGCGGTGGTCGTCAACCCGCCATCGCTCCCGCCATCGCTCCCGCTCGTCCGGCACCCCTGGCCGTCACTCCGACCGCCCCCGGCTCCCGATTCCCGGCCCCGGGAGCACCGGCCCGTATCCCCCGGAAGGCCCTCCGCGCTTGCATGCGGAGTCGGCTCCGTTTACGCTCGGAGGTGTTGGCGGAGTCGGCTCCGGTTAGCGGTGTCCGGTCGCAGCGGTGTCCGGCTGCCGTACCGCCCGTGCGCGACCGCCGGGCCGCTTCTCCAGCCGACCCCGGTGCCCCGAATGCCGTCTCGCCCCGCGTCGGGAACGTGAACCTCCGAAGGGAACGCCCATGGCCACCGAACTCCTCACCACCCCGTTCGGCGCCCGGTCCACCGCCGCCGAGGTGCTGGCCGGTGTCGACCTCGCCGGGCGGCGGGCGATCGTCACCGGCGGCGCCTCCGGCATCGGCGTCGAGACCGCCCGCGCGCTCGCCGGTGCGGGGGCCGAGGTGACGCTCGCCGTGCGGGACCCGGCCGCCGGGAAACGGACTGCCGACGACATCGCCGCCACCGTCGGCGGCACGGTACGGGTCGGCCGCCTCGACCTCGCCGACCAGGCGTCCGTCGGTGCGTTCGCCGCCGGTTGGCGCGGGCCGCTGCACATCCTGGTCAACAACGCCGGCGTCATGGCCGCTCCCCTCACGCGCACCGCCGAGGGCTGGGAGACGCAGTTCGCCACCAACCACCTGGGCCACTTCGCGCTGGCCAACGCCCTGCACGGCGCGCTGGCGGCGGCCGGCGGTGCCCGCGTCGTCTCGCTCAGCTCCGTCGGCCACGTCAACGGCGGCGTCGACTTCGACGACCCGCACTTCGAACGCCGAGCGTACGACCCCTGGGTGGCCTACAGCCAGTCCAAGACCGCCAACGTGCTGTTCGCCGTCGAGGCCGACCGCCGCTGGCGCGCCGACGGCATCCGCGTCAACGCCCTGAACCCCGGCCGCATCACCTCCACCAACCTGGGCCGGCGCCTCGGCGGCCTCGCCGACCCGCCGGCCGCCTTCGAGCCGGACAGCGCCGCCGTGTCGTGGAAGAACGCCGAACAGGGCGCCGCCACCTCCGTGTTGCTCGCCGGCTCACCGCTGGTCGAGGGCGTCGGCGGCCGGTACTTCGAGGACTGCGCCGAGGCCGCCCCGCACCGCCCCGGCGTCCGCCGCGGAGTCGCCGCGTACGCCCTCGACCCCCAGGACGCCGCCCGCCTGTGGCGGCTCTCCGCAGACCTGACCGAGGTCTGACCGTGGCCTGACCCACCGTCGGCGGCCCGGCGTTCGCCCCGGGGACGTGCCGGATGCCTGCGGCACCCCTCCGCGGCCCCGATCGCCGTCCGGCCCGCCGACGCCTGCCGATGTCCGCCTCCCGGGACGCCCCACGCCCGTGCCCCGCTCCGCCCGCCGTCCCGCCGCCCCTCCGGGCCGCCCCCAACCCGCCGACAGCGGCCGGTGTTCGACCCGCGACGCGCCGCACGCCGTGGCCCCTCTCCGCCCGCCCGGCCCCACCCCAC
Source organism: Streptantibioticus silvisoli (assembly GCF_027947535.2). Lineage (GTDB taxonomy): Bacteria > Actinomycetota > Actinomycetes > Streptomycetales > Streptomycetaceae > Streptantibioticus_C > Streptantibioticus_C silvisoli. Next base: position 27,611 of record NZ_JAAGKO020000080.1, read on the forward strand.
CCCCGTC
>NZ_JAAGKO020000081.1 GCF_027947535.2 Streptantibioticus silvisoli
CTCGAGCTGGGCGGCCAGTGCCAGCAGCGGTCCCTCGGCGCCGTGGCGGGCGCCGAGCATGACGCCGATGGGCAGGCCGGCGGCGGTCCGGCCGAGCGGGAGCGACAGCGAGGGCAGGCCGGCGATGTTCCACGGGCCGGTGAAGGGGGTGAAGGCCACCTGGGCGGCGAAGTCGGCGGCCGGGTCGGCGTCGTCGCGCAGGGCGCCGACCGGGGCGGGCAGCTGGGCCAGGGTCGGGGTGAGGACCGCGTCGAACGGCTCGACGGCCGCGGCGAGCTTGCGGCCCACCGCCTGCATGGCCAGCAGCGCGCGGGCGTACTCCACCCCGCTCGCCGCCCGGCCCTGCTCGCGCAGCCAGCGGGTCAGCGGCATCAGGTCGCGTTCGCGGTCCGGCGGCACCGGGGGCAGCGCGGCCAGCACGGCCCACACCGGCGTGAAGGTGTCGCGGTCGCCGGGCGCCAGCGGCTGGGGGACGTCGACCACGTCGTGCCCGAGCGCCTCCAGCAGCCGGGAGGCGTCCTCGTAGGCGGCCAGCACCGCCGGGTCGACCTCGACGCCGGGGACGTCCGGCCGGGCCCAGCGGCCGATCCGCAGCCGGCGCGGCGCGTGCTCCAGCGCGTCGCACCACGCCAGGAACGGCCGGTCCGGCGGCGCCAGCGGCACCGGATCGCCCGGCACCGGGGCGGCCAGCACGTCGAGCAGCAGCGCCGCGTCCCGCACGGTCCTGGCCAGCGGTCCGGCCACCGCGAGGCCGGCGACGTCGCCGAGCGGCGCCGGGCTGACCCGGCCGCGGCTGGGCTTGACGCCGACCAGGCCGCAGCAGCTCGCCGGGATGCGGATCGAACCGCCGCCGTCCGAGCCCTGCGCCGCCGGGGCGAGTCCGGCGGCCACCGCGGCCGCCGCTCCCCCGCTGGAGCCGCCGGCGCCGCGCGTCAGGTCGTAGGGGGTGCGGGCGGGCGGTCCGAGGCGGCCCTCGGTGTAGGGCGGCAGCCCGAACTCCGGCGTGTTGGTCTTGCCCAGCAGCACGCTGCCCGCCTCGGACAGCGACTGCCCGACGTGCGCCCCGGCGCCGGCGATCCGGTCGGCGAAGACCGCGGACCCGGCGGTGAAGCGCACGCCCGGCACCGGCGTGAGGTCCTTCACCGGCAGCGGGACGCCCAGCAGCAGCGGCAGCCGGTCCGGCGCGGTACCGGCGCGCGAGGCGGCGGACAGGCGTGCGCGGGCCGCGCGCGCCTCGCTCAGCGCCCGGTCGGCGGTCACCGTCAAGAACGCGCCGACGGTGGCGTTGTGGCGCTCGATCCGGCGCAGGTAGTGCTCGGCGAGGTCCACCGGGTCGAGTTCGCCGGCGCGCAGGGCGGCGCGCTGCGCCAGCAGGGTCAGTTGGTGCGGTTGGGCCATGCCCGCGACCCTACGGCGGCCGGCCGGCCCGGAGCCGCAGGTGGCACCGGTCGCGGCCGGCGGACGGGACGGCCGGGGGACGGATCGCGGGACGACCCGGGCGGTCGGCGGGACGGCCCGCACGGCCTGCCGCCACGGTGCGGACCGGGCGGCCGGCGGGCGGTCGGTGACGGTGCCTCAGGTCGCGTACCGCGTGCGGGCCCGCGGGGCGGTGCCGCTGGGCCGGCGGGAGGACCGGGCGTCCGGGGCTTTGCGGCATCAGAGGACAAAATGATCATCCTCGTTGACACGCGGGCCGGGCGGTGATGGGCTCGGTTCCTCCCCGATTCCCCCCACACGTGAGGAGCGGTCAGTTTGCTGTTGCGGCGCAGGAATCCGGCCGCGGTGGCACTCGCCGCCGCGGTGATCGGCGGTGTCCTCGGCGGTACGCCGATCGCGGTGGCCGCCCCGGCCGCGGCGGCGGCGCCGCACGCCGCACCGGAGGCCGACAGCAGCACGGCCGGCCTGCCCGGGGTGTGGCCCAGGCCGCAGTCGATGGCGGCGCACGGCCGGTTCACCCGGTTCGGCGGCACCGTCACCCTGGTCGCCCCGGCCGGCACCGACCCGTACGCGCTGGACGTGGTCCGCGCCGCGCTGCGGTCGGCCGGCGCGCGCGAGGTGCGGGACGCGACGGCGGCGCCGCACGGCTCCGGCGCGGTGGTGTACGCGGGCGGCGCGGCGGCCGGCGGCGCGCTGCGGGCGCTGGGTTCGGCCGAGGGCGGCGGGCTGCCGTCCGGCGGGTACCGGCTGGCGGTCGGCACGGCGGCGGGCCGCGCGACGGTGGCGATGGACGGGGTGGGCCCGGACGGGCTCTTCCACGCGGCGCAGACGCTGCGTCAGCTGGCGCAGACCCGCGACGGCGAGCGGGGCTTCGCCGGGGTGCTGGTGCGCGACTGGCCGGCCACCGGCACCCGCGGCATCACCGAGGGCTTCTACGGCCAGTCCTGGACCACGGACCAGCGGCTCGCGCAGCTGGACTTCATGGGCCGCACCAAGCAGGACTTCTACCTCTACGCGCCGGGCGACGACCCCTACCGGCAGGACAGCTGGCGCGAGCCGTACCCGGCGGCGCAGCGGGCGGACTGGCGGACGCTGGCGAAGGGCGCGCTGCGCAACCACGTGACGCTGGGCTGGGCCGTCTCGCCGGGGCAGTCGATGTGCTACTCCTCCACGTCGGACGTGCGGGCGCTGCTGCGCAAGGCCGACGCGATGTGGGCGCTGGGGGTGCGGGCGTTCCAGTTGCAGTTCGCCGACGTCAGCTACAGCGAGTGGCACTGCTCGGCGGACGCGGCCGCCTTCGGCAGCGGCCCGGCGGCGGCCGCCCGGGCGCAGGCGAGCGTGGCCAACGCGCTGGAGCTGCACCTGGCGGCGCGGTACAACGGGGCTGCGGCGCCGCTGTCGGTGCTGCCGACCGAGTACTACCAGGACGGCACGTCGGCGTACCGCAGCGCGCTGTCGTCGGCGCTGTCGGGCAACGTGGACGTGGCGTGGACCGGGGTGGGCGTGGTGCCCGCCACCATCACCGGGCACCAACTGGCCGCCGCGAAGGCCGCGTTCGGGCATCCGGTGCTGACGATGGACAACTACCCGGTCAACGACTACGCGCAGGACCGGGTCTTCCTGGGGCCGTACGAGGGCCGCGACCCCTCGGTGGCGACCGGGTCGGCCGGGGTGCTGGCCAACGCGATGCGGCAGCCGTCGGCGGCGCGGATACCGCTGTTCACCGCCGCCGACTACGCGTGGAATCCGCACGGGTACTCCGCGACGGCCTCCTGGCGGGCGGCGGTCGACGACCTGGCCGGGCACGACCCCGCCACCCGGGCGGCGCTGGCGGCGTTCGCGGGCAACGACGCCTCCTCGCCGCTGGACCCGTCGGGCGAGTCGGCGTACCTGCGGCCGCTGATCGACGCGTTCTGGGCGGCGTACGACAGCGATCCCGGGGTGCCGGGGGCGAGCGGCGGGCTGCCGGTGGCGGCGGCGCGGCTGCGGTCGGCGTTCGAGACGATGGCGGGCGCGCCGGGCCGGCTGGCGGGGCTGGCGGGCGGCGCGTTCGGCACCGAGGTGCGGCCGTGGCTGGACCAGTTGGGGCGCTACGGCCGGGCGGGCGCGGCGGCGGTGGACATGCTGACGGCGCAGCGGCGCGGCGACGGCGCGGCGGGCTGGAGCGCGCAGTCGGCGGTGCGGCGGGCGGCGCAGGACATCGGCCAGAGCACGGCGACGGTCGGCGGCGGGGTGCTGGGGCCGTTCCTGACCCGGGCGCTGGACGCGGCGGACGCCTGGACCGGGGTGCGCACCGACCGGCCGCTGGCGACGGCGTCGCTGGGGTCGGCGGGGGCGACCGATCCGTCGCTGATGACGGACGGGCAGGACGCGACGTACTGGCTGAGTGACCGGCCGCCGCAGCCGGGCGACTGGTTCGGGGTGGACCTGGGGTCGGTGCGGGCGGTCAGCCGGGTGTCGGTGGCGATGGGCGACGACGACGATTCGCCGGCCTACGGCGACTACCTGGGTGACGCGGTGCTGGAGTACTCCGCCGACGGCGGTACCTGGCACGCGGCGGGCACCTATTCCGATCAGCAGACGATCAGCGCGCGGCTGCCGGCCGGCGCCACCGCGCGGTACGTGCGGCTGCGGGCCACGGCGGCGCAGCAGAACGCGGTCGCGGTGCGGGACTTCACCGTCGGCGGGCCGGGGGCGTTCCAGCCGGTGGTGACCGGTCCGGCCGGCGTGGGCGGCACGGCGCCGGGCACGGTGGCCGACGGGGACCCGACGACGCCGTACCGGCCGGCGGGCACCGGTGCCGGGGCGCTGACCATGGCGTTCGGCCGGCCGCGTCCGCTGGCCGCGCTGACGGTGCTGGCGGATCCGGGCGGCACGGCGGCGGCCGGCGCGGTGTCGGTCGAGGCGCACGTGCCGGGGCAGGGCTGGCGGCGGGTGGGGCGGCTGGACGGCGGTTTCACCGAGCTGGCGCTGCACGGCGCGACGGCCGACGGGGTGCGGCTGTCGTGGGCGGCGGGGGCGGCGCCGCCGGCACTGTACGGGGTCGTGCCGTGGTTCGCCGACGCGGCGCCGGCCCGGCTGAGCCTGCGGCAGCCGTCGGTGGACGCGCAGTCGGGTGGTGCGGCGGCCACCGTGCGGGTGGCGCTGTCGTCGGCGGCGCCGTCCGACACCCACGGCACGCTGACCGCGTCGGCGCCGCACGGGATCGAGGTGGCGGCCTCCGGTCCGCTCGTGCTGCGGCGCGGTACGGACCGGGAGGTGGCGCTGCGGGTGACGGTGGCCGCCGGGACGCCGTCGGGCACCTACCGGGTGCCGGTGGTGTTCACCTGCGGCGGGCGCAGCGTGCGGCAGACGCTGGTGCTGCGGGCCTATCCGCGCACCGCCGGGCCCGACCTGGCGCTGGGGGCCGCGGCGACGTCGTCGGGGGAGGAGACCCCGGCCTTCCCGGCGTCCGCGGCGACCGACGGGCGGGCGGACACCCGCTGGTCCTCACCGGCGGTCGACGGCGCGTGGCTGCGGGTGGACCTGGGGCGCCCGGTGCGGCTGGGCGCGGTGGTGCTGGGCTGGCAGCAGGCGTACGCGGCGGCGTTCCGGGTCGAGGTGTCCGCCGACGGGCGGCACTGGCGTACGGCCGCGTCGGTGACCGACGGCCACGGCGGCACGGAGACCGTCGGCCTGGACGCGCCGGACACCCGTTACGTCCGGATCCAGGGCGTCTCCCGGGCCACCCGGTACGGGTACTCGCTGTGGTCGTTGCGGGCGTACGCGGTGGCGGGGAGTCAATGAGGGTGACGCGGGGCGACGAGGGGTGACGCGGGCTGGCGCCGGGCGGCCGACGCGGGGGCGGGGGCGGCGTGCGGCTGTCCGGTGACCGGGGATCGGGCCGGTCACCGGACGGACGAAAGCCCGGACCTCAGGCTGAGATGCCGTCGATCCGGGCCATGGCGTCCTCCGCTCCGTAGGGCTGGAGGTACGGCATCCACCGGGGGTCTCTGTGCCCGGTTCCGATGATCCGCCAGGCCAGGCCGGAGGGCGGTTCCGGCTCGTGGCGCAGCCGCCAGCCCAGCTCCGCGACGTGGCGGTCGGCCTTGACGTGGTTGCAGCGGCGGCAGGCGGCCACCACGTTCTCCCAGGCGTGCTGTCCGCCGCGGCTGCGCGGAATCACGTGGTCGACGCTGGTTGCGGCGCTTCCGCAGTACGCGCACTTGCCGCCGTCCCGGGCGAACAGCGCCCGGCGGGTCAGCGGGACCGGGCCCCGGAAGGGGACCCGCACGAACTTGGTGAGTTTCACGACGCTGGGCGCCGGCAGGGCGCAGGTCGCGCTGTGCATGAGGGCGCCGGTCTCCTCCAGGCATATCGCCTTGTTATTGAGGACGAGCACCAGCGCGCGGCGGAGCGGTACGACGCCCAACGGCTCGTACGACGCGTTGAGGACCAGGACATGCGGCACGTATGCCTCCCTTAATACGCCGGCGGCGCGTGGCTCGCGCCGGGACGATCTCCCCTCAGTGTCGCCCGGCCCCCGCTCGTGGCGCCACCATCCCCGCGTAACGACCTCGGGGTGTTTTGCCGCACACCTCTTTATATCCGCGCATTGCGGACTATCCGGGATACCTCTGGCGCCGAAACGGCCTGTTGCCCCGTTAGGGTGGTTGACCGGCCGCCGGTGGCGGCCGTGTCCGCGCGTCAGTCCGATGGAAGGTCTCCCCGCTGTGCCCCGGCCATGGTTCATCGCCGCCGATCCCGACTCCGGCGCCGCCACCCTCGACCACGCCCAGCAGACCGCGAACAACGCCACCAGTTGGTTCGCGAACAACTGGGAGGGGTGGCTGACCTCCACCCTGCAGATCGTGCTGATCCTGCTGGGCGCGATGGTGCTGCGGGCCGCGGTCCGCAAGATGATCACCCGGCTGATCGGCCGGATGAACCGCAACGCGGAGGCGAAGACCGGCGCGCTGCACGGCTTCCTGGTCAACGCGGAACGCCGCAGGCAGCGCAGCGAGGCGATCGGTTCGGTGCTGCGCAGCGTCGCGTCGTTCGTCATCCTGGGCACCGCGGTGCTCACCGTGCTGCCGATCCTGCACATCAACCTGGCGCCGCTGCTGGCCAGCGCGGGCGTGGCGGGCGTCGCGGTCGGCTTCGGCGCGCGCAACCTGGTGACCGACTTCCTGTCCGGCGTCTTCATGATCCTGGAGGACCAGTACGGCGTCGGCGACGTGATCGACGCGGGCGTGGCCTCCGGCACGGTGATAGAGGTCGGCCTGCGGGTGACGAAGCTGCGCGGCGACAACGGTGAGATCTGGTACGTCCGCAACGGCGAGGTGCAGCGGATCGGCAACCTCAGCCAGGGCTGGGCGGTGGCCACCATCGACATCCAGGTCGCGTACGGCGAGAACCTCGAACGGGCGAAGGCGGTCATCACCGGCGCCGCCGAGGAGATGGCCAAGGAGGAGCCGTGGGACGAGGCGCTGTGGGAGCCGATCCAGGTGCTGGGCCTTTCGTCGGTCGCCGCCGACCAGGTCGTCATCCAGGCCCAGGCCAAGACCATGCCGGGCAAGGCGTCCGGGGTGGCCCGTGAGCTGCGCTGGCGCATCAAGCAGGCCTTCGACGACGAGCGCATCTCGCTGGTCGGCGGGGTGCCCGAGGCCACGGTGAAGGACGCCGCGGCCGATGCGGCGGCGCCCGGCGACACCCCGCCCCGGCCGGCCTCCCCCACCCCGCCCGAGCCCGCCTCCCCCACCCCGGCCGAAGCGGTCGCCACCGAAGCGGCCGCCCACCCCGGCACCCCGCTCCCGCCTCCCCCGACCCCGGGACACTGACGGCGGGACACTGACGGCGGGGGCACCGACCGCGGGCCCACCGTGCCGTGGCGCGTACCGGGCGGTGGCCGCGCTCTTCCGTCCGGACCGCCGACCGGCGACCATGATCCCCATGACAATCGCGGTACCGGGGGGCGTGCTGGCGATCGACGCCGGCAACAGCAAGACCGACGTGGCGCTGCTGGCCCCGGACGGCACGGTGCTGGGCCGGGCCCGCGGCGGCGGGTTCCAGCCACACCTGACCGGCGCGGAGGCCGCCGTCGCCACCCTGGTACCGCTGGCCCGCGAGGCCGCCGAGGACGCCGGACTGCCGCCCGGGCAGGGGCCGTTGGCGTCCCTGGTGTCGGCGGCGCTGGCCAACGCGGACTTCCCCGCCGAGGAGCGCGCCCTCGCGTCGGCGCTGCGGGCCCGGCGGTTGGCGGCCGACGTGCGGGTGGTCAACGACACCTTCGCGGTGCTGCGGGCCGGCGTCGGCGAGCCGCGCGGCGTCGCGGTGGTGTGCGGGGCGGGCACCAACTGCGTGGGGATGCTGCCGGACGGGCGCACCGCGAGGTTCCCGGCGGTCGGGCGGCTGTCCGGCGACTGGGGCGGCGGCGGGCACCTGGCGGAGGAGGCGCTGTGGTGGGCGGCCCGCGCCGAGGACGGCCGCGGCGAGCCGTCCGCGCTGGCCGCCGAGGTCGCCGGCTACTTCGGCCTGCCGACCGTCCGCGACACCATCGAGGCGCTGCACTTCGCCCCGGCCCGCTGGACCGCGGAACGCCACGGGCTGTCGCCGCTGCTCTTCCGCGTCGCGGCGGCCGGCGACCCGGTGGCCGGCCGGCTGGTGGAGCGCCAGGCGCAGGAGATCGTCGCGATGGCCTGCGTGGCCCTGGCCCGCCTCGGCCTGCTGTCGGTACCCGCGCCGGTCGTGCTGGGCGGCAGCGTCCTGGCGGCCCGTCATCCGCAGCTCGAGGCCGCCGTGCTGTCCGGCCTGGCCGCCCGGGCCCCGCTCGCCCGGCCGGTCCACGTCGCGGCGCCCCCGGTCCTGGGCGCGGCCCTGCTGGGCCTGGACGCCCTGGCCGCCGCACCGGCGGCCCTGGCCCGGGCCGCCGCCCAGTTCACCGCCCCGGCCGGCGCCCCGAAACCGCCGGCCCCGGCGGGGGCGGCGTGACGGGCTGCGGCGTGCCGGGGACGGGGGCGGCTCCTCCGGCTCGGGGCTGCGGCGTGACGGGGGGCGGGGCGGCTCCTCCGGCGCGGGGCTGCGGCGGGACGTACCGGGCGCGGCGGCGTGACGGGGCTCGCGGCGTGACGGGGCCCGCGGTCCACAAGCGCCGGAACGTGGAAAAAGGCGTTTCTTCCGGGCGGGATCACGGCAATAGTTGGCCGGATGTCCGTCCGGGTGGCCATACTGCTCCCGGGACAGGAGCCGTTCCCCCGTTCGCCGGAGGGAAGCTCGACGACGGCGTCCATGGGGGAGGATCTGGGTGACGCTCACGCCGACCGGCGCACCGCCGGCACCGCACACCGGCGCACCGCGGCGCAGCGGGTGGACCGAGGCGGTCGACCGGACGCGTGGGGCGGCGACCACCGAGCCGGGACGGCTGAGGATCATGGGCGCGGTCCTGGTGCTGCTGGTGGTCGCGTTCGGCGCGGTCACCGCCTGGCAGGTCACCGAACGGGCCGACGCGGCGCAGGACGTGGCCACCCGCACCCAGCCGCTGAGCGCGGACGCGGCGAACATCTACCGTTACCTGGCGGACGCCGACACCACCGCCTCGACCGGTTTCCTGTCCGGCGGCCAGGAGCCGGCGAAGGTCGCGCAGCGCTACCAGGACGACATCTCCACCGCGTCCGCGCTGATCGCGCACGCGGCGGCGGACAGTTCGGCCTCCGGGCAGGCGCAGAGCGAGATCACCATCCTCAACCGCGAACTGCCGTTCTACACCGGCCTGGTGGAGAGCGCGCGGGCGGACAACCGGCAGGGGCTGCCGCTGGGCAGTTCCTACCTGCGGTACGCCAACAGCCGGATGAGCGGCGTGCTGCTGCCCGCCGCGCAGCGGCTGTACCAGGTGGAGGAGGCCCGGCTGGGCGCCGACTACGGCGACTCGAAGTCGGTGCCGTGGCTCGCCTGGTCGCTGGGCCTGATCGCGCTGGCCGGGCTCGGCTGGGCGCAGCGCCGCACGTTCCTGCGGACCAACCGGGTCGTCAACCACGGGATGGCCGGCGCGACGGCGGCCACCGTGGTGCTGCTGCTGTGGCTGGTGGTGGGGCACACGGTGGCCCGGGTCGACCTGGAGGACTCCGTCACGCACGGCGCGACCTCGCTGAAGGTCCTCAACCAGGCGCGGTTCGACGGCCTCCAGGCGCGCGGTGACGAGAACCTGGCGCTGGTGGCGCTCGGCGGCGACACCGCGTTCGAGGGCAGGTACCAGGCCCTGATGGCCAAGGTGGCCGGCCCGGCGGACGGCAGGGGCGGCGGCGGACTGCTGGCGTCGGCGCTGTCGTCGGCCGACGACAGCGCGGGCAGCGCCCCGGTGAAGGCGGCGGCCGGTGACGTGGCGCGCTGGCGGGGCATCCACACCCGGGAGAACGCGCGGGCCAACGACGGCGACTACAGCCAGGCGGTCGGCCTGGTCATCGCGCCGTCCGGGTCCACCGACCAGGCGTTCCAGGCGGTCGACGACAACCTGGACCAGGCCATCGGCCACGAGACGGACGAGTTGCAGGGGTCGGTCTCCGGTGCGCGCGACGCGCTGACCGGGCTGCCGCAGGGCGCGGCGCTGCTGTGCCTGCTGGGGGCGGCGGCCGCGGTCGTCGGGATCGGCCGGCGGCTGTCGGAGTACCGGTGAACGGCGTGACGGGCGGGTGCGTACCGCTCCAGCGGACGGCGACGAGCGGGGAGGCGGACACCCGATGACCGCAGACGGCACCACCGGCGGACCCTTCGCCGGCAGCACGGACCGCCCCGCGCCGCAGCCACCGGGGCCGTGGCGGCGCGGGCTGCGCGGCTGGGGCGGGGTGGGCGCGATGGCGGCCGCCTGCGCGCTGGCGCTGGCCGCCACCTTGACGCTGACCTGCGGTTTCGGCGGTCCGACGGCGGTGCCGGGCACCGCCGACCCGGCGGCGCGGGCCCGGCAGGCGTCCACCTCGTCGTGCGACGCGCAGAACATGGCGCAGAGCCTGCCGCCGTCGCAGGCCGCGGGCCCGGCGGTCCGGCGGATCCAGCAGCGGCACGAACTGATCGTCGGCGTCGACCAGTCCAGCTACCTGTGGGGGTACCGCGACTCCACCAGCGGCCAGCTGGAGGGCTTCGACATCGACCTGGTGCAGGCGATAGCGGACAACCTCCTGGGCCCGCACCCGCACATCGTCTACCGGGCCATCCCGACCGCCGACCGGTTCACCGACATCGACAACGGTTCGGTGGACATGGTGGTGCGCACCGTCTCGATCGCGTGCAGCCGGATGTCGGTGGCGGCGTTCTCCACCGCCTACTTCGAGGCCGGCCAGCAGATGGTGGTGGCGCGGGACAACACGACCATCACCGGGTACGACTCCAGCATCCGCGGCAAGCGGGTGTGCGTGGCGGACAACTCCAGCGCCCAGCAGCTGCTGGGGCAGCAGTCCTACGGCGCCCGGCAGGTCACGGTGCAGAACCAGCTGGACTGCCTGGTGCAGCTGCAACTGGGCTACGCCGACGCGGTGTTCACCGACAACGCGCTGGGCGCCGGGCTGGCGGCGCAGGACCCGTCGGTGCACCTGGTGGGCCACGCGGTCAACCCCGAGCCGTACGGCGTGGCGATGAACCCGAAGGACACCGACCTGGTGCGCCGGGTCAACGCGGTGCTCCAGACGTACCGGCAGGGCGGCTGGCAGCGCTCGTACCAGCACTGGCTGGCCAAGGACCTGCCGGGGATCAGCGGTCCGCCGCCGGCGCAGTACAAGAGCTGACCGGCGGACGGCACCGGAACGGCGGGCGGTACGGCGGGGCGGGCAACGGACGGCGGTACGAGGCGGTGGGCGGCGCGAGGAGCGGGAGGGGGACGCCATGGGGGCGGGAGTGACCGGCCCGGTGATGAGCCGGGAGGAGGTGGACCGCGCGCTGGCGCGGCTCGGCGCGGAGTACGAGGCGGTCCAGACCTCGCTGTTCGCCCTCCAGGACCACCCCGGCCGGCGGCTGCTGGAGGGCGCGCAGCTGACCGGCGGCACCGCCGAGCGGTGGGCGGCGGCCGCACCGGCGCTGCCGCTGCTGTGGGCGCGGTTCACGGTCTACGGCGACGCGCTGCGCACCGCCCGCGAGGTCCGCGGCCGGCGGCGCTGGCCCTCGCAGGCGGACCTGGCGACCCTCACCGACCTGGTGCGCGGCTCGGGGATCACCCTGTCCAACGCCGAACTGCCGGACGCCGCACGCCAGTTGGCGGGCCCGGTGGCGCTGAGCGAACGCATCGGCCTGGAGTTGCTGGTCGAGCGGATGAACGGGTGGTACGAGCAGGTCATCGGCGTGGTGACGGCCGCGGACGCGGTCTGGTCGGCGCTGCCGGCCCGGATCGACGCGCTGACCGCCGAGGCGTGCCGGGTGCGGTCGCTGGCGCTGTCGGTGGGCGTGCTGCCGGGCGACCACCCGGCCGGCGACGACCTGGAGCAGCTGCTGGCAGACCTGGCCGCGCTGCGCGCCGAGGTGGTGGCGGACCCGCTGGCGTTCTGGCAGCCGGCCCGCCCGCGCCCCGGCGCCGGCACCGGCGCCGGCCGCCCCGACCTGCGGCGCTACGAACGCGCCGAGCACGACCTGGAGGACATCCGCCGCGAGGTGGAGGCCGTGCTGAACGTGCGCGGGGACGCCGAGCACCGGATGCTGCGGGTGCGCGACATCCTGTCGCGGGCCGACCGCACGCTGACCGGGGCGCGGGCGGCGCGCGGCGAGGTGCTGGCGAAGATCGCCGGGTCCGAGGTCCCGGCGGTCAGCGGCCCCTCCGCCGCGCTGCACGACATGCTCTCGGCGGCCGCCGCCTACCACCAGCAGGGCCGCTGGCACCTGCTGTCGCCGCTCCTGGACGCCCTGGAGGAACGCGCCGACGAGGAGCTGGACCGGGCCCGTGACTCGCTGTCGGCGGTGACCGCGCCGCTGGCGGTGCGGGCCGAGCTGCGCGGCCGGCTGGACGCGTACAAGGCGAAGGCGGCGCGGCTCGCGGTCGTGGAGGACCCGCTGCTGGTGGAACGCTACGACCAGGCCCGGCGTCTGCTGTGGAGTGCGCCGTGCGACCTGCGGGCGGCGGAGGGGGCGGTGGCGCGGTACGTCGGCGCCGTCGCGGAGGTGGTGGCGCCGGGGCCGACCGGCGGGGAAGACCGTGGAGGAGAGACCCGATGAAGTGTGGCCGGCCGGGCTGCGACGGAACGCTGGAGGACATGGGCGGCGGCGCGCTGTACTGCGGCAGCTGCGGTCACGCGCCGGCGCCGGGCGGGTACGGCGGACCGGGGGTGCCCGGGGTGCCGCCGGGGGCGTCCGTTCCGTCGGCGCGCAGTGCGGCCGGGACCGGCGGCCGGATGTCGTCGCGGACCGCCTCCAGCGGCAGCTCGCGCTCCTCGACCTCGCACCGGTCGGTGTCGGGGCGGCTGTCGCGCGCCGAGGCGGCGCTGACCGGTTCGCGGTCGGTGTCGGTGCGCAGCTCCCGCTCCAGCGGCTCGGCCGGCCGGGCCAACCTGGGCGCCGGCCTGGTGACGGTGCCGCCGGTGCCGCGCGCCGACCCGCGCGCGGCGGTGCTGGACAACCCGGAGGTGCCCGAGCGCAAGCGGTGGTGCAGCCGCAGCGAGTGCGGCGCGGCGGTGGGCCGCTCGCGCGGCGACCGCCCCGGGCGCACCGAGGGCTACTGCACCGCGTGCGGCCACCCGTACTCCTTCACCCCGAAGCTGCGGGCCGGCGACATCGTGCACGGCCAGTACGAGGTGGCGGGCTGCCTGGCGCACGGCGGGCTCGGCTGGATCTACCTGGCGGTGGACCGGGCGGTCAGCGACCGCTGGGTGGTGCTCAAGGGCCTGCTGGACACCGGTGACGAGGACGCGTTGCAGGCGGCGCTGTCCGAGCGGCGCTTCCTCGCCGAGATCGAGCACGCCAACATCGTGCGGATCTACAACTTCGTCGAGCACCTCGACCCGCGCACCAGCACCTTCGACGGCTACATCGTCATGGAGTACGTCGGCGGCAAGTCCTTGAAGGACATCGCCAACGACCGGCGCGACGAGCGCGGCCACCGGGTGCCGCTGCCGGTCGAGCAGGCGATCGCGTACGGCATAGAGGCGCTGGAGGCGCTGGGCCACCTGCACAGTCGCGGGCTGCTGTACTGCGACTTCAAGGTCGACAACGCCCTCCAGCAGGACAACAGCCTGAAGCTGATCGACCTCGGCGCGGTGCGCCGGATGGACGACGTGGAGAGCGCGATCTACGGCACGGTCGGCTACCAGGCCCCCGAGGTCGCCGAGATCGGCCCGTCGGTCGCCTCCGACCTGTACACGGTGGCCCGCACGCTGGCGGTGCTGACCTTCGACTTCCAGGGCTACACCAACGTCTTCGCCGACAGCCTGCCCGATCCGCGCAACATCGAGGTCTTCCAGCGGTACGAGTCGTTCTACCGGCTGCTGGTACGGGCCACCGACCCCGACCCGGACCGGCGGTTCTCCTCGGCGCAGGAGATGGCCGACCAGCTGACCGGGGTGCTGCGCGAGGTCGTGTCGTTGCAGTCCGGCCGGCCGCGCCCGGCGCTGTCCACCCTGTTCGGGCCGGAACTGCGGGTGGTCGACACCGAGCTGGTCGCCCCCTTCGCCGGTGACTTCTCCCGGCTCGGCGCGGTGCCGCGCTCCGGCGCGCCGGTGCCGGCGCGGGCCGCGGCGCCGGGCCGGGCGACGGGCACGCTGGCCGGGGTGTCCTCGCCGGTGCCGCCCGGCGTGGTGGCCGAGCTGGACCCGGCGGCCTGCGCGCTGGCGCTGCCGGTGCCGCTGGTGGACCCCGAGGACCCCAACGCCGGTTTCCTGGCCGGCCTGGTGGCGGCCGCCCCGGCGGAGGTGCTGGCGGCGCTCGCCCAGGCCCCGGCGCAGTCGCTGGAGCGCCGGCTGCGCGAACTGCGGGCCCGGCTGGAACTCGGCGACCTGGCGCAGGCCACCATCGCGCTGGTGCAGCTGGCCAACGACCGCGGCGGCGACTGGCGGGTGGTGTGGTACCAGGGCCTGGCGGCGCTGGTGCAACGGGACTTCGCGACCGCGGCCACCGCGTTCGACGCGGTCTACGACGCGTTCCCCGGTGAGACCGCGCCGAAGGTGGCGCTGGCGGTCTGCGCGGAGGTGCTGGGCCAGCTGGACAACGCCGCCGACTACTACGGCCTGGTGTGGGCCACCGACCAGACCTGGGTGAGCGCCGCGTTCGGGCTGGCCCGGGTACGGCTGGCGGCCGGCGACCGGGTCGGCGCGGTGCGCGCGCTGGAGTCGGTCCCGGAGTCCTCCATCCACTTCACGGCGGCGTGCGTGGCGTCGGTGCGCGCCCGGCTGCGCTCCCGTGCGCCGCAGGAGCCGTTGCTGGCCGACCTGGCCGCCGCCGCGGACCGCGCGGAACGGCTGGACCGGCTGGGCATCGACGCCGTACGGCGCGAGACGCTGCGCGCGGAGGTGCTCGGCTGCGCGCTGGACTGGGTGCTGGCCGGCGGCAGCGGCGGCCCGGCGGGCTCCGCGCCGCGTACCGTACTGCTCGGCAGCGCGGTGGAGGAACGTGAACTGCGCTTCGGCCTGGAGCGTTCCTACCGCGTCCTGGCCAGACTCGCCCACCGGGGCGAGGACCGGATCAACCTGGTGGACAGCGCCAACCGCTTCCGCCCCCGGACGTGGGTGTGACCGATGCCGCAACTGACTGTTTGCCCTTCCTGCGCCGAACACCTCGAACCCGAGGACAAGTTCTGCGGCAACTGCGGCGCGCCCCTGGCCGACGCCGACCCCCCGCTCCTCGGCGCCGAGCACCTCACCGGTGCGGACGCTGACGCCGAGCACCTCACCGGTGCCGATGCTGACGCCGGACACCTCACCGGTGCGGACGCTGACGCCGAGCACCTCACCGGTGCCGATGCTGACGCCGGACACCTCACCGGTGCCGATGCTGACGCCGAGCACCTCACCGGTGCGGACCCTGACGCGGGCCACCTCACCGGTGCCGATGCTGACGCCGGACACCTCGCCGGTGCGGACGCCGCCGGGGCCGGCCGTGACGGGGAGAGCGCCTTCGGGGTCATCGGTGACGCGCCGACCGGGAGTTACAGCCTGGCGCCGCCCGCGCCGGGGCATCCCCCGCAGGCCGCGCCGGCTCCGCAGGCCGCGCCGATCCCGGTGACCGTGCCGGTGTCGTCGTCGACGGCGGAGCGTTCGGTGGTGCCGCCGGCGCCGCCGCGGGCCGGGGCGGTCGACCCCCGGCAGGGCATGCTGGCGCAGCCGGAGCCGGAGCCGGCCGGGGACTGCGTCTCGTGCGAGGCCGGCACCGTGGGCGACGACGGCTTCTGCACCCGGTGCGGCCACCGCGCGCCGCGCGAACGCGACCACGTGGAACGGCAGTTGCCGACCGTCGCGGCGGTCAGCGACAAGGGGCTGCGCCATCACCGCAACGAGGACGCCTTCGCGCTCGCCGAGGCGGAACGCCCCGACGGCGGCCGGGCGATCATCGCGGTGGTGTGCGACGGGGTGTCCTCCGCGACCCGGCCGGACGAGGCGTCGGCCGCCGCGTCCCAGGCCGGCGGCGCCCAGCTGGCCAACGACCTGGCCGACGGCGCCGAGCCCCGGCAGGCCATGCACGAGGCACTGCTGACCGCCGCCGCCGCGGTCAGCGCGCTGGCCCCGCCCGAGGCCGCCGGGGACCCGCACTTCAACGCCCCCGCCTGCACCTGCGTCAGCGCGGTGCTCATCGGCGACCTGCTCACCGTCGGGTGGATCGGCGACAGCCGCGCCTACTGGATCCCGGCCGGCGGCACCCAGGAGCCCGCCCGGCTCACCGAGGACGACTCGTGGGCGGCCCGCATGGTCGAGGCCGGACTGATGTCGGAGGCCGACGCGTACGCCGACCCCCGGGCGCACGCCATCACCGGCTGGCTGGGCGCCGACGCGGAGGAACTCGACCCGCACACCGCCTCGTTCCACCTCGACACCCCCGGCGTGGTCCTGGTGTGCACCGACGGGCTGTGGAACTACGCGGAGTCCGCCGCCGAACTGGCCGCCGTGCTGCCGTCCGGCGCCCGCACCGATCCGCTCGGCTGCGCCCGTTCGCTGGTCCAGGTGGCCCTCGACGGCGGCGGGCACGACAACGTGACGGTGGCCGTCCTGCCGTTCCCCGCCGTGGACGGCGGGGCGGAAGGGGCCGGTGAGCGGCGGGCCTGACCCGCGGTGGCACGCGTTGACGGCCGGCCGGCGCCGGCCGTACCGGGGGGAGCGGGACAGCCGGCCACTCCACCCCGTCCTGAAGCCGGCTGACAGGCGTGGAGGAGCCGTCGCAGTGGCCAGTTTCGAAAAGCCGGAGGTCCCCGTCTTCAGCACCGAGGTCTTCCAGAACGAGTACCTGCCCGAAGGCGGCGCCGAGGTCAACGCGATCGTCACCGTGACCGCGACCGGCGGCGGCACCGGCGCGGTGCGCACCGGCGCCCCGGCGGACGCGGCGGTGGTCGTCATGGTGGACTGCTCGGGGTCGATGGACCATCCGCCGGCCAAGATGCGCAACGCCCGCGACGCCACGGCCGCCGCCATCGACACGTTGCGCGACGGCGTGTCGTTCGCGGTGGTGGCCGGCACCCACACCGCGCGGGAGATCTTCCCCGGCGGCGGGCGGCTGGCGGTGGCCGACGCGACCACCCGCGAGCAGGCCAAGTTCGCGCTGCGCAAGCTCACCGCCTCCGGCGGGACCGCCATCGGCAGCTGGCTGGCGCTGGCCGACGCCCTGCTGGCCGGCGCCGGCGCGTCCATCCGGCACGGCATCCTGCTGACCGACGGCCGCAACGAGCACGAGAGCCCGCAGGAGCTGCGCGCGGTGCTCGACGCGTGCGCCGGGCACTTCACCTGCGACTGCCGCGGGGTCGGCACCGACTGGGAGGTCAAGGAGGTCACCCAGGTCGCCTCCGCGCTGCTGGGCACCGCCGACATCGTCGCCGACCCCGGCCATCTCGCCGAGGACTTCCGGCAGATGATGGAGAGCGCCATGGGCAAGGAGGTCGCCGACGTCCAGCTGCGGCTGTGGACGCCGGCCAACAGCCTGATCGCCTTCGTCAAGCAGGTCGCGCCGTCGGTGGCGGACCTCACCGCGCGCCGCGCGGACGTCAACGCGCGCACCGGTGACTACCCGACCGGCTCGTGGGGCGACGAGTCGCGCGACTACCACGTGTGCGTGCGGGTCCAGCCGGCCGGCGTCGGTCAGGAGATGCTGGCGGCACGGGTCTCGCTGGTGCTGCCGTCCGCCGGCGACGAGCCGCCGCGGGTGCTGGGCCAGGGCCTGGTGCGGGCGGTGTGGACCGACGACATGGCCGCCTCGACCCGGATCAGCCCGCAGGTGGCCCACTACACCGGGCAGGCCGAACTCGCCGGGGCCATCCAGCAGGGCCTGGAGGCGCGCAAGGCCGGCGACACCGACCGGGCGACCGCCAAACTGGGCCGCGCGGTGCAGCTGGCCGCCGAGTCCGGCAACGAGGACACCGCGAAACTGCTGGCCAAAGTGGTGGACGTGGTCGACGAGGCGAAGGGTACTGTGCGGCTCAAACGCGGGGTGGCCGACGCCGACGAGATGACCCTGGAGACGCGTTCGACCAAGACCGTACGCGTCAAGAAGCAGGCCTGACGGACGAGGGCCTCGACCCACGCGGCCCAGGCCCGCGTGCACGGGAGGGATGGACCGAATGCCGACGTGTCCCAATGGACACCGGTCGAGCGGCGACGACTGGTGCGACGAGTGCGGCCTGCGCATCCCGCCGCAGGGCGGGCCCCCGGCGTACCCCGGCACGACGGCCGCACCGCAGTCCGGGACGGGGTCCGAGGCGGGGTCCGGCGGTCCGGAGGCGTGCCCGACCTGCGGAACGCCGCGGGAGGCGCGGGCGCTGTTCTGCGAGGAGTGCCGCCACCAGTTCGCCACCCCGGCACCCAGCTTCCCGGTGCCGGCCCCGGCGTACCCGCCGATCACCGACCGCACCCAGTCCGGCCCGTCGCAGATGCAGCGCCCGGCCGAGACGCTGCCGCCGCACGCGGCGCTCAGCCAGGACAGCGGGGACTTCCTGCTGTCGCCGCCGACCCAGCGCCCGTCCTACGTCGAGCAGTCCCCGATGCCGCCGGCCGCGCCGACGCCCACCCAGCCGTCGACCCCGGTGCCGCCGGCGGCCCCGGCACCGGTTCCCGACCGGACCGGGGCGGCGGCGGCCGGTCCGGACGGGCCGACCACCGCCGCGCTCGGCCGGTGGACGGCCGTGGTCTCGGCGGACCGTGAGTACTTCACCGCGATGATGGCCCGCAGCGACGGCGAGGCGTCGGGGCTGTACTTCCCGCAGTACTCGCCGGAGACCCGGATACCGATGACGGAGAACCAGGTCACCATAGGGCGCCGCCGGCACGGCACCGGCGAGTCGCCGGGCATCGACCTGGCCCGGCCACCGGAGGACCCCGGCGTCTCGCACCGGCACGCGGTCCTGGTGCGCCGCTCCGACGGCGGCTGGGCGGTGATCGACCAGGACTCCACCAACGGCACCACGGTCAACGGCGGCGCCGAGACCATCCTGCCGTTCCACCCGATCGAACTGTCCGACGGTGACCGCGTGCACGTCGGCGCCTGGACCACCATCACGCTGCGGATGGAGTGACGCCGGCCCGTCCGGTGCGCAGGGCCCGCGGCCGGTTCCCGGCCACCGGGCGGGCCGGGCGGTGTCCGGCGGACCCGGCGGGCCCGCGGTGCGCCGGCCGCCGCACCCCGGTCCGCCCCGGTCCGCCGGGGTCGGCCGGGGTCGGCCGGGGTCGGCCTAGTTCAGGCAGTTGGTGAACCCGCGGCCCAGGCCCTGCCAGCCGCAGCTGTCGACGCGGGTGGAGCGGCCGTTGCGCAGGACGGCGAGGTCGCCGGGGTTGTGCCAGACGTAACCGGCGGCGTTCCAGTAGAGGTTGGCGCCGCCGTTGCGGCCCCGGCCGGAGTAGAGCCAGACCGACGCGCCGGGCGCCAGCCACTTGTCGGGAAAGACGTAACGGTGGCCCGAGTAGGTCTCGGTCAGCGACCAGGACCGCAGGTCGACCGGGTAGGTGTGGCCGTTGGTCAGTTTGACGTACTCGCCGTTGAGGCCCTTGCCGGACGACTCGTAACGGATTTGGGAGAAGCGCACGTTGCCGTTGTCGTGAAGGCTCGTGGGTTCTGCGGCCACCGGACCGGCGGCCGCGGCGGCGAGGGCGAGGGCGGCGATACCGGCGCTGATGGTGCGAAGCGCGCGCTAGGAGGGTATCTCATGCTAAACGCCCGGAAAGGGTGCCGCCCATTGCGCCATCCGGGTGACCGGCCGGATCGAAACCCGGTCAGCGGCGACCGGACAGCTCCCAGCGGCCGGGACCGTCCGGCGTGTCCAGCCAGGCCCACTGGCGGGCACCGTCCACGCTGAGGCCGAACCGCTCACGGTCCGGGTGGCCCGCCGCCCGCCAGGCGCCGTACTCCCGCTCGACGACGGCCCACAGGTCGCGCTCCCCGGTCAGCCGCACCCCACCGTCCGGGCCGGCGACCGCCGTCGAACCGTCCGGCGCCGTCAGCACCGCGGTCCGCACGCCGAACCCCCGGTCGACCGTCAACTCCCCCGCCACCAGGGTCAGGACGAACCGGAAGACGTCGTCGTCCAGCACCCGGGACGGAATCCGGCTGTCGCGGGTCCGCCGCCCCGCACCGGCCGCCCGCCCGGCCCGCGCGACCGGCTCCCCCGGTGTCCGCAACGCCACGAAGTACGCCGGGGTGCTCAGGAACCGCCCCTGCGCCCGCCCGGGCCCGGTCACCCGCAGCGCGATCAGCCCGCCCGCCAGCGGCGCCAGCAGCAACCCGCCCGGCGCGCACTGCCGCAGCAACTCCTCGGGGACCCGGGACAGTTCGCAGGTGACGACGACGCGGTCGTACGGTGCCCGGCCGAGGTCGCCGCGCGCCCCGTCGCCGGTCACCACCGCGATCCCGGCCGGCCCGGTGGGCACGCCGGCCGCGGCCAGGTGCTCACGGGCGGCCGCGGTGACGTCGGCGTCGAGGTCGACCGACGTGACGGCGTCCGGGGTCAGCCGGTGCGCCAGCAGGGCGGCGTTCCACCCGGTGCCGGCGCCGACCTCCAGCACCCGGTCGCCGTCGCGGACACCGAGGGCGTCCAGCATCGCCGCCATCAGCGACGGCTGGCTGCTGGAGGACGTCATGACCCCGTCACGCACCCGGGTGGCCAGCGGCGCGTCCTCGTAGACCCCGGACAGCCACCGCGCGGCCCGGCGCGGATCGCGGTCGGCGCCGCTGAGCCGGTCCCAGCCGCCGCCGGGGACGGGACGGTGGAAGGCGGGCACGAACAGATGCCGCGGCACCTGCTCGAACGCGGCCCGCCAGCGGTCGTCGGCCAGGTGCCCGGCGTCCGTCAGCCGCCGCACCAGTCGCGCCCGCGGCGCCCGCGCGGCGTCGGCCCAGCGGTCGGCGTCCATCCCTCCACTGTAGGGACCGCGGGGGCGGGGGGCGTGGTGGGCGGAGGCGTGGTGGGAGCGGTGGGGGCGGGGCGTGGTGGCGGGCGCGGTCCGGGGCGCGGCGGTGGCGTGGTGACCCGGGGCGGGGGCGGGCGTGACGGCGGCGGGGCGGCGGTGCCCAGCGGGACGGCGGTGACGGGCATGACCGCGGGCGGGGTGGCGGGCGCGGCGGTGGCGTTGCTGCTCGTGGGGCGCGGTCCCGGCGCGAGCTCGACGGTGACGGCGGGTGTGACGCGGGGCTGTTGCGGGGAGCGGCCCCGGCGCCGGGGCCGTTCTGCGACCATGGAGGCGTGAACGAGATCCCGCGCGGCACCATCGAGCAGCAGACGTTCTTCGAGGCGGTCGGCGGCGAGGCGACCTTCCGGCGTCTGGTGCACCACTTCTACCTGGGCGTCGAGAGCGACCCGCTGCTGCGGCCGATGTATCCCGAGGGGGATCTCGGGCCGGCCGAGGAGCGGCTGGCGCTGTTCCTCATGCAGTACTGGGGCGGTCCGCGCACGTACAGCGAGAACCGCGGCCACCCCCGGCTGCGCATGCGCCACACGCCGTTCCAGGTCGACCGGGCCGCGCACGACGCCTGGCTGACCCACATGCGGGCGGCCGTCGACGAACTGGACCTGTCCCCCGTGCACGAACGGCAACTGTGGGACTACCTGGTGTACGCCGCGGCCAGCATGGTCAACACCGCGGAGTGACCGCCCGCCCGGCCCCAGCGGGCTGACGGGCGGATGATCACACCGGGCGGACGCTGAGCTTCGGCACGGCGCGGCGGACCGCCACCGAACCGTACGGCGTACGCAGCCGCAGCCACGGACCACGTGCCAGCAGCGCGGTCCCGGCGTCCCCGGCGGCCGCGTCGAGCGGTGCCACCGCACCGGCGCCGACCGCGGCCCGGACCGGCCGCAGGAAACCGAGCGCGTGCGCGGCGTGCACCGCCCGCAACGGCAGCGCCGTGCCGGGCAGCGACCGCGACCAGATCTCCTCCGCCAGCGCGTCGAGCCGGGCCCGGGTGCGCTGGTCGGCGGGCAGCGCCTCGGTGCGGGAACGGAACTCGGCGACCACCTCGGCCGCCGTCGCCCGCAGCAGCGCCGCCGCGGGCTCGGCGGTGCGCTCCCAGCCGTCGCGCGGCGGCAGCACCCCGGCCCAGGACGGCCCGGTCACCCCCGGCGGCACGACCGCCCGGCCGGCCGCCTCGTCGATCCCGTCGAGCAGCTGCCCGGCGGAGACGGTCACGTCCGCCACCGGCTCGTCGCCGGCCAGCTCGACGGTCCGCACCGCCAGCACGTCGCCGAACGGCGGACGCCCGAAGACCCCCACCGCGGCGCCACCGGGCACCGGCACGCCCTGGAGCCGTACGACGGCCGCCTTGTCCCAGCGCACCAGCCGGCCCAGGAAGGCGGCGAGGTCCGCCACCTGCCCGGCACCGGCCGGCCGGAGCACCGTCATACCGCCACGGCCCCCTCGGCCACCGCCGCGCCACCCGACCGCGTCACGTCGCCCGGCCGCGTCACGTCGCCCGGGGACGGCTCTTCGGTCGTCGCCACCGGTTCGTCGACCGCCACCGGTTCGTCGCGGTACCGGTCGAGGAAGAGGCGTTCCTGCGCGGTCAGCCGACGCGGACTGCCCGCCGCCAGGTTGTACGGCACGATGATCGTCTTGGCCCGGGCGTAGATCCGCTCGGCGTCCTTCACCTCGTACGACAACGTGATCGAGGCGGCGGCCACCTTCGTCACCCAGGTCTCGATGACGACCGGCTCGAAGCCGTGCGCCATCGGACACAGGTAGTCGATCTCGTGACGCGCCACCACGCAGCCGCCCCCGAAGCTGGTGCCGCCGGCCTGCTCGCCGAGCCGGAACATCAGGTCGACGCGCGCCTCTTCGAGGTAGCGCAGGTAGACGACGTTGTTGACGTGCCCGTAGGCGTCCATGTCGCCCCACCGCAGCGGGCAGCTGAAGATGTGCCGAGCCATGAGATCAGCCCCGGGTGAGCTTCTTGTAGGTGGCACGGTGCGGGCGGGACGCCTCCGAGCCGAGCCGCTCGACCTTGTTCTTCTCGTACGACTCGAAGTTGCCCTCGAACCAGAACCACTTGGACTCGCCCTCGTACGCCAGGATGTGGGTGGCGACGCGGTCGAGGAACCAGCGGTCGTGGGAGACGACCACCGCGGCACCGGGGAACTCCAGCAGCGCGTTCTCCAGCGAGGACAGGGTCTCGACGTCGAGGTCGTTGGTCGGTTCGTCGAGGAGCAGCAGGTTGCCGCCCTGCTTGAGGGTGAGCGCCAGGTTCAGCCGGTTGCGCTCACCGCCGGAGAGCACCCCGGCCGGCTTCTGCTGGTCAGGGCCCTTGAAGCCGAACGCCGAGACGTAGGCGCGCGACGGCATCTCGACCTGGCCGACGTTGATGTAGTCCAGCTCGTCCGAGACGACCGCCCACAGCGTCTTCTTGGGGTCGATGTTCTGCCGGCCCTGGTCGACGTAGGAGATCTTGACCGTGTCGCCGACCTTGATCTCGCCGCTGTCGGCGGTCTCCAGGCCCTGGATCATCTTGAACAGCGTGGTCTTGCCGGCGCCGTTCGGGCCGATGACGCCGACGATGCCGTTGCGCGGCAGGGTGAACGACAGGTCGTCGATCAGCACCTTGTCGCCGAACGCCTTCGACAGGTGGTTGACCTCGACCACCACGCTGCCCAGCCGCGGGCCCGGCGGGATCTGGATCTCCTCGAAGTCCAGCTTCCGCATCTTGTCCGCCTCGGCGGCCATCTCCTCGTAACGCGCCAGCCGGGCCTTGGACTTGGCCTGCCGCCCCTTGGCGTTGGAGCGCACCCACTCCAGCTCTTCCTTCAGGCGCTTCTGCCGCTTGGCGTCCTTGGCCCCCTCGACCTTCAGCCGGGACGCCTTGTTCTCCAGGTACGTGGAGTAGTTGCCCTCGTACGGCAGCGCCCGGCCGCGGTCCAGCTCCAGGATCCACTGGGCGACGTTGTCCAGGAAGTACCGGTCGTGGGTGACGGCGACGACGGTGCCGGGGTACTTCGCCAGGTGCTGCTCCAGCCACTGCACGGACTCGGCGTCCAGGTGGTTGGTGGGCTCGTCGAGCAGCAGCAGGTCGGGCGCCTCCAGCAGCAGCTTGCACAGCGCCACCCGGCGCTTCTCGCCACCGGACAGGTTGGTCACCGCCCAGTCACCGGGCGGGCAGCCCAGCGCGTCCATCGCCTGCTCCAGCTGGGCGTCCAGGTCCCAGCCGTTGACGTGGTCCAGCGCCTCCTGGAGCTGGCCCATCTCCTCCAGCAGCGCGTCGGAGTAGTCGGTGGCCATCTGCTCGGCGATCTCGTTGAACCGCTTGAGCTTGCCCATCGTGTCCGCCGCGCCGTCCTGCACGTTCTCCAGCACGGTCTTGGAGTC
This sequence comes from Streptantibioticus silvisoli, assembly GCF_027947535.2. Classification (GTDB taxonomy): domain Bacteria; phylum Actinomycetota; class Actinomycetes; order Streptomycetales; family Streptomycetaceae; genus Streptantibioticus_C; species Streptantibioticus_C silvisoli. Next base: position 24,354 of record NZ_JAAGKO020000081.1, read on the forward strand.
GTCCAGCGGCGGCTCCTGCAACAGCATGCCGACCGAGAACCCCGGCGCCAGGAACGCGTCGCCGTTCGACGGCTGCTCCAGCCCCGCCATGATCTTCAGCACGGTCGACTTACCCGCGCCGTTCGGTCCCACCACACCGATCTTCGCCCCGGGCAGGAAGCTCAACGTGACGTCATCGAGGATCACCTTGTCGCCGTGGGCCTTGCGGGCCTTGCGCATGGTGTAGATGTACTCAGCCAAGAGAAACCGTCCGGAGCAGGTCTGGGGGATAGGCAGATACGTCCATCTTGCCGTACTGCCCGCGTCCCACGGAAACCAGAGCCCTCCGGGGGAGGGTTTTCGGCACTGCGGGGGGTGCGGAGCGGGGGGTGGGGGTGCGGCCGGTCGACGGGGGTGCGGCCGGTCGGCGGTGCGGGGCGGGCGGCGGAGGGTGCGGCCGGTCGACGGTGCGGGGGCTGACGGTGCGGCCGGTCGGCGGTGCGGGTGGGCTGCGGTGAGGTGGGGGCGGCGGCGCGGCCGGTCGGCGGAGGGTGCGGCCGGTCGACGGTGCGGGGTGGGCTGCGGTGAGGTGGGGCTGGCGGTGCGGCCGGTCCGCGGACGGTGCCGGGGCTGACGGTGCGCAGGGGCGGCGGACGGCGTGGGGGCTCGCGGTGCGGCCGCATGGGGGGACGTTGGCATGGGCGAGTCATGGCTTACGAACGCGGCCGGCCCCGGCACACCTCACGGTGTGCCGGGGCCAGCCTAGGTTCAGCTCGGTCCGCCGGAGCGGCGCCGGTTTCAGCCGACGGAGCCCGCCTTGCGCTTGCGGAGGAAGAACACCGTGCCGCCGCCGACGACGACCAGCAGAACGGCGACGCCCGCGATCACCGGGGTGGCGCTGCTGCTACCGGTCTCGGCGAGGTTCGTGCCGCCCGAGGCCGCGCTGGGGGCCGGAGCCGCGCTGGCGCTGGTGGTCGGGGAGGCCACGGCGCCGCCGCTGCCGGTCACCTTGCAGTTCAGCAGACCGGTGAAGGTCTTCGAGAACCCGTTGGAACCGGTCACCGCGATCGAGTACGTCTTACCCTCGGTCTCCGGCACCAGCACCGTCTGCGACTTGCCCGGCGCGACGGTGTACTGCTTGCCGCCCACCGTGTAGGTGAACGGCTGGTCACCGGCGTTGGTCGACGTCAGGTCGACGCCGCTCTTGGCACAGTCGACCGAGGCCGCGACCGCCGGGATCGGCCCCTGCATCGCCCAGGTGGCGGTCGCCGCAGAGCTGACGGTGGACGCGCTGGAGCCCGCCAGGATCAGCGTCTGCGCCTCAGCCCCGCGCAACGTGCCGTTGAAGGCACGCCCGACCGGAACCGTGGTGGTCGACTGCACCTGGACGGTCGTCGAGCCCGCGGCCGTGCCGGCCGGAACGTCGACGTACAGCTGCTCACCGTCGGTCGCCGTGGTCACCGGCTTCCCGCTGGAGTCGACCAGCTTCACACCGGCCGGGGCCGTGCTCGACAGGCTCACCTGCGCGCTCGAGCCGTTGGTGTGCACCGTGACCGGGCCGAGCTTCGAGCCGGACTTGCCCGACACCACGGCGGGCGCCACCGTCAGCGACGGACCCGGCTCGCTCGCGTTCTGCTGCGCGGCGGCGGCTATGAGGTACTTCGCCAGCTTCTCGGCGTTCGCGTTGTCGGCCGTGACGTTGACGTGGTCGGAGTAGGTCCAGATCGCGACCTGGGTACCGGCCTCGGCGTCAAGCTGGCTGAGGCCCTTGACCCCGGCCTCGTTGCCGAGCTGGGTCAGGTCGTCGACCTTCGGGTACGCGTTCTGCAGGACCCACTCGACCTTGCCGGCGTCGGGGTTGGCCGCGAGCACCGACTGGTTCCAGGCGGTCTCCTGGTAGGCGGCGCCCGTGTCGGTCTCACGGTTGATGTCGATGCAGTACGCGCTCAGCTTGCCGCCGTCCTTGACGGACAGGTCGAGCAGAACGGCAGGGACCTGCTTGGAGCCGTTGCCGTCGTGGATCGTGGCGGTCTCATAGTGACCGAGGGCCCCGAGCGTGGCCAGCGGTCCACCGGCTGCCGGCGCGGCGCCGCCGTCGGCCACAGCCGATCCGGCACCAGCCACCGTGCCCATGGCGAGCAGACCGGACGCCAGTGCGGCGGCAGCAAGACGAGCGGTACGCCGTCTACCAACAGTCAACATGGATTTCCCCTCTGGGCGAGCAGGATGACCTGGGTGTCCCGCCTGCCTGGTCCGAATCCCCCGTGCTTAAGCCACAGATCCTAGAAAGCGGCGCCACCGGCGAGGCCGGTAATCTCATCACACCCGTCTTTCGAATCTGAATCGTTATCAGGATCATGCATGAACACGGGAATTATCGATAAATCGTTTCCACGACTTCCCACCGCCCGAGCCGCCGCCCACCTCGTGGACCGCTGTACCCCCTTTCCTCCGGATGACTTGTGGCGTTTCGGCCTCCTTCCTTTCGTTTCAAGGCGTCGTTTCGCGGGGTGTTGAGACTTGCCGGGTAATCACCTCCGGGCAGGGGGTTGCACGAGCGGGGGTTGAGGAGTTGAGGGGCCGGGCGGGTTGAGGGGCCGGGCGGGTTGAGGGGTTGAGGGGTCCGGGG
>NZ_JAAGKO020000082.1 GCF_027947535.2 Streptantibioticus silvisoli
GCCCCGGCCGCACGAGGACGCGGACGGACCGGCCGGATGCGCGCCGCGCGGTGTCAGTTCACCGACGCCGAGAAGGAGTCGACCGCCAGGCCGGCGCCGTTCTCCCACGGCTCGAAGCCGGCCTGCACGCTGGTCAGGTACCACGCGTCGGTGGCGAGGCCGGCGTTGATCGCCTGGCCGACGAAGTCCTTGACGTCCAGTGAGGCGCTGCTCATCGCGGACGGCGCCACGAACGAGATGACGTTGTTGGTGCCGTTGTTGCCCTGCCACACGGCCCAGTCGGTGCCGTCGACGCTCACCGTTCCGGTCTGCGAGCCGACCGGCTGGACCGCTCCGACGCGGTTGAGCCAGATCATGATCTCGGTCTGGTTCACACCGTCGGTCTTCGCCGTGGGATCGAGCCAGATGTCGTAGCTGGCGTCGTAAGTGGCATCGTCCACGTAGGTGTAGGAGATGCTGGTCGGAACGCTGTTGATGGCGCTCATCTGCCGGGGCAGGTTGGTGCCGGGGGAGCAGTTGCCGTAGTGGCAGCCGATGAACATCGACGGATACGACTTCGGCGCGCCGTCGGTGGTGACCGACCCCGGCGCCTGGGTGAGCTGGAACCCGTCGGAATCGACCGAGATGCACTGGCCGCTGGTGTTGTAGGCGTTGTTCTGCACCACGTAGTTGCCGGCGGTCGTGCTGCCGAACTGGTCGCAGACCGAGGTCGCGGCCTGTGCGGGCGCGGCGGTCACGGTGAGGCCCGCGCCGATCAGGGCGCCGGCCGTGAGCAGCGCGCGCAGCCGGTGGGGGGCGGTGCGCGGTGCCGGACGAGAGGTGCGAGTGGGGAGAAGCATGGGGGGATGTCCCTTCGTCGTTGACGAACAGGGGGATGGGAGCGCTCCCAAGTACTGTGCGATGAGCGTAGGAGGCAGCCGGGTTCACGACAAGGGGTCGGACGCGTTCGGCAATATGCGGACCCCGTGACGGACCCGTGACGGACCCGGGGTGGCCCCGGGGGTGAACGCCGCTCGGCTGCGGGGTCGTTGGTCAACGGCCCGCGGGGAGGCGGGCCTGCGCGGGGATGCCGTACGGACCTGCGCGGGGATGCTGACCGGTGTGCGTCGGTGTCGGGTCGCCGGGCGGCTGGGCGTCGCCGGGGCGCGGATTCTCGGTGGCTGCCCTGCGTGGTTCCGCCGGTGGTGCGGTGGTGCGGGGGTGCGGCGGTGCGGGGGCGGCGCGTCCGGCGGTGGCGGCGACCGGTCGGGTGGACGCCGGTACGGAGTGGGCGTAGGGAACCTCGCCGCGAACGCCGAGGGCCCGGGGAGTCGTTTCCGGTTCCCGGGGCCCTCGGCATATCGTCCGCCACTGGCGCGGTTTGAACGTCGGCCGGGTGGTTCGGTACGAAGTCGCGCAGTTCGTGATGTATGGCGCCGACGGCCCTGGTGAATTCACCCTCCATGGGGATGGAGGTAGCCATCCAGGTCGGCGCGGGCACCTTGTCCGGTTTCCGGGTAGCGGCTCCCGCGTCGACATTCGCCCGGCTACCTGGACCGGGAATCGTGAAACGGGAACCGGTCCATGGCGCTGTCGGGGTGGTGATCCATTCCGGCTTCCCGCCCCCTCGCGGAACACGTACAACCTGTCCTCGGCCCGACGGGCTCTCCCGGCATCTGATCGTGCTTGGCGACGGGCCGGGACGGGAGCGTGGCCGGTAGTGACGGCAATACGACTTCCCTTCCGACCAAGGGGAAGGACGACTGCCCGCGGGACGTTTCCGCAGGGCTCAGTTCCAGATGTCGGTGATCGGCGAGGCGTCCGCGCTGTTGCCGACCGGCGAGAGTCCGTACAACTGCTCCAAGGTGGCGAGCACGTTGTAGTGGTCAATGGTCTCGCTGTATTGGCCGGGGTTGATGTTCGCACCGGCGATCAGCGTGGGGATCTGGTTTGCTCTCGCTGTAGTCGTCCTCGTCCCAGGTGACGATCAACAGGCTGTTGTGGGACTTCGCCCAGGTGGCGTAGGACGAGAGGTTGTCGTTCAGCCAGGTGTCGCCCTGCGCGACGGTGCCGTCGTGCATGTCGTCGTCGAGGTCAGGGATGACGAACGACACCGTCGGCAGCGTGGAGTAATCGGTGGGGAACGAGGAGAAGGGGACCGAGTCCGCCTTGGGGACATTGCTGAAGTTGATCCAGGGCGAGTGCTTCCGGGCGTAACTGCCGGAGGTGCAGACGGTGGAACCCGTGCTGGGCAGGCCCTCCGAATAACCCTTGAAGGTGTCTCCCGCGGCGAGGAGTTCGGACCCGAGGTTGGCGGTGGCTCCCTCGCTCACCGGGCAGGTGTCGGCGGTCAGTCCGAAGGTGTCCCCGCCGAAGAGCGCCATATAGTTCGGTTCACTCGGGTGGGTGACGCCGAAAGATGCGGTCATCGAGGCGCCCTGGGCGGCGAGGGAGTTGAGGTACGGGGCGCTGCTGTTGCCGATGATGTCGGAGTAGGAGTGGTTCTCCTCCATCACCACCACGACGTGCGACGGCGTACTCGTGGCCCGGACGACCTCGCGGGTGGTGTCGTGGGGGTGGGCGACTGCGGCCAGTACGGAAGCGGTCACCGCGGCGACAGCGAGGGACCGGACAGCGCGGGAGCGGGGAAGCATGGCTACTCCACAGGGGGCGGTGGACGAGGGGTTGGGGCAGTACGAGTTGTTCTGGTGGCTGCGGGACCGTGGCGGCGCCGCTCTCGGGGTGCCGCCACGGTGCCGGCAGTCGGCTGTGGGTCAGCCGGACATGGCGCAGCCGTTGACCGCGTTGCTCCAGGTCGGCTGCATGGCGAAGGACCCCGTCGGCAGGTTGACGGCGCCGAGCCCCTGCCAGGCGCAGAGGTCTCCGTTCTCCTCACCGTCGGAGGCGACCCATCCGCTGGAGGGCTGGGGGTCGGTGGCCGTTTCTGCGTACTCGTGTCCGTTGACGATGCTGAAGCCGTCGAGCTGGTTCTGCACCGAGTTGGCGCCGCAGCTGGATCCCGCGTCGAGCACGTACGGCATGTTCGTGTAGGGGACGGTGCCGTTGTCGTCGTGCCAGGCGCAGAAGCCGGAGTTCGGGAAGCCGTCGGGCGACGTTCCGCTCGGGCTGAGGACGTCGATCTGGACGTCGTCACCGGACACGCCGAAGTGCTGGGCACCCACGGTCGCCTCCGCGGCTATCTGGGCGGCGGATGCCGAAGCCGGTGCCGGCGAGGAGCTGTCCACCCAGCTGCCGTGCAGCACGGGGCCGCCGAACGACGGATGCTGACCGGAGCTGTCGGTGTACTGGGACGTCACCGTCGACCAGGAGTCCTGCGACGTGCCCAGGCCGCCGAAGAGGTTCTGCATGTAGGACTGCACGCCGTTGGCGTCGCTGTTCCACTGGCTGCCCCAGAAGACCAGGTAGACGGACACCGCGTGCTGGACTGGACCGCCTCCGTAATTCAGGGGGCCGGACGCGGCCGGTGTGATGGCGTGCGACCGCTCGGCGGCCGACAAGGTGGGCACTACGCCGAATCGGCCGTGGGTCTCGACCTTGACGGTCCGGCCGTGGGTCCGGACGTAGTGCACCGTGCCGCTCGAAGACGTGGGGGCGGCTGCGGCGCCGGTGTGGGGCGTTGCGAACGCCGGGCTCGTGGCCGCTGCTCCCATCACCGCGGTGGTGGCGGCAGCCACCAGCGCGAGGCTGAAGCGAAGGGATCGGTACCGGGAGCCTTTGCTGTGGAATGAGCGCATGCCAAACTCCTCGTTTCTGCGTGGGGGAAAGGCGCGACATGCTTGGGCGGCGCAGAACGCGGCCGAATGGACCGGCTGGGGGTTCGCGAATCGGCGCTTGTTTGTTCGTGTACAGTCAATCGGCGAATTCCGGTGCCTACAAGGCATTCGGTGGTTAAGAACCAGTTCAGATGTCCCCCGGCTTTCGGCGTTCTGACAGATCCGGGGTTCAGGCGGTGGTGGCTCTGCCGGGTACGCCGATGCAGTTCCAGGACGGCAGTAGGGGGCACGGGTACGGTCGGGTCCGACGGGAGGCATCGGAGGACCGCTCTTCCGGGAGCAGGTACCGACTGCCTTCGATGCTTCTCCGCGCCCCTCACTCCGTGCGGCTCCATGACGCCACGTCACTCGCCCGAGGGACACTGCAGACGATCAACGACGACGCAGGTGTCGTGGGTGCCCGAGGATGCTTCGCGGGCCGGAGTCCCTGTCGGTCAGGCCGGATTGCCCCCGAATCCGAACTCATTGCCGTCCGGGTCGCGAAAGGTGGCCTTGCGGACGCCGTTGCCGTAGGTCTCGCGCTCGGCGGGCTCCAGTCCCCGTTCGACGATCTGGGCCACGCGGGTGTCGAAGTCGCTGACGAAGACGGTGTGTGTGGCGTGTCCGGCATGTTCGGGGCGTACCACGATGTACACGTACCGGTGCTCGGCGAGTTCCCACACCGCTTCGATGTCGTTGGGCAGGAACGACGGGGGGCCGCCGAGAAGTCGCTCGTACCAGGCCACCGCCGCGGGGTAGTCGCGTACAGGAATACCGGCGAACAAATCCATGGTCACGAGGCCCATACTAGGACGACCAGGAACACCATCGCCATCAACGGCGACATCAAGCGCCGACTGATCTCACAGCCGCCGACCGCATCCGGCAGTCGTACGACGGGCAACGGAGATGTCCAAAGTCGGGGTGCCCCGGCCCTCGATGATGCCGCATTGACGGGCGCGGTGATGCGGCCCCGGCCGGGAAGAAACGCCGGCTCGTCGCGGAACCCGAACCAACCACGCCCGCGCGACGGGAGCGCGAGGAGGGGACGTCCACCCTCCGATGGATCCCCCACCACCTCATCCAGGAGACCGCCCGCCACGACGGCCCCCTCGACATCCTGCGCGAACTCGCGGACGGTACGGTCGGGAGTTGACCCCGCTCAGCCACCGCGCCGCACACCGTGGGCCGTGCTGTCGAGCCGCAGCGCCAGCACGGGACAGGCGGCGACAGCTCGGCGGGCGTGGCGCTCCAGTTCGTGCGGGACCACGGAGAGCGGGATGACGGGGTAGCCCCACTCGTCCAGCGTGATGAGTTCGGGCAGCAGGTCCGCGCACAGGCCGTGGCCGTCGCAGGCGATACGGTCGATGCGCAGGAGGGACGAGATGGTCATCCGGTCACCGCCATTCGTCGGGCCCCGGCACGTGCGCCTGGGGGATGTTCAGGACGGCGGATCCGTGGAAGGCGTCGCAGGGGTGGCCGGTCATGTGGATGTGCGCGTCGGCGGCGAAGACGGACAGGGCGGTAGCGGCCAGGCGGCTCGCACCGTCGGGATGCCGGCAGGCGCCACGACCGGGCAGCAGCTCGATCCTGGAGCGGAGCCGGGCCCACAGGTCCTTTTCGGGGCGGCCCTCCGCGAGGGCCGTGAAGTCCCGGGCCACAGCGGGCAGGCCGAAGCGGCACGGTCCGCACTGCTGGGCGCTGTTGGCGGCCAGATGGTTGAGGATCCGCGCCGTCTCCGCCAGGCCGCAGGCGTCCTTCGGCAGCGCGACGACCACCCCGGCGCCCGGTCCGGCGCCGAGTTGCGCGAGATCGGCCCTGGTGAACGGAACCGACAGCGCGGGACCGGCCGGCAACCAGCTGCCGAAGAACCCGCCGACCAGGAGAGCCGAGAGCGGCGCGGTCGCGCCGCCCGCCGTTTCCAGCACCGATCCCAGGGAGCGACCCATCGGCACCTCGTGGACCCCGGGCCGCCGGACCGCGCCGGTGACGGTGAGCAGTGCAGTGCCCGGGGCGTCGGGGTGCCCGACACGCCGGAACCAGCCCGGCCCGTACCGGGCGATCAGCGCCAGGTGTGCGAGCGTCTCGACGTTGGCGACCAGGGTCGGCTGTCCCCGCACGCCCTTTTCGAACGGACGGGGCGGAGTCGCCGCCGGCCGCGCGTCTCCGCCGTTGAGCCAGCGCACCAGCGCACTCTCCTCGCTGGAGACGTAGTGGTGCGGCAACTGCTGTATCCGCACGTTGATCCGGTCCAGGCCGCGCCTGAGGCGTTCGTCGACGCAGCGACGCATCCGCTCGGCCTGAAGGAGCCGGGGCCTCGCCAGGCACAGGTGGACGGTGTTCGCGCCGACGGCGGCAGCGGCCACCGCGGCCCCGTCGAGCACCAGGTGCGGCGCGTCGTCCAGCAGCGTCGCGTCCTTGCGGCTCGCCGGTTCGCTCTCCATCCCGTTGGCCACCACGACCGGGAAACCCTTTCCGTCGGCCACGGCCCGCATCTTGCGCCCGGTCGGGAACGCCGCGCCGCCGCGTCCGGTCAGCCCCGAGAGTTCGACAGCGCTGATCAGCCGCTCGTCCCCGCCGCCGCGTCCACTCCACGGCAGCGGTAGGACACCGTGGCGGGCGAGGTGCTCGTCGAGTCCCGTCCGGCGGCCGGTCAGGAGGCGGATCCCGGCCGCCTCGTACGGGTCGTCGTACCCGGGGGCGGGTCCGGACAGGGGATGAACGGTCATTCGGGTGCGCTGCCTTCCGAAGGAACGGTGTGACCGTGGGCGGTGGCGACGGGTGCCTCCGGGGGTGGCTGGGCGCGCTGTGACCAGCCCGGACGGAGGGGGCCGACGGCGACGAACACCGTCAGCAGGACGGACAGGGCGAATGCCGCGGCTCCCGCCGCGATCCGGGCCGGTCGGCGTGCCGACACGGCCCGACGCAGCCGGTACAGGACGGCGGCGACGGTCACGGCCAGGCAGAACGCGGAGAGGGCGAGTTGCAGCGGTGACCGGCTGTCGGAACCGGTGCCGAGGGCGTGCAGGAGGGCGACCGGCCACGCCGCGTACGCCGCCCAGTGCACCGCCTTCCACCATCGGTGACCGATGCGCAGTCGCAGCGCGCTGGTCAGCGCGACGGCGAGCAGCAGGTCGAGCGCGACCGTGCCCAGTCCCACCCACAGGGGCCGGTAGGGCGACAGGAAGGGGATCACGGTGGCCGTCCAGCCGATGTGCACGAAGGTGTCCGCGATCGCGGTGACGACGTGCAGCGCGAGGAAGACCAGCGTCAGCACCGACAGGTTGCGGTGCAGCGCGCCGACCTCGAAGCGTGTCCGACGGGATGGGGCGTACCGGGTTCCCGACGCGATCCCGAGTGCCACGGTCGCGGTCAGCAGCAGCAGCGCCACCGTGCCGCCGGCCCGGGTGGCATACCACAGCGGACTGGGACCGGCGGCCAGCACCGTCATCGACGTCATGACGCCGCCTCCTGAGGGGTGTCGGGCGGCCAGCCGGACAGCCGGGTGATGCGGCCGTCGGTGCCCGCCAGGCGGGCCGCGAGGCCGCTGTCGCCGAGGAAGCGGAGGGCGCGTTCGCCGAGTACGACCGCCGCTGTCGTGGCGGCGTTCGCCTCCACGCACGTGGCCGCCACCACGCTGACGGTCCGCCATACGGGCGTGGCGGTGTCGCCGGTGGCCGGGTCGACGATGTGGTGCATGCGACGGCCCGCGCGGCGCCACGTGCGGACAGTGGTTCCCGAGGTCGCCAGGCCGCCCCCATGGATCGTGATCACCGGCCCGGTGCCGTCGGCCGCCCGGTGGTCGTCGGCCAGCATCACCCGCCAGCCGCGCGCCGGGGGCCGGCCGGCGACGGCGATGTCGCCGCCGAGATTGATCAGGACTCCGCACCCCGTGGCCTCTGCCGCGGCCGCGGCCGCCCGGTCGGCGGCGAACGCCTTCGCGGTGGCCCCGAAGTCGAGTGCGACGCCGGCGGGAACGCGTACCGCACGGGTGGCGGGGTCCCACGACACGGCCCGCCAGTCGGCACGGGACGGTGGCGGCGCCACCGGACGCGGATCTTCGCGCGACACCGCCGGGAACGAACGGTCGTAGCCCAGCGCCGTGAGTGAGGCGCCCACGGTCGGGTCCACGGCCCCACCGGTGGAGGCCGCGACGGACAACGCCACGTCCAAGACCTCCCCGAACACCACGCCGACGCTCGTGGTCGCGCCTTCGGCAGCGTTGACACGTGACAGTTCGGAGTCGGGCCGGAAGCGGCTGCACGCCTCGTCGACGCGGGCCAGCTCGGCGGCGAGGAGCCTGCGTGCCGCCTCCAGGGCCGCCGTGTCGGTCACCAGCAGCGTCGCCGTGGTGCCCAGCGCCGCGAAGGACGTTCGGGCGGGTGCGTTCCGCGTGATCACGATGCGCCAGACGTGGTGTGCGACGCGCCTTTCCCGGCCGAGGGCGCCGGGGCAGGGGGGAGCCGGTGCGTCGGGTGACCTGTCGTGTTGCTGTGGCGGGTCGGTGACGTGTGTGAGGGCGATGGGGTGGGCTCAGGTGCGCCGGGAGTCCGGTGGGCGGGGGAGGGGACAGAGGGCGTTTCGCCGCGTGGCGGCGGCTGTGACGCCGTCGCCGACTCGGCATGCGCGTAGGCCCCGCCGAGGGCCACCGCGCCGGCGGCTGCGGTGGCGGCCACCCAGCGGGTGAGACGCCGGACCCGCCTCAGGCCGGCATCGCGCCGCGCTGCGGCCTTGGTCCGTGTGCGGGGTTCGTCGTCGCTCGTGAGCCGGGTCATCGCTCCTCCTTCACCGTTCGCACCGCACGGCGCGCGGATCGCGCCGCGGCCGGGAGGCGGATCGCCCCTCTATCACCAGCCTGCGCAGGAGGTCGTGGGCGAACAGTTCAGAAAAGCTTCAGAACCGGTAAAGATGACGGGGAACCGGCTGGGCCGATCGTGCTCTCACCGCTGAGCAGCCTGCTTCACGCGTCAGCCGGACTCTCCGCGCCGGGTCGCGGGCAGGTGCAAAGTGACGGTGAGGCCGCCGCCCGGGGTGTCCTCCAGGGTTGCGGTGCCGCCGTTGGCGGTCACCAGGCGGTGCACGATGGCCAGCCCGAGCCCCGTACCGGTGGCGTGGGGATTGCCGAAGCGACGGAACGCGGTCGCGCGGGCGTCCGCCGGCATCCCGGGGCCGTCGTCCACCACGTTCAGCAGCACCGAATCGTGGCGCCTGGTGCCGGTGATCACGACCCGGCCGCCCTCGGGTACGGCGTCGAGGGCGTTGGCCACGAGGTTGTCCAGCACCTGTTCCAGGTCGCCGGCGCCGATCGAGGCCGTCAGCGGAGGCCGGCAGCGGCCGGACAGCCGCACGCGGCGTTCCTCGGCGACCGGCTCCCAGGCCGCGACGCGTTCGGCGACCACGGTGTCGACGCGCACCGGTACCGGGCGGGGGACGGAGTGTTCCGCCCGGGCCACGGCGAGCATGCCGTCGACCAGCCGCGACAGCCGGGCGACCTCGTCCTGGGCCCCCGCCAGCTCCGCCGCGGTCTCCTCGTCGGCGTCCGCCGTCAGCAGGTCCAGCCGGAGCCGCAGCGCCGTCAGCGGGGTGCGCAGCTGGTGGGAGACGTCGGCGACGACGGCGCGGTGGCCGTGCACGAGGGCCTCGGTACGCGCGGCCATCGTGTTGAACGTGGCTGCCAGACGCCGGACCTCGGGCGGCCCGCCGACCTCGGGGGAACGTTCCTCCAGCACGCCCTCACCCAGTCGCTGGGCCGCGTTGTCCACCGCTCGCAGGGGGCGGCCGACCCAGCGCGCGAGACCGACCGCCAGCAGCACCGCCGCCGCCAGCGCACCGCCCCCGGTGGCCGCCAGCCAGCCCCACATCGCCAGGATGCGGTCGTGCAGGGGGTCGGTCGACCGGATCAGCACGGTGACCCCGGAGACGTCCGACCGGTCGCCCACGGGGACGGCGGTCGTCAGACGGTCGTCCGCCTGCGTGCTGCGCTCCTCCCCGGACCGCAGGACCTGGGGGACCAACCGCGCGCCGTTCGCCGTCTCCTGCGGCGAGCACCCGGCGGCCAGCACCGTTCGCCCCGACCGGTCCCGGACGACGGCGCAGTCACCCCGGTCAGCGGCTTCGCGGACCTGGTCGCGGGCGGGGACTGCGGACCGGTGGTCGGAGAGGGCTTCCTCGGCGGTCGAGGCGATTGACCGGGCCGAGGACGAGGCGTCGTCCCGGAACGAGGTCTGCTCGCGGGCGGTCATCGACAGTCCGAGCGGGACGACCGCCAGCACCAGGACGGCGGCGATCAGCGCCACGACCGCCAGCGCGATCCGCTGGGTCATGGAGCGTCAGTCCGATCCGGCGAGGCGGAATCCGCGGCCGTAAACGGTCTCGACCAGACCGGGCACACCGAGTTTGCGGCGCAGCGCGGCGATGTGGACGTCCAGGACCTTGGTCGGGCCGTACCAGTGGGCGTCCCAGGCGGTCTCCAGGATCTCCTGCCGGGACACGACGCGTCCGGCGTCCGCGGCGAGGCACCGCAGGATGTCGAACTCCTTCGGCGTCAGCGCGATCTCCCGCCCCCCGACGGTCACCCGGCGGGCCCGGGTGTTGACGGTGAGGGGGCCGTGCACCAGAGCCCGGCTCTCCTGCGGTCGGGCGCGGCGCAGGACCGCCCGGATCCGGGCGAGGAGTTCGGCCAGCCCGAACGGTTTGACCACGTAGTCGTCCGCGCCCTCGTCGAGAGCGGCCACCCGGTCGCCCTCCTCGCCGCGTGCCGTGACCACGATGATCGCCGGAACGGACCGGCGGCGCAGCAGGCGGCACACCTCGACGCCGTCCATGTCCGGCAGGCCCAGGTCGAGCAGTACGACGTCGGGCGCGGGCGTGACCGCGAGCGCCGCGCGCCCGGTCGTCACCCCGGACGCCTCGTAGCCGGCGCGTCGCAGCCCTCGCATCAGCGGTTCGCCGATCCCGGGGTCGTCCTCCACCACCAGGACCCGGAACGCGTCCTGCGCGGCCTGCGATGCCGTGCCCTGTGCCATGGGTGAGGACCCTAGTACAACGCGCCGCCGCCGCAAGCGACCGGCGCGAGGGGCCGGATGCGGCCGGCACTCCGGGACCCCACGGTCAGCTGTGGTTGACAGGCTTGGCGGAGAAGCTGTCGTGCCAGACGGCCTTCGCTCCCGAATCGCCGATGCGGTAGACCTGAACGACTGATCCCACACCTACGACCAGTGACAGCACGATCGCGGCGATCCGTACCGGAACGCTCAGCATCGCGGTTCCCGATGTCCAGCCCACGGGTCGTGCGGTTTCGGAGGCGAACGGCATCCGGCGGCCGAACCACCACACGGCGACCCCCACGACGAACAGCGCGATCACCCAGGGGAGCAGGGTGTCCCCGAGGTCGGCGTGCCGGTTCACCAGGGGGTCGGCGGGGACGTGTCGCTTGAGCCATTCTCCGGCATGGGTGGTCAGCGGCACGCTCACGAGTGCGACGAGTGCGAGCCCCGGCAGCACGATGCCCAGTCTGCGGGTCCAGGAGGGCAGCAGGGCGCACACCACCAGGGCCAGTGCCGCGAGTGGCACCAGGATCACCACCGCGTGCACCAGCAGGGCGTGTGCGGGAAGACCGTTGACAAGCACCGGGCCCATGGGCGGACTCCTTCGGGGCGGACGGCCAAAGAGGGCGATCGCTCCGTACCCGATGTCGGGGACGGGTAACGGACGTCGCGTCACCACCGCCTGAACGACCGCGAAGGAGCGTCGCGATCCCGCGGTCCGAGCACGCCTCGTACCGATCGCAGCAGTATGCAGGGACGATTCTTCAGAAGTCGTTCAGACAGCACGTCAGCAGGGGTCTCCTCCGGTTCCGATCGCACGCCGCACGCCGCACGCCGACCGACGCGATGGAGACCCCGGGCGCGGGGGCGGGCGGTCGACCGGGGTGGCCCGCGAGGTCATGACAGCGCGCAGATCATCGCCGGCCGAAGCCATCGTCCGAGCGCTGTCAAGGGTGTTACCGCGGTGTTATGCCCGGGCGGAGACAGTGATCCGGTTGCATCCGGATCACCATCCACGGGAGTCGCCTCGTGCCGACGCTTCATGCGCATACCGCGGCGCGGTCCCGCCGTCATGCGGGGCCGTCCTCGCCGCCCGCCGGACTGCCGGCCGCGGGCGCTGCGTGGTCGAGGCTCCTGCCGCTGGTGATCCTGGCGGGCGTGCCGGCGGTGCTGGCGATCTGGTGGCAGAACACGATCTCCGGTTCGCTGCGCGGCGTCGGCGATTACCTGACGGCGGCAGGCCGCGTCTCCGGCCTCCTCGCCGCCTATCTGCTGCTCGTTCTCGTGGCGCTGATGGCACGGGTGCCGTGGCTGGAGAACCGGGTCGGTTCCGACGTCGTGGCGCGCTACCACCGGGCACTGGGGGAGTACACGGTCGCCCTGGCTGTCGCCCACGCCGCGTTGATCATCCTGGGCTACGCATGGCAGTCCGGGGCCGACCCGCTGTCGGAGACGGTGACCGTCGTGCTCGACTACCCGGACGTGCTGTTGTCCGCCGTCTCCCTGGTGCTGCTGGTGCTGGTCGGGGCCGTCTCGGCCCGTGCGGTCCGCCGCAGCGTGTCGTACGAGACGTGGTACCACGTGCACCTGCTGGTCTACGCGGCGATCGGTCTGGCCTTCGCGCACGAGTTCGCGGTCGGCGCCGACTTCTCCGCCTCGCCGCGCAACCGCCTGCTGTGGTCCGGGGCGCACATCGCGGTGGGCCTGGCCGTAGTGGTATTCCGCCTGGTCGTGCCGCTGCGCCGTTCCCTAAGGCACCGGCTGCGGGTGGTGGCGGTGGTCGAGGAGGGGCCGGGTGTCGTGTCGATCCATCTCGCGGGCCGGGACCTGGGCCGCCTGGACGCCCGCGCGGGGCAGTTCCTGCGCTGGCGGTTCCTGACCCGCGGGCACTGGTGGCAGTCCCATCCCTACTCCCTGTCCGCCGCCCCCGGCTCCGACGGGTGGCGGATCACGGTCAAGGGACCTCGGCGACTCCAGCGCATCGCTGGGCCGGTTGCGGCCGGGCACGCGCGTATGGTTCGAAGGGCCCTACGGCGCCTTCACCGAGCAGCGCCGCAGCCGCGCCCGGCGGGTACTGCTCATCGCCGGGGGAGCCGGCATCACCCCGATCAGGGCGTTGTACGAGACGCTGCCCGGCCGTGACACCGACGTCATCCTCCTGTACCGCGGAACCCACGGACGCGATCTGGTGCTCTACCAGGAGCTGGAACAGATCGCCCGCCACCGCGGGTTCGGCCTCTACCCGCTGATCGGCCCCCGCAACGGGCCTGAGGGCGACCCCTTGTCGAGCGAGAACATCCGCCGACTGGTCCCGGACATCGCCGCACGCGACGTCTACCTCTGCGGACCCGGCGGCATGACCACCGCGGCGGGCCGTCACCTGCGGCGAGCCGGGGTACCCCGGCACCGCGTCCACACCGAGGCATTCGAGTTCTAGGAAGCACGCCCATGCAGAAGACCTTGTTGGCGCTGCTGTCGACGACCGTCGGGATCGCCGCACTGATCGGGCTGAAGGCCCAGTCCGCCGGTGCACCGCGGTCGGCCCTGGCCGGCCCCTCGGCAACCGGATCGAGCGCGGCACCCACCGGCGGCACCCGTGCCCCGGGCAGCGCGGCCACCGGCCGTTACACCGGCGCGGCCCAGGCCACCCCCTACGGCACGGTGCAGGTGCGGGCCGTCCTGGCCAAGGGAAAGCTCACCGACGTCACCGTGCTTCAGCAGACCTACGGCGGCCGCAGCTCGCAGATCGACTCCTACGCCCTGCCGATCCTGAAGTCCGAGGCCCTGAAGGCGCAGAGCGGGCGGATCGACGTCGTGTCCGGCGCGACCTACACCTCCGACGGCTACGCGCGCTCCCTGCAGGCGGCCCTCGACACGGCCGGGCGGTGACGTGATGCGCAGCGCCGTCGAGCACATCATGGGCACGGTCTTCTCCCTGGCCGTTCCCCGCGGCACCGACGCCGAAGTCTTCCGTGCCGCCGCTGACGCGGCCTTCGCCCACCTGCGGCACGTCGACGCCGTCTTCTCCCCGTTCCGGCCCGACAGCGCGGTCAGCCTCATCGCCGACGGCGTCCTGACGTCCGACGACTTCGACGACCACCCGCACGGCGCCGAACTCCACGAGGTGCTCGGCCTGTGCCGGCGGCTGAAGCACGATTCCGGCGGGGCGTTCGACGCCTGGGCCGTGGGGAACCCGCCGGGGTTCGACCCGTGCGGCGCGGTCAAGGGCTGGGCCGCCGAACGGGCCGGCACCCTGCTCGTACGGCACGGACTCGACCGGTACGTCCTCAACGCCGGCGGTGACGTCCGGGTGCACGGCGGCGTACCGGGCGATCCGTGGCGTGTCGCGCTGGCCGATCCGCACCGGCCGGGCGCGGTCCTGGCCGTCCTGCACGTAGCGGAAGGCGCCGTCGCCACCTCGGGGGTGTCCGAGCGCGGGGCCCACATCTTCGACCCCATCTCCGGACGCCGAGCGGCGGCCTGGGACCAGGTCACCGTCACCGGTCCGGACCTGGCACTCGCCGACGGCTGGGCCACCGCCGCCCTCGCCATGGCCGGGGGCCCGCGCGGCCCCGCCGGCACCCGCGGCTGGCTCCAGCGGCTCGCCGCCGACCACGGCTACCAGGCCATGGCGGTCGATCCGGACGGTCAGGTGTGGACGACGGACGGCATGAGGGAGTTGCTGCACGAGCCTGCGGCCCTCGTGACCACCGGCAGGAAAGGGTGAGGCATGCGCATTTTGGTCGTCGAGGACGAGGAACGCCTGGCAGCCCGGCTTGCCGAGGGACTGCGGGACCAGGGGATGGCGGTCGATGTCAGTCATGACGGGGACGACGCCTTGTACAAGATCGATGTGAACGGCTTCTACGACGTCGTGGTGCTGGACCGGGACCTGCCCGGGACGCACGGCGACGAGGTCTGCCGCCGGCTGGCGGACCGCGACGACGCCCCCATGGTCTTGATGCTCACCGCTCTGTCCGGCACCGGCGACCGGGTCGACGGCCTGACCCTGGGCGCCGACGACTACCTCGGCAAGCCCTTCTCCTTCGCCGAACTGATCCTGCGCGTCAAGGCCCTGGGCCGCCGCGGTCGCGCCCATTCCGCGGTGCTGGCCCGAGGCGACCTCACCCTCGACACCCTGCGGCGCACCGTCCACCGCGCCGGGCGCCCCGTCACGCTGACCGCCAAGGAGTTCGCCGTGCTCCAGATCCTCCTCGCGGCCGACGGCGCCGTCCTGAGCCAGGAACAACTCCTGGAACGCGCGTGGGACGAGCACGCCGACCCCTTCACCAACACCGTCCGCGTCACCGTCAACCGACTGCGCCGCAAGCTCGGGCCGCCCGAACTGGTCGAGACCGTCATCGGCGCCGGCTACCGGATCGCCCCGTGAGCGCGGCACGGCGGCGCCGGCCGCTGCCCGGGTGGGTGCGTATCCCCCCGCTGACGATCCGCGCCCGACTCACCCTGACCTACACCGCGCTGTTCACCGTCGGCGGCGCCGCACTGCTGGTCGGCCTCACCACGGCCTTCTACCGTGCCGTCTACCGGCCGCTGCCCGCCGACGCGATCCCGAGCCGACTCGACCCCGACCACGACCACTTCATCGGCCTGCGCGACCAGATCCGCGACGCCGCCGTCTCCCACCTGCTGCGCGACTCCCTGCTCCTGCTCCTCGTCGTCGTCGCCGTCTCCGCACTGCTGGGCTGGTGGGTCGCCGGCCGCCTGCTGCGCCCGCTGGCCGCCATCACCGCGGCCGCCCGCCGGGCCACCGGCACCACCCTCCACGAACGCCTCAACCTCCCCGGCCCCCAGGACGAACTCAAGCAACTCGGCGACACCTTCGACGAGATGCTCGAACGCCTGGACGCCACCTTCGCCGCCCAGCGCCGCTTCGTGGCCAATGCCAGCCACGAACTGCGCACCCCGCTCACCGTGACCCGCACCGCCGTCGAGGTCACCACCGCCAAACCCCGCCCCACCACCGCCCAATGGCGCACCATGGCCCAGGACGTCACCGACTCCACCCAGCGCGCACAGCGGCTGATCGACGCCCTCCTCGTCCTGGCCTGCTCCGAACAGCGGGTCACCGACGTCGAGGACGACGACCTCGCCGACGTCACCGCGGAGGCACTCGACCACATCGCCGCCCGCAGCGCAGCCCGCGGCCTGCACCTGGAGACCGACCTGGCCCCCGCGCCCCTGCGCGGCAACCTCGCCCTGCTGGACATCGCCGTCACCAACCTGCTGGAGAACGCCGTCAAGTACAACCACGACGGCGGACTGCTCCGCGTGACCACCGGCACTGTCCCGATGGCCGACGACTGCGATGCGCACCGGGAATGGGCACAGGTGAGCGTCTCCAACGCCGGCCCGGTCCTCGATCCCGACCACGTGGAAGAACTCTTCGAGCCCTTCGAACGCGGCGTGCACACCCGCCGCAGCACGAGCGCCACCGTTCCGGACGGAGTCGGCCTGGGACTGTCCATCGTCCGGGCCGTCGCCCTCGCCCACGACGGGCACGCACAGGTCGCCGCCCGCCCGGAGGGCGGACTCACCGTCACACTCCGCGTTCCGCGCGCACCGGACCAGCACGCGACCGGGGCCGCCGGGTGACCGTTGCGCTCACGTCACGCACCAGGTCGCGGGCACCTCCTGCGGACCGGTCCAACACTTCAGCGGATCCGCCCATGCACAAGCCATGTGACCTGGCGTCGGCGAACGTGATTTCCGCGCGGCCGCATCGCCCGGCCGGACCTGTCTCCCCCCGATCACCCACTGAAAGAGTTCGCCCCCATGGGACCCACGCTCATCAACGGCCTCCCGGCCCACATCCTGCTCGTCCACGTCGTGGTCGTGCTGGTACCGCTGACCGCCCTCGCCCTGGTGGCCTGCGTCATCTGGACGTCGTGGCTCGCCCGGCTCGGCCTCGTCCTGCCCGTGCTGGCCCTGGTCACCCTCGTCAGCGTGCCGCTCACCACCCACGCCGGCGAATGGCTGGAGCACCACGAGGGCGACGACCCCTTGGTGCGCAAGCACGCCGAGCTCGGCGACGGCCTCCTGCCGTGGGTCCTGGGCCTGTTCGTCGTGACCGTCGCGGTCTGGTGGCTGGGCCGCAGGAGCCGCATAGCCGCCGCCGCGGCGGAGCCGGAGCAGGGCAGGAACACGGTCACGACCTTCGCGCTCCCGGTGCGCATCGCCGCCATCGCCCTGTCGGTCGTCTTCGCCGCCGGCTCGGTCGTGCAGGTCTACCGGATCGGCGACTCGGGTGCCAAGGCGGCCTGGCACGACGGCTTCTCCGCCAAACCCGTCAGCCACCACCACTGAGCGCGGCCGGTGAACGCCCCGTCACAGGGGGAGGGACGCTCACCGGCCGACCTCGGCGCGTCCTCGGTGACGAGCGGGCAGCCCCGTCCGGCACGGGTCGACGGCCCGCGTCAGGGGCTGCTGTCATCGCCGTGGCGTCCCTTGGGCGGCGACACGATGCTGCCTGCCGCCTGTCCGCCGAACCGGTGGAGGGGCGCTGCCCGTTCCGGGGTATGGTCCGTCCGGCCGTCAGGAGGCCGCTGACCAGGGAGGTGCCCTGCGGCAGGCAGGCAGGCAGGCCGGGCGGTCGACGGGCGACGGCCGCCCGGCCTGGTGACAGCCATGCCGTGCAAGGGCTGCAACGGGAGCACCGGGCCGACCGGTCGGCCCGCTCGGCCCGACCGCCATCATCTGACCCGGTGGGTGTTCCACCCCTCGCGGTCCGGCGGCTCGCCGACCGTACGGTCGGCCCAAAACACCTACAGCGGCCACGGCCCGGTGGCATCCTCTCGCGGTACGGGGCCGCGTCACCTCGCCGCCCACTCGCCGAGCCGCCAGTCCGGTTCGGTCCGCACCGCCCCGCACCGGCTCGCGCCGGCGCCGGGCCATCGTGATTGGGGGGACCTCGGCATGCGGCGTATCGCGCACGCGCTGATGATCTGCCTTTCCGTTCTCTTCGCCGTCCTGCTGCCGACCGGCGCCGCCTCGGCCGCCGACGGCTGCACCGCCGGCACCAACGCCTCCGGCCAGCACGTCTACTACTGCGGCGTGTGGCTGCCCTCCGGCGGTGTCCCGGTCTACGCCTCGACCGCCACCGGTGCGGCCGTCGTCGACCACCTGCACACCGGCGGCACCGCCAACTGGTTCTACTGCCAGGTCTCCGGCGGCACCGCCAGCGCCTCCGGATACACCTCCTCCGACTGGGCCAGGACCGTCGGCGACGACCACGGCGCCACCGGCTACGTGCCCGCCGTCTACTTCAGCGGCACCGAGAACACCTGGGCCGGCCTGCCCGCCTGCGGCGGCTCCGCCAGCCCGCCGGGCTCGGCCTGTACCGCCGGCACCGACCTGTCCGGCGACTCCGTCACCTACTGCCCGGTCTGGGTGCCCTCCGGCGGCGTCCCGGTCTATGCCTCCACCTCCGCCGGCTCCACGGTCGTGGACCACCTGCACACCGGCGGCAGCGCCAACTGGTTCCTCTGCCAGGTCAACGGCTCCTCGGTGACGGTGAGCGGCTACACGTCGTCGAACTGGGCGAAGACGGTCGGCGACGACCACGGCGCCACCGGCTACGTGCCGGCCGTCTACTTCGCCGGCGCGCAGAACTACTGGGCCGGCGTCCCCGCGTGCGGCGGCGGCAGCAACCCGCCGCCCGCCGACGGCACCTGCACCGCCGGCACCTCCGGGTCCGGCGCCTCCGTCTACTACTGCCCGGTGTGGCTGCCGTCCGGCGGCGTGCCCGTCTACTCCTCGACGTCCGGTACCTCCGGCGTCGTGGACCACCTGCACACCGGCGGCAGCGCCAACTGGTTCACCTGCCAGCTGTCCGGCTCCGCCATCACCGTCGGCGGCTACTCCTCCTCCGACTGGGCGAAGACTGTCGGCGACGACCACGGCGCCACCGGCTACGTGCCGGCCGTCTACTTCACCGGCTCGCAGAACTACTGGCCGAGCCTGCCCAAGTGCGGCACCGGCGCCACCCCGCCGCCCCCGCCGCCGACCTCCGGCGGCGGCACCACCAGCGGCAGCGCGTGCGGCGACAGCTTCACCGGCATCCAGAAGCTGACGCTCGCCATGATCAAGTCCGCGTGCGCCCAGGAGAACTACATCTACGCCTGGGACGGCGGCCACGCGGCCACCCCCGGCGCGACCTACGGCACGTGCAGCCCGCAGGACGGCGCGCCCAACGACTGCAACGTCATCGGGTTCGACTGCTCCGGCCTGGTGCGCTACGCCTACTACCAGGCCACCGGCATCGACGCCCTGGACGGCTACACCTGGGGCCAGTGGACCGAGGCCCAGGCCCTGCACCCCCAGGCCGTCATCAGCGGCGCCGGCTCCGGCGGCCCGTCCGACGTGGCGAACGCGGAGGCGTCACTGAAACCGGGGGACGTCATCTTCTACGGCACCAACGCCGACGAACACGTGGCGATCTACCTCGGCGGCGGCAAGCAGATCAACGCCTACGAGTCCGGTTACCACGTCGGCGTGACCGGCGTGGACACCGACATCACCTTCTGGGGCGCCGTACGCCTGTGGTGAACCCGCTCCGGCCGGCCCCGGTGGGGCCGGCCGGCGGGGGTGACCCCGGGGGCGGAGGCCCCCCCGGCCGCAAACCCGCCCCGCCCCCCCATCGGCCCCGGTGAGGGGCGACTGACGAGGCGTCGGCAGCGGGACACGTTTGAAGGGGCCAGCGGATACACCCTCTTACCTGCACGGACGCGGCCGAAGGCGACCGGCCAGGTCGCCGGCCTGCTCGCACCCGGTGACAGCAGGCGCCGGCCTCGACAGGGCGGGCCCCGGAAGCGATTTCCCGGCCGGGCCGCGACGACAGGACCGGTACGCGCAACCAACTTCCCGGCCGGGCCGCGAAGACCTGCTGGGGCGATGCCGCGCCCAGCCGAGCGAGCCGCCGGCGTGCGCCCGGCTCCGCACCGGGACGAGCAGACGCCGCCCGCCGTCCCACCGCCCGACTGCCCGCCGACCCCGCCGGCCGGGCCGTGCCCGTACCGCGTCGTCAGGCCCGGTCTGCGGCGCGCTCATCGCCGCCGTCAGGAACGTGATCGCCCAGCGCCGTGCCGCGTCGCCCCACCTGCACGTGGCCGGGCACGACGTCTCGCTCCTCGCCCGGGGCGAGCGCCTGGCCGCCGTGCGCCGGGACGGGGTGCAACTCGCCGAGGAAAGCAGCCCGGTCGTCCGGTGCGTACCGGTGCCGGCGGTCGAGCAGCCGGCCGGCGGTTACGACCTGACCGCCGTCTTCGTCCGCACCCGTCAGGTGGACGCGGTGCTGGAGTCGCTCGCCGCTCATGGCCTGTCACCGCGCCCAGCGGCCGGGTCGCGATGCCGATCGGCGAACCCGACGGCCGTACCACCCCGCGACGGGAACGCATCGTGCGGACGTTCCGTACCACCGGGATCAACGCCGAAGCCGAGCCGCGGATGGACGCCCGGCTCAGGACGCATGCCGCGGTCTCGGTGCCGCTCGGGCAGGCGGCGTACGCGGCGGGCGGCCCGGTGGCGCCGGCCGGTGATCCGGCTGCGGTACACGGCATGATCCGCCTCGTGCGGCAGAACCTGGCCGCCATGCCGACGCCGCCGGTCCCTCGCGGGTTCGCCGCGTTGTGGACGCTGCCGGAGGGGCTGCTCATGACCCCGCTGCGGCGCTTCCTGCGGAGCCCGACGGCCGTACACAGCGGACTCAACGACACCTCACCCGCGACGGCGGCCGAACTCGAGCGGCTGACCGAACAGATGGGAGCCGATGCGAAGTCCCGGTAGCCGATCGGCGGTTGCGGCTCCTGGGCCGGATCGCGGGGGAGTGGGAGAGGGCGGGTGCGAAGGACAACGCCGCCATCGCCTCCGACGAGTCGTTCTCCGGCCGGACACGGACGTTCACCGGCCCCCGCCTCCGTACGGTCAATGCCGGCCGCCCGACGTTCAACGGCGCGATCATCCGGGCCGTGGCCGGCTCCCGCCGACTCGCCCGCACCACACCACACCGCAGCCCCGATCCGGCAGCCGCCGCCGGTTGACAGCGGGATCGGTCCCGTGCGGTGGGGGAGGGCGTCTCATGGGGCCTGAAGAGAGCCCTGGGGGAAGGTGACTCCGGTCAGTTCTGCGGAGACGTCCCACAGGCGGCGTGCCAGCTCGGCGTTCCGCGCCTTCGCCGAGCGGCCGACCAGCTTCGGTGCGCCGCGCCCCTCCAGGAAGCCGCTCGGGCCCGCGTAGCTGTTGCCCGGAATGTCCGCCACGGCCGCGTACAGCGTCGGCAGCGCGCCGTCGTCGTCGCTCTGGGCGAGAAGGGTCGCCGCCCGCTGCGCGAGGGCGCGTACGCGGCCACCATCCTTCAGCAGATTCGTGGCCGCGATGCCGGGGTGTGCGGCGGTCGCGATCACGGGTGAGCCGGCCTCGGCGAGTCGCCGTTGCAGTTCCGCGGTGAACAGCAGGTTGGCGAGTTTGGACTGGGCGTAGGCGGTCATCGCCCGGTACGGCTTGTGCTGCCAGTTGAGGTCGTCGAAGTCGATCGAGCCGGTCTTGTGGCCGTTGGACGAGACGGTGACGACCCGTTCCCTGATCTGCGGCAGAAGCAGGTTCGTCAGCGCGAAGTGCCCCAGGTGATTCGTTCCGAACTGCAGCTCGAAACCGTCGGCCGTGCGGGAGAGCGGCGGAATCATGACACCCGCGTTGTTGATCAGTACGTCGACGGGCTCGGTGAAGCCCTCCGCGAACGTGCGAACCGAGGCGAGATCGGCGAGGTCGAGCCGGCGGACCTCGACGTGGCCGGTCATCAGCGCGGCGGCCTCCCGGCCCTTCTCGGGGTCGCGTACGGCCAGCACGACGCGGGCGTCCCTGGCGGCGAGCGTGCGGGCGGCGGCACGGCCGATCCCGCTGTTCGCGCCGGTGATGACGACGGTGCGGCCCGTCATGGAAGGAGTGTCCGAAGCGCTGAATGTTGTCATGAGCCACAAAGTAGACGGTGACAACAAAGTCGTCAACGACAACACGGTTCGCTAAGGTGGATCCCGTGCCAGATACCACCGACGAGCGGCCCTACCACCACGGACGCCTGCGCGCCGCACTGCTCGACGCGGCCGAGCGCCGCATGCGGGAGCAGGGCGCGGATCAGTTGTCGCTGCGCGATCTGGCCCGGGAGATCGGCGTCAGCCACGCCGCGCCGCGCCGGCACTTCCCGGACCGTCAGGCACTGCTCGACGCGCTCGCCGAAGACGGGTTCACCCGGCTGGACACCGTGCTGCGCACCGCGTTGACGGGCGCGGACAAGGATTTCCCCTCACGCGTGCGGGCGACCATGACCGCATACGCCCACTTCGCCACCGAGAACGCCGCGCTCCTCGAGCTGATGTACGCCGGTAAGCACCGGCCGGGTGGCACGCGCATCGTCAAGGCAGCCGAAGCACCGTTCGAGCTGATGAACGAGCTGCTCGTCGAGGGCCAGGCGCAGGGCGCGCTCCAACCGGGCGCCCTCGACCGGATCGGGATCATCCTGCTCGCGACCCTCCAGGGCATCGCCGCGATCATCAACGGCAACATCGTCGAACGGGAACTCCTCGACGACCTCGTGGACACCGCGATCGACCAGTTCCTGCGCGGAGCCCGGCCGCTTCCGTAGGACGTCTTGCGGGTGGGGGAGCGGTGGGGGCGGCATTGCTGCGGGGGTTCATGTCCGAGGGGCTGCGTGCAGAAGGCGGCCGGGGGTGAGGTGAGGTGAGGAGTGGATGGTGGTCGAGGAGAGTGGTCCCTGGTACCGGCTCAGGCCCCCGGCCGCAGTGGTTCCGTTCCGCCTGCCGGAGGACCTGCCCCACGCAGGTGGCGGCCGGCGCCGGGGACTGGGACCTGCGCGCGTTGCTTGACCACCTCGGCGTGACGGACGCTACCCCCGGATACTCCTACGCACCGGGCGTCCCGAGCTGTCAGGCGTTGAACGGCGCGAGTCCCGCCACGGCACGAGCCGACTGTGGCCGGCCATGCGGCGAAATCATGGGCCGGCCGGTCGCACATCGCCAGCGGTTCGGCGTGCGGCAGGTGCTCGACGGCCGGGGCCGGCATCCAAGCGGTACGCGAAACGCAGCCGACCGACGCGGTCACCCCGTCCGTGCGGAACGTCAGCGTCCGCTCGACTCCTGCCGAGTACAGGTCGACCTCCGCCCCGGAGCCGGAGCGCAAGCCATTCGGTGGGTCCGGCAACTGCTCAGCGGCGGAACCGCCTGCGTGGTTGGAGCGCGAGACGCGAGCCGAGGTGATCGACGATGCGGTCGGCCGCCGGCTTCGACGCCCCGAACAGCGGCGCGAGCTGCCGCAGCGTCGGATGCGTGCGCCACGCGGCCACCAGCAGCACCCGGGCCTCCATCGACAGACCCCGCGGCCGCCCCCGTCGTACCGGATCGGCGCCCTCCTGGCGCAACGCGGTCACCGACCGGCCGAACAACCGCGGGCTCGGACCCGTGAACGGGACCGTCCAGGACGGCTCCGACGCCGTGATCGCACCGGCCACACCAAGATCATCCCAGGCCCTGCCGGCAACTACGGGAGAACGCACAGGCGGTCGGGCCGATCCCGGCGCGACCGGTGTCGGGCGGAATGCGAACGGGCGTCCTGGGCACGACACCTGACGCCGAGGTCAAATGCGCGGTTGACCGGTCGGGCCCATCGGCGCGGTCTCACGGTCGGGCGCGGTGCGTCCCCGCTCCGGTGGGTTGGTGCGCGGTCGGGGGTGGCCGATGACCGGGTCGTGGTCGGCGGCGGACCGCTGGGCGACGCGGTCGACAGCATCGGCGATGGGTGTGGGGCCGGAGATGAGTTCGAGGATGCGAGGGCTTGTCGCGGGAGCGGTGATCAGGGCGGCCAGGACGGCCGCGACGTCTGCACGGTCGATCTCTCCGGGACCGGTGTGTCCTGCGAGCTCGATCAGGCCGCTGCCCGGACCGTCGCGGAACCAGGCGGGCCGTACCACGGTGCAGTCCAGGGCGGCGCGGGCCAGCAGGTTCTCGTCGGCGCTGCCCCTGGCCCGCAGGAAGGTCTCGACGAGTGGGTCGGCGGGGTAGCGGGAGGCGGGATCGGCGCCCATGGCGGACAGCATGACGAAGCGCTGGACGCCCGCGAGTTCGGCCGCGTCGGCGAAGGCGAGAATGGCGTCGTGGTCGACGGGGTTGGCCTTCCCCGGGGCGTCGCCGAGTCCTGCCCCCGCGGCGAACAACACCGACCGGGCGTCGGTGAGGTGTTCCGCGAGCTGTTCGACGGGGGCCGTGGCCAGGTCCATAACCAGTGGTCGTGCCCCGGCGGCGCGAACGGCGGCGGCCTGCTCCGGCCGTCGGATGATCCCGGTGACCAACTGGCCCCGGTCGGTCAGTAGATGGGAGACCAGGAGGGCGACCCTGCCGTGGCCGCCCGCGATGACAACAGACATGAAACTCATTGTAATCACGCGCATGCGTACTGTTCCGAAAGGTGTGTTGCGGGTCCCCGGCCCCAGTCGGCCGAGGCCAATGTCGGCCGAGGTCAATCCGCCGTCATGCGTGTGCCACGACGCAGGACGCCGCCGAGCGGCAGGCTGGTGCCCGACGCGAAGGAGTGACACGCGGGCCGACGCCTGTACGCGCACCGGCCACGCCGTCGACGGCGAACTCGGCCTGGAGTACGCACCCTGCCCCTGCGGGGTGAATCCCGCCGCCCGGACATCCCGGGGCGGACCTCCACGGCATTCCGGCGAAGGGTCTCGCGGCACAGCGAAGCCGTCGACCGTGGCACAGCGAAGCCGCCGACCACGTGGCCGGCGGCTTCGGCGGATCGCAGGACGATCAGTGCGCGGCCGACAGGAACTCGGCCCGGTAGACGCCGTTGGCGAGGGTGGTCAGGCGGAGTTCGCCGGTGAGCCCCTCGAACTCCTCGGTGCCGCCGGTGATGATGCCGTCGATCCGGGGAGCGGACCGGCCGTCCGGGGTCACCGCGGTGCCCACCTGGAAGCCGATCTCGCCGCGCTGGTAGAAGTCGATGATGCCGGTGCAGTAGATGGAGTCGGCGATCCTGCCGGCGACGTCGTCGCAGTTGATGACCGCGCCGCCGACCTGCTGGCCGATCGCGTCGAGGACGGCGCCGTGTTCACCGAAGTCGGAATTGGCCGTGGGGGCCGTGGGCATGTCCTGCCTGAAGTCGAGGACGACGGGCTGCGGGGCGATGGCCCCGGCCGCGGCGCTCGCGAGGGAGGGGGTGGCGGCGGCGAACGCCAGTGCGGCGCCGAACGCGGCCAGGCCCCGCTTGAACAGGACGCTTCGTTGCATTGATCCTCCAAGGTCGGTATCGGATGATTAATCCGAGGGAACGGCCATATCTGACCACATCCCAGGGAGGTCGTCCGGCGATCGACCATCGGTGTGTCGGGCGTCCCTCCGGTCACGGAGCCATTCGGCTGCACATCGCCGATCATCACATTATTCCGAGAGCAGCACGATGAATTCGCGCGTTCCGCCCGAACGCCTCTAGTCTCGACTTCTCTTCGATTCGGTGGCGTTTCACCTGGAGGGTCGGCATTGCGCAAGGAAAAATTCGGACGTTCATTTTTCTTATTTTCTAATGTGCTTCGGTGGATCGCTTATCCGGTACTTCTCCTGGCCGTCGTCTCGGCGGCCACCGCGACCCTCATCGAACACGCGGACCCCGGACACGTCATCGCGCTCTTCCAGTTCGGCACCATCGGCTACCTGTGGGCCCTGGAGCGGCTGATCCCGTATCGGGCGGACTGGCACGCCGACGGTCGTGAAGTCCGCTGCTACGGGCTCTACTTCCTGCTGACCATGGCCGGCGGAGTACTGGCGCAGCTCCTGGTCTCCTCGGTGGTCGCCCGCCTCGCGCCGCCCCACTCCGCGCTCCCGCCCGGTGCGGAGATCCCGCTCGCCCTGCTGACCGGCTCGCTGGCCAAATACCTTTTCCACCGGTGGTCCCACCGCAACCCGTGGCTATGGCGACTGCACGGCGTGCACCACGCGCTGAACAAGGTGAACGTCGGCAACAACGGCGTCAATCACCTGCTCGACATCGCCTTGGGGCAGGCCGTTGTGCAACTGTCCCTCGCCGTGACCGGGTTCTCGAAGGAGTCTGTTTTCTGTGCGACCCTGTTCGCGCTGGCCCAGGGGTATTTCGTGCACGCGAACGTCGACGTCCGGATCGGCCGGCTGAACCACGTGCTCGCCGGACCGGAACAGCACCGGTTGCACCACAGCACCGTGCTGGCGGAGGCCGGGCACTACGGGGCGGACTTCGCGATCTGGGACCACGCGTTCGGCAGCTTCACCTGGCGGCCCGGGCGTACCCCCGCGTCGGTCGGGTTGCGGGACCCCGGCGCCTTCCCAGCCACCGGCGACGTGCTCGCCAGCCTGCTGCACCCGTTGCGTCCGGCGGCCGGGCCCGGCACCGGACCGTCGGCCTGAGCCGTCCGGCGCCCGCACCTCCTCCACCCCGCCCGCACTCCGCCCGCGCCCGTACCTCCGCACTGCCTGTGCCCGCCCGCTCCGCTCCACACCGCCTGTACTCCGCCCGCCCGCCCCGAAACGCCCCGCCACGCCCTCCACCC
>NZ_JAAGKO020000083.1 GCF_027947535.2 Streptantibioticus silvisoli
GTGGCAGGACGGGGAGCGCGGGTACCGTCGGCGTAGGCACGCAACACAGACGGGCGGACCGTGACCCCGGCCTCGGTGAGTGCCGCGCGGCCCGGTTTGGAGGCCAGGTAGCGCAGGCGGGCCGACAAGCCGCGGCGTGTAGTGATCGGGGAGGCGATCCCGGTCGCGCGCACCACCTCCTGCAACTGCTGGGCCAGTGCCGCGCTACCGGGCATGCCCTGGGCACCGTAGAGGCCGAAGTCCCGCCAACGACCCGCCACTTCAGCGGCCCCCGATCATGTAGGCACGCTTGAGCTTAACCTGATCCGGAGCGCGACCCTCGGTGAACACCTGGCGCCAGTCGCCACGTACATGGAGCTCGTCCGTGCCAGACATCTCGTAGACGACCAAGCCGGACTCGGGCGCGGCCAGGCCGGCCTGACGCAGCTTGTACGCCTTACGCCAGAGGTTGGCGAACGCCTGAGCGCGGAAGATGTGCACCCAGTCCGGACGGCGCAGCTCCCGGTTGGTCGTCGACTCCCCAATCGTGGACACGAACTTGGAATACATCGACTTCACATACTCGTACATCACATCGTCGTCCGCCTCGATCGCCTCACGGCGGGCTGCGACGAGAGCACGCCGCAGCTTTTCCGCCAGGCCCTCGGTCGCACCGGACGTCAGGGATTCGTGGATGACCGGTGCGTCGCACAGGTCGAGCCGGGAGGCCTCGTACAGCAGGCGGAGCGTGGGTTCGGCGACCCACAGCGGGCCGGGTTCCTGACGGGCCCCCAAAGGGTTGGGCAGGTCCTGGTGGTCCCAGCCGGGTGGAGTGATGCGATGGACACCGGAGCGCTTACGGTTGTGGATGCCCGTGGTGTCGGGCTCCAGCCGACCAATCGGCAGATGTGCTTTGAGGGCGGACAGGAACGCCGCATTCATGTCGAGCGCGACCACCTCGATCGGCTCGGCGGCTTCCTTCGCCGCCTCGACGAGGGGAAGGTTCCGCCACTTCGGGCGGCCTTCCCAAATCTCATCCGAACCCCTCTGCGTCCGCTTTTTGAGGATGTCGGCGGTCGGGGGGAACTCCGAGTGTTCGTAACGGCCCCCAACACGGGACAGCTTGAACAACTCCATCACATCCACCAGGGCACGCTTCTTGTCCAAAAACCTCGTCGCGGCTTCGACGTCCCCGCCATGCGCTTCCAGAGCAGCGGAGACGTTGGCACGAATCCGAGCAGTCAACACCCCCGGCCCGGTGGCACTCCCCGCCGCGCTCCCGGCTACCGGTGAACGCCGTACCGGCGAAGCGAGCGCCGTGGTGGGTTCCACCACCGTGGTCGGGGCTGCGGGAACCTCAACCGCATCAACGGCAGGCAGTTCGGCAGCGACGGGTTCGGCCGGGGCCGGAGCGGCGGTCGCCGCGACGTCGGGCAGGACAGTGGCCGTGACGTCGGGAAGCGCCGTGGTCGACGGGGTGCTGGCGGCTGTAGCGGGGTATGCCGGCCGGTGGGCGGGGGGACACACGCCGCCGAGATGCTGCGGCCAGCCCTCGCCTCGGTAGGGGGTGGGCACTCCGCACAGCACGCACGGCTCCGGCACGGCCTGGATGGCGAGACCGGTATCGGGATCACGGTCCGCCTCGAACCACCCAGCGGCCTCGACGACGGCAGGAACGGTGTCGGTGTCGCTCGGCAGCTGAACGGGCTCGTCACCGGGTGCGCCGCCGGGCTCGTCGACAGACTCGTCGCCGGGGTGCGCGGGCAGGTCGGTGGCCGCCAGTGCGGGTCCCCGGCCGGGCGCTAGGCGGTTGTCGGGCAGCAGCGCGGCGGCGTGCGTGGGCCCGGACAACAGGTCCGGCACGGGAATGGCCCAGTGCGCCGACAACCGGTCGCAATCCGCCAACGACCACGACACCTGACCGGACTGCTTACGGCTGACCTGCGTCTGCGTCAGCCCGATGGCCGCCGCCAGATCCCGCTGCCGCTCACCGGTCCGGCTCATCAACGCACCGACAGTGAGACGCAACGTCTCCTCGGCACCCATCGTCATGCAACCATCCTACCAGCAACTATGCACACAACACATCAGTAATAGCCATCCTGCATCACCGATAGCGGGCCGAAACAGCACACAGCAACCACAGCAGCACAACAACGCAACAACAGCCGCACGACACGACACGACAGGGCGGACGCCGCCGACAACCCCCACGCGCTTCACGCACTCGGGTCCGGGCGGGGCGGGGTGAGCTCTGTGAGTCTTCGGGTGAGGGTGGCCCGTTCCCGGGCGTTGCCGACGAGGGCGAGGGCGGCACGGTAGGCGGTGGCGGCCTCGGTGGTGCGGCCCAGCCGTGTCAGCAGTTCGGCCCGGGCCGCCGGGAGCAGGTGGTAGCCGGGTAGTTCCTCGGCGTCGGTGAGGGCGTCCAGTAGGGCGAGGCCCGCCGCCGGGCCGTCACGCATGGCGATGGCCACGGCCCGGTTCAGGGCGATGAGCGGGGACGGTTCGATCCGGAGCAGCACGTCGTAGAGCGCGACGATCTGCGGCCAGTCGGTGGTCGCGAGGTCGGGTGCCTCGTCGTGCAGTGCGGCGATCGCCGCCTGTACCGCGTACGGTCCGGTACCGGGGCCGGTCAGCGCCCGCACGACGAGTTCCCGGCCCTCGGCGATGAGGCCGGCGTCCCACCGCGTGCGGTCCTGGTGCTCCAGCAGCACCTGGCCCCCGTCGGCGTCGGTCCTGGCCGCGCGCCGTGCGTCGGTCAGCAGGAGGAGTGCGAGCAGCCCCGTCACCTCCGGTTCCCGGGGGAGCAGCCGGTGGAGGATCCGGGCGAGCCGGACGGCCTCGTCGGCGAGGGCCGGGCGCAGGAGGTCGTCGCCGCAGCTGGCGGCGTACCCCTCGGTGAACACGAGGTAGACGACCCGCAGGACGCTGGGCAGCCGGTCGGGCAGTTCGTCCGGCTCCGGGACGCGGAAGGGGATGCGCGCGTCGCGGATCTTGTGTTTCGCGCGCACGATGCGCTGCGCCATCGTCGCGGTGGGCACCAGGAACGCCCGGGCGACCTCGGGCGTGGTCAGGCCCGCGAGGAAGCGCAGCGTCAAGGCGGTCCGTGCCTGCGGCGCGAGTGCGGGGTGGCAGCAGGTGAAGAACAGTTGCAGGCGCTCGTCGGGGATGTCGTCGAAGCCCGGTTCGGCGGGGGCGGGGGTGGTCCGGTCGCCCTCCGCCCGCAGCAGCGCCAGGCGTTGCGCGTACGTGCGGTCGCGCCGGATCCGGTCGACGGCCTTGCGGCGTGCCGTGGTCAGCAGCCACGCCAGCGGCTTGTCCGGCACCCCGTCGGCCGGCCAGCGCTCCAGTGCCGCCGCGATCGCGTCGGAGGCGGCTTCCTCCGCGAGGTCGAGGTCCCCGAAGCGGGCGGCGAGCAGCGCGAGCAGCCGGCCCCGGTCCTCGCGGAAGACCGCCTCCACGGAGCGGGCCGCTCGCTGCTCGTTCACGGCTGGGCCGGCTCCCAGACCGTGCGGACCTGGACCGTGCCGTACCGGGCTCCCGGGCAGCGGGCCGCCCAGTCGAGCGCGACGTCGAGGTCGGGGACGTCGATCAGGTAGTACCCGCCGACGATCTCCCGGGTCTCGGCGAACGGGCCGTCCGTCACGACGCGCTCACCGTTGACGCGGACGTGGACCGTGGTGGCGTTGGAGATGTCCAGGGCGTTCCCGTCGAGCTTGACCCCGGAGTCCGAGATGGCCTTGTCGTACGCCATGAACTCCTCCATGGTCGGTCCACCGGCCGGCTGCTGCTCGGTCGAGTCGGGTGCCGCGGTGTTGATCAGCAGCAGGTACTTCATGGTGCGCTCCAAGTGCATGGGGTTGGTTGCGCGGATATGACGAATGGCCCGGGGGGAAATCGACAGTCGCCGCAGAAATCCTCTCAGGAGATTTTCCGGTCGGCCCACGGCGACGGACGAAACATTGCATTGCGATGCGGAACGGGACGCGGATGGCTGCACTCCTCCGCGCGGCGTCCGCCGGACCGCCCCCGGCTCTCCCCCGGACGTCGGTTGAGGCCGGGGGGTGCGGGGCGCACAGGGTGTGCGGAGCGGGCGGGTCACCGGTGGGGCGGGCCGGGGCCGCCCTTCCCCCGGATGCAAGCCGCGGGGCCATGCGGAGGGCGGCGGGAGCGAATCAGCGTGGGCCACGCCAGCCCCCGGCCCAACCTCCCCGCCGGGCCGGGCCGGCGCCGGGCGGGATGGCCGCCGGGCGACCGCGGCGACCGCGGCGACGGCGGCGACGGCGGCGGGGTGGGCGGGGTCGGGACGGCACGGGTTTGCGGTTCGGTCGGTTCGGTCAGGTGCGGCAGGTCCTGCGGGCGGGGCGTCGTAACCTCGCTGCCGCACCGATGATGGTGATCACGCGAGGCCGGCGGGGTCAGCGGCACATCATGCGAAGGGGGTGTATGTCTGCACCGCGTGACTCGCTACGCGCGAGACCACGGCTCGCCCGCTCTTGGTGTCCGGGCCCGTCACGAGGATGACGTGGAAGCGGGTGCCGACCATCAGCACGGTGTTCCTTGCGTACACGTCAACCCCCTTACTGTCCTTCCAGGTGAACGTCGCCTGGGCTCCTGTCCGGCTGCCGATACGGCCTTCTGTGAAATTGCTTGTGGAGCTCCACTCCGAATTGCGGAAGGCGGCGAGTTCCGGCTCTTCCTGGGTCTGGTAGGCCACAGGATCGTTACCGTGCGGTCCGGTTCCGATGGCGTCTCGTCCGGCCACGACCACGAGTTGGCAGTCGTCCCGGGTGAACACGAACTTCGTGGCGGTGGACGGGGTCCGGCGTTGCCAGCCGTCGGGGATCTCCATCGTGAACGGCTTCTCGGCCACCCGCACGTAACCGGCGGCCGCGGGCGGGAGCGAGGCCGTATGCGGGGAGGGGCTGGGGGCTCGGCCGGCCGCGGTTCTCGCCGTCGCTCCGGCGGGGGAGCCGGGACTGCCGTGATCGCTCAGCTCGTTGATGGCCACCGGTGTGAGGGCGGCGACAGCAGCCAGGGCTGCGACGACGCCGACCGCCAGCCGCGGTACGCGCCGGGGCCCACTGCCACGAAGTGCGGGGGCCGGACGCGCCGGCGGTGCCTCGTGGTTCGTGTTCGGCGGTGCGGGGAAGGGGTGGGCCAGCGCTCGCAGGGTCTTCGCGGCCTCGTCGGCGGTCGGCCGGTTGGCGGGGTTCCGTTCCAACAGCGCTGTGATGAGTGGGGCAAGGCCGCGTGCCTGCACCGGCCGTGGCACGTTCGTGGTGAGTACCGCGGTGACGGTGGCCTCGACCGTGGGCCGCCGGAACGGGGACCAGCCCTCGGTCATCTCGAAGAGCATCACGCCGAGCGACCACAGGTCCGTCGGGGGGCCGGCTTTGAGTCCGCCCATGCGCTCCGGGGCGATGTACTCAAGACTGCCGATGAACTCGCCCGAGCGGGTCAGCGGACTCTCGCCCTCGATGTGGGCGATGCCGAAATCCGTCAGGACGACTCGCCCTTGCGGTCCGAGCAGGACGTTTGCGGGTTTCACGTCGCGGTGGAGCACCCCGCGGGCGTGTGCCGCTCCCAACGCCCCGGCCACCGCCCCCGCGACCCGCGCGGCTTCCTCCTGGGATAACGCCTTCTGCCGTTCCAGTCGCTGACCGAGGTTTTCGCCGTGGACGCGTTCCATGACGATCCACGGGCGGTTGTCGTGCATGATCACGTCATGGATGGTCACCACGGCCGGGTGGTCGATCCGTGCGGCGGCTCGTGCCTCCCGCAGCAGGCGCTCGACGCGGTCGGCACCGGCCTTCCCGTCGGCGGCGAGGTGTGGGGGGAAGTGCGCCTCCTTGAGGGCGACTTCGCGGCGAACCAGGGTGTCGTGCCCGGCCCACACCGCGCCCATGCCGCCGGATCCGAGCTGCTCAGCGAGCTGGTAGCGGCCGGCTATCAGCCGTCCGTCGACAGCGGTCCCGGGCCTTTTCCATGTTGCCATGCAGGCATGATGCCCGAACCCCGGGAGCGCTGAGGACGTACGGGACGGCGGGGAGCTGGGCGCAGGGCACGGTGGCGAGTCCCGCCAGGACCGCGGCGCGTTCGAGTGCGGCCCCGGTGGTGACCTGCCGCGGTGGGGCAGGACACCACCGGGGGCGGGGGTGCTTCAGTCGCCGGGGGGCCGGGGTCAGCCCCCGGCGGGAGGAGTGCTTCCCCCGCCGGGAGCCGGGGTCAGACCGCGGTGGCGGCGACCGGTGTGTCGTGGTGGGCCGGGGCCGGGGTGGCGGTGGGTGGGCGCAGGCGGCGGATGACGAGGGCGGTCAGGGCGAGGGCGAGCACCAGGTAGATGCCTGCTTCGATCGTCTGGAGGGGCCAGAAGTCGCTGCTGGGGTAGGCCTGGTAGAAGCGTCCGGTGTAGCCGTGGCTGTTCATGCAGCGCAGGAGTTCGGCACCCGAGTCGGGGCAGTTCATGATGTCGGCGCGGCCCCCGGAGGGTGTCAGGTAGCCCCAGTGGCCCGAGGACCAGGCGCTGCCGATGAGTTGCTTGGGGGTCATGCCGGGGCTGGTGCGGAGCTGGGGGGCGATCCACAGGGGGCGGACGGCCTGGAGGATCAGGCGCGGGACGGCGACCGCTGCGAGGGTGGCGGCCATCGCGGGCAGGGTGCGGCGGGTGAGCAGGCCGGCGAGGGTGCCGGCGGCCAGGCCGAACAGGGCGCAGGTCACGCTGGCCGGGCCGGTGCCGTTGAAGATGGCGGCGTCGTACCAGTAGGGGCCGGTCAAGGTGTTGGCGATCGGCGCCCACCACCAGGCGACCAGCGCGGCCAGGACCGCGGCGCCGGCGGCGGTGCACAGGGCGGCCAGGCCGAGGCGGCCGGCGAGCAGGCGCAGCGGGCCGGCCTCCTGGCTCAGGGTCAGGCGGTAGGTGCCGTTCTCCCATTCCCGGGCGAGCAGCGGTGCGCCCCAGAACATTCCGATCAGCGCGGGGAAGACGGTGCTGATGATGGCGAGTGCGGTGATCGGGCCGGTGTAGCGCTCGACGACGGCGCGCAGTGCCGGGTCGTCGCAGCCGTTCCATCCCTTGCACGCGGGGTGGGTGGTGGGCAGGGCGCCGGTCATGGCGGCTCGTTGCCATACGGTCCATGCGGCGCAGGCGACGAGCAGGATCAGCAGGGCGAGTATCAGGCCGCGTTGCTGGCGTCGGGCCAGCCACCAGGTGCCCTTCACGCGGCATCCCTGCCCGTGGCGGGCGCGGCGGCGCTGTCGGTCGTGGCGGTGGGGTGCAGGTGGGCGAGCAGGAGTTCCTCCAAGGAAGGGACCCGGGTGAGCCAGGGCTCTTCGGGTGGTACGGGGCCGCGTACGAGGGCGGTGAACTGCCGTCCGGTGATGGACGATTCGACGACGGGCAGGGCGGTGAGGGCGGCGGGCAGGTGGCCGGCGCGGTCGGTCCTGCCGGTGACGGCGGTGTGGGCGGTGCACAGGGGTTGGGCGGGGCCGGCCAGTCGTACGCGGCCCTGGCGCAGGAGTACCACCTGGTCGCAGATCTGTTCCGCCTCGTGGAGGATGTGCGACGAGAAGACGATGGTGGTACCGCGTTCGGCGTTGTCGGCCATGAGCAGGCCGAGTACCTGGTGTCGGGCGGGCGGGTCGAGGTCGGCGAGTGGTTCGTCGAGCAGCAGCAGGTCGGGGCGGCGGCCCAGTGCCGTGGCGAGGGCGACCCGGGTGCGCAGGCCCGGTGAGAGCCGTCCGACCCGGGTGCCGGGCGGGATGTCGGCGGTGCGCAGCACGGCGAGGGCTGCGTTCTGGTCCCAGCGGCTGTTGAGTTCGCGGCCGGCGCGCAGTTGTTCGGCGACGGTGAGTCCGGGGTGCAGCGGTTTGTCCTGGGCGACCAGGGCGGTACGGGCGCGGGCGTCGCGTGTTCCGGGGGTCCGGCCCAGGACCTGTGCGTGTCCGGTGGTGGGGGTCAGCAGGCCGGCGGCGAGGTGGAGCAGGGTGCTCTTGCCGGCGCCGTTGGGTCCGGCGAGGAGCACCACGCTGCCCGCGGGTATCTCCAGGTCGCATGCGCGCAGGGCCCAGGTGCGGCCGAACGCCCGGCCCAGTGCGTCGGTCCGCAGCGCTGCGCAGTTCGTTTCGTTCACGCGTCGTTCTCCGTGGTCGGGGGGAAGTGCTGGTCCAGCAGTGCGGTGCTCAGTGCGACGACGTCGTCGCGGTCGAGTCCGGCGGCGCGGGCCCGGGTGAACCAGGTGGTGAGCTCCGCGCGCAGCGGGGAGTCGGGAGCGAGTTGCTCACGGGCCAGGGAGCGGCGCACGAAGGTGCCGAGTCCGGGACGGGGCTCGACCAGTCCTTCGCGTTCCAGTTCCCGGTAGGCCTTCAGCACGGTGTTGGGGTTGATCGCGGTGGCCGCCACGACGTCCTTGGCGGTCGGCAGCCGGTCCCCCGGCTCCAGTACGCCCAGCAGCAGCGCCTGTTTGACCTGGTGGACGAGTTGCAGGTAGGTGGCGACCCCGCTGCTCCGCTCGATTCGGAACGCGATCATCTTCACCTCTTTCACTACTTGATTAGTGGAATGATGATGCGCGGGGTCCACGACGTCAAATCAACGACCCGGGGCCGACGTGACGGTCTGCTTGGTTTGCGACGCGAGGGTCCACTTCGTCCCCGGTGCGACGGGCCGACTCGTCCCCGGTGCGACGCGGGGGCGCGCGGGTCGCCATGGCGGCGGTTCGGCAGGGACCTGCCCGGGGGCGGTGAGTGGCCGTCAGCGGAATCGGCCGGGCCGGCGGGGTGGACGCGGGGCGCCGGCTTCTGCCCTGGACGTCGCAGGCCGGGAACGAGGAGCGGGCGAGGCGGCGCAGCGCGGGCCGGGCGCGAGGTCTTCGGGGACTGACGGGACCGCGCCCGGCCGGAGGTACGCCGAGACCGCGCGACCGGCCACGGCATACCTGCGGGCGGCCGTGCGGCGAGGCGTTCGCGGCGGGTGGGCAGGCTGCGCCGCCGGTTCGGTGGGCCCGGACCTGCGGTTTCCCGGGCCCTCGTGGCGCGGGACGCCGCGGTGTGCGGCGGCGGTCAGCGGCCGCCGGTGACGGGGATGTCCTGGCCGGTGATGTTCCCGTTCATCGCGGAGCCGAGGAAGAGCGCCGCGGCGGCGACGTCCGCCGGGGTGGTCAACCGGCCGGTCGGGGTGGCGGACTCCTGCGCGAGGCGGTGCTGGGGTGGGAGTGCCGCCAGGGCCGGGGTGTCCGTCAGGCCGGGGCTGACGGTGTTGACCAGTATCCCGGTGCCGTGCAGGTCCCACATCAGGGAGCTGAGCAGGCCGCCGAGACCGCTTTTGACGGTGCCGTAGAACTCGCGGCCGGGCTTGCCGATCCGGGCGACGAGCGAGGAGACCAGCACGATCCGCCCCCAGGAGGCCTGCCGCATGCCCGGCAGCACCAACTGGGTCAGACGCAGGGTGTGTGTGAGGTTGTCGGTGACGAACGGCGCCCACTCCTGGCGGGGCAGTTCCTCGAAGGGGACACCGGACGGGCGCAGGGCGCCGGACGCCATCGCCGCGTCGACCAGGACGTCCACCCGACCCCACGCCTCGCACACCGTGCGGACCGCGTTCTCCTGGGCGCCGGGTTCGCCGATCCGGCAGCGCACCGCGAGCGCGTCACCGGCCAGCGCACCCAACTGGGTGGCCAGTGCGCGCGCGGCGTCCTTGTCGTGCGCGTAGCCGACCGCGACCTTCGCGCCGTGTGCGGAGAACGCCTGTGCCACGGCATGGCCGATGGCGCCGGTGGCACCGGTGACCAGGACGGTACGGCCCTCTAGCCCGAAATCCATGGTGGATCGCTCCCGTCAGGGGGTGGAGGTGGCGGTCGTGGTGCCGGCGGTGACCGCGGCGAGCGCCGAGGCGAGCGGTGCGGGGTCGGGGCCGGTGCCGCGGGCGGCCACGTAGCCGTCGGGGCGCACCAGGATCCAGTCGCCACCGTCCGCCAGCGCCAGCAGCGCACGCAGAGTGCCGTCGCGGTCCTCGAGCGCACCCGGGCCGGTCCCTCCGTCGCCAAGGGTGCGTACCGACAGCCAGTCGGCCGCGGCACGGGCCGGTTCGGGCGGGCCGGGGGATGCGCTGGCCGCACCGGTAACGGCGGTGGCCGGGCCGGTGGTGGCGGTGCCGGTGGCCGTGCCGACGATGCTGGCCGTGGTGGTGGCCGGGCCGGTGGTGTAGAGCGTCCAGCGTGGGTCGCGCAGTTCCTCGACGGCGGCGGCGACCGCGGGCAGTTTCTCGTGCTCGCCGGTCCAGCAGGCCAGCCGGTAACCCGGAGGCGGGCCGGCGCAGGGCGTGGCGGCGGCGGGGGGCGGGACGCTGAGGGGGCCGGCGGCGTAGCTGAGGTCGAGGGCGGACATGGCCCGCATGATCTTGCGGGAGATCTTGGTGTGCAGGGCCTGGACGTTGCGCACGGCGGTGAACATCACCGGCAGGACCAGGCCGACCAGCGGGTTGCTCATCTGGATGAGGCGGGTGGCGCGGTTGGTGGAGCCGAGCAGTTGCTCACCGACGGGGACGCGCTCGGCGGCGTAGCTGTCCAGCAGGGTCTCGGCGCTGTGTCCGCGCAGGACGGCGGCCAGTTTCCAGGCCAGGTTGTAGGCGTCCTGGATACCGGTGTTCATGCCCTGGCCGGAGGCGGGGCTGTGGACGTGGGCGGCGTCACCGGCGACGAAGCAGCGGCCGGAGCGCATGGCGGTGATCATGCGCTGCTGGATGGTGAAGACCGACACCCAGCTGGGGGTGCGTACGGTGACCGGCCGGCCGAGTGCTTCGGTGAGCTTGCGGGCGAAGCGCGCGCCGACGGCCTGGGCGTCGCCGTCGTAGCGGGCTTCGGCGGTGTCCAGCAGCCGCCACTTGCCGGGCTGCGGGAAGGGGACGGCCATCAGGGCGCTGGAGCGGGTGCGCAGCCAGTGCAGACTGCGGTCGTCCAGGCCCGCGTCGAGTTCGGCGTCGGCGATCAGCCAGGTTTCGCTGGACTCCCCGACCAGCTTCAGGCCGAGCTGTTTGCGGATGGTGCTGTGTCCGCCGTCGCAGCCGACCAGCCAGTCGCAGCGGACCGTCTCGGTACGGCCGTCGGCGTGCCGCAGGACGGTGGTGACGCCGGTACCGTCCTGGTGCAGGGTCTCCAGCCGTACGCCCCATTCGGTCCGGGTGCCCAGGCGGGCGACCGCGTCGCGCAGGACCCGTTCGGTGATGGCCTGGTCGACCATGAGCGTCATCGGGTAACGGGTGGGCAGTTGCGAGTAGTCGGCGCGCAGCGCGGCCAGGGTCCGGCCGTTCTGGTGCAGGGTGAATCTCTGCACCGGGCGGCCCTGGGGCAGCAGTTGGGGCAGGATGCCCATCTGGTCGTAGATCTCCAGGGTCCTGGCGTGGGTGGCCAGGGCGCGGCTGGTGGTCGCGGGGGCGGGGGCGGCGTCGACCAGCCGGACGGCGATGCCGCGCCGCAGCAGCTCGTGGGCGGTGGTCAGGCCGGTCGGGCCGGCTCCGACCACGAGGACCTGGAGCGGTGTGCCGGCCGCGGCCGCATCTGGTGTCGGTCGTTCGGTGTCCACAGCGAACGACCCTCGGGCAGCCGCCTCGAAGTTGCCTCGAATCCGCGTCGAAGTGGGGCGGCAGGGGCGGCAAGTGGCGGGAGAGACGGGGCAAGGTCCGCGAACCGCCCCTTGGGGACGCGGAGTTCGGATCATACTTCTGGTGAGTAACCCATTCCTTCGGAGGACCCACGATGGCCGCTGAGCCACCAGCGAGAAACACCACCGCGCCGCCGCCCGCGGCGGCCGCGGCCGCACCCGACCGGATACCCCGGTCGATCCTGATACTCATGGGCGTCACCACGCTGGGTGCGGTGATGTCCAGTCTCGACACGACCATCGTCACGGTGGGCGTGGACGCCATGGCGCGCAGTCTGCGTTCGTCCGTCTCGGTCATCCAGTGGGTGACCACCGGCTACCTGCTGGCCTTCTCGGCGGTGATCCCGCTGACCGGCTGGGTGGTGGACCGGCTGGGGGTACGGCGCGCGTGGCTGCTGGCGCTCACCGTCTTCCTGGTGGGGTCGGTGCTTTCCGGCATCGCCTGGTCGGCGGGCTCGCTGATCGCCTTCCGTACGCTGCAGGGGCTGGGCGGCGGGATGCTGCTGCCGCTGGCCCAGACCGTACTGGCCCGGGAGGCCGAACCGCGGCTGCTGGGGCGGGTGATGGGGCTGGCCGCCATCCCCGGCATGCTCTCGCCGGTGTTCGGCCCGGTGATCGGCGGCGTGATCGTCGACCACCTGTCGTGGCCCTGGCTGTTCTTCGTCAACGTTCCCATCGGCGTGGTGGCGATCACACTGGCGGTCAAGGTGCTGCCCGGGGCGGACCGCGGGCGGCCGGTACCGCTGGACGTGGTCTCGCTGCTGCTGCTGTCACCGGGGGTGGCGGCGGTCGTCTTCGGCTTCTCGCAGGCCGGCGGCGCCCGGGGATTCGGCGCGCCGGCGGCGGTGTGGGCGCTGGTGGCCGGTGCGGTGCTGCTGGCCGCCTTCACCTGGCACTCGCTGCGCCGCGGGGACAGCGCGCTGGTCAACGTGCGGCTGTTCGCCGGGCGCGGTTTCACCGCCTCGGCGATCACCGCGACGCTGTTGGGCGCGGCGCTGTTCGGCGCACTGATCCTCTTCCCGCTGTACTACCAACTGGTGCGCGGTCAGGGTGCAATGACGGCCGGTCTGCTGCTGGCGCCGCAGGGGGTGGGAGCGGTCCTGGTGGCCCGGTACGCGGGCAAGCTCACCGACCGGCTGGGCGCGGGCAAGGTGGTGCTGGGCGGGCTGGTGCTGGCGGTGGCCGGCACGGTTCCCTACGCGTTCGTCGGCCGGAGCACACCCGAGTGGTGGCTGGTGCTGGCGCTGCTGGTGCGCGGACTCGGTCTCGGCTTCACGTTCATGCCGACCCTGGTGGCCGCCTACCAGGGGATTCCGCGTCATGCGGTGCCCCAGGTGACCACGGTCGTCAACATCGCACAGCGGGTGGGTGGTTCGCTGGGCACCGCGTTGCTCATCACCTTGCTGCAACGTGAGTACGCCCAGCGGGCCGGACACGCCGCGGTACTCGGCGGGGGCGGTTCACGGCCGTCGCTGACCGATCTGGTGCCGGCTTTCGACCACGCCTTCTGGTGGGCCGCCGGTTTCAGCGCGCTCGCCCTGCTGCCCGCGCTGCTGCTGCCACGCAAGCCTGCCGCGGCGGCGGGACAGTGATCTGCGGCGAGCCGTTGATCTGAGACGAGCCCTTCGATCCGAGACGGGCCCTTGGCCCGAGGCGGGCCCTTGCTGAGGCCCGGTCAGCACCGAACCCGGACGGGCCGCCCCGCGCCCCCGCGCCGCCCGCCCCCGTCCGGGTTGTCTTGTTGGGGGGGTGTCTTCTTCGGGGAGTGGGGTGCTCGGGGCGTTCCGGAAGGGGTACGGGAGCCGGGGCGGGCGGCCCCGGTGCGGTCGCGTTCACCGGGGCGCCGGAACGGGCGTCCGCCGGCGCACCGGCGTTCACCGGTGCTCCCCCACCCGCTGACGCAACGGCACCGGGCACCCCGCCGACGTACCCGCGTTCACCGGTGTATCGCGACGGACGCCCCCGCCGGCGCACCGGCGTTCACCGGCACTCCCCCCGCCCACCGGCGCAACGGCACCGGGCACCCCGCCGACGTACCCCGACCCGCCGACGTACCGCGAGACGCACCCACGTCCCGGGCCGTGCGGGACCCCTCGGCGGGTCAGCGCAGGTCGTCGCGGACCACCTTGCGGTCGGCGACCAGCCATGCGCCGTTCTCGTCGCGGACCAGCAGGTCGTCGCAGGTGGTGCTGAGGCTCACCGCGGCCTGGCCGCCGCGGGGGGTGTTGATGATCAGGGCGTAGGTGCGCGCCAGGACCGAGCCGTCGGGCTGTTCGGTGATGTCCATCATGCCGAGCCAGTGGCGGACCTGGAGGCCCTCCTCGGCGTGTTGTGCCTTGACCTTGCTGGCCGCCGCGCGGATGGTCTCGCGTCCGACCGCGGGCTGCGGGTGGGCGTTGGCGGCGAAGACACCGTCGGGGGTGAAGGTCTGCGCCCAGGCATCGGCGTCGCCGCCGTCGAGCAGGTGCATCTGGTGGGCGTAGAACTGCTGGATTTCGGCGTACAGGGCGGTGTTGCCGCCGGTCGCGGGGGCGCTGTAGGGCACGGTCTGTCCTCCTGTGCGGTCGGTCGTCCTGCCGCCCGACGGTGGGGGACGTGCCTCGAAAGCGCCTTGAGGCCCGGTCGCGGGGACGCGCCCGGCGGGCCGGTGGGTGGGCGGTGTCGGGCTCCACCGGCGCTCAAGGTCGGTTCGAGCCGCGGTCACCAAGGTGGCGTTGGGCCGTGGGCACCGAGCCGCGCGGTCGACGAGGAGGTGGACGATGACCGACAGTGATCGGCGGCAGGTCGTCCTGGTCACCGGTGCGACCAGCGGGATCGGACGGGCCATCGCCGAGGAACTCGGCGGTGGCGGCGCGCAGTTGTACGTGTGCTCACGCAATCAGCAGGACGTCGACGCGACGGTGCGGGCACTGCGCGCGGCGGGGATCACCGCGGACGGGCAGGCGTGCGACGTGCGTTCGGTGAGCGACGTGGCCGCCTTCGTGGCCGGCGCGGTCGAGGCGTACGGGCGGATCGACGTCCTGGTCAACAACGCCGGGCGCAGCGGTGGCGGGGTGACC
The DNA here is from genome assembly GCF_027947535.2 of Streptantibioticus silvisoli. Lineage (GTDB taxonomy): Bacteria > Actinomycetota > Actinomycetes > Streptomycetales > Streptomycetaceae > Streptantibioticus_C > Streptantibioticus_C silvisoli. Next base: position 14,694 of record NZ_JAAGKO020000083.1, read on the forward strand.
GCGGACATCGCCGACGAGTTGTGGGACGACGTGATCGATACGAATCTCAACGCCGTCTTCCGGCTGACCCGGCAGGTGCTGAAGGAGGGCGGGATGCTCGATCGCGGGTACGGGCGGATCATCAACATCGCCTCGACCGGCGGCAAGCAGGGTGTGGTGATGGGGGCGCCGTACTCGGCGTCCAAGCACGGGGTGGTCGGTTTCACCAAGGCGCTGGGCCTGGAGCTGGCCAAAACCGGGGTGACCGTCAACGCGGTGTGCCCGGGGTATGTGGAGACGCCGCTGGCCGAGCGGGTGCGGCAGGGGTACGCGGCGGCGTGGGGTACCACGACGCAGGCGGTGCAGGACAGGTTCGAGGCGAAGATCCCGCTGGGCCGGTACGCCACCGCGCAGGAGGTGGCCTCCCTGGTGGCCTATCTGGCGTCCCCGGTGACCGCGGCGATCACCGCGCAGGCCGTCAACGTCTGCGGCGGGCTCGGCAACTACTAGGAGGTGGCGGCAGATGCAGGGTTCGCCGAACGAGGAGGTGCCGGCCGTGCGCCACAGTGAGCACCGGATCACGGTGGCCGCCGGTCCGGACGAGGTCTACGCGGTGATCGCGGACGTGACGTGCTGGCCGCGGGTCTTCGGACCGACGATCCACGCCGAGCGGGTGGAGTTCGACGGCCGGGTGGAGACCATCCGGCTGTGGGCGACCGCCAACGGTGAGCCGAAGACCTGGGTGTCGCGGCGGGAGCTGGACGCGGTGGCCCGGCGGGTGGTCTTCGGGCAGATCAAGTCGCAGTCGCCGGTGCGGTCGATGCGCGGCGAGTGGATCGTGGAGGCGCTGCCCGGCGGGGGCACGAGCGTGCTGCTGACGCACGACTGGCTGCCGGTGGAGGACGTGCCGGACGCCGACGAGTGGATCGCCGCGGCGGTGGAGCGCAACAGCCGGGCGGAGCTGGCCTCGCTCAAGCGCGGTGTCGAGGGCGGGTCGACCGGCCTGGAGGCCACGTTCGAGGACACAGTGCTGATCGACGGGGCCCTCCCGGCGGTCTACAGCTTCCTGTACGAGGCCGGCAAGTGGCCGGTCAGCCTGCCGCACGTCAGCCGGGTGGAGCTGCGTGAGGACAGTCCGGGCCTGCAGTACCTGGAGATGGACACCACCGCCAAGGACGGCTCGACCCACACCACCGCCTCGATCCGGGTCTGCTTCACCGACGAGCGCATCGTCTACAAGCAGTTGGTGCTGCCGAAGCTGCTGACCCTGCACACCGGCTGCTGGACGCTGACGCGCACCCCCGAAGGGCCGGTACGCGTCACCTCGCGGCACACGATCCGTATCGACGCGGACATGGTCGCCGCGGTGCTGGGCGAGGGCAGGAGCGTGGCGGACGCCAAGGCGTTCGTGCGCGGCGCGCTCGGTGCCAACAGTCTGGCGACCCTGAACCGGGCGAAGGCCGCCGCCGAGGCGGGTCTTCATGGCTGAGGGCCTGGTCTACCCGCACGGCACGGTCGACGCGATGCTGGCCGACAGCGCGGCCAGCCATCCGCGGCGCGAAGCCGTCCGGGCCGGGCAGCGGGTGCTGGACTACGCGACGCTGGACGCCCTGGCGACCGCCTGCGCCGGCGGGCTGCGCCGGATCGTGGAGCGCACCGGGGCGGTGGTGGCGCTCACCTCGCTGCTGTCGCCGGACTTCGTGATCGGCTACTACGGCATCCTGCGCAGCGGCAACGTGACCGCGCCGGTCAACCCCTACCTCCAGCCCGAGCAGCTCGCGCACGTGCTGAGCGAATCGGGTACCGAGGTGGCGCTGGTGGACGCGCGGACGGCGGCGAAGATCGCCACGGTGCGCGACCGGCTGCCGCGGCTGCGCGAGGTCATCCTGATCGGCGGGTCCGACGGGAGCGGTGTGCCGGGCGGGAGCGGCGTCTCCGGCGGAGGCGCTTCGGGCGGCGTGAGCGGTGCTTCGGAGCGCACCTTCGCGTCCCTGCTGGACGGGCCGGCGGGCGGGTTGCCGGCCAGGGGACGGGTGTGTCCCGGGGACCTGGCGGTGCTGCACTTCACCAGTGGCACCACGGGTGCGCCGAAGACGGTGATGCTCAGCCACCGCAACGTGACGGCCAACGCGGTGCAGGTCGCCGCGGCGCACCGGCTGGGCGGGGGCTCGGTGGTCGTCAACCACCTGCCGACGTATCACCCGATGCACATGAACTCGGCGATCGCGGCGGGCGCGGCGCAGATCCTGGTGACCGGGCCGGACGCCGCCGAGTCGGTGCGCACCGCCAACCGGTACGGCGCCTCGCACTACTACAGCCTGCCGGTGCGGCTGACCGCGCTGGCCGACTCCCCGCAGCTGGGCGGGTTGCGTTTCGAGACGGTCCGGATGATCGCCTCGGGCGGCTCGGCGCTGGCACCGGCGGCGGCGCGCAAGCTCGCCGAGCACTTCCAGATCCCGGTGGTCCAGGGCTACGGGCTGGCGGAGACCTCGCCGCTGACCCATTCCGACGATCCGGCGGACTGGCGGCCCGGTTCGGTGGGGCGGCCGGTCGCCGACACCGAGGCGCGGGTCGTGGACGTCGACGACGGGCGAGTGCTGGAGCCGGGCTCGATCGGCGAGGTCCAGGTGCGTGGCCCGCAGGTGATGCTCGGTTACCTGGGTGAGTCCGCGGGGTCGTGCGTGGACGAGGAGGGGTGGCTGTCGACCGGTGACGTGGGCCAGATCGGTGCCACCGGGCGGCTGACCCTGGTCGACCGGATCAAGGACGTCTTCAAGCGCGACAACTGGCTGGTCTCGCCGACGTCGGTGGAACGGTCGCTGGCCCGGCATCCGGCGGTGCGCGACTGCGTGGTGGTCGACCACCCCGAACCGCTGCACGGCGCGGTGGCCACCGCGTTCGTGGTCCGCGCCGAGCAGGACACGACCGCGGTGGCGGCGATCGCCGCCGAGGTCAACGAATCGATGCCGTACTACCAGCACATCGAGCACATCGAGATCGTGGAGTCGATTCCGCGTTCTGCCAACGGCAAGGTCGCGCGTACCGAGTTGCGGGCCCGGATGGCGCGGATCCTGCGCGCTGCCCCGCTCGGCCGGTCCGGTGGCCCGTCCGACATCGTCCAGGGTTCGTCCCACATCGTCGGTGGTTGTTCCGACATCGTCTCAGGAGGCAACGCTGTGATCACCTTCATCACCCGTTTCACGCTCAGGGGCGACGACGGCACGGAGTTCGAGCGGCTGTTCGCCGAGCACTGCGCCTTCATGGCCGCCCGGCCCGGCTTCGTCGACTTCCGGATGGTCCGGTCCGCCTCGAACCCCAAGGTGTACGTCAACATCGGCCGCTGGACCGATCCGGGTGCGCACAAGGCGGTCGTGAGCAGTGAGGAGTTCCTCTCGCACGTGAAGGCGATGGGCCCGCTGGTCGAGGTGGAGGCGGACCTGTACTTCCCGGTCGCCTCGTCCGAAAGCTGACCCCGGTGAACGGGGAGGCTGCGGCCGGGGACGCTCCGGCCTGGTCGGGTGGGGGGCCGTTGTCCCGGTTGGAGGGCAAGGTCGCCCTGGTGACGGGGGCGGGGCGCGGGGTGGGGCTGGCGGTCGCCCGCAAGCTGTGCGCCTCCGGCTGCCGGGTGGTGCTCAACCACCGCGGAACGCCGGCGGACGCCGAGCCGCTGCTGCGGTTGTTCGACGGGCTGGCCGGCACCGCCGAGGCGGTACGGGCCGACGTGCGGCGGCCGCGGGAGACGGTGGCCGCGCTGCGCGAGGTGGCGGACCGGCACGGGCGGCTGGACCTGCTGGTGCACAACGCCGGCACCTGGCACCCGATGCCGGCCACCGCCGCCCGTCCGGGGGCGCTGCGGGAGGACATGTCGCTGGCGCTCGCCCCGCTGCTGACGGCGGCCCCGCTGCTGCCGGAGCTGATGCCGGACGGCGGGCGGGTGGTGGCGGTCTCCAGTTCCGGGGCCCGCGCGGTGGTACCCGGCGGCTACGTCAGCGCCGGGCTGGCCAAAGCGGCGCTGGAGGCACTGGTGCGGTACCTGGCCGCGGAGCTGGCCGGGCGGGGGATCGCGGTGAACGCGGTCTCCACCGCCAAGATCGACAAGGGCCCCGACACCGTCGACGCGCAACTGCGGCAGGTGCTGACCCGGCGCACACCGGGTGGGCGGCTGACGGTGCCGCAGGACGTGGCGGACGCGGTGGCACTGCTGTGTACCGATGAGGCGGGCTGGATCCACGGGCAGACGCTCGTGGTGGACGGCGGTATGAGCCTGCTGGCCTGACCGGCGGATTCGGAAGGCATGACCGGTGGGGGCGCGGCGGGGCGGGGTACGCCCGGCGGCGCGGCGGAGGCGGGGGCGGGAACGGGCGCGTCCGACGGCGCGGCGGGGTACGCCCGGCGGTGCGGAGGGCCGGCGTGCCCGGCGGTGCGGTGGGGGGCGGGTACGCCTGGCGGCGGGTCGGGCGGCCGTTCGCGGGCCAGGCCCGTCCTCCGGTTCGTGAGTGCGCCTGTTCCCCGGTCGCTGGCCGGTGGGGGCCGGGTGTGCGGTTCCGTGCGCCCGCGGTGACAGGTGTTCGGGTGCGTCCCGGCAAAGGCGTTCGGGCGTACCCCTGGCAAACCGGCCGCCTCCGGGGCGGTCGTCCAGTGGAGGGAGAGCGATCGTGCGCACCATCAAGGCCGACGTGCTGGTCGTGGGGGGCGGGCCCGCGGGCCTGGCGATGTCGCTGCTCCTGCTGCGTTCCGGGTTGTCGGTGGCGCTGGCCGAGAAGTCGCGTTCGCTGGAGCGTGAGTACCGCGGGGAGATCCTCCAGCCCGGCGGTCAGGAGATCCTGCACCGGCTGGGGGTGTTGCGCGGTGCCCGCGAGCGCGGTGCCTACGAGCACGACGCGTTCCGGCTGCGGCAGGGCGACCGGGTGCTGCTGGACGCCGACTACCGGCGGCTGCCGGGACCGTTCAACTGCCTGCTGAGCGTGCCGCAGGCGCACATGCTGACCGAACTGCTCGATGCCTGTGCCCGGTTCGACTCCTTCACCTTGCTGTCCGGTACCCGTATCGGCGCGCTGCTGCACGAGGGCGGACGGGTGGTGGGGGCCACCGGTGGCGGTGCGGACGGTGAGCGGGAGGTGCGGGCGTCGGTGGTGGTGGGTGCCGACGGGCGCAACTCCAAGGTGCGCCGGCTCGCCGGGATCGGTACCCGCCGCCAGGAGGCGTTCGACCAGGACGTGTTGTGGTTCAAGCTGCCGGCGCCGGCCGTGGCCGGGCGGCGGCTGGTGGAGGTGCACCGCGGCGCGGGCGCGCCGGTGATGGTCTACCACTGCCATCCGGACCGGCTCCAGGTCGGCTGGACGCTGCCGCACGGCGGTTACCGCGAGGTGGCCGGGCGCGGGGTGGAGCACGTGCGTGAGGAGATCGCCCGTGCGGTGCCCGAGCACGCCGAGGCGGTACGCGCCGGGATCCGGAGCCTGAAGGACGTCTCGCTGCTGGACGTCTTCTCCGCGCAGGCCGACCGGTGGGTGGCCGACGGTCTGGTGCTGATCGGTGACAGTGCGCACACCCACGGCCCGATCGGGGCGCAGGGGATCAATCTGGCGCTCCAGGACGCGGTGTTGCTGCATCCGCTGCTGGTGGCCGCGGTCCGCGGGGGTGACACCTCGGCCGCCGCGCTGTCGCAGTTCGAACGGCGGCGCCGGCCGGTGATCGCGGCGGTGCTCAAGCTCCAGGCGATGCAGGGGCGGATGATGCTCTCCTCCAACCCGGTGGCCACCGCGGTGCGTCCGGTGATGGTCCGCGCGGTCTCGCACACCCCGCTCTACCGCAAGGTGCTGCACCGGCTGGCGTACGGCCCGGACGCGCCGTCGGTACGGGCCGATCTGTTCACCGCCGAACCACGGTGACCGCGGGTCGGCTCCGCATGGGCGGCGAGTTCCGTTTCCTCTCGGGTGGGTTTCGTTCCCTCTCGGGTGGGTTCCGTTTTCCCGGGCCGGTTCCGTTCCCCTCGCGCCGGTTCCGTTTCCTCTCCCCCGCGGGTCGTTCTCCCGTCCCTTACGGATCGTTCCCCGCCGGACCGTTCTTCCGTTCCTGTCTGCCCGTGACCTCGATTTCCTGTGGAAAGGCTCCGTCATGCGACTGATCGATCTGTCCTCCCCGGTGGACTCCACTTTCTGGGAGCCGGATCCGGTGACCCACACGGTGCTGTCGCCGGCCGAGGGCGCCCGGCACATGGCGTCGGAGATGAAGGCCCACTTCGGGCTGGACTTCCCCGTCGAGACGCTGCCCGGTGGGGAGTTCCTCAGTAACGACACCCTCACCCTGACCACCCACACCGGTACCCATGTCGACGCCCCCTCGCACTACGGCACCGCCTCCCACGGCACCGCACGGCACATCGACGAGATGCCGCTGGAGTGGTTCCACCGGCCGGCCGTCGTGGTGGACGTGCGGGACGTGGGCACCGGGGTGGTCGGTGAGCGGCGGCTGAAGGAGGAGTTCGACCGGATCGGCCGGTATCCCGACGCGCTGGACATCGTCATCCTGCACACCGGCGCCTACGAGTGGGTGGGCACGCCGCGTTACTTCACCGACTTCGCCGGGCTGGACGGCTCCGGCGTCAACTACCTGCTGGACCTGGGCGTCCGGGTGATCGGCACCGACGCGTTCAGTCTGGACGCGCCGTTCACCCACATCATCGACACCTTCCGCCGTACCGGGGACCGTGCCGTGCTGTGGCCGGCGCACTTCGCCGGCCGGGAGCGCGAGTACTGCCAGATCGAACGGCTGGCGAACCTGGCCGCGGTGCCCTCGCACGGCTTCCAGGTCAGCTGCTTCCCCGTCAAGATCGCCCGGGCGGGGGCCGGCTGGGCACGCGCGGTGGCCATCCTCGACTGAACGCCACGGGAAGGAGCAACGCCGAGGGGCTCGCACCGGACGGTGCGAGCCCCTCGGCGTTCGGGTCGGTGGTGCGGGTCAGGCGGGCAGGGCGTCGTGCCGTACCCGGCGGTCGCGGATCTGCCAGCGGCCCTCGGTGCGGACGATCTCGTCCACGCAGGCGGTGCTGCGGTCGATCTGGGGTGCCCGGTCCTTGCCGACCGCCATCAGCAGTGCGTAGCTGGTGGCGCGGACGGTGTGCTCGTCGATCGGTTCGACCGTGGTCATGCCCATCCAGTGCCGGTGCTGCACCCCGCGGGCGGCGAGTTCGGCGTGGGCGCGGCGGATCACCGCGACGATGGCGTCGCGGCCGTGGGCGGGGCGGGGGTTGGCGTTGTTGGAGATGGTGGCGTCGTGGGTGAAGGTCTCGCCCCACGCGTCGACGTGGCCGTCGTCGACCAGGCGCATGTGGTGGGCGTAGAAGGCCTGGATCTCGCCGTAGAGCCCGGCGTCGGCGGTCGCGGTGGTCATCGGGTGCCTTCCTGCTCGTCGGTGCTCGTGACGTCGTCGGTGCTCGTGGCGTCGGGGATGCTTGTGGCGTCGGGGGTGAACCAGGTGGACAGGGCGGTGGTCAGGCCCTGGGTGTCGGTGGCGTCCGCGGTGGCCCAGGCGACGTAGCCGTCGGGGCGGACCAGGGCGGCGGCCAGGCCGGTGGTCTCCTCCTGCGCGTCGAGGCGGGCCGGTATGTGGCGCACGCTGTCGTGCCAGGGTTTGGCCAGGTCGCCCGGCGCGCCGCTGTCGGTGAGGTCGAGCAGCAGTGCGTCGGCCTGCCGCAGCAGCTGCGGTGTGCTGACCGGCCCGTCGGGGGTGTGTATCAGCAGTGCCGGGAGCCGGGCGCCGACCAGGGGGTGTCGCGGGATGCCGGGCATCGGGTAGCGCACGTCGAGGCCGGTGATCATCTCGGCGATGTAGGTGTTGACCTGGGGCAGGTCCAGCAGTTCGCTGAACATGTCGCGCAGGGGGGTGATGCGTTCGGACGGGTGCATCAGTGACAGTTGCGCACGGGTGTTCATGCAGACGCGGTGGCCGACCGGGTGGCGCTCGGTGTGGTAGGTGTCGAGCAGTCCGTCCGGGGCGGTGCCGCGGACGGTGGCGGCCAGTTTCCAGCCGAGGTTGAGCGCGTCCTGCAATCCGGTGTTGAGGCCCTGGCCGCCGGCCGGGAAGTGGATGTGTGCCGCGTCGCCGGCGAGCAGCACCCGGCCCACCCGGTAGGCGGCGGCCTGCCGGCTGGCGTCGCCGAACCGGGAGAGCCAGTACGACTCGCCGATCTCCAGCCAGGTGCCCGAGACCCGGTGGGCGGTCTCGCGCAGTTCCGGCACGGTCAGCGGGATGTGCCGCGCCACCGGCTCGGCGTCGAACTCCACCGCGACGATGCGGTAGCGGTCGCCGCCCAGGGGGATCATGCCGAACAGTCCGCCGGGCAGGCGCAGCAGTTCGCGGGCCTGCGGGCGTTCGCCGAGGATCTGTACGTCGCCCAGGACGGCGTTGACGGTGGAGGCGGTGCCGGGGAAGTCGACCCCGGTCAGTTTGCGTACCGTGCTGCTGCCGCCGTCGCAGCCGATGAGGTAGTGCGCCGGCTGCCGGTAGTGGCCGTCGTCGGTGCGGACGGTGACGGTGACGCCGTCCGGGTGCTGTTCCAGTGCGGTGACCTCGTGGCCGCGGCGGATCTCCACTCCGAGTTCCACCGCTCGTTGCGCGAGCAGTTCCTCGGTCCTGGACTGCGGGACCATCAGCGCGTAGGTGTGTTTGCCGGCCAGTTTGGTCAGGTCGACCTTGCGCAGTCCGGCGAAGTGTCCCTTGGGCCATACCGGGGCCTGGTGTTCGATCTTGTCGAGCAGGCCGCGTTGTTCGAAGACCTCGACGGTGCGTGAGTGCAGGCCCAGTGCCCTGGACTGGCCGGTGGGCTGCGCCAGGCGTTCCAGCACCACGGCCTGTACTCCGCCGAGGGCCAGTTCGCAGGCGGCCATCAACCCGACCGGGCCGCCGCCGGCCACCACGACCTGTGCGGTCCCGTGCGGGGAGGTCATGGGGTCACCGCCGCGAGTATGCGGTCCGCCGTCGGGCCGGTTGGGGCGGGGTGGGCCGGTGCGGGGGGCGTCGTGCGGTGCCGGGGGGTCACGGCTTCACCGCCACGAGTACGTAGTCGCTGCCGATGGTGCGGATGCGTTCGCCCTGTTCGATGGTGAAGCCGGCCTTCTCCAGCCACTGGCGACAGTCGGTGACCGGGTATTCGCTGCCGCCGGTGACCAGGGCGACTTGGAGGCTGCCGAGTATCGCGGCCAGTTCGGGTTCGGTGTCGTCGAGCATCTGGTCGTAGACGACCACCGCGCCGCCGGGGGCCAGGGCCTGGAAGGCCTTGTCGAGCAGGGTCTGGCGTGCGTCGGGCTCCCAGTCGTGCAGCACGTGGCCGAAGACCAGGACATCGGCGGTGGGCAGCGGGTCGGCGAAGAAGTCACCGGCGTGGAAGGTGACCCGGTCGCTCAGGCCGGCCTGTGCCATGTGTTCGTCGAAGAGCGGTTCCACCGCGGGCAGTTCGAAGACCCCGCCCGTCAGGTGGGGGTGGGCGGTCAGGACCGCGGCGGCGATGTGGCCGCGGGCGCCGCCGACGTCGACGAAGCTGTGGTAGCGGCTCCAGTCGACGACCTCGGCCAGTTGCGGGCCCACCAGTGCGTGTGCGGAGTCCATGTGGGCCAGGAAGCGGCGGGCCGCTTCGGGGTTGCGGTAGAGGCGTTCGAACGCGCCGGGGCCGGCGCCGTTGTCTGCCTTGGCCTGACCGTCCTTGAGTGCTTCGGTCAGCCGTCCCCACATCGCGTAGTGGCGGGCGGCGGCGGTGCGTACCGAGGCGCCGAGGTAGTAGGGGCTGCCGGGCAGCAGGCAGGCGGAGGTCTGCGCGCTGTTGCGGTAACCGGAGGCGGTGTCGTCGACCAGGCCGAGCGCGACGAGCGCGCGCAGGAAGTCGGGCAGCAGGCGCGGGTGCAACTCGAGGCGGGTGGCGATGGTGGTGAGGTCGGCGGGGGCCTCGTCGAGCAGTTCGAACAGGCCGGTCTCGACCGCGGCGTGCAGGATCTTGGACTGGGCGTAGGCGGTGTTCAGCCGGCCGATCGTGATCGTTGGCGTGTAGGGGGCGGCGGCATCGGTTCCCATCAAGGTCCTCCAGGGTGCGTCGGGTCGGTCCCAGCCTCGATCGGCGACCTTGAAGCCACCTCGAACCGGCCTCATGCCGGGGGTCGGGGGCGGGAGTGCGGCGGGGCGGGGG
>NZ_JAAGKO020000084.1 GCF_027947535.2 Streptantibioticus silvisoli
CCACCCACCGGCCAAAACCGCTCCCGCCCAAACGCATACGTCGGCAGGTCCACCACGGACGCCCCCGTCGGCGCGAACACCGATGCCCAGTCCACCGTCCCGCCCCCGGCGAAGACCGTCGCCACCGCGGTCAACAGCGTGCGGCTCTCGTCATGCCCCGCCCGCAGAACGGGAACCGCCGTCAGATCGGCACTCAGCTGAGCCATCGCCGCCAGCACACCGTCCGGCCCCAACTCCACCAGCCGCGTGACGCCCTGAGCCTCCAGCGTCACCACACCGTCGGCGAACCGCACCGCCTCCCGCACATGCCGCACCCAATAACCCGGAGTACCCATCTCCACCGCATCCGCCAGCGCACCGGTCACGTTGGAGACGATCGGCAACTCGGGCGCCGCAAAGGCCAATCCACCGACCACCTCGGCGAACTCGTCGAGCATCGCCTCCATCCGCGGCGAATGGAACGCATGCGAAACGGCCAACCGCTTCACCCGCCGACCCGCCGCACGCCACACGGATTCCAACTCCGTGACCACGTCCTCATCACCCGAAACCACCACAGACGACGGCCCGTTCACCGCCGCCACACTCACCTCCGGCCGCTCCGCGATCTCCGCGACAACGTCCGCCTCAGCGGCCTCCACCGCCAACATCACCCCACCCGCCGGCAACGCCTGCATCAACCGACCACGAGCGGCCACCAACACACACGCGTCGTCCAGCGACAGCACCCCCGCCACATGCGCCGCCGCCACCTCACCGATCGAATGCCCCAACAGGAAGTCCGGCGTCACACCCCACGACTCCACCAACCGGAACAACGCCACTTCAAGCGCGAACAACCCCGCCTGCGTGAACACCGTTTGGTCAAGCAACTCGCCGCCGTCGAACATCACCTCACGCAACGAACGGCCCAACTCACCGTCCAACCGCGCACACACCGCGTCCAACGCATCGGCGAACACCGGAAACGCCGCATACAACCCGGCACCCATCCCCACCCGCTGCGCACCCTGCCCCGTGAACAGGAACGCCGTACGGCCGGAGCCCGCCACGCCGCGGACCACCCCGGGAGCCGCCTCGTCGCGGATGATCGCGTCGAGTGATCCGGCCAGCCCCGGCCGGTCGTCGGCCAGCACCACGGCGCGGTGTTCCAGCGCGGCCCGGGTGGTCGCCAACGACAGCGCCACGTCCACCGGTTCGGCCTCGGGCTCGGCGGCCAGGAAGGTCCCGAGGCGGCCCGCCTGGGCGCGCAGCGCCTCGACCGAGGTGCCGGAGAGCAGGAACGGCATCGTGGTCAGCGGTGACCGCTCGCCGGGGTCGGCGGGCTCGTCGGGCGACGGCTCGGGCGCCGGTGCCTCTTCGAGGATCATGTGCACGTTGGTGCCGCTCATGCCGAACGAGGACACCCCGGCGCGGCGCGGTGTTTCTCCCCGCGGCCAGCCGCGCGGCTCGGTCAGCAGTTCCACCGCGCCGGCCGACCAGTCGACGTGCGGTGACGGCTCTGCCGCGTGGAGGGTCTTCGGCAGGACGCCGTGCCGCAGGGCCATCACCATCTTGATGACGCTCGCGGCGCCGGAAGCGGCCTGCGTGTGGCCGATGTTGGACTTCACCGAGCCGAGCCACAGCGGCCGGCCGGCGGGGCGGTCCTGTCCGTAGGTGGTCAGCAGGGCCTGCGCCTCGATGGGGTCGCCGAGCGCGGTGCCGGTGCCGTGGGCCTCCACCGCGTCCACGTCGCGGGCGGCGAGCCCGGCACTGGCCAACGCCTGCCGGATGACGCGTTGCTGGGAGGGGCCGTTGGGCGCGGTGAGGCCGTTGGAGGCGCCGTCCTGGTTGACCGCGGAGCCGCGGACCACCGCCAGGACCCGGTGTCCGTTGCGCCGGGCGTCGGAGAGGCGTTCCAGCGCCACCATGCCGACGCCCTCGCCCCAGGCAGTGCCGTCGGCCGCCGCTGAGAACGCCTTGCAGCGCCCGTCGGCGGCGAGTCCGCGCTGCCGGCTGAACTCCACGAACGCGGTGGGCGTCGACATCACGGTCGCGCCGCCGGCCACGGCCATCGTGCACTCGCCGCTGCGCAGCGCCTGTACGGCGAGGTGCATGGCCACGAGGGAGGAGGAGCAGGCGGTGTCGATCGTCATCGCGGGGCCTTCGAGGCCGAGCGCGTAGGAGATGCGGCCGGACATCACCCCGGCGGCGTTGCCGATGCCCTGGTGGCTCTCGCTGCCCTGGCCGGTGCCCATGAGCAGGGGCAGGTAGTCCTGGCCGTTGGTGCCGGCGAAGACTCCGGTGCGGCTGCCGCGCAGCGACGTCGGGTCGATGCCGGCGCGTTCGAACGCTTCCCAGGACGCCTGGAGCAGCAGGCGCTGCTGCGGGTCCATGGCGAGCGCCTCACGTGGCGAGATGCCGAAGAAGACCGGGTCGAACTCGGCCACCCCGGTGAGGAAGCCGCCCTCGGCGACGTAGGAGGTGCCTTCGGCGCCCTCGGGGTCGTGGAGCCGGCCGAGGTCCCAGCCGCGGTCGGTGGGGAAGGGCGAGACGGCGTCGGTGGCGGTGTCGGTCAGCCGCCACAGGTCTTCCGGCGACTCGACGCCGCCGGGGTAGCGGCAGCTCATGCCGATGATGGCGATCGGCTCGTCGGCGTGGGCGGCGCCGCCGGCGAAGGAGCGGTCGACGGTGCCGGAGTGTCCGAGGCATTCGGCGCGGACGTAGGCGGCGAGGACGGCGGGGGTGGGGTGGTCGAAGATCAAGGTGGCGGGCAGGCGCAGGCCGGTGACCTTGTTGAGGGCGTCGCGCAGTTCGATCGCGGTGAGCGAGTCGAAGCCGAGTTCGGTGAACGCCTTGCGCGGTTCGACCGCGTCGGCGCCGCGGCGGTGTCCGAGCACGGTGGCGACCTGGGCCCTGACGATCTCCAGGACCGCGGTCTCCTGGGCCGTCGCGGAGAGCCCTTCGAGTTGCGCGGCGAGCGCCGAGCGTTCTCCGCCGGTGGGCCCGGTGGCGGTGGAGCGGCGCACTTCGGGCAGTTCGTCGAGCAGCGGCCGGGGCCGGGCGGCGGTGAAGGTGGCGGCGAACACCGGCCAGTCGACGTCGGCGACGGCCACGCACGCGTCGCCGTGGTCGACGGCCCGGCCGAGCGCGGCGACGGCGAGTGCCGGGTCCATGGTGGCCAGGCCGCGTTTGCGCAGGTAGTCGCTGGTGGCGGTGGCGCCGGCCATGCCGGAGCCGGCCCACGGTCCCCAGGCGACGGAGGTGACGGGCAGTCCGGCGGACCTGCGCTGCCGGGCGAGGGCGTCGAGGGAGGCGTTGGCCACGGCGTAGGCGGCCTGTCCGCCGCTGCCCCAGACGGCGGAGACCGAGGAGAACAGCACGAACGCGTCGAGGGCGACCTCGCGCAGCGCGTCGTGGAGGTTGGCCGCGCCGGCCACCTTGGCACGCAGTCCGGCGGCGAAGTCGGCGAGCGTGGTCTGTTCCAGCGGTACGAACTCCCCGGACCCGGCGGCGTGCACGACGGCGGTCAGCGGCAGGGCGGCGGGGAGGCCGGCCAGCAGCGCGTCCAGTGCGCCGCGGTCCGCGACGTCGCACGCGGCGACGGTGACCTTCGTGCCGAGCGCCTCGATCTCGGTGACCAGCCGGTCGATGCCGGGGGCCGTGCCGCCGCGGCGGCTGGTGAGCAGGACGTGCGGGGCGCCGCGGCCGGCGAGCCAGCGGGTGACGTGGGCGCCGAGGGCGCCGGTGCCGCCGGTGACGAGCACGGTTCCGGTGGGGGTCCAGGTGCCGGTGGCGGGTCCGGCGGGGGCGTGCACGACGCGGCGGCCGAACACTCCGGTGCGGCGGACGGCGATCTGGTCCTCGCCGCCGCTGTCGGACAGCACGCCGGCGAGGCGTTCGCGGACGCGGTCGTCGAGGGCGTCCGGGAGGTCGACCATGCTGATCCAGCGGCGCGGGTATTCCAGGGCGGCGACCCGGCCGAGCGCCCAGATCTGTGCTCCGGGCAGGCTCGTGAGGCCCTCGTCGTGGCCGACCGCGACGGCGCCCCGGGTGGCCAGCCACACCGGTGCCCCCGATCCGGCGTCGGCGAGTGCCTGGAGCAGGGCGACGGTGCGGGCGACGCCGCGGGACATGACGGGGTGGTCGGTGTCGGGCCGTTCGTCGAGGGCGAGCAGGGACAGCACGCCGCTGACCGTGGCGTCACCGGTGGCGTCGCGCAGCAGGCCGGCCACGGCGGCGCGGTCGGTGTCGGCGCCGGTCAGCACCACCTGGCGCACGATCGCGCCGTGGTCGGTCAGCGTGGCGGCGCACTCGCGCACCGGCTGCGCGTCGGCGTGGTCGGCGGGCACGATCAGCAGCCAGGTGCCGGACAGGGCGGGCAGCGCGGCCTCGGCGACCGGCTTCCAGGTCTCGCGGTAGCGCCAGTCGTCCTGGGTGTCGCGGGTGGCGGGCGCGGCGGGCAGCAGCCAGAAGTGTTCGCGCTGGAACGCGTAGGTGGGCAGGGCGACTTGACGGCCGCCGCGGGGGGCGAGGACGGCCGGCCAGTCGAGGGGGGTGCCGTGGGTGTGCAGGCGGGCGGCGGCGTGCCACCAGGTGTCGAGTTCGCCGCGGTCGCGGCGCAGGGTGGCGATGACGGTGGCGTCGTCGGTCCGTTCGGCGAGGCAGTCGCGTGCCATGGCGGTCAGGACGCCGTCGGGGCCGAGTTCGAGGAACGTGGTGACCCCGGCCTCGTGCAGGGTGGTGATGCCGTCGGCGAAGCGCACGGTGGCGGTGATGTGCCGGACCCAGTATTCGGGGGTACTGATGGCTTCGGGGTCGACCGGTTCGCCGGTGAGGTCGGAGATGATCGGCAACTGCGGCGGGTGGAAGGTGAGTCGACCGGCGACGGCGGCGAAGTCGGTGAGCATGTGGCGCATGCGCGGTGAGTGGAAGGCGTGCGAGACGGTCAGCCGTTTCACCTTGCGGCCGGTCTCCCGCCAGGCGGTTTCCAGCGCGGTGACGGTCTCCTCGTCGCCGGAGACCACGACGGAGGCGGGTCCGTTGACGGCGGCGATGCCCACTGCGGCCTCGTGGCCGTCGATCTCCTTGGCGACCTCCGCCTCGGTGGCTTCCACGGCGAGCATGGCACCGCCGGCGGGCAGTGCCTGCATCAGCCTGCCGCGGGCGGCGACCAGGGTGCAGGCGTCGTCGAGGGAGAGCACGCCGGCCACGTGGGCGGCGGCCAGTTCGCCGATGGAGTGGCCCAGCAGGTAGTCGGGGCGCACGCCCCACGACTCCAGGAGCCGGAAGAGCGCGACCTCCAGCGCGAACAGGGCCGCCTGGGTGTACGCGGTCCGGTCCAGCAGGTCCTGGTCGCCGAACATGACGTCGCGCAGCGGGCGCTCGGACCCGGTGTCCAGGCGTTCGCAGACGGCGTCCAGCGCGGCGGCGAACACCGGGAAGGCGGCGTGCAGTTCGCGGCCCGCTCCGGCGCGCTGGGCGCCCTGGCCGGTGAACAGGAACGCCGTCCTGCCCTTGGTCGCCACCGCGCGCACCACGTGTGCGGTCTCCTCGCCGCGGGCGAGGGCGGTGAGCGCGTCGAGGAAGTCCTGGCGGTCGGTGGCCAGGATGACGGCGCGGTGTTCCAGGGCTGCGCGGGTGGTCGCCAGCGACTGCCCGATGTCGGCGTTGCCGGTGTCGGGTGCGGTGTCCAGGAAGGCGCGCAGGCGGGCCGCCTGGGCCCGCAGGGCCTGCTCGGTCCTTCCGGAGATCAGCCAGGGCAGCGGGGCCGGGGCGGCATCGGTGGTCCGTCGCGCGGGTTGGGTGGCCGGCCCGGGTTGCGCGGAGGGCGCGGGTGGTACGGGCGGCGCCTCCTCGATGATGACGTGGGCGTTGGTGCCGCTGACGCCGAACGACGACACTCCGGCGCGGCGCGGTGTGCCGGTCCGCGGCCAGGGCCGTACCTCGGTGAGCAGTTCGACCGCGCCGGCCGACCAGTTCACGTGCGGGGACGGCTCGTCGACGTGCAGGGTGCGCGGCAGGACTTCGTGCCGCAGGGCCATCACCATCTTGATCACGCCCGCCGCGCCGGACGCGGACTGGGTGTGGCCGATGTTGGACTTGACCGAGCCGAGCCACAGGGGGCGGTCGGCGGGGCGGTCCTGACCGTAGGCGGCGAGCAGCGCCTGGGCCTCGATGGGGTCGCCGAGGGTGGTGCCGGTGCCGTGCGCCTCGACGGTGTCGACGTCGGCCGGGTCGAGCCGGGCGTTGGCCAACGCGTCGTGGATGACGCGGCGTTGGGCGAGTCCGTTGGGCGCGGTCAGGCCGTTGGAGGCGCCGTCGGAGTTGACCGCGGAGCCGCGTACGACGGCCAGTACCGGGTGGCCGTTGCGCCGGGCGTCGGAGAGGCGTTCGACCAGCAGCAGGGCCACGCCCTCGCTCCAGCCGGTGCCGTCGGCGGCGGCGGCGAAGGATTTGCAGCGCCCGTCGGAGGCCAGTCCGCGCTGTTTGCTGAACTCGACGAAGGCGCCGGGGGTGGCCATCACGGTGACGCCGCCGGCGAGCGCCATCGTGCACTCGCCGCTGCGCAGTGCCTGGGCGGCCAGGTGCAGGGCGACCAGGGACGAGGAGCAGGCGGTGTCCACCGTGACGGCCGGGCCTTCGAGGCCGAAGGTGTAGGCGACCCGGCCGGACAGCACGCTGGTGGCGGCGCCGATCAGGACGTAGCCCTCGGTCTCGCCGTCCACCGGGGTGGCGGCGCCGTAGCCGGAGTTGGTCGAGCCGACGTAGACGCCGGTGCGGCTGCCGCGCAGCGACGTCGGGTCGATGCCGGCGCGTTCGAAGGTCTCCCAGGAGGTCTCCAGCAGGAGCCGCTGCTGCGGGTCCATGGCCAGCGCCTCACGCGGTGAGATCCCGAAGAAGCCGGGGTCGAAGCTTCCCGCGTCGTGGACGAAGCCGCCCTCGCCGGCGGACGAGGTGCCGGGCCGGCCGGGTTCGGGGGCGCAGAGCCGTTCGACGTCCCAGCCGCGGTCGGCGGGGAAGCGGGAGACGGCGTCGCCCCCGGCGTCGATCAGCGACCAGAAGGCTTCGGGTGAGTCGACGTCCCCGGGCAGCCGGCAGGACATGCCGACGATGGCGATGGGGTCGCGGTTCGCGGCGGTCAGGTCCCGGTTGAGTGCCTTCAGCCGTTCGGTCTCCTTGACCGAACGGCGCAGCGCTTCGACGTACTTGTCGATGGTGGCACTCATTACGCGGGGTCTCCCTCGTCGCCGGCGACCAGTTTCAGCAGGCTCTCGCCGTCCATGGCGTCGAGCGCGTCCGCGCTGAACTCCGCGGCGGTGTCGGTGTGTTCGGGGCCGGCGTCGCCCGTTTCGGCCAGTCGCAGCAGGATGTCGAGCAGTCCGGCCTCGCGGAGCCGGGAGAGCGGGATGCGGGCCAGGGTCTGCTTGATCCGCTGGTCCTGCGGTGAGCCGGACCCGGTGTCCGCTCCTTCGGGGAACAGTTCGTCGAGCAGCCGACCGGCGAGCGCGGCGGGCGTCGGGTGGTCGAAGACGGCGGTGGCGGGCAGTGCCAGGCCGGTGGCCGTGTCGATCCGGTCGCGCATCTGGACCGCCGACAGCGAGTCGAAGCCGAGGTCGCGGAAGGCGCGGTCGGCCTCGACGGCGCGGCTGTCGGCGTGGCCGAGGACCAACGCGGCCTGGGTCTGCACGAGTTGCAGCAGTTCGCTCTCCCGCTGCTGGGGCGGCAGGACGGTGAGCCGGGCGCGCAGTTCGGCGGTGTCGGCGCGTCCGCGTGCGGTGGGGGCGGCCGGGGCGGCCGGGCGGGCCTCGGGGAGTTCGGCGAGCAGCGGGCTGGGCCGGGCGATGGTGAAGGCGGGTGCGAACCGTGCCCAGTCCACGCCCGCGATCGTGACGCACGGGTCGGTGTCGCTGCGCTCCACCGCCTGCCACAGGGCGGTGAGGGCGGCCGGCGGGTCCATGGACAGCACGCCGCGGCGGCGCAGTTGTTCCGCGGTGGCGCCGTCGCCCATCCCGGGCCCCTGCCAGCTTCCCCAGGCGATGGAGGTCGCGGGCAGGCCGAGCGCGCGGCGTTCCCGGGCGAGGGCGTCGAGGTGGGCGTTGGCGGCGGCGTAGGTTCCCTGTCCGGCGCCGCCCCAGGTCGCCGCGGCGGAGGAGAACAGCACGAAGGCGTCCAGTTCGGTGCCGGCGCACAGGTCGTGCAGGTTGCGGGCGCCGGTGACCTTGGCGGCGAGGACGGCGGCCTGGTGTTCCGCGGTGGTCTGCGACAGCGGGGTGAGGTCGCCGAGCCCGGCGGTGTGGACGACGGCGGTCAGCGGGAACTCCTGCGGGATGTCCAGCAGCAGGGCACGCAGCGCCTGCCGGTCGGCGACGTCGCAGGCCGCCACGGTCGTCCGCGCGCCGAGTGCGTGCAGTTCGGCGGCCAACTCGGCGGCGCCGGGCGCCTGTTCACCTCGGCGGCTGGTCAGCACGAGGTGTTCGGCGCCCTGTTCGGCCAGCCGGCGGGCCACGTGGGCGCCGAGGGCCCCGGTGCCGCCGGTGATCAGTACCGTTCCGTGCGGGCGCCAACCGCCCGATCGCGGTGGGCCGACGGGGTCGCGCACCAGGCGGCGGGCGAACGCGCCGTCGGCCCGCAGGGCGACCTGATCCTCGGTCGCCGCGGTGAGCAGCGTGGTG
Organism: Streptantibioticus silvisoli; assembly: GCF_027947535.2. Classification (GTDB taxonomy): domain Bacteria; phylum Actinomycetota; class Actinomycetes; order Streptomycetales; family Streptomycetaceae; genus Streptantibioticus_C; species Streptantibioticus_C silvisoli. Next base: position 8,655 of record NZ_JAAGKO020000084.1, read on the forward strand.
AGGGCGTCGCCGAGGGGTTCGTCGAGGGCGTCGGGCAGGTCGATCAACCCGCCCCAGCGCGTGGGGTGTTCGAGGGCGGCGCTGCGGCCCAGTGCCCACACCGCGTGCCCGTCGGCGTTCGGCGGGGAGTCGGCGGGCACCGCTCGTACCGCGCCGCGGGTCAGCGTCCACACCGGGGCGTCCACGGTGAGTTTGTCGAGCACCTGCACCAGGGTCACCGTGGCGGTGAGGGCGGCCGAGAGGGCGGGGTGCGCGGGGTGCGGGCGTTCGTCCAGGGCGAGCAGGGACAGCACGCCGTCCGGTGTCCCGGTGCCGGCGGCCTCTTCCAGTACGCGGCTGAGGTCGCCCGGTTCCGGTCCGACGGTGTGGTGGACGGCGGTGCCGCCGGCGCGGGTGATGGCGTCGGCGCAGTCCGCGGCCGTCGCGTCGTACGCCTCGCCGGACGGGACGAGCAGCCACCAGGTGCCGGGCGGCGCGGGGTGCGGGGCGGCGGGGACGGGCTTCCACGTGACGCGGTAGCGCCAGCCGGCCGGGTCGCCGCCCGCGGGGGCGCGGTGGGAGACCGGCCAGAACTGCTCGTGCTGGAAGGGGTAGGTGGGCAGGTCCACCCGCCGCCCGCCCCAGCCGGCGAAGACCTGCTCGCGGTCGACGCGGACGCCGTTGACGTGAGCCAGGGCGAGCGCGGTGAGCGCGGCACGGGCCTCGGGGCGGTCGCCGCGCAGTACGGGGAAGGCGGCGGTGGTGCGGGTGCCGGCCTTCCCGGCGAGGCAGAGCCGGGCCATGGCGCTGAGCACGCCGTCGGGGCCAAGTTCGACGAAGGTGGTGACGCCCTGTTCGTGCAGGGTGGCGACGCCGTCGGCGAAGCGCACCGCGTGCCGCACGTGCCGTACCCAGTAGTCGGGCTGCCGGATCTGCTGCGGGTCGACCGGCTGTCCGGTCAGGTCGGAGATGATCGGCAGGCGCGGCGCCCGAAGGGTCAACCCGCCCACCACGGCGGCGAATTCGTCGAGCATCGCGTCCATGCGGGGCGAGTGGAAGGCGTGCGAGACGGTGAGGCGCTTGACCCGGCGTCCCGCGTCGCGCCAGGCCGTCTCCAGGTCGGTGATGACGTCCTCGTCGCCGGAGACCACCACGGCGGCGGGTCCGTTGACGGCGGCGATGGCCACCGTCTCCTCGCGGCCGACGAGTTCCACGGCGATGTCGTCCTCCGCGGCCTCCACCGCGAGCATGGCGCCGCCCGCGGGAAGCGCCTGCATCAGCCGGCCGCGCGCGGCCACCAGGGCGCAGGCGTCGTCGAGCGACAGCACCTCGGCCACGTGGGCGGCCGCCACCTCGCCGACGGAGTGCCCCAGCAGGGCGTCGGGGGTGATCCCCCACGACTCCAGCAGCCGGAAGAGCGCGACCTCCAGAGCGAACAGCGCCGGTTGGGCGAAGTCGGTGCGGTCCAGCGCCTGCTGGTCGCCGAACATCACGTCGCGCAACGGCCGTTCCAGGTGGGCGTCCATCGCCGCGCACACCGCGTCCAGCGCCGTCGCGAACACCGGGAAGGCGGCGTGCAGTTCGCGGCCCATGCCGGCGCGTTGCGCGCCCTGGCCGGTGAACAGGAAGGCCACGTCGCCGGGTGAGGCGATGCCCCGCACGACGTCCGCCGCCTCGGTGTCGTCGGCGAGGGCGGACAGTCCGGCCAGGAAGGCGTCCCGGTCGGCGGCCAGTACGACGGCCCGGTGGTCGAGCGCCGCCCGGCTGGTGGCCAGCGAGTGGGCGACGTCGAGCGGGCGCAGTCCGGGCTCGCGGCGGGTGAACTCCGTCAGCCGGCGGGCCTGTTCCCGCAGTCCGGCCGCCGAACGCGCCGACACCAGCCAGGGCAGCACGGGCGGCACCACGTTCTCGGCCGGGCGGGCCGGCTCGGTGCTTTCGGCGGGCTCGGCCGGCTCGGCGGGCGGGGCCTGCTCGATGATGACGTGCGCGTTGGTGCCGCTGACGCCGAACGAGGAGACGCCGGCCCTGCGCGGTGCGCCGGTCGACGGCCACGGCCGGGATTCGGTCAGCAGTTCCACCGCGCCCGCGGACCAGTCGACGTGCCGGGAGGGTTCGTCGACGTGCAGCGTGCGCGGCAGCCGCGCGTGCCGGACGGCCATCACCATCTTGATGACGCCGCCCACCCCGGCGGCGGCCTGGGTGTGGCCGAGGTTGGACTTGAGCGAGCCCAGCCACAACGGGCGTCCCTCGGGGCGGTCCTGGCCGTAGGTGGCCAGCAGCGCCTGCGCCTCGATGGGGTCGCCCAGCGTGGTGCCGGTGCCGTGCGCCTCGACGGCGTCGACGTCGGCGGGCGACAGCGAGGCGTTGTCGAGGGCCTGGCGGATCACCCGTTGCTGGGAGGGGCCGTTGGGCGCGGTCAGGCCGCTGGAGGCACCGTCCTGGTTCACCGCGCTCGCGCGCAGCACCACCAGCACCGGGTGCCCGTTGCGCCGGGCGTCGCTCAGCCGCTCCAGCAGCAGGACGCCGGCGCCCTCGCCCCACGCGGTGCCGTCCGCCGCGCTCGCGAAGGACTTGCACCGTCCGTCGGGCGCCATGCCCTCGTCGAACTCCGATCCGGCGAACATGGTCGGGGTGGCCATGACGGTGACCCCGCCGGCCAGCGCGAGGGTGCACTCCCCGCCGCGCAGCGCCTGGGCCGCCAGGTGCATCGCCACCAGGGACGACGAGCAGGCGGTGTCGACCGTGACCGCCGGGCCCTCCAGGCCGAAGGAGTACGAGACGCGCCCGGACAGCACGCTGCCGGCGTTGCTGGTGCCGACGAAGCCTTCGAGTACCTCCGGCGTCTCCAGCAGCCCGGTCGCGTAGTCGTGGTACATCGCGCCGACGAACACCCCGGTGCGGCTGCCGCGCAGCGTCAGCGGGTCGATGCCGCCGCGCTCGACCGCCTCCCAGCAGATCTCCAGCATGAGCCGCTGCTGCGGGTCCATGGCCAGCGCCTCGCGCGGCGAGATGCCGAAGAAGCCGGGGTCGAACCGCCCGGCCTCGTCGTAGAAGCCGCCCTCGCGGACCGGCAGTTCGGCGAGCCGGTCCAGGTCCCAGCCACGGTCGGTGGGGAAGCCGGTGACGGCGTCGCCGCCGGCCTCGACGAAGCGCCACAGCTCCTCGGGCGAACGGCAGCCGCCGGGGTAGCGGCAGCCGATGCCGACGACGGCGACCGGCTCGTTCGCCCGGTCCTCCAGCTCGCGGACCCTGCGGTTGGCATCGCGCAGTTCCGTCGTGGCTCGCTTGAGGTACTGAAGGAGCTTCTCCTCGTTCGACACCCCGACTCCTCTCAGCGTTTTCAGCGTTCTCTGCGTACCCGGCGTACCCGGCGTACCCGGCGTACCCGGCGTGCCCTGTACTGCGCTCTCCCGGCCCGGCCGGGGTCAGGACTTCAGGAACTCCTCGTCCAGTACCTCGAACATCTCCTCCGCGGTGGCCGATGTGAGGTCGTCCTGCGCGCCCTCGGCCTGCGGGGCGGCGGCGGCCCAGCGCGACATCAGTGCCCGCAGCCGGGAGGTGATCTCGTCGCGGCCGCTGTCCTGCGCCCCGATGCCGCCCAGCGCCCGTTCCAGCCGCACCAGTTCCGACAGGGCCGCCGCGGCGGGTGTGACGTCCCGCGGTTCCAGCGCGGATCGCAGGTGCCGGGCCAGCGCGGTGGCGGTCGGGTGGTCGAAGACCACGGTCGCCGGCAGCCGCAGACCGGTCGCGGCACCGAGCCGGTTGCGCAGTTCCACCGCGGTCAGCGAGTCCAGTCCCAGTTCGAGGAACCCGCGCTCGGTGTCGACGGTGCCCGCCGAGGCGTGGCCGAGCACGGTGGCGACCTGGCCGCGCACCAGGTCCAGCAGGATGCGCCGGCGTTCCGCGTCGGTCGCCCGGCCCAGCTTGTGGCGCAGCGTGTCGGCGGAGTCGGCGCCCACCTCCTCGGTGCCCGCCGCCCGGGGGACGCCCGGGATCAGGTCGCGCAGCAGCGGCAGGACCTCCGCCGCCCGGCCGCGCAGCGCGGTGGCGTTGAACGCCATGGGGACGACGACGCTCTCGCCGATGCTCCGGCCGGCGTCGAACAGGGCCATGCCGTCGGCGGTGGACAGCGGGGTCATGCCGGAACGCATCAGCCGGCGCACGTCGGTCTCGGTCAGCTCCCCGGTCATCCCGGTGCGCCGCGCCCACGGGCCCCACGCCAGCGACACACCGGGCAGCCCGGCCGCCGTGCGGTGCTGGGCGAGGGCGTCGAGGAAGGTGTTCGCCGCGGCGTAGTTGCTCTGGCCGGCCCCGCCGAGCACGCCGGCCGCCGAGGAGAACAGCACGAAGGCGCTCAGGTCCGCGCCGGCGGTCAGCTCGTGCAGGTGCCACGCGCCGCGCAGTTTGGGGGCCAGTACCGCGTCGAGGCGTTGCGGGGTCAGTCCGGAGACCACGCCGTCGTCGAGCACCGCGGCGGTGTGGACGACCGCGGTGAGCGGGTGCTGCGCCGGAACGCGGGCCAGGACGCGGGCGAGGGCGTCGCGGTCGGTGGTGTCGCAGGCTTCGACGGTGGCCCGGGCCCCGTGCGCGGCGAGTTCCGCGACGAGTTCGGCGGCTCCCGGCGCGGCCGTTCCGCTGCGGCTGAGCAACAGCAGGTGGCGTACGCCCTGTTCGGTGACCAGGTGCCTGGCCAGTTCGCTGCCCAGGGTGCCGGTCGCACCGGTGATCAGCACCGTGCCGCTGTCCCCGAGCGGTACGCCGGCGGTGGCGGACGGCGGTATCCGTGTCAGGCGCGGGGCGTGCGCCGCGCCGTGGCGGACGGCGACCTGCGGTTCACCGGCCTCGGCGGCGGCGGCCACGGACCGCAGCGAGCGCGGATCGTCGTCGACGTCGACCAGGGTGAACCGCCCGGGGTGTTCGGACTGCGCCGAGCGCAGCAGGCCCAGGACGGGGGCGCAGGCCAGGTCCGGGGTCTCCTCGGGGGTGACGGCGACCGCGTTGCGGGTGACGACGACGAGCCGGGTGTCGGCGAACCGCTCGTCGGCGGTCCACTCCTGCACCAGGCGCAGCGCCCGGTGCGCGGCCTGCTCCGCCCGCGCCGGCAGGTCGTCCGCCGCGCCGGCCGGGGGCTGCTCGCTCACGAACGGGGCCAGCACGACGTGCGGTGTCGCGGCGGCGGTGAGCGCGGCGAGGTCGTCGTGGCATGCGACGGCCGCGTCCTCGGTGGTGAGGGCGGCGGCCAGGCCGAGGACGTCCGGCCCGAGCAGTGCCAGCTCGTGTGCCGAAGCCGGGGCCAGGGTGAGGGCGCTGCCCCACCCGACGCGGAACAGCGAGTCGCCGGAGTGGCGGCGCAGGCCGTTGATCTGCGGGGCGACGGGCCGGCAGACCAGCGCGTCGACCTCGGCGACCGGGCGGTCGTTCCCGTCGGCGATCGTGACGTTGATCGCGCCGTCCCCGGCCCGCGCGAGCCGGACGCGCAGCGAGGTGGCGCCCGTGCGGTGCAGGCACACCCCCCGGAAGGAGAAGGGGAGTTCCACCGCCCCGGTGCGCTCGCCGGCCTCGCCGCCGGGGCCGGGCAGCATGCCCAGGGGGTGCAGGGCGGCGTCGAGGAGTGCGGGGTGCATGCCGAAGCCGGCGTGCTTCTCGCGCAGTTCGGCGGGCAGTTCCACCTCGGCCAGCACGGTGTCGCCGTGCCGCCAGGCCGCCCGCAGGCCCTGGAACGTCGGCCCGTACCCGTAGCCGAGGTCCGCGATGTGCTGGTAGAAGTCGCCGACCTCGACGGCCTGCGCGTCGGCCGGCGGCCACGGGTCCAGCTCGGTCGGCGCGGGTGCGCCGGCCGCGGTGAGGGTGCCGGTCGCGTGCCGGGTCCACCGGGTGCCGCCGATGGTGTCGTCCTGCTCGGAGCGGGAGTAGACGCTGACCGGGCGGCCCCCGGAGGTGTCCGGGGCGCCGACGACGACCTGGAGCTGGACGCTGTCGCGTTCGGTGAGGACGAGGGGGACTTCCAGGACGAGTTCCTCGGCGCGCGGGCAGCCGACCTGTTCGCCGGCCCGCAGCGCCAGTTCGACGAACGCGGTGCCCGGCAGCAGGATCGTGCCCAGGACGGCGTGGTCGGCGAGCCAGGGCTGGGTGCGTACCGACAGCCGTCCGGTCATGACCAGGCCCTCGCCGCCGGCCAGGGGCACGGCGGCGCCGAGCAGCGGGTGGCCGGTGGCGCCGAGGCCGACCGCCGACATGTCGCCGGGCTGGTGGGGCTGCGTCTCCAGCCAGTAACGCTGCCGTTCGAACGGGTACGTGGGCAGGTCGACCGGGCCGGCCCGGTCGCCGGTGAGGAAGGCGGTCAGGTCGACGTCGAGTCCGGTGACGTACAACTCGGCGGCGGAGGTGAGGAGTCGGCGGGTGCCGCCCTCGTCGCGCCGCAGGGTGCCGACGGCCACCACCGCCTCGTCGTCGAGTTCGCCGACGGCCTGGGTGAGGACCGGGTGGGCGCTGGCCTCGACGAAGAAGCGGTACCCGTCCGCCGCCAACTGCCGTGCCGCCGCCTCGAACTCCACCGTCTCGCGCAAGTTGCGGTACCAGTACTCGGCATCCAACTGCGCGGTGTCCACCACCCCACCGGTCACCGCCGAATAGAACGCCACGCTCCCCGAACGCGGCTCCAACCCCGCCAGCGCCTCCAGCAACCGCTCCCGGATGCCCTCCACCTGCACCGAATGCGACGCGTAGTCCACCGCCACCCGCCGCGCCCTGATCCCCCGCTCCTCACACACCGCCAACAACTCGTCCAACGCCGACGCCTCACCCGACACCACCGTCGACGACGGACCGTTCACCGCCGCCACCGACACCACCGCGTTCCACGGCACCAACAACTCCGCCACATCCGCCCGCGGCAACGCCACCGACACCATCCCACCAGGACCCGACAACACCTCCCCGATCAACCGACTCCGCAACGCCACCACCCGCGCACCATCGGACACACTCAACCCACCCGCCACCACAGCAGCCGCGATCTCACCCTGCGAATGCCCCACCACCGCCGACGGCACCACACCCACCGAACACCACAACTCCGCCAACGACACCATCACCGCCCACAACACCGGCTGCACCACATCGACCCGGTCCAGCCAGGCGGCACCCTCGTCGCCGTCGGCCCGCAGCACCTCCACCAGCGACCAGTCCACGAAGGCGTCCAGGGCCCGTGCGCACTCCTCGATCCGGTCCCGGAACACCGCGCAGGAGTCCAGCAGTTCGCGGGCCATGCCCACCCACTGCGAGCCCTGGCCGGGGAAGACGAACACCACGCGTCCCTCGCGTACCCGGCCCTCGACCAGTCCGGCCCCGGGCTCGCCGGCGGCCAGGGCGGCCAGCAGGGCGAGCCGGTCGGCGTGGTCGCGGCCCAGCACGACGGCCCGGTGCTCGAAGGCGGTACGGGTGGCGGTCAACGCGTGGGCCACGTCGGCCGGTCCGGCGTCCGGCGACTCCTGCGCGAAGGCCCGCAACCGTGCCGCCTGCGCACGCAGCGCCGACGGGGTACGCCCCGACAGCGCCCACGGCACGACGGCGTCCGTCGCCAGCGGCCCGGCGGGCGCCGGTTCGGTGGCGGGCGCCTCACCCGGTGCCTGTTCGAGCACGAGGTGCGCGTTGGTGCCGGTGCCGCCGAAGGCCGAGACCCCCGCGCGGCGCGGACGGCCGCTGTCGGGCCAGGCGCGCTGCTCGGTCAGCAGTTCCACCGAGCCGGTCGACCAGTCGACGTGCGGGGTCGGCTCGTCCACGTGCAACGTCTTGGGCAGGACGCCGTGCTGGAGTGCCATCACCATCTTGATCACGCCCGCCACGCCGGCGGCGGACTGGGTGTGCCCGATGTTGGACTTCACCGACCCCAGCCACAACGGCCGGTCCCCGGGGCGGTCCTGGCCGTAGGTGGCCAGCAGTGCCTGCGCCTCGATGGGGTCGCCCAGCGTGGTGCCGGTGCCGTGCGCCTCGACGGCGTCCACCTCGGCCGCGTCCAGCCGGGAGTTGGCCAACGCCTGGCGGATGACCCGCTGTTGGGACGGGCCGCTCGGTGCGGACAGGCCGTTGGAGGCGCCGTCCTGGTTCGTCGCCGTACCGCGGATGACGGCGAGCACCCGGTGGCCGTTGCGCCGGGCGTCCGACAGGCGCTCCACGCACAGCATGCCGACGCCCTCGCTCCATCCGATGCCGTCGGCCTGCGCGGCGAACGGCTTGCACCGGCCGTCGGTGGCCAGTCCGCGCTGCCGGCTGAACTCCGTGAACGACACCGGCGAGACGAGCACCGCGACGCCGCCGGCCAGCGCGAGGTCGCACTCGTTCTGGCGCAGCGCCTGGCAGGCGAGGTGGATGGCGACCAGCGAGGAGGAGCAGGCGGTGTCCACGGTGACCGCGGGGCCTTCGAGTCCCAGCGTGTAGGACACCCGGCCGGACACCGCCGCCGTGCCGGAGCCGAACAGGAAGAAGCCCTCCGTCTCGCTGCCCGGCTTGCTGCCGACGCCGTAGCCGACGAACGACGTGCCGACGAAGACGCCGGAGCGGCTGCCCTTCAGCGAGCGCGGGTCGATGGCGCCGCGTTCCAGGGCCTCCCAGGAGGACTCCAGCAGCAGCCGCTGCTGCGGGTCCATCGCGATCGCCTCGCGCGGGGAGATGCCGAAGAAGCCCGCGTCGAACTCGCCGATGTCGTGGACGAAGCCGCCCTCGCGCACGTACGAGGTGCCGGGGTGGTCGGCGTCGGGGTGGTAGAGGTGCTCCAGGTCCCAGCCGCGGTCCTCCGGGAAGGCGGAGATGACGTCGCCGCCCGAGGTGACCAGCCGCCACAGGTCCTCGGGGGACTCGACCTCGCCGGGGAAGCGGCAGCTCATGCCGACGATGGCGATGGGCTCGTCGATGAGGGCGGTGGCGCCGACCGCGGCGGCGGTCGCCTGCGACCGGCCCAGTGTCTCGGCGAGCAGGTGCTGCGACAGCGCGGTGGCCGTCGGGTAGTCGAACACCAGCGTCGGCGACAGCTTGCGCCCGACGACCGTCCGCAGCCGGTTGCGCAGGCTGACGGCCGTGACGGAGTCGAAGCCGAGTTCGCGGAACGCCCGGCCCGCCTCGATGGCCGAGGCGTCGTCGTAGCCGAGGGCCGCCGCCGCCTGGGTGCGGACCAGGTCCAGCATGTACGCGGCACGCCCGGCCTCCGGCAGGGCGGTGAGCCGCTGGGCCAGTTCGGATCCGTCGCCGCCGTCGGTGCCGGCCGGCTCGGACAGGGTGTCGCGCAGCTCGGGCAGGTCCTCGATCAGCGGCCGGGAGCGCGCGGCGGTGAAGCCGACGGCGAACCGCTCCCAGTCGATGTCCGCCACCGCGACGAAGGACTCGTCGGCGTCCAGTGCCTGCTCCAGCACGGTGACGGCCAGCCGCGGGTCCATCAGGCGCAGTCCGCGCCGGCCCAGCTGTTCGGCGGCCGTGGCGTCGGTCATGCCGCCGTCGGCCCAGCCGCCCCAGGCCAGCGCGGTCGCCTTCAGGCCGCGGTCGCGGCGGTGCCGGGCCAGCGCGTCCAGGTAGGCGTTGCCCGCCGCGTACGCCGCCTGCCCCGCGCCGCCCCACACACCGGCGCCCGAGGAGAACAGCACGAACGCGTCGAGCGGTCCTTCGAGCAGTTCGTCGAGGTGGCGGGCGCCGGCGATCTTGGCGGCGACCACGTCGGCCAGTTCGTCCAGGCCGATGTCGGTCAGCTGCGTCGACTGGGAGACGCCCGCGAGGTGGACGACCGCGTCGAGCCGGTGGCGGGCGACGAGGGCGGCCACCGCGTCGCGGTCGGTGACGTCGCAGGCCTCGACCACCACGTCCGCGCCGAGCGCGGTGAGTTCCGCCGTGAGGTCCTCGGCGCCGGGCGCGGCGGCACCGCGCCGGCTGGTGAGCACCAGACGCGACGCGCCGTTGCCCGCCAGCCACCGGGCGACGTGCCCGCCGAGCGCGCCGGTACCGCCGGTGACCAGCACGGTGCCGCGCGGGTGCCAGCCGGTGGCGGACGGCACGGGCGGCGCGGCGTGGATCAGCCGCCTGGCGAACACTCCGGACACCCGCACCGCGAGCTGGTCCTCGGCGCCGATCCCGGCCAGCGCCGCGACGAACCCGTCGAGTACCCGGTCGTCCGCCGTCTGCGGCAGATCGACCAGTCCGCCCCACAGGCCGGGCCGCTCCAGCCCGGTGACCAGGCCGAGTCCCCAGATCTGCGCCTGGGCGGGGTCGCGCAGCCGTTCGGTACGGGCGACCGCGACGGCTCCCGTGGTGGCCAGCCACAACGGCGCGTCGGTCCCGGTGTCCGCCAGTGCCCGGACGAGGGCGAGGGTGGCGGCCAGCGCGTGGGAGACCTCGGGCCTGGCCGGGTGCGGGGTCTCGTCGAGGGCGAGCAGCGACAGCACACCGGACAGCTCCGGCTCCGCACGCAGATGCGCGGCGATCGTCTCCTGGTCGGCGCCTGCCGCGTCCAGGTTCACCGACACGATCCGGGCGCCGGCGGCGGCCATCCGCCGGGTGTACGGCTCGGACAGCTCGCCGTCGGCGCTGCCCGTCACCACCAGCCACGTGCCGGACAGGGCGGGGGCGGCGGGGGCGCTCACCGGGCGCCAGGTGATGTCGTAGCGCCAGTCGTCCGTCGGCGCGTGCGGCCGGTTCACGGCCTGCGGGACCGCCGCCGGCTCCAGCCAGTAGCGGCGGCGCTGGAACGCGTAGGTCGGCAGGTCGGGCACCGCGGCCCGGTCCTGCGGGAGGGCTGCGGCGAAGTCGACGCCGAGACCGTTGGCGTACAGCTCGGCCGCGGAGGTGAGGAAGCGCCGTGCGCCGCCCTGGTCACGCCGCAGCGTGCCGACGGTCACCACGTCGTCCTCGTCGAGTTCGTCGATGGCCTGGGTGAGCACCGGGTGCGGGCTGACCTCGACGAAGAAGCGGTAGCCGTCGGCCACCAGCTTGCGGGTCGCCGACTCGAACTCCACGGTCTCGCGCAGGTTGCGGTACCAGTAGTGCGCGTCCATGCTGCCGGGGGCGACCCAGTCGTCCAGTGCCGTCGACAGCATCGGCACGCCGCCGGGGCGCGGCTCCATCACGGCCAGCTCCTCCTGCAGCCGGTCCCTGATGCGTTCCACCTGGCGCGAGTGCGAGGCGAAGGCCGCCGGGACGGCACGGGCCCGGATGCCGCGTTCCTTGCACAGCGCCAGCAGTTCCTGGAGCGCCGCCATGTCCCCGGACACCACCGTCGAGGACGGCCCGTTGACCGCGCCCACCGACAGCACGTCCGCCCAGGGGGTGATCAGGTCCGCCACCTCGGCGCGCGGCAGGGCCACCGACACCAGGCTGCCGCGGCCGACCAGCTCGTCGACGGCCAGGCGGCTGCGCCACACCACCACCCGCGCGCCGTCCAGCACGCTCAGCTCGCCGGCGACCACGGCGGCGGCGATCTCGCCCTGCGAGTGGCCGACCACCGCCGACGGCACCACGCCCACCGAGCGCCACTGCTCGGCGAGTGCCACCATGACCGCCCACAGCACCGGCTGGAGGATCTCCACCTGCTGGAGCCACTCCAGGTCGCCGTCGGTACGAAGCACTTCCAGCAGCGACCAGTCCACCAAGGTGGCCAGCGCCCGCTCGCACTCCTCGATCCGGTTCCTGAACACCTCGGAGGAATCCAGCAGTTCGCGGGCCATCTCCGCCCACTGGCCGCCCTGGCCGGGGAAGACGAACGCCACCCGGCCCTCGCGCACCCGCCCCTCGACCAGCCCGTCCGCGGGTTCTCCGGCCGCCAGCGACGCCAGCAGTCCCAGTTGCTCGGCGCGGTCGCCGCCCAGCACGACGGCCCGGTGCTCGAAGGCGGCCCGCGTCGTCAGCAGCGCGTGCGCCACGTCCGCCGAGGCGACCCGCGTACGGTCCCCCACGAACGCCCGCAGCCGCCCGGCCTGCGCGCGCAACGCCGGCGTGCTGCGTCCCGACAGCACCCACGGCACCACGGTCTCCGCCGCCGGAGCGCCGTCGGCCGGCCGCTCCCCGGCGGGGGCGGCGTCCGCCGGTGCCTGCTCCAGGACGACGTGCGCGTTGGTCCCGCTGATGCCGAACGACGAGACGGCCGCGCGGCGCGGGCGGCCGGTCTCCGGCCAGGGGCGGCTGTCGGTGAGCAGTTCCACCGCGCCGGCCGACCAGTCCACGTGCGGGGTGACCTCGTCCAGGTGCAGGCTCTTCGGCAGTTCCGCGTGCCGCAGCGCCATCACCATCTTGATCACCCCGGCGACCCCGGCGGCGGACTGGGTGTGCCCGATGTTGGACTTCAGCGAGCCCAGCCACAGCGGCGGGCCCTCGGGGTCGCGCTGTCCGTAGGTGGCCAGCAGCGCCTGCGCCTCGATCGGGTCGCCCAGTTCGGTGCCGGTGCCGTGCGCCTCGACCGCGTCCACATCGGCCGGCGCCAGCCTCGCGTTGGCCAGCGCCTGGCGGATGACCCGCTGCTGCGCGGGACCGCTGGGGGCGCTCAGCCCGTTGGAGGCGCCGTCCTGGTTGATCGCCGAGCCGCGGACCAGCGCGAGCACCGGGTGCCCGTTGCGCCGCGCGTCCGACAGGCGTTCGACCAGCACCATGCCCACGCCCTCGCCCCAGCCGGTGCCGTCGGCCCGGGCGGAGAACGCCTTGCTGCGGCCGTCGGAGGAGAAGGCGCCGGCCTGGCTGCTGTCGACGAACATGCCGGGGTTGGGCATCACGGTCACGCCGCCCGCCAGCGCCATCGAGCACTCGCCCTGCCGGACCGCCTGCATCGCCAGGTGCAGGGAGACCAACGACGACGAGCAGGCGGTGTCGACCGTCATCGCCGGGCCCTCGAAGCCGAAGACGTAGCCGATCCGGCCGGACAGCACGCTCGTCGCGGTGCCGGTCAGGATGTGTCCGCGACCGCCCTCGGGGATGTCGTAGACGCCGACGCCGTAGCCGGAGGTCGCCGCGCCGACGAAGACGCCGACCTGGCTGCCGCGCAGCGTCCCGGAGTCGATACCGGCCCGCTCGAACGCCTCCCACGACGTCTCCAGCAGCAACCGCTGCTGCGGGTCCATGGCCAGTGCCTCGCGCGGCGAGATCCCGAAGAAGGCCGCGTCGAACTCCGGGGCCTCGTAGATGAACCCGCCCTCGAAGGTGTGCTCCCGCTCCCAGGTGGCCGGGTCGGTGTCGCCGTACATGGCGCTGACGTCCCAGCCGCGGTCGGCCGGGAACTCGGATATCGCGTCGACCCCGTCGGCCGCGAGCCGCCACAGCTCCTCGGGCGAGGTGACGCCGCCGGGGAAGCGGCATCCCATGCCGATGATCGCGATGGGCTCGTCGGCGAACGCCGTGCCGACCGCCGGCGCCGTGATCTCCTCGCGTGCGCCGAGCAGTTCGCGCAGCAGGTGGTCGGCGAGGGCGGTGGGGTTGGGGTGGTCGAAGATCAGGGTGGGTGTCAGGCGCAGGCCGGTGGTGGCGCTGAGCTGGTTGCGCAGTTCGATCGCGGTCAGCGAGTCGAATCCCATCGCCGCGAACGCCTTGGCGGGTTCGATCGCGCCGCCGGACGCGAAGCCCAGTACGCCGGCGGCATGCCCGCGCACGGTCTCCAGCACGATCCGCGCCGCCTCGTCCGCGTCCAGTCCGGTCAGCCGGCGGGCGAACCCGCCCGCGGGCGCACCCGTCCCACTGCCCGCGGTCGGGCGGACCGGCCGGACCAGCGACTGCAACAGCCCCGGCAACGCACTCCCGGCAGCCGCCAGCGCGGCGGTGTCGACCGCCATCGGCAGCACAGCACCCCCCGCACCACCCAACGCCCGGTCCAACAGCCCCAGTCCGTCCAGCTCACTCAACGGCACCAGACCGGAACGCCCCATCCGCTCCCGCTCGCCGGCGCTGAGTTTGCCCAGCATCCCCCGGCCGTCCTCACCCAGCCACGGCCCCCACCCCAACGACACACCCGCCAACCCCTGCCGGCGCCGATACTCCGCCAACCCGTCCAACACCCCGTTCGCCGCCGCATACCCCGCCTGCCCCGCCGAACCCACCGACGCCGACACCGACGAATACAACACGAACAACGCCAAATCCAGCCGCGCCGTCAACTCATGCAAATGCAACGCCGCCAACGCCTTCGGCGCCAACACCCCCTCCACCCGCTCCACCGTCAACGACTCCACCACACCGTCATCCACCACACCGGCCGCATGCACCACACCCGTCAACGCATGCTCCGCGGGGATCTCCCCCAGCACCGCCGCCAGAGCATCCCGATCCGCCACATCACACGCGACGACACTGACCCGCGCACCCAGCTCCGACAGCTCAGCCACCAGCTCCGCAGCCCCCGGCGCCTCCAGACCACTACGCGAGAGCAACACCAATTGCTTTATGCCGTAGGCCGTTACGAGATGCCGGGCCACCAAAGAACCCAACGCACCCGTACCCCCCGTAACCAACACCGTGCCCCGCGGATCCAACCTGCGCGGCATCACCAACACGTTCTTCCCCACATGACGCCCCGAACCCATCAACCGGAACGCCCCCACCGCCTCCCGCACATCCCACGCCCGCACCGGCAACAACCCCAGATCCCCACCCTCGAACAACCCCACCAACGTCAACAGAATCTCCCGCAACCGCACCACACCCGCATCAAACAAATCAAACGAGTGATAAGCAGCGGGGAAATCCTCAGGCTGACGGACATCCGCCTTGCCCATCTCCACGAACCGGCCGCCATCCGCCAGCAACCGCGCCGACGCATCGACGTACTCCCCCGCCAGCGAGTTCAACACCACGTCCACACCACGGCCGCCCGACGCCGCCCGGAACACCTCCTCGAACCCCAGATCACGCGAGGAGGCCACCCGATCACCGGAAACGCCCAGCTCACGCACCACCGGCCACTTCGGCTCACTGGCGGTCGCGAAGACCTCCGCACCCGCCCACCGCGCCAACTGCACCGCCGCCATCCCCACCCCACCGGCAGCCGCATGCACCAACACCGACTCACCCGACCCCAGACCACCCAGGTCGAACAAACCGTAGAACGCCGTCATGAACGCCATCGGCACCGACGCCGCATCCACGAACGACCACCCCTCCGGCATCCGCACCACCAACCGGTGATCCGTCACCGCCACCGGACCGAACCCACCCGCGAACAGGCCGAACACCCGGTCCCCGACACACACGCCATCGACATCCGCGCCAACGGCGACCACCACGCCCGCGCCTTCCGACCCCATGAGCCCGGGCTCCGGGTAGGTACCCAGGCCCAGGAGCACGTCGCGGAAGTTCACGCCGGCCGCACGCATCTCCACCCGCACCTCACCGGCGGCGAGCTCCGTGGGAACCACCCGCACGACCGGAGCGACCTCGTCCAGGACACCGTGCTCCGACGGCTCCAACCGCCAGTCACCCTCGCCCACCAACGGCAGCACCAACCCACCGTCATCCTTCACCACCCGACCCGCCAGCAACTCCCCCTCCCGCAGCAGCACCTGCGACAGCCCACTGCCCACCGCCGCACCCAACGCCGCCCACGACGCCGCAGAACCATCCACATCCACCAACAGCACCCGCCCCGGATGCTCCAACTGCACCGACCGCACCAACCCCCACACACCCGCACCCGCC
>NZ_JAAGKO020000085.1 GCF_027947535.2 Streptantibioticus silvisoli
TCGTACCCCATGCCCCATGCCCCATGCCCCATGCCCCGCGGCGCCACGGTGTACGGGCCAGCAGCGCCCGCCGCACGCCCGCCTCGACCGGCGGCCCGGTGAAGTCGGCGGCGCCGGATGCGAACCGGCCGGTCAGCACCCGTCTCCGCGTCCGTTCCCCGGTCGCCGGACCGGCCTTTCGCCGGTCACCGGACCGGCCCAGGACCACCGCGCGGACCACGGCAGGCCCGCGACGGCCGGCACCGCACCTTCCTCCGGCCGAGAGCCAGCTGGCGTGCCACCGCCCAACCCGCCCGCCCCGAGCGGCCGTTGTGATCCGGAACACCGGTATTCCTCGCCACCGCTGTGACAAAGGGCGCAACTCCCCTCCCGCCCCGGGCGGCGTCCCGCTTCTATGCTCGGGTGATGGACTCGATCCCGTCGCGCCCCGACCCGACCGCCCCGGCCGGGACCGCCCCCGCGCCCACCTCGAACGCGATGCGCCGGGCCCTGGCGCGGGCGCGGTCCGGGGTCACGCTGGACGCCGCCGAGGCGGCCGTGCTGCTGCGGGCCCGCGGCGCGGACCTCGCGGCGCTGTCGCAGGTCGCCGGCCGGGTGCGGGACGCCGGGCTGGAGGCCGCCGGACGGCCCGGCGTCATCACCTACTCCCGCAAGGTCTTCATCCCGCTGACTCGGCTGTGCCGCGACCGCTGCCACTACTGCACGTTCGTCACCGTGCCGGGCAAGCTGCACCGCGACGGCCACAGCATGTACCTCTCGCCCGACGAGGTGCTCGACATCGCCCGGCAGGGCGCTCGACTCGGTTGCAAGGAAGCCCTGTTCACCCTCGGCGACCGTCCCGAGGACCGCTGGCCGCAGGCGCGTGAGTGGCTGGACGCGCACGGCTACGACGACACGCTCGCCTACGTGCGGGCCATGGCGGTGCGGGTGCTGGAGGAGACCGGCCTGCTGCCGCACCTCAACCCCGGCGTGCTGAGCTGGACCGACCTCCAGCGCCTCAAGCCGGTCGCGCCGTCCATGGGGATGATGCTGGAGACCACCGCCACCCGCCTGTGGTCCGAACCCGGCGGCCCGCACCACGGCTCGCCCGACAAGGAGCCCGCGGTACGCCTGCGGGTGCTGGAGGACGCCGGCCGCTCCAACGTGCCGTTCACCACCGGCGTGCTGATCGGCATCGGCGAGACCTACGAGGAGCGGGCCGACGCCTTCTTCGCGATCCGCCGCACCGCCCGTTCGTACCACGGCGTGCAGGAGGTCATCGTCCAGAACTTCCGCGCCAAGCCGGACACCGCGATGCGCGGCATGCCCGACGCCGAACTGGACGAACTCGCCGCCGCCATCGCCGTCGCCCGGCTCGTGCTGGGCCCGGCCGCCCGTATCCAGGCGCCGCCCAACCTGGTCGACGGCGAGTACGCCACCATGATCGCGGCCGGCATCGACGACTGGGGCGGCGTCTCCCCGCTCACCCCGGACCACGTCAACCCCGAACGCCCGTGGCCGCATATCGGCCAACTTTCCGACCGCACCGCCGAGTCGGGCTTCAGCTTGCGTGAACGCCTCACCATCTACCCGGAGTTCATCGCCCGCGGCGAACCCTGGCTCGACCCGCGGCTGCTGCCGCACGTGCGCGCGCTGGCCGACCCGGACACCGGGCTGGCCCGCGAGGACGTCGTCCCCACCGGGCTGCCCTGGCAGGAGCCCGACGAGGCCTTCACCGCTACCGGCCGCACCGACCTGCACGCCAGCATCGACACCGAGGGCCGCACCGGCGACCGGCGCGAGGACTTCGACGACGTCTACGGCGACTGGGAGGCCCTGCGCGAACAGGCCGCCAGCGCCCCGGACCGCATCGAGGCCGACGTGCGCGCCGCGCTGGCCACCGCTGCCGACGACCCCACCCGGCTCACCGACGCCGAGGCCCTCGCCCTGCTGCACGCCGAGGGGCCGGCGCTCGACGCGCTGTGCGGCATCGCCGACGACGTGCGCTGCGCCGCGGTCGGCGACGAGGTCACCTACATCGTGACGCGGAACATCAACTTCACCAACGTCTGCTACACCGGCTGCCGGTTCTGCGCCTTCGCCCAGCGCCGCACCGACGCCGACGCCTACACCCTGTCGCTCACCCAGGTCGCCGACCGGGCCGCGCAGGCGTGGGAGGTGGGCGCCACCGAGGTGTGCATGCAGGGCGGCATCCACCCCGACCTGCCCGGCACCGCCTACTTCGACATCGCCCGGGCGGTGAAGGACCGGGTGCCGGGCATGCACGTGCACGCCTTCTCGCCCATGGAGATCGTCAACGGCGCCACCCGCACCGGACTGTCGGTGCGCGACTGGCTGACGGCCGCGAAGGAGGCGGGCCTGGACACCATCCCCGGCACCGCCGCCGAGATCCTCGACGACGAGGTCCGCTGGATCCTCACCAAGGGCAAGCTGCCCGCCGACACCTGGATCGACGTGGTGCGCACCGCCCACGAGCTGGGCATCCGCTCCTCGTCCACCATGATGTACGGCCACGTCGACCAGCCCCGCCACTGGCTCGGCCACCTGCGCACCCTCGCTCAACTACAGCGTGAGACCGGCGGGTTCACCGAGTTCGTCACGCTGCCGTTCATCCACACCAACGCGCCCGTCTACCTCGCCGGCATCGCCCGCCCCGGCCCGACGGCCCGCGACAACCTCGCGGTCACCGCGATGGCGCGGCTGCTGCTGCACCCGCACATCCCCAACATCCAGACCAGCTGGGTCAAGCTCGGCGCGGACGGCGCCGCCCGCATGCTGCGCTCCGGCGCCAACGACCTGGGCGGCACGCTGATGGAGGAGACCATCTCCCGGATGGCCGGGTCGGGTTACGGCTCCCACCGGTCCATCGCCGACCTGGAGGCCATCGCCACCGCCGCCGGCCGCCCGGCCCGGCAGCGCACCACCACCTACGGCGAGGTGCCGGCCGAACGCCTCGCCACCGGACGGGAGTTCGACGGCCGGCTGCCGGATCTGCTGCCGGTGCTGGAGGGTTGACGGTAGGACCGACGGCACGGCTGGTACGCCGGCGTGGCGCTGACACCGGGTCACCGGTGGATATCGGCGCGTCCTGAATCACTGACCCGGGACAGGTGTGTCCATTACAGTGACGCGCCGGAAAAACGGGGAGGAGCTTCGAGGTGAGCGGGATTTGGGGACGCGCCCAGCAACAGGACTTCCGCGGCCGGGTCCGCGGCTGCCTGCTGGGCGGCGCCATCGGTGACGCGCTCGGCGCCGCCATCGAGTTCGAGTCACTGGACGCCATACGCGCCGCCCACGGCCCGGGCGGTGTCACCGACTACGTGACCGCCTACGGCAGACCGGGCGCGGTCACCGACGACACCCAGATGACGATGTTCACCGTCGAGGGCCTGATCCGCGCGCACGTGCGCCGCGACGCCGGCGGCTGGCACCCGCCGACCGACGTGCACCGCGCCTACCTGCGGTGGGCCGCCACCCAGGCGGAGTGGGGACCGGACGAACGCAAGAAGGACAGCGGCTGGCTGGCCCGCGAGGAGTGGCTCTACGCCCGCCGGGCCCCCGGCCGCGCCTGCCTGGCCGGCCTCGGCGACGACCGGATGGGCACCCTGGCCGAACCCAAGAACCCGCAGTCCAAGGGGTGCGGCACGGTCATGCGCTCGGCGCCGTTCGGCCTGCTGGTCGGCTGGGAGCCGGAACTCGTCTTCCAGCTCGCCGTCGAGTGCGCCGCGCAGACCCACGGCCACCCCACCGGCTACCTGGCGGCCGGCGCGTTCGCCGTCATCGTGCACGCCCTCGCGCACGCCGAGCCGCTGGAGGCCGCCGTGCAGCGCACCCTGGCCCTGCTGGCCGTCCACCCCGGCCACGAGGAGACCTCCGAGGCGCTGCGCCGCGCGCTCGGCGCGGTCCGGCAGGGCCTGCCGACCCCGGAACGCGTCGAGTCCCTCGGCGAGGGCTGGACGGCGGAGGAGGCGCTGGCCATCGGCGTGTACTGCGCGCTGGTCGCCGAGGACGCCCGGCACGGCCTGCTGCTGGCCGTCAACCACTCCGGCGACAGCGACTCCACCGGGTCGATCTGCGGCAACCTGCTCGGCGTCCAGCACGGCGAGACCGCGCTGCCGCCCGGCTGGGTCGTCGGCATCGAGGGCCGCGGCACCCTGCTGGAACTGGCCGACGACTTCGCCATGGAGATGACCCAGGCCGCCACGGTCAACTCCACCGCCGCCTGGCTGGAACGCTACCCGGCCCGCTGACCCCGGCGCGGCCCCCGGCCCCGGTGCGCCCGGCGAACGCCTGCGGCGGCCGGTGCACGGCTCCCAGGTACGCGACGGCTTCCGGTTGCCCGGACGGCCCCGGAGCGCCCGGCGAACGGCCCGGTACGCGAACGGCCCCCTCGGCCAGGTCGGCGTCATGAACGAGGGGGCCGTGCTGGAGCGCGGTGCGGGTCAGCGCTGGCCGAAGGCTCCGGCGTCGATGCCGGTCACGAAGGCCGACCAGGCCTGCGGGCTGAAGCTGAGCGCCGGGCCCTGCGGGTCCTTGGAGTCACGGACCGCGACGGCGGCCGTCCCGGGGGAGCGGACCTCCACGCAGTCGCCGTGGGCGCCGGAGTACGACGACTTCTTCCACTCCGCCGTAACGCCCTGCTGAATCTGACGGTCGTTCATGTCCACTCCGGGGAAGGTGAGTTGAGGGCAACGTGACGTTCCGTTGCGCAAATGACGCTACTGCGTGGCGTTGCGTCACGGCGGTGCCGTTCACTCGACCGGGTGGCATATTCGGGGGAGATCTGCCGGACGCCGACGGGTCCGTGTAGCCTGCCCCGTCCCCGGCTACCGGACGTAGTCCTTCGCGACGTCGCGGATGAACTCCCGCGACTGCTCGGGGCCCAGGGCCAGGGCGCGCAGGTGCTCGTACTTGACGCTGTAGTCCTGCACGTCGTTGGGCTTCTCCAGGTACAGGTCGCTGGTGACGCCCTCCAGGTAGACCACCGTCGCGTCCGAGGTGTCCTCGAACTCCAGGATGGCGAACTTGCCGTACATCCCCGGGTGCGCGCCCATGCTGTACGGCAGCACCTGGAGCGTGACGTGCGGCAGGACGCTGCAGGTGACCAGCTGCTCCAGCTGGGCGGCCATGATCCGCTCGTCGCCGGCCACCCGGCGCAGCGCCGCCTCGTCCAGCACCACCCAGTACCGCAGCGGACGCGCCTGGTCGGTGACCCGCTCCTGGCGCTTGAGCCGCACCTGGACGCGCTTGTCGACCTCGGCCGCTGTCGCCTCCGGCCACATGCCCTTGATGACGGCCCGCGCGTAGTCCGGGGTCTGGAGCAGGCCCGGCACGACCAGCGACTCGTAGACCCGCAGCGACGCCGCGTCGGTCTCCAGCCCGATGTAGACGCTGTACGGCACGTCGCCGAAGGCGTGCCACCAGCCCTGCTGGCGGGACTCCTTGGCCATCTGCATCAGCGACTCGACGACGCGCTCGTCCTCCACGCCGTAGACCCCGCACAGGTCGCGCACGTCGCGCTGGCTGATGCTGCGCCGCCCGTTCTCCAGGCGGCTGATCTTGGACTGGGACACCAGCAGGCGGGCGGCCACCTCCTCGGCGGTCATGCCCCGCTGCTCGCGCAGTTTGCGCAACTCCGAGCCCAGCCGGCGCCGCCTGACAGTGGGGTTGACGTTGGACGCCACGAACTGCACCTCCGACCAGACCTGCTCCCGGACCGGTCCGGGCGCTCGATTCGGGCAACCGGCGTACACCCGGGTGTACCACCTGTCAGCAGACTGCCACCAACGGTCGTGTTCGCGCTGGCGAACGCCAACTCCCGTGCGTTTTCGGGCACATCAACATCCACGCAGCGCGGCGGCGCGCACCTCTCCGGCCCCGGCGGGGGCCGGCGCGGTGCGCGCCGTCAGGTCTGCGTGCCGTGGTGCGCCGCCGTCGCCGGTGGTCAGCGCACGGCGACCCTGGCCAGGCCGTGTGCCGGCTGGGCCGCCGGGGCGGGCGCCGGTCGGCGCTGCTGGACGGCGACGCCGTTGCCGACGTCCATGACCGCGTGGGCGACCAGGCCGCCCATCGGGTCGTACCGGATGAGGTCGCGCAGCCGGGAGCGCGAGGAGCGGCCCTCGTTACCCGGGTAGAGATGCTTGCCGAGCCCGACCGCGTGGGCCAGTGCGGCCAGGGCCGCGGTGCGTGGGTCCGGTGGCGTGCCGGTGCGGATCGCGTTGTCCAGCCGTGCCCTGATCTCCCGGGTGACCGCGCTGTCGGTCGCCTGGTAGCGCGTGGTCGGAAGCACCCCGCACATCTGCCCCGGCACGGCGTGCACCATGTCGCAGCGTTCGAGATGCGTGAGGTACGTCTGGCGCAGCCCGAGTCTGGGCCCGCCGATCCAGTGGACGGCGCGCACCGGGCTGCCGCGTCTGCGCAGCAGTTCGAGCGCGGAGTCCAGCGTCGGATCTCCGGTCGGCCGTGGGTGGACCACGGCGATACGATCCCCATCAGGGGCTATCCGTCCCGCAAGGGCCAGCTCCACTAGCTGAGCCCCGGCCAGACCTAGGTCGAGCGACTGCGGCTGCGCCGTGGTCCCGGTGGTCGGGTCCAGGGCGAGCAGCAATAGCTCTTCCGGGATTGTTCTGCGGCTCCTGCCCATCCATGCCTCCCCGCGTGGATGAATGACAGGGTGACGCCTCTCACACGATGTGTCGAGAGCGCGTGTTCCTTATATGGGGGAACCGGCAGGTATGTCGTTCTCGTCTACCGGTCGGGTGGTGTCCGTACGGCCCCTCCGGCGGGTCTGCGGGGGGAGCCGCAGGACCGCGCAGGACACTGGCCGGTGAAGCATGGGTGAGCGGGCCGTCGGACGCGGCGGCCCGACGGGATTTCTACGGGAGGTACCAGTGGCGGGCGATTCCCCCGGCAGGGCGGAACAGCAGGAGTCGTCGGGGGAGACGACCGGCAAGGTGACCGACCCGAGGAACGCGGTACGCCGGGAGGCGGAGTCGGCACTCGCCGTCGCCGTGGCCGACGACCCGGCGCCGCACCGGGCCGCTGACGAAGGCGACGCCCGTGAAGACGAACGGGAGGGCGCCCAGGGTTCCCGCCCCGGGAAGGATTCCTCCGCAGGTGTTCCACGGGACGGCGTGTCGGCCGACGCGAAGGCGGAAGCGGTGAACGGCGGGCGGGACGCGGACGGTTCGGCGGGTGACGCCGCCGGCGGTTCCGGCGGCGGTTCCGGTGACGGTTCCGGTGACGGCGAGGCGGACGGTTCGGCGGCTGGCGTCACCGCCGGTCCCGCGTCCGGTGCGGACGGCTCCGCCGGTGACGCCGCCGACGCCTCCGGTGCGTCCGATGACGCCTCCGGTGACGCGGACGCCGCCGACGCCTCGGACGCCGAGGAGAGCGACGCGGCCTCCGAGGGCACCCCCGAGGGCGGCGCAGTTGCCCCTGAGGGCGCCCAGAACGCCGCAGGGGTCCCCGAGGACGCCTCCGGCGACCAGGACGCCGCAGAGGGCGCCTCAGGCCCGCGGACGGCCGCGGAGGGCGCCGGCGCCGAGACCGCCGGAAGTTCCGAAGGCGCCGACGGCTCCGAAGCCGCGGGAAGTTCCGAAGGCGCCGGCGGTTCCGAGCCGGAGGACGCCGAGCCGGAGGACGCGGCGCCGGGTGCCAGCGGAAAGCCCGCCGGACGCGCCGGACGCGTCGAACCGGAGGACGCCGCAGCCGCCGAGGACGCCGAGCCGGCCGCCGGAAGCTCCCGAGCCGCCGGAACCCCGGAAGCCGCCGAGCCCGAGGACGCCGAGCCCAGCGGCGCCACCGCCGCCAAGCCGAGCGCCGGCGCCAAGCCCGCGCCGCTCGCCAAGCCCGCCGAGCCCGAGGGCGCCAAGCCCAACGGCGCCACCGCCGCGGAGCCGAGCGCCGGCGCCAAGCCCGCGCCGCTCGCCAAGCCCGCCGAGCCCGAGGACGCCTCCGCCGACAGCGCCCCCTCCGCAAGCGGCGCCTCCGCCGACAGCGCCCCCTCCGCCGGTGGCGCTTCCCCTGCCGACAGCGCCCCCTCCGCCGACGGCGCCTCCCCCGGGCGGGCTGCCACCGCGCTGATGCCGGCCGCCGTTCCGCCGCCGCCGGCGCCCGCGCCTCCGTTGCCGGGCGGTGTGCCGGCGGACGGGCCGGCGCCGGAGTTCGGCAGTGGGCGGCCGACCCGGCGCGAGCAGACGCGTCAGCAGCCGCTGCCGCCGGCGCCCGAGGAGCCGCTGAAGCTGCTGGCGGCGCTGACCAACACGCCCGCGCCGCCGCAGACGCTGCTGCGCACCTCCCTGCGCCGGGTGAAGATCTGGACGCCGCTGGTGCTGCTGCTGGTGATCGTCTTCTGCATCGTGCAGGCGGTCCGCCCGCTGCCGGCGCCCGCGCTGACGCTGACGCTGAACCCCACGTACGGGTTCGGCGGTTCGGCGCCGGCCGTGCCGTGGCCGTCCGAGGGGCAGGCGGCGATGGAGGTCGAGGGCCTGGGCAGCATGGGCACCTACGGCGCCCAGAAGCCGGAGCCGATCGCCAGCGTGGCCAAGATCATGACGGCGTACATCGTGCTGCACGACCACCCGATGAAGCAGGGCAGCACCGGCGCGTCGCTGACGGTGGACCAGCAGGCCGCCGCCGACTTCAAGCTCGGTGCCGACGGCGAATCGGTGGTCAAGGTCACCGCGGGCGCCCGGATCAGCCAGTTCGAGGCCCTTGAGGACATCATGATCGCCTCGGCCAACAACATCGCCCGCATGCTGTCGCGCTGGGACGCCGGATCCGAGGCCGTGTTCGTCAAGAAGATGAACGCGACCGCCAAGAGCCTCGGCATGGACCACACCACGTACACCGACCCCAGCGGCCTGACCGCCACGACCGTCTCCACCGCCGGCGACCAGCTCAAACTCGTCGAGAAGGCGATGGCCGACCCGGTCTTCCGGCAGGTCGTCGCCGAGCCCAGCTACCGCACGGCGAGCGGGGACACGTACAACAACTGGAACCACCTGGTCGGCACCAACGACGTGGTCGGCGTGAAGACCGGCACCTCGACCGCGGCCGGCGGCAACCTGGTGTTCGCCGCGTACAAGGACGTCGGCGGCACCACGCAGCTGATCCTCGGGGTGGTCCTGGGGCAGTACAAGCCGTCGATCCTGGACACCGTCACGGCCGCCAGCCTCAAGCTGGTGCTGGCCGCGCAGCACGAGCTGACCTCGGCCCAGGTGATAGGGAAGGGCTCGGTCGTCGGCTACGTCGACAACGGCTTCGGCGGCCACACCCCGGTGGTGGCCACCCGGACGGTCCGCGCGGTGGGCTGGCCCGGCGTCAAGGTGCCGGTCGCGTTGAAGGCGGGCACCGTTCCGCACACCGCCAAGGCCGGCGCGGACGTCGGCACGCTGACCGTCGGCGACGGCCCCGGCCAGATCCGCATCCCGGTCACCCTGCGGAACGGCATGACGGCGCCCGGCTTCGGCGACAAGCTGACCCGGCTCGGCTGACCGGCGACACCGCACGCCGAAGGGGCGGTGCACCGGTCACCCGGTGCACCGCCCCTTCGTCCGCCGTGCGGTGCATTCGTCTGCCGTGCGGTGCGTTCCCCGGCCGGACTCCCGACGCCGCCGCGTTCACAAGTCGACGGCGACAGGGGCTACTTCCGGCCGCGCAGCTCGCGGTAGCGGGCCACCAGCGCGGTGGTGGACGGGTCGAGGCCGGGCACGTCGGCGCCCTCGCTCAGCGCCGGTTCGATGCGCTTGGCGAGCACCTTGCCGAGCTCCACACCCCACTGGTCGAACGAGTCGATGTCCCAGATCGCGCCCTGGACGAAGACCTTGTGCTCGTACAGCGCGACCAGCTGGCCCAGCACCGACGGCGTCAGCGACGTGGCCAGCACGGTCGTCGTCGGGTGGTTGCCGCGGAACGTCTTGTGCGGCACCAGCTCCTCCGCGACGCCCTCGGCCCGCACCTCGTCCGGGGTCTTGCCGAACGCCAGCGCCTGGGTCTGCGCGAAGAAGTTGGCCATCAGCAGGTCGTGCTGGTCGGCGAACTCGCCCAGTTCCGCCAGCGGTTCGGCGAAGCCGATGAAGTCCGCCGGGATGAGCTTCGTGCCCTGGTGCAGCAACTGGTAGTACGCGTGCTGCCCGTTGGTGCCCGGCGTACCCCACACCACCGGCCCGGTCTGCCAGTCCACCGGCTCGCCCTGCCGGTCCACCGACTTGCCGTTGGACTCCATGTCCAGCTGTTGCAGGTAGGCGGTGAAGCGGGACAGGTAGTGGCTGTAGGGCAGCACCGCGTGCGACTGCGCGTCATGGAAGTTGCCGTACCAGACGCCCAACAGGCCCATCAGCAAAGGGGCGTTGGCCTCCGGCGGCGCGGTGCGGAAGTGCTCGTCGACCAGCTGGAAGCCGTCCAGCATCTCGCGGAACCGGGCCGGGCCGATGGCGATCATCAGCGACAGGCCGATCGCCGAGTCGAACGAGTAGCGACCGCCGACCCAGTCCCAGAACCCGAACATGTTGTCGGTGTCGATGCCGAAGCCGGAGACCTTCTCGGCGTTGGTCGACAGCGCCACGAAGTGCTTGGCCACCGCCGCGTCGTCGCCGCCGAGACCGGCCAGCAGCCAGCGCCGCGCGGCGGTCGCGTTGGTGATCGTCTCGATCGTGGTGAACGTCTTGGACGCGATGATGAACAGCGTCTCGGCCGGGTCGAGGTCCCGCACCGCCTCGTGCAGGTCCGCGCCGTCCACGTTGGAGACGAACCGGAAGCCCAACTCCCGCGCGGTGTACGGCTTGAGCACCTCGTACGCCATCGCCGGGCCCAGGTCGGAGCCGCCGATGCCGATGTTGACCACCGTGCGGATGCGCTTGCCGGTGTGGCCGGTCCAGGCGCCGGAGCGGACCCGGTCGGCGAAGCCGGCCATCTTCTCCAGCACCGCGTGCACGTCGGGCACCACGTTGTGGCCGTCGACCTCGACGACCGCGTCCGCCGGGGCGCGCAGCGCGGTGTGCAGCACCGCGCGGTCCTCGGTGGCGTTGATCTTCTCGCCCCGGAACATCGCCTCGCGCAGCCCGGCCACGTCCCGCACCTCGGCCAGCGCGCGCAGCAGCTCCAGCGTCTCGTCGGTGATCAGGTGCTTGGAGTAGTCGATGTGCAGGTCGCCGACGTCCACCCCGTACCGGGTGGCACGTGACGGGTCGGCGTCGAACAGCTCACGCAGACTCACCCCGCCCAGCTGCTCGCGGTGTTCGCCGAGCGCTTCCCACTGCGGCAGCCGGTCAGGCCGGACGGGCCGCTCGTTGGGGTCCGCTGTGGTCCCGGACATCGTGTGCTCCTCGGATTTCGCACCGGCCCGCCGGACCGGTGAGGTTGTGCGCTGAGGCCGACCCGCCCACCCTACGTCCGCGACGTGCGGCAACCGGCGGCGCCGGGGCCGTCCGGTCGCTCCTGGTCGATCCGCCGGGCCCGGCCTACGTCCGGGTGCCCTCACCGGCGGGTTCGAACCGGCGCAGCCGCAGGCTGTTGCCGACGACGAAGACCGAGGAGAAGGCCATCGCCGCCCCGGCGATCATCGGGTTGAGCAGCCCGGCCGCGGCGAGCGGCAGCGCGGCGACGTTGTAGCCGAAGGCCCAGAACAGGTTGGAGTGGATGATCCGCAGCGTCCGGCGCGACAGCCGGATCGCGTCCGCCGCGACCCGCAGGTCGCCGCGCACCAGGGTCAGGTCGCCGGCCTCGATGGCGGCGTCCGTACCGGTGCCCATCGCCAGCCCCAGGTCCGCCTGGGCCAGCGCCGCCGCGTCGTTGACGCCGTCGCCGACCATCGCCACGCTGCGGCCCTCGCCCTGGAGCCGCTTGACGACCTCGACCTTCTGCTCCGGCAGCACCCCGGCCACCACGTCCCGCTCGTCGATGCCGACCTCGGCGGCCACCGCCCGGGCCACCGCCTCGTGGTCACCGGTCAGCAGGACCGGCCGCAGACCCAGCGCCCGCAGCCGCCGCACCGCCTCCGCGCTGGTCGGCTTCACCGCGTCCGCCACCACCAGCACGGCGCGCACCGCGCCGTCCCACGCCACGGTCACCGCCGTGCGCCCCTCGGCGCCGGCCCGCCGCACCGCGTCCGCCAGCGGCCCGTCCGGCGCCGGGTCCGGGCGCCCGACGGTCACCAGCACGCCGTCCACCACGCCGCGCACGCCCTGCCCCGGCAGCGCGGTGAACTCCCGTGCCACCGGCAGCCGGCCGGTCCGCTCCGCCGCGGCGGCCGCGACCGCGCGGGCGATCGGGTGCTCCGAGGCGTCCTCCAGCGCACCCGCCAGCCGCAGCACCCGTTCCTCGCTCTCGCCGTCCGCGACCTCGACGGCGGTGAGCGTCATGACGCCGGTGGTGACCGTGCCGGTCTTGTCCAGCACCACGGTGTCCACCCGCCGCGTGGTCTCCAGCACCTCCGGGCCCCTGATCAGGATGCCCAGCTGCGCGCCGCACCCGGTGCCCACCATCAGCGCGGTCGGCGTGGCCAGCCCCAGCGCGCACGGGCAGGCGATGATCAGCACCGCCACCGCCGCGGTGAACGCCGCCGTCGCCCCCTCGCCCAGCAGCAGCCAGCCGGCCAGCGTGCCCAGCGCCAGCACGATCACGACCGGCACGAACACCGCCGAGACCCGGTCCGCCAGCCGCTGCGCCGCCGCCTTGCCGTTCTGCGCGTCGGCCACCAGCCGGGCGATCCGGGCGAGCCGGGTGTCGGCGCCGACCCGGGTGGCCTCCACCACGATCCGCCCGCCGCCGTTGACCGTCGCGCCGGTGACCTGGTCGCCGGGACCGACGTCGACCGGCACCGACTCACCGGTGATCATCGAGGCGTCGATGGCTGTCCCGCCGTGCCGCACCACACCGTCGGTCGCCACCTTCTCGCCCGGCCGCACCACGAAGTGGTCGCCGACGGCCAGCCGCCCGACCGGCACCCGTGTCTCGACACCGTCGCGCAGTACCGCCACGTCCTTCGCGCCCAGGTGCAGCAGCGCCGTCAGCGCCGCCCCGGCCCGCCGCTTGCTGCGCGCCTCGGCGTACCGCCCGGCCAGCACGAACGCGGTCACCCCGGCGGCCGCCTCCAGGTAGATCGTCCGGCTGCCCGCGCCGCGCGAGACCGACAGGTCGAAGGCGTCCTTCAGCCCCGGCGCCCCCGCGTCGCCGAGGAACAGCGCCCACAGCGACCAGCCGAACGCCGCCAGCGTGCCGACCGACACCAGCGTGTCCATGGTCGCCGCGCCGTGCCGCAGGTTCGTCCACGCCGCACGGTGGAACGGCCACCCCGCGTACGCCACGACCGGCGCCGCCAGCGTCAGCGACAGCCACTGCCAGTCGCGGAACTGGAGCGCCGGCACCATCGCCAGCAGCACCACCGGCAACCCGAGCACCACGGCGGTGATCAGCCGCTGGCGCAACGGGTCGGGCGCGGAGCGGTCCGCGGCGGCGGTGCCGGCAGCACCGGTGCGGTCGCCGGGGGAGCCCGGGCCCGGGGCGGGAGTGCTGGGGGCGCCCGAGGGGCCGGGGGTGGCCTGCCGCGGGTCCGCTCCGGATTGCGGTTCGGGTTCCGGATCCGGTTCGGGATCGGTTTCCGGTTCGGGGGCGCGTGCGGTGTACCCGGCGGCCTCCACGGTCGCGATCAGGTCGTCCACCGCCACGCCGTCCGTATACGTGACGCCGGCGCGTTCGGTGGCGTAGTTGACGGTCGCGGTGACGCCGTCCATGCGGTTGAGCTTCTTCTCGATACGCGCCGCGCAGGACGCGCAGGTCATGCCGCCGATCGTCAGCTCGACCCGGCCGCCGTCGCCGGCCCGCCCGGTCTCGCGCCGGCCGGCCGGCGTCCTGCCGGTGGTCGTGGTGGCCATCGCCGCCTCCTGACTTCCACGGGTCGAGTGCCCTCGTACAGGAGTTCAACTGTATACCCCCCTGGGGTATTCCCGGCCGACAGGACGGTTCGGAACGGTTGATTCCGCCCGTACCATACGATCTTCGGCTGTTCGGTCGAACTCACTTTCCCCGGTATACCGGGGGATCTCTCAGAAAGGCCCGTACATGCGCTTACGCATGCTGGTCCCGGTCATAGCCGTGGGCGCCGCCTCGGTCGTCTGCGCGGCGGTTCCCGCGACCGCGAGCACCCCGGCCGTGCACCTCGCCCGGATCCAGTACGACGCGCCGGGTAAGGACACCACGCACAACGTCAACGGCGAGGACGTCAAGATCACCAACTCGGGCCACAGCTCGGTCAGCCTCAAGGGCTGGACGCTGCGCGACCCGAAGAACCACGTCTTCACCTTCCCCAGCCACACCCTGCGTCCCGGCGCCAGCGTCTGGGTCCACACCGGCAAGGGGCGGGACAGCGGCGCGACCCTCTACTGGGGGATGGGCTGGCACGTGTGGAACAACACCGGCGACACCGCCTCCCTGCGCGACAGCCACGGCAAGTCCGTCGACTCCTGCACGTACCACGGCTCGGGGGTCGGCTACACCAACTGCTGACGCCCGTTCCCCCGACGCCGCGGGCCGCCGCCCGCTGACGACGTCGTCCGCCGGACGACGCCGGCCCATCCGCCGGTGACGTCGTCCGCGGCCCCGCCTCCCACCGCCGACGCAGGCGCGGGGCCGCACCGGTGCTCAGCCCATGCCGATGACCCGCTCGGCCTCCACCACGTAGATCACCCGCTCCTGGTCACGCCCGCCCCACCACGGGTAGGGGCCGCCCAGGTACTTCTGCGCCAGCGCCTCGATGTGCTCGACGGCGCCGTCCGTCGTGATGGCGGCGACCCGGCCGCGGACCTGGAAGTAGCGCGACGGGTTGCCGGGGTCGGAGACGGTCAGGGCGATGCGCGGATCGCGTTCGAGATTGCGGGTCTTCACATGCGTGCGGACGCTGTTGACCAGCACGTGGGTGCCGTCGGTGTCGACCCAGGTCTGGGTCAGCTGGGGCGAGCCGTCCGGCATGGTGGTCGCGACGTAGCAGGTGCTCCGGCCACGCAGCAGTTCGAGCAGGTCTCCGGGCAGTTCCATGATGGCGTTCTCCGCTTCCGTTCGCGGGACGTTCCCGCTGGCGGCGCGAGCCTAGCCGCGGTCCGCCGGTGGCCGTACGCCGAGCCGCACGTCGCAGGCCGTCGGCCGGACACGCCAACTCCCCGTCCGCAGGGACCTGTTCGGGCCGCACGGGAACGGCGCCGCGCGCTCAGTGCGACCAGTGCTCGCTCTCCACCGTCGGACGCGTGTCGCCCCGGCCGCCGCCGGAGTACGCGGTGGAACCCTCGGGATAGCGGATCGGCGGACTGGAGACCTGGAGATAGACGTTGCCAGGGGCGCCGACCTCGAGCTCGACGCCGTAGCCGGCGGGGGTCGTGGCGTCGAGGGTGGGCATCTCGCCGGCCTGCGTGCCGGAGGTGTCGACGGACCAGCCGAGGGCCTTCCACACCTGCTCCACCCGCGCGAACAACTCCGCCCGCCGGCCCGGGGCGACGATCGTGGTGACGTCGCAGTACTCCGACAGGGCGGCCGTGCCGTCGGAACGGCCGGCGGCGTCCTGGTTCGGCGTGGCGCTGGGACCGTTGAGCACCCGGGTCAGCGCGGGACGGATGCCGTCGAACGTCTTGTCCAGCACCGCGTGCATCCCCGCGACGGCCTCGTCGGCGCCGATCGGCCCGGCGGCGGGGGAACCGCCACCGCCGCCCGTACCGCCGCAGCCGGTGAGCGCCAGCGCCAGCACACCGGCCAGCACGGCCACGTTGAGCACGAGCGGCGTCCGCAACGGCGTCTTCACCAGGGGCGTCTTCATCGGGGTGCACCTGCCGGGGGTTCGGGGGCCGGATCGGTCGGACCGGGTCAACGGGACGGGTCAACGGGACCCGTTCAGTGGGATCGGATCGCCGGGACCGGTTCATCGGGACCCGTTCACCGGGACCCGTTCAGTGGGACCAGAAGGGGTGGTCGACGTCGGGCAGTTGGGTCGGTACCAGCGGCTGACTGTACGCGAACGTGTCCGCCGGGCGGCGGATGAGCGGGCTGCTGACCAGGAAGTAGACGTTGCCGGGCGCGCCGACGTTCAGCTGCACGCCGTACCCGTCCGGTGTGCGTACGTCCATCGACGGCATCGAGAAGTCGCCGTTGACCTCGTCGATGACGTAGCCGAACGACAGCCAGGCGCGTTCGATGACGCCCAGCAGCGATCCCCGGCGGGCCGAGGAGACGACGGTCGTGATGTCGCTGTACTCCATCAGCCGCGCCACCGGGCTCGGGCCGGAGCCCGGATCGCCCGCCGGGTTCAGCAGCAGCGCGTTGTCGTTGCGGGTCAGCCCCGGCAGGATCGCGGCGTAGGTGCGGTCCAGCACCGCACGGATGCCCTCCGCGGCCTGCGGACCGCCGAGCGGCCCGAGCGAACCGCCCAGCGGCCCCAGCCGGACCCCCGCCGCGCCGTGCGGGCCCGTCGTGCCCGCCCCCGGTGTGGTCATCGGTACGCCTGGCGGGTGATCTGGTCGCCGTGGCCGGTGACGATCTTGCCGATGTTGCCCAGCGACTTCTGGGACATCGGCTCCGCCTCCAGGTAGTTGTGCGAATGCGCCTGCGCGGTGAACACGTCGCCCTGCGGCGCCACCGCGAAACGCTGCGCCCCGAACCCGGAGCTGGCCGGGTCCTGCCCGAACCACAACTGGTGCGGATGGGTGAGGTAGGCGCCGACCGCGGTGCCCACGTCCGCCCCGGCGCCGGGGATGTTCCCGGTCAGCAGGTCCACCGGCGTCCTGAGGATCGACGCGCCCTCCAGCTTCGACGGCAGGCGGGTGATCGGGTCGTCGTCCGCCGCGCCGACGTACACGTGCTTCGCGCCGATGCCCAACTGCGAAGCGTGCTGCACGCCGACGCCCGGCGAACCCACCAGCACCATGTCGTCGGCCGGGATGCCGCCCGGCCGGGTCGCGGCCTTGCCGACCACGAGCGTGCCGTAACTGTGGCCGATCGCGGTCACGTGCGGCGCGGAGCCCTGGTGGGCGGCGCGGATGCCGCCGAGCAGGTGGTCGTAGTTGACCGCGCCCTGGTCCGCGCGGCCGGTGCCCATCACCGCCGGGTCGTTGAGGATGTCGGTGGTGTTGACCTGCGGCGCGTCGTAGTCCAGCGTCACCACGGACGCCAGCGACTGCGTCGGGTCGGCCTTGTTCGCCGCCATCCACACGTTCTTCGCCCGCTGGAGGTCGCCGCCGGCCAGGTCGCTGAGCCTCGTGCCGGTGCCGGGCACGAACGCCGACACGTTCCGCGCGGTGTCCGGGTCGCCGAACGATATCGTCGCCCGGCCCTGCCCCTCGTCGCCGACGTCCAGCAGGTAGACCGGGACCGCGCCGCCCATCTCGTTGTTCAGCCTCGCCTGGATCGCGGTGAACCCCGACAGCTTGCCGAACTCGTCGTTGCGGTCGCCGCCCGCCTGGTACTTGGCGATCAGCATCGGCAGGCACACCCGGTTCGCCTCGTCGCGCACCTGGGCCGGCAGCCCGTCCAGCCGCCCGATCCGGTCCGGTGCCAGCGCCAGGTACTCCTGCTGCTGGGCCGGCGTCAGGCCCTTCCACCACTCGGCGGCCTTCAGCGGATCGGTCTTCGCCGGCGGGATCGCGTCCAGCCGCAGGTCCCCGCCGTCCGCGGCCACCGCCGCCCGGTCGTCCCCGGCCACGTCCCGCCAGGTCGCCCCGGTGACGGCGTAGTCGTGCTGCGCGGTGAACTTCCGCAGCAGCCCGGCGAACTTCTCGTCCGCGGCCGTCGCCCGCCGCACCGCGGCGTCGATCGTGTCGTAAATGCCTTGCGCCGTCCGGCGGTTGGGGCCGTCCACGTCACCGGGCGCGGTCGCGCTCGCGCTCGCGGGGGAGCCTGGCGCGGTAGCGGGGGAACCGGACCCGGTCACGGTCGCGGGGGAGCCGGGGGCCGTGCTCCGCGGTGCCGACGGCCCCGATATCCGTCCCCGCCCCGGCGGCGCCGGCTCGTCGTCGGCCGGCGAGGAACCGTCCGCGTCGTGCCGCGACGGCGTCGGCCGGACCCCGGCGTCCGGCGGGTCCAGCGGGAAGCTGACGCTGCCGTCCTGCTCGACCCGGAACCCCGCCAGATGCTCCGCCGTCTCGTACGCCTGCTTCAACGACCGCTGCGCGGCGTCGAGTTCGTCGACCAGCGCGGCCATCGTGTCCTGGATCAGCCCCGACTCCTCGGAGACATAACCGTAGTTGTCGCGCAACGTGGACAGCCGCCCGGTCAACGCGTTCGCCGTGGCGCCCTGCTGGGTGCTGGTGACCTTCCGCATCACCGACCGGTCGACGTCGTCCCCCGCCGCGTGCGCCGCGGTCATCAGGTCACCCCACCCGTCCGTCACGGTACGCACCGTGCCCAGGTCGAGGTCCTCCAGCTCCTGCCGCGTCACCATTCCCCGTTACTCCCCAGCCGTGATGGGCGTTCCGGAGCCACGATACGGGCGCCTCCGGCGGGGCCGGGCGGGGTGGGGTCCGGGGAGGCGCCGGTGACTGTTGGTACCGGTGACCGTTGGCACCGGCAACGTTGGCACCGGTGACTGGAGGCACGAGCGGCCGTTGGCACCGGCAACGCCGGCGACCCCGGGCGCCGCCACCGGGGGTACCGGTGGCTCAGGCGGCGGGCGTCGTCGTACGGCGGCGGCGCAGGGTCAGGCAGAGCGCGACGGCGGCGCACAGCAGGGCGCCCGCCAGGCCGGCCACCAGCACCGGCGCGGTCCAGGACGGCACGAGGTCGTGCGCCGTACCGTCGCGCAGCAGGCACCGGGCGGCCGGCGGGAAGTCGCGCACGTCCAGCCGCACGAAGTCCCGCTCGCGGCCCATCCCGCATCCGCCGCCGGAGTCCGTCAGCCCCGACACCGCCAGGAACGCCCGCACGTAAGCGGTGAACGCCCCGGCCACGCACACCACCAGTCCCCACACCCACGGCCGCACCCGCCCGCGCCGGACCGCCGCCGCCCGGCCGTCCGCCGCCGGCGCTGTGTGTGACGTCTCGTCGGACATGCCGGGCAGTCTGCCAGCCCCCGGCCCGCCAAGCGGGGACGACGCGAAGACGGCGGGGGGAGGGATGCGGGGCGTCGGCCGTGGTGCCGGACGTTGACCGGGAGCGGGACGTCGGCCGTGGTGCCGGACGTCGGCGATTCCTCCGCCCGTCAGCCACGACCCCGCTCGTCAGCGATCCCCCGGCGCCGGCCACCGCCCCGGCCACCGCGCCGGCCACCGCCCCGGACGCCGGCATCGACTCCCGTCACCCGCTGCACCCCCACCTCCGGAGAGCTACCCCTCCG
Organism: Streptantibioticus silvisoli; assembly: GCF_027947535.2. GTDB lineage: Bacteria > Actinomycetota > Actinomycetes > Streptomycetales > Streptomycetaceae > Streptantibioticus_C > Streptantibioticus_C silvisoli. The sequence goes on from NZ_JAAGKO020000085.1 coordinate 19,310, forward strand.
CCCCCGCCTCCGCCAGCAGGTCGATGATCGACTGACCGTACTTGTTGAGCTTGTTCTCGCCGATGCCGCTGATCCCGCCGAGGTCGGCCAGCGTGGCCGGGCGGGCCATCGCGATCTCGCGCAGCGTCGCGTCGTGGAAGACGACGTACGCCGGAACGCCCTGCTCCTTCGCCGTGGCGCCCCGCCATGCCCGCAGCGACTCGAACACCGGCTGCGCCTCCGCCGGCAGGTCGACCGGCGCCGCGCCGCGCTTGGACCGGGACGCCGAACCCGAACCGCCCGACGCCCGGGGCGCCGCCTTGCGTTCCGGCTCCCGTCGCAACGGCACCTGCCGCTGGCCGGCCAGCACCTCCGCGCTGCCCTCGGTCAGCACCAGCGTGCCGTAGTCACCCTCGACCGCCAACAGCCCCTGCGCCAGCAACTGCCGTACCGCTCCCCGCCATTCGGCCTCACGCAGCTCGCTGCCGATGCCGAAGACGCTCAGCCCGTCATGGTCGAACTGGATGACCTTCGCCGTCTTCTTCCCCAGCAGGATGTCGATGATCTGACCGGCGCCGAACTTCTGGTTGCGCTCCCGCTTCAGCCGCACCACCGTCGACAGCAGCTTCTGCGCCGGAACCGTGCCGTCCCACGCCTCCGGCGGCGTCAGGCAGGTGTCGCAGTTGCCGCAGGGCTCGCCCTTCTGTCCGAAGTACTCCAGCAGCCGCACCCGCCGGCAGTCCACCGTCTCGCACAGCGCCAGCATCGCGTCCAGGTGCGCGGCCAGCCGCCGCCGGTGCGCCTCGTCGCCCTCGGAGGTGTCGATCATCTTGCGCTGCTGCACGACGTCCTGGAGCCCGTACGCCAGCCACGCGGTGCTCGGCTGCCCGTCCCGCCCGGCGCGGCCGGTCTCCTGGTAGTAGCCCTCGACCGACTTCGGCAGGTCCAGGTGCGCGACGAACCGCACGTCCGGCTTGTCGATACCCATGCCGAACGCGATCGTCGCCACCATCACCAGCCCGTCCTCCCGCAGGAACCGCGACTGGTTCCGCGCGCGGACCGACGCGTCCAGCCCCGCGTGGTACGGCAGCGCCTCGACCCCGTTGGCCACCAGGAACGCCGCGGTCTTCTCCACCGACGCCCGCGACAGGCAGTAGACGATGCCCGCGTCCCCCGGGTGCTCGGCCCGCAGCAGGGCGAGCAGCTGCCGTTTCGGGTCGTCCTTCGACACGATCCGGTACTGGATGTTCGGGCGGTCGAAACTCGCCACGAAGTGCCGCGCGTCCCCCAGCTTCAGCCGCGCCGCGATCTCCTGGTGCGTCGCCTCGGTCGCCGTCGCGGTCAGCGCGATGCGCGGCACGTCCGGCCAGCGCTCGTGCAGGGCCGACAGCGCCAGGTAGTCCGGCCGGAAGTCGTGGCCCCACTGCGCCACGCAGTGCGCCTCGTCGATCGCGAACAGCGAGATCCTGCCGCGTTCCAGCAACCGCGTCGTCGCCTCGACCCGCAACCGTTCCGGCGCCAGGTACAGCAGGTCCAGCTCCCCGGCGAGGAACTCGGCCTCCACCATCCGGCGCTCGTCGGAGGCCTGCGTCGAGTTCAGGAACCCGGCCCGCACCCCCAGCGCCCGCAGCGCGTCGACCTGGTCCTGCATGAGCGCGATCAGCGGTGAGATCACCACACCCACGCCGTCCCGCACCAGCGCCGGGATCTGGTAGCACAACGACTTGCCGCCACCGGTCGGCATCAGCACCAGCGCGTCCCCGCCACCGACCACGTGGTCGATGATCTCCTGCTGCTCGCCGCGGAACGAGTCGTAGCCGAAGACGCGGTTCAGCGCCTCCACCGCCGTCTCGGGCCGCGCCCGCTCGACGGAGAGGTCGTGGCCGGTCACCGCCCCCGACCTGCGCGCGGGCGTGCCGGCGGCGGGCTTGGCGTCCTCCCAGCTGCCGGGCTCGTCGTCCCAGGACGGCGGCTCGTCCCAGGGCGCGTCGTCCCAGGGTGCCGAGTCGCCCCAGGACGTCTGGCGGGGAACGTCCTGCGGCGGGCGGCCGTCCTGCGACGGCGAGCTGTCGGGCGACGGAGGCTCGTGCGGTGAGGTCTGGTGCGGAGGGTTGTCGTGCGGGCCGGCGGGGGGTGTCATCCGTTCATGCTAGGAGAACGCCGGGGCTCGCCGCGTCGGTGCCCGGGTCCGGCGAACGTCACCCGAACGGCTTCAGCTGTTGCCGCAGGCTGACCGCTGGAATTCAATACTTCGTGATATCACCTGACAAATAGGTCACTGAAGGCGGTGGCCGATCCGATCCGGTCCGGCGGATTCCGGGGAGAGCCCGGAATCCGGGGCCTGCCGGGGCCCGGGGGAGTCCGGGAGGGCCGGGGGAGTCCGGGAGGGCCGGTGAGTCCGGGCCCCATGGAACCCGCGACCCCGGAATCCGGGAAACCGGGAGCCCCGGGAAACAAGGAGACGGGGAGACGGGGAAACAAGGAGTCGGGGAAACGGGGAAACCGGAAGAACCGGGGCCCCGGAACCGGGAGAGCCGGCGTCCTCGGGCGTTCGGGAGGCTCTGGGAGAGGGGTCACGATGCTTTCGGCACGCAGCCTGTTCCGGGAGATCCACGACGACGACGAGGCGTTCCAGCTCTTCTGCAGCATCGCCGCCAAGGGCGAGGACCAGGGCGGCTGGGAGAACGGCCGCATCTCCGCCCTGGTGCGCGACCCCGAACTCGCCCCCAAGATCGCCCGGCACGGCGCCGACGAGGACAAGCACGGCCGCATCTTCAAGGCCCTGCTGCACCAGCGCGGCCTCGAAGAGGTCCCGGTGCCGGACGACACCGACTACACGATGAGCCTGGAACGCCAGGGGATCGGCCTGTCCCACGCGAGACTGTGCCGCGCCGAGGAGCTCACCGAGCACGACGTCATCGCCTACCTCGCGCACAGCCGCGTCACCGAACAGCGGGCCGCCGAGCAGATGCGCCTGCTCAAGCGGATCTTCGGCGGCCACCCCGGCGTCGGCCGCGCGATCAGGATGATCTCCGCCGACGAGGACAACCACCTGGCCTTCTGCCACGAGGAACTCCTGCGCCTTGCCGCCGCTGGCCACGGCCGCCTGATCCGCGACCTCCTCGAACACACCGCCCGGGCCGAGATCCGCACCTACCGCGACGTCAGCCTCGCCGTCATGTCCCGGATGGGCCGCATCCTGCGCTGGCCCCGCCCCAAGACGGCCGTCCTCACCGCCGGCATCCGCACCGCGTACGCCTACGAGCTCGCCGCCGGCCGCCTGCGCATGGTCACCCTCGCCATGCCCGAACGCCGCAACGCCCTCGGCGGCCCCGCGCCTCTGGCGGCGGAGTTCGGCTGAGGGCGGTGCCGGGCGTAGCGCTCAGGCGATGCCGGGGCGTAGCGCGGAGGGCGGTGACCGGGCGTAACGGGGGGATGCGGAGGTGATGCGGGGTGACGTGGGGTGACGCGGGCGTGCGGTGGTTGACGAGCGGTCCCGGGTGCTGGGCGCCGCCGGACGTCCACGGTGCGATCGGCTGACGCCTGGGCTCAGCGGCGCGCGTGATGGCGTGACGCGGGGGCCGTCGCTACCGGTGCGGTGGCCGGCGCGGGTCCGTAACGGCGTCGCGGTGGCTGAAGTCGTCCGGTGCGATGGCCGACGCCCGGCGCGGTGATCGACGGGCGCCGGTGCCGAGCGCCGCCGGTGCGGGCCGGGCGCCACCGGCGGGGTGGCCGGCGTGCGCCCTGCGGTGGCCGGGCGTGGGCGGAGGCAGACGGCGGGCGGGGCGGAGTCTGACGCCGGTCGCTGTGCCGTCACTCACCGCTTCAAGCAGCGGGGACGTACTCCGCCTCACGCCAGGCCGCGACCCATTCGCGCTGCCATTCGGCCAGTTCCAGCCGGTCGGCCACCGATAGTTCGGGGCCGCCGGTGAGGGCGCGTATCCGCTCTTGGGCGTGCTCAAGCCGCAGGGCCGCGGGGACAGCCGCGGGTGCGTGGGCGAGCGGCTCAGAGTTCGACTGCATGTTCAGAAGCCTACGGGAGGCCACTGACAACTCCCGCCCCGATTAACGCCGGTGACCTCCGCCGCTCCCGTCGGCCGGTGGCCGCCTGACCGCGACCCGCGTCACATTCAGGCCACCGCACGCCCCTCGCCGCCGCGTCCGTCCGCCGCCCCGCCGTACCCGCTCGACCTGCGCGATTGCCCCTGCCGCCGACCGGATCGAAACGCCGGTGCCGCGTGTGCCGGTTCGGTGAACCTCGTCACGTCGGCCTCACGCCGGTGCTATCCCGACGTGACGGACATCATGCCCGAATGGTGTTTGCCGTCACTCCCCAACGGGTGCGGAGAGTGACGTGGACCGCGCGGCGCCCCCGGCCGGCGCGCGCCCTGGGGATGCTCCGGGGGTGCGGTTTCCGGAGGTGGTCCGGGGGGTCCGGGGGTGCTCCGGGGTGCTCGAAAACGGGTGCCGGGGGCTCCGGTGGGGTGGCCGCGGCGGGGGACACCTTTCGCGCCGGGCGCCCGTCCGAGGCGGCGTCGGGCGGTCCGGGGGCGGTGTCGGGTGCATGCGAGCGGGCGCCGGTGCGGTGCGGAGCCGGGGTCGGGTGGCCCGGAACCCTGGAGCCGCCTGGAACCGGGCGTCGGGCGGGCCGTAGCGGGGACCGTCACCCTCCGGCCGCCGCGATCACCCGTTCCGGGCGACAACCGTCAACCCGGCGCACGGCAATCGGCACGCACGAGTGACCGCCGTCCCGCCCGGCCCGGACCTGCCCCCCATCCGTTCTTCCTCCCCCATCCCCCGCCGGTCACCGATCGCCGATCCCGAACCCCCGTCACCGATCCCGCCCCCCGCCCACCCGTCCCCCAACCCCCATCCCCCTCCCCCCCCCC
>NZ_JAAGKO020000086.1 GCF_027947535.2 Streptantibioticus silvisoli
GGAAGTACCCCCCCCCCCCGCAACCGTCGGAGACGGGGGGCTTCTACGCGCGTAGGCAATCCTCCGTTACCCTCATCCGCGTGACCGCTTCCGTATCCGTACCCCCGAGCCCCTACGCCGCCGCAGACGTGGCCGCCCAACGCCTGCGCGAGCTGACCGGCGCGGAGAGTCATGACGTCGCGCTGGTGATGGGCTCCGGGTGGGTTCCGGCGGCCGACGCGCTCGGCGTGCCCGACAGCGAGTTCTCCGTGACGGACCTGCCGGGCTTCCCGCCGCCGGCGGTCGCGGGACACGCGGGCAAGATCCGTTCCGTCACGATCGGCGGCAAGCGCGCGCTGGTCTTCCTGGGCCGCAACCACCTGTACGAGGGCCACGGCGTGGCGACCGTCGTGCACGGGGTGCGGACCGCTGTGGCGGCCGGATGCAGGACGATCGTGCTGACGAACGGCTGCGGTGGTCTGCGTCCGACGTTCCGGCCGGGCGAGGCCGTGCTGATCAGCGACCACATCAACATGACGGCGACGTCGCCGATCGAGGGCGCGAACTTCGTCGACCTGACCGCCCTGTACTCGCCGCGGCTGCGGGAGCTGTGCCGGCAGGTGGACCCGGAGCTGACCGAGGGCGTGTACGTGCAGCTGCCCGGCCCGCACTACGAGACGCCGGCCGAGATCGGCATGGTCCGGGCGATCGGCGGGGACCTGGTGGGCATGTCCACGACGCTGGAGGCGATCGCGGCCCGGGAGGCGGGCGCGGAGGTGCTCGGCATCTCGCTGGTGACCAACCTGGCCGCCGGTATGACCGGTGAGCCGCTGAACCACGCCGAGGTCCTGGAGGCCGGCCGCGAGTCGGCCAGCCGGATGGGCGCTCTGCTGGCCCGCGTGCTCGACCGCATCTGACCCGACCCCCGGCCCCGCTGCGCGCGGGGCCCGCTCCTCGCAGGCCCGTTCGCCGTCCCGCTCACCGACTCGCCCCCACAGGAGTTAGCCATGGAACTCGACGAGACGCTGTCCCGGGCGCGGGCCTGGCTCGCGGAGGATCCCGATCCGCAGACCCGCGAGGAGCTGGCCGCGCTGCTCGACGCGGCGCAGCCGGACCCGCAGGCCGCGCGGGACCCCCGGAACCCGCAAGCCCCGCAGGGCGACGTCGCGCAGGCGCGGGCCGACCTGGTGGAGCGGTTCTGCGGGACGCTCCAGTTCGGCACCGCCGGCCTGCGCGGCGAGCTGGGCGCCGGGCCGATGCGGATGAACCGGGCCGTCGTCATCCGGGCGGCGGCGGGCCTGGCGGCGTACCTGGACGCGCAGGGCGCGGGCGGCGGGCTGGTCGTCGTCGGGTACGACGCCCGGTACAAGTCGTACGACTTCGCGGTGGACACGGCGGCCGTGATGACCGGGGCCGGTCTGCGCGCCGCGGTGCTGCCGTCGGCGCTGCCGACGCCGGTGCTGGCGTTCGCGATCCGCCACCTGGGCGCGGTCGCCGGTGTCATGGTGACCGCCAGCCACAACCCGGCGACGGACAACGGGTACAAGGTCTACCTGGGCGACGGTTCCCAGATCGTGCCGCCGGCCGACGCGCTGATCGCCGAACGGATCGAGGCGGTGCGGGCGCTGGCCGACGTGCCGCGGCCGGAGTCCGGCTGGCGGACGCTGGGCGACGACGTGCTGGACGCCTACCTGAACCGGGCGGCGTCCGTGGTGGAGGAGGCCGGGCCGCGCGACCTGTCGGTGGTGTACACCCCGATGCACGGGGTGGGCCGCGACACGCTGCTGGACGCGTTCGAACGGGCCGGGTTCCCGGCGCCGTCGGTGGTGCCGGCCCAGGGCGCGCCGGACCCGGACTTCCCCACGGTGGCCTTCCCCAACCCGGAGGAGCCGGGGGCGATGGACCTGGCGTTCGACTGCGCGCGGGCGGCGGGGCCGGACATCGTCATCGCCAACGACCCGGACGCGGACCGCTGCGCGGTGGCGGTGCCGGACCCGGCGGCGGCCGGCGGCTGGCGGATGCTGCGCGGCGACGAGGTGGGCGCGCTGCTGGCGGCGCACCTGGTGGGCCGGGGCCGGCGCGGCACGCTGGCGACGTCGATCGTCTCCTCCTCGCTGCTGTCGCGGATCGCGGCGGGGGCCGGGCTGGCCTACGAGGAGACGCTGACCGGCTTCAAGTGGATCGCCCGGGTGCCCGGTCTGGCGTTCGGGTTCGAGGAGGCGCTGGGGTACTGCGTCGACCCGGACGGGGTGCGGGACAAGGACGGCGTGACGGCGGCGCTGATGATCGCGGAGCTGGCGGCCGGGCTGAAGGCGCAGGGCCGGTCGCTGCCGGACCTGCTGGAGGAGCTGGCGGCGGCTCACGGGCTGCACGCCACCGACCAGTTGTCGGTGCGGGTGGCCGACCTGTCGCTGATCGGCGCGGTGATGGCGCGGCTGCGCGAGAGTCCGCCGACCGTGCTGGCGGGCCTGAAGGTCGCGTCGGCGGAGGATCTGTCGCGGGGCGCGGGCGGGCTGCCGCCGACCGACGGCCTGCGCTACCACCTCACCGGTGAGGGCGCGGTCAGCGGTGCGCGGGTCATCGTGCGGCCCAGCGGCACCGAGCCGAAGATCAAGTGCTACCTCGAAGTGGTCGTCCCGGTGGCCGGGTCGACGACGGCGCGGCAGGCCCGGGCGGCGGCGGACGAGGTGCTGCACGCCTTGAAGCGGGACCTGTCGCAGGCCGCCGGGCTGTAACGGCGCGGGGCGGAAAACCGCAGGCGGGGCGGGGCGCGCTCGCGTAGGGTCCGGCGCGTGCCCCCGCCCCTCGACGCGTCGTCATCGCTGCTGCGGGACCGGCGCTTCGTGCTGCTGGTGTCCGCGAGAACCGTCTCCGTGCTGGGCAGCGCCTTCGCCCGCGTCGCGCTGGCGTTCGCGGTGCTGGCGCTGCCGGGGGCGTCGGCCGGGCGGCTGTCGCTGGTGCAGTGCTGCCTGGCGCTGCCGCAGGTGACGTTCGTCCTGGGCGGCGGGGTGGTCGCGGACCGGATGTCGCGGTCGCGGCTGATGGTGGTCTCCGACCTGCTGGGCGGCCCGGCCTACGCGGGTCTGGCGGTCATGGTGCTGACCCGGCACGCGCCGCTGCCGGCGATGTGCCTGCTGACGGCGGTGGCGGGCACCGGCACGGCGCTGTTCTGGCCGGCGATGGCCAGCGTCGTGCCGCTGCTGGTGCGGGCCGACCGCCTCCAACGGGCCAACGCGACGCTGCGGATCTTCCAGAACGGCGCGACGCTGTTGGGCCTGTCGCTGTCCGGCCTGGTGGTCGCGCTGCTGGGGCCGGGCTGGGCGCTGGCGATCAACGCGGCCTCGTACCTGGCCAGCGCGCTGCTGGTGCGCGGGCTGCGGGTGACCGCCCGGCCGCGGGCCGCCTCGTCGGGCCGGGCCGATCTGCGCGACGGCTGGCGGGAGTTCGCCCGCCGGCAGTGGCTGTGGGTGGTGGTCGCGCAGTTCGCATTCCTGGTGGCCGCGATGTCGGCGGTCAACGGGGTGCTGGGTCCGCTGGCGGCGCAACGGGGCCTGGGCGGCGCCCGGGGCTGGTCCTACGTCGTGGGCGCGCAGGCGCTGGGCACGCTGGTGGGCGCCGGGGTGGCGCTGCGGCTGCGGGTGCGGCGGCCGATCCTGGTGGCGGTGGTGGCGATGTTCCCGGTCGCGCTGCCGATGGCACTGCTGGCGGTGCGGGCGCCGGTGTGGTGGGTGTGCGGGGCGAACTTCGGCGTCGGGGTGGCGACCGACGTCTTCGGGGCGCTGTGGGCGGCGACGATGCAGCGGGAGATCCCGGACGAGGTGCTGGGCCGGGTCAGCGCGTACGACGTGTTCGGCCCGCTGGCGTTCGCCCCGCTGGGCACGCTGGTGGCCGGTCCGGCCGCGGTGGCCTTCGGCCTGTACCGCACGCTGGCGGGCTGCGCGGTGCTGACGGTACTGGCCACCGTCGCGGCGCTGCTCTCCCGCGACGTGCGCACCCTGCGCGCCCCCGACCCCGGCCGGCACCGGGACCCCGCGGAGTCCCTCCCGGCCTGACGCGCTCGGCCCAGCGGTCACCGGCCCACCGGTCACCGGTCCGCCGGTCTCCGGGCCGCCGGTCCGCCGCTCCCCCGAGTCGCCGGTTGCCGGTTGCCGTGCACCGGCCCCCGTTCGCCGTTCGCCGTTCGCCGTTCGCCGTTCGCCGTTCGCCGTTCGCCGTTCGCCGATGCGGGCTCCCCGGCCGGACCTCCCCCCGCCCGCGGTGGCCGGCGCGACCGCGGGCGGGGGCCGGCCGGTCGGTCAGCCGCCGGTGCCGAGCTGTTCGAACGCCTGCCACATCGCGGCGTAGCCGGCGCCGGCCGCGAGCAGTTCCTCGTGGGTACCGATCTCGGCGATGGTGCCGTGGTCGAGGACGGCGATGCGGTCGGCCGCCCTGGCGGTCTGGAGGCGGTGGGCGATGATGACCGTGGTGCGCCGGCGCGACAGGTTGCGCATGGCGGCGGTGACGAGGGCCTCGGTGGCGAGGTCGAGGTTGGACGTGGCCTCGTCGAGCAGCAGCACGGCCGGGTCGACCAGTTCGGCGCGGGCCAGCGCGATCAGCTGCCGCTGCCCGGAGGACAGCGACTTGCCGCGTTCGGCGATCGGGGTGCGGTAGCCGGCCGGCAGCGAGGCGATGAAGTCGTGTGCCCCGACCGCCCGGGCCGCCGCCTCGACCCGGTGGTCCGGTGCCTGCGGCCGCCCGTAGGCGATGTTGTCGCGGACCGTGCCGCTGAACAGGAACGCCTCCTGCGGTACGTAGCCGAGTTGGGTGCGGAAGCCGTTCAGCTCCAGCGAGCGCAGGTCGTGGCCGTCGAAGCGGACCAGGCCGCCGTCGGGGTCGTAGAAGCGCGCGAGCAGCTTCATCATGGTCGACTTGCCGGCGCCGGTCTCCCCCACGAGCGCCAGGGTCTCCCCGGCGGCCAGCCGCAGGTCGATGTCGCGCAGCGCCTCCGGCGGCTTGGCGGGCAGCACCTCGGCCGCGTAGGACAGCCGCGCGTCGGCCGGGCCCCTGACCTGCCGCTGCGGGCGTTCCGGCGGCGCGGGGTAGGAGAAGCGCACGCCGGTCATGGTGATCGCGCCGGTCAGCCGGCCGGGCCGCACGGCGTCGGGGACGTCGGGGGTCAGCGTCTCCAGCGCCATCAGCTCGGCGATCCGGTTGACCGAGATCCGGGTCTGCTGCCAGGAGTCGAAGACCTGCGACAGCTGCTGGATGGGCGAGAAGAACATGTCGATGTACAGCAGGAACGCGATCAGCGTGCCCGTGGTCAGGTGCCCGGAGGCGACCAGGCCGGCGCCGACGCCGAGCACGATCGCGTCGGCGATGGCGGACAGGAACTGCACGAACGGGAAGTAGACGGCCACCAGCCGCTGCGCGGCCACCCGGGACCGCAGGTAGTGCCGTCCCAGCTGGTGGAAGTGCTCGACGGTGGCCGGCTCGTGCGTGAACGCCTGCGCCTCGCGCACCCCCGACAGGCTCTCCTGGAAGTCGGCGTTGACCACCGCGATCCGGTCCCGGGACTGGTCGTAGAGCACGGTGGCGCGCCGCCGGAACAGCACGGTGGCGACGGCGAGCGGGACGGCGACGGTCAGGGTCGCCAGGCCGAGGTCGAAGTTGATCAGCACCAGGGCCAGGCCCACCCCGACGAAGGTGACGAACGACACCAGGGCCGACAGCAGCCCGTTCTCGACCAGCGATTCGAACTGGTCGACGTCGGTGGTCATCCGGGTCATGATCCGGCCGGCCATCTCGCGTTCGTAGTAGTCCAGCGACAGCCGCTGCAACTGCGCCCAGATCCTGATCCGCAGCGACAGCATGACGCGTTCGGCCGCCCGGCCGGTCACGAACGTCGCGCCGACCTGGTCGGCCAGGTCGGCCAGGGTGACGGCGAGCAGCAGCCCGGAGGCGGCGAACAGCGCGGCGGTCGAGCCCTGCGTCACGCCGCTGTCGACGCCGGTCTTGACCAGGTAGGGGCCGGCCAGTCCGGCCAGCGCGTCGAGGACGACGAGGACGAGCCCGGTCAGCAGCGGACGGCGGAACGCGCCCAGCAGCCCGAGCAGCGTGAAACGCCGGTCGTGGCGTGCCTCGCGTTCGAAGTCCACCGCGGCGACGTCCCGTACCGGGGGCAGCGCGGCGACCTGGGCGAGGAGTTCGGGGGTGGCGGCCAGGCTGCGCCGCCGGCCGCCGCCACCTCCCAGGCCCGACCCGAGGCTGGGGGCGCCGGCGGCGGGCCCGGCGGCCGGGGTGAGGCGGCCGGGGGCCGCGGCCGGGGCCGGGGAGCGCCAGGCCGCGTCGGTCACCGCGGTCACGTCGCCGGCCACCGCGGCCAGCGCCTCGACCCGGTCGCCGGCCGCGTCGCGCGCCTCGTCCTCCAGCCCGGACAGCAGGGACCGGTAGACGGCGCTGCGCCCGGTGAGTTCGCTGTGGGTGCCCTGTTCCAGGACGCGCCCGTCCTCCACGACGACGATCCGGTCCGCCAGGTGCAGCGTGGACAGGCGGTGCGCGATCAGCAGCGTCGTGCGGTCGGCGAGGATGCCGCGCAGGGCGTCGTGGATGGCCTGCTCGGTGCGGGCGTCGACCGCGCTGGTGGCGTCGTCCAGGACGAGTACGGCCGGGTCGGCCAGGATCGCCCGCGCCAGGGCGATGCGCTGGCGCTGCCCGCCGGACAGCGTGAGCCCGCGTTCGCCGACGGGGGTGTCGTAGCCGCGGGGCAGGCCGGTGATGAAGTCGTGCGCCGCTGCGGCCCGCGCCGCCGCCGTTATCTCCTCCTCGCCGGCGCCGGGGCGGCCGTAGGCGATGTTGGCCCGGACGGTGTCGGAGAACAGGAAGCTGTCCTCGAAGGCCACGCCGATCCGGCGGCGCAGCGACCGCAGGGTGACCGAGCGCAGGTCGTGGCCGTCGATGGTGACGCTGCCGCGGTCGGGGTCGCGCAGGCGGGAGACGAGGGCGGCCACGGTGGACTTGCCGCTGCCGCTGGAACCGACCAGCGCCACGCGTTCGCCGGCGCCGACGCGCAGGTCGAACCCGCGCAGGACCGGGTTGGACCCGTCGTAGGCGAAGTGGACGTCGCGGAAGACGATCTCGCCGCGCGGGTCCGGCAGTTCGATCGCGTCCGGCGCGTCGGTGATCGCCGGCTCCAGGTCCAGCAGCTGGAAGATCCGCTCCACGCCGGCCCTGGCCTGCTGGGCGACGGTGAGGATGTTGGCGAGCTGGCGGGCCGGCGCGGTGAACTGCGCCACGTAGGTGGAGAAGGCCAGGAAGGTGCCCAGGCTGATGTGGTGGTGCAGGGCCAGCCAGCCGCCCAGGGCGAGGATCGCGACCTGGGCGAAGGCCGGGATCGCCTCCAGCAGCGGCTGGTAGCGCGACTGGAGGCGCACTCCGCGCATCCGCGACCCGTACAGGGTCTGGGCGGCGCCGACGATCCGGTGCGCCTCGCGCTCCTCCTGGCCGAACGCCTTGACGACGCGCACGCCGTTGACGTCCTCGTCGACGATCTGCGCGAGTTCGCCCTCGCGCTGCTGGGCGTCCCAGGTGGCCGGGAAGATCCGGCGCCGCATCCGGTACGCCACGGCGAACAGCCCCGGCAGCACCACGACGCTCACCACCGCCAGCGGCGGCGAGAGGTAGATCATCACGCCCAGCGACAGCACCATCAGGATCACGTTGCCGCTCAGCAGCGGCAGGAAGTTCAGCAGGGCCTGCACGAGCGCGGAGTCGGAGTTGGCCCGCGCCACGAGCTGGCCGGTCGACATCCGGTCGAGGCTTTGCAGGTCCATCGTCTGGAGGTGGTCGTGCATGGCGTTGCGCAGGTCGTACTGCACGGCGAGCCCGACCCGCCCGCCGCGGTAGCGCCGCAGGTACGCCAGCGCGAACGTCACGACGGCCGCCGCGATCAGCAGCGTCAGCCACGGCCACAGCGGCGAGGTGTGGGCGACGATCACCTGGTCGATGATCTGGCGGGCGATCAGCGGGACGGCGGTCTGCCCGACGCTGCCCAGGACCGCCGCGCCGAGCGCGAGGAGGACGTCCCGGCGGTGCCGCATCAGGTAGCCGCCGAGCCGCCGGGTCCAGCCGGTTCGCGGATCGCTCACCGGCGCACACCGCCCCGGTGCCGTCCGCAGTCCGCGCCGCGCGGGGCGCCGGGGCACGGCACCGGTCCGTGCCCGCCGGGGCCGGCCACGGCGTGGCCCGCGACCTCACCGGCCCGCGTCCGCCCGCCGCCGCGGGCCGGGTCCTTCGTCGCCGTCGCCGTTCTCATGCTGACCTCCGGTAGGAATGCGCCGTCACGTGCCGTCTCCGTATGTCATACGAACCTGTGCCGCCTCCCAGTCATACGGTGTCGTGCGCCCCTCGCGGGGGGTGTCGGGGGAACCGGGCGGGCGGAACGCCGGCGGCCCGGCCCGCGGCGACGGTACGCGGGGGCCGCGGCGCGGGGCGGGGCCGGGGGCGGTCCGGGGCGCGGGCGTACCCGGGACGTACCGCCGTCCCGGCGGGGCGCCGCATTGATGCGATACCGAAACCTCGGGTCGGCGGAGGCCGCCGGGGCCGGTCATGCAGAATCGGAAGTATGACGAGCCCGACCCCGAGTCCCCAGCCTCCCGAGCAATCCGCGTACGCCGACCGGGCCTTCCGGTCCCCGATGGGCGTCTTCGGCGGCGTGCTGCTGCTGATCTTCGGGGTGTGGCTGGTCACCGACGCGGCACTGCACGGGCCCGGGCGCACGCCGTGGGTCGCGCTGTCGGGGATGCTGCTGGCCGCGCCGCTGGTGATCGCGTTCACCGTACGGCCGGTGGTGTACGTCAGCGACAAGCGCATGCTGGTCCGCAACCCGTTCCGCACGGTGACGATCCCGCTGGCGCGGGTGGAGTCGGTGGAGGCGAAGTACTCCACGGAGGTCTTCGCGGGCGGCAAGAAGTACCAGCTGTGGGCGGTGCCGGTCTCGATGCGGGCCCGCAAGCGCGCCGACCGCCGCAGCACCCGCACGATGGTGCCGGACGGCCCGCCCGGACTCTTCGGCCGCACCCGCGTACGCCACGTGACCCCCGCCGCGGAACCGGTGCTCGCCTCCTCCGACCAGGCCGTTATCGCGCTGCGCGACCTCGTCGAACTGCACTCCGCCGCCCCGCAGGCCCAGGGCGAGATCACCCAGCGCTGGGCCTGGCCGGTCTACGTCCCCGCCGCGCTCGGCCTGATCGCGCTCATCGTGGTGAACACGGTCTGACCCCGCCGGACGGCTCCGCCGGGCACGGCGGGGTGAGGGTTGGCCGGTCGACGGTGGGGTGCGGGCGGCTGGTCGACGGTGGGGTGTGCGGGTGCGGCCGGTCGGCGAACGCGGTGCGGCCGGTGGGCGTTCACCCGACAAACAGAGAAACCCCCCGGGGTGACATGTCGCTACGCGCGTAGATATGCTCGGGTGGTGACCATGTCCCCACTGTCCCCTCTCACCGCCCCCTCCGGCCTGCCGACGGTGCCCGCGCATGGGCCGGACGCCGCGGCCCGGCTGGCCACGCTGGCGGACGTGACCGCCTCGGACGCCGCGCTGCGCCGCTTCCTGCACGGGTTGCCCGGCGTGGACGCGGTCGGCCTGGAGGCCCGGGCCGCGATGCTCGGCACCCGTTCGATCAAGACGACGGCGAAGGCGTTCGCCATCGACCTGGCGATCTCGATGATCGACCTGACGACGCTGGAGGGTGCCGACACCCCCGGCAAGGTGCGGTCGCTGTGCGCCAAGGGCGTCAGCCCCGACCCGACCGACCGCAGTGCGCCGAAGGTCGCCGCGATCTGCGTGTACCCCGACATGGCGCGGATCGCCAAGGACGCGCTGGGCGACTCCGGCATCCACGTCGCGTCGGTGGCCACCGCCTTCCCGGCCGGCCGGGCGGCGCGGTCGGTGAAACTGGCGGACGTCGCCGACGCGGTGGCGGCCGGCGCCGACGAGATCGACATGGTCATCGACCGCGGCGCGTTCCTGTCCGGCCGGTACATGGAGGTCTTCGAGGAGATCAGGGCGGTCAAGCAGGCGTGCGCGCGGCCGGACGGCGGCGCGGCGCACCTGAAGGTGATCTTCGAGAACGGCGAGCTGTCCACGTACGACAACATCCGCCGTTGCTCGTGGCTGACGATGCTGGCCGGCGCGGACTTCATCAAGACCTCGACCGGCAAGGTCGCCGTCAACGCCACACCCGCCAACACCCTGCTGATGCTGGAGGCGGTCCGCGACTTCCGCGACACCACCGGCGTGCAGGTGGGCGTCAAGCCGGCCGGCGGCATCCGCACCTCCAGGGACGCGATCAAGTACCTGGTGATGGTGAACGAGACGGTCGGCGACGACTGGCTCAGCCCGGACTGGTTCCGCTTCGGCGCGTCCAGCCTGCTGAACGACCTGCTGATGCAGCGGCAGAAACTGAGCACCGGCCGGTACTCCGGTCCCGACTACGTGACGGTGGACTGAGACCCTCATGGACAAGATGTCATCGGTATTCGAGTACGCGCCGGCGCCCGAGTCGCGGGCGGTGGTGGACCTGGCGCCGTCCTACGGGCTGTTCGTGGACGGCGAGTTCCGCGAGGCCGCGGACGGGCGGGTCTTCAAGTCGCTGTCGCCGTCCAGCGAGGAGGTGCTCGCCGAGGTCGCGCAGGCCGGCGCGGCCGACGTGGACGCGGCGGTGCGGGCCGCCCGCACGGCGTTCACCGGCTGGTCGGCGCTGCCGGGCACCGAGCGTGCCAAGTACCTGTTCCGGATCGCCCGGATCATCCAGGAGCGCAGCCGCGAGCTGGCGGTGCTGGAGTCGCTGGACAACGGCAAGCCGATCCGCGAGTCGCGTGACGTGGACCTGCCGCTGGTGGCCGCGCACTTCTTCTACTACGCCGGCTGGGCCGACAAGCTCCAGCATGCGGGGTTCGGCGCGGACCCGCGCCCGCTGGGCGTCGCCGCGCAGGTCATCCCGTGGAACTTCCCGCTGCTGATGCTGGCGTGGAAGGTCGCGCCGGCGCTGGCCTGCGGCAACACCGTGGTGCTCAAGCCGGCCGAGACCACGCCGCTGTCGGCGCTGTTCTTCGCCGACATCTGCCGCCAGGCCGGACTGCCGAAGGGGGTCGTCAACATCCTCACCGGTGACGGCGAAACCGGCGCCGCGCTGGTCGGGCACGACGGCGTCGACAAGGTCGCGTTCACCGGCTCGACGGAGGTCGGCAAGGCGATCGCCCGCACGGTGGCCGGCACCCGCAAGAAGGTCACCCTGGAGCTGGGCGGCAAGGCGGCCAACATCGTCTTCGACGACGCGCCGGTCGACCAGGCCGTCGAGGGCATCGTCAACGGCATCTTCTTCAACCAGGGCCACGTGTGCTGCGCCGGTTCGCGGCTGCTGGTCCAGGAGTCGGTGCGCGACGAGGTGCTCGACGCCCTCAAGCGCCGGATGTCCACCCTGCGGGTCGGCGATCCGCTGGACAAGAACACCGACATCGGCGCGATCAACTCCGCCGAGCAGCTGGCCCGGATCACCGAACTGACCGCGGCCGGCGAGGCGGAGGGCGCGGAGCGCTGGGCCCCGGCGTGCGAACTGCCGTCGGCCGGCTACTGGTTCGCGCCGACGCTGTTCACCGGCGTCACCCAGGCGCACCGCATCGCCCGCGAGGAGATCTTCGGCCCGGTGCTGTCGGTGCTGACCTTCCGCACCCCGGCCGAGGCGGTGGAGAAGGCCAACAACACCCCCTACGGGCTGTCGGCCGGCATCTGGACCGAGAAGGGCTCGCGCATCCTGTGGATGGCCGACCGGCTGCGGGCCGGCGTGGTGTGGGCCAACACGTTCAACAAGTTCGACCCGACCTCGCCGTTCGGCGGCTACAAGGAGTCCGGTTACGGCCGCGAGGGCGGACGGCACGGTCTGGAGGCGTATCTCGATGTCGTCTGAGCGACAGTCCAAGAACTCGTCGGAGTCCAAGAGCTCCTCGCAGTCCGGGAAGACGTCGGATTCCAGGAAGATCTCAGGAGCCAAGAGCTCCTCGGAGTCCGGGAAGACCACGGGGTCCAAGAGCGCGCCGGGCTCCAAGGGCGCCCCGGAGTCCGGGAAGAAGTCCGCCGGGCCGGCGGTCGCCGAGCGGTTGTCCGTCTTCAAGACCTACAAGCTGTTCGTCGGGGGGAAGTTCCCCCGGTCCGAGAGCGGGCGGGTGTACGAGGTGTCCGACTCCCAGGGCGCGTGGCTGGCCAACGCCCCGCTCGCCTCCCGCAAGGACGCCCGCGACGCGGTGAGCGCGGCACGCAAGGCCTTCGGCGGCTGGGCCGGGGCGACCGCGTACAACCGGGGCCAGATCCTCTACCGGATCGCGGAGATGCTGGAGGGCCGGCGCGAGCAGTTCGTGCGCGAGGTGGCCGGCGGCGAGGGCCTGTCGCCGGCCGGGGCGGCGGCCGCGGTGGACGCGGCGATCGACCGCTGGGTCTGGTACGCGGGCTGGACCGACAAGATCGCGCAGGTCGCCGGGGGTTCCAACCCGGTGGCCGGACCGTTCTTCAACCTCTCCTCCCCCGAACCGACCGGCGTCGTCGCGGTGCTGGCGCCGCAGGACTCCTCGTTCCTCGGCCTCGTCTCGGTGCTGGCGCCGGTGATCGCCACCGGCAACGCCGCCGTGCTGGTGACCTCGCACCGCGCGCCGCTGCCCGCCCTGTCGCTCGGAGAGGTACTGGCCACCTCGGACCTGCCCGGCGGCGTGGTCAACCTGCTGTCCGGCACGGCGGCGGAGATCGGCCCGCACCTGGCCGCACACAGCGATGTCAACGCGATCGACCTGACCGGCGCGGACGGCGACCTGGCCCGGGAGCTGGAGATCGCGGCGGCGGACAACCTCAAGCGGGTCCTGCGACCGCGCGCCGAGGACTGGACCGCCGACCCGGGCACCGGGCGCCTGCTGGCGTTCCTGGAGACGAAGACGGTCTGGCACCCGATCGGGGTCTGACGAAGACGATCCGGTACCCGATCAGGGTCCGACCAGGGCGTCAACGGGCCCGGAAGCACCGCTTCCGGGCCCGTTGACGTTGCCACGGCCGGCCGGGGGCCGGGGGATTCGGAGCGGTCAGCCGGGGATCAGGGCGGTCAGCGGGCCGATCAGCGGCAGTTGGGACAGCGAGTCGCCGTCGGTGATCGGCTGGGTGAGCGTCCGGGTGCCGATCGGCTTGAAGTCGGCGATCTGGGTGCCCACCCCGTTGGTCAGCAGGTCGACCGGGGTGCCCGCCAGCGGGTCGAGCCGGAGGTGCTTGACCGGGCCGATGCTCTCGGCCAGCCCGCTGACCGCACCGGTCAGCGCCCCGCCGGCGCCGGGGAGTTGGGCCGCCTGCGAGGCCCCCGCCCCGACGGACAGGGCCGCGCCGGCCGCCGACAGGACGAGTGCGGCGCGCAGCAGCGCCCGGCTGGCGGGCTTGGGGGCCGCGTGGGCGGCGGGGGTGCGGAACGACATGGCGACCTACCTGATCAGCCCGGCAATGCGGGCATTGCGGACACAACACAGGGCGGCACACAGCGTAGTGGAGCGATCACCGTCGGTCCACCAGCGCTTCCGCGCGCCGGATACGTCAGACTGGTTTCCCGTGACCCTCGATGACGACACCGCCTCCGCGCCCACCGTCGCCCGCGTCATCCTGCTCGCCGGGCCGTCCGGCTCCGGGAAGACCTCACTCGCCCGCCGCACCGGCCTGCCGGTGCTCAACCTCGACGACTTCTACAAGTGCGCCGGCGATCCCACGCTGCCCGCCCTGCCGCACGGCGGCGGCACCGACTGGGACTCGCCGCTGTCCTGGGACGCCGACGCCGCGCTCGCCGCCATCGGCTCGCTGGCCCGCACCGGCCGCACCCAGGTGCCGGTGTACGACATCGCCACCTCCGGCGTCGTCGGCTCGACCGCGTTCGAACTCGGCGGCGCCGCCGTCTTCGTGGCCGAGGGCATCTTCGCCGCCGAGATCGTCACCCGCTGCCGGGCGGGCGGCCTGCTCGCCGACGCGGTCTGCCTGCGCGGGCGGCCGTCGGTCACCGCGTGGCGCCGGCTGCGGCGCGATCTGCGCGAGGGCCGCAAGTCCTGGCCGTTCCTGGTGCGCCGCGGCTGGCGGCTGATGCGCGCCGAACGCGGCATCGTCACCCGGCAGACCGCGCTGGGCGCCACCCCGTGCGCCCACCCGGCCGCCCTGGACCGCATCCGCGCGTGCCACACACCGGTCGTACCGGTCGGCGGATAGGCGGAGGGCAGGGATCGCCGCGGCGGGCCGGATCGACGTAGCAGGCTGGATCGCTGCGGCGGACGGAATCGGCGCGGCGGACGGATCGACGTGGCGGGCCGGATCGACGCGGCGGTGAGTGGGCCGAGCGCGCCGGGCCGCACGCCATCCGCCACCCGCCACGAACGCCGACGGGGGCGCGGTCATGACGACCGCGCCCCCGCCCACCACCCCCCGGTGGTTCCGGCCGGCTCCCCCGAGCCGTTTCCCCCCGGGTCCCCGATCCCCCTCGGTTCCCCGTCTTTCCCCCGGGCCCCCTGATCCCCATCAGGGTTGCCCGTCCCCCCGCTTCCCGGGTCTCCCCGGGCCCCGTGCCCCCGGGTTTCCCCGGGGTCCCCCGTCTCCCGGTCGCCCGGGATCTCCCCCACGGGACCGCGTCCCCCTCGGATCGCGGCCCCGGGTCCTGTGGCCCCCGTTGTTCCCTGCTGGTCCCGGTCGGCCTGCGGTGCTCTCCGCCGGGCACGCCGGTCTCAGGCGACCAGTTCGCCGAAGGCCTCGTCCTCGTCGCGGCCCTGGGAGAGGGCCTGGTCCTCGCGCAGGCGGCGCAGCGAGCGCCAGATGCTGCTCTTGACCGTGCCGATGCTGATGCCGAGGATGTCGGCTATCTCCGGGTCGGTACGGCCTTCGTAGTACCGCAGGACCAGCATGGTGCGCTGGGTCTCCGGCAGCTTGGCGAGCGCCTGCCACAGCACCGCGCGCAGTTCGGTGCCGCTCATCGCGTCGCCGTCGCCGGGCGTCTCGGGCAGTTCCTCGGTCGGGTACTCGTTGAGCTTGCGCCGCCGCCAGGCGCTGATGTGCAGGTTGGTCATCGTGCGGCGCAGGTACCCGCCGACGGCCGCCTTGTCGCTGATCCGGTCCCAGGCGCGGTAGGTGGAGAACAGCGCGGTCTGGAGCAGGTCCTCGGCCTCGTGGCGGTCGCCGGTGAGGTGGTAGGCGGTGGCGTACAGCGAGGCGCGGCGCTCGGTGACGTAGGCGGTGAAGTCCGCCTCGTTGCCGCCGGCGCGGGTCGTGGCGCGGGCCGCGGTGACGGCGGCGGTCCCGACGGCACCGCCCTCGATCGGCGTCAGCCGTCCCGCGGTGCGGTGCCGCTGCTGGACGGTGGCGACGGTGTTGCGTCCGGTGCCGCGTGCGCACCCCCGCCCACTGGCGGCACCGGACAGTCCCTCGTTCCACCCGGCGGCGGTACGCGGCCTGGGCCGGCTCGCCGTGGCGGAGGCCGTGGTGTGCGTAGTGCTCATCGTTGACCCCCGTGGGTGGACCAGCTTCTGACGTTTTCCGGCGGTGGTGTACCGCCGTGACAGAAAGACTGTCGGATCAGTTTCATGGGGGTGTCCGGCGAGTGTCACAGCACCGTCACAGCGCCACCGGCCGTCGTAGGCCACAATGCTCCAGTGCCCTTCCTGTTGCTCATCGAGGACGACGACGCGATCCGTACCGGCCTCGAACTCGCGCTCACCCGGCAGGGCCACCGCGTGGTGGCCGCTGCGTCCGGCGAGGAGGGTCTGGAGCGGCTGCGCGAGCAGCGCCCGGACCTGATCGTGCTGGACGTCATGCTGCCGGGGATCGACGGGTTCGAGGTGTGCCGGCGCATCCGGCGGACCGACCAGTTGCCGATCATCCTGCTGACCGCGCGCAGCGACGACATCGACATCGTCGTCGGCCTGGAGTCCGGTGCCGACGACTACGTGATCAAGCCGATCCAGCCACGGGTGCTGGACGCCCGGATCCGGGCGGTGCTGCGGCGCGGTGAGCGCGACAGCAGTGACGCGGTGGCGTTCGGCGCCATCGTGATCGACCGGTCGGCGATGACGGTGACCAAGGACGGGCAGGACCTCCAGCTGACGCCGACCGAGCTGCGGCTGCTGCTGGAGCTGAGCCGCCGGCCCGGCCAGGCGCTGTCGCGCCAGCAGTTGCTGCGCCTGGTGTGGGAGCACGACTACCTGGGCGACTCGCGCCTGGTCGACGCGTGCGTGCAGCGGCTGCGGGCCAAGGTGGAGGACGTGCCGTCCGCGCCGAAGCTGATCCGCACGGTCCGCGGCGTCGGCTACCGGCTGGACGCCCCGGCGTGACCATACGCAACGCGAACGGCTGGGCCGGCCGGCTGCGGTTCGGCAGCCTGCGGCTGCGGCTGGTGGCGGTCTTCGCGGCGGTGGCGCTGACCGCGGCGCTGTCGGTTTCGGGGATCGCGTACTGGCTGAACCGGGACGCGGTGCTGACCCGGGCGCAGAACTCCTCGCTGGACGACTTCCGCGCCTCGATGTCGCGCAACGCCGGCACGCTGCCGGCCACCCCGCCCTGCGACGAACTGCGGCAGGCGGCGGCCCGGATGGCGCAGGGCACCCAGGAGTACGCGGTGCTGCTGGTCTCCGGCTCCTGCCAGGCGGTGCCCGACCCGGCGGCGTTCTCGCTCACGCTGGTGCCGAAGACGCTGCGGGACGCGGTGGGCCGGGCCCGGCCGCTGACCGACGGCAACAAGGACACGTACCACCTGTACTGGCAGCGCACCACGGTCGGCGGCCGGCCGTACCTGGTCGGCGGGGCGCGGCTGGCCGGCGGCGGGCCGACCGGCTACATGTTCAAGTCGCTGGCGGCGGAACGCTCCGACCTGTCGTCGCTGGCCTGGTCGCTGGGGATCGCCACCCTGCTGGCGCTGATCGGCGCGGCGCTGCTGGCGCAGGCGGCGGCGTCCACCGTGCTGCGGCCGGTGCGGCGGCTGGGCGACGCGGCCCGGCGGCTGGGCGAGGGCCATCTCGACACCCGGCTGCGGGTGACCGGCACCGACGAACTCGCCGAGCTGTCCGGCACGTTCAACAGCGCGGCGGAGGCGTTGCAGCGCCGGGTGGAGGAGCTGAGCGCGCGGGAGGCGGCGTCACGGCGGTTCGTCGCCGACATGTCGCACGAGCTGCGCACCCCGCTGACCGCCATCACCGCGGTGACGGAGGTCCTGGAGGACGAGGCGGACTCCCTCGACCCGATGATGGCACCGGCGGTCCGGCTGGTGGTCACCGAGACCCGGCGGCTGGGCGACCTGGTGGAGAACCTCATGGAGGTCACCCGGTTCGACGCCGGCACCGCCCGGCTGCGCGCCGACGAGGTCGACGTGTCCGACATGGTGACCGCCTGCATGGACGCGCGCGCCTGGCTGGACTCCGTCGACCTCGACGCGCCGCGCGGCATCCTGGTGCGGCTGGACCCGCGGCGGCTGGACGTCGTCATGGCCAACCTGATCGGCAACGCCCTCAAGCACGGCGGCGCCCCGGTGCGGGTGACCGTGCGCACCGCGCCGGTGTCGGACCGGGTGCGGGAGGCGGCCGGTGCGGACGGCACCGGGCGGGAGCTGGTCATCCGGGTCGCGGACAACGGTCCCGGCATCCCGGAGGACGTCCTGCCGCACGTCTTCGACCGGTTCTACAAGGCCGACGCCTCCCGGGCCCGGTCCGAGGGCAGCGGCCTGGGCCTATCGATCGCCACGGAGAACGCCCGCATCCACCACGGCTTCATCACCGCCGCCAACCGGCCGGGCGGCGGCGCGGAGTTCACCCTGCGGCTGCCGATCCCGCCGGACCCGGATGCCGCGCCGGACGAGGCCGACCCCGACGACCCGGCCGGCCCCGCAGGCCCGGCGGGCCCGGCCGGCGGCACGGTGCCCGGCGGCGGCGCGACCGACGGAGGGCGGGCATGAGGCGTCGCACCCGGCTGCTGGCCGGCGGATCGGCGGTGCTGGCGCTGGGCGCCGCGCTGTCCGGCTGCGGTATCCGGGCCACCGCGGTGCCGGTCGACGCCGGCGCCGCGCCCACCCGCGGCACCTGCGTGCTGCCGGCGGCCGCGCCGGCCCGCGCCGGGACGCACCGGCTCAACGTGCAGGTCTACCTGGTGTGCGGCGGGCGGCTCTTCCCGGTGAGCCGGACGCTGCCGCGGATGGGGAAGGGGCTGCGGCTGGCGCAGGTGCTGCTGGCCGAGCTGGAACAGCCCCCGGACGCGGCGGAGGAGAAGGGCGGCTTCGCCTCCGAGATGCCCGGCGGCCTGATGGTGCTGCCCGCGGACGGCAGCGACCCGGCGTCGACCTGGCGGCTGAGCGAACCGCCCGACTCCCTGCCGGCGTACGCGGTCGGGCAGCTGGTGTGCACGTTCGCCGGCGCCCTGTCGGGCGGCACCGGGCACCCGGTGCTGCTGGGCGGCCTCGACCCGAAGATCGCACCGCGCAGTTACACCTGTGACGAAGCGCTGCGCACCAACCCCGACGCCGGCCCGACAGCCGGCACCCCGGTGGGCTGACCGGTGCGCGGGCGGAGCGAGGGGCGGGCCGGACGGCGCTGGAACCGCCGCCGTGCGGAACGCGTCCTTCCCCACGTGCAGCCAGACGTGCTCCCCGCCGGCCGGTCGGCCGTCGCGGGCCGGGGTGAATGGCCCCAGCGGATTCTCCAGTGGTCGCGCCCGGGGGGTGCGGTGCTGATGCTGCTGCACCTGACGGCCGTCTACTGGTTCGCGCAACACTCGATGTCGGGCCCGTGGGTGGCAGCGGGCAGCATGACCCCGTTGCACACCATCCGCGCCTACCTGGCGCTCGGCGCGCGCGGTGCGACCGAACACCTGGGCGGCGAGCTGCTGCTGCTGGCGCCGCTCGGCGTCCTGCTGCCGGTGGTCGGCGGCCGGGTGGACGCCTCGCCGCTGGGGTCGTTCGCCCGGACCGCGTTCGGCGGGCTGATGCTGGCGTTCGCCGCCGAGGTGGTACGTGACGGAGTGGCCGGCCAGGTCTTCGACACCGACGCGGTGCTGCTGAACGCCGCCGGGGTGGTGCTGGCGCACCTGGCGATCGTCCCGGCCGGCCGCGCGGCGCTGCGCCGCCACGGCATCGGCCAGCTCTCCCGCAAGGCCTACGCGGCCGCCCACGCCACCGCGCCGCCGGTCATGGCGCCGGTGGAGCTGGTGCCGTAGCCGGGCCGCTCCCGTGCCGTGCGACGCCGACGGGCCGGCCCCCGGAAAGGGGCCGGCCCGTCGGCGTCGTGCGGGGTGGCGGTCAGCCGCCCAGCGGGAGGCCGCTGCCGCCGAGGGAGCCGAGCGGCAGGCCGCCGAGGAGGCCGGCGTTCTTGCCGCCGCTCAAGGCGGCGGGCACGTTGTGCAGCGCGCCCTGGAGCGCGCCGGTGGCCTGCGCGGCGCCGGGAACCAGGCCGGTGACCTGCGTCAGCGGCAGCTGGGTGGTCAGCGAGTCGAGGGCGGAGGCGGGGGCGTTCGCGGGCAGGGCCGGGGCGGCGCTCGCGGTGCCGGCCGCGGCGGCGGCGAAGGCGACACCGAGTGCGGCGGCACCGAGGGTCTTCAGGGTTCCGCTCTTCATCGAAATACATCCTCGAAACGTGGCTGGGGTGGCCCGGGACCGGGTTGCGCGGCGTCGGGCGCGGCGGTCAACTCCGGTCGCGGATGGCGGTCGCCGGTCGGCGGCCGCCGCCTGGGGGCGGGCATGCCGATCACTCCGGGTGGCGAAGCGATCACGTTCGGCAGACGCTAGCCACGTGCCGGTCGCGGCGCAAACACGCCGCCGGGGCCGCGCGTCCGTCGCGTGACCCCGGCCGTCCGATCTCGTTGACGGCGGTCCGCCCGACCGCCGCCGCACCCCTGTTATCCGGCGGAAGGGCTGGCCACAGCGGGTCGGCCGGTCGCCGGGCGGAACAGCCACTCCGCCTTCAGTTCGGCGTATCCCGGCTTGATGACGTCGTTGATCATCGCCAGACGTTCATCGAAAGGGATGAATGCTGACTTCATCGAGTTGACGGTGATCCACTCCATGTCGTCGAGCGTGTAGCCGAAGGCGTCGACCAGGTGGCCGAATTCGCTGCTCATGTCGGTGCCGCTCATCAGACGGTTGTCCGTGTTGAGCGTGACGCGGAAGTGCAGCCGGCGCAGCAGGCCGATCGGGTGCTCGCGGTACGAGGCGGCCGCGCCCGTCTGGAGGTTGGAGGTCGGGCACAGCTCCAGCGGCACCCGCTTGTCACGCACGTACGCCGCCAGCCGCCCGAGCGTCACCGTGCCGTCCTCGGCCACCTCGATGTCGTCGATCAGCCGCACGCCGTGCCCGAGGCGGTCGGCGCCGCACCACTGCAACGCCTGCCAGATCGACGGCAGTCCGAACGCCTCGCCGGCGTGGATGGTGAAGTGGTTGTTCTCCCGCTTGAGGTACTCGAACGCGTCGAGGTGCCGGGTGGGCGGGAAGCCGGCCTCGGCGCCGGCGATGTCGAAGCCGACGACGCCCAGGTCCCGGTAGCGGTTGGCCAGTTCGGCGATCTCCAGCGACCGGGCGGCGTGCCGCATCGCGGTGAGCAGCGCGCCGACCCGGATCCGGAAACCGGCCTCGGCGGCCCGGCGTTCGCCGTCCCTGAAGCCCTCGTTGACCGCTTCGACGACCTCCTCCAGGGTCAGGCCGTCCTCCAGGTGCTGCTCCGGCGCGTAGCGGATCTCGGCGTACACCACGCCGTCGGCGGCCAGGTCCCGCGCGCACTCCGACGCGACGCGCACGAGGGCGTCGCGGGTCTGCATGACCGCGCAGGTGTGGGCGAACGTCTCCAGGTAGCGCGGCAGCGACCCGGAGTCCGCCGCCTCGCGGAACCAGACGCCGAGCTTGGCCGGATCGGTCTCCGGCAGGCCGTCGTAGCCGTTCTCGCGGGCCAGTTCGACGATGGTGGCCGGCCGCAGCCCGCCGTCCAGGTGGTCGTGCAGCAGCACCTTCGGCGCCCGCTTGATCCGGTCCGGCGTGGCCACGGCCCGCGAGGACCCGGCGCCACCGGTGGCCGCCCCGCGCGCCGACGCGCCGGGGCCGGGTTGCGTGGCCTGCGACGACGCGCCGCGAGCGGTGGCCCCGGCGGCGGCGGGCCCGGAAGCGCCGGAATCCTGTGCGGCGGCGGTCCGCGCGGCGACAGCGGTGTCCGCGACCTGCGCGGCCGGGTGTTCGTGCTGGTGGGGACTGTTCTCGTTACCGTGTTCGTTCTCGTTCTGCATTGGCAGACTCTAACGCCTACGCGCGTAGATCACCGGTTGTGAAGTGCCTGTGGTGATCCCATACCGAAGATTGACCAACACGTCCGGTGGAGTTGGCTGATCCTTCTGCCAAGGTTTTGCCATGGCTTCGCAAGCTTTACCTGTGCGTGGGGCGCGGTTGGGCCGCGCGTTCGGCACCGGCCCGGCCTCCGGGGCGCGGGCGGTGGTGCTCGTGCTGCCCGAGGGCCGGCCGGCGGGCGACCGCGCGGGCGCCTCGCGCGCGGCGAACGCAGCCGCGCGCCGGCTGAGCCGCGCACTCCAGCACGCCGGCCAGGAGGCGGGCCTCGTCACGCACGTCGTGCACTACGGCAACCGCGGCTGGAACGGCCACCACGCCCACCCGGCCCGGGACGCCGAATGGGCCGCCGACGAGGCCCTGCGGCGCTACGGTGACGTCCCGTTGTGCCTGGTCGGCATCGGGATCGGCGGCCGTGCCGCGCTGTGGGCCGGCGGGCACGACGCGGTGGCCTCCGTCATCGCGCTCGCCCCCTGGCTGCCGATCGGCCGCGAGCCGGACCCGGTCCGCCACCTCATCGACCGCCACGTCCTGATCGCCCACGGCACCGCCGACGCCGTGCACGACCCCGACCTGTCCTTCCGCTTCGCCGAACGCGCCAAGAAGATCAACCCCGACGTCTGCCGCTTCGAGGTCCACGCCGACGGCCACAACCTCCGCCACCACGGCTCCGAGGTCCGCGCCCTGACCGCCCACTTCGCCCTCGCCACCCTCCTGCCGCCCCACCGCTTCAGCCGCCCGGTCACCGACGCGCTGGCCGCACCGCCCCCACTGGGCCTGCGCATGCCGCTCGCCTCCGGCTACGGGAAGGGGTGAGGCGGGG
>NZ_JAAGKO020000087.1 GCF_027947535.2 Streptantibioticus silvisoli
AGCCCCCAAGCCCCCAACCGTGCGAACGGGAACCCCTGCCGGGGCAACCACTTCCACGGCCCCCTCCAGAGGCCCCCCGATCCGGGGACCCCCCGCCTCGAACCCAGCGCCCCGGACCTCGGCCCCGGCGGCCCCTGGCCTCACATCGGCACCCGTGAGCTCGGCCCCGGCACCCTCGGCCCCTCAGCCCCGGCGCCCCAGGAGAAAAGCCCGCAGGGCGCGGAGTTCCGCGGTGGCCGTGCCGTGCAGGGGGACGTCGGTCAGGCAGGCGTCGGCGAGGGCGAGGTGGCGGGTGGCCTCGGCGAGGGCGGCGTCGCGGCCGCCGGCCCGGGCCACCAGGTCCGCGGCCCGCGCCGCCCGGTCGGCGTCCAGCGGACCGGGGTCGGCCAGCAGCGCCGCCAGTCGTCGCGCGTCGGGGCCGGCGGACTCCAGCGCCGCCAGCACCGGCAGCGTCTTCTTCGCCCGGCGCAGGTCGCCGTGGACCGGCTTTCCGGTGTCGCGCGGGCTCCCCCACAGGCCCAGCAGGTCGTCGACGGCCTGGAAGGCGGTGCCGAGGTGCCGGCCGAAGCGGTCGAGCGCCGCGACGGTGGCCGGCTCGGCGCCCCCCAGCACGGCGCCGAGCGCGACCGCGCAGCCCAGCAGCGCCCCGGTCTTCGCCTCGGCCATCGCCAGGTATTCGGTACGGCCCACCGCCTCGGGGCCGTACCAGGGCCGGGACTCGAAGAGCAGGTCGTCGGCCTGGCCGCGTACCAGGTCGTGCAGGGCGGCAGTCAACTTCCGTACAGCGGTGGTCGCGTGGGGGCCGGGCGTCTCGGCCAGCACGCCGACGGCGAGGGCGAACAGCGCGTCCCCGGCCAGCACCGCGGGCCCGGTGCCGTACGCCTTCCACAGCGCCGGGCGGCCGCGGCGGGTCTCGTCACCGTCCATGATGTCGTCGTGCAGCAGCGAGAAGGTGTGCACCAGCTCGACGGCGACGGCACCGTTCACCGCGACGGCGGCGGGGGCGCCGACCGCCTCCGCGCCCAGCACGGTGAGCGCCTGGCGCACGCCCTTGCCCTGGCCTGCGGTGCCGGACGGGTGCCCGGGGACGTCCCAGCCGAGGGCGTGCGCGGTCATCTCGGCCGCCCAGGGGTGCAGGCGGCCGACGGCTTCGGTGAGGGCGGGACGCACCAGGTTCCGGCAGCGCTCCAGGGTCCACGGCACGTCGGCGCCGGAAGCGGCGTCGGGAGCACCGGGGGCATGGGCGGCGGGACCGGCACCGGGGGCATGGGCGGCGGTGCCGGCGGCGGGACCGGGAGCAAAGGCAGCGGCACCGGGGGCACCGGCCTTGACGCCGGCGGAGGCACCGGCGGAGGCACCGGCGGCGGAGGCTTCGGCGCGGGACCAGGCTTCGACGGCGGCGGTCACCGGGCACCTCCGACGGCGGGCTCCGGGAGGTCGGCGCCGGTGGCGGTGCCGCTCACGACGATCCGCGCCAGGCCGTCGACGGCGGCGCGCGGCGGGGCGACCGGCGCCGCGGACTCCTCGGTCCGCAGGCCCAGCTCGTCGTACGCCTTGCGGACCATGGCCCGCACATGGTGCAGGCCGATGCGGCCCAACTCTTCTTCCAGATGCGTGAGTTCGGCGATGGTACGGGCCTGGTCGCGGCCCAGCCGGGCGTGCGCCTTGGCCAGGCCGAGGCGGGAGAGGGCCTCGCCGCGCGGTTCGTCCATGGCGCGGAACTCCTCCAGCGCCTGGCCGTACATGGCGCGGGCCTCCTCGTAACGCCCGCAGCGGTAGAAGACGTTGCCGCGCATCTTGTGGTTGTAGGCCAGCGCCGCGCTCAGCGTCATGCGGCGGCACACGAGTTCGGCCTCGCTGAGCAGGGCCAGGGCGCGGTCGGCGTCGCCGTCGCGGACCGAGACGACGTCGGCGATGCCGCGCAGCGCCCAGGCCCGGCCGCGCTGGTCGTCGGCGCCGGCGGCTATCGACTCGGCCTCCTCGAACAGGGCCAGGGCGCGGTCGAAGTCGCCGGTGTTGCGGTGCATCTGGGCGATGCCCTCCAGGGCCCAGACGGTGTGCCGGGCCTCGCCGCGCTTCCTGGCCTCGGCGAGCAGGCGTTCGTGCAGTTCGCCGACCGCCTCGTAGTCGCCCTGGATGCGGCCGGTCTCGGCCATGCCGGCCAGCGAGTAGCCGCGGGCGACCACGTCGCCGGAGCGTCCGCCCAGCTCGGCGGCGAGCCCGAGCAGCCGGTAGGCCAGCGCGAGGGCGCCGCGCTGGCGGGCGAGGGTGCCGCCGCTCCACAGCGCCCACGCCATCGCGCCGAGGTCCCCGGCGGTGCGGGCGGCGCGGTAGCTGGCCTTCCAGGCGCGGTCGGCCTCGGCGATGTCGCCCAGCCTGCGGTGCGCCTCGGCGACGGCGAGGCCCGCCTTCGCCATCTCCCCTGCCTCGCCCGCGAGTTCGGCCGCGCGCAACCGCTCGGTACCCTGGGCGAGCACGTCCTGGATCGAGGAGTTGACCGACAACGAGGTGAGCCCGCCCTGGTATTCGGGCGCGAGTGCCTTGCCGTACATGAGTGCCTTTCTGTCGCCGCCGCTCAACCGCCGTACTCCGCGGGCGCGTCACCGTGGGTGCTGCGCGCGCCGGTCCGGTGCGTACGGGGAGAGCGCCGGTTGGGGGGGCGACTGCCGCCGCGAACTATTCGTCAGGTGTATACACGCCGCGTATAGGCGAACGGTTGCGAGCCGTTCCCCAACGTGACGCCTGTCACACCTTGATCGGGCACCGACCCGTTCACCGGCCGCTCTCCCGGTCCGGCAGGGCCGTGCGGACCGCCCCGGGCGGACGCCCCCGGGCTGCGCGGCGGCCGGGATCATGGGTGGATGGGGACATGAGCAACGCCGATCCGGACCCCGACACCACTGCGGGCCTCGAACCCGGCGGCGGTGTGCCGCCCGGAGAGACGCCTCCGGCGGAGGGCAGCACACCGGACGCCGGACCGAGCGACGCCCACAACCCGACGAAGGGCTGGGGCAAGGGCCCGATGGTCGTCATCGCGCTGGTCGTGCTCTTCGTCCTGGCGTTCTTCGTGGTCCGCATCGTGGCGTTCTGAACCGACCGGGCCGATAGGCCGACCAGCCGACGAGCCGACGGTCCTCGGCCGCCGCGCGGACCGGCCGGCCCGCCCCGCACGAGCTGCGCACGACGGCGGGTCCACCGCGGCCGTCGGCGAACCGCTGGCCGCCCGCCGCGCCGCGCTCGTACGCTCGCCGCATGAGCAGTACGACGCCCGACGCCCTCGCGGCCCGCCGTCCCCTCGTCGCGATCCTGAGCGGCGCCGGGATCTCCACGGACTCCGGCATCCCGGACTACCGGGGGCCGAACGGCGTGTGGCGCCGCGATCCGCAGGCCCAGAAGCTGGTGACGTACGCGTACTACGTGGGCGATCCGGAGATCCGGCGGCGGGCGTGGCGGGTGCGGGCCGACAACCCGGCGCGGCACGCCCGGCCCAACGTGGCGCACGAGGCGGTGGCCGCGCTGGCGCGGTCGGGCACCGCGGTGCGGGTGATCACCCAGAACGTCGACGGGCTGCACCAGGCGGCCGGGCTGCCGGACCGCAAGGTGCTGGAACTGCACGGGTCGTCGCGGTCGACGGTGTGCGTGACCTGCCACGCGCGCGGCACGATGGCCGACGCGCTGGCCCGGGTCGCGGCCGGTGATCCCGATCCGGCGTGCGAGGCGTGCGGCGGCGTCCTGAAGTCGGCCACGGTGATGTTCGGCGAGCGGCTGGACCCGAGGGTGCTCGGCGACGCGATGTCGATCGCGAAGGCGTGCGACGTCTTCATCGCGGTCGGCACGAGCCTCCAGGTCCAGCCGGCCGCCTCGCTGGCCGGGATCGCCGCCGACCACGGCGCCCGGCTGGTGATCGTCAACGCCGAGCCGACCCCGTACGACGACCGGGCCGCCCGCGTGGTGCGCGAGCCGATCGGCACGTCGCTGCCCGCGCTGCTGGAGACGCTGGCGGCGCCGGGCACAGCGGGCTGAGCGCCGGCGGCCGCCGGTTCGCGGAACGGGCTGACCTCGCCGGCCGCCGGTGGCGTCACCGGCGGCCGGTGCGGTCAGCCGGCGGCGCCGAGGGCCGGGATGACGTGCTCGCCGTAGGCGTCGATCACCGCCTCGCGCGCGTCGTGCATGGCGTAGACCGCGAACTGGTCGACGCCCAGCGCCCGCAGCGACTCCAGCTTCTCCAGGTGCGCCTCGACCGGCCCGAGCAGGCAGAAGCGGTCGATGACGGAGTCCGGCACGAAGGCGGTGTCGGGGTTGCCGCTGCGGCCGTGGTGGGCGTAGTCGTAGCCCTGGCGTTCCTTGATGTACGCGGTCAGCTCCTCCGGCACCAGGTCGGAGTTCTCACCGTAGCGGGAGACCAGGTCGGCGACGTGGTTGCCGACCATGCCGCCGAACCAGCGGCACTGTTCGCGGGCGTGCGCCAGCCCGGCGGCGGTGCCGTCGGTGACGTAGGCGGGGGCGGCGACGCAGACGGTGACGGCGTCCGGGTCCCGGCCGGCGTCGGCCGCGGCGGCGCGGACGGCCTTGACCATCCACTCGGTCAGGAACGGGTCGGCCAGTTGCAGGATGAACCCGTCCGCCTTCGCCCCGGCCATGGCCAGCGCCTTGGGCCCGTAGGCCCCCATCCACACCGGCAGCCGGCCGTCGCGCACCCACGGCAGGCGCAGCGGCCGGCCGTCGATCTCGGCCTCGCGGCCCTCGGCGAGGTCGCGGATGACGTCGATGGACCTGCCCAGCCGGGCCAGGGTGTTGGGGGCGCGGCCGGCCACCCGCATGGCGGAGTCGCCGCGGCCGATGCCGCACACCGTGCGGTTGCCGTACATCTCGTTGAGGGTGGCGAAGGTGGAGGCGGTGACCTCCCAGGTGCGGGTGCCGGGGTTGGTGACCATCGGTCCGACGATCAGATGGTCGGTGTGGTCGAGGATGCGGCTGTGGATGACGAACGGTTCCTGCCACAGCACGGCGGAGTCGAAGGTCCAGCCGTAGCGGAAGCCTCGCTGTTCGGCGCGCCGCATCAGGTCGACGACGGCCGCGGCGGGTGGGTCGGTCTGCAGCACGAGGCCGAAGTCCATCTGCCTGCCTTTCGGGGAGGGAACGGCGGTGGGGTCGGCGGTCAGCCGAGGTACTGACAGGTGCCGCGCGGCTGGTAGCGGCCGTGGCCGGCGTGTCCGACGTAGCGGCGCCCGTCGATGACGAGTTCGCCGCGGGAGAGCACGGTGTGGACCCGCCCGGTGGTGCGGCGGCCCTCGTAGGCGCTGTAGTCGACGTTCATGTGGTGGGTCTCGGCGGACATGACCTGCTCGGCGTGCGGGTCGTACAGCACGATGTCGGCGTCGGCGCCGGGGGCGATGGTGCCCTTGCGCGGGTAGAGGCCGAACATCCGGGCCGGCGCGGCGCAGGCGATCTCGATCCAGCGGCGCCGGCTGATGCGGCCCTCGACGACGGCCTGGTGCAGCAGGTCCATCCGGTTCTCCACCCCGGGCATGCCGTTGGGGATCTTGGAGAAGTCGCCGCGCCCGAGTTCCTTCTGGCCGGTGAAGCAGAACGGGCAGTGGTCGGTGGAGACCACGGACAGGTCGTCGGTGCGCAGCGACCGCCACAGCGCGTCCTGGTGCTCGACGGGGCGCAGCGGGGTGGAGCAGACGTACTTGGCGCCCTCGAAGTCCGGCTCGGCGAGGTTGTCGGTGGACAGGAACAGGTACTGCGGGCAGGTCTCGCCGAAGACCGGCAGGCCCAGGTCGCGGGCCCGGGTGATCTCGGCGACGGCCTCGGTGGCGGAGACGTGCACGACGTAGAGCGGGGAGCCGGCCACCCGGGCGAGCTGGATGGCGCGGTGGGTGGCCTCGGCCTCCAGCAGGGCCTTGCGGACCTCGCCGTGGTGGCGCGGGTCGGTGCGGCCGGCGGCGACGGCCTGTTCGACCAGCACGTCGATGGCGATGCCGTTCTCGGCGTGCATCATGATCAGCCCGCCGTTGCCGGCCGCGTGCTGCATGGCCCGCAGGATCTTCCCGTCGTCGCTGTAGAAGACGCCCGGGTAGGCCATGAAGAGCTTGAAGGAGGTCACGCCCTCCCCCACCAGGGCGTCCATCTCCTTGAGCGAGTGCTCGTTGACGTCGGCGAGGATCATGTGGAAGCCGTAGTCGATGGCGCAGTTGCCCTCGGCCTTGGCGTGCCAGGCGTCGAGGCCCTCGCGCAGGCCGGAGCCGACCGACTGGATGGCGAAGTCCACGATGGTGGTGGTGCCGCCCCAGGCGGCGGCGCGGGTGCCGGTCTCGAAGGTGTCGGAGGCGTAGGTACCGCCGAACGGCATCTCCATGTGGGTGTGCGCGTCGACACCGCCCGGGATGACGTACTTGCCGGTGGCGTCGATGACCTGGTCGGCGTTCCAGGGCAGTTCGGCCGCGTGGTCGGCGAGGGCGACGATCCGGCCGCCGTCGATGAGCACGTCGGCGTGGGTCTCCTCGGCCGCGGTGATCACCAGGCCGCCGCGGATGAGCGTGGTCGTCATGCTTCCTCCGGAATGCCTCGGGTGGAAGGTCCGGCCGGCGGGCCGGACGGGGGCGACGGGGTCCGGCGGCCGGGGGTCCGGCCGGTGTCGTCCCGGTCGCCGCCGGCCCCGCCCGCGGCGCGGGGTCGCGGCGGGGCGGGGACGGCGGAAGGGGCCGCCGCGGGGGCGGCCGGCGGGGTCAGGGGGCGGTCAGGTCGCCGTAGGCGTCGGGGCGGCGGTCGCGGTAGAACGCCCACTGCTGCCGGACCTCGTCGATCAGGCCGAGGTCGAGGTCGCGGACGACCAGTTCCTCCTTGCTGTCGCTGGCCACGTCGCCGACGAACTGGCCGCGCGGGTCGACGAAGTAGCTCGTGCCGTAGAAGTCGTTGTCGCCGTACTCCTCGACGCCCACCCGGTTGATGGCGGCGATGAAGTACTCGTTGGCGACGGCGGCGGCGGGCTGTTCGAGCTTCCACAGGTAGGACGACAGGCCGCGGGAGGTGGCGGAGGGGTTGTACACGATCTGGGCGCCGGCCAGGCCCAGCGCCCGCCAGCCCTCCGGGAAGTGCCGGTCGTAGCAGATGTAGACGCCGACCCGGCCGACGGCGGTGTCGAAGACCGGCCAGCCGAGGTTGCCGGGCTTGAAGTAGTACTTCTCCCAGAAGCCGTTGATCTGCGGGATGTGGTGTTTGCGGTACGAGCCGAGCACGCTGCCGTCGGCGTCGATGACGACCGCGGTGTTGTAGTAGAAGCCCGACTGCTCGATCTCGAAGACCGGTACGACGATCACCATGCCGGTCTCGCGGGCCAGCGCCTGCATCCGCACGACGGTGGGACCGTCCGGGACGGGTTCGGCCCAGCGGTAGTGCTCCGGTTCCTGCACCTGGCAGAAATAGGGGGCGTTGAAGACCTCCTGGAAGCCGATGATCTTCGCGCCCCGCGCGGCGGCCGCGCGGGCGTGTTCCTCATGCTTGGCGATCATCGAGTCCGTGTCACCCGTCCAGGTGGCCTGAACGAGGGCCGCACGTACGACTGCTGCCATGACCAGCTCCTTCGACGCAACAACAGGCCGGGTCTACGCACGTAGAACCGCACCGAGGGAAAGACCGTAGAAGCGTGTCCCCCCATGTGGCAATACCACCGCCGTTACCCGTTGAAGACGTTCCGGTGTCGCGGTGTCACCGGAACGGGCCCGTGGCCGGGGTCATATCGACAGGTGAACTTGCAAGTCCTGCTGCCGAAAACTTAGGGTGCGGGCATGACGGACGCCGACAGGTCCCGCCTGGCGGAGGAGCTGACCGCGGTCGTCGGCCAGCTCGGCCGCCGGATGCGCGCCGCCTCCCCGCAGGGCGCGCTGACCGCCTCCCAGCGCATCGCCCTGGGCCACCTCATGGAGGGGCCCGCCACCACGGCCGCCCTGGCCCGGGCCGAGCACGTACGCCCGCAGTCGATGCGCGCCACGCTCGCCGCGCTGGAGGAGCAGGACCTGATCGTCCGCAGCCCGGACCCCGCCGACGGCCGCCAGGTGGTCTGCGCGCTCAGCGACACCGGCGTGCGCCGGCTGGCGTCCCTCCGGGAGGCGAAACGCACCTGGCTGACCGAGACCGTCGAGGCGGTCCTGACCCCCGGCGAGCAGGAGACGCTGGCCGAGGCCGTCACCCTGCTGAGACGGCTGGTGGAGTCCTGACGGGCGCCGACCGGACGCCGGAGGCGGGACGAGGCCGAGGGAACCGCCCGATCACCGGATCACCCGACCACCCGGCGTCCCGAACGGCCGGACCCACCGGCATCCCGGGCAACCGGCCCCACCGGCGGCACCGGACCGCCGGCCCATGACGGACCGCCGGCCCCGCCGCGACGGCGAACCCGCCGCACTGGCCGCCCGCCGGCCGGGCGGTCCTACCACCCGACCGTATTCACGGCCGCGCGCCCCCGGGACGCGGCCCCGCCAACCCGTACCGGCGTCCGCGCCGGTACGACCGCGCAACCCAGCGGACAACGCACCGAAGCAACCGAAAGCAGGACGTCACCCGTGACCGCCACGACGCTCGACCCCCGTACCGCACTGATCCTGGTGGACCTCCAGAAGGGCATAGCCGGCCTGCCGACCGCGCCGCTGCCCGCCGACGGCGTGATCGCCAACGGCGCCCGGCTCGCCGCCGCGTTCCGCAAGGCCGACCTGCCCGTCGTCCTGGTCAACGTGGCCGGCGGTGCCCCCGGCCGCACCGAGCAGAGCCGCGGCGCCGCGAGCCACCAGCCGCCCGCCGACTGGGCCGACCTGGTGCCGGAACTGGACCAGCAGCCGTCCGACATCACCGTCACCAAGCAGCAGTGGGGCGCCTTCTACGGCACCGGCATCGACCTGGAGCTGCGCCGCCGCGGCATCACCCAGGTCGTGGTGGCCGGCATCGCCACCAGCATCGGCGTCGAGTCCACCGCCCGCGCCGCGCACGAGCACGGCTACCACGTCACCGTGGCCACCGACGCGGTGACCGACCTCGACGCGGAGACGCACCGGGTCAGCGTGGAGAAGATCCTGCCGCGCCTGGGCGAGACCGACACCACCGACGCGATCATCGCCCTGCTGGGCTGAGCGCGGTTTCGGGGCCCGCGCGGTACGGACACCGCCGCGCGGGCTCGCTCGCCGCACGCCGGCGGTCCGAGCCGGGGTCCCGGGACGGGAACCCGGGACGGCAGCGGGACCGGGCCGTTAATATGCCCGGCTATGAGCGACGACGTGCTCAACATCGTGCTGGCAGTGGTGGCGGGCGGGCTCGGCGCCGCCGCCGGGTGGTTCGTACGGACCCTGGTCCGGCGGCGCGGCCTGCGGCGCAAACAGCGGTTCTTCGGGCTGCCGGACGGCTCCGACTGCCTGATCGTCGTCAACCACGACCCCGGCACCCGGGACGGCTTCGTCTCGCGCCACGACGCCTTCGCCCTGATGGAACTGGCCGCGCTCATCAAGGAATGCGGCGCCCACGCCGACATCGTCGCGCACGACACCGCCCGCCAGGGCTTCGGCGTCCGCACCGAGTTCTGCGTCGGCGGACCGGTCTCCCACCGCCGCACCGAGGCCCACCTGCGCTCCCTGCTGCCCGGGGTCGGCGTCGGCACCGGCCAGCGGCCCGACGACGGCTCCTTCCTGATCGGCGGCCGGACCTACCGGCTGGACGAGGGCGCCACGGAGTACGTCCTGCTCGCCCGCCTCACCGGCCCCCAGGGCGGCCGCCCGGTCTTCCTCGCCTGCGGCCAGCGCGGCGTCACCCACCAGGCCGCCGTCCGCCACCTCACCCGGCACCACAGCGCCCTCGCCCGCCGCCACGGCGCCGACGGCACCTTCTGCCTGCTGCTGAAGGTGACCAACTCCGACGCCTACGGCCCCGACGTCGTCGAGCTCGTCGCCGACGTGACGACCGCGGCGACCACCCCGGCACCGGTGACGCCCGAGGCGACGCCCGCCGCGGCCCCGGAACCGCGGACCTGACCGCGGCGCCGGGCACTGCGCCGTGCCGCGTCCCGGCCGCCATGGGCTCACCCCGCCAGGCCGATGACCAGCCACATGAAGCCGGTGCCCACCACGGTGCACAGCAGCGTGGGCAGGGAGGAGTGCGGGGAGTGGGCCTCCGGGAGGATGTCGGAGGTGGCCAGGTAGAGCAGGAAGCCGGCGAAGAAGCCGAGGTAGAGGCCGAGGACGCCGGCGGGGATGGTGAAGGCCAGGGTGACGGCCGCGCCGACGACCGGGGCGACCGCGTCGCACAGCAGCAGGGCGAAGGCGCGGCGGCGGGCGTTGCCGTACAGGCGGGTGAGCGTGTACGTGTTGAAGCCGTCCGCGAAGTCGTGCGCGATGACCGCGATGGCGACGACCGTGCCGACCGTGGAGCCGGCCTGGAAGGCCGCGCCGATGGCGAAGCCGTCGAGCAGGCTGTGCGCGATGAGCGCGCAGGCGGCGGCGAGGCCCAGGCCGGGCTCGTCGTGGCCGTCGCGGTGCGGCCGGTCGTGGGCGTGCCGGTGGGCGGCGTACTCCCCCTCGTGCGCGCGGTGCACCGCGACGGAGCGCTCGACGACGTGCACGGCGAGGAAGCCCGCGAGGAAGGTCGCCAGGGCGGCGGGAACACCGAAGACGTGGCGCGGCTGGGCGCGCAGCGCCTCCGGCAGCAGGTCGAAGCCGACGACGCCGAGCATGAGGCCGGCGGCGAGGCCCAGCACGAGGTGGCGGCGATCGCCGACCCGGTGCGCGACGATGCCGCCGACCAGCGTCATCACGAACGCGCCCGCCGCGATCAGTGCTGCCATGCGTCCATCGTTCGGGCCCGGCGGGCGGGTCGCGCCCGCTGCTGGGCCGTCCGGGCGCCCGGCGCGCCGGATCGGCGCCCCCGGTGCCCGGGACGGCGGTGATCAGTCGAACACGCGGGATGCCAGCGTCGCGCGTTCGTCCTGGGGGATGGATGTCCAGCGGGTGCCGCGAATGGCGCCTTCAAGGGCGAACAGGGTGTGGCTGCGGGCGTCCTCCGGCAGTTCCTGGCGGATCTTGGCGAAGGCGGCCTCCGCGCCGAGCCGGCGCAGGTCGGCAGCGTCCACCACGCCGGCGCCACGCAGGCGATCCGCCAGGATGGCGCCGATATTGGGGAGTTTTTCCAGGGATTCCATGTTTTCTCCCGGTCTGCGGTGTTTCGTGACCGGGTCTCATGATGCCCGCACGACCACCCGATCCGGCGCACGCCGGGCCGACCGCGCCCCGGAATCGCCGGGAATCGCGCCGGGAGGCCGGCGGACGCGCACACGGGGGCCCGCGACCGGGGCCGGAAGTCGCTGCGGCGGGCTCGCGACACCGCCGTACGCCGCGCGGCCCGCCGCCGCGCGCCCCGACGCACCGCTCACCCCTGCGTTCGCCTCGCGGCGGGCGTCCCGCAGGTCACCGCGCCCACCGCGCCGCCCGGCCGTGTCGACGCGGAGGCCCGCGCACCGCAGCTCGCACTGTCGACCCCGCAGGCCCGCGCACAGCGGCTCGCACCGCTGGAGACCGCATCGCCCTCGGAGCCCGCACACCGCCGCACACCGCGCCGCCCCTGGAAGCCCGCGCGCCGCAAGCCGCCCCGCCGCCCCCCGGGAAGCCCGCACTGCGGAAGCCCGCGCACGCGAAAACGCCGTCCCGCGCGGGAACCCTCACCCCGTGCGGGACGGCGTAGCGCCGGCGCTCAGACGCCCTCGGCGGCCTCGGCGTGGACCTGGGCGAGTTCGGGGGTGCCGCTGTGCGCCCAGGCGTGGCCGTCGGCGACGACGTCCATCTCGCGGCCGGAGACCAGCTGCACGACCGCGCGGCCGTCCGGAGTCACGTGCCAGTGCGCGCCGGGCACGGTGGTGACGATGACGGTGCCCAGGTAGAGGCCGGCGTCGTTGCCGAGCCAGTTCATCCGGTCCGGGTCGTCGCGCCAGCGCGGCATGATCTGGTCGAGCGCCGCCAACGAGTCCTCGGAGTCGTCCAGTCGGACCCCGGACTTGTCGGCCTGGTCGCGCAGCACGTCGCACTCGGCGAGCAGTTCGGCGATCCCCTGCGGATCGGCGGCCATGGATTCCGGCACCGAAACCGCCGGTTGCTCGCCGTCCGGCCTGAGCCACTTGTCAACGAAAGAGATCCCCATCCCCCCAGCGTGGCACTGTTGGGGCCGCACGTCACCACAGGCGCGGCGATCATCGGCTCACAGGCGCACGCTGTAGACCTTGCGCAGCGTCTCGTGGACGGTCCAGGTGGTCCGGTCGCCGGCCGCCAGCACGCAGGCGTCGCCCGGGCCGGCCTCGATGACGCGGCCGTCCTGGAAGGTGATCGTGGCGCGTCCGCTGACGACGGTGAACAGCTCGTCGGCCTCGGTGTCGGTGACGATACCCGGGGTGATCTGCCAGACGCCGTGCTCCCAGCCGCCGTCCGGCGCGGTCCACAGCACCGCGCTGGAGACCTCGGGGGTGCCGGAGACGATCTGGCCGGGGTCGAGCGGGTCGGGGGTGAGGGCGACGTCCGGCACGGACACCGCGAACGGCGGCACCTTGGCGGTCGTGTCCTCGGCGCCGGGCCCGGTCTGCGTACTCATGGCGGTCACACCTCCAGGTCGACGACGACGGGCGCGTGGTCGGAGGCGCCCTTGCCCTTGCGTTCCTCGCGGTCGACGTAGGCGTCCTCGACCGCGGTGGCGAACGGCTCGTTGCCGTAGACGAGGTCGATGCGCATGCCCTTGTTGTGCGGGAAGCGCAGCTCGCGGTAGTCCCAGTACGTGTAGGGGCGGTCGTACTTCAGCGGGCGCGGGACGACGTCGGACAGGCCGAGGGCGCGCAGCCCGGCGAGGGCCTCGCGCTCGGGGGCGGTGACGTGGGTGAGGCCGGCGAAGGCGGCCGGGTCGAAGACGTCCTCGTCGGTGGGGGCGATGTTGTAGTCGCCCAGGACCGCGAAGGGCCGTGCGGCGGCCGTGTCGTCGGCGGCGGCCGCGCGCAGCGCCTCCAGCCACTCCAGCTTGTACGCGTAGTGGTCGTGGCCGACCTCGCGCCCGTTGGGGACGTAGACCGACCACAGGCGGACCGGGCCGCAGGTGGCGGCGACCGCGCGGGGCTCGGGGGCCTCGCCGAGGTAGCCGGGCTGGCCGGGCAGGCCGGTGACGACCTCGTCGAGGCCGACGCGGGAGACCACGGCCACGCCGTTCCACCGGCCGTCGGCGTTGACGGCGGCCTCGTAGCCCAGTTCGCGCAGCGGCTCGGCGGGGAAGGACTCGGCGGAGCACTTCAGCTCCTGGAGGCACAGCACGTCCGTGCCGGACTTCTCCAGCCAGGCCAGCAGCCTGGGCAGCCGGGCGGTGACGGAGTTGACGTTCCAGGTCGCGATGCGCAGTGCCATGCCCGGCAATCTACCTCCCGCCACCGACACCGCCGACCGGCCACCCCGCAGCCGGGTCCCGGGGCGCCCCGGCCGGGCCGGGACCCGCCGCCGGGGACGGGCTCAGGCGGTGCCGACGCTCTCGCCGGGGGTCAGCCGCCGGTAGTCGGTCTGCCCGATGCCGGGTCCTGCCGGGCCGAGGTTGCGGTCGTAGACGCCCAGGCCGTTGTCGTTGAGCAGGCCGTCGTGCACGGCGTAGGCCTGCCCCGGGGCGACCTCGCGCACGTAGTCGGCGATCTCGGAGAACTTGCTCCACGGCGCGTGCAGCGGCAGCAGCAGGGTCTCGACCGGGCGGCCGGGCACGGTGAGGGCGTCGCCGGGGTGGAAGAGCGAGCCGTCCACCAGGTAGCCGACGTTGGTGATGCGCGGCAGGTCGGGGTGGATGACGGCGTGCAGTTCGCCGTGCGCCTCGACGTCGAACCCGGCCGCGGTGAAGGTGTCACCGTGGCCGACGGTGGTCACCCGGCCGGGGAAGGCGGCCTTGAGGTGGTCCGCGACGCTGCGCAGCGTCCAGATCCGGGCGGCCGGGTTGGCCTCCAGGGCCGCCCGCAGCCGGTCCTCGGCGAAGTGGTCGGCGTGCTCGTGGGTGACCAGCACCGCGTCCGCGCCCACCGCGGCGTCCGGTTCGCCGAACGCGCCGGGATCGATCACCAGCACCTGGCCGTCCTTCTCCAGCCGGACGCAGGCATGGCCCTTCTTGGTCAGCTTCATGGCCGCCATCCTGCCACCGCCGTCACTCCTGGCCCGGCAGCCGGGTCTCCTCGGCGATGACGCGCTGCGCCACCGCGAACGCGGAGTTGGCGGCCGGCACGCCCGCGTAGACCGCGGTGTGGATGAGCACCTCGCGGATCTCGGCGGGGGCCAGGCCGTTGCGCAGCGCCGCCCTGACGTGGAAGGCGAGTTCGGTCAGCTGGCCGCGGGCGACCAGCGAGGTGAGGGTGATGACCGACCGGGTCTTGCGGTCGAGGCCGGGCCGGGTCCACACCTCACCCCAGGCATAACGGGTGATGAACTCCTGGAAGTCGGCGCTGAAGTCGTCGGCCGCGGCGGCGGCGCGGTCCACGTGGGCGTCGCCCAGCACCTCGCGGCGCACCCGGATGCCCTCGTCGTACGGGTCGGGGCGGACCGCGGGCGGGGCGGCGGGCGGCGGGGGCGCGTCGGCGGGCGGGGCGACCGGCTCGGGGGCGGGTTCGGCCGGGCGGGCCTGCGGCATCGCGGCGGCGACGGCGGGCGCGGGGCGTTCGGCCCAGGCGGTGGAGAAGTGCCGTACGACCAGTTCGGTGACGGCGCGGGGCTGCTCGACCGGTGCGAGGTGGGCGGCGCCGGGGACGACGGCGAGCCGCGCGTCGTGGATGCCGGCCACCAGGGCGCGGGCGTCGGCGGGCGGCGCGGCGGGGTCCTCGGCGCCACCGACGACCAGGGTGGGCACGCTGATGCGGCCCAGTTCGTGGCGGACGTCGTGCGCGGCCAGCGCCTCGCAGGCGGCGATGTAGCAGTCGGCGTCGGTGGTGCGGACCATCTGGACCGACCAGTCGACGATGGAGGTCTGGGCGGCGCGGAAGACCGGGGTGAACCAGTGTTCCGGCGTGGTGTGGGCGATGCGGGCCAGGCCGCCGGAGCGGACCACGACGCCGCGCTGCCGCCAGGCGTCGGGCGTTTCGAAGCGGGCGGAGGCGGAGATCAGCGTGAGCGAGGCGACCCGGTCGGGGTGGCGCAGCGCCAGGTCCAGGCCGACGGCGCCGCCGAGCGAGCAGCCGACGTAGCCGAAGCTGGCGACGCCCAGTTCGTCCAGGGTGGCCAGCAGCCGGTCGGCCAGCTCGCCGACCGAGGAGGCCGGGTCGGCGGGGGCACCGCCGTGGCCGGGCAGGTCGTAGCGCAACACCCGCCATTGCGGGACGAGTTCGGGTATCTGCCGGTCCCACATGTGCCAGGTGGTGCCCAGCGCCGGGCCGAGCACGATGACAGGGGCACCCTGCGGGCCTTCGATCCGGTGCTGGAGAGTCTTCGCGTCAGTCACCGGGTCACGCTATCGAGGGATGGCCGGGAAACCCTCATTGACCCCGGACGCCCGGGGCGGCGCACTCCCTCGAGAGCGGCGCCGGCGCCGGCGCGGACCGGCGGATGGTCCGGGTTGTGGGGATTGGCCACGGTCCGGTGCGGGGGCGCCGCCGTGGTGAACCGCCGGGTCGCCACCGGCCCGGCGCTCCCCGTTCCCGTTCCCCGCGCCGTTTCCGCCCCGGACGTCCGCGGCGGGCGTCCCGGGGCGGTGCGGTCACTTGAAGACGGTGCTGGCGACGACGTAGACCGACGGACGGTCCGGGTTGTCCAGATCGACCACTATCCGGTGCGAGGGCGTCGAGCCCTTGGCCTTCAGGTCGGCGCCGGCCCAGTGGTGGCCGGCCGGGAAGGTCCAGCCGACGCGGTGCGCCTCGGCGGCGGTGACGGTGATCCGGCCGTCGAGCAGCGCGGCGCGGCTGGTGCCGTACTGGGCCAGGAAGGTGTCCAGGCCGCCGCCGCTGGTGGTGAACTGCACGTACAGCGAGCTGACCTGCCAGGAGTTGGCCTCCAGGAAGCCGGCGTCGGAGACGTTGTACGGCACCGGGACCTTGTACAGGTCGCGCTGCATGCGGCTGGGCAGGCCGTGGATGATGCCGGAGGTCTGCGCCTTGGCGTGCTTGTCGCCGTCGTTGTCGTAGCTCTGCACGGCGGCGACGGCGCCGTAGCAGACCGGGATCAGGATCAGCAGGACGATGATCACGATCTGGATCGGGCCGGTGCGGTGCCGCTCGGGGGCCGGGCCCAGGGGCGCGGCGGCGCTGCGCTGCGGCTCGGTGCGGGTGTCGGGGGTCACCGCTCCGCCGTCCTGCCGAGCCGGGCGGTGAACGCGGCGCGCTCGTAGCGTTCGACCCGTCGGCGGTTGGTGCGTCTGAAGCGTCTGGCCACCTGGCGGGCCAGGTCGGCGGCGCCCACCATGCCGGCCTCCGGGCCCAGTTCGGCCTTGGCGATCCGCGCCTCGGGGCGGTAGCCGCGGCCGGTGAGGGTGCGGCGGAACGCCTCGCGGGCCGGGCCGATCAGCAGGTCGTCGGCGGCGCTGACACCGCCGCCGATGACGAAGCACGACGGGTCGAGGGCGGCGGCGAGGTTGGCGATGCCGACGCCGAGCCACTGGCCGATGTCCTGGAACAGCTCGACGCACATCGCGTCGCCGGAGC
This sequence comes from Streptantibioticus silvisoli, assembly GCF_027947535.2. GTDB lineage: Bacteria > Actinomycetota > Actinomycetes > Streptomycetales > Streptomycetaceae > Streptantibioticus_C > Streptantibioticus_C silvisoli. The sequence goes on from NZ_JAAGKO020000087.1 coordinate 16,661, forward strand.
GGGCGAGTTCGGTGATGAGCGGCCCGGTGATGTCGTGTATCCGGCCGTCGACCCGCTCGATGATCCCGTAGGCGACCGGGGACTCGGCGGCGGCCAGCTCACGGGCCTCGCGCACCAGGGCGTTGCCGGAGCTGTACTGCTCCCAGCAGCCGCGGTTGCCGCACGGGCAGCGGTGGCCGCCGGGCACGACCTGCATGTGGCCGAACTCACCGGCCACGCCGTAGCGGCCGCGCTTGACCTGGCCGTCCTCCAGGATGGCGCCGCCGATGCCGGTGCCCAGGGTGATCATCACCAGGTCGGGCTGGTCTCGGCCGGCGCCGAAGCGCCATTCGGCCCAGGCGGCGGTGTTGGCGTCGTTGTCGACCATCACCGGCACGAGCAGCCGCTCGGACAGCCGGTCGCGCAGCGGTTCGTCGCGCCACGACAGGTGCGGGGCGAACAGCACCCGGGAGCGGTCGGCGTCGACCCAGCCGGCCGCGCCGATGCCGACGGCGTGCACGTCGTGGCGTTCCGACAGGTCCAGGACGATCTCGACGATGGTGTCCTCGACGACCTTGGGGCTCTTGGACTTCTCCGGCGTCTCGGTCAGCACCTTCTCCAGGATGGTGCCGTCGGCGTCGACCACCCCGGCCATCACCTTGGTACCGCCGATGTCGATGCCCACGGTGGGGACGCGGGGGGCGGTCAGGAGGGAGCGGCGCTCCCGGCGGCCGACCGTGCTCAGCACGGTCGCCCGCGGCGCGCCCGGGCGGGGGACGCGTTCGCGGTAGGCGCTCAAGGGTCACTCCGGGTCGGGGGTCGCAAGGGGCCAAATATACGTCAGCCGTGCGGCTGCCGGGCCGGGCCGCCGTCCGGGCCGGTTCAGGCGGCGCGCAGCGGCGCCACGCCCCGCACCTCGAAGGCCACCTGGTCGTCGTAGCACCACCACCAGGCCTCGCCGGGTTCCAGGGAGCGGATCAGCGGGTGGCCGCTGGTGTCGTGGTGGGCGGTGGCGTGCTTGTTCCTGGAGGAGTCGCAGCAGCCGACGTGTCCGCAGGTCGGGCAGGCGCGCAGGTGCTGCCAGCTGTCGCCGGCCGCGACGCACTCGGGGCAGGTGTCGCTGCTCTCCGGTGCGACGTCGCGTGCCTGGTCCAGATGTCCGCAGATCGGTTGCGCGCTGTCTTCCTGGGTTGTCATGCGGGCCTCCCGCGATCGGTGCGGCGGTGTGAGCCGGGCTCCTTCCTCCACCCTCGCACCGCCGGGTGCGATGTCAAACGGTCACAGGGGGCGGCGGCGCGCGGCGACCTCGCGTTCGTAGTGCTCGCGGGCCTCGACGGCGGCGGGGCGGGTGGCGGTGGCGGCGACGGGGACGTCCCACCAGGCCTGGGCGCCGGGGGTGGCGCCGGTGGCGGGCGCGGTCTCGACGTGGACGCAGGTGGGGCGGTCGCTGGCCCGGGCGGCGGCGAGGGCGTCGCGCAGTTGGGCCACGGTGTCGGCGCGCAGCACGTCCATGCCGAGGCTGGCGGCGTTGGCGGCCAGGTCGACCGGGAGCGGGTCGCCGGTGTAGCCGCCGTCGGGGTCGCGGAACCGGTAGGCGGTGCCGTGGCCTTCGGCGCCGACCTGCCGCGACAGGCCGCCGATGGAGGCGTAGCCGTGGTTCTGGACCAGGACGAGGTTGACGGGGAGGCCCTCCTGGACGGCGGTGACGATCTCGGTGGGCATCATCAGGTAGGTGCCGTCGCCGACCAGGGCCCACACCGGGCGGTCGGGTGCGGCGAGCCGGACGCCGATGGCGGCGGGGATCTCGTAGCCCATGCAGGAGTAGCCGTACTCCACGTGGTACTGGCGCGGGGAGCGGGAGCGCCACAGGCGGTGCAGGTCGCCGGGCAGGGAGCCGGCGGCGTTGATGACGACGTCGTCGTCGCCGACGACCGCGTCGAGGGCGCCGAGCAGCTGGCTCTGGGTGGGGCGGGCGCCGGGGTCGGGGGCGGCGTACGCGGCGTCCACCACCGCCTGCCAGGCCTGCTTGCCGGCGGTGTACTCCCCCTCGTACTCGGGCGCGACGTGGTGGCCGGCCAGCGCGCCGGTGAGGGCGGCCAGGCCGGTGCGGGCGTCGGCGACCAGCGGCAGCGCGGCCATCTTGTGGGCGTCGCACGCGGCGACGTTGAGGTTGACGAAGCGCACCGCGGGGTCGGCGAACAGCGTGCCGGAGGCGGTGGTGAAGTCGGTGTAGCGGGTGCCGACGCCGATGACCAGGTCGGCGGTGCGGGCCAGGTCGTCGGCGACCGCGGTACCGGTGTGGCCGACGCCGCCGACGTCGGCGGGGTGGTCGTGGCGCAGCGAGCCCTTGCCGGCCTGGGTGGAGGCGACCGGGATGCCGGTGGCGTCGGCGAGTTCGCGCAGGGCGTCCTCGGCCTCGCTGTGGTGGACGCCGCCGCCGGCCACGATGACCGGCCGGCGGGCGGCGCGCACGGCGCGGGCGGCGCGGTCGAGTTCGCCGGCGTCGGGGGCCGGGCGGCGCACGTGCCAGACGCGGTCGGCGAAGAACCGCTCCGGCCAGTCCCACGCCTCGGTCTGCACGTCCTGCGGCAGCGCGAGGGTGACGGCGCCGGTCTCCACGGGGTCGGTGAGCACCCGCACGGCCTGGAGGGCGGCGGGGATCAGCACCTCGGGGCGGTGGACGCGGTCGAACCAGCGCGAGACCGGGCGCAGCGCGTCGTTGACGGACAGGTCGCCGGCGTACGGGCTCTCCAGTTGCTGGAGCACCGGGTCGGCGGGCCGGGTGGCGAAGGCGTCGCCGGGCAGCAGCAGCACCGGCAGCCGGTTGACGGTGGCGAGCGCGGCGCCGGTGACCAGGTTGGTGGCGCCGGGGCCGATGGAGGTGGTGACGGCCTGCGCGGACAGCCGGTTGCGCTGGCGGGCGTAGGCGGTGGCGGCGTGCACCATGGCCTGCTCGTTGCGGCCCTGGAGGTACGGCATGGTGTGCCGGCCGGCCTGCACGAGGGCCTGGCCGAGGCCGGCGACGTTGCCGTGGCCGAAGATCCCCCAGCAGGCGCCGATCAGCCGGTGCCGGTGTCCGTCGCGTTCGGTGTACTGGTGGGCGAGGAACTCCACCAGGGCCTGGGCGACGGTGAGGCGTCGGGTCATCGGGTCCCTCCTGCGGGGGCGGTGCAGAGCGGCAGCCGCGGGTCGGTGGGCCGGCCGGCCCACTCGTCGCGGATCCAGGCGTGGTCGGGGTGGTCGCTGATGAGCCAGGCGCGGTCGACGCCGGGGCCGGCCATGACGTTGAGGTAGTACATGTGGTGGCCGGGGGCGGCGATGGACGGGCCGTGCCAGCCGTCCGGGATCAGCACGGTGTCGCCGCCGCGGACCTCGGCGAGCAGGTCGGTGCCGGCGCCGTGGCCGGAAGGGCTGACCCGCTGGTAGCCGAGGCCGTCGGTGCCGTGCGCGGCGGCGATCTCGTAGTAGTAGATCTCCTCCAGCCGCGATTCGGCGCCGGGCCGGTCCTCGTCGTGCTTGTGCGGCGGGTAGGAGGACCAGTTGCCGCCGGGGGTGAGGACCTCGACGGCGATGAGCCGGTCGCAGGCGAAGACGTCGGCGGCGGCGAAGTTGTTGACCTGGCGCGAGCAGTTGCCGGTGCCGCGCAGTTCGACCGGCACGTCGGCGGCCGGGACGTAGCGGATCGGCAGCCGGCGGGTGCAGCGCGCCCCGGGGAGGGCGAAGCGGCCGCCGTCGCGGGTGGACAGCACCGCGGCGGTGTCGCGGGGCAGGTAGACGAAGTCGGTGACGGCGGTGAAGACGCTGTCGCGGCCGCGCAGCCGGTGGACGGTGTCCTCGGCGGTGACGGTGGCGGCACCGGACAGCGGCAGCACGATCCACTCGCTGTCACCGGTGGCGAAGGCGTGGCTGCCGCCGGGCGGCAGGTCGAGGACGCGCAGGCTGGAGTATCCCCAGCCGGCGCGTTCGGGGTCGATGTCGACCGCGTAGGGGCCGGCGGCGGCCCGGCCGGCGGGCAGGTGGTGGGCGTGGTCCGTCATGGCGTCAGCAGTCCTGTTCCGGTGCGCGGTTCGGGTGCGGCCGGCCGGGCGGCCGCGGGGGCGGTCACAGCAGGCCGACGGCGATGTCGACGGCTTCCTCGACGCTACCGCCGGCCGGGTACAGCAGGGTGCGTCCGGCGACCAGACCGAACACGGTCGGCAGGCTCAGCGCCTTGCGCCACTTGTCGTACGGCCCCTCCCGGTCCGCGCCGACCTCGCCGCCCAGCAGCACCACGGGCAGCGTGGAGGTCTCCAGGACGGCGGCCATGTCGCCGGGGTCGTCGGTGACCGGCAGCTTCAGCCAGGTGTACGCGGAGGTGCCGCCCAGGCCGGCGGCGACGGCGACGGAGGTGGTGACGGCTCCGGCGCTCAGGTCGTTGCGGACCCGGCCGCCGACCCGGCGGGAGATGAACGGCTCGACGAACAGCGGCAGCCGGCGTTCGGCCATCGCGTCGACGGCGCGGGCGGCCGACTCCATGGTGCGCAGCGATCCGGGGTCGTCGTAGTCGAGGCGCAGCAGGAGTTTGCCGGCGTCGAAGTGCAGCCGTTCGATGTCCTGCGGGCGGTGGCCGGTGAAGCGGTCGTCGAGTTCGAAGCAGGCGCCGGCCAGCCCGCCGCGGTTCATCGAGCCCATGACGACCTTGTCCTCCAGGGCGCCGAGCAGCAGCAGGTCCTCCAGGACGTCGGCGGTGGCCAGCACGCCGTCGACACCGGGGCGCGACAGCGCGACGCACAGCCGTTCCAGCAGGTCGGCCCGGTTGGCCATGGCGAACGCCCGGTCCCCGACGGCCAGCGAACCGCGGGCCGGGTGGTCGGCGGCGATGATCATCAACCGGCCGCTGTCGCCCAGCAGCCGCCGGCGCCTGCGGCGATCGGCGGCCTCCGCGACGGCCTCGGGGTGCCGGGCGCGCACCGTGACGAGGTCGCTGATGCTGATGCTCAAGGGATGGCTCTCTTTCGCGGGAGTTCGGCGGAGGCGGTCGCGGAG
>NZ_JAAGKO020000088.1 GCF_027947535.2 Streptantibioticus silvisoli
GCCGCACCCCCGGCCGTCCCCGCGCCGGGACATTCGCGCGCCCGGTCGCCCCGCCGTCCCCCGGGGCGGCCCACCTGCCCGCCCGGGGCCGGGGCTTCCCCGCGCAGGCCGGCCGCCGCCCACACGATCGAGCGTTCTTCGCCCGGGTGGGGGCGAACCGGGCGGGGGAATACCGGGCGGCGTGGACGTGGGCATACGCGTGGTCAGGGGGACGGCAGGGCGCGGGCGGGAGGTGGCCGGGTGGGCGGCGAAACGGCGGCCGGGCCGTGGCGTTCGGTCCTGCCATACTTACGGGGACGTAGGTTACGGTTCCGTAGCTACGTAAACCGCCCCCCATCCCCAGAGGGACACCATGACCACACAGCCGGACGTGATCTCCGAGGCAGGGGCGGACGGCGCCGGGCCACTGCCCCGCGCCACGCTGGGCGCCGACAGCAAGGGGTCGGTCGAGCAGATCGCCCTGGGGCTGTTCATCGGGGTGCCGTTCGTGGCGCTGCTGGCGGCGATCCCGGCGGTCTGGGGCTGGGGGATGAGCTGGCTGGACCTCGGTCTGATGGTCTTCATGTACTACCTGGGGTGCCACGGCATCACCATCGGGTTCCACCGCTACTTCACGCACGGCTCGTTCAAGGCGAACCGGGGGCTGCGGGTCGCGCTGGCGATCATGGGGTCGATGGCCGTGGAGGGGCCGCTGGTGCGCTGGGTGGCCGACCACCGCCGGCACCACCGGTTCTCCGACGCGGAGGGCGACCCGCACAGCCCGTGGCGCTACGGCGAGACCGTCCCGGCCCTGATGAAGGGCCTGTGGTGGGCGCACATGGGGTGGATGTTCGACGAGGAGCAGACCCCGCAGCACAAGTACGCGCCGGATCTCGTCAAGGACCCCGACCTGCGGCGCGTCTCGCGGCAGTTCGTGCTGTGGACGATGGTGTCGCTGATGATCCCGCCGCTGGTCGGCGGCCTGGTGACGATGACGTGGTGGGGCGCGTTCTCGGCGTTCTTCTGGGGTTCGCTGGTGCGGGTGGCGCTGCTGCACCACGTGACGTGGTCGATCAACTCGATCTGCCACGCGATGGGCAAGCGCCCGTTCAAGTCGCGCGACAAGTCGGGCAACGTGTGGTGGCTGGCGGTGCTGTCGTGCGGCGAGTCGTGGCACAACCTGCACCACGCGGACCCGACGAGCGCGCGGCACGGCGTACTGCGCGGTCAGGTGGACTCCAGCGCGCGGATCATCCGGTGGTTCGAACTGCTGGGCTGGGCGTCGGACGTGCGGTGGCCGAGTTCGGACCGGATCGCCGCCCGGCGCAAGGAAGACCACGCCAAGGCGGCATGATGGTCGCCGTGGCGACGGACGGCAGCGAAGGCGGTGCGGTGGGAGCGGTGTCGGGGGGGCCGGGGGTGCCGGCGGCGAAGGGCGGCCGCCGGGCCCGGCGGGTGCGGATGACGGGGGCGGAACGCCGGGAGCAGTTGCTCGACGTCGGCCGGGCGTTGTTCGCGGAACGCGGTTTCGAGGGGACGTCGGTCGAGGAGATCGCGTCGAAGGCCGGCGTGTCGAAGCCGGTGGTGTACGAGCACTTCGGGGGCAAGGAAGGCCTGTACGCGGTGGTGGTGGACCGCGAGATGCGCATGCTGCTGGACATGGTGACGTCGGCGCTGACCGGTGGCCATCCGCGCGAACTGCTGGAGCAGGCGGCGTTCGCACTGCTGGACTACATCGAGCGGTCCACGGACGGTTTCCGCATCCTGGTGCGTGATTCGCCGGTGGCGCAGTCGACGGGGACGTTCGCGTCGTTGATCTCGGACATCGCCACCCGGGTCGAGCACATCCTGGGACTGGAGTTCAAGCAGCGCGGGTTCGACCCGAAGCTGGCGCCGATGTACGCGCAGGCGCTGGTCGGGATGGTGGCGTTGACCGGGCAGTGGTGGCTGGACGTACGCCGGCCGAAGAAGGCGGAGGTCGCGGCACACCTGGTGAACCTGGCGTGGAACGGCCTGTCGGGCCTGGAACCGCGCCCGCGGCTGATCGGCCACCGCAAGGCCTGAGCGGCGGTCCGGCGGCGCGATGTCCCGAAGGCGGGGCATCGTCCGGCCGGGCATCGTCCGGGGGCGGTGGTCGGGCGGTGGTGGTGGGCCGGAGGCGGTCGTGGTGGGCCGGAGGCGGTCGTAGTGGCAGAGCCGGTCGTGGTGGGCCGGAGGCGGTCGTGGTGAGGGGGCCGTGGTCAGCCGGTGACGGGTTGCAGGAGTTCCAGGCGGTTGCCGACCGGGTCCTCGGTGAACAGGCGCAGGTGGCCGGGGAGCCGGTCGTCCCAGGTGACGGGGGCGCCGTGGTCGGTCAGGCGCCGGGCGACGTCGTGGATGTCGTCGACGCGCAGGCCCGGGTGGGCCTTGCGGGCGGGCCGGAAGCCGGACTCGATACCGAGGTGGAGCTGGACGGCGCCGGCGGCGAACCAGCAGCCGCCGCCGGCGGCCAGGGCGGCGGGTTTGGGGATCTCGGTCAGCCGGAGCGGTCCGGTGTAGAAGGCGCGCAGCGCGTCCTCGCTGCCGGCCGGGGCGGCGAGCTGGACGTGGTCGAGTGCGGTGATCACGGGCTTCTCCGGGGAGGGTGCGGGCGGGTCCTGCCGGGCGTTCCAGGCTCCCCCCATGCCTATCTTGATGTCAAGAGACTTCATGTCGACACAACCACTACACTGATCGCCATGGAGGACGAGGTCGACAGACTGGTGGCCGCGTGGCGGCGGGAGCGCCCCGACCTCGACGTGGGTCCGCTGGAGGTGCTCAGCCGGGTGAGCCGGCTGGCGCGGCATCTGGACCGGGCGCGCCGGGTGGCGTTCGCCGAGGTCGAACTGGAGCCGTGGGAGTTCGACGTGCTGACCGCGCTGCGGCGGGCCGGTGCGCCGTACCAGCTGTCACCGGGGCAGTTGCTGACGCAGACCCTGGTGACGTCGGGGACGATGACCAACCGGATCGACCGGCTGGCGAAGCGGGACCTGGTGGAACGGCTGCCGGACCCGAGCGACCGGCGCGGCGTGCTGGTGCGGCTGACGGGGGCCGGGCGCGAACGGGCCGACGCGTCGCTGGCGGGGCTGCTCGCGCAGGAGCGGGCCATCCTGGCCGAACTGTCGCCCCGGCAGCGCGAGGACCTCGCGGACCTGCTGCGGAGCCTGACGGCCCCGTTCGACAACGTCCCGGGATGAGGCTGCGCGGCGCGCCCGCTTCCGCGGGGTGTATCGCGGTGCTTCGGGGCGAATGACGTGCCCCGCGTGGCGTTCCGCGGTGCTGCGGCCCGGGGTGAGGTCGCGGCGTGACGTTCCCGCAGTACTGCGGGGCGGGCGGGGTCGCGGCTCGGTGTTCCCGGCGTGGCGGTCCCGTATGACGTCCCGTAGCGCACCGGCTCGGGTGACGTTCCCGCGTGACGTTCCCGCGCCGCTGAGGACCGGGTGGGGTCGCGGCTCGGCGTTCCCGGCGTGGCGGTCCCGCTCGGCGTTCCCGGCGCGGAGTTCGGCTTGACGCTCCCGGCGTGGGGTGCCCGGTGTGACGTTCCGCGGCGGCTGTCGGCCGGGGGCGGTCGCGGGCTCGACAAGGCTTGTCAGACGGGGGCGTTGAGGTCCGCGGGGGATACGCCGGCGCGGCGGGCGAGGGCGACGGCGGCGAGGGTGGAGTGGACGCCGAGCTTGCCCAGGACGTTCTGCATGTGGGTGCGGACGGTGTGCGGGGAGAGGTAGAGGTGTTCGGCGGCGGCCTTGCGGCCGAGGCCGGCGACCATGCAGCGCAGTACCTCGCGTTCCCGGTTGGTCAGGGTATCGACGAGGCGTTCGCTCTCGGTGCGGTTGCGGCGGGCGGCGGTCAGTTCGCGCAGCACACCGGTGAGCAGGGCCGGCGGCAGATGGGTCTCGTCGCGCAGGACACCGCGGATGACCGCGAGCAGCCGCGACAGGCTGCTGTCCTTGGCGACCCAGCCCGCGGCACCGCACTGGAGCGCCCGGGCGGCGCGGTGCGGGTCGTCGCGTTCGGCCACGACGACGGTGCGGGTGCGGGGGTGGGCGGCGCGCAGGCGTTCGACGAGGCTGATGCCATCGGCGGTGTGGCTCTCGTGCGGGTGGTTGTCGGCGGTGCGCTGGGCGGGCAGGGCGCCGGGGGTGCCGAGGTCGGCGTCGACGAGGGCGATGTCGAAGGGTCTGGTGTCGGCGACGGCGCGGTCCAGCCCGCGCAGCGCCGCGGCGGCCGTACCGACGGCGGCGACGTCGATGTCGGGTTCGGCCGCGAGGGCGGCGGCGAGCGACTCGGCGAAGATGCGGTGGTCGTCGACCACGAGCACGCGTATGCGGGCCATGCGATCACGCTTTCCGGGTGACGGAGGCGGGCGGCATCGCCGGTGCGCGGGTCCGGTCGGTGGGCCGGCGGTGCGGCTGGGCCGCGCGCCGCCGGTCGTGGTCGCCCGTGCCCGGGGTGCGTGCTCGCGGCGGGTCGCCCCTGGACGGTGTCCGGTCACCCCCGCGGTCCGGACACGCTGCTCGAAAGCCTAGGGGCCGCGCTGGTGGTTCGGGCGGGATTGCCGAACTCTGTCGATACCTGGCCGAGTTGTGCGGTTGCGTGGAGGGGGCGCGCAAAACCCGGCGGTGGCACAGGGGCGCCCGGGGACGGGGTGACCGGGCGCGGGCGCCCGCGCTTCGCGGGGGGCGTGCGGGAGCGCGTGATGGGGCGGGTGTGCCCCGGCACGCGGGTTGTGCGGTGCCGGGGCGGGGTGTGGGGTGGGTGGTGGCGGGCGGCGCCGGTGGGGCTGCCGTGCTGTCAGGCGAGGCGGCGGGCGCCGGCGCCGGGGGTGGCGGTGAAGACGCGCGGGGCGGTGAGGGACTTGGTGGCGAAGGCGGTCAGGACGGCCTCGGTGACGTGGTCGGCGGTGCGCTCGTCGGTGAGGACGATCGCGGAGCCGCCGAATCCGCCGCCGGTCATGCGGGCGCCGAGCGCGCCGGCGGCGTTGGCGGTGTCGACGACGAGGTCGAGTTCGGGACAGGAGACCTTGAAGTCGTCGCGCAGCGAGGCGTGTCCGGCGGTGAGCAGCGGCCCGATGGCCCGGGGGTCGCCGGCTTCGAGGCGGGCGACGACCTGTTCGACGCGGTGGTTCTCGGTCACGATGTGCCGCACCAGGCCGGTGAGTTCGCCGGCGGTGCCCTGGGAGCGCTGGGCGTCCTGGGCGTCGTGGGCTTCCTGCGCACCCTCGGCGTCCTCGGCGCGCAGCCGGTCGAGGGCCTGGTCGAGTTCGCCGAACGGCACGTCGCGCAGCGCGGTGACGCCGAGCACGGCGGCGGCCCGCTCGCACCCGCGGCGGCGGTCGCCGTAACCGCCTTCGCTGTGCGCGTGCTTGACGCGGGTGTCGAAGACGAGCAGGCGCAGTCCGTGGGCGGCCAGGTCGAGCGGGATCTGCCGCTGCGACAGGTCGCGGGTGTCGAGGTGGAGGGCGTGGCCCTCGACGCAGCAGGCCGAGGCGGTCTGGTCCATGATGCCGGTCGGGGCGCCAACGAAGACGTTCTCGGCGCGCTGGCACAGCCGGGCGAGCTGCCACAGCGGCAGGTCGAGGCCGAACAGGTCGGACAGCGCCAGGGTGGTGACGACCTCCAGGGCGTGCGAGGAGGACAGGCCGGCGGCGATGGGGATGGTGCTGTCGTAGTGGATGTCGGCACCGGTGACCGGGTGTCCGGCGTCGCGCAGGGCCCAGACCACGCCGGCCGGGTAGGCGGCCCAGCCGTCGGTGCCGCCGGGCACCAGGTCCGCCACGCGCAGTTCGACGACGGCGCCCTCCGGGTCGGCGGAGGAGTGCAGCCGCAGCAGTCCGTCGTCGCGCCGGGCGACGGCGGCGGTGGTGGTCTGGTGGATGGCGAAGGGCAGCACGAAGCCGTCGTTGTAGTCGGTGTGCTCGCCGATGAGGTTGACCCGGCCGGGAGCGGCCCATACCCCCTCAGGGGTGAATCCGTAGGTCTGCTGGAACACGTCGGCGGTCACGGGCCGTTCTCCTGGTGCGGTGCGGAATGGATGGCGGAGTTTACGGGGTGCGCGGGGTGCGGCACGGAAGGGGGTGCGGGCGGTGCGATGGTCAACGGGCTTGCTGCGCTGGGTACTTGCTCTGTTCGAAGTGCCAGGCGTCGCGCACGATGGAGGCCAGGTCGGTGCGGGTCGGCCGCCAGCCGAGGCGGTCGCGGGCCCGGTCGGCGGCGGCGACGAGGACGGCGGGGTCACCGGTGCGGCGCGGCGCGGTGATCTGCGGTACGGGGTGGCCGGTGACGTCGCGGACGGTGCGGACGACGTCCTGGACGGTGAAGCCGTTGCCGTTGCCGAGGTTGCAGACGAGGTGTTCGCCGGGGCGGGCGGCACCGAGGGCGAGCAGGTGGGCGTCGGCGAGGTCGGCGACGTGGATGTAGTCGCGCACGCAGGTGCCGTCGGCGGTGGGGTAGTCGTCGCCGTAGACGTTGATGGCGTCGCGGCGGCCCCGGGCGACCTGAAGGACCAGCGGGATGAGGTGGGACTCCGGGTCGTGGCGTTCGCCGTAGGTGGTGCCGTCGGCGGCGGTGTGGGCGCCGGCCACGTTGAAGTACCGCAGCGAGACGGCGGCGAGGCCGTGGGCGGCGCACTCGGCGCCGATCATGTGGTCGACGGCGAGCTTGGTGGCGCCGTAGGGGTTGGTGGGCAGCGTGGGCTCGTCCTCGGTGACGGGGACGGTGCGCGGTTCGCCGTAGGTGGCGGCGGTGGAGGAGAACACCAGGGTGCGCACCCCGGCGGCGCGCAGGGCGGTGAGCAGTTCGAGGCTGCCGCCGACGTTGTTGCGCCAGTACTTCTCCGGGTCACTGACGGACTCGCCGACCTGCGAGCTGGCGGCGAAGTGCAGCACCGCGTCATAGCCGGGGTCGAGCAGGTCGGCGGCGGTGTCCTGGACCCGGCCGTGCACGAAGTCGGCGCCGGCCGGGACGCTTTCGCGGTGCCCGGTGGACAGGTCGTCCAGCACGGTGACGCGGTGGCCGGCGTCGAGCAGGTGGGCGGTGACGACGCTGCCGACGTAGCCGGCGCCGCCGGTGACCAGGAGCCTTCGGGGGTTACCGGCCGTCGGGGTCGGGGTGGCGGTCATCGCGGGCCCTGCCTTTCCGTCGTCGTTCTGTCGGGCCGCCCGGCGGCGCGGGTCACCGGGACCCATGCGCGGGTCGCCGGGGCCCGTGGTGCGGGGTCATCGGCGCCGGTGCGCGGGTCACCGGTGTGCGTGTGGGGATCACCGGTGACCACGCGTCGGCTACCGGTGTGCACGCGTGGGTCACCGGGGCCCATGGTGCGGGGTGCCGCTGTGCGCGCGGTTCGCGTCGGCTGTCCGTGCGCCGTCGACCGCCCCGGCGGGGGCACCGACTCCGACCACACCACCGTCAGCCGGAGCGTCAGCCACTGCACCGGTCACACCACCGCCAGCCACCGCACCGGCACCGGACACATCACCGCCAGCCACCGCACCGGCACCGGACACACCACCGTCGGCGGAACCGGCCGCACCGGTGGTGTCCATCGGCGCGGCCACCTCGCGGAGCCTCAGCGCGGCGGACTCCGGGGGGACGTCGTTGATGAAGACGTCCATGCCGGACTCGGAGCCGGCCAGGTACTTCAGCTTGCCGGAGGTGCGGCGGATGGTGAACAGCTCCAGGTGCAGGGCGAATTCGCCGCGGAGCGGGTGGTCGACGGGGGCCTGGTGCCAGGCGGAGATGTAGGGGGTGGGCGGTTCGCCGGGGCCGAAGAGCCGGTCGAAGCGGCGCAGTAGTTCGAGGTAGACGTGCGGGAACTCGGCGCGGGCGGCGTCGTCGAGGGCGGGCAGGTCGGGGACCCGGCGCCTGGGGTGCAGGTGGACCTCGTACGGCCAGTGGGCGGCGTACGGGACGAAGGCGGTCCAGTGCGCGGTCTCCAGCACGACGCGGCTGCCGTCGGCGCGTTCGGCGGCGAGCAGGTCGTCGAAGAGGTTGCCGCCGGTGCGGTCGCGGTGCGCGGCGAGGGAGCGCAGCATGCTGTCGGTGCGGGGGGTGGTGAAGGGGTAGGCGTAGATCTGGCCGTGCGAGTGGCTGAGGGTGACGCCGATCTCGCGGCCGCGGTTTTCGAAGCAGAAGACCTGCTGGACGCCGGGGCGCCGGGACAGTTCGGCGGTGCGGTCGGTCCAGGCGTGCAGCACGAGGGCGGCCTGCTGCGGGGTGAGGTCGGCGAACGAGGCGTCGTGGTCGTCGGTGAAGCAGACCACCTCGCAGCGGCCGGTGCCCGGGGCGTGGGTGAACAGCCCGGCCGGGTCGGCGGCTTCGGAGGGGCCGGGCGGACCGGCGAGCGAGGGGAAGCGGTTCTCGAAGACCACCACGTCGTAGTCGGCGGCGGGGATCTCGCTGAGCCGGCCGTCGCGCGAGGGGCACAGCGGGCACTCGTCGGCCGGCGGGTGGTAGGTGCGGCCCTGCCGGTGCGAGGCGATGGCGACCCATTCGTCGCGCAGCGGGTCGTGGCGGATCTCGTTGGCCGCGACGGCGGGTTCGAGCGGCCGCTTGTCGACCGCGTCGCGCCGGACGTCGTCGCGCGAGTCGTAGTGGATCAGTTCGCGGCCGTCGGCGAGCCGGGTCGTGGTCTTGTTCACCTTCACCGCGCGGGCTCCTCACCCATACCTACCAACAACAGAACCGCACACAATGAATCACGAGCGAACAGTTACGTCAATGAGCGCAGCCCGGCGGGGGCCGAAAGGCGTGCCCGGGGTCCGTTGCGGCGGTGGACACCGGTGGACGGCCCACGTTCGAACAGAAACGAACGCGGTCCGGGGCGGGCGGCGGACGGACGGGAGAAGACGTCAGGAACCGGACGGCGGACGGCCGGTGGCGGGCCGCCGCGAAACGGGCCCGAACCGCCGGCGGCAGCCGCCCGCGAGCGGGCCGCGGACCGTTGGCGGCGGACCGGACGGAAGACCGGGCGAACCGTGCGGGACGGACGGCGGAAAGCCCGCCGCGAACCGTGCGGGACCGGGCGAACCGTGCGGGACGGACGGCGAAAGCGCCGGTGGACCGTGCGTGGCGGGCGTCAGGAGGCGGGTTCAGGAAGTGCGTTCAGGAGGTGGCGTCAAGGGGTGGGTTCAGGGAGCGGGTGGCGGCGACGGCTCGGGGGCGGGTGGGCCGGCCCGGTCGAGCAGGCCGGTGCGGGCGGCGAGGGCGGCGGCCTCCAGGCGGGAGCCGACGCCGAGTTTCATCAGCATCCGCTGCACATGGGTGCGGGCGGTGCTGGGCGCTATGCCCATGCCGACGGCGATGCGGCGGGTGTCCTCGCCCTCGACGACCCGGGACAGGACCTGCACCTCGCGCGGGGTCAGCAGCCGCAGCAGCCGGCCGGCCTCGTCGTCCTGGAGGGCGGCGGGGTTGAGCAGGTCGGCGAACGCGCCCTGGAGCAGCAGCGGGGTGACGGCGGCCTCCCCGGCCCTGGCGCGGGCCATGGCGCGCTCCACCCCCTCGATGCGTTCGTCGTGCCGGACGTAGCCGGCGGCTCCGGCGGCGAAGGCGGCGGCGATGCCGCGCGGGCTGGGCACCGGTCCCAGCACGACGACCTGGGTCTGCGGGTGTTCGTGCCGGATACGGACGACCGGGTCGAAGACGCCGGGGTCGGCCGGGGAGGCGGTGCCGAGCAGGCATATCTCCGGGGATCTGGCGTGCACCAGGTCGGCGGCCCCGCAGACCGGGGCGCCGGCGGCGAGCACGCGGTGGCCGCGCAGTTTGAGGGCGGAGGCCAGCGCCTCGGCGAGCAGGCGGTGGTCGTCGACCACCACCAGCCGGATGCCGGACTGGTTCCTGCCGCCTTCTCCTCTGGCCGGTACGGCCCCGGGTCTCACCGGATCCACGCGTGCCCCCTCATGACGTGGCGCGGCGGCGCGCGGTGCCGGCCGGTGTCGCCGCCCGCACCGCCGGCCGCCGCCCCGTGCGGTCCGAACCCAGCGGAAACTACACGCATCCACGGACTTGCGCGGGGATTCGGCAGAAGGGCCTCCGGATGGGGACGTCCGGGCTACCATCCGGCCGCCCCCGCGGGCGGGTCGCGCGGCGCGGGACGGTTCGGCGCGGTCCGGGGTCCGGTCGGCGCGGCACGGAGGCCGGCCCGGCACGGCGCTCGGGCCGGCCGACGCGGCGCGGCCGACCGGCGGCCCCGCGCCGCGGGCCGGTCAGCGCAGCGCGGCGAGCTGGTAGCGGACGAGGTTGTCGCCGCTGTCGATCGTGTCCAGGCCGAAGAACAGCGTGCCGTGGTACCAGCCTTCGGACAGCTCGTCCAGGGAGGGCAGGTAGATGTCCTGCTCGGTGTTCTCGGTGGCGCTGGACATCTTCGTGTACGTCGACAGCGCGCCGTCGGTGCGGTCGACCTTGACGATGCTGCCGGCGCCGCCAAGGGCGGGCTCCTCGTAGGTCACCAGTGAGCCGCCGTCGACGGCGACGAGGTCGAGGACCTGGCCGACGCTCTTCGACAGCCACTTCGGGTTGCCGGTGGTGAGGTCGAACGCGGCGACCTCGTCGGTGTCCTGGCCGCCGGTGCCGCCGGGGTGCGGGTGGCTGGTGAGGTAGAGGGTGTCGCCGGCGACCAGCGCGTCGGTGCAGGGCGTCACGGTCACGCCGCAGTGCAGGCCGTAGTGGGTCTGGCCCTCCGACCCGGCGCCCAGGGAGATCTTGCCGTGCAGGGTGCCGCCCTCGACGTCCCAGACGTCGGTGACGCCGTCGTCGCCGGCCGTGATGCCGACGACGAGCGGGTCGACGGAGATGACGTTGGAGACCTGGGTGTTGGCGGGCGCGTTCCAGGTCCAGCGGCCCTTGCCGGTCTGCGGGTCGATGACCCGGACCTTGTACGGCGGGTTGACGCCGTAACCGCACTTGTAGACCTCGACCATCCGCACGCCGCCCGCGAAGCCGGAGTCCTGGCAGGAGTCGCCGGCGCTGGAGGCCCATTCGCGGTGGCCGTCGGTGAGGCTGAACGCGACGGACTGGTCGTCCCAGGCGAGGGCGACCGTGGTGTCGCTGACCGCCATGTCGACGTCCGCGAAGGTGTACGCGTCGGCCGCGTCGGTGCTGGGCAGCGCCTGGTGCCAGCGGACCTTGCCGGTGGTGAGGTCGACGGCCATGACGTTCTGGCAGGTGGTGCCGTACTGGACGGCGACCGCGTGGTCGGCGACGGTCTGGGCGGCGTCGCAGGTGGAGCCGCTGGGAACGGTGGCGGTCCAGTCGGCGTGGCCGGTGGCGACGTCGTAGCCGGTGACGCCGGTGGGGGTCTGCTTGACGACCTCGCTGCCGCTGAACCACATGCCGGGGGTCGGGTAGGGGGCGAGGCGCTTGGCGGGCTTGGCGCGCGCGACGGTCCACCGCACCTCGCCGGTGGCGCGGTGGCCGGTGCCGTCGTCGGCGGTGGGGGTGCCGCCCTGGCCGCTGCCGGTGCCCGTGCCGGTCTCGCCGGCCGAGGCACCGGAGCCGGTCGAGCCGCTGCCGCCGGTGGAGGCCCCGGCGGACGTTCCGGCGGAGGTGCCGCCGGACGCCTGCGGGTGCGAACCGCCGTCGCGGGTGGCGAACCAGATGCCGCCGCCGGCCAGCAGGACGACCGCGACCGCGCCGGCCACCAGGGCGACGACCCGGCCGCGCCTGCGGCCGGCCGCGGCGGGCGGCTGCGGGGGCGCGTAGGACGGCTGCTGCCCCTGCGGGCCGTAACCGTAGGGCTGTTGGGGCCAGCCGGGATTGCCGCGCGGGTGGGTGGGCTGCTGGTCGTACGGTATCTGCCCACCGGGCGGCGGCTGTTGGGGCTGTCCCCAGCCGGGCGGCGGCTGTTGGCCCTGACCCCAGCCGGGCGGCGGGCCGGCGGGCGGCTGCTGGCCCTGCGGATAGCCGTAACCGGGCTGCTGCTGCGGGTAGCCGTACCCGGCGGGCTCCTGGTGCGGGTAGCCGTAGACCGGCGGTTGCGCCGGTGCCTGCGGCGGCTGCGGTGATTGCGGTTGGTGCGGCTGCCCGTAGCCCGGCATCGGGCCGGCCGGGGGCTGCTGGGCCGGGGGCTGCGGCGGCGCGGGCTGCCGGGGATCGGCGTGCTGCGGCGCGGGGGGCCGGGCGGCGGGCTGCTGCGGGGCCGGAGGCTGCTGCTGCGCGGGCTGCTGCGGTGCCGGGGGCTGGAGCGGGAAGTCGTCGGGGTCGTGGTCCCCGGGGGGCGGCTGAGGCGGTCGCGTCATGGCTGGTCCCCCGAGTGGTTCCCGTTACTGCGGCGGTGCGGTCGCGCCGCGGCGGCCCCGGTGGCCGCGCCCCTTTTGTATCACCGGGAGTGCGCCGGGCACCGGCCGGTGCCGGTCCGGCACCGGTCCGGACAACGGCTCCGGCGCGGCCGACACCCCCGGCACCGGTGCGGCCGACACCCCGGCGCCGGTGCGGGCAACGGCTCCGGCGCGGCCGACACCCCGGCGCCGGTGCGGACCAACGGCTCCGGTGCGGACAACACCCCGGCACCGGTGCGGACAACGGCTCCGGTACGGCCAGCACCCCGACACCGGCCCGGACAACAGCTCCGATGCGGCCGGCACCCCGGCACCGGTGCGGACAACGGCTCCGGTACGGCCAGCACCCCGACACCGGCCCGGACAACAGCTCCGATGCGGCCGGCACCCCGGCACCGGTGCGGACAACGGCTCCGATGCGGCCAGCACCCCGGCACCGGCCCGGGCAACAGCTCCGGTGCGGACAACACCCCGGCACCGGTGCGGACAACGGCTCCGGTACGGCCGACACCCCGGCACCGGCCCGGCCAACAGCTCCGATGCAGCCGACACCCCCGGCACCCCGGCACCGGCTCCACCACCAGCCCCGGCACCGCCCTCCGCCAACAGCCCGGGCACCGGCCCCCGCCCCCGCAGAAGTGTCAGACCGCTTCGGCCAACTCCAGCCAGCGTGACTCCAGTTCGTCCCGCTCGTCGCGCAACGCCCGCAGTTCGGCGTCGAGTCGGCCGACCAGTGCGAAGTCGGTGGGGTTGTCGGCGATGCGGGTGTGCAGCGTCGACTCCTTGTCACCGATGCGGTCCAACTGCCGTTCGATGCGCTGGAGTTCCTTCTTGGCGGCGCGGGCGTCGGCGCTGGACTGCTTGGCGTCGGCGGTGGCCTGGGCGGCGTCGCGGGCGGCGGCCTTCGGCTGGGCGGCGGCCGCGGCACCGGTGGCGGCCCGGCGGCGTTCGAGGTACTCGTCGACGCCGCGCGGCATCATCCGCAAGGTGGCGTCGCCGAGCAGCGCGTAGGTCTTGTCGGTGGTGCGCTCGATGAAGTACCGGTCGTGGCTGATGACCAGCAGGGAGCCGGGCCAGCCGTCGAGCAGGTCCTCCAGCTGGGTCAGCGTCTCGATGTCGAGGTCGTTGGTCGGCTCGTCGAGGAACAGCACGTTGGGCTCGTCCATCAGCAGCCGCAGGATCTGCAGGCGGCGGCGTTCACCGCCGGACAGGTCGCCGACCGGGGTCCACTGCCGTTCCTTGGTGAAGCCGAACCGCTCGCACAGCTGGGAGGCGCTCATCTCGCGGCCCTTGCCGAGGTCGACGCGCTGGCGGACGTTCTCGACCGCCTCCAGCACCCGCCAGCCGGCGTTGAGTTCGGCGACCTCCTGGGAGAGGTGCGCGAGCTTGACGGTCTTGCCGACGACGACCTTGCCGGCCGCGGGCTGGACGTCGCCGCCGCTGACCGCGGCCTCGGCGAGGGTGCGCAGCAGGGAGGTCTTGCCGGCGCCGTTGACCCCGAGGATGCCGACGCGGTCGCCGGGGCCGAGCTGCCAGGTCAGGTGCTTCAGCAGCGTCTTGGGGCCCGCGGTGACGGTGGCGTCCTCCAGCTCGAAGACGGTCTTGCCCAGGCGGGAGTTGGCGAACTTCATCAGCTCGGCGCTGTCGCGCGGCGGGGGGACGTCGGCGATCAGCTCGTTGGCGGCCTCGATGCGGAACCGGGGCTTGGAGGTGCGGGCGGGGGCGCCGCGGCGCAGCCAGGCGAGTTCCTTGCGGGCCAGGTTCTGCCGCTTGCTCTCCTCGGTGGCCGCCCGGCGCTCGCGTTCGGCGCGGGCGAAGACGTAGTCGGAGTAGCCGCCCTCGTACTCGTGGACCACGGCACGCTGCACGTCCCACATGCGGGTGCAGACCTGGTCGAGGAACCACCGGTCGTGGGTGACGCAGACCAGGGCGGAGCGGCGGACCCGCAGGTGTTCGGCGAGCCAGGCGATGCCCTCGACGTCGAGGTGGTTGGTGGGCTCGTCGAGGACCAGCAGGTCCTGCTCGGCCATGAGCAGCTTGGCCAGCGCGATGCGGCGCCGCTCACCGCCGGACAGCGGGCCGATCACGGTGTCGAGGCCCTGGGGGAAGCCGGGCAGGTCCAGGCCGCCGAACAGCCCGGTCAGCACGTCGCGGACCTTGGCGTCGCCGGCCCACTCGTGGTCGGCGCGGTCGCCGATGATCTCGTGCCGCACGGTGGCGGCCGGGTCGAGGGTGTCGGTCTGCGTCAGGACGCCGAACCGCAGGTCACCGGTGTGGGTGACCCGGCCGCGGTCGGGGTCCTCCAGCCGGGCCAGCAGCCGGATCAGGGTGGTCTTGCCGTCACCGTTGCGGCCGAC
Source organism: Streptantibioticus silvisoli (assembly GCF_027947535.2). Classification (GTDB taxonomy): domain Bacteria; phylum Actinomycetota; class Actinomycetes; order Streptomycetales; family Streptomycetaceae; genus Streptantibioticus_C; species Streptantibioticus_C silvisoli. The sequence goes on from NZ_JAAGKO020000088.1 coordinate 14,623, forward strand.
GACCCCGATGCGGTCGCCCTCGGACACGCCGAGGGAGATGCCGTCGAGCAGGGTACGGGTGCCGTACACCTTGCCGATCGACTCGACGTTGACGAGGTTGACCGCCATGACGCTCCAGGCTCGAAGGGTGCCCGCGTCCGGGTGACCGCGGGGCTCTCCCAGCGTAGTCGCCGCGCGGGGGCCTCCCGGCCGGGCGCCTGCCGGCGGGCGGGCACGGTGGCCGGGCGGGCGTGGCCGGGGCCGGGCGACGGCGCGGCGCCGGGGCCGGGCCGAGCGGAGGTGCGCGCCCGGGCCGAGCGGAGGCGGGCGGCGCGGCGAAGCGGAATCGTGGCGCTGCGGGCCGGGGCGGTGGCCGGGCGGGGGCGCGGTGCCGGGGCCGGACCGGTGGCGTGATGTGGTCGTTGCGGGGGGTCGCGCGGAGCGTCGCGGGGCGGCGGGGGAATCGTTGGCCTCCGGTGGGGTAGCGAGGTCGGCATGACGTCCCAACCTGTTCGTGATCCCGCTGACGCGCAGGATCACCATTTGCGCCGGCACATGGGCTACTGGTCGCTGACCGCGGTCGCCTTCGGCGGCATCATCGGCTCCGGGTGGCTGCTGAGCCCGATGCACGCGGCGGTCTCCGCCGGTCCCGCCTCGCTGATCACCTGGGTGGTCGGCGGCATCGCGCTGATGCTGATCGCCCTGGTCATGGTCGAGATGGGCGCGACGATGCCGGAGGCGGGCGGCCTGGTGCGCTGGCCGCTGCACACCTCGGGCCGCCTGGTGGCGACGCTGGTCGGGTGGGGCATCTGGGTGGCCTACGCGACGAACCCGCCGAGCGAGTCGGCGGCGATGCTCCAGTACATGTCCAAGTACGTGCCGGGGCTGTTCAGCGGCGGCCGGCTGACGGTGCTGGGCGTGGTGTGCGGGCTGGCGTTCATGGCGGTGTTCGTCGCGATCAACTGGTTCGGCGTGAAGCTGTTCGCGCACGTCAACCTGGCCGTGACGATCGCGAAGTTCGCGGTGCCGGCGGTGACGGTGTGCGCGCTGATCGCCTCCGGTTTCCACAAGCACAACTTCACCGGGCACGGCGGGTTCGCCCCGTACGGGTACGCGGCGCCGCTGTCGGCGATCGCGACGGCCGGTGTGATCTACGCGTACACCGGGTTCCAGGGGCCGATCGACCTGGCCGCGGAGGCGAAGGACCCCAAGCGGGACATCCCGCGCGCGGTGATGACCGCGCTGGGGCTGTCGATGGTGGTGTACCTGGCGCTCCAGCTGGCGTTCGTCGGCGCGATCCCCGGATCGGACCTGCTGCACGGCTGGCAGGGCATCGACCTGAACTCGCCATTCGCGCAGCTGGCGGCGTCGCTGAACCTGACGTGGCTGACCTGGCTGCTGTACGGCGACGCGATCGCCTCGCCGGGCGGTTCGGCGATGGTCTTCACCGCGGAGACCAGCCGTGAGGTCTACGCGCTGGGCAAGAACCGGCTGCTGCCGGAGTCGGTGGCGGTGGTGCACCCCGGTTCCGGCGTGCCGCGCCGGGCGCTGCTGGTGAACTTCGTGGTCGGCGCGGCGTTCCTGCTGCCGTTCGGCAACTGGCAGTCGATCGTGGCGGCCACCAGCATCCTGGGCCTGTTCGCGTACTCGCTGAGCGTGGTCGCGGAGGCGTCGGTGCGCAAGGCGGACCCGGACCGGATGGCGAACTGGGTGAAGGGCACCCGGATCATCGCACCGGTGAGTTTCGTGATCGCCACGCTGATCTTCTACTGGGCCGGCTGGCACGAGGTGCGGGTGGCGCTGCCGGTGCTGTTCGTCTCCGTGCTGCTCTACGCGTACCAGCAGATCCGGCACGACCAGGACCTGCGGGACCTGCGCAACGGCCTGTGGCTGGTGGTGTACCTGCTGCTGCTGATGGCGATGTCGGGGATCGGCACCTTCGGCGGCGCGAAGTGGATCGCGGCGCCGTGGGACTCGGTGGTGGTCGCGGTCATCGGCGCGGTGGCCTACGTACGCGGTACGCGCGACGCCGCCCGGCACATAGCGACGCACCCGCTGCCGCCGCCGGTGGACCTGGAGGCGGAGGCACGCGAGTCCGACGACCCGGGCACCCCGGAGCCGTCGGGGGCGCGCTGAGGCAGCCGCGGCCGGCGCACCGGCACCCCCGCGGCGTACCCGCACCGCCTCCGCGGCGCAGCACCCCCTAGCGGGGGACCACCGTCGCGCCGGGGGCCGGGCCGGAGGCGACGCGGGCGGTGCGGCAGGTGCCGGAGGCGGTCAGGGCGCGGGCGATCGCCCCGGCGGCCTGCGCGTCCGCGGCGAGGAAGGCGCAGGTCGGGCCGGAGCCGGAGACCAGCGCGGCGAGCGCGCCGGCGGCGGTGCCGGCCCGCAGGGTGGCAGCCAGCGCGGGCCGCAGCGAGACGGCGGCGGGCTGGAGGTCGTTGGCGAGCGCGCCGGCCAGCGCGACCGCGTCGCCGGCCGCCAGCGCCGCCAGCAGGGCCGGGGCCGGCTGCGGGTCGGGCACGTCGGCGACGGTGTGGCCGGCCCCGGAGGCGGAGCGCAGCCGGTCGCACTCGCGGTAGACGGCCGGGGTGGACAGCCCGCCGTCGGCGACCGCGAAGACCCAGTGGAAGACGCCGCCGGTCCCCAGCGGTTCGAGCCGGTCGCCGCGACCGCGGCCGAGCGCGGCGCCGCCGACCAGGCTGAACGGCACGTCGCTGCCCAACTCGGCGCAGATCTCCAGCAGTTCACCGCGGGAGGCGCCGGTGCCCCACAGCGCGTCGCAGGCCAGCAGGGCGCCGGCGCAGTCCGCGCTGCCGCCGGCCATGCCGCCGGCCACCGGGATGTCCTTGGCGATGTGCAGGTGGACGCGCGGCTCGATGCCGTGGCGGGCGGCGAGCGCGATGGCGGCCCGGGCGGCCAGGTTGCCCCGGTCCAGCGGGACCTGGGCGGCGTCCGGACCCTCGACGGTGATGCGCAGCACGTCGTCCGGGGCCGCCGTGACGTGGTCGTAGAGGCTGACGGCGAGGAAGACGTTGGCCAGGTCGTGGAAGCCGTCGGGCCGCGAACCGCCCACCGCCAGCTGCACGTTGACCTTCGCGGGCACCCGGACGGTGACGGATCGCGCGGGGGCGGCGGACTGCCCGGGGGCGGCGGGGTCCGCGGTGGCGCCGGTGGACCCGGAGCCGCCGGGGAGCCGGGGGGTGTCGGTGGTCATGCGGTGGGTCCGTCCTCGGGGATCGGGCGGGCGGGGCGGTGCCCGGGGGCGGCGGGGCCGGCGGGGCGGTGTTCGGCGACGCGCGCGAACTCCTCCACGGTGAGGGCCTCACCGCGGGCCTGCGGCGAGATCCCGGCACCGGTGAGGGCCTGCTCGGCCGCGGCGGCGGACCCGGCCCAGCCGGCGAGGGCGGCGCGCAGCGTCTTGCGGCGCTGGGCGAAGGCGGCGTCGACCACCGCGAAGACCTCCTCGCGGCTCGCGGTGGTGGCCGGCGGGGCGTCGCGGCGGACCAGGGAGACCAGGCCGGAGTCGACGTTGGGCGCCGGCCAGAAGACCGTGCGGCCGATGGAGCCGGCCCGGCGCACGTCCGCGTACCAGGCGGCCTTGACCGACGGGACGCCGTACACCTTGCTGCCGGGCGCGGCGGCGAGCCGGTCGGCGACCTCGGCCTGGACCATGACCAGCGAGCGGCGCACCGACGGGAAGGCGGCCAGCATGTGCAGCAGCACCGGTACGGCGACGTTGTAGGGCAGGTTGGCGACCAGCGCGGTGGGCGGCGGTCCCGGCAGCTCGGTGACCTTCATCGCGTCGCGGTGCACGAGGGTGAAGCGGTCGGCGCGCTGCGGCAGCCGGGCGGCGACGGTGGCCGGCAGGGCGGCGGCGAGCGCGTTGTCGATCTCGACGGCGACGACGCGGTCGGCGGTCTCCAGCAGGGCCAGCGTCAGCGAGCCGAGCCCGGGGCCGACCTCGACGACGACGTCCTCGGCGGTCACCTCGGCGGTGCGCACGATGCGCCGCACGGTGTTGGCGTCGATGACGAAGTTCTGGCCGAGCTGCTTGGTCGGGCGTACGCCCAGCGCGGCCGCCAGTTCGCGGATGTCGGCGGGGCCCAGGAGCGCGCCGGGGTCGGTTGAGGGGGTGCTGCTCACCCGGTAAGCCTACGGAAGTCCGCGCGGTGCTCCCGCACCCCCGGCCCCGGCCGCACCGCCACCACCGGTTCGCGGCGGTGCGCGGTGCGGGTCGCGGCCCTGTTCGGCGGCGGTGGCGGTACGGGCCCGTGCCCTCGGTTCGCGGCGGTGCGCGGTGCGGGGCGCGACCTTGGCACGCGGTGGTGAACGGTGCGGGTCGCACCCTCGGTACGCGGGCCCCGGCGGGTTCCGGCGAACCCCCGGCGGACCCCGGGGAGGGCGCCGGGGTCCGCCGGGCGCGGCACCGGATCAGCGGTACAGCCGGCCCCCGCAGACCGGCCAGGGGTTGGAGCCGCGCTGGGCGTAGAGGCGTTTGGCGCGGCGGGTCTGCTCGGCGGCGGAGGCGTCCTGCGGGCGGCCGGAACCGCCGACGGAGTGCCAGGTGCGGACGTCGAACTGGTAGAGGCCGCCGTAGGTGCCGGACGGGTCGACGGCGTTCGGGCGGTTGCCCGCCTCGCAGTGCGCCAGGCCGTGCCAGTCGAGGCCCTCGGCGTGCGCGGTGGCGGACCCGGCGCTCGCGGTGGCGCCCCCGGCGGTGGCCGTGGCGTCCCCGGCACCGGCCGACGCACCGGTGCCGGGGAACGGCAGGGCGCGGTCGGCGGCGCGGTGGCGGTGGTGGTGCCCCGGCGTGTGGTGGTGACGGGCGGCGCGCTGGTGGACGCGGTGGCGCGCGCGGTGCGCGGCACGGCGGTGGTGCTTGCGGTGCGCGACCTTCCTGGCGTGCCGGCGCGACCGCTTCGGCGAGGTGGCGGCGGGCTCGGTGGCGGCGGGGTCGGTGGCGGCCGGCGCGGTGCCGGGCACCGGCGGGGCGAACGGGATCGGCACGGCGGCGGGGCCGTCGTCACCGGTGAGTCCCGCCGCGGCCAGCTCCTCGGGGGTGAGGCCGGTCAGGCCCGGGGCGTCCGGGACGTCGGCGCCGGTCAGGCCGGGGGCGGCGGGAACGACCGCGGCGAGGCCGGGGGCGGCGGGGCCGGCGCTGCCGCCGTCGGTACCGGGGGCCGTGCCGGCGGCCCCGTCAGGGGCCACGTCAGGGGCCAGGGGGTCGGCGAAGGGCGGGCCGGCGAAGGGCGAATCGGCGAAAGGCGGGTCGGCGAAGGGCGGGCCCGCGGTGGCGGGGGCGCCCGGCCCGCCTGCCGTGACGCCTTCAGCCATGAGGCCGTCGGCCGGGGCACCGTCGGCCGGGGCGCCTTCCGCGGCTGCGGCCGGGGCGCGGCCGATGACGACGGTGAACTGCTGGGGCGGTGCGACGGGGGCCGCCTCCGCTGCGGGAACGGCACGCAGAGCGCCGGTGCGGTCCGGTTCGGCGTCCTCCACGTCGGCGGCGGGCAGGGCGCGCAGGACGCCGGTGCGGTCCGGTTCGGCGGCGGGGGCCGGGTGCCGGCCGGCGGCCAGCGACGCACACGTGCCGCCCGCCAGGCAGGCCGCCACGATGGCCCGCGGGAGCCTGCGGCGTACGGAGTCGTGTCGCGGCGCGGCGACACGCTTGGTATGACTGCCCTGGGTACTGCTTCCCTTACTGCCCTGCTTGACGCTGTTCACGGCGACTCCACGGGGTCGGTCGGGTGGGCCCGGCCCGCCCGTTTCCGGGCACGCCGGGGAGTCGGACCGTAACCCGTATTGACGCCCGTGTGTTGTATTACCGTCACATGGGGTCACCGGTTCGGCGGTGTGCGCGCGGGCCACAGCATGCTCGCCGACCGCCCGCCACTCCCCCGTCCGCCGGGCCCGGCCGACCGCACCGGGCCGCCGGCGCGCGCCGGGACGCCGGACCTCAATACCCGAAGGCGCGCGCGGTGTTGGCCGCGACGGCCGCCGCGAGTTCGTCCTCGCCGAGCCCCCTGACGGCCGCCATCGCGCGCAGCGTCACCGGGATCAGATACGGCGCGTTGGGCCGGCCGCGGAACGGCGCCGGTGTCAGGAACGGCGCGTCGGTCTCCACCAGCACCCGTTCCAGCGGTGCCACGGCGAGCGCGTCCCGCAGCGGCTGGGCGTTCTTGAACGTCATGTTGCCCGCGAACGACAGGTAGTACCCGGCGTCCGCGCACACCCGGGCCATCGCCGCGTCGCCGGAATAGCAGTGGAAGACGACGACGTCCGGCGCGCCCTCCTCCGCCAGCACGCGCAGCACGTCGTCGTGCGCGTCGCGGTCATGGATGACCAGCGCCTTGCCGCAGCGTTTCGCGATGTCGATGTGGCGCCGGAAGGAGTAGGTCTGCGCCGCCACGCCCTCGGGCGCGGTGCGGAAGTAGTCCAACCCGGTCTCGCCGACGCCGCGCACCTGCGGCAGTTCCGCCAGCGCGGCGATCTCGTCCAGCGCGACGTCCAGCGCCTCCGTCCCGCCGGGCCGCCGCGCGCCCTGCCGCGACCAGCCGTCCGGGTCGCCCAGCACGATGCGCGGCGCCTCGTTGGGGTGCAGGGCGACAGCGGCGTGCACGGCCTCGTGCCGCGCCGCGGTCTCCGCCGCCCAGCGCGACCCGGCCAGGTCGCAGCCGACCTGCACCACCGTGGTGACCCCGACCGCCGCGGCCTTCGCCAGCGCCTCCTCCACCGTGCCGGTCTGCATGTCCAGGTGCGTGTGCGAGTCGGCCACCGGCACGGCCAGCGGCTCGGGCAGGGGCGGGGGCGCGCTCTTGTCGTTTCCGGTGCTTCCAGCCATGGCGGGGAGTCTACGAGCGCGGGTGCGGGTGACGCTGAGGGTGGGGCGGATGGGGC
>NZ_JAAGKO020000089.1 GCF_027947535.2 Streptantibioticus silvisoli
TGCGTTCAGGGGGCGGGGCAGGTGCGGGGGGTGCGGCGGGCGCGGGGTAACACGGGGTGACGGCGGGCGGGGGCGCGGCGGGCGCGGGGGCACGATCGCATCGCGGACGCCCGCTCGGGCGGGACTCGCGCCGGCAGGGCAAGGCGGGCGGCGCAAGGGACGAGGCGCCGCCGAGGGTACGGGGCCGAGCTGACGGGGGCGAGGCGCGGACGGAGACCCGGCGCCGGCGGTGACCGTGCGCGGCGGTGGTGGGCCGGGGCGGGGCCGGGGTGGGCGTGACCGCGCCCCGTTCGCGGTGGGGCGAACGGGGCGCGGGGTGGCGTGCGGCCGGAGGGGAGCGGCTGTCGGGACCGGTGGTCGGTCAGTCGGTGGCGATGGCGTTCAGCACGTTCATCCGGGCGGCGCGCCACGCGGGGGCGAGGGCGGCCAGCAGGCCGACGACCGCGGCGCCGATGAAGACGGTGACGATGGTCGACCACGGGATGGCCAGCACGTTGAGGCCGTTGAGGGCCAGCAGCTTCTGGGCGGCGATGCCCCAGGCCATGCCGAGGACGAGGCCGATGACGGCGCCGAACAGCGCGATGACGACCGACTCGAGCCGGATCATCCGGCGCATCTGCCGGCGTGACAGGCCGATGGCGCGCAGCAGGCCGATCTCCCGGGTGCGTTCCACCACCGACAGCGCCAGGGTGTTCACCACGCCGAGGACCGCCACGATGATGGCCAGCGCCAGCAGCGCGTAGACCACGTCGAGGAGTTGGCTGGTCTGGTCGCGCAGCTCCTTCTTGAAGCCGGCCTGGTCGTGCACGTCGGCCTGGGGGTAGGGGTGCAGGGCTGCCTTCAGCGCGGTGAAGACGTGGTCGGTGTCGGCGTGCGAGGCGGCGGCCGCCAGCAGTTCGACGTCCTGCGGCATGACGCCGGCGGGCACGTCGGCGCGGGCGGTGGCCATGCTGATGTAGTTGTCGGGGCCGGCGAGGGCGCTGTTCTTGGAGATGATCGCGCCGACCCGCAGGGCCGCGGTGTGCCCGCCCTGCTGGAAGGTGACGTCGACGGTGTCGCCGACCTTCAGGTGGTTCTTGTCGGCGAACGCCTGGGCGAGGGATATCCCGGCGCCGTGGTAGGCGGCGTCCGGATCGCCGGCGGTGACCGGCAGCCGCAGGTCGTCGGTGAACGTCGGGTCGGTCGCGGTCAGCGCCATGTCGGTCTTCTTGCCGCCGTGGTCCAGCACCGCCGGCAGCGCCTTGATCTCGGTGACGTGGCCGAGGCCGCCGGTCTTCTTGACCGCGTCGACCATCTGCTGGTTGAACGAGCCGACGGTGGTGGAGACCACGAAGTCGGCGCCGACGGACTTGTCGATCTGCTGGGTGCCGGAGGCGACCAGCGAGGCGCTGACCACCGACAGGCCGGCCACCAGTGCGAGTCCGATCATCAGGGCGGCGGCGGTGGCGCCGGTGCGCCGCGGGTTGCGCAGCGCGTTGCGCTGGGCCATCCGGCCGACCGGGCCGAACGGGCGCAGCAGCACGCCCAGTACCCGGATCACGCCGGCCGCCAGCAGCGGGCCGATGACGACGAAGCCGACCAGGGTCAGCAGCACGCCGCCGCCCAGCAGCAGGCCGCCGGAGCCGAGCTTGGCGGACCGGGCGCCGGCCACCAGGGCGGCGGCGCCGGCCACCGTGACGATCAGTCCGGCGATGCTGCGCAGCACGGTGGAGCGGGCGGTCGACGGACCGCCGGAGTCACGCATCGCGGCCATCGGGGAGACCGCGCCGGCCCGGCGGGCGGGCAGGTAGGCGGAGACCAGGGTGACCAGGATGCCGACGACCGCGCCGATCACCGGGGTGCGCCACCGGAAGGTGATCTGCGAGGTGTCGAGGTGCATGCCGACGGCGTTCATCAGGTTCATCAGCCCGACGGCCAGGCCCAGGCCCAGCACGATGCCGATGAGCGAGCCGAACACCCCGAGCAGGAACGCCTCGATCAGCACCGAGCGGTTGACCTGGCGGCGGCTGGAGCCCAGCGCCCGCATCAGGCCGATCTCCCGGGTGCGCTGGGCGACCAGCATGGAGAAGGTGTTGACGATCAGGAAGACGCCGACCAGCACCGCGATGCCGGCGAAGCCGAGCATGAAGTACTTCATGACGTTGAGGAAGCCGCCGAGGTCGGACTTGTTGGCGGCCGCGGCCTGCGCGCGGGTCTGCGCGGTGTAGCGCGACCCGAGGGCGGCCAGCGTCTGCTTCTTCAGCACCGCGTTGCTGCGGCTGCCGTCGCCGAACGCCTCGACGGAGGTGAACCGCCCTGTCGTGCCGAGCAGTTCGTGCTGCGCGGTGGGGACGTCGAGGAAGACCAGGGTGGCACCGGGGTTGGTGGTGCGGAAGGTGGCGATGCCGGACAGCGTGTGCGTGTAGGTGCCGTCCGGGGCGAGCAGCTTGATGGTGTCGCCGAGCGTGAGGTGGGCGCGCTTGGCGGTGTCGGCGTCGAGCATCGCCTGGCCGGCGCCGTGCGGGGCGTGCCCGGAGGTGATGGTCATCGACGGGCGCGGGTTGTGGCCGCCCCAGCTGTCGGCGATGGTCGGGGCGCCGGAGGTCGGGCCGATGTTCTTGTCGCCGCGCGGGTCGACGACGGTGACGGTGGTGATCTCCACGTTGCCGCGCGCGGACTTCACCCCCGGCTCGCCGGCCACCGTGTGCAGCACGGACGCCGGCAGCGTCGCCGCGCGGGCGCCCTGCCCGTCGGCCGGCTGGTGCTTGGGGCTGACGGTGAGGTCGGCGGCGGTGGAGTCGAAGAGCTTGTCGAACGTGGCGTTGACCGTGTCGGTGAACACCAGGGTGCCGCAGACGAACATCACCGACAGGATGACGGCGACCGCCGACAGCGCCATGCGGCCCTTGTGCGCGAAGAAGTTGCGCAGCGAGGTCTTCCAGACCGTCACGACGTCCTCCCGCGCGCGTCGAAGGTGGCCATCCGCTCCAGGACCTGCTCGGCGGTCGGGTCCGCCATGTCGTCGACGATCCGGCCGTCGGCCAGGTACAGCACCCGGTCGGCGTAGGAGGCGGCGACCGGGTCGTGGGTGACCATGACGATGGTCTGGCCCAGGTCGTCGACCGACCGGCGCAGGAAGCCCAGGATCTCGGCGCCGGCCCGGGAGTCGAGGTTTCCGGTGGGCTCGTCGCCGAAGATGATGTCGGGGCGGGCGGCGAGCGCGCGGGCCACCGCGACCCGCTGCTGCTGGCCGCCGGACAGCTGGGTGGGCCGGTGCTTGAGCCGCGAGCCGAGGCCGACGGTCTCCACCACGGTCGTCAGCCACGCCTGGTCCGGCTTGCGACCGGCTATGTCCATCGGCAGGGTGATGTTCTCGATGGCGTTGAGGGTGGGCAGCAGGTTGTACGCCTGGAAGATGAAGCCGATCTGGTCGCGGCGCAGCCGGGTCAGCTGCTTGTCCTTCAGCCCGGTGACCTCGGTCTCGCCGATCCAGATACGGCCGGAGGTGACGGTGTCGAGGCCGGCCAGGCAGTGCATCAAGGTGGACTTGCCGGACCCGGACGGGCCCATGATCGCGGTGAACTGCCCGCGCACGATGTCCACGTCGACCGCGTCGAGCGCCACGACCCGGGTCTCCTCGGTGCCGTAGGACTTGGTCACCTGACGGCCTCGCGCGGCGACGGCTGAGTCTCCTCCGCTGCCGCTCGCGCCGGGAAGTGTCTCAGCCGTGGTCATGTCCATCGCCCCTGGTGTCGTCGCGTCGTCGCCGGTGGATTTCGGCGACTTCAGCCTAGGAGGGTCACCAGGCCCCGCGAGTCCTCCGAGGGGAGGAACCGCAGGTAGGAGGAACGTGGGGCATCCCCTAGGGGTCCGGCGAGGGGCTCTCGGGGATGGCGCGGCGGCGGGACGGGCGGACGCCCGGCATACCCGGAGACGGCCGGGGTAGGCGCGCTGTCGGTGGTGACCGGGAGACGGGGTTCGGTGACCGGTTCCGCGGGCGGCCGTGCCTGGTGGCGCGGCTGATGGAACCGGTCACCGCACCCCGCGCGGTCGTGTCGCCGGCCGGAACCGCGCACTCCGGACCCCGAGTCGGCATCCGGGAGCCCTCAGGGTCGACCGCTCCCCGGCGTCAGGGGCGCGCAACGGGCCGCGCGAACCGATGATCGTACGAGCACACGGCCCCACTTCCGCGTTCGGCGTCTTCACGTTCGGCGTCCCGGGCCTTCACGACGTTCAACGTCCTCGCGTTCGGCGTCCTCGCGCTCCGCGTTCCGCGTCCTCGCGTTCCGCGTTCGGCCTCGCGGCGTCAGACTTCGGCCACTGCGACGCGCTCAGGGTTCATCCGACGGCCGGACGGATTTCCGGCGGCGCCTGTCAACGGCCGCCCGGCTGACCGGCGTTCGGGCCCGCTGCCCCGACGCCCGGCCCGTCCGGTCCCCGACGCCGGAACGGCCGGCCGCCCGCCCCCGGCCGGCCCGCCGGAACCCCGTACCGTCCCCGCTCAGCCCTGGGGGTCGTCCTCCGGCTCGGTCGGCAGCGTGCGGCCGGTGAGCGCCGACAGGCTGGTGCGCACGTGGGACAGGTGGGAGCGGATCTCGTCGCGGTGGGCCTCGTGGGCGCGCAGCGCGCGGTCGCTGTCGTGCTGGACGCGCTCCTCGGTGGCGTGGGCCTGGGCGATGATCTCCGACGCGGTGGCCTCGGCGTCGGCCTGGGTGCGGCGGGCCGCCTCGTGGGCGTCGACGTGCGCCTGCTGGGCCTCGGAGAGCAGCCGCTCGGCGCGGGCCATGAGCTCGCCCAGCCGCTGGTCGATGCCGTTCTCGCGTTCGGTCAGCTCCCGCACCAGCGCGTCGAGCCGGGCGCGCTGCTCGGTCTCCAGCTCCGACAGGCTGCGGGCGATGTCCTGCCGCACGCCGTCCAGGGCGCGTTCCGCGTCGGCGTCCAGCCGGTCGGCCTCGGCCCGGGCGGCGCCCATGATGTCGTCGGCCTGGCCTTGCGCCGCGTCCCGGATGCCCTGTGCGACGGCGTCGGCGGCGGCCAGGTAGCCGTCCGTCTCGGTGCGGGTGCGGTCGCGCAGTTCCCGGGCGGCGCGCTCCGCGGCGTCGTACGCGGCACGGGCGTCGGCCTCGCCGCGGTCGCGCACGTCGGCCGCCTCGGCCTCGACGTGCGAGAACAACTCCTGCGCGCCGGGGCCCAGCGACTCGTAGGTCACCGGTCCCAGCCCGGTGGCCGCGACGCGCAGGGTGCCGGCCTCGGACTCCATGTCGTTGGCGAGCACGGTGAGCCGCGCCGCGCGTTCCCACGCCTCGTCCCGTTCCTGGGAGAGGCCGGCCACGAACTCCTCCACCTGCTCGGGGTGGTAGCCGCGGCCACGGGCCACATTGAAGCCTTCTGGCGTCACCGACTGAGCCATGCCCTGCCCCTCCTGCGGATACCGGATGCCTTGACGGCGTGCTGCGGACGACCGGGCGGTGAAGCCCGCCGGGCCACCGACAGCGACCGCGGCCCCTTTTTAGCCGATTTAGGCCAAATATGCACGGCCGCAACGCCATCCACCTACCCGAAAGTGGTGAAACGAAGAGGGCGCGCCCCCACCGATCACGGTGAGGGCGCGCCCTTGCGGGGTTTCCGCGGCCGGCGCCGTTACAGCAGGCCGTCCCACATCTGCTCCAGCAGCACCGCCCACCAGTGGTCCGGCGAGGACAGCGCGGCGGGGTCCAGCGCGGCCAACTGCGCCTGGAAGTCCACCGTCCAGCGACCCGCCTGGTCCGGTGTGAGTCCCAGCCGCAGCCGCCACATCCGGCCCAGCAGCGCCAGGCAGCGGGCGAACTCCGGCAGCGAGGAGTTGACGAATTGGGCCGGCGACGCCTGCGCGCCCGGCACCGGTTCCAGCGGCACCGCCATGATGTGCGCCGTGCCGTACTGCACGCACAGCTGGCGGCCGAAGTCGTTGCCCATGACCAGGTACGACGCCGCGTCCGGCGCCGCGGGCAGCCCGCGTTCGGCCGCGACCTCCGCCAGCGTCGGCACCGGCGCGCCCGGCTGGGCCCGCGCCCAGAAGAACGGCCCGAAGTCCACCGGCAGTCCGGCCCACACCAGGGTCTGCGCCACGATGTCGGGCACCCCCTGCCGCGCCACCGCGCGCTGGTCGAACCGGAAGACCGCCTGCGGCCCGAACGCCTGCGCCAGCTCGTGCCCGATCCCGTCCAGCGGGATCGGCGGAACGCGCTGCACCTGGGCCGGGTTGGGCAGCGGTACGCGTTGCGGACGCGGCCGGGCCGGACCGTCGGCGACCTGGGCCAGCTCGCCCTGGTGCGTCAGCAGGTGCTGCACCCCCTGCTGCCGGGAGGCGTGGTCCAGGCCGTACGGCGCGGTGTGGCTGACGCGTACCTGCGGCCAGGTCTCGCGCACCATCCGGGCGCAGTAACCGCCCGGCAGGTCGCACGACTCCAGCTCGGTGTGCAGCTCCAGCACCTGCTGCGGCGGGACGTTGAGCCCGCGCAACTCGTGCAGGATCTGCCACTCCGGGTGCGGTGTACCGGGCGCGCTGCGCCGGATGATCTGCTGCTCCGAGCCGTCCGGCGCCCGGTAGCGCAGCACCGCCATGTACCCCGGGCCGACCACCGGCACGCCCTGCGGCGGCTGCGGGTACCCGTAGGCACCGGGCGGCGGGGGCATGCCGGGGCCGGGCATGCCGGGGGCGGGCGGCGGCGGGGGCATACCGGGGCCGCCGGGCGCGCCGGGGAAGGCCGCCATGCCCGGCGGCGGGCCGGGCGGACCGGGGCGGTTCGGGACCGGCGGCGGGCCGGACGGATGGGCCAGCATGGTCGCCGCGGCGTGCGCGTCCCCGGCGCCGCGGGACGGCGGCGGGGGCGGCGGAGGCATGCCCGGACCCCCGGGAGCGGGCGGCGGGGGCGGCGGCGCCTGTCCGGACGGCGGCCCGGACGGCGGCGGCACCGACGGGCTCGCCAGCATGGTCGCCGCCGCGTGATCGCCACCCGCACCGGGCATCCCCGGCGCGGGCGGCGGCGGGGGCGGCGTGTGCGCGGCCGACGCCAGGCTGTCGAGGTCGAGCGCCGGCACCATCTGCGTCGGTACGTACGCCCTGGCCGCCGCTTCCGGGGCGGGCGGCGGGGACGGCGGCGCCGGCGGACCACTGCGCCCCCGCGGCGGCAGCCCACCACCGCGTACCGCCTTCGAGGTCTCGGCGTCGGCGATCTCGGCCGCACCGGCCGGCACCGCCGACGACGACGTCCCACCCGGCACCGGCGGCGGCGTCGGCATCGCGGTCGACGCGGGCGTGGCGCCGGACGGCGGCACGGGGGCGAACGCGGGCGCCGGCACACCCGGCGGCGGCAACGGCATCCCCGGCGGCGGGCTCGGCATGCCCGGCGGGGGCGTCGGCATGCCCTGGGGCGGGGTGGCGGCCGGCCAGCCGTACGGCGGCGTGAGGTCGGCGGGACGGCCGACCGGCGGCGGCAGCGCGGCACCGGACAGGCCGGCGCCGTCGGACCCGCCGGGCGCCGGTACGGGCGGGCGCGGCGGCACCGCAGGCATCGGCGGCGGGCCGGACAACGGCCCGGAACCGCTGCCGCCGCCCGCCGGGAACCCGGTGCCGGAGTCGTCGAGGGCCGGCGCGATCGTGGTCGGCGGCAGGGCGCTGCCGCCCAGCAGCAAGGCGGTCTTGGCCTCCGGCGACACGCTCGGCGCCGGCGGCTCGTCCGAACCGCTGACCGGCGGCGGCGGCGTCGAACCGGTGTCCCCGGTGTTGGTGTCGGACCAGGTGCCGGACGCGGTCGGACCGCCACCCCACGGCGTGGCCGACGACGGGGTCTGCCCCAGGTCGTCCGGCGAGTCGACGTCCGTGGAGGCGGACGGCGCACCGGAGGAGCCGGCGGCGTCGACAGGCGTACCGGCGGCCGGGGTCGAACCGAACGGCATGCTGACGAAATGCGTGGTGTCCGAGGACGGATCGTGGGAGGGGGTACCGGCGGCGGGTGTACCGGACGCGTGCGCACCGGACGCATGCGCACCGGACGCATGCGCACCGGACGCATGCGTGCCGGAGGCGGAGGTACTCGTCGCGGAGTCGGTGCCGTCCGTGCCGGACGCGGCGTCGCCGGCCGGGCGGCGGTGGTCGGGGATGCCCAGCCGGTCGGCGGCGTCCTGGAGCCACTGCGGCGGGCTCAGCAGGAACGACGTCGCCTCCAGGTCCACCCGGGCCGGGCGGGCGGGCGCCGGTTCCGGCTCCGCGGACCCGCCGTACTCCTCCTCGTACCGCCGGATCACCTCGTCGACCGGCAGGCCGGGCCACAGCGTGACGCCGCCGTCCGACCGGGCGATGACCATGCGGACCGCTCCGCCGTCGGACGTCGGGCCGTCCTCGCGGTCCTGCGCCCACGCGACGTACCCCAGGCCGAACTCCGTCAGCTGGACCGTCCGGCGTTCGTACGGCGGAACACCGCCGTTGACCCAGCTCTCGGCGCGATCGCGCGCCTGCGCCAACGTCACCACTGGCCGTTCACCCCTCCACCGGGACCGCGCGGGCGAAGCCGCCGTCCACCATCAGGTTCGCCACCGTCTCCAGCTCCGGCGGATCACCGGCCAGACCCAGCAGGAACTCGTCCAGGTCCTCACCGCACGCCAGCAGCAGCGAACCCACCCGCTGCTGCGGGGAGTCCCACGTGTCGCCGGCGTCCCGCGCGTCGTCGTACGGGCAGAACCAGACGCTGCCGATCCGCTCGCCCTTGACCTTCAGCGCCAGCAGCCCGCCCTGTACGTAGGCGATCGCCAGGTAGTCCTTGGTCAGGTGGTCGCGCAGGCACTTGTTGGCGTACCGCAGGTCGTCGAGCGCCGCCTCGGCGCGGAGCGCGAAGAACGGCTGGTCGACCAGCAGGCCGAGTTCGGGGTCGAGCGCGGCACCGGCCGGCGCGTGCCCGCCGGCCGCCTTCAGGAACGCCCGGTAGGAGCCGGGCAGCCGGTACCCGAGGTCCTCCTCGACCTCGCGCAGCAGCTCCTCCTGCGCGGCGCCCGGCGTGGAGTGGTCCGCCGTCAGCACGAAGTGCGCCGGCCGCGGGTCCTGCACCGGCCGCACCCCGCGCTTGTCGTGGTCGGCCGCGGCCGTCGCCAGACCGCCGTGGTGCCGCAGCAGCGCCTTCACCGCGACCGGCACCAGCTCCATGCGCCGGCCGCCCACCACGTGGTGCCACGTCCAGCCGTGCGGCGTCGTCACCCCCGAGCCGTCCGCGAACAGCTCGTGCCCGGCGTGCCGCAGGGCGGCGTTGGCCGAGACGTAGTCGGTCAGGCGCAGTTCGTCCACCCCGAACCCCTCGGGGGGATCGGCGATCTCGACGGCCGCCACCGCGTACCGCGAGAAGTCCGGATACCCGGCGTCGTCCACCCGGACGCCGTCCGGATACAGCCCGGCGCGGAGCGGGTCCGGGAAGTGCACGACCTGCCCGGCGTAGGCCGAGTTCGGCGGGGCGGCCGTTGCCCCGAGCCGACCTGTCGTCATGGCGGATGCCCCCTGGTGGATCTGGCGTTTGGGCACAGCCTATTTGGTGTGGCAACACCCCTGTCGGGGGACCGCCGCCACCTCGCCGTCACCTCGCGCCCATCCTCCCCCCGACCCGTCCCGCACGTGACGAATCTCGCGTAAACCCCCTCGCGTTCCCCATATTCCGTCACTTTTGACAGGCTGGCCCCACCCAACGGGGGACGCACGAAAGGGAACGCACCACCTTGCGCATCACGCGAGACCCTCACCAAGCACCGACGCGTCACGACGACCTCGGCGCCGGGGAGCCCGCCGGCCCGCCCCACCAGGGCCCCGGCGCCCGCCACACCGCTGCCGCGGCACCCGCCGGCACCGGTGCCGCCGTCGATCCCCGCCTCGGTTTCGGTACCGCGGCCGACCACCGCATCGTGACGTACACCGCGGCCGTTCCTCACCCGGGGCCCGGTGCCGCGGCCAGCCCCCGTCCCGAACCCGGCGCCGGTGCCGTGGCGGACCCACGCCTGGGCTTCGCTGCGGCCGCCGATTCCCGCGTCGTGACGTATACCGCCGCCGATTCCCGCATCGTGACGTATACCGCCGCCGAACCGGACGGCGGCGCCGCGTACACCCCGGCTCCCGGCGGTGCGCCGGTGCTGCTGCGACGGCGTGACGGGATCATGCCGGCGGTGGCCGGTGCGCTGTCGGTACGCGGCGAAACGCTGACGTGTACCGGCAGCAAGGCCGACGCCGCCCCGGAACTGCATCCGCTGGTCGCCGGTTTCCTCGCCGCGCTCCCGGTCGGCCGCCGCGCGCGCGGCACCGGCCGCTGCCCCGAGGCACTGCTGCTGTCGCGCTACCTCACCGCCACCGACGGCGCCCGCCGCGGCCGCGCCGCCCGCAAGCCCCTCAGCCACTCCGACGCGCGACGCGCCCTGAAGCACGCCGTCATCACCACCCGCCGCATCCGCGAGGACGGCGACCCCGCCCACGACCGGTACGCCGCGCCCTGCGCCGCCTGCGCCGACCTGCTGCACCACTTCGGCGTCACGACCGTCGAACCGGCCCCGGAGCAGCCGTGACCGGCACCGGCGACCGCTTCCCGGCCGAGGTCGCCACCGCACTGCGCCGGGCCGGCTGGCAGCCGGGCCGCTGGGACATCGCCACCGCCGAGGTCTGGGCCGACCGGCTGCACGTCCACCGCTCCCCCGGCGGCCACCCGCACACCGTGCTGCCGGCCGCCGTCGAGGTCTGGGCCGAGTTCGGCTCCCTCACCGTCGAACCGGCGGGCCCGTCCGGACGCGACATCGCCCCCTGCGCGTTCACCGTCGACCCGACGCTCTGCCTGCACCTGGCCCGCACGCTGTCCGACCTCGGCCGGGCCCTGGGCACCGCGCTGGCCCCGCTCGGCGAGGAGACCGCGTCCGGCGCCGCCCTCGCCATCGACGCCGACGGCCGCGTCTACGCCGTCGACGCCACCGGCGACTGGTACCTCGGCGCCACGTTCGACGACGCCGCCATCACCCTGCTCACCGGCACCCGCCCGGCCCGCCTCACCGCACCGGAGCAGCCGCACGAGTGACCCACCGGTGCGGGCCACCTGCGGTGCCGGCCCCGCCAGCCACGGCCCCCGCCCACGAGGACCTCCGCCGGCCTCGGACACCGGCCGGCCCCGGACCGCCGGCCACGCCCCCTCAGGGCGCCGCCGGGATGACCGCCGAGACCCGGAAGCCGCCGGAGCGGCTGGGGCCGGCCACGAAGCCGCCGCCCAGCGCGGAGACCCGCTCCCTCATCCCCACCAGGCCGTTGCCGCCGCTGGGCAGCCCCGGCGACGGGCGGCCGTCCGGCGGGCCGTTCTCCACCAGGACCGCGATCTCCTGCGCCCGGTACGCCACCCGTACCAGCGTCGCCGCCCCCACCGCGTGCTTGTGCGCGTTGGTCAGCGCCTCCTGCACCACGCGGAACGCCGCCCGTTCCACCCGCGCCGGCAACGAACGCCGCTCGCCCTCCTGGGAGAACGTCACCCGCATCCCCGCCGCCCGCGACTGCTCCACCAGCACGCCGAGCCGCGCCAGGCTCGCCCCGTCCGTCGCCGCGCCGTCCGTCGCCGCGCCGTCCGTCGCCGCGCCGTCCGCCACGCCACCGGTGCGCGGGTCACGGGCCTGCGCGGGAACGACCGCACCGCCGGCCGTCGCACCGTCCGCCACAACACCCGGCGGCGCGGCATCGTCCCGTACGGAATCCGCATCGAACACCGCGGTCCGGCCCACGTCGTGACGCGCATCGTGACGTGATACGTCACGATGACCGCCGTCACCGGCCACGCCACCGCCCGTCACGCCCCCGTCAACCGACGCACCCCCGTCAACCGCCACACCACCGTCAGCCACGCCCCCGTCGACCGCGGGGCCCGGCACCGCGTCCGCTCCGGTGCGCAGCACGCCCAGCATCTGCCGCAGCTCGCGCAGCGCCTGCCGGCCCATGTCCCCCAGCAGTTCCGCGCTGTCCTCCGCGCGGGCCGGATCGGTCCGCAGCACGGCGCGTACCGCCGAGGCGTGCACCACCATCAGACTGACCCGGTGGGCCACCACGTCGTGCATGTCGCGGGCGATCCGGTTGCGTTCCTCGATCCGGGCCCGTTCGGCCCGTTCCCCGGCCTTCTCCGCCAGCAGCGACAGCTCCCGCTCCAGGCCGTCCGCCCGTTCCCGCAGCGACTCCACCAGCCGGCGCCGCGCCCCCACGTACAGCCCGAGCAGTACCGGCGGCGCCGTCAGCCCGAGCGCCACCACGACCGACAGCATGATCTGGAGCCACGGTGACGGGCCCAGGTCGCGGCGCAGCAGGTCGCGGCCCAGTTCCACGAACGCCACCAGCGTGGTCCCGGTCGCCATCATGGCCACCAGCGCCGCGATGATCCGCCGGGGCAGTTTCGAGGCCGCCAGGGTGTAGAGCGAGACGACGCCGAGCACCAGGCCCATCGACACCGGTGTCACGGCCAGCGCCAGCAGCACCACCGCGATGGGCCACCGGCGCCGCAGCAGCAGCGAACCGCCCACCAGCAGGCCCACCACCGCGCCCAGCACCGGCCACCAGCCGTGCCCGCCGGCGAACGAGGCGCCCTCCGCCATGCACTCCAGCGCGGACACCAGCGCCAGGAACCCGTCCAGCACCGCGCCGCGCCGCCGCGACCACCACCACGGCCCGGCCCTGGCCACCCTCCCCGGACCCACCGGCCCGGTATCCCCCGTCAGCGTCATAACGGCCAGCCTAAGGGCCCCTCCACCGGCGCGAACCCGTCTCGGTGCCACCTCCGCCCGTTACCGCCGGACACCCCGAAACCCTCACCGTCCCCCCGGAATCCACCGCACCGGAATCCCCGGCACCGCCGGCCGGCCGCACGCCCACCGCCGGCTGGCCCCACCGCCGGCGCCGGCCGCACCCGCACCCGCCCCCGCACCCGCTCCCGGGGAAGCGCCGACCCCGCCGGCCGCCCCACCCCCGCGACCGCGCCCACCCCCACGCCCCGGCCGAATCGAACGACACCACCCACCACACCCCGGCCGAATCGAACGACACCGCCAACCACACCCCGGCCGCGCCGGGCCCCCGCATATCCTGGGGGCGCCGGACAGCGCGGTCCGCCATCGTCAGCCATGCCCTCGCATCCACCCGCACGGAATCGCAAGGAGCCGCACCTGTGAGCGTCGCCGACCCCAGCACAGGACTACCAGGATCCACTGACAACGCCGCCCTGCGCGCCGACATACGACGACTCGGCGACCTGCTCGGCGAGACCCTGGTCCGCCAGGAGGGCCGCGACCTCCTCGACCTGGTCGAAGAGGTCCGCGCGCTGACCCGCAGCGACGGCGAGGCCGCCGCCCGCCTGCTCGGCGAGACCGACCTGGCCACCGCCACCAAGCTGGTGCGCGCCTTCTCCACCTACTTCCACCTGGCCAACGTCACCGAGCAGGTGCACCGCGGCCGGGAACTGCGCGCCCGCCGCGCCGAGGAGGGCGGCCTGCTCGCCCGCACCGCCGACCGGCTGAAGGACGCCGACCCGGAGCACCTGCGCGACACGGTCCGCAACCTCGGCGTACGGCCGGTCTTCACCGCGCACCCCACCGAGGCCGCCCGGCGCAGCGTGCTGAACAAGCTGCGCCGCATCGCCGAGCTCCTCGACGCCCCCGACGGGCACGACGGCCGCCGCCAGGACCTGCGGCTGGCCGAGAACATCGACCTGCTCTGGCAGACCGACGAGTTGCGCGTGGTGCGCCCCGAGCCCGCCGACGAGGCCCGCAACGCGATCTACTACCTCGACGAACTCCACCAGAACGCGGCCGGCGACGTCCTGGAGGACCTCGCCGCCGAACTCGAACGGGTCGGCGCCCCGCTGCCGGCCGGCACCCGCCCGCTGACCTTCGGCACCTGGATCGGCGGCGACCGGGACGGCAACCCCAACGTGACCCCGCAGGTCACCCGCGACGTGCTGATCCTCCAGCACGAACACGGCATCAGCGACGCCCTGCAGATCGTCGACTTCCTGCGCGGCGCGCTGTCGAACTCGATCCGCAACAGCGGCGCGAGCGACGAACTGCTCGCCTCCCTCGACGCCGACATCGCCAACCTCCCCGAGATCAGCCCGCGCTACAAGCGGCTGAACGCCGAAGAGCCCTACCGGCTCAAGGCCACCTGCGTGCGGCAGAAGCTCGTCAACACCCGCGACCGCCTCGCGAACGGCACCTCCCACCAGCCGGGGCGCGACTACCTCGGCACCGGTGAGCTGGTCGCCGACCTCACCCTGCTCCAGGAGTCGCTGCGCTCGCACCGCGGCGGCCTGATCGCCGACGGCCGGGTGGAACGCGCCATCCGCACCATCGGCGCCTTCGGCCTCCAGCTGGCCACCATGGACATAAGAGAGCACGCGGACGCCCACCACCACGCCCTCGGCCAGCTCTTCGACCGGCTCGGCGAGGAGTCCTGGCGGTACGCGGACATGCCGCGCGACTACCGGCGCCGCCTGCTGGCGAAGGAACTGCGCTCCCGCCGTCCGCTGGCCGGCACCCCCGCACCGCTGGACGCCGACGGCGCCAAGACCCTCGGCGTCTTCCACACCATCCGCGACGCCCTCGACACCTTCGGCCCCGAGGTCATCGAGTCGTACATCATCTCGATGTGCCTGGGCTCCGACGACGTCTTCGCCGCCGCGGTCCTGGCCCGCGAGGCCGGGCTGGTCGACCTGCACGCCGGGGTGGCCCGCATCGGCATCGTGCCGTTGCTGGAGACCACCGACGAGCTGAAGATCGCCGACCGGCTGCTGGAGGAGATGCTCTCCGACCCCTCCTACCGCAAGCTCGTCTCGCTGCGCGGCGACGTCCAGGAGGTGATGCTCGGCTACTCCGACTCCTCGAAGTTCGGCGGCATCACCACCAGCCAGTGGGAGATCCACCGCGCCCAGCGCCGGCTGCGCGACGTCGCCCACCGCTACGGTGTGCGGCTGCGGCTCTTCCACGGCCGGGGCGGCACCGTCGGCCGCGGCGGCGGCCCGTCGCACGAGGCGATCCTGTCGCAGCCCTGGGGCACCCTGGAGGGCGAGATCAAGGTCACCGAGCAGGGCGAGGTCATCTCCGACAAGTACCTCATCCCGTCCCTGGCCCGCGAGAACCTCGAACTCACCGTGTCCGCCACCCTCCAGGCGTCCGCGCTGCACACCGCGCCGCGCCAGTCCGACGAGGCGCTCGCCCGCTGGGACGCGGCCATGGAGCAGGTCTCCGACGCGGCCAACACCGCCTACCGGCACCTCGTCGACGACCCGGACCTGCCGTCGTACTTCTTCGCCGCCACCCCCGTCGACCAGCTCGCCGAACTGCACCTCGGCTCCCGCCCCTCGCGCCGTCCCGACTCCGGCGCGGGACTCGACGGGCTGCGCGCCATCCCGTGGGTCTTCGGCTGGACGCAGTCGCGGCAGATCGTCCCCGGCTGGTACGGCGTGGGCTCCGGCCTGAAGGCGGCCCGCGAGGCCGGTCTCGACGACGTCATCGACGAGATGCACGACAAGTGGCACTTCTTCCGCAACTTCCTGTCCAACGTCGAGATGACGCTGGCCAAGACCGACCTGCGGATCGCCCGGCACTACGTGGACACCCTGGTCCCCGACCACCTCAAGCACGTCTTCGCCACCATCGAGGCCGAGCACGAACTCACCGTCCGCGAGGTCCTGCGCATCACCGGTGAACGGGAACTGCTCGACGACAACCCGGTCCTGAAGCAGACCTTCCGCGTCCGCGACGCCTACCTCGACCCGATCTCCTACCTCCAGGTCGCCCTCATCCACCGCCAGCGCCAGGCCGCCGCCGAGGGCACCGCGACCGACCCCGCCCTGGCCCGCGCCCTGCTGCTCACCGTCAACGGCGTCGCCGCCGGCATGCGCAACACCGGCTGACCCCCGCCGCGGCCCACCCGGCCCGGAACCGATCGCGGTGCCCCCGCCCCCGTGCGGGACGGCACCGCGATCGCGTACGGGGGGGCCGAACCGTCAGCCCCGCACGTACCGCACCGCGACCGCACCGGCCCGTGCACCCTCAGCCCCGCACGTACCGCACCGCGATCGCACCAGCCCGTGCACCCTCAGCCCCGCACGACGACCGCACCGGCGGCCCGCGGCCCCTCAGCCCCGCCCGCACCGCACCGCCATCCCGTCCCCCGACACCACCTCACCCCAGGGCGAACGGCACCGCGATCAACGCCACGCCCAGGGCCGCCGCGCCCCACGCCCAGCGACGCAGGCCCGGGCCCACCCACAGCGCCAGCGCCGACAGCAGCAGGGCGCCCGCCACCGAGCGCAGCGCGAACAGCACGCCCGCCACCCCGGTCCGTACCACCACCGACGTGCCGGGACGCGACGCCACCGCGAACCGCTGACCCGTCCCGCGGGACACCAGCCGGTCCACCCGCACCACCCGCGCGGCCCCGCCCGAGACCGGGGTGAACGGCCCCGAGCACCACGACTGCGTACACGAGCGCACCGTCATCGTGCCCCGCGCGTCCGACGCCAGCGCGTCCCGTACGCCGTCCCACGACACCCACACCCCGGCGGCCAGCAGCGCAACCACCAGCGCGCCGGCCACCACCGCCTTCAACAACAGCAGCAGACCGAACGCGCTCTCAGCCGCCCTCCTGGCCCGGCTCCGCCTGACCCGTCCGACCATGGCCGCGATCCTTGGCCATGACCGGCCGCACGGTCAACCGTTCACCGGCAACTCATCCGTTGTACGTCCCCTGGGCGCGTTCGAGGCCCTCCGCCACCAGCGCCTCCACCGCGTCCGCCGCCCGGTCCACGAACCAGCCCAGTTCCTTGCGCTCGGTGGCGGAGAAGTCGCGCAGCACGAACGACGCCACCTCCATCCGCCCCGGCGGACGCCCGATCCCGCACCGCACCCGCGCGTACTCCGCGCCCAGCGACTTCGTCATCGACTTCAGCCCGTTGTGCCCGTTGTCCCCGCCGCCGCGCTTCAGCCGCAGCACCGGGTAGTCGACGTCCAGCTCGTCGTGCACCGCCACGATCCGCTCCAGCGGCACCTTGAAGAAGTCCCGCAACCCGGTCACCGGGCCGCCCGACAGGTTCATGAACGTCGACGGCTTGGCCACCACCACCCGGTGACCGGCGATCCGCCCCTCCACCACCTGCGCGCGCGCCTTGTGCGCCTTGAAGCGGCCGCCCATCCGCTCGGCCAGCAGGTCCGCCACCATGAACCCGATGTTGTGCCGGTTGCCGGTGTACTCCGGCCCCGGGTTGCCCAGCCCCGCCACCAGCCAGGGGCCCTCCGCCTCCGCCATCACAGCCACACTCCCCACACGTCGACAGCACCCGGACACGCCGCTGCCGCCCCACCCGGACCGGGCAGGACGGCAGCGACAAGTCAACCAGAAGCGGAAGCCGCTCAGGCCTCGGCGGGCTCCTCGGCGGCGGCGTCGGCGGCCGGCTCCTCGGTCTCCGCGTCCTCGGCGGGGGCCTCGGCCTGCGCCGACACGATCTGGATCACGACGGTGTCGTCGTCCACGGCCAGCGAGGTGTTCTTCGGCAGCGTGATGTCCTTCGCCAGGATCGACGCGCCGGCCTCCAGGCCCTCCACCGACACCGAGACCGACTCGGGGATGTGCGTCGCCTCGGCCTCGACCGGCAGCGCGTTGAGCACGTGCTCGATCAGGTTGCCGCCGGGCGCCAGCTCACCCTCGATGTTCACCGGGATCTCGACGGAGACCTTCTCGCCGCGCTTGACGACCAGCAGGTCGACGTGCTCCAGCGAACGCCGCACCGGGTGCTTCTGCACGGCCTTGGGGATCACCAGCTCCGACTTGCCGTCCACGTCCAGGCTGATCAGCACGTTGGCGGTCTTCAGCGCCATCATCAGCTCGTGGCCGGGCAGCGACACGTGCACCGGGTCCCCACCGTGGCCGTACACGACGGCCGGAACGCGACCCGCGCGACGGGTGCGACGCGCGGCGCCCTTACCGAAATCCGAGCGGGACTCGGCGGTGATCTTGACCTCGGACATCTGAGACTCCTCGTGGATGACGACGGGATACCTGCCGCTCGGTCCACGACGGACCTGCCTCGAAAACCTCGAAAGCGCGTCGATAACGGATACCGGCCCCGAAAAGCGGGAACGGCCTCCCTCGCCGAGCAACCCTCAGAGTCTACCCGGCGCGAAGACCGCCCCCGAACCCGGACCGACCGCCCCGCCTTCCGGCGGAACGGCGGGCCCCGCGATCAGTTCTCGAACAGGCTCGTCACCGAACCGTCCTCGAACACCTCACGGATCGCACTCGCGATCATCGGCGCGATCGGCAGAACCGTCACCTTCTCCAGCGACAGTTCCGACGGCGTCGGCAACGTGTCGGTGAACACGAACTCGCTCACCCGCGAGTTCTTCAGCCGGTCCGCCGCCGGACCCGACAGCACACCGTGCGTCGCCGTCACTATGACGTCCTCCGCGCCGTTGGCGAACAGCGCGTCCGCTGCGGCGCAGATCGTGCCGCCGGTGTCGATCATGTCGTCGACCAGCACACAGATACGGCCGCGGACGTCGCCCACGACCTCGTGCACCGTCACCTGGTTCGCCACGTCCGGATCACGCCGCTTGTGCACGATCGCCAGCGGCGCGCCCAACCGGTCGCACCACCGGTCCGCCACCCGCACCCGGCCGGCGTCCGGCGAGACCACCGTCAGCTTGTCGCGGTCCACCTTGGCGCCCACGTAGTCCGCCAGCAGCGGCAGCGCGAAAAGGTGGTCCACCGGGCCGTCGAAGAAACCCTGAATCTGGTCCGTGTGCAGATCCACCGTCAAAATACGGTGCGCCCCAGCGGTCTTGAACAAATCCGCCATCAAACGCGCCGAGATCGGCTCGCGACCGCGGTGCTTCTTGTCCTGCCGCGCATAACCGTAGAAGGGAATGATCACGGTGATCCGCTTCGCCGACGCGCGCTTCAACGCGTCGATCATGATCAACTGCTCCATGATCCACTGATTGATCGGCGCCGTATGACTTTGAATAACGAAAGCGTCCGACCCGCGAGCCGACTCCTGGAAACGCACATAGATCTCACCGTTGGCGAAATCGAAGGCCTTGGTGGGCACCAGCTGGGCCCCCAACTCCCGTGCCACCTCCTCCGCCAGCTCGGGGTGTGCGCGGCCGGAGAAGAGCATCAACTTCTTCTCACCGGTCGTCTTGATCCCGGTCACTGCACCGTCTCCTCGATGATTCGGCTGGTGTTCGAGTCGGCGTCACCCAAGGTTGGGCTGGCCGGCGGAATGAACGCGCACGCCACACGGTACGCCCCGCACCCCATCCGCCGACACCCGGCCGAACCGGACAACCAGCCCGTGACCAGCCGGTCACCGCCGATCACTCGTCCGGGCCGCCGGCCTCCGCCGCCCGCGCCGCCGCGCTCCCGGGCCGCTTGCGAATCACCCAGCCCTCGATATTGCGCTGCTGGCCCCGGGCCACCGCCAGCGCGCCCGACGGCACGTCCTTGATGATCACCGAACCCGCGGCCGTGTACACCCCGTCCCCGACCGTGACCGGCGCCACGAACATATTGTCGGCGCCCGTCTTGCAGTAGCTGCCGACCACCGAGTGGTGCTTGTGTTCTCCGTCATAGTTTACGAAAACACTTGCCGCCCCGATATTCGTGTGCTCGCCAATCGTGGCGTCTCCCACATAACTCAGGTGCGGAACCTTCGATCCTTCTCCCACCGAAGCGTTCTTCATCTCCACGAACGTCCCGGCCTTCGCCTGCGCGCCCAGCACCGTCCCCGGCCGCAGATACGCGTAAGGCCCCACATTCGCCCCCGTACCGACCCGGGCGCCCTCCGCCACCGTGAAACTCAACCGGGCGCCCTCACCCACCACCGAATCCGTCAGCATCGAATGCGGACCCACCTGCGCGCCGGCGCCGATCCGGGTGGCCCCGCGCAGCGTCGTGCCCGGCAGCAGCACCGCGTCCGGCTCGAACTCCACCGTCACGTCCACCCACGTCGACGCCGGGTCCACCACCGTGACGCCCGCCAGCATCGCGTCGTGCAGCAGACGGTCGTTCAGCGTGCGGCGTGCCTGCGCCAGCTGCACGCGGTTGTTGACGCCCGCGATCTCCTGGTGGTCGTCCGCCGGCGCCGCGCCCACCCGGTGCCCGGCCCGGCGCAGGATCGCCAGCGTGTCCGTCAGGTACTCCTCGCCCTGCGCGTTGTCCGTCGTCACCTTCGACAACGCCTCCGCCAGCAGCTTCGCGTCGAACGCGAACACCCCGGAGTTGATCTCCCGGATCGCCCGCCGCGCCTCGTCGGCGTCCTTCTGCTCCACGATCGCGGTGACCGACCCGTCGGCGTCCCGCACGATGCGGCCGTACCCGGTGGCGTCCGGCACCTCGGCGGTCAGCACGGTCACCGCGTTGCCGTCCCGCTCGTGCGCGGCGGCGAGCCGGCCGAGGGTGCCCGACGTGAGCAGGGGGGTGTCGCCGTTGATGACGACCACCGTGCCGTCCAGCGTGACCCCGTCGGCCGCCAGCGACTCCAGCGCCATCCGCACCGCGGGCCCGGTGCCGTTGCGCTCCGCCTGGCCCGCGGTGCGCACCGCGGGGTCGACCTGCGCGAGGTGGCCGGCCACCTGCTGCGCGGCGTGGCCCACCACGACGACCAGTTCGGCCGGCTCCAGCGCCCGCGCGGCGGCCACCACGTGGCCCAGCAGCGTGCGGCCGCAGATCTCGTGCAACACCTTCGGCGTCGCCGATTTCATGCGGGTGCCCTCACCCGCGGCAAGGACGACGACGGCAGCCGGGCGGATCGGGCTCACGTGGAGACTCCTCGGCGATGGGGTGACGGGGGCGATGGGGGTGACGGGGGGGACGGCACGGCAGGGCGTGCCGTCGGTGGGGATAACGAAAGGATACCGAGGGGCATCGCGCCCACCACGCGCAAGGGCCCCGACCGGGTGGTCGGGGCCCTCGTCACGCGAACCGGACAGCTCCCCCGCCAGGGCTCGAACCTGAACTAATGACACCAAAAGACATCGTGCTGCCAATTACACTACGGGGGACCGCGTCGCAAGCCGGTGTTGACGCCCCGGCCTGCTTGTCGGCATCCACTATGCCGCACCACCGGCCTTCCCCGCGACGGGACATTCGCGCTC
>NZ_JAAGKO020000009.1 GCF_027947535.2 Streptantibioticus silvisoli
ATCGCGGAGGACGCGGCGGGCTTCGCCCGGATCGCGGTGCGGGATCGCGGAGGATCGGATCCCGGGGAGCTGGCGGGCTTCGCCCGATCGCGGTGACCCGGGATCGCGGGCCATGGGGGCGGGGACGAAGAGGGCGACGGCCCGGAGATGGGACCCGGGATCGCGGAACTCGGATCGCGGGGACTCGGATCGCGGGGAAGCCGGGACCGCAGGGGCCATGAGGGCCGGAACCAAG
This sequence comes from Streptantibioticus silvisoli, assembly GCF_027947535.2. Classification (GTDB taxonomy): domain Bacteria; phylum Actinomycetota; class Actinomycetes; order Streptomycetales; family Streptomycetaceae; genus Streptantibioticus_C; species Streptantibioticus_C silvisoli. The sequence continues at coordinate 236 of NZ_JAAGKO020000009.1, forward strand.
AAGGCCGCGGCCCGGAGGTAGCGGCCCGAAGGTGAGGGCTCGGATCGCCGTGACCCGGAGGGCGTCACCCGGATGGCTTACGGGTGGAGTGCGGGGCGGGTCAGGGTCATCCCCGATGGTGGCGGGGGCGGGGCGGGAGCACCGTGGAGGTATGAAGCGTACGGAGGAGATCTCGAGGGCCGGGGAACGGCAGTTGGCCGTGGCTTCGGCGACGTTGGGGCCGTGGCGTTCCGCGGCCGTGGTCGGCGGGCTCGGCACCGCGGTGGCGGTCGGCGCCGATCTGCTGGGCGGGCACTTCGGGCTGCGGCTGCTGGCGAGTTCGCTGTCGCTCGGCCTGCTGCTGCTCTTCGCGGTCGGCGGCGCGGGTGCGGTGGTCGGCGATCCGGGTGCCGAACCGCGGGACCGGCGCATCCGGCGGTGGGCCCGCGACCACCCCTGGCAGGTGGGCGCGATACCGGCGGGCGCCATGCTGGTCTCCGACGTGGTGATACGTGAAGTCCTCACGCCGGGCGCCCTGTTCGGCAACATATGGGACGGCCTGTGGCGAGCCGCCCTCGTCGCCGCGGTGGTCGGCGTCGTCGGCTCGGTCGCCGCGAGCCACCGGCGTGGCAACGGGTAGGAGGAATTCGGCAGAGAGGATCGACCGCGCGGTGCCGGAGCGGCGGCTCGGGGGATGTCGCCGGACGGTGTCGCGTGCGCGGAGGCGTCCCGGCCGCCCGGGGTGTGGAGGGTGTCCGGGGGCGGCCGGTCGGGTGGGGCGTGGATCACTTCTGCGGTGCCGGTGCGTCGTCCTTGACCAGGACGGTGAGCAGGACGGCGTAGGCCTCGACCACGACGCCGTCGGGGAAGACCTCCAGCAGCGCTTCGCGTTCGTCGGCCAGGATCGATTCCACCTCGGCGTCGTCGAGGACGGCCAGGAAGGAGTGGCTGGCCAGCGTGTCCAGGTGGTGGTCGACGCTGGTCTCGCGTGTCCAGCGCAGGTCGTCGCGGCAGACGGGTTCGAGGCCCAGGCCGAGCTCCCTGATCCGGTCGCCGGCCTCGGCGGGCGTGACGTGCCGGTGCTGGTCGGGCACGCGGCGGGCGAGGCGTTCCTTCTGCTCGGTCATCCAGACCGACGCGGGGTCGTCGACGTTCCACCACATGGCGAGCGCGCCGCCGGGGCGCAGTACGCGCAGGGCCTCGGGGACGGAGCGGCTCGGGTCGGTCCAGTGCCAGGCCTGGGCGTAGGTGACGAAGTCGGCGGTGGCGTCGGCGAACGGGAGTTGGTCGCCGGTGCCGCGCAGCAGGCGGGCGTGCGGGATCTCGGCGCGCAGTTGGGTGGCCATGCCGGCGCTCGGCTCGACGGCGGTGACGTTGGCGCCGTGGTCGTGCAGGAGGCGGGTGGCGATTCCGGTGCCCGCTCCGACGTCGAGGACATCGGCCTCGGACAGCGGCCGGCCGGCGAGTTCCTCGATCTCGACGAAGAGCTGAGGTGGATAACTGGGCCGGGTGGCGGCGTATTTGGCGGCGACGACGTTGAACGAGGCGGCGTATTGGGCTCGGGAGAAGGTCATACGGCCATCCTCACCGCGCAGCGGGCCGCTACGCACCGGATTCGGGGCGTTGTGGGCGGGGCGTGGCGCGCGTCGGCCCCGCGGCCGGCCCGGGAAGGGGCGGCGCGGGGCCGGGGCGGGGGTGGGGTGACGGTCAGCCGAGCTTGCTGACGTCGCGGACGGCGCCGCGGTCGGCGCTGGTGGCCATGGCGGCGTAGGCGCGCAGGGCGGCGGAGACCTTGCGTTCGCGGGCCGCCGGGGCGTAGACGCCACCGAGGGAGTCGCGGCGGGCGGTCAACTCGGCCTCGGGGACGAGCAGTTCGATGCTGCGGGCCGGGATGTCGATGCGGACGCGGTCGCCGTCGCGGACGAGGGCGATGGTGCCGCCGGCCGCGGCCTCCGGGGAGACGTGGCCGATGGACAGGCCGGAGGTGCCGCCGGAGAAGCGGCCGTCGGTGATCAGGGCGCATGCCTTGCCGAGGCCGCGGCCCTTGAGGAAGGAGGTCGGGTAGAGCATCTCCTGCATGCCGGGGCCGCCCTTGGGGCCCTCGTAGCGGATGACGACGACGTCGCCCTCCTTGACCTGCTTGGACAGGATGCGCTCGACGGCTTCTTCCTGCGATTCGCAGACGACGGCGGGGCCTTCGAAGACCCAGATGGACTCGTCGACGCCGGCCGTCTTGACGACGCAGCCGTCCGGTGCGACGTTGCCGCGCAGTACGGCCAGGCCGCCTTCGGTGGAGTAGGCGTGCTCGATGTCGCGGATGCAGCCGCCGGCCGCGTCGGTGTCGAGGGACTCCCAGCGTTCGGACTGGGAGAAGGCGGTGGCGGACCGCACGCAGCCGGGCGCGGCGTGGAACAGTTCCACGGCCTCGGGCGACGGGGAACCGCCGCGCACGTCCCACTGCTTGAGCCACTCGTCGAGCGAGTCGGCGTGGACGGCGTGCACGGTGTCGTTGAGCAGGCCGGCCCGGTAGAGCTCGCCGAGGATGGCGGGGATGCCGCCGGCCCGGTGCACGTCCTCCATGTAGTAGGAGCCGTTGGGCGCGACCTTGGACAAGCACGGCACCCGGCGGGAGACGGCGTCGATCTCGGTGAGGCCGAATTCGAGGCCGGCCTCCTCGGCGGCGGCGAGCAGGTGCAGGATCGTGTTGGTGGAGCCGCCCATGGCGATGTCGAGGGCCATGGCGTTCTCGAACGCGGCGCGGGAGGCGACGTTGCGCGGCAGGACGGTCTCGTCGTTCTGGCCGTAGTAGCGCTGGGTGATGTCGACGATCGCGCGGCCGGCGTCCTGGTAGAGGGCCTTGCGGGCGGTGTGGGTGGCCAGCACCGAGCCGTTGCCGGGCAGGGCCAGGCCGATGGCCTCGGCGAGGCAGTTCATCGAGTTGGCGGTGAACATCCCGGAGCACGACCCGCAGGTCGGGCAGGCGTTCTCCTCGATGAGGGCCATGTCCGCGTCGGAGACCGCTTCGTTGGCGGACTCGGCGATGGCGGTGATCAGGTCGAGCTTGCGGACGGTGCCGTCGACCAGGACCGCCTTGCCGGCCTCCATCGGGCCGCCGGAGACGAAGACCGTCGGGATGTTCAGCCGCAGCGCGGCCATGAGCATGCCGGGCGTGATCTTGTCGCAGTTGGAGATGCAGACCAGGGCGTCGGCGCAGTGCGCCTCGACCATGTACTCCACGGAGTCGGCGATCAGGTCGCGGGACGGCAGGCTGTAGAGCATGCCGCCGTGGCCCATGGCGATGCCGTCGTCGACCGCGATGGTGTTGAACTCGCGGGGGATGCCGCCCGCCTGCTGGATCGCCTCGGAGACGATGCGGCCGACCGGCTGGAGGTGGGTGTGGCCGGGTACGAACTCGGTGAAGCTGTTGGCGACCGCGATGATCGGCTTGCCGAAGTCCTCGCGTGCGACTCCGGCCGCCCGCAGCAGCGCGCGGGCTCCCGCCATGTTGCGGCCGTGGGTGACCGTACGTGACCTCAGCTCGGGCACGGTAGCTCCACACTCCTCAGCGATCCGGCCTCCGTGATCCAGCGTCCTGTCTCGGAATCACGTGTCTCGGATCAGACGTCTCGATCCTCCCGAGGGTACGCCGCCCCGCTCAGGAACTGGACACTTCGTCCGCCATGTGGACAGCATGCCCAGGTTGCGGTCACCCTCCGGAGGCCGCCGGGGTTTCCCGGCACCGGGCGCGTCCACCGTACTCCGGCGGAAACGGTTCAGGCTCCGGTGAGGTGGCGCTGGAGGGTGGGGGCGATGCGGGCGACGAGTTCCTCGGTCGGCACCGAGGCGATCGGTTCGATCTTGAGCACGTAACGGGTCACGGCCAGGCCGATCATCTGCGAGGCGGCGAGCTGGGCGCGCAGCGCGGCGTCCGGCTGGTCCAGCTCGCCGACCACCCGGGAGAGCAGCCGGCGCAGCACGAAGCCGCGCAGCACGGTGGCCGCCGTCTCGTTGGTCACCGCGGAACGCAGCACCGCCAGCAGCGGCGCGCGGGTGGCCGGGTTCTCCCAGACGTCGAGGAAGTAGCGGGCCAGGCGTTCACCCGCCTCGGAGCGGTCGACGGTGCCCTCGGTCAGCGCCTCGGTCGCCCCGAGCGCCGGGGCGAACGACACCTCCACGGCGGCCTCGAAGACCTGCTCCTTGGCACCGAAGTAGTGGTGGACCAGCGCGGCGTCCACCCCGGCGGCCTGGGCGATCGCGCGGATCGACGCCTTGTCGTAGCCGCGTTCGGCGAACAGCGTGCGGGCCGCGCCGAGAATCCGCTCACGGGTGCCGGGGTCGCCGGCCCGGGAACCGGCGGGGCGGCCGCGGCCGCGGGGGGCCTTCGGGGTGGTCACCGGCGGTTCCGCAGGCCGCCGCCCGGCCCGCCGGCGGCGAGGTCGGCCACCGCGAGGTGGGTACGGGTGAACGCCAGCGCCTCGGCGAGGTCCGCCTCCCGCTCGGCGGAGGACATCGCGCGCCGCGTGTTGACCTCGATCACCACGTGCCCGGTGAAGCCGCGGGCGGCCAGCCCGTGGAGCAGTTCGGCGCACGGCTGCGTTCCCCGGCCCGGAACGAGGTGCTCGTCCTTGGCCGAACCGCGCCCGTCGGCCAGGTGGACGTGGGCCAGCCGGTCCCCCATCCGGCCGGCCATGCCGAGGGCGTCACTGCGCGAGGTGGCGGTGTGCGACAGGTCCACCGTGAAGTGCCGGAAGTCCTCGTCCGTCGGATCCCATCCGGGCGCGTACGCCTGCATCTCCCGGTCGCGGTAACGCCACGGGTACATGTTCTCCACCGCGAACCGCACGTCGGTCTCGTCGGCCATCCGCCACACGCCGCGCACGAAGTCGCGGGCGTAGCCGCGCTGCCAGCGGAACGGCGGATGCACCACGACGGTCGACGCGCCCAGCCGGTCGGCGGCGGCCTTCGCCCGCTGGAGCTTGGTCCACGGATCGGTGGACCACACCCGCTGGGTGATCAGCAGGCAGGGCGCGTGCACCGCGAGCACCGGTACGCCGTGGTAGTCCGACAGCCGGCGCAGCGCCTCGATGTCCTGGCTGACCGGGTCCGTCCAGACCATCACCTCGACCCCGTCGTAGCCGAGGCGGGCCGCGATCTCGAAGGCGTTGGCCGTGGACTCCGGGTACACCGACGCCGTCGACAGCGCGACTTTCGCCTCCGCGTGCTTGCGGGACCTACCGGGGTCTGGGGGTGCGTCAGCCACGCGCCATAGCCTACGTCGGCTCCCGGTCGGCGTCGGCGGGGAACCGTCGAAGGCGGCGCGAGCTGCGGTTTCCCGGTCAGCGGCGCGGTCTTCGGGGCGCCGCGGGGGGCGTCGTCGGGGGCGCGGGCGAGGTCTTCGGAGGCGTGGACGAGGTCTTCCCCCGCACGGTCGGCGCCTTCCGGGGCACCGGCGAGGTCTTCGGGGGGCCGGTTGCCGCCTTCACCCGCGGGGTCGGCGCCTTCCGGGGCCTGGTCGACGTCTTCGGGGGCGCGGTTGACGTCTTCGCGGGCCGGGGTGCCGTCTTCAGCGGCGCTGTCGGCGGCTTCGGTGGCCTCGGGGGTTTCCTGGTGGGGTCGACCGTGTCGTAGTGGGCGGTGTCGGGGGTCGGGCCCTTGATGTGGATCAGGCGCTGGCCGCCGGCCCGGGCGAGTTCGTCGGCGACGCGGGTCATGGCGGCGATGACGGCGCCCATGGCGAGGCCCAGGCCGGCGCGGCCCCGGCCGTCCTGGCGGTACCGGATGTGGTGCATCCCGGACCGCCTGATGGCGGCGTGCTCGGCCGCGTCGTCCAACTGCCGGTTGTCCCGGGTGAGGAACGCGTCGAACCCCTTGTCCGTCGCGGCGGCGAGCACGGCCGCGTCGTCCCGTCCGGTCCACTTGATGTCCCGGACGCTCTGCACCTCGTGGCCCGGCAGCAGGGTCCTGAGCATGCCGACCACCGGCGCCGGCACGTTCTCGTCGACGAGGATGCGCATCAGACGGCCCTCGGCGTGCGGTAACTGTTGACGTAGCGGGCGAAGGACGTGGCGTCCCGGGCGGCCTCCGCGCTGACGCCCGGGTAGTGCTCGGTGATCCGCTCGGGCGGCACCCCGTCGTCCACCAAGTCGGCCACCGCGTCGAACGGGACCCGGGTGCCGGCGATGACCGGCAGGCCGCTCTGCGTTCCGGGGTCCACGGTGACGTGGAACCGGGGGCGCAGCAGATGCGGGACCACGACGCCGGCCCGCGGGGTGAACTCCCCCAGCACTCCGGCCACCGTGGTGAGCACCGTCCTTCGTCGCCGGGCGCGCGGACCGGCGACCTGGCAGGACCTGGCCAGGACCACGGCGTCACCGTCGGCCACCAGCGAGAACGCCGACAGCTGGACCGGCCGGGACGGCCAGGCCGCTGGGCCGGGGTCCTCCAGCGCCGTGAACGCCTCGCGGATTCGGCGCAGCGGCACGCCCCGGCCCAGCCGTGCGAAGGCCCGCAGTGCGAGGACGTCCTCGAACGAGTACAGCGCCGGCCCCGGCGTCGGCGCCGGGCGGAGGATCGGCCCACCCCCCCGGTTCCGCTCCCGGTTCCGCCGCCAGTCCCTCAGCTGTCCCGTCGTGACCCCCGACAGGGCCGCGGCCATGCTCGTCGAGTAACCCATCGCACCCACCACCCCATACGGTGCTTATCGCACCAACCGCACCATTTTCCCCTACCACCTCAGAATAGGACTCCGGCGGCTCGTCGTGGCGGCCGTCGCCGGATTCCACTCGATCCGGCGAAGAAGCACAGCGTCACGTTGACCCCCACGGTCGAGGGGACCTGGTGACGGCTCCTACGGTCGACGGTTCCTGGGGTCGACGGCCCCCGGTGACGGCCCCGGCGATCGCAGCGCCCGCACCTCGCACCCCGTGTTACGCCCCACGCCCCACGCCCCCACCCCCGCCTCAGTGCAAATGGTCGAGGCGGCGGAGGATCACGCCTTCGCGGAGGGCCCAGGGGCAGATCTCCAGGTCGTCGACGCCGAAGAGGTCCATGGCGGCCTCGGCGACCAGGGCACCGGCCAGCAGCTGGCGGGCGCGGCCCTCGGAGACGCCGGGCAGCGCGGCGCGTTCGGCGACCGGCATCGCGGCCAGCCGGGGCACCCACGTGGTCAGGGCGCGGCGGCTGAGGGTGCGCTGGACGTACAGCCCCTCGGCGGAGCGGGCGGCGCCGGCGATCCGGGCGAGCTGGCGGAAGGTCTTCGACGTCCCGACCACGCGGTCCGGGGTGCCCTGGCGGCTGAAGTCGGCGACGGTGCGGGCGATCTCGGCGCGCACCCGCTTGCGCAGCGCCCTTATGTCCTCCGCCCGCGGCGGGTCGCCGGGCAGCGCGGCGGCGGTGAGCCGGCCGGCACCCAGCGGCAGCGACACGGCGGCGGCCGGGTCCTCGTCCAGCCCGAGCGCGGCCTCCAGCGAGCCGCCGCCGATGTCCAGCACCAGCAGCCGGCCCGCCGACCAGCCGAGCCAGCGGCGGGCGGCGAGGAAGGTGAGGCGGGCCTCCTCCTCGCCGGACAGCACGGTCAGGGCGGTGCCGGTCCGCTCGGCGACCCGGGCCAGGACCTGTTCGCCGTTGACCGCCTCGCGGATCGCGGAGGTGGCGAACGGCAGCACCTCCTCGGCGCCCTTGTCCTCGGCGACCACCAGCGCGTCGGCGATGTGGCCGACCAGCGCCTCGACGCCGTCGTCGGTGATGGCGCCGCGTTCGTCGAGCAGTTCGGCGAGCCGCAGGTCGGCCTTGTGCGAGTAGGCCGGCAGCGGGCGCGCGCCGGGGTGGGCGTCCATCACCAGCAGGTGGACGGTGTTGGACCCCACGTCGAGCACTCCGAGTCGCATGAGGATGAACGCTAGCGCGATCCGTGACGCCCGATGTGAGGTACCAGGTTCTACGCTGGGCCGCGTGGCAAATGCGGCAAAGGCGAAGTCCAAGAAGAGCAAGAAGAGCCGGGACCAGGATCGCGAGGGCGCTCCCGCGGTCGCGGTCGACGACGAGGTGGGGCTCGACTTCCCCCGGGCATGGGTGGAGTTCACCGATCCGGACGACGAGGAACAGGTCTTCCGCTGCGACCTGACCTGGCTGACCTCGCGGTGGAAGTGCGTCTTCGGTTCCGGCTGCCAGGGGATCGAGGCGGGCCGGGCGTCGGACGGGTGCTGCACGCTGGGCGCGCACTTCTCCGACGAGGACGACGAGGCGCGGGTCGGTGAGCACATGGCACGGCTGACGCCGGAGCTGTGGCAGTACCACGCCGCCGGCACCGGTCCGCAGGGCTGGGCGGAGGTCAGCGAGGACGGCGACCGGCAGACCCGGCGGGTGGACGGCGCGTGCGTCTTCCTCAACCGGCCGGGGTTCGGCGCGGGCCAGGGGTGCGCGCTGCACACGCTGGCGTTGCGCGAGGGCCGGGAACCGCTGGAGACCAAGCCGGACGTGTGCTGGCAGCTGCCGATCCGCCGTACGTTCGACTGGGTGGACCGGCCGGACGACAGCCGGGTGCTGGTGGTCTCCATCGGCGAGTACGACCGGCGCGGCTGGGGTCCGGGCGGCCACGACCTGCACTGGTGGTGCACCGGCGCGACCTCCGCGCACGGCGCCGGCGAACCGGTATTCATGTCCTACCGGCCAGAGCTGACCGAGCTGATGGGCGCCGCCGGCTACGCCCGGCTCGTGGAGCTGTGCGAGGCGCGGCTGGCGTCCCTGCTGCCGATGGCCCCGCACCCGGCCGACCCGAAACCGGCGGCAGCGGCGACGGCGACGGCAGCGACGACGCAGGGCTGATCTCCGGCGCCGGCCCGCTCGCGCCGGCAACGGGTCTGCCTACGGGCTACGGGCGTCCTACGGCAACGGGGTCGGCCCCGGCACCCCGCGGGAAGCGGCCCCGGCGCCGGCCCCTGACGACGGAAACGGGTCGGCCCCGGCACCCCACGGCACCAGGGCCGGCCCCGGCACCCGCAGCAAACGGCACCGGCGGCAGCCCCCGCACCGCGGAAGGCCGCCCCCGCACCGCGGAAGGCAGCCCCCGCACCGCGGAAAGCGCCCCCGCACCGCGGAACACTCCCCCGTCACCCCGCCCCCGCACCGCAGAAAGCACCCCGCCCCCGCACCCCGGAGAACGCCCCCTCACGTCGGGATCGGCACCGGGGCCCGGCCGGGGAGCGGGGGTGGGCTGGTGGCGGGCGGTGGGATCGGGCCCTGGCCCTGGATGGTGACCGGGGCGCCGGACGGGGTGAAGACGACGCGGCCGTTCCAGGGGCCGGCCGGTTCCCGGGCGTGGGCGACCCGGACCAGGACGGTGACCGCCTCGCCGGGCCGCAGCGTGCCGGACGTCCGGCTCAGCCGCAGCCACGGCGCGTCGCACGACACGCTCCACCGCACCGGTGAGCCGCCGTGCGCGACGACCGTGATGGCGGTGACGTCGCCGGAGGGCGCCGCCCGCACCGTGATCCAGCCGGGCGGCGCGGACGGGCTGCCGCCGTCGTGCGGGTCGCCGGACGGGGTCGGGGTGCCGGGCGGGACGGAGGCCGAGGGGTCCGGCGAGCCCGGCGCGGCGGGCGCGGAGGGGGCCGGGGAGGCGGAGGCGTCGGTGGCGGACGGGGTCGGCGCGCCGGAGGCGGGGGCGGACCGGGGACCGGAGGCGGACCGGCCCGGGGCGACCGACCGCGTGCCCGTCTTCACGTACGCGTAGTCGTCGCCCTCGGCGTCGGGGGCCGAGACCGACCTGGGCCCCTGCGGGGCGCCGGAGGCGGGTGCCGGGCGGTAGGCGGCCCACAGGGCGAGCGCCGGCGCGGCGACCACGGCCGCCACGACCGTGGTGGTGACCGCGCGGTGCCGGATCAGGGCGCGGCGGGCGGCCCGTTCCTTGCCGTCGACCGGGAAGCCGCGGCGGTCGAAGTGCGGCACCGGGTGGCGGGGCGTGCCGTGCCGGTCGCGGGCGCCGGCCCGCAGCGCGCGGGCGGAGCGGGTCATCGCGGCGTGTGCCGCCTCGCGCGGCGCGGTGAGCACGGCCAGCACGGCGGGGGCGGTGGTGCCGGGCCACGGACCGGGTGCGACGGCCTGTTCCGCGGTGCGGCGGCAGGCCGGGCACTCGTCGACGTGCCGGACGAGTTCGCGGCGCAGCGTGGTGCTCAGCAGCAGGTGGGTGTCGGCGGCGACCCGGTCGACGTCGGGGCAGCGGCCGGCCCGGACGACCAGCAGCGCGGTGCGGGTGCGTTCCACCTCGCAGGCGGCGCGGGAGAGCAGGGTGCGGGCGGCCTCGGGTTCCAGGCGCAGGACGGCGGCGATCTCGGTGTCGGTGAGCTGGTGGCGGACCGCGAGTTCGATGGCCTCGCGCTGTTCGGGCGTGGTGCCGGCCGCCTCCGGCCAGGCGAGCGCGGCGAGTTGGCGGCGCCGCTCCCCCGCGGCGGCATCGGCGAGGGCCGGGGTGGCGCGGAAGGCGACCGGGCGGCCGTCGGTGAAGCGCAGCAGGCAGGCCCAGCGGGCGATGGCGTACAGCCAGGGGCGCCGCAGCCGCGGATCGCGCAGCCGGTGGTGGGCGCGTTCGGCGACGGCGAGGGTGTCACCGAGCGCGGCGACGGCCGCGTCGTGTTCGCACAGCACGGACAGGCAGTACGTGAACAGCCCGTCGAGGTACGGCTCGTAGGCGGCGGCCGGCTGCCCGGACAGCGGGTCGGCCGGGCCGCGGCGGCGGGCACGTCCGCCCGCCCGGTGGACGCCGGTGGCCTGGTGGTGCGACGGGGTGACTTCAGACCTGCTCATCACTGGCCGACGGTAGGCGCCGGGTACGCCCTCCTTCACCCTCCGGCGGAACGTTTAACCCTTTCGGGTGGAGTTCCCGGTGCTATGAGGACACGTGCGCTATTCGTACGAGTGCGGCGTGGATGCGGGATCATGCGGTACACGTGACGTCCGGGCACGGTACGGATACCGTCCGGGCGCGGTACGCGTGACGTCCGGGCGCGGTACGGAGGGGTCGGCGCAACGTCCGCCCGGCCTCCGGGCGCGGTCCGGGCGGCGTCGGCGCGACGTCCGCCTGACGGGGCCTCAACGTCCTCGGCCGACGGCTTCCCGGGGGCGCGGGTACGGGTGACGCGCGGCGGCGGCACCGTTCCGTGGGCCCTTCCGGCGGCGCCGAACGCGGCCTCGGCGGTCCGTTGTCCGAGGGCGCCGATACGGTGACGGTTATGGCTGCCCGTACACGTACGACTGCGAAGGACCGACCGTCATACCGCTGCACCGAATGCGGGTGGATGACGGTCAAGTGGCTGGGGCGGTGCGGCGAGTGCCAGGCGTGGGGCACCGTCGAGGAGTACGGCGCGCCCGCGGTGCGCACGACGGCGGCGGGGCGGGTGACGACGCCGGCGCTGCCGATCGGCCAGGTCGACGGGCGGCAGGCCACCGCGCGGCCCACCGGCGTGCCGGAGCTGGACCGGGTGCTGGGCGGCGGCCTGGTGCCGGGCGCGGTGGTGCTGATGGCGGGCGAACCGGGCGTGGGCAAGTCGACGCTGCTGCTGGACGTGGCGGCGAAGGCGGCGAGCGAGTCGGCGCGCACGCTGTACGTGACCGGTGAGGAGTCGGCCGGCCAGGTACGGCTGCGGGCGGACCGGATCGGCGCGATCTCCGACCACCTGTATCTGGCGGCGGAGACCGACCTGTCGGCGGTGCTGGGTCATCTGGACGACGTCAAGCCCGCGTTGCTGGTGCTGGACTCGGTGCAGACGGTGGCGTCGCCGGAGATCGACGGCGCGCCGGGCGGCATGGCGCAGGTGCGGGAGGTGGCGGGGGCGCTGATCCGGGCGTCGAAGGACCGCGGGATCTCCACGATCCTGGTCGGCCACGTCACCAAGGACGGCGCCATCGCCGGCCCGCGGCTGCTGGAGCACCTGGTGGACGTGGTGCTGCACTTCGAGGGCGACCGGCACGCGCGGCTGCGGCTGATCCGCGGCGTGAAGAACCGCTACGGCACCACCGACGAGGTCGGCTGCTTCGAACTGCACGACGAGGGCATCACCGGACTCACCGATCCGTCGGGGCTGTTCCTGACCCGGCGCGACGAACCGGTGCCGGGCACCTGCCTGACGGTGACCCTGGAGGGCCGGCGCCCGCTGGTCGCCGAGGTGCAGGCACTCACCGTGGCCTCGCAGATCCCCTCGCCGCGCCGCACCACCTCGGGCCTGGAGACCTCCCGGGTGTCGATGATGCTGGCGGTGCTCGAACAGCGCGGCCGCATCCACCAGATCGGCAAGTGCGACATCTACAGCGCGACCGTCGGCGGCGTGAAGCTGTCGGAGCCGGCCGCGGACCTGGCGGTGGCGCTGGCGCTGGCCAGCGCGGCGAGCGACACCCCGCTGCCGAAGAACCTGGTCGCCATCGGCGAGGTCGGGCTGGCCGGCGAGGTCCGCCGGGTCACCGGCGTGCAGCGCCGGCTGTCGGAGGCCGCACGGCTGGGCTTCACCCACGCCCTCGTCCCCACCGACCCGGGCAAGGTGCCGCCGGGCATGAAGGTGCTGGAGGTCGCCGACATGGGGGAGGCGCTCCGGGTACTCCCCCGCCGCCAGTAGCCTGCGGCGCCGGCGCCGAGCTCCGCCGTCGGCCGGTACGCGCCGGTCGACGGCCCGCGGTCCGGCGCCGGCGAAGCCGCACCCCGTCGTCGGCGACCCCGCAGCCCGCTGCCGGCGGCCCGGCGGCTCCGGCCGGCGGTCTCGTGCCCTAGGCCACTTGCCTGTGGTAAGGCTCCTGACGAGTTGGTGCGTGATAGGAGATGAGGCGTGTTTGTCCTGGTCGTGACCGTCGTCAGGCGGTCGTGTTGCGGTCGGAGTCGAGGCTGGCGATAGCCCGGTAGGTGGCGGGTAGGACCTCTCGCCGGTGTGTCCAGCGAGTCAGCTGCTTCCAGCGTTTGTGGTCGGCGAGGGCGTGTTCAACGGTGATGCGCTTCGAGGAGTGCCGGTGACGGGCTCGGCGTCGGACTTCAAGGATCTCAGGCGGACTGATCTTGTTGCCCTTCCTCGGCGGGGTCACTGCCTGCCCGGGGTGATCACGGCGAAGCCCGGGACAGCCGTCGTCCAGGAGGACCTGAACGTCAGGAAACTGCTGGAAGCAAAGGGCGATGCCGTCGTTGCGTGCGGCGGTCGCATCATGCGTCCGTCCAGGTCGCAGGGCATCGACCCATGATGTGCGGCCCTGGCTGTTGGCGACAACGGTGACCTTCATCGTGTTCTGCTTCTTCTTCCCCGACACGAACGCCTGCCGCCCACCACGTCCGGCAGGCGGCCTGCGCACCTGCACGTCGGAGGTGTCCAGACGTAGTTCGATCCCTTGAGCCCGGGCGTAGGCGAACACATCGGCCAGGGTCAACAGCCGGAGGCCAGCGGTGTCGGGCACCGCGCATCCCGGCTCGGACAGCAATGCATGTATCTCCGCGATCGCACGGGTGACGGTGGAGCGGTCGACACCGAAGAGCAGCCCCAGCACCGCATGCGGCAGGTCGAGCCGCAGATGGATCAGTGTGGCCACCAGCCGGTCGACGAACACCAGCCGGTGGCGGGCGCCGGCACCAGCGGCCCTCTTCCTGACGCTACCCCGCGCAGCGCGACGCCGGCTCTCGAGCCCAGCCGCCCACGGCAACGCCAACTCCTCGACCAGCAGGCCAGATGACGCTGCGAGATTCCCGTGAACAGCCGATGTGCCAGCACCACCCGATCAACCATGATCGCCACACTCGGATCATGCCACCGGCCAGCAACGACGCCTCGTCCCTTGTCACGCACCAACTCGTCGGAGGGCACCTTCGGGCGAGTCGTCGGTGGCGGGTTCGCGCGTTCAGCTGACCGATCAGGGGCACAGCCTGCCGCAGCGGGTGGACGGCGGGATGGCCGACGCCGAACTGTGCGTGCCGCCGACCTACGGTGACGGCTGGAGCGCGACGGCGTACTCCAGCGCCGTGCAGATCATGCCGGCGACCCGACCATGGCGGGCGCCGCCACAGCTGCGGACGCCGTGAGAGAGGTGTCGAGCCAGTCGAAGGTGCGCTGGTGGAACAGGGCGATGGCGCCTTCGTGGCAGTGCTCGCCGCCGCCCTCGTCCTCGCGGAAGGCGATCAGTTCCTTCGGGCAGGTCAGCGCGTCGAAGACACGCTGCGGCTGGCCGCGGAAGAACTGGTCGTTGTCCGCCTGCAGCACGAGCGTCGGACAGGTGATCCGGTCCGCGATTCCCTCCATCGTGTAAGCCTCGAATGCCTTGAACAGTCCGTTGGCATCAGGGGCCCCGAAGGTCCACAGGCCGTTGCGGATCAACCAGCGCAGTGAGACGCTCTGCGCCATCGCGGCTTCCAGGCCGCCGTGGGCCTCGGCCGCGGACCTGCTGATACCTTCGACGCCGAAGTCATAGACGCCGTCGTACAGGACACATGCGGCCAGACGGTGCTCGAACGCGGCCGCCCGTGCGGCGAGGTAGCCGCCCAGGCTCATGCCGATCAGCACGAGCCGGTCCGCGTCCACTTCGGGAAGGGCGAGCGCGAAGTCGACTGCCGGGGTGACCACGGCCTCCCAGTCGGGCCGGAAGTGCAGGCCCTGCTCGCGCACGACCGTGCCCTGGCCCGGGCAGTCGAAGGCCAAGACGTTGTAGCCGCGCCGCAGCGCCCCCGCCGCCAGCGCGAAGTAGTCCTCTTCCAGGGTGGAGTCGTAACCGCCGTGGAAGATCACGGTCGGGCGCGCGGCGCCCGAGTCGTCGGCGAGGAACAGATACCCGGGCAGCGTCGTGCCCTGGTACGGGATGCGCACGGCGCGGGCCGGGGTCTCGAGCAATCCGGCCGCGTCCGCGAAGGTCTGCCGGGACGCCGCCGCCAGCCGGGCCGACTCGGCGTCATTCGCCGGGTCCGTACGCCGGTAGAAGTCGGCGGTCCGGTAGTAGTTCGACGCGCGCAGCAGCGCCTCGCGCGCGCTCACCCGGTGTCCGGCGGCCAGCGCGTCCCGGCCGATGCGCTCGACTCGCGCCGCCGTCGCGGCCCACCGGGCCGACCATGCCTCCTCGTCCCCTTCCGGAATCTGCCGGCAGGTCACCAGGACCTCGCCGAGCTCGGCGCCGCCGTAGGCGGCGTATCCAGTGGCGCGCAACGCCTCGAAGGAGAAGGACTCGTCGTCGAAGAGGAACTTCATGATCCGCTTCCCTCCAGAATTGGAACGATACGGTACCGTTCCACCTGATCGATTACGATGCTAACGCCGCGCCTAATGGAACGCAACCGTTCCGTCTCGGATATGCTCGCCGCATGGCAACGGAACGCACTGCGGTCGGGGGCGCCGTCCTACGGCAGAAGGTGACCGAAGCGATCACCGAGGCGACATTCGCCGAACTCGCCGAAACCGGCTACGCGCGGCTGTCCATGGAGGCGATCGCGCGGCGTGCCGGCGTGGGCAAGGCCGCGCTGTACCGCCGCTGGCGGTCCAAGCAGGAAATGCTCACCGAACTGATCCGCGACGCGGTCCAAGACACCCTCCCGCGGACCCCGGCCACCGGCGCCTTGCACACCGACCTGCGCGAATTCGTCGCCACCATCCGCAACCAACTGACCAACCCAGTGGTCGCCAGCATCGGCCCCGGACTTCTCGCCGAAGCCCGCCGCACCACTGCGCTCGCCGACGTGTGGCACACCAGCGTGGCGGCCCCGCGCCGGGCAGCGGCCCGCGCCATGCTGCAAGCCGCCATCGATCGCGGCGAACTCCCAACCCCACTGGACCTGGAACTGGCCATCGACCTGCTGATCGCACCGCTGGTGTTCCGGATCCTGATCATGGACGGCAACAACGACGACGAATACCTCGACACCCTCACCACGATGATCGAATCCGCGCTGAAAGCGGACGTGCGCTAGGACGTTTCCTTCGGATCATCGGACGGACCAGATGAAGATGCCGGCGAGGTGGAGTCCGGCGAGGTAGATGGTTGCGGTCCTGTCGTAGCGGGTGGCGAGGCCGCGCCATTGCTTCAAGCGGTTGATGCAGCGTTCGACGGTGTTGCGCTGCTTAGGCATCACGGTCGAAGGCGGGTGGTCTGCCGCCGCGGCTGCCCCGGCGGAGCTGGTGGCCGCGCTGGTCGGCCGGGACGGGGGATGACCGCCCGGATGCCGCGTCTGCGCAGGTGGTCGTGGATGGCGCAGGAGGAGTACGCCTTGTCGGCCAGGTTGTCGGCCAGGACCGCATCGGGCCGGGTGCGGGGCCGCCCGCGCGGGCGGGGGACGCGCAGGCGGCCATGACGTCGGGGAAGGCGGGTGCGTCACCGCCTGCCCGGCGGTGAGCACGAAGGCCATCGGCCTGCAGCGGTCGTCGGACGCCAGGTGGATCTTCGTGGTCGGTCCTCCGCGGGAGCGGCCGATGGCATGGTCGTGCGGCTCGCCGGCCGGGGCCCCTTTTTGCGGGCCCCGGCCGCGTGCTGATGCGCACGCACGATCGTGGAGTCCACCGAGACCGCCCAGGTCAGATCCTCGTCCGCGTCGACGCGGGCCATCAGCGCGGTGAAGACCCGCTCCCAGGTGCCGTCCACCGCCCACATCCGCAGCCGGTTGTAGACCCCGCGCCGGTTGCCGTACTTCTCCGGCAGTTGGACCCACTGCGACGCCGTCCGGAACTTGAAGGCGATCGCGTCGGCCACCTCACGGTGATCGCGCCACCGCCCACCCCGCCGAGGCGCCCGGTCCGGCAACAACGGCTCGATCCGCGCCCACTGCGCATCGCTTAACGGCACACCCGGACCAACGATCAGATGATCCGAACGAAACGGCCAAGGTCCCGCACCACACCGCGGCCGATCCCGCACCCCGATCCACGGTCCCGCACCCCACCGCAGACTCCCGCACCCCGATCCACGATCCCACCCCCACCGCAGACCTTCCCGCACCCCGATCGCCCCTCCCGCACCCCACCGCGGGCGGCTCCCGTTGCCTCCCGTGCCGTGGCCCGGCGCCGGGCGGGGGGCCGCCGGTAGACTGTGCCTTCAGTCGTCCGGAGGAGAGCAGTGGCAGCCAACGACCGGCCAGCGTCTCCCGGCAGGGCGGCCATGAGCGCCGGCGCCGACGCCTTGATGCGGGCCTCGCTGAGCGCGGTGGCCCCCGGCACCGAGTTGCGGGACGGGCTGGAACGGGTCGTGCGCGGCAACACCGGCGGACTGATCGTCCTCGGGATGGACCGCACGGTGGAGTCGCTGTGCACCGGCGGTTTCGTGCTGGACGTCGAGTTCACCCCGACCCGGCTGCGGGAGCTGTGCAAGCTGGACGGCGCGCTGATCCTGGACCGGGACATCACCAAGATCCTGCGGGCCGGCGTCCAGCTGGTGCCGGACCCGTCGATCCCCACCGAGGAGACCGGCACCCGGCACCGCACCGCGGACCGGGTCAGCCGGCAGGTCGGCTTCCCGGTGGTGTCGGTCAGCCAGTCGATGCGGCTGATCGCGCTGTACGTGGACGGCCACCGCCGGGTGCTGGAGGACTCGGCGGCGATCCTGTCGCGGGCCAACCAGGCGCTCGCCACGCTGGAGCGGTACAAGCTGCGGCTGGACGAGGTGGCCGGCACGCTGTCGGCGCTGGAGATCGAGGACCTGGTCACCGTCCGCGACGTGACCGCGGTGGCGCAGCGGCTGGAGATGGTCCGGCGGATCGCGGTGGAGATCGCCGAGTACGTCATCGAACTGGGCACCGACGGGCGGCTGCTGTCGTTGCAGCTGGACGAGCTGATCGCCGGGGTCGAGCCGGAGCGCGAACTCGTGGTGCGCGACTACGTTCCCGAGCCGACCGCCAAGCGGACCCGCACGGTGGCGGAGGCGCTGGCCGAACTCGACGCGCTGCCGCAGAGCGACCTGATCGAACTGACCACGGCGGCAAGGGCGTTGGGGTACACGGGTTCGCCGGAGTCGCTGGACACGGCGGTCAGCCCGCGCGGTTTCCGGCTGCTGGCGAAGGTGCCGCGGCTGCCGAACACCGTCATCGAGCGGCTGGTGGAGCACTTCGGCGGCCTTCAGAAGCTGCTGGCCGCCGGGGTGGACGACCTGCAGACCGTGGAAGGCGTCGGCGAGGCCCGCGCCCGTTCGGTCCGCGAGGGGCTCTCCCGGCTCGCGGAGTCCTCCATCCTGGAGCGCTACGTCTGAACCACCGCGTCCGGCACGGTGGTTGAACGTTCCGCCAGCGCGAACCACCGCCGCACCGCGCGAACCACTGCGGGGACCGGGCGAACCACTGCGGGACCGGGTCGACGGGCTGCGGGACCGCGGAGACGCACCGCACCCTCGGGCCCGAAGCCCCCGTAGACCCGACGCACCCGCCGTGTCCGACGCACCCGCCGCGCCCACCTCCGACGCGCCCGCCTCCGATACACCCACCTCCGACGCGCCACCGCACCCGACGCGCCACCGGACCGGACCGCACCGGTGTCCTCGCCGTGCGGGTCAGCCGTTGCCGAGGGTGAAGCTGGTCGTCACGGTGGTGAGGCCGGGGACGGCGACCTTGACGTGGTACGTGCCGGAGGCGACGGTGCCGGTGCTGGACGGGGTGGCGCACTGCGGGGCGCTGACCGCGCGGTTCCAGTCGACGTCGTCGATGGTGCTGCCACCGGCCGGGACCTGGAGCAGGTACGGGGTGCGGCCGGGCGGGCAGTCGTCGCTGGCCCACACGTGGTGGCCGGCGGAGTCGGTGATGGTGACCACGGTGCCGACGGCGGAGAAGTTCACCTTGCACGCCGCGTCGCCGGAGTTGACCGCCGTCACCGCGAACTGCGGCTTCTGGCCGGCCGAGTAGGAGGACTTGACGCTGCGGACCCGCAGGCTGGCCTGCGAGGAGGCGCAGTCGGGCACCGACGTGCCGGTCGGCAACCGGGTGCCGGAGCTGCCCGTACCGCCGGAGCCGCCGCCCGAACCCACCTGGGCGCCGCCGTCGTCGGACCCGCCAGCGGCGGAGCCGGTCCCACCGGAGTCCGAGCTCCCGGAGCCGGAACCGCCGGACGTACCGGACCCACCGTCACCCGAGCCGCCGTCACCGGAACCACCGTCACCGGAACCGCCGTCACCGGAACCGCCGGAAGTGCGGCCGCCGGGTTCGGTGGTGATGCCGGTCTGACTGGTCGTCGGGCCGGGGGTGATCGACGGCAGCGGGGTGCCGCTGTGTCCGCCGCCCTGCGCGCCGGTGTGACCGCCACCGCCGTGCCCGGGGCCGCCGGGCAGCGCCAGCCATACGACCAGTGCCGCGACGATCGCGAACAGGCACGCCACAACTGCCCGCCGCCGCCAGTAAATGGAGGAGGGCAGGGGGCCCACCGGGTTGCGCACGTTGCCCACACACGAACTCTATGGGAGATCGGCGTCACCCTGATGCAGCACCCGCCCGTGGCAGAGGATCTTTTCCGGATCATCATCCCGGCCGGTCGGGCACCATCCGGCCACCCCGGGGCGAAGCGGGCGTCCCGCCCCTCACTGGGGCGGCTCCGGCTCCGGCCGCGCCGGGCGGAACGGCGTGGTGTGCCAGGATCGGCAGTGCCATGACTGTGATCCGTGCCTCCGCCGCCGTCCCCGCCCAGCCGTCCCCCGCCCGTCCGCCGGGCGGGCCGTCCGCCGCCGGGACCGCCGCCCTGCACCGCGAGGTCAACGCGTGGTTCTCGGTGGCCGCCCGCGACCTGCCGTGGCGCCGTCCGGAGGCCGGCGCGTGGGGGGTGATGGTCAGCGAGTTCATGCTCCAGCAGACCCCGGTGGCCCGGGTGCTGCCGGTCTACGCGCAGTGGCTGGCGCGCTGGCCGCGGCCGGCCGACCTGGCCGCGGAACCGCCCGGCGAGGCGGTGCGCGCCTGGGGCCGGCTCGGCTACCCGCGCCGGGCGCTGCGCCTGCACGCCGCCGCGGCGGCGATCACCGAACGGCACGGCGGCGAGGTCCCCGACGACCACGAGGCGCTGCTCGCGCTGCCCGGCGTCGGGGAGTACACCGCGGCGGCGGTCGCCTCGTTCGCCCACGGGCGGCGGCACGCGGTGCTGGACACCAACGTGCGCCGGGTCTTCGCCCGCGTCGTCACCGGTGAGCAGTACCCGCCCACCGCCACCACCGCCGCCGAACGCCGGCTGGCCGCGCGTCTGCTGCCGGCCGACGAGGCGACGGCGGCGACCTGGGCGGCGGCGACCATGGAACTGGGCGCGCTGGTGTGCACCGCGCGCTCGCCGGAGTGCGGACGCTGCCCGGTGGCCGACCGGTGCGCCTGGCGGCTGGCCGGCTTCCCCGCGCACGACGGACCGCCGCGCCGCGGCCAGAGCTACGCCGGCACCGACCGCCAGGTGCGCGGCAAGCTGCTGGCGGTGCTGCGCGACACCGACGGCCCGGTGGAGCGCGCCGCGCTGGAGGCGGTGTGGGACGAACCGGTGCAGCGCGAGCGGGCGCTGGACGGCCTGGTCGCCGACGGCCTCGTCGAACCGGTCGCCCAGGGCGTGTACCGGCTCCCGATGTCGTAGCTGACGCCCATGTCGCGGATGTCGCCCGAGACGTCGAGACGGTGACGATCGCACGCAGACGTGTCGTTACCGGGAGCTTCCCGGTCGTATCGCCCGCGTAACCTCACGCGGGTTCCGGTTGTTACACAACTGACGGGTCGCTGTGAGCCGGCTGTGTGCTGCCGGTCGGTCATTCCGCAACAGCCGCTGCCTACCGTCCATGGAGTCGGCGCTCCCGCCGGCTGCGGACCGCGCCCACCGTGGCCCGTAACGGACGAGGTGGCGCGGTACGGAATGGAGGCGGCGGCCATGACGGCGAGCCCGGCGACCGAGGACAACGGCTCAACGCTCGACTTCGAGGAGTACGTGCGTTCGCGCCAGGAGTCCCTGCTGCGCAGCGCGCGACGCCTGGTGCCGGACCCGGTGGACGCCCAGGACCTGGTGCAGACGGCGCTGGCCCGCACGTTCCCCCGGTGGGAGCTGATAGCGGACAAGGGGCTGGCCGACGCCTACATGCGGCGGGTCATGATCAACACCCGCACCGAGTGGTGGCGTTCGCGCAAGCTGGAAGAGGTCCCCACCGACGACCTGCCGGACTCCGGCGTCGACGACAGCAGCGAGCAGTACGCCGACCGGGCGATGCTGCTGAGCGCGATGGCGGTGCTGGCCCCCAAACAGCGACAGGTCGTCGTGCTGCGACACTGGGAGCAGATGAGCACCGAGGAGACCGCCCGCGCCCTCGGCATGTCCACCGGCACCGTCAAGAGCACCCTGCACCGGGCCCTGGCCCGGCTGCGCGAGGAGCTGGAGCGCAACGCCTTCGGACGCGGAAGCGGCGGGCCGCAGCGTGTGAAGGAGGGTGCGTGCGCCGCATAGGTCCGGCCGGGGGCACGCTGTCCGCCGTCGCCCTGCTGTCGCTCGTCGTCATGACCGGGTGCAGCGAGGGCGGCGGTGTCCGCGTCGAGGGCGACGCCCCGGCCGCGGTGGTGCCGTCGCTCGCGCCGAGCCCGACCGGCGGCGACCGGATCGACCCGGTCTCCGTGCTGCGCCACGACCCGAAGGTGGGCGCCGACATCAAGGCCGCCCTCAAGCCCTGCGGCGGCGACGAGTACCCGGTCGACACCAGCTACGGCGACCTCACCGGCGGTTCCCGGCCCGATGTGGTGATCAATGTCTCCACCTGCGGCGACGGTGTGGGGTTGGGCGGATATGTCTACCGCGTGGAGAATGGCCGCTACGTCGACGTGTTCGGCGACGACACCCCGCCGGTCTACATCGACATCTCCCAGGGCGACCTGGAGCTGACCCGGCAGATCTACAGCCACCGGGACGCCGTGTGCTGCCCGTCCGGGGAGGACGTCTACATGTACCACTGGAGCAACGGCCGGTTCACCGAGACCTCGCAGACCCGCAACGAGTACGGGACCAGCGGCGATGACTGAGACGCACGTGCTGTTCGTCGAGGACGACGACGTGATCCGCGAGGCCACCCAGCTCACCCTGGAGCGCGACGGCTTCACGGTCACGGCGGTGCCCAACGGGATCGCCGGCCTGGAGTCGTTCCGCGCCCGCAGGCCCGACATCGCGCTGCTGGACGTGATGGTGCCGGGCATGGACGGCGTCAGCCTGTGCCGGCGGATCCGCGACGAGTCCACCGTGCCGGTGATCATGTTGTCGGCGCGGGCGGACTCCATCGACGTGGTGCTCGGTCTGGAGGCCGGCGCGGACGACTACGTCACCAAGCCGTTCGACGGTTCGGTGCTGGTGGCCCGCATCCGCGCGGTGCTGCGCCGGTTCGGGCACGCCGGCCGGGGTCCCGGTGAGGCGGCCGGCGCGGCGGCGGGGCCGTTGCGCTTCGGCGACCTGGAGATCGACACCGACGGCATGGAGGTGCGCCGGGCGGGTGAGCCGGTGTCGCTGACGCCGACCGAGATGCGGCTGCTGCTGGAGTTCTCCGCGGCGCCCGGCACCGTGCTGTCCCGCGACCGGCTGCTGACCAGCGTGTGGGACTACGAGTGGGGCGGCGACACCCGGGTCGTCGACGTCCACGTGCAGCGGCTGCGCGGCAAGATCGGCCAGGACCGCATAGAGACCGTGCGCGGCTTCGGCTACAAGCTCAAGGGCTGAACCGGGGTGGCCTGGTTGCGCCGCCCGAGGTCCGGGCCGGGTCTGCGGTGGAAGCTGACCGCCGCCATCGCCGTGGTGTCGGCACTGGTGGCGCTGGCCATGGCGGTCGTGGTGCGCAACGCGGCGCGGGTCGACATGATGAACAACTCCCGCAACCTCCAGGACGACCGGGTCCAGGTCGCCTCCCGCAACTACGAGTCCACCCACCGCCTGGTCTTCGGCGCCCGGATCAACGACCCCCGGCTGCCCGGGGGCTTGCGGCAGGCCGCCGAACGCGGCCAGCGCGCCACCGACATCGAGTACCTCAGCGGCGAGCCCATCGTGTGGGCGTCGATCCCCATGGCGGACAACAAGATCCTGTCCATCAGCAGCCGGTTCGTGGAGCCGGACGCCATCCTGGACAACCTCGACGGCGTCCTGGTGGTGGACTGCGCCGCCGTCGTACTGGCCGGCTCGGCGCTGAGCGTGCTGGTCGGCGGTTCGCTCTCGCGCCGGCTGCGCAAGGCCGCGGTCGCCGCCCGGCAGGTCGCCGAGGGCGCGCCGGACGTGCGGGTGCGCGACGCGGTGGGCCGCCGGGTGCGGGACGAGACCGACGAGCTGGCGCGGGCGGTCGACGCGATGGCCGACGCCCTCCAGGACCGGCTGGAGGCGGAACGCCGGGTCACCGCCGACATCGCGCACGAGCTGCGCACCCCGGTCACCGGGCTGGTCGCCGCCGCCGGGCTGCTGCCGCCCGGCCGGCCCTCCGAACTCGTCCAGGACCGCGCGCAGGCGTTGCGCACCCTGGTGGAGGACCTGCTGGAGGTCTCCCGGCTGGACAGCGCCGCCGAACGCGCCGACCTCCAGGAGATCCCGTTGCCGGACTTCGTGCGCCGCCGGGTGCGCGGGCTCGCGCCGGACGCGACGCTGACGGTGCTGCGCGAGGCCTGGGTGCACACCGACCCGCGGCGGCTGGAACGCGTGCTGGGCAACCTGCTGTCCAACGCCGAACGGCACGGCCGCGCACCGGTGGAGGTGGAGCTCGACGGCCCGCTGCTGCGGGTGCGCGACCA
This sequence comes from Streptantibioticus silvisoli, assembly GCF_027947535.2. Classification (GTDB taxonomy): domain Bacteria; phylum Actinomycetota; class Actinomycetes; order Streptomycetales; family Streptomycetaceae; genus Streptantibioticus_C; species Streptantibioticus_C silvisoli. Next base: position 23,883 of record NZ_JAAGKO020000009.1, read on the forward strand.
CGGCCCCGGCTATCCGCGGGCCCTGCTGCGCGAGGGACCGAGCCGTTTCCGCACCGGTTCCAGCGACCGCTCCGGCCAGGGCCACGGCCTGGGCCTGACGATCGCGGCCGGCCAGGCCCGGGTGCTCGGCGCGAGTCTGTCGTTCCGCAACGACGACGGCGCCGTCGCGGAACTGCTGCTCCCCGAAGCGCCGGGCCCGGACAACGGCACGGCCTGACGGCACGCGCCGGGTCCGGGCCCGGGAACCGCCGGCGCGGCCGGGGGGGGGGGGGGGGGGGGGGGGGGGGGGGGGGGGGAACCGCCGGGGGTGTACGGGTGGCGGTGGGACCGCCGGGGGTGCGGTGCGGGCGGCCAACCGCTTGAGCACCGCGGGGTGGCGGCGGACCGCCTTCGGTGCCGGGGGATCAGACCTCGGCGACGGCCAGCGGTCCGACCGGGGTCTCGCCCTCGGCGCCGGGGGCCGGGGTGGCGCCGCGCAGCGGGATCTCCTTGACGAAGATCGCGGCCACGAAGCACAGCACCGCCATCGCGGAACCCCACAGGAAGACCTGGTGGATACCGCTGGTCACGCCGTGGAAGTAGGCGTCCTTCACCGCGGCCGGGAAGTGCTCGATGGCCTTGGGCGACTGCTGGGCCCCGCCGGAGCTGAGCTTCGCCGCCGCAGCCGGGCCGAGCCGGTCGGCCATCGTGGCGGTCACCTGGTGGGTGTAGAGCGCGCCGAACAGCGCCACGCCGAACGAACCGCCGATGGTGCGGAACAGCGTGGTGGAGGAGCTGGCGACGCCCATGTCCTTCATCTCCACGCTGTTCTGCGCGACCAGCATGGTGATCTGCATCAGGAAGCCCATGCCCATGCCGAGCGGCACCATGAACAGCCCGGAGGTGAACCGGGTGGTGTGGACCGTCATCGTGGACAGCAGGTACAGGCCGACCACCATCAGCGGGGAGCCGATGACGGGGAAGATCTTGTACTTGCCGGTGGCGCTGGTCATCCGGCCGGCGACGACCGAGACGACCATCATGCCCAGCAGCATCGGCATCAGCAGCAGGCCGGAGTTGGTGGCCGACGCGCCCTGCACGGACTGCTGGTAGAGCGGCAGGAACGTCATCGCGCCGAACATCACGAAGCCGACCAGGAAGCCGATCACCGTCATGAGCGAGAAGTTGCGGTTGCGGAAGATCCGCAGCGGCAGCACCGGTTCGGCGGCCCGGGTCTGCGCGAGGACGAAGGCGGCCAGCGCCAGCACGCCGCCGACGCCCAGACCGATGATGATGGGCGAGCTCCACGCGTACTGCGTGCCGCCCCAGGTGGTCAGCAGGACCAGCGCGGTGATGCCGACGGTCAGCAGCCCGGCGCCGAGATAGTCGATCCGGCTCTGCGAGCGCTTGCGGGGCAGGTGCAGCACGATGGAGACCATGATCAACGCGACCACGCCGAGCGGCAGGTTGATGTAGAAGCTCCAGCGCCATCCCCAGTTGTCGGTGATGAAGCCGCCGACCAGCGGGCCGCCGATCATCGCCAGCGCCATGACGCCGGCGATCATGCCCTGGTACTTGCCCCGCTCACGCGGCGGGATCAGGTCGCCGATGATCGCCATGACGCCGACCATCAGACCGCCGGCGCCGAGCCCCTGCACCGCGCGGAAGGCGATGAGTTCGTTCATCGACTGCGACAGGCCCGACAGCGCCGACCCGAACAGGAACAGCACGATCGAGGTCAGGAAGATGCCCTTGCGGCCGTACATGTCGCCGAGCTTGCCCCAGATCGGGGTGGAGGTGGCGGTGGCCAGGGTGTAGGCGGTGACCACCCACGACAGGTGGTTGAGGCCGCCCAGTTCGCCGACGATCGTGGGCATCGCCGTGCCGATGATCATGTTGTCGAGCATGGCCAGCAGCATCGCGATCATCAGACCGAGCAGCACCACGCGCACGCTGCGCTGCGGTCTGCCCCCCTCTCCGACGCCCTTCACCACGGGCGCGGATATGGACTCGGCTTGTGACATGGGTGAACTCCCCCGTTGAGGCGGCGTCGGGCTGACTGTCGGAATCGACTTACTTGCCGCCCGACTAGTATAAAGATTTCATCAGGCCCCCGCAGCCACCCTCCCGCTGTGATATCGGACGCTTTTCGACGATTCAACCGGCCGGTCTTCCCGTTCGGCATATGCCGTTCCCCTGCGAACTCAATCCAGCGCCGCCGGTCGTGACGGCAGCACGAGCCGAATACCCGCATTATCGGACACTTTGCCGGAGATCGCGACATGATGACCTGGAATGTCCGCTTACCGCATGGGCGTCAATCCGCTCGGCGCCGGACGCATTGACACCGACCGGCTCGGACGGACCCGGCGGGAATGGCGGCCGGGGACAACGGGCGCACGCGTGCGGACGACGGCCCATCGCCCGCAGACTGCCACACCCTCCGCCCACCCGCCACGCTTTTTCCGGTCACTGAGGGGGTTCCCTGAATCTGCGGCCACCGGGGTTTCCGTGGCCCGCGGGACCGTGGGTGCTGTCGGCGGCGCGGCGGATCGCGGTGCGGCGGCCCACGGGGTTCCGTCGCCGGCGAGGTGGATCGCGGTGCTGGCGCACAGAGGCCCCGTCGCCGGCGAGGTGGATCGCAGGTCCCGCCCGTCACCGGCGCGGCGGATCGCGGTGCGGCGGCCGGCGCGACCGGCGGGCGGACGGGCCCGCGGACGGGGAAGGCGGGCAACGCAAGCGGGCAGGGAAAAGGGCCGCCCCCGGTGGGAAGTCCCACCGGGGGCGGCCCCGCGTTCCGTACCTGCTGCTACCAGGGCTCAGGCGTCTCAGACGTCCTTGCTCAGGTTCGGCGTGCCACCACTGCCGGCCGCCTCGATCGGCGGGGTGTCGGCGACGGTGACCTTCTCCTCGCCGCGGAAGGTGAAGGCGGCGTTCTCGCCCTCGCCCTCCGTGCCGACGACCACGATGTGGCCGGGGCGCAGCTCGCTGAAGAGGATCTTCTCCGACAGGGCGTCCTCGATCTCGCGCTGGATGGTCCGGCGCAGCGGCCGGGCGCCCAGCACGGGGTCGTAGCCGCGCTTGGCCAGCAGCGACTTCGCGTCCGCGCTCAGCTCGATGCCCATGTCGCGGTCCTTGAGCCGCTCGTCCACCTTGGCGATCATGAGGTCGACGATCTGGATGATGTCTTCCTCGCTGAGCTGGTGGAAGACCACGATGTCGTCGACACGGTTGAGGAACTCCGGCCGGAAGTGCTGCTTGAGCTCTTCGCTGACCTTCGCCTTCATCCGGTCGTACCCGGACTTGACGTCACCCGCGGCGGCGAAGCCGAGGTTGAAGCCCTTGGAGATGTCGCGGGTGCCGAGGTTGGTCGTCATGATGATGACGGTGTTCTTGAAGTCGACGACCCGGCCCTGGGAGTCGGTCAGCCGACCGTCCTCCAGGATCTGCAACAGGGAGTTGAAGATGTCCGGGTGGGCCTTCTCGACCTCGTCGAACAGGACCACGGAGAACGGCTTGCGGCGCACCTTCTCGGTGAGCTGGCCGCCCTCTTCGTAGCCGACGTATCCGGGCGGGGAGCCGAAGAGCCGCGAGACGGTGTGCTTCTCGCTGAACTCCGACATGTCGAGCTGGATGAGCGCGTCCTCGTCGCCGAACAGGAACGCGGCGAGGGTCTTGCTCAGCTCGGTCTTACCCACACCGGACGGGCCGGCGAAAATGAACGAGCCACCGGGACGCTTGGGGTCCTTCAGACCCGCGCGGGTGCGGCGGATCGCCTGGGACAGCGCCTTGATGGCGTCCTTCTGGCCGATGACGCGCTTGTGGAGTTCGTCCTCCATGCGCAGCAGCCGGGAGGACTCCTCCTCGGTGAGCTTGAAGACCGGGATGCCGGTGGCCGTCGCCAGGACCTCGGCGATCAGCTCCTCGTCCACCTCGGCGACGACGTCCATGTCGCCGGCCTTCCACTCCTTCTCCCGCTTGGTCTTCGCGGCCAGCAGCTGCTTCTCCTTGTCGCGGAGCGAAGCTGCCTTCTCGAAGTCCTGGGAGTCGATGGCCGACTCCTTGTCCCGGCGCACGTCGGCGATCTTCTCGTCGAACTCGCGCAGGTCCGGCGGGGCGGTCATCCGGCGGATGCGCATCCGGGAGCCGGCCTCGTCGATCAGGTCGATCGCCTTGTCCGGCAGGAAGCGGTCCGAGATGTACCGGTCGGCCAGGGTGGCGGCGGCGACCAGGGCGGAGTCGGTGATGGAGACCCGGTGGTGGGCCTCGTACCGGTCCCGCAGACCCTTGAGGATCTCGATGGTGTGCGGGAGCGAGGGCTCGGCGACCTGGATCGGCTGGAAACGGCGTTCGAGGGCCGCGTCCTTCTCCAGGTGCTTGCGGTACTCGTCCAGCGTGGTGGCGCCGATGGTCTGCAGCTCGCCGCGGGCCAGCATCGGCTTGAGGATGCTGGCGGCGTCGATCGCGCCTTCGGCGGCGCCCGCGCCCACCAGGGTGTGCAGCTCGTCGATGAACAGGATGATGTCGCCGCGGGTGCGGATCTCCTTGAGCACCTTCTTCAGGCGCTCCTCGAAGTCACCGCGGTACCGGGAACCGGCCACCAGGGCGCCGAGGTCCAGCGTGTAGAGCTGCTTGTCCTTCAGCGTCTCGGGGACCTCGCCCTTGACGATCGCCTGGGCCAGGCCCTCGACGACGGCGGTCTTGCCGACGCCGGGTTCGCCGATGAGGACGGGGTTGTTCTTGGTACGGCGGGACAGCACCTGCATGACCCGCTCGATCTCCTTCTCGCGCCCGATGACCGGGTCGAGCTTGGTTTCACGAGCAGCCTGGGTCAGGTTGCGGCCGAACTGGTCCAGGACCAGCGAGGTGGACGGCGTGCCCTCGGCGGGACCGCCGGCCGTGGCCGACTCCTTGCCGGTCTGGTAGCCGGACAGCAGCTGGATGACCTGCTGCCGCACCCGGTTCAGATCGGCGCCCAGCTTGACCAGGACCTGGGCGGCGACGCCCTCGCCCTCGCGGATCAGGCCGAGCAGGATGTGCTCCGTACCGATGTAGTTGTGGCCGAGCTGGAGGGCCTCGCGGAGCGAGAGCTCCAGGACCTTCTTGGCACGAGGGGTGAAGGGGATGTGCCCGGACGGGGCCTGCTGGCCCTGCCCGATGATCTCCTCCACCTGCTGACGGACCGCCTCGAGCGAGATCCCGAGGCTCTCCAGGGCCTTAGCGGCGACACCCTCACCCTCGTGGATCAGGCCCAGGAGGATGTGCTCGGTGCCGATGTAGTTGTGGTTGAGCATCCGGGCTTCTTCCTGAGCCAGGACGACAACCCGCCGCGCGCGGTCGGTGAACCTCTCGAACATCGTTAATCGCTCCTCAGAGCGGTCAGGCAGATCGGGGCCGGTCCCCTCCCTGTCCTTCCGCATGCTAGTCCCGGCGAGCAGGACAGCTCACTTCAATCGTCCGCCAGCTCTGCGGAAAGCACTGCCCCCGCAAGGCCGACTACAGCTGCAACTAGATGGTGCGAGACGATGTTCCCGCAGGCCAACCGGAATACCCATATTCCGGTACGCCCGTGGCGAACGCCGCCCGACCGACTTCCTCGTCGCCCTGCCTCACTAGGACTTTCTTACCCGCCCGCACCGACAATCCATGCCGCGCGCACCCGGTGTGTCTGCTACCAGCGAACAACCCCGCGCCGTCCCTGGCCCCCGTACGCCCCCACGTGGTAACGCGTCGATCTCGCGGCGTGCGGCTGGTGGCCGCCCGCCTCCCCCGTGCGGTCGGCACCGGCGAGTGCCCCCGTAAGGCAACCGGGGCCGGTGTCGCGCACATGGGTCGGTCCGATCGGCGGGATCCCGGCGCCCGACGTGCCCCGCGGGGCAGCGAACGCCGCTGGGATTCCCGGACCGCCATGCGGTCGGTCCCTCCGGCGCCGGATGTGACATGGAGTCCGTGCGGACTCGCCGTCCGTCACCCGGCTCGGCGGACCTGTCAGCCGTGCGCCTTCTCGTACGCCTCACGAACGGTGCCGGGGACCCGGCCGCGGTCGTTGACGTCATAGCCGTTGTCCTTGGCCCAGGCGCGGATCTTCGCGGTGTCCTGGCCCGCGGAGCCGGCGGCCGCGCGGGTGGCGCGTCCACGGCCGCGAGCGGCCCGGCCACCGGTCTTGCGGCCGGCGTCCACGTAATCGGCAAGCAGCGTCCGCAGCTTGTCCGCGTTTTCCGTGGTGAGGTCGATCTCGTAGGTGGCGCCGTCGAGGGCGAAGGTGACGGTCTCGTCAGCCTCGCCGCCGGTGATGTCGTCCACAAGAAGGACCTGGACCTTCTGTGCCACGGGCTTCCCTTTCATCGATATGGTCCGGGGAGTGCCCCGGCATAAAGGAGTACGGGTAAAAGGAAACCCCTTTTCCCCGGAAAACTCAAACCCCTGGACAGGGAGAGCACGGGCATGCCAGGCGCAACATGCGCCTTGAGCAGGGCGCGATTCGGACAAACCCGATCACAGATGCAAGAGCATCCGGCTGTTGCCCAGGGTGTTCGGCTTCACTCGTTCGAGGTCGAGGAACTCGGCGACACCCTCGTCATAGGAACGCAGTAGCTCGCTGTAGACATCCATGTCCACCGGAGTCTCACCGATCTCGACGAAGCCGTGCTTGGCGAAGAAGTCAACTTCGAAGGTGAGACAGAAAATTCGGCGTACGCCGAGCCAGCGTGCTGTCTGCAACAACTTACCCAGAACGAGGTGGCCCACGCCTTTGCCGTGCAGGTCCGGCCGGACGGCCAGCGTGCGCACTTCGGCCAGGTCCTCCCACATCACGTGCAGCGCCCCGCACCCCACCACCTCGGCGTCCTCGTCGCGTTCGGCGACCCAGAACTCCTGGATGTCCTCGTAAAGGGTGACGGTGGGCTTGCCCAACAGGATGCGCTCGTGCACATAGCCGTCGAGCAACTGCCGAACGGCCGGCACATCACTGGTCCGGGCCCGGCGGAGCGTCACGACATTCCCGAACGTCCCCGAAGACGTGGCCGAAGAGGTGCCCGAAGAGGCAGCCGAAGAAGCGGAAGGGGATGGCGGGGAGGAAGGGGAACCGGAAGCACCGGGCGGTTCGCAGGACATACCACGACGCTATCGCCCGCGTTCTTCCCCGGTGTCGGCGGGTTCGTCCCCGTCATCGGCACCCGCTTCGGGCTGCACGATCCGCGAAGCGTCCCGCAGAGCTTCCCGTTGTTCCGGGGACATCATGCTGAAGAACTGGACGAGAGCGGCCGCCGGGTTGTCACTGGCGGCCCAGGCTTCGTGCATGAGTGCGGCCGCGTAGGCGGCACGGGTGGAAACCGCCTCATAGCGATAGGCGCGCCCTTCGTGTTCCCGGCGCAGCCAGCCCTTCTGATGGAGGTTGTCCATTACGGTCATGACGGTCGTGTAGGCGATGGACCGTTCCTGCTGCATGTCTTCCAGGACTTCGCGGACCGTGAGCGGGCGGTTCCACTGCCACACCCTGGTCATGACCGCGTCTTCGAGATCTCCCAATGGCCGTGGCACACCTGAATTGTAGAGGCAAATGTCACAGATGCGGCTTTTTCGGCGCCGCAGGGAGGGTCGCGGGCGGCCGCAGCCGCCCGGGCGCCGGCCGCGGGGCGGGCGCGGGGGCAGGCGCGGGGCGGGCGCGGCGGCGGCTCAGGGGCGGGCCCGGATCAGGCGGAGGCGGTCCCGCCACCGGTGGCGGCGGCACCGGGGACCGCGGCCTCGGTCTGCCGGTCGGCCTCGGCGCGGGCCAGGATGGCGTCCACGGCCGCGTCCTCCCTGGAACGGTTGGCGCCGCCCTGGTGCTTGATGATCGTCCTGACCAGAAGCGTGAAGCCCACGGCCATGACGAGCGGCGGGACGATCGCGGAGACGTAGTCCACGGTTGGCACAACTCCTTCTCCGGCGCCGGTTCCGGGTCGGTCCGGACGGCTTTCGGTGGGTCCAGAGTAGCCACGCCCTCCGCGCCGCCCGACGAGAGGTGTGCGATCGGACGTTCTTCCCACCTGCGGGGAAATCTGTGCGAATTCTGTGCGGCCCCGCGTCCACCCTCCGCGGCGGCCCCCTTGGCGCCGGCCCCGGTGTCCCGCCTGGCGCCGGATTCGGCGTTCTCCTTGGCGCCGGCCCCGGCCGCATTCGGTATTCAGTCCGCGGGCCGGTCACCGTCGGGCGGCGTGCCGCGCCGGGGCGGCCAGATCTCGGCCGGGGTGGGCACCCGGCGGCCGGGTTCGGCCTCGGCGGGGTCGGCCGGGCGGGGGCCGGGATCCGGGGCGCCGGACGAGCCGGTCCGGCCGCCGGGCAGCGCCAGCAGCCGGGCCCGGCCGGCCGGCGGACGGGCGCCGAGCCGTTCGCACCGGTGGCGCAGTCCGGCACGCCGGAAGGCCTCCGCCGGGGTGCAGGGCACCGCGGCCAGCCCGCGGACCGCGGCCAGGTCCTCGGGGGCGGGCGGACAGCCGTCGTCGAGGGCTTCGGCGAGCCGGTCGAGGTAGCCGAGGGCGGCGCCGGGCAGCGCGGCGCGGTGCCGGGCCAGGTCGGCGGCGGCGAAGGCGCGCCGGCGGGCCGCCTCGCCGACCGCCTCGTCGAGGTCGTGCACCAGCCGCCGCAGCAGCGGCGCCTGCGTGGTCTCGTCCGGCCCGCGGGCCGGGGCGGGCACGGCGGGCGGCGCCGGCGACCGGAAGTCAGGACCGAGGGCCTCGGTGAGGGCACGCCGCACAACGCGCACTTCGTCCGCACTGAACGCCATGCCGCCCCGGGCGCCGATAGGCGTGGGCATGCGCCGACTTTACGTACTAAACGCACAAATCCCCGCAATGACGCGCGGCCGGAGTGTCCGGCCGCACCGGCACCGGACGAGCGGCACGCTTCGGCCCATTCGGCCCGATCCGCCCCCGGGGGCGGCGCGTCTTTGCGGCACGTCTACACGGCACGTCTTCGCGCCCGGTCCAGGCGATCCGCTGGCGCGATGCGTTTCGCGGCGCATCCCCGCGGCACGTCTCCGCGCCCGGCCCCGGCGATCCGTTCGCGCGGCGCCTCTCCGCGTCCGGCCCGTAATCCGCCTGCGCGGCACGTCCTCGCGGGCTGCTCCGGCGGTCCGACGCCGTGTCGTGCCCCCGCAGCGCGTCTCCGCAGGCCCGGGGCTCGCACCTCAGCGATCCGTCCCCACGGCACGTCCCCGCGCCCGGTCCCGGCGATCCGCTGGCGCGGCGCGTCCTCACGACGCATCCCCGCGGCACGTCTTCACGGCACGTCTTCACCACGCATCCCCGCGGCACGTCTCCGCGCCCGGCCCCGAACGCGACGCATCCCCGCTGGACGCGCCCGCGCCGTCAGCTCGACGTGACGTTGCGCTCGTAGACCAGGCGCAGCCCGATCAGGGTGAGCCAGGGCTCGTGCTCGTCGATGATGGACGCCTCGCCGAGGACCAGCGGGGCGAGGCCGCCGGTGGCGATGACGGTGACGTCGTCGGGGTCGTCGGCGAGTTCGCGGGCCATGCGTTCGCCGATGCCGTCGACCTGGCCGGCGAAGCCGTAGAGGATGCCGGACTGCATGGCCTCGACGGTGTTGCGGCCGATGACGCTGCGGGGGCGGGCGAGTTCGATCTTGCGCAGCTGGGCGCCGCGCACGCCGAGGGCGTCGACGGAGATCTCGATGCCGGGGGCGATGGCGCCGCCGAGGTACTCGCCGCGGGCGGAGACGGCGTCGAAGGTGGTGGCGGTGCCGAAGTCCACCACGATGCACGGGCCGTCGTAGAGGTGGACGGCGGCGAGCGCGTTGATGATGCGGTCGGCGCCGACCTCCTTGGGGTGGTCGGCCAGGATCGGCACGCCGGTCTTGACGCCGGGTTCGACCAGTACGGACGGCACGTCGCCGTAGTAGCGGCGGGTGACCTCGCGCAGTTCGTGCAGGACGGACGGGACGGTGGAGCAGATGGAGATGCCGTCCACCCCGTCGCCCAGCTCGTCGCCGAGCAGCGGGTGGGTGCCCATCAACCCGTGCAGCAGCACGGCGAGTTCGTCGGCGGTGCGCCGCGCGTCGGTGGAGATCCGCCAGTGCTCGACGATCTCCTCGCCGTCGAACAGGCCGAGGACGGTGTGGGTGTTGCCGACGTCGATGGTGAGGAGCATCAGGCGTCCGCCCGCAGGTCCAGGCCGATGTCGAGGACGGTCACCGAGTGGGTCAGGGCGCCGACGGCGAGGTAGTCCACGCCGGTCTCGGCGTAGGCGCGGGCGGTGGCCAGGGTGAGGCGGCCGGAGGACTCCAGGGCGGCGCGGCCGGCGACCAGCACGACGGCCTCGGCGGTGGCCTCGGGGGTGAAGTTGTCCAGCAGGATCAGGTCGGCGCCGGCCTCCACGACCTCGCGGACCTGGTCGAGGGTGTCGGCCTCGACCTCCACGTCCAGGCCGGGGAACTCCTCGCGGACCGCACGGAACGCGTTGACCACGCCGCCGGCCGCGATGACGTGGTTGTCCTTGACCAGGGCCGCGTCGGACAGCGACATGCGGTGGTTGACGCCGCCGCCGCAGCGCACCGCGTACTTCTCCAGGGCGCGCAGGCCCGGGGTGGTCTTGCGGGTGTCGCGGACCTTGGCGTGGGTGCCCTCCAGCACGTCGGCCCAGGCGCGGGTGGCGGTGGCGATGCCGGACAGCCGGCCCAGCAGGTTCAGGGCGCTGCGCTCGGCGGTGAGCAGGTCGCGGGTGAGGGTGCGCACGGTCAGCAGCCGGTCGCCGGCCTCGACCCGGTCGCCGTCCTCGACGTGCCGTTCGACCTCGAACTCGTCGGTGCACACCACCGACAGCACGGCTTCGGCGACCCGCAGTCCGGCGACCACGCCGGCCTCGCGGGCGGTGAAGTCGCCGACCGCGACGGCGTCGGCGGGCACGGTGGCCACCGTGGTGACGTCCACGCCGTTGTCGAGGTCCTCCTCGATCGCCATGTGGGCGATGTCCTCGATCATGACCGGGTCGAGGCCGGCGTCGGCGAGCAGCTCGGCGAGGTCGGGGTCGAGGCCGCACTCCAGCGGGTCGAGTTCGTAGCCGTCGTCGCCGCCGCCGCATCCGCAGCCGTCGCCGCAGCCGCCCTCGGAGGCCGGGGACTGGCCGGGCAGGCCGATCTGGAGGAGGGGAAGGTCGGGGCTCATGAACGGTTCTCCACGGGGTATTCGGCCGCCGGTGCGGCGGTGACGACGGTGCTGACCGGCGGGAATGCGGTGCCGGGGGTGGCGCGGACGTCCGGTGTCCGCTCCGGGGTGAGGGTGACGACGAGGTGGCGGTGCCAGCGTTCGTCGTCCCGCTCGGGGTAATCCTCCCGCCAATGGCAGCCCCGTGTCTCCTTGCGGGTCCTGGCGCAGGTCACCAGGGTCTCGGCGACCAGCAGGAGGTTGGCGGTCTCCCAGGTGTCCACGCATGGTTCGGGGCCGGTGCCGTGCCGGGCGGCCTCGCGGGCCCGCTCGCGCAGTTCGCGCAGGCCGTCGGCGGCGGTGGCCAGCCCGGCCGCGTCGCGCAGTACGCCGGCGCCGGAGGTCATCAGGCGCTGGAGGACGGCGCGGTCGGCCGGTCCGGGCAGCGGGTCGGCCGGTGCGACCGGGGCGACGGGTTCGCCGGGTGCCCGGGCGCCGCGGCCGGCCAGGACGTCCTCCGCGATGCGTTCGGCGTAGACCAGGCCCTCCAGCAGCGAGTTGGACGCGAGCCGGTTGGCGCCGTGCACGCCGGTGCAGGCGGTCTCCCCGCAGGCGTACAGGCCCGGGACGGTGGTGTGGCCGCGCTCGTCGGTACGCACGCCGCCGGAGGCGTAGTGGGCGGCCGGGGAGACCGGGACCGGTTCGGTGACCGGGTCGATGCCGTGGGCGCGGCAGGCGGCGAGGATGGTGGGGAAACGGTGTTCCCACATGGCGGCGCCGAAGTGCCGGGCGTCGAGGTACATGTGCTCGGTGCCGGTCTCGCGCATGCGGCGGGTGATCGCCTTGGCGACGATGTCGCGCGGGGCGAGTTCGGCGAGTTCGTGCTGTCCGAGCATGAAGCGGACCCCGTCGGCGTCCACCAGGTGGGCGCCTTCGCCGCGTACCGCCTCGGAGACCAGCGGCTGCTGGCCCTCGGCGCCGGCGCCCAGCCACATGACCGTCGGGTGGAACTGGACGAACTCCAGGTCGCTCACCTCGGCGCCGGCCCGCAGCGCGAGCGCCACGCCGTCGCCGGTGGAGACGGCCGGGTTGGTGGTGGCGGAGAAGACCTGGCCCATGCCGCCGGTGGCCAGCACGACGGCGGGGGCGTGCACCGCGCCGACACCGTCGCGGGCGCCCTCCCCCATGACGTGCAGGGTGACGCCGGCGGTGCGGCCGGCGGCGTCGGTGAGCAGGTCGAGGACGAGGGCGTTCTCCACCGTCTCGATGCCGGCCGCGCGGACCGCGTCGACCAGGGCGCGGGAGACCTCGGCGCCGGTGGCGTCACCGCCGGCGTGCGCGATGCGCCTGCGGTGGTGGCCGCCCTCACGGGTGAGCAGGATCGCGCCGGTCAGCGGGTCGGCGTCGAAGCGGGCGCCGGTGGCGATCAGCCGCCGTACCGCGTCGGGGCCCTCGGTGACCAGCAGGCGCACCGCGGACTCGTCGCACAGTCCGGCGCCGGCCACCAGGGTGTCGTCCAGGTGCTGGCGGGGGGTGTCGCCGTCGCCGAGGGCGGCCGCGATGCCGCCCTGCGCCCAGCGGGTGGAGCCGTCGTCGAGGCGGGCCTTGGTGACGACGACGACGCGGGCGCCGCCGGCCGCGCAGCGCAGCGCGGTGGTCAGCCCGGCGACGCCGGAGCCGACGACCACGACGTCGGCGGCGCGGGACCAGCCGGGCGCGGGGGCGGCGAGCCGTATGTCGGTCATTCGACGTCTCCGAACGCCAGGGGGAGGTTGTCGATCAGCCGGGTGCCGCCGACCCGGGCGGCGACGGCCAGCACGGCCGGTCCGGTGTGGTCGTCGGCGGCGTCGGTGAAGGTGGCGGGGTCGACGAGGGCGAGGTAGTCCGCCGTCACACCGGCGGCGGCGTCCAGTTCGGCGCGGGCCGCCGAGCGGACCGCGGCCGGGCCGCCGGGCAGCGCGTCACGGCCGGCGAACAGCGCGCGCGACAGTGCGACCGCGTCCTGCCGTTCAGTGTCGGACAGGTAGCGGTTGCGGCTGGACCTGGCGAGGCCGTCCGGTTCGCGGACGGTGGGCACCGCCTCGATCCGCACCGGGAAGTTGAGGTCGGCGGCCATCCGGCGCACCAGGGCGATCTGCTGGGCGTCCTTCTGGCCGAAGAACGTGACGTCGGCGCCGGTGATGTGCAGCAGCTTGGCGACGACGGTGAGCATGCCGTCGAAGTGGCCGGGCCGGGCGGCGCCCTCGTAGCCGGCGCCCATGGGTCCGGCGGTGATGCCGGTCAGCACGCCGCCGTCCGGGTAGACCTCGCGGACGCCGGGGGCCAGGACCACGTCGGCGCCGGCCTTCCCGGCGAGGGCGACGTCGTCGTCGAGGGTGCGCGGGTAGCGGTCGAAGTCCTCGCCGGCGCCGAACTGGAGCGGGTTGACGAAGACGGTGACGACGACGCAGCCGCTTGGGCCGACGTGCTCGCGGGCGGCGCGGACCAGGGCGGCGTGGCCCTCGTGCAGGGCGCCCATGGTGAGGACGACGCCGCGGGTGCCGGGCCGGGCGGCCACCGCGTCGCGGTACTCGGCGATGGTGTGCGTCAGCAGGGTCATCGGGCGGTTCCGTCCTCGGGTCTGTCGGCGAGGGCACCGAGCAGGGCCTCGGCGAGTTCGGGCTTGAGCATGCCGTTGGTCAGCGCCCGGTCGGCGGTGGCGCGGGCCATGGCGACGTAGGAGGGCACGTTCTGCGGGGCGTGGGCGCGCAGCTGGTCGAGGTGGGCGGCGACCGTGCCGGCGTCGCCGCGCGAGACCGGGCCGGTCAGCGCCTGGTCGCCGGAGCGCAGCGCGTTGTCCAGGGCGGCGCCGAGCAGCGGGCCGAGCATCCGGCCGGGGTTGTCGACGCCGGCGGTGGCCAGCAGTTCGCGGGCCTGGGCGACCAGGGTGACCAGGTGGTTGGAGCCGATGGCCAGCGCCGCGTGGTAGAGCGGCCGGGCCTGCTCGTCGATCCACTCGGGTTCGCCGCCCATCTCCACGACGAGCGCCTCGGCGGCCAGCCGCAGCTCCTGCGGCGCGGTCACGCCGAACGAGCAGCCGGCCAGCCGGTCGACGTCGACGGTGGTGCCGGTGAACGTCATCGCCGGGTGCAGGGCCAGCGGCAGCGCGCCGGCCCGCCGGGCGGGGTCCAGGACACCGGCGCCGTACCGGCCGGAGGTGTGCGCCAGCAGCTGGCCGGGGCGGATCGCGCCGGTGTCGGCCAGGCCGGCGACCAGGCCGGGCAGCGCGTCGTCCGGGACGGTCAGCAGGACCAGGTCGGCGCGGGCCAGCACCTCGGCGGGTTCGACCAGCGGGACGTCGGGCAGCAGGGCGGCGGCCCGGCGGCGGGAGGCGTCGGAGACGCCGGAGGCGGCCACCGGGCGGTGTCCGGCCAGTTTCAGGGCGGCGGCCAGCGCGGGCCCGACGCGGCCGGCGCCCACGACCCCGACGGTCAGCCGGGCCGGACGGTCCTCGACGCCCGGGGGCCGGGGTCCTGGTTCGTGCGATGGGTTCACGCTGCGACGCCTTCCGTTCCAGTCCTCACCGGGTACCGGACGTGTCTTTTCGTCAATGCTACGCGAATGGCTTGCGGCAACCGGGGGAGAGCCGGAAGGGCGGATAAATCCCTGTGTTCGGCGGCAGCGGTGCGCGAGGATCACCCGTATGAGCGACACGGCCGGAATGTTTGAGGACGAGGCGGCACAGGAGGCGCGGGTGGCGCCGGACCCGGCGGTGCGGCGCCGGCGGGCGCTGGCCGGGGCGCGGCGCACGCTGGTGGACCGGCCGCGCAACCTGCGGCAGTCGCTGGCCGCGCTGGCCGACGGGGCCGAGGGCGCCTACGACCTCGACGAGCTGCCCGACCGGTACGGCAACGGGGTCGTCGCCGCGCTGGAGGACCGGGTGGCGGAGCTGCTGGGCATGCCGGCGGCGGCGTTCTTCCCGACCGGGACCATGGCGCAGCAGGTGGCGCTGCGGTGCTGGGCGGGCCGCACCGGGATCGCGACGGTGGCGTTGCACCCGCTGGCGCACCCGGAGATGTACGAGCGGGACGCGCTGAGCGCCCTGAGCGGGCTGCGGGGCGTGCACCCGACGAGGGAACGGCGGCTGCCCACCGCGGCCGAGGTGGCCGACCTCGACGAGCCGATCGGCACGCTGATGCTCGAACTGCCGCTGCGCGAGGCCGGGTTCGTGCTGCCGTCCTGGCAGGAGCTGACCGCGGTGGTGGCGGCCGGCCGGGAGCGGGACGCGGTGGTGCACTTCGACGGCGCCCGGCTGTGGGAGTGCGGACCGCACTTCGGGCGGTCGCTGCCGGAGCTGGCGGAGCTGGCCGACAGCGTCTACGTGTCGTTCTACAAGTCGCTGGGCGGCATGTCCGGTGCCGCGCTGGCCGGTCCGGCGGACTTCGTGGCGGAGGCGAAGGCGTGGCGG
Organism: Streptantibioticus silvisoli; assembly: GCF_027947535.2. Classification (GTDB taxonomy): domain Bacteria; phylum Actinomycetota; class Actinomycetes; order Streptomycetales; family Streptomycetaceae; genus Streptantibioticus_C; species Streptantibioticus_C silvisoli. The sequence goes on from NZ_JAAGKO020000009.1 coordinate 39,446, forward strand.
CACCGGTACGGCGGCCAGCTCTTCGAGCAGTGGCCGGCCGCGCTGTCGGCGCTGGCGGGTCTGCGTACCGAGCTGCCCCGGCTGGCGGCCTACGTGGCGCACGCGAAGACGGTGGCCGCCGCGCTGACCGAGGCGCTGGCGCCGCTGCCGTGGTCGCGGGTGCATCCGGCGGTGCCGCACACCCACCAGTTCCAGGTCTGGCTGCCGTTCGCGGCGTCGGCACTGGGCGAGGCGGTGCTCGCGCAGGCCGAGGAGGACGGCGTGATGCTCTTCTCCTGGTGGTCCGAGCCCGGTCCGCCCGGCCTGTCGATGACGGAGGTCACGGTGGCCTCCGACGCGCTGGAGTGGACCGCGCGTGACGTCCGCGAGGCGGTCGAAGGGCTGCTGCGGCGGCTGGTCTGACGCCGGGCGGGACCGCGAACCCGGGCCGGTCGGCGGGGCGGGGCCTACGCGCCGCCTGCCCGCACCAGGCCGGATTCGTAGGCCAGCACGACCGCCTGGACGCGGTCGCGCAGGTTGAGCTTGGTCAGCACCCGGCCGACGTGGGTCTTGACGGTGGCCTCCGACAGCACCAGGTGGCGGGCGATCTCCCCGTTGGACAGGCCCTGGGCGATCAGCAGCAGCACCTCGTGCTCGCGGTCGGTGAGGCGTTCCAGCTCGGTGTGGACCGGTGCCTCGGTGCGCGGCAGCAGGGGCGCGAAGCGGTCCAGCAGCCGCCGGGTGGTGCTGGGCGCGACGACGGAGTCGCCGCTGTGGACGGCGCGGATGGCCGCCAGCAGTTCGGCGGGCGGCACGTCCTTGAGCATGAAGCCGGCCGCGCCCGCCTTGAGCGCGGCGAAGGCGTACTCGTCGAGGTCGAACGTGGTGAGGATCAGCACCCGCGGGCCCTGGTCGCGCGCCGCCCGGTCCCGGCCGCCGCAGATGCGCCGGGTGGCCTCGACGCCGTCCATCCGCGGCATGCGCACGTCCATCAGGATCACGTCGACCGCGGAGCGGGCCAGCACCTCCAGGGCCTCGGCGCCGTCGCCCGCCTCGGCGACCACCTCCATGTCCGGCTGGGCGTTGAGCACCATGCGGAAGCCGGTGCGCAGCAGCGCCTGGTCGTCGACGAGCATCACGCGGATGGCCATGGCGTTCTCCAGCGGGAGGTGGGCGGGGGCGGCGTCGGACGCAACGTTCAACGCGCGGCCTTCAGCGGAAGTTCGGCGCGGATGCGGAAGCCGCCGCCGGGGCGGGGGCCGGTGTGCAGGGTGCCGCCGATCATGGCGATCCGCTCGCGCATGCCGATCAGGCCCTGGCCGAGGCCGTCCGCGCCGCCCTCGTCGGGGCCGCCGCCGAACGCGCCGCGGCCGTCGTCCTCGATGAGCATCCGCAGCTCGTGCTCGGCGTAGGTCAGCTGGACGGTGGCGTGCGCGGCGGGGCCGCCGTGCTTGCGGGTGTTGGTCAGCGCCTCCTGCACGATGCGGTAGGCGGTCAGCTCCACGCCGCTGGACAGCGGGCGGCTGGAGCCGTCGACGGCGAAGTCCACCGGCAGGCCGGCACCGCGCACCTGCTCGATGAGTTCGCCGAGCTGGTCGACGCCGGGCTGCGGCACGTACTCGCCGCCGGAGTCGTCGGAGGTGCGCAGCAGCCCCAGCAGGCGGCGCATCTCGGCCAGCGCCAGCCGGCCGGTCTGCGAGATGGTGCCCAGCGCCTGCTTGGCCTGCTCCGGTGAGGAGTCCAGGACGTAGGCGGCGCCGTCGGCCTGCACGACCATGACGGAGACGTTGTGGGCGACGACGTCGTGCAGCTCGCGGGCGATCCGGGCGCGTTCGGCGGCGACGGCGGCCTTGGACTGGGCCTCGCGCTCGCGTTGCAGCCGCTCGGCGCGTTCCTCCAGCTGGGCGTAGTACGCGCGCCGGGTGCGCAGGCTGTCGCCGATGACCCAGGCCAGCGCGAACGGGATGGTGAGGAAGACCGCCTGGACGACCCGGGTCCAGCCGGTGTCGTAGGAGCCGGACCAGCGCAGTTCCGACAGCGCGGGGGCGCACAGTGCGAACAGCAGCGCGAGGCGGGAGGACCAGCGCGCTCCCACGGAGGCGACGGTGTAGGCGATGGCCAGCATGGCGAGGTCGGCGGGCAGCACCCGTACGTCGGCCGCCAGCTGGAAGAGTCCGGTAGCGATGGTCAGCAGCAGCATCGCCTCGGGGAAACGCCGGCGCAGCGACACCACCGTGCACAGGGCCAGCGTGCAGACGACGGCCAGCCACGAGTGGTGGTAGAGGCTCCCGTCGCGGCCGGCCACGATCACCAGCGCCGAGAGCCCGAGCAGGACGACGGCCCAGAAGGTGTCGACCATGGTCGGGTGGCGCCGGAAGAAATCGTAGAGACCCTGCACGTAACCCAGCGTAGGTACGAGGCGGGCGTCGAAGGGTCAACCACGAGAGCGATCCTCACCACCGCGGGTAGTCCGCAGGGTGGATGCCGGGCGGCCCGGCGGGCGGCCTTACGGTGGGCGGGTGAGCACTGCTGAGCAGGACCCGCGGGACCCCGGTGGCTGGACCCGGTGGCGCGCGGCGGCCGAACGGGCGCTGTACGGCCCCGGCGGCTTCTTCGTACGACCTGACGATCCGACCGGCCCGGCCGGGCATTTCCGCACCTCGGTGCACGCCTCCCCCCTGTACGCGGCCGCCGTGGCCCGGCTGCTGCTGGCGGTCGACGAGGAGCTGGGCCGCCCGGCGCGGCTGGCGTTCGTCGACGTCGGCGCCGGCCGCGGCGAACTGGTCACCGCCGTCCGCTCCCTACTGCCGCCCGGTGTCGCGGACCGGCTGCGCGCCCACGCCGTCGAACGCGCCCCGCGCCCGGCCGCCCTGGACCCGGCGATCGGCTGGACGGCCGAGATCCCGCGCGGCCTGAGCGGGCTGCTGTTCGCCAACGAGTGGCTGGACAACGTGTGCGTCGAGGTGGCGCAGACCGACGAGGACGGCGTGCCGCGGTACGTGGAGACGCGGGCCGACGGTGAGGAACGGCTCGGGGCGCCGGTGACCGGCCCGGACGCGGACTGGCTGGCGCGCTGGTGGCCGTCGGCCGGGCGACCGGGCGACCGGGCGGAGATCGGCCGGCCCCGCGACGAGGCGTGGGCGGCGGCGGCCGGCGCACTGGAACGCGGACTGGCGGTCGCCGCCGACTACGCCCACCGGGCCGCCGACCGGCCGCCGTTCGGCACGCTGACCGGCTACCGGGCCGGCGCGCGCACCCCGCCGGTGCCGGACGGCTCGTGCGACCTGACCGCGCACGTCGCGCTGGACGCCTGCGCGGCGGCCGGCCCGGCCGGGGCGGTGCTGCTGACCCAGCGGGCCGCGCTGCGCGCCCTCGGGGTGGACGGCGCGCGGCCCGCGCTGTCGCTGGCGTCCAGCGACCCCGCCGGGTACGTGCGGGCGCTGGCGGCGGCGTCGCAGGCGGCGGAACTGACCGCGCCGCAGGGCCTGGGCGGCTTCGGCTGGCTGGCGGTGCCGGTAAAGGCGGGGCTGCCGGGGTCGCTGCGGCGGGCGGTGGACTGAGACACTGGGCGCATGACGCAGACGACGGTCGGGATCGGCGGCGCCGCCGAGGGCACCGACATGGTGCTGAACATCGGCCCGCAGCATCCCTCCACGCACGGGGTGCTGCGGTTGCGGCTGGTACTGGACGGCGAGCGGATCAGCAGCGCCGAGCCCGTCATCGGCTACATGCACCGCGGCGCGGAGAAACTGTTCGAGGCCCGGGACTACCGGCAGATCATCATGCTGGCCAACCGGCACGACTGGCTGTCGGCGTTCTCCAACGAACTCGGCGTGGTGCTCGCCGTCGAGCGGATGCTCGGCATGGAGGTGCCCGAACGCGCGGTGTGGACCCGCACGCTGCTCGCCGAGCTGAACCGGGCCCTCAACCACCTGATGTTCCTCGGCTCCTACCCCCTGGAGCTGGGCGGCATGACGCCGGTCTTCCACGCGTTCCGCGAACGCGAGGAGCTCCAGACCGTCATGGAGGAGATCTCCGGCGGCCGGATGCACTACATGTTCAACCGGGTCGGCGGCCTCAAGGAGGACATGCCGGCCGGCTGGACCGGCCGGGCCCGGCAGGCGGTCGCCGCGGTGCGCGGCCGGATGGACGTCTTCGACAAGCTGGTGCTCGGCAACGAGATCTTCCGGGCCCGCACCCGCGGCGTCGGCGTCCTCGACCGGCGCACCGTGCACGCCTACGGGGTCAGCGGTCCGGTCGCGCGCGCCTGCGGCACCGACTTCGACCTGCGCCGCGACGAGCCGTACCTCGCCTACGGGGAGCTGGCCGACGTGCTGAAGGTGGTCACCCGCGAGGAGGGCGACTGCCTGGCCCGGTTCGAGTGCCTGCTGGAGCAGACGCACAACGCGCTGGACCTGGCCGACGCCTGCCTGGACCGGCTGGCGGAGCTGCCGCCGGGCCCGGTCAACCAGCGGCTGCCGAAGGTGCTGAAGGCCCCGGAAGGCGCGACGTACGCCTGGACCGAGAACCCGCTGGGCGTCAACGGCTACTACCTGGTCTCCAAGGGCGAGAAGACGCCGTACCGCCTCAAGCTGCGCTCCGCGTCGTTCAACAACGTGCAGGTGCTGACCGAACTGCTGCCCGGCACGCTGGTCGCCGACATGGTGGCGATCCTGGGGTCGCTGTTCTTCGTGGTCGGCGACGTCGACAAGTAGGGCCGGGCAAGGGCCCGGCACGCCTTCACCGGTGACCGGTGGGTGCGCGCCGCGGCGGGCGGTGCGGAGGGGGGTGGGTTCGTGCTCGGTGTCCCGGCAGGCCGCGGGGAACCTCGGTACGCCACCCCCCTTGGCCGCGGACCCCGCGGGGCGCTCCGTCCGACCTCTTCGCACCCGGCAGCGTAACGGCCGCCACCGACACGACGGTCGGCGTGCGGACGTTCCCCGCGTTCGCGGAGACCGGCGTGGTGCCGTGTCCGGCCGGCCCCCGGCGGGCGGTGCTCAGCCCTGGGCGCGCAGTTCGCGCACGTCGAGCTGCTCGGTCTCGTCGTGCGCGGTCAGGTCGATGACCTCCGGGCGCGGCGCCGGGGCGTGCTCGACCCGGGGGTGTCCGGCGGGGGCGGGATCGGCGGGGGCGGCCGGGGCCGCCTTGTGGGTGCCGAAGAAGTCGAAGCCGCCCATCGTGCGGCTGGCCGGCCGCGGCGGCTGGGTGTAGGGCAGCACGGCGGAGGCCACCGCGGGCACCAGCTGGTGTTCGCGCACCGGACGGTCGCCGCGGTCCGACGGTTCGGGGTGCGGGCGGCCGGCCGGCGGCTGGGCGTGGCGGCCGGGGCGTTCCTCACCGTCGGCGCGCGCGGCGGCGGCCTCCCGGCGGCGGGCGGTCTCGACGGTGCGCAGCGCCTGCTGGCGTGCGGCGTTGCGCGGCAGGGCCAGCAGGGCGGCGGCGGCCCGCCGGTACGCCTCCTGGGTCGGCGCGGCGGACGGCGCGGCGGTCGGCGGGGCGATGGCGCGCGGCGGGGTGGCCGCCTCTATGGCCAGCCGGCGGCGGCTCTCCAGCACCCGGGCCCGCTCGGTCTCGGCGTGGGCGTAGCGGCGCAGGACCTCGGCGTGCTCGCCGCGCAGTTTGGCCAGTTCGGCACGTTTGGCCCGCAGTTCGGCCTCCATGCGCTGCCGGATCGCGCGGGCCTCCTCGACGTCGCTCTCCAGCTCCGCGAGGTGTTCCTCGGCACGCCACTCGTCGCGGGACCGGGCGGCGGTCAGGTCGGCGACCCGCTTGCCGGCCGAACGGTCCCAGCGGCGCATCAGCACGGCGGCGAACAGCGCGCCGGCCGCCGCGGCGGCGACCATGCCGCGCCGCACGGCATCGTGCGGGCCGGCCGGGGCGAACCAGACGCCCACGGCGACGGCGACGGAGAACCCCGCGACCGCCAACGGGGCCAGCCGCCGGTGCAGTGCTGGGGAAACTCGGTGTCGTCCACGGGCCATGGCTTGAAACCTAGCGCGGTTATCCGGCCGCTGGGAACCGGCGACCGGATTTCTCACGCCCTGCTCACGACAAGATCTGATAACGGGCCCGGAATCGCGACGCGGTGTTCTCCGGCCGAAGTGGTGGGACGCATTCCGCCGGCCGCCGACGCTTTCATGATCGTCGACGGCCGGCGGAGGCGTTGCGGCCATTGCGCGCGCCCGCCGGGGCGCGGCGGCCTCAGACCAGGCCCTTGGCCTTCAGGTAGGCGGTGGCCACGTCGGAGGGCTTCTGGCGTTCGCCGTCGACCTGGTCGTCGAGCTTGGTCAGGTCGGCGGTGGTGAGCACCTTCGTCAGCTTGTCGAGCGCGTTCGCCACGGTCGCGTTACCGGCGTGCTTGGCGTTGACAATCGGCAGAACGTAGTCGGCGTTCTGGAGTTTCTTGTCGTCCTGGAGGAGGACGAGATTGAAATCCGGAAGCGTCGCGTCGGTGGTGGTGGTCAGCACCAGCTGGTCGGTGCCGGCCTTCACCGCCGCCTTGGACTGCGTGGTGCCGACGCCCTTGGGATCGATGCCGGTGACGTCGATGTGGTAGGTCTTCTTCAGGCCGGGCTCGCAGAACGGCCGGTCCGGGCATTCGTCGCCGGCCGCCAGCTTCACCGGCACGTGGGCGGCGCCCAGGTCGCTCAGCGACTTCAGGTGGTACTTCGCGGCGAACGTCTTCGACACCGCGAACGCGTTCTGGTCGACCGCCTGGCCGGCCGGCAGCACCTTCAGGCCGCGCGGGGTGGCGAGTTTGCTCAGCGCCGCCACCGTGGCCTTCACGTCCGGCGAGGCGACCGGCTTGGCGTTGGCGCCGTTGACCTTGTCGTTGAGGAATTCCGCCATCGTCGCCGCGTACTCCGGTACGACGTCGATCTGCCCCTTCTCCAGGGCGGGTTCGTACAGCTCGCGGTTGCTCACCGTCTTGATCGACGTCTTGTATCCGGCGTGGTTCAGCAATTGCGCGTACATCTGCGCCAGCACGGTGGACTCGGTGAATCCCGCCGAACCGATCACCAGCGAACCCTTGGAGCCGGAACCCGACTTCGTGGCGGACCCGGAACCGCTGCCCTCCAGGCTGTTGCCGCACGCGGACAGGCTGCCGGCCAGCACCATCGCGGTGGCGACCGCGCCGGCGGCACGTATGCCGCGAAGACCCTTGCTCATTCGGTAACCCATCTCTTGAACGGACCACTGGGGTTGGCGTCCGCCGAATCGTCACGGCGGCCACGTCGTACGGCGCGCCGGTGGCGCAGGGGGTCGGTGCAGCGCTGGAGCACCACGAACAGCCCCTCGATCAGCAGCGCCAGCCCGGCCACCAGCAGGGCACCGCCGACCACCTCGTAGGTGCGCTGGCGGGCGAACCCGGCGGTGATCAGCCGGCCCAGACCGCCGCCGCCGGGCAGCGCGGCCAGCGTCGCGGTGGCGACCACCTGCACGGCGGCGCTGCGCACCCCGGTCATGATGAGCGGGAAGGCCAGCGGCAGTTCGACCCGGCGCATCAGCTGCCAGCCGGTCATGCCCATGCCGCGGGCCGACTCGATGACGTCGCGGTCTACCTCGCGCATGCCCACGTAGGCGTTGGTCAGCAGCGGGGGTATGGCGAACAGCACCAGGGCGATGACGGTGGGCCACTGGCCGTCCTGGCCGATCGGGCTGAGCAGCAGCAGGACCAGCACCGCGAAGGTGGGCACCGCGCGGCCGGCGTTGGAGATGTTGACGGCCAGCGCGCCGCCGCGGCCGAGGTGGCCCAGGACCAGGGCGACCGGCAGCGCCAGCGCGCAGCTGATCGCCAGGCACACCACCGTCAGGTACAGGTGCTCGCCGAGCCGGACGCCGATGCCGTCGCCGCCGGACCAGCTCGCGCCGGACGTCAGCCAGGTCCACGCCTGCGGGATCGCTTCCATCAGGCCGCCACCTCCCCGGTCTCCACCCGGGCCACCGACCGGCGCACCCGGCGCCGGGCACCGCCGCGGGCCCGCGTCCAGGGGGTCAACAACCGCTGCACCCCCAGCAGCAGCAGGTCGGCCGCGACCGCCAGCACCACGCAGATGGCGGAGGCGGTCAGGACCTGCGCCTTGAACAGGCTGCTCATGCCCTCGTAGATCAGGTTGCCCAGGCCGCCGTACCCGACGATGGCGCCGATGGTGGTCAGCGAGACCGTGGAGACCGTGGCGATCCGCAGACCGGCCATGATCGCGGGCAGCGCCAGCGGCAGCTCGACCTGGAACAGCTGGCGGGTCTGGCCGAATCCCATGCCGCGGGCCGCCTCCTTGACGTCCTCGGGCACCGCCTCCAGCCCGGCGACGATGTTGCGCACCAGGATGGTCAGCGAGTACAGCACCAGACCGGTGACGACGACGGCGGCCGACAGCCCGAAGACCGGCAGCAGCAGCGAGAACATCGCCAGCGACGGAACGGTGTACAGGATGGTGGTGAAGCCGAGCACCGGCCCGGCCACCGCCTTCCAGCGCCGGGCCACCAGCGCCAGCGGGAACGCCACCACCACCCCGATCGCCACGGAGACCACGGTGATCCACACGTGCTGCACCGTGGCGTCGACCAGGTCCTGGGCCCGCGAGCTGACGTACGCCCCGCAGATCCAGTCGTTCGCCTCCAGGCAGTTTCGGCCGGCCATTGCGCTCACCTCCCCCGTCCGGTCCGGCGCAAGCGCCGCGTCGTATATCGATAGCGTCTCGGAGCAGAACCGGACCGTTCCCGGATCTGTTCCTCGCCAGCCCGGAGAGCCTATAACCGGCCACCGACGATCGGGCCGCAGTGCCACATCCCAGCAACATGGCATTCACACAAGGGGGGCAGGGTACGGTCGTCACCCCTTCCCGCTGCGAGGACACATGATCCGCTTCGAGCACGTCACCAAGCGCTATCCGGACGGCACCACCGCGGTGGACGACCTGTCCTTCGAGGTCGCCGAAGGCGAACTGGTCACGCTCGTCGGCCCGTCCGGCTGCGGCAAGACCACGACCATGAAGATGGTCAACCGGCTCATCGAACCCACCGAGGGCCGCATCCTGCTCGACGGCGAGGACATCGCCAAGCTCGACCCGGTCGTGCTGCGCCGCCGCATCGGCTACGTCATCCAGCAGGTGGGCCTGTTCCCGCACAAGACCGTGCTGGAGAACACCGCGACCGTCCCCAGCCTGCTGGGCTGGCCGCGCCGCAAGGCCCGCGAGCGCGCCACCGAACTGCTGGACCTGGTCGGCCTGGACCCGAAGGTGCACGGCGACCGCTACCCCGACCAGCTGTCCGGCGGCCAGCGCCAGCGGGTCGGGGTGGCCCGCGCGCTCGCCGCCGACCCGCCGGTGCTGCTGATGGACGAGCCGTTCGGCGCGGTCGACCCGGTGGTCCGCGAGAGACTCCAGGCCGAGTTCCTGCGGTTGCAGAGCCAGGTGCGCAAGACGGTGCTGTTCGTGACGCACGACATCGAGGAGGCGGTCCGGCTCGGCGACCGCATCGCGGTCTACGGCAACGGGCGCATCGAGCAGTTCGACTCCCCCGCGTCCGTGCTGGGCGCCCCCGCCAGCCCCTACGTGGCCGACTTCGTCGGCTCCGACCGCGGCCTGAAGCGGCTGTCGGTCACCCCGATAGAGCCCGGCGACCTGGTGGCACCGCCGGTCGTGCACCTCGACGACCCGGCCGGCCGCGCCGCCGACCGGCTGCGCGCGGAGAACGCCCAGTGGGCCGTCGTGCTGGACGGCGACGGCACGCTGCACGGCTGGGTCAGCGCCGAGGCGCTGACCGCCGGCACGGTCCGCGACCACTCCCGGCGCATGGAGGCGTGGCTGCCGCTCGGCGCCAACCTCAAGCAGGCGTTCAGCGTGATGCTCCAGCACGACGCGGGCTGGATCGCGGTACTGGACGGCGAGGGCGCCGACGCCCGGTTCCGCGGCGTGCTGACCCCGGCCCGGCTGCACGAGGCGCTGCGCCGCTCCATCGACGCCGACGCCCGCGACGTCCCCCGCGACGAGGTCGAGGTGGACACCGTCCCCAGCGTCTGACGGCGGTACGGGTCCGCGGGGCGGCCAAGGCGGTAGGCGGCCGGCGCGGACGAGGGCGGTACGCGGCCGGTGGGTGTGCAGGCGGTACGGGCCTGCGGTGCGGCCGACGGCGGTACGCGTCCCGGGAAGGGCCGACGGCGGTGCGGGCCCCCGGAAGGGCCGACGGCGGTACGGGTGTCGATTCCGTACCGCCTTCGGCGTGTCGTGGGGGGTGCGTCCGGGCCGGGGTCAGGCCTTCGCGGTGCCGCGGCCCGGGTCGTCCTCGTCGTCCGGGATGCGGCAGATGCGCTGGAGCCACAGCGCGGCGGCCACGATCGCGGCGCAGGCCACCACCGAGCAGCCGGAGTAGACCGCCTGGTCGCGGCGCGGCGCGATGTCGAGCTGGGAGGCGATCAGGAAGACGCAGAACCCGGCGTAGACCCCGGCGACCAGCGAGGCCACCAGGGCGCTGGCCTGGCCGAAGAGCACCGCGCGGGCGGCCAGCATCGGGTCGACGCCACGGGCCTGGGCCTGCCGCTCACGCTGTTCCTTCAGCCGGGCGCGCAGCGAGATCGCGGTGGCGGCCAGCACGGCGGCGATGGCGCCGAGCACGATCGGGGCGGCCAGCGGAACGCCGGGCAGCTCGCCCAGGGCGTTCCACAGCCGCGATCCGGCCCAGGCGACCACGGCGGTCACCAGGAACGTGCCGATCAGCACCCGGAAGCGCACCTGCTTCAACGACGTCTCCTCCTCGGCGGTACCCGGCCGGACCCGGTGGGCGGATCCTGCGGACCAGGATGCCACCACCGGGGCAACGTCTACTCGGGCAGCCTGAGTTCCGCGTCGCGGTGAACCCGTACGTCGTCGCGGCCGACGGTGTCGATCAGGTCGGCCACCGGGCCGCGGCCGGGCAGTTCGGCCGCCGGGTCCACGTCGTTCCACGGCACCAGCACGAAGGCCCGCTCGTGGGCGCGCGGGTGCGGCAGGGTGAGCGAGGGGTCCTCGGAGACGACGTCCTGGTAGGCGACGATGTCCACGTCGATGGTGCGCGGTCCCCAGCGCTCGTCGCGCACCCGCAGGAACGCCTCCTCGATGGCGTGGGCGCGCTCCAGCAGCGAGGTCGGCGGCAGGGTGGTCTTGATCAGCGCGACCGCGTTGAGGTAGTCGGGCTGGGAGCCGGGCTCGATGCCCCACGGCTCGGTCTCGTAGACCGGGGAGACCGCCTTCACCCGCAGGCCGGGCGTGTCGGCGAGGGCGTCGACGGCGCCCTGGAGGGTCTCCAGGCGGTTGCCGAGGTTGCTGCCGAGCGAGACGACAGCGCGGCGCGGGTTGTGCAGGGTGGTGTCGGCGGCGTCGACCTGCTGTTCAACGGAGACCGGTACCGGCTGGACGGTGGGGTCGGAACTCACTGGCGCCTCCTGCTGATGGTGATGGTCACGTCGTCGAACGGGACGGTGATCGGGGCATCCGGTTTGTGCACGGTCACCTCGACCTCCTGGACCACCGGGTGCGTGAAGCACTGGTCGGCGATGCGCTGGGCGAGCGTCTCGATGAGGTTGACCGGCTCGCCCTGCACCACGGCGACGGCCTCCTCGGCCACCACGCCGTAGTGCACGGTACGCGTCAGGTCGTCCGTCGCGGCGGCCTCGGTGGTGTCCAGGCCCAGTGTGAGGTCGACCATGAACGTCTGGCCCTCCGCCCGCTCCCGGGGGAAGACACCGTGGTGACCGCGAGCCTTCAGGCCGCGCAACGAGACACGGTCCACGAACACCACTCCCTACAGCACTGTCGAGAAGAACGCGTCGAATGTACCTGCGAGCACCGGCAACCCGTGCCGACGGGGGTGTCCGGTGCAGCCGCCTCTACCCGAGGGGTGCGTGCCTCAGTCCTGACCCGGCGCAATCTTGGCTCGAACGAGTGGTCCTGTGTCCCATGCGTGACGGTCCGTCACCTGTTTTGCCGCTAGGCCGAGTCGGGTCCGCCGAGCGGTCCGGCACCGGGTCCCTCGCCGTCGCCGGCCTCCCCGGACAGCACCGGGGAGCCGTGGTGGGACCACAGGCGCCAGCCGTCCGGTGTGCGGCGGAACACATTGCTGGCGACCACCAGGCCGCCGATCAGCTCGCCGGCTGACCCGTCGGGCTGGGCGGGGCCGCCGCTGAGGATGTTCTCGGTGCAGGTGACCAGCGCGGTGTCGCCGGAGACGGTGACCTCGACGTCGGTGAGGAAGAACTGGAGATAGTCGGTATTGGCGATGATCAGCGCGTAGGACCGCAGCACGTGGCCGCGGCCGCGCAGCACCGGCCAGCCGGGGTGCACGACGGCCACCGTCTCACCGAGCGCGCCGCCGAGCAGCAGCCGCTCCAACGCGTCGAGGTCGCCGGTCTCCACGGCGTCGTAGAACGCCTGGTGGACCTGCTCGACGGCGTCGTGGTCCTCGTCGGAGCCGAACGGGTCGGGCAGCGGGCCGTCGTCCGGATCGTCAGGGCCGCCGCGCCCGGGACCACCGCCGCGCCCGGGGCCGCCGCCGCGGCGCCTCATCCGGCGCCCTCCACGGCGCGGGCCACCCGGACCGCGTCGGCGGTGGGGGCGACCTGGTGGACCCGGACCGCCCAGGCGCCCTCACGGGCGGCGAGCGCGGAGACGGCGGCCGTCGCGGCGTCGCGCTGCCGGGCGGGGGGCGGGGTGCCGTCGGCGCCGGCCAGCACCCGGCCGAGGAACCGCTTGCGGGAGGCGGCGACCAGCAGCGGACGGCCCAGGTCGTGCAGTGCGTCGAGGTGGGCGAGCAGCGCCAGGTCGTGGTCGGCGTCCTTGGCGAATCCCAGGCCCGGGTCGAGCACGATCTTGTCCGGGTCGATCCCGCCGGCCACCACCGCCTCCAGCCGCTGCCGCAGTTCGGCGGCGACCTCGGCGACCACGTCGCCGTAGACCGCGCGGCGGTTCATGTCGATGCTCGCGCCCCGCCAGTGCATCACCACGAACGGCACGCCGGCCGCCGCGACCGCGGGCACCATCGCGGGGTCGGCCAGTCCGCCGCTGACGTCGTTGACCAGCCGGGCGCCGGCCGCCAGCGCCTGTTCGGCGACCGTGGCGCGCATGGTGTCGACGCTGACCAGCACGCCGGCCGCGGCCAGCTCGCGGACCACCGGCAGGACGCGGCGCAGCTCCTCCGCCTCGTCGACCCGGCGGGCGCCCGGCCGGGTCGACTCGCCGCCGACGTCGACCAGGTCGGCGCCGGCGGCCACCATCCGCAGGCCGTGCTCCACCGCCCGTCCCGCGTCGAACCAGCTGCCGCCGTCGGAGAAGGAGTCCGGCGTGACGTTGACCACGCCCATCACCGCACAGCGGTCCCACTCCGGCAGCCCCGCCACCCGGCCTCGCAACGCACCCATGGGCCAAAGCCTAGGCGGTGCCGGCGGCGACCGGCGCGGGGCGGGCCGGTCGGTCAGGCGGCGCCGCCGTGCACCGCGGTGACCTGCTGTTCCGGGGCACGGTCGGCCTCGGGGGGCGGGATCTCGCGCACGCCGGGGATCCAGCGGCGCACCCGGGCGGGCAGCTCCAGGGTGATGAACGCCTCGGCCTGCATGACGGCGAAGCCGATGCGCGGCAGGTCGCGGTTGTTGGGGAAGACCATGAAGCGCGGCTCCCACACCGGCTGGAACTTCGCGTTGAACTTGTACAGCGACTCGATCTGGAACCAGCGCGACAGGAAGACCAGGATGCCGCGCCAGAACCGCAGCACCGGGCCGGCCCCGATCCGTTCGCCGCGGGCCAGCGCCGAGCGGAACATCGCGAAGTTCAGCGAGACCCGGGTGATGCCCAGCTCCCGGGCGTTGCTCAGCGCGTGCACGATGAGCAGCTCGTTCATGCCGCCGTCGGCCGAGCGGTCCCGGCGCATCAGCTCCAGCGAGATGCCGTCCGGGCCCCACGGCACGAAGTGCAGCACCGCCTTGAGGTCGCCGTGCGGGGAGGGGTCGTCGTCGATGTGCTTGTGCGCGGTGACCACCACGCAGTCGCCGTCGCGCGGGTCGCCGAACCGGCCGAGCGCCATGGAGAAGCCGCGTTCGGTGTCGGTGCCGCGCCAGTCGGCGGCGGCGGCCCTGATCCGGGCGCGTTCCTCCTCCGGCAGGGTGCCGACCCGGCGCATCTGGCAGCTGTAGCCGTTGCGCTCGACCCGCTTGACCATCTGCCGCACGTTGCGCATCGCGCGGCCCTGCATGGAGAACGCGGCGGTCTCCACGATCGCCTCGTCGCCCAGCTCCAGCGCGTCGAGCCCGGTCTCGCGGGTCCACACCTCGCCGCCGGTCTCGCTGCACCCGACGACCGCCGGGATCCAGGCGTGCCGGGCGGCGGCCTCCATGAAGCGTTCGATGGCGCCGGGCCACGCCTCGACGTCGCCGATCGGGTCGCCGGAGGCCAGCATGACGCCGGAGATCACCCGGTAGGAGATGGCGGCCTTGCCGGTGGCGGAGAAGATGACGCTCTTGTCGCGCCGCAGGGCGAAGTGGCCGAGCGAGTCGCGGCGTCCGTGCCGGTTGAGCAGAACGCGCAGCCGCTCCTCGTCGTCCGCGCTGAGCACCGCCGTGGGGTGCTCGGGGCGCAGCACCAGGTAGGCGGTGGTGACCAGGATGAGGAAGCCCAGGCCGCCGAGGGTGTAGCCGACCAGGTCGGCGGTGCGGTCCGACAGGTAGTGCACCGGTCCGCCGAAGCCGATCATCCCCTCGACCACGGTGCGGCAGCGGTCGCCGAACGACGGGCTGCCCATCTCCATCTTGGGGTGGACGCTGACGATGACCAGGCCGAGGCAGAAGCTGACCACGCTGAGCACGACGAAGTTGTGGACCGCCCGCCACCGGGTGCGCGGGTCGGACAGCGCGGCGAATTCCCCCCGATGGGTCAGCAGCACCACGAACAGGCCGATCGACAGCACGGTGTCGACCGGCGAGACGCGGTGGTGCAGCAGTTCGGCCACCACGCCGGCCGGCAGCAACACGACGGCGGCGGCCCAGGCACGTCGCTTGCGCAGCTTCAGGCCGCGGGCCAGCATCAGCAGCAGGAGGCCCACGATGACCGACGCGGCGGCGGCGATGCTGCTGACAGCGCCCGGCAGGTATTCCGCCAGGGTGTGCATACGCCCGTGCCGCAGCCGGGGCACGATCCCGGTCGCCAGGTCGAGAAGTCCGATAAGAGCACAAACGGTGCCGACAATGGCCGGCGCCTTCGAGCTGGGCACGAACCGCGGCAGCCGTGGCTGCCGTGTGTCCGACGACTCAGTCATCGATGCCGCCTCCTGACGGAACCCCTGTGAGGCATTCGGCATCTTTGTGTGCAGACATCGGTCTCCCAAGCCCCGATAAGCGGATCACTCGGCCCGTAGCACCCCGGTCGGTGCGATAGGCGTCTTCTAGGACGTGAACACGGGTCGTGAGGTTCCACTCGCGGTGCGCGGGCGGCCGATCCTACGAACGGAAAGCGCCTGATGGGTCTCACGAGCAAAAAACTCCTGGTAGCGGTGGTCGTCCTCGCGATGGCCCTGTTCGTCGCGACGATCTGGCTGTGGCCACGGCTGTCGGGCCGCGGTGTCAGACCGGTCGCCGGCCGGGTCGGACTGCTCTTCGGTGGCCAGCTGACGATCCTGGCGGCGCTGGGCCT
Source organism: Streptantibioticus silvisoli (assembly GCF_027947535.2). Lineage (GTDB taxonomy): Bacteria > Actinomycetota > Actinomycetes > Streptomycetales > Streptomycetaceae > Streptantibioticus_C > Streptantibioticus_C silvisoli. The sequence goes on from NZ_JAAGKO020000009.1 coordinate 55,075, forward strand.
GGCCATCAACTCCTACTTCGGGTTCTACGCCTCGTTCTCCGACCTGCTGGGTACCGACCAGGCCCCCGGACAGGTGATCGACTACACCGCCAGCGGGGGCGGCAAGGGCGGTCTGGAGGAGATGGGCCACGAGGACGTCGGGGTCTCCAACGGCTCCGACTGGGCGAAGGCGGGGCGGATCGACAAGGTGGAGATCACCGGAGCCAAGACCGGGATCACCTCTCCCGCGTACGTCTACCTGCCACCGCAATACTTCCAGAAGGCCTTCCACAAGCAGAACTTCCCGGCGGCCGTCATCCTCACCGGCTATCCGGGCACCGCCGAGTCACTGATCACCCGGATGAAGTACCCGCAGACCGCGACCGACCACATCAAGCACGGCTCCATGCAGCCCATGATCATGATCATGATGCGGCCGGCCGTGGTCCCGCCGCGCGACACCGAGTGCATGAACGTGCCGCACGGCCCGCAGGTGGAGACGTTCTTCACCACCGACCTGCGCAAGTCCGTGGAGGCCAACTACCGGGTGGGCAACGGGCCGCAGAACTGGGGCCTGATGGGTGACTCCACCGGCGGCTACTGCTCGCTGAAGATCGCGATGCAGAATCCGAAGGACTTCTCGGCGGGCGTGTCGCTGTCGGGGTACTACGCCACGCACGACGACCCCACCACCGGCAGCCTGTTCGGCGGCAGCGCCGCGCTGAAGAACGAGAGCAACCTGATGTGGCGGCTGAAGCACAAGCCGGTCCCGTCGGTGTGGGTCCTGGTCACCAGCAGCCGCAAGGGCGAGGGCAACTACCGGTCCACCATGGCGTTCATCCGGGCGGTCCACGCGCCGATGCAGGTCTCCTCGATCATCCTGCCGAGCGGGGGGCACAACTTCACCACCTGGGACCGTGAACTGCCCGCCTCCATCGACCAGCTGAGCCATCACCTGACCCAGTGACCGCGGGCCCGCCGGCCCGGCCGGGGGTCAGCGGGCCATGATCAGACTCATCGCCTCGGCGCGGGTGGCCGGATCACGCAACTGGCCGCGGACCGCCGAGGTGATGGTCTTCGCGCCCGGCTTGCGCACCCCGCGCATCGTCATGCACATGTGCTCGCACTCCACGACCACGATCACCCCGCGCGGTTCCAGTATCCGCATCAGCGAGTCGGCCACCTGCGTGGTCAGCCGCTCCTGCACCTGGGGGCGGCGGGCGTAGACGTCCACCAGCCGGGCCAGCTTCGACAGCCCGGTGATCTTCCCGTCGTGCGACGGGATGTACCCCACGTGGGCGACGCCGACGAACGGCACCAGGTGGTGCTCGCAGCTGGAGAGCACCTCGATGTCCTTGACCAGCACCATCTCGTCGTGACCGAGGTCGAAGGTGGTGGTCAGCACGTCCTCCGGCCGCTGGTGCAGGCCGGCGAAGATCTCCCGGTACGACCGCGCCACCCGCGCCGGGGTGTCCCGCAGCCCCTCGCGGTCCGGGTCCTCCCCGACCGCGATCAGCAGTTCGCGGACCGCCTTCTCGGCCCGCGCCGCGTCGAACTCGCGCGCCGGACTGGCCTCGGCGAGGGTCACCGGGTCGGTCATCTGGGGCCTCTTCCTGTGCCGGGTACGCCCGTGCCGCTGCTGCCACGGGCGCGGACATGACGAATGCCGCGCCTCCCAGGCTAGAGCCTGGCAGACGCGGCATTCATTCCGGTACCGCTACCGGGGAGGTCAGCCGGTCGGGCCGCCGTCCCGGGGTGCCTCCGGCTCGACCGGCTGCTTGACGGTCGAGACCGACGGCGGAGTGACGCCGTTGGCCGCGCCGTTGGTCAGCGCCAGCTCGCGCGGCGAGAGCACCGGCGGGCGGGTCGAGGGCGTGCGCCGCGAGGAACCGGTCCACGCGGGGCGCGCCGGGCGCCGCACGATGGGCTTGAAGATCTCGGCGATCTGCTCCTTGTTCAGCGTCTCCTTCTCCAGGAGGGCCAGCACCAGGTTGTCCAGGACGTCGCGGTTCTCGACCAGGATCTCCCACGCCTCGTTGTGCGCGGTCTCGATGAGTTGCTTGACCTCTTCGTCGACCAGCCCGGCGACCTCTTCGGAGTAGTCGCGCTGGTGACCCATCTCACGGCCCAGGAACGGCTCGGAGTTGTCCTGGCCGAACTTGATGGCGCCCAGTCGCTCGGTCATCCCGTACTGGGTGACCATCGCGCGGGCGGTGGACGTCGCCTTGTCGATGTCGTCCGCGGCACCGGTGGTCGGGTCGTGGAAGACCAGTTCCTCCGCCGCACGGCCGCCCAGCATGTAGGCGAGCTTGTCGAGCATCTCGTTGCGGGTGGTGGAGTACCTGTCCTCGTCCGGCAGCACCATGGTGTAGCCGAGCGCCCTGCCGCGCGACAGGATGGTGATCTTGTGCACCGGGTCGCTGTTCGGAGAAGCCGCCGCGACCAGGGCGTGACCGCCCTCGTGGTACGCGGTGATCTTCTTCTCCTTGTCGCTCATGATCCGGGTCCGCTTCTGCGGTCCGGCCACGACACGGTCGATCGCCTCGTCGAGCATCGTGTTGTCGACCAGCTTCAGGTCGCTGCGCGCGGTCAGCAGGGCCGCCTCGTTCAGCACGTTGGCCAGGTCGGCACCGGTGAAGCCGGGGGTGCGGCGGGCGACGGCCTGAAGGTCGACGTCCGGCGCGATCGGCTTGCCCTTCTGGTGGACCTTCAGGATCTCCAGGCGGCCCTGGAGGTCCGGGCGGTCCACGGCGATCTGCCGGTCGAAGCGGCCCGGACGCAGCAGCGCCGGGTCCAGGATGTCCGGACGGTTGGTCGCCGCGATCAGGATCACGCCGCCCTTCACGTCGAAGCCGTCCATCTCGACCAGCAACTGGTTCAGCGTCTGCTCGCGCTCGTCGTGACCGCCGCCGAGACCCGCACCGCGGTGCCGGCCGACGGCGTCGATCTCGTCGACGAAGACGATGGCCGGCGCGTTGGCCTTGGCCTGCTCGAACAGGTCGCGCACCCGGGAGGCGCCGACGCCGACGAACATCTCGACGAAGTCGGAGCCGGAGATCGAGTAGAACGGCACCCCGGCCTCACCGGCCACGGCACGCGCCAGCAGCGTCTTGCCGGTACCGGGCGGGCCGTAGAGCAGCACACCCTTGGGGATCTTGGCGCCGACCGCCTGGAACTTGGCCGGCTCCTGGAGGAACTCCTTGATCTCCTGGAGCTCCTCGACCGCCTCGTCCGAGCCGGCCACGTCGGAGAACGTGGTCTTCGGGGTGTCCTTGGTGATGAGCTTCGCCTTGGACTTCCCGAAGTTCATGACCCGGGAGCCGCCGCCCTGCATCTGGTTCATCAGGAACAGGAAGACCACGATGATCAGCACGAACGGCAGCAGCGTGACCAGGAACCCGAAGAACGGGTTCTGGTGGGACGGCGAGATCGTGTAGCCGTCCTTGAGCTGGGTGCCACCGCGCTGGTGGTCGTTGATCTGACTCTGGAGCTTGTTGGCGATCTCGGTGGCCTGGGTGCTGCCGATGTAACTCGCCTTGATCTTGGTGCCCAGGTCCTTGTTGTCGACCTTGGTGCCCGGCTTCAGCTGGACCGACACCGTCTGGTCGTCACCTGTGGTGATTTTGGCCTGGGTGGCCTGGCCGCTGTCGATGGCCGCGATGACCTGGCCGGTGTCCACCGTCTTGTAGCCGCCCGATGACCCGACGAGTTGCATCAGCCCGAGCACGACGAGGACGGCCAGTATGATCCACACGACCGGCCCACGGAAGTAGCGTTTGACGTCCATCCATGCGGGGCGTCGCCGCCCCGTCCCTCCTGCCACAGTGAGAGCACCTCGGCCCGGATGAGCCGCTGTGCGTCAGCTAGGTGTTATAGCCCGACCTTCGGACGGTACCTCAGCATTGTCGCTCGTAGCCGCCGAGGACCGTTAACAAACCCCTCTTCCCTAGCTCCAACGGCGAGAAACCGCGTTCGGTTCCGGACGGCATCCGAATGGCGGTCGGCCGGCGGAGCCGGGGTCAGCCCCCGTAGACGTGCGGGGCGAGCGTCCCGACGAACGGGAGGTTGCGGTACTTCTCGGCATAATCCAGCCCGTAACCGACGACGAACTCGTTGGGAATGTCGAATCCCACGTACTTGACGTCGATGGCGACCTTGGCCGCCTCCGGCTTGCGCAGCAGGGTGCAGACCTGGAGCGAGGCGGGGCCGCGCGAGGTGAGGTTGGACAGCAGCCACGACAGGGTCAGGCCGGAGTCGATGATGTCCTCGACGATCAGCACGTGGCGGCCGACGATGTCGGTGTCGAGGTCCTTCAGAATCCGCACCACGCCGGAGGACTTGGTGCCCGCCCCGTAGGAGGAGATCGCCATCCAGTCCATGGTGAGCGGCGAGGCCAGGGCACGTGCCAGGTCCGCCATGACCATGACGGCGCCCTTGAGCACCCCGATGATCAGCAGGTCCCGTCCCGCGTAGTCCTGGTCGATCGCGCCCGCCAGTTCGGCGAGTTTCGCGTCGATCTCTTCTTTCGTGATGAGTACCTTCTCAAGGTCGGCACTCATGTCCGTCTCGTTCACCCCGGCTACTTCCTGCATGGCCCTGACGGCTCGGAACGTCGTTCAGTCATTCGGCGGTTGCGCGCCGGAAGACCAGTTTGCCATCCGTCCTCAGAGCGACGACGCCCCCGGGCAGGTTCAACGGCCCCTGGCCCCGCCAGTCGGTGAGCAGCCGGTCGGTCTCCTCGACGTGCCGGGCGAACAGCGAGCCGCCGGGACAGCCCGCGGACACCGCCGCCGACCGGATCACCCGGCGCCGCACGGCGGGCGGCAGCGGGCGCAGCCGGGCGACCGCCAGCGCGCCGTCCGGGTCGCCGTCGACCGCCGCGTCCCGGCCGGCCGAGGCGGCCCACTGGTCGAGGGCGTCGGCGTCGTCGCGGAACAGCTGGGCGGTGCGGGCCAGCGAGGCCACCACGCCGCGGCCCAGCGACTTCTCCAGCACCGGCAGCGCCTCGTGCCGCACCCGGGCCCGGGTGTAGGCGGGATCGGCGTTGTGCGGGTCCTCCCAGACGTCGATGCCCTGCACCAGGCACGCCTTGCGGGTGGTGTCGCGGTCCAGCAGCAGCAGCGGGCGCCGGTAGCGGCCGCCGGGGCCGGAGACGGCGGCCATGCCGGACAGCGACCGGGTGCCGGAGCCGCGGGCCAGGCCCAGCAGCACGGTCTCCGCCTGGTCGTCGCGGGTGTGCCCGAGCAGCACGGCGGCGGCGCCCAGCGTGGTGGCGGCCGACTCCAGCGCGGCGTAGCGGGCGTCGCGGGCGGCCGCCTCCGGACCGCCCTGGCGGCCCACGGTGACGCCGACCGCCTCGACCGGGTCCAGGCCCAGGTCGCGCAGCCGGTCGGCCACGTCGAGCGCGCGGGCGGCGGAGCCGGACTGGAGTCCGTGGTCGACGGTGACGGCGCCGGCCCGCACTCCGGCGCGGGCGGCTTCGAAGGCCAGGGCGGCGGCCAGCGCCATCGAGTCGGCGCCGCCGCTGCACGCGGCGAGCACCAGGGGGCGTTCGGGGCCCGGCGCGGGGCGGTCCGCGGTGCGGCGGCGCATGGCGATGACAGCGGAGCGCGCGGGGCCCGGCGGGTCGGGCTGCTCGGCGACCGGGGCCGGGGCGAGCGGGGCGGCACCGGGCGGGCCGGCATACGTCACACCGGACAGCGATCGGGCGGCGGACCGCGCGCCGGAGCGCGGACCGGCACCGCGGGGCACGCCGGCGTGCGGAGCGTCGGCGTGCGGGACGCCGGCGTCCTCGCCGAACAGCACGCCCGTGTGGCGGGCGTCCTGTTCGGCCAGGACGTCGCGGACGACGTCGTGGAGTACGCGGCGGACCGCCAGGCGTATCGCGGCGACCGCGGGATGAGGACCCATGTCCATTCCCTCCATGAGATCCCCGCGTACCCCGGACTGGGCGGAGGGCGGCAGGGCAGTGCGATGACGGAGCGTATCTGGATGGTGACAGATATCGCCTGTTACCCGAGCATCGCACGCCCACCCCTCCGTCATGGTCCCTCGGAAGGGTGAAACCGGGGAAACCTGGAGGGGCGGGGGGAGCGGCGGTTCAGCTGTCGGTGTGCCGGTGCACCCGGGTGATCCAGTCCGCCGGTTTGGCGATCTCAGCCTTGGTGGGCAGCGTGTTGGGCGAGGTCCACACCCGGTTGAAGCCGTCCATGCCGACCTCGTCGACCACGGCGCGCACGAAGCGTTCGCCGTCGCGGTACTGGCGCAGCTTGGCGTCCAGGCCGAGCAGCCGGCGCAGCGCCTGGTCCAGGCGGCCGGCCCCGCTGGCGCGGCGCTGCTGGAACTTCTCCCGGATCTCGGCGACCGACGGCACGATCTGCGGGCCGACACCGTCCATGACGAAGTCCGCGTGGCCCTCCAGAAGCGACATCACCGCGGTCAGACGGCTGAGGATCTCGCGCTGCGCGGGGGTCTGGACGACCTCCATCATGCTGAGGTTCTCGTCCGTGCCGCTGTCCTCGGAACGGCCGCCGACCAGGGACTGCGCGGCCTTGGTGACCCGCTCCAGCAGGTTGGCGGGGTCGATGTCGGTCTGGGCGAGGAACCCGTGGATCTCGCCCTCCAGGTGGTCGCGCAGCCACGGCACGGCGGTGAACTGCGTGCGGTGCGTCTCCTCGTGCAGGCAGACCCACAACCGGAAGTCGTGCGGGTCGACCTCCAGCTCCCGCTCGACGTGCACGATGTTGGGCGCGACCAGCAGCAGCCGGCCGGTGCGCGGCCCGCCGGGGGCCGCGGTGGCGGAACCGGCGGGCAGGTCCCGGGTGTTCGGGGCGAACGTCTCGTACTGGCCCAGGACCCGGGAGGACATGAACGACAGCAGCGCGCCGACCTCGACGCCGGTGACCTTGCCGCCGACGGTGCCCAGCACGGCGCCGCCGGCGGTGGCGGAGCGGCGGGCCTGCATCTTGTCGGTCAGGGGCTTGAGGATCTCGCGGAACCCGGCCACGTTGGCCTTGATCCAGCCGGCCCGGTCGACCACCAGGACCGGGGTGTCGGGCGCCTCGGCGGCGTCCGGGCCGTACATCCGGCTGTAGGCCCTGACGTGTTCCTCCGCCGACTTCGCGTGCCGGCGCAACTCCCCCACCACGGCACGCGCCTCGTCGCGGCTGACTTCCGGGCCCGGCCGGACCAGCCGGGTCGCGGTCGCCACCGCGAGGTTCCAGTCGACCATCTCCGCTCCACCGATGCTCGTCATGGCTTCACCGTACGTGGAAGTCGGCCGATCCGGGCCGCCCGGCACCGGTTTCCGGGTTTTACCGGGGTCGCCGGGCGGCCCGACGCGATGTCACCCGTCCGGCTCAGCGGCAGCCGCAGTTGGTGACCGCGGAGGCGAGCCGGTCCAGGGCGGCCATCGCGGCGTCGGCGTCGGTGGTGCCGGAGGTCATGAAGGCGAAGTCCAGCAGCCGCCCGTCGGCGTCGACGACGGTGCCGGCGAGGGTGTTGACGCCGGTGAGGGTGCCGGTCTTGGCGCGGACCAGGCCGGCAGCGCCGGAGGGGTCGCCGCCGGCCTTGGCGCCGGTGTCCTCGGCGGACTGGAAGCGGTCGCTGAGGGTGCCGGTGAAGCCGGCGACCGGCAGGCCGCTGAGGACCGGGCGCAGCTCGGGGTGGCCGGGCCGGCCGGCGGTGAGCAGCAGCCGGGCGAGGAGGTCGGGGGTGAGCCGGTCCTCGCGGTCCAGGCCGCTGCCGTCGTGGAAGGCGGTGCCGGCCATCGGCATGCCCAGCTTGGTCAGCACCGAGCGGACGGCCTGGCCGGCGCCGGTGAACGTGACGGGCTTGCCGGTGGCGATGGCGGCCTGCCTGCCGAGCGCCTCGGCGATGTCGTTGTCGCTGTTGGTCAGCATCCGCTCCACCAGCGCGGACAGCGGCATGGAGTCGACCTCGGCGAGCTGCGCCTCGCGGCCGGCCGGCGCGGTTCCGGGGCGGACGGCGGTGACGGTGACGCCGCGGACGTCCAGCAGCTTGGCGAAGGTCTCGGCTGCGGACTTCGCCGGGTCGGCGTAGCGCGGGGCGTCCTCGGTGGAGTTCGGGTCGGTCCGGCCCTCGTCGGCCATGAGGGCGGTGACGGCGGCGAGGTTGTCGTTGACGCCTATCGGGTGCAGGAGCGGGCCGGTGAAGCGGGAGGTGTCGTAGGACAGGGTGACGTGCCGGGTGCCGCGGTCGTGCAGCGCCCGGACGGTGCGGTCGGCCAGGGTGGCCAGCGAGGCCGGGGTGGCGTCGGGGTCGGCGCCGGCCGGGGTGGGGGCGGCGGTCAGCGTCGGGTCGCCGCCGCCGACCAGCACGACGGAGCCCTTGGCGCGGCCGGGGACGACGACGGTGGGGATGCGGTAGTCGGCGCCGCGGCTCTCCAGGGCGGCGACCGCGGTGGCGATCTTGGTGGTCGACGCGGGCGCGGACGCGCCGGCGGCGTCGTGGCCGTAGAGCAGGGCTCCGGTGGTGGCGTCCAGGACCGCGCCGGTGCTGTGCTTGCCGAGGGCGGAGTCGTCGAAGAGCGGTGACAGCGCGTCGGTCAGTCCGCTGCCGGTCGGTCCGGGGGCAGCCGCCTGGGTGGTCACGGCGGCGCCCGGGCCGAGGCCGGCCAGTACGGCGGGCGCCGGGGGCACGGCGGGGGTGCGGCGACCGGGCGGGGCGGGGGCGGCGGCCGGGCGGCCGGCGGCGAAGGAGCGTTCCGCGACGCGCTGACCGCCGCTCCAGGGGCCGGCGACGGCGACCGCGACCAGGGCGGCGACCAGGCCCGTCGCGGTGGCGACCGCGGTGAACCCGCCCCGTTCGGCCAGGGTCCGCCACTCCGCCCGGCCCACCGCCCGGGTGACCGTCCGGGTGGCCGCCTGGGCGGCTTCCTGTGCGACCCGGGGCAACGCGAAGCGCACCCTCGACCACCTCTCCTCGCGCTGTGACGTCAGCACTCGCATTGTTAAGACAGTCACACTTAACCAGGAGTCAGCCGGAACCCGGACCACGCCCCCGCACGGGCCGCCCGACCGGGTGACGTACCCGTCCGACCGGCCCCTTTGGCGCGCGGCCATACGGGTGAGCGACACTTGTGCGCACGACTTGGTGCGCGGTTGTCGCCCAGGTTGTCGCTCACGTTGTCGTTCATGGGTCCCGCACCAGGGTGCTGGCCGCGCAGATGGAGGAGAGCCTTGGAGTTCGACGTCACGATCGAGATCCCGAAGGGTTCGCGCAACAAGTACGAGGTGGACCACGAGACCGGTCGTATCCGCCTGGACCGCAGGCTCTTCACGTCCACCAGCTACCCGGCGGACTACGGCTTCGTCGAGGGCACCCTCGGTGAGGACGGCGACCCGCTGGACGCGCTCGTCATCCTCGACGACCCGACCTTCCCCGGCTGCCTGATCCGCTGCCGCGCGATCGGCATGTTCCGCATGACGGACGAGGCCGGCGGCGACGACAAGCTGCTGTGCGTGCCGGCGTCGGACCCGCGGGTGGAGCACCTGCGTGACATCCACCACGTCAGCGAGTTCGACCGCCTGGAGATCCAGCACTTCTTCGAGGTCTACAAGGACCTGGAGCCCGGCAAGTCCGTCGAAGGCGCCGACTGGGTCGGCCGCACCGAGGCCGAGGCCGAGGTGGAGGCGTCCATAAAGCGTCTGCACGACTCCGGCGGCCACTGAGGCCTAGCCGCGGCACGGCGAGCTGCCCGAAGGGCGGGACCGCACGACGGTCCCGCCCTTCGGCGTACGCGGGGCGGGGGTCCTGGCGGCGGCCACGTGCGCCGGGGGGACGTGGGACCGCGTGCGCGACGGCCGGCGGACGGCCTGGCAGGGCTACGTGCGTCGGGGCGACGGACGGCCTGCCGGGGACATGCGCCTCGCGGGGGCGCAGTGCGGCGCCGGGGTTCGTCCGGTCGGGGTACGGCTGCGGGGGCGGTTCGCGGTCGGGGTACGGCTGCGGGGGCGGTTCGCGGTCGGGGTACGGCTGCGGGGGCGGTTCGCGGTCGGGGGTACGGCTGCGGGGCGGTTCCGGGGTCGGGGGTACGGCTGCGCGCCGGTTCGGGGAGCGACGCCGCGCGTGCGTAGGGGCAGAGGCCACTCCCGTCCCGCGCGGGCAACGGCGCCCCGCACGCCGGCCTACGGAGGCCGCACGTCGGCGAAGCCCAGCCGCACGGTCCGCGCCGACCGGCCGCACCTCCGCACCGGACCGCCCCACGCCCACCACAAGCACCGGTGCACGCGCCGCGCAGAGCCCCCGCAGACACCCCGGACGGCCCCCGGACGGCCCCCGTACGGCCCGCGTACACCGCAGGGCCCGCACACCCCCACACGCCCCCGCACGCCCCGCAGGGCCCCCGGACGGCCCCGTACGCCGTACGCCCCGGCACGAGCCCGTACGCCCCGGCACGAGCCCCGCAGGGCCCCCCTCAGAAGCCGCGCGTGCGCTTCGCCGCGCGGCGGCGGGGGCGGTCGGCGGGGAGGCGGATCATCATGCGGATCAGCTCGCCGCCGAGGTTGACGCCGACGGCGACCGCCAGCGCGAGCGCGACCGCCTTGGCCAGCGACGCGACGCCGACGTCCTGGCGGCCCTGGGTGAAGGCCAGCAGGCCGAAGTAGGTCGCGCTGCCCGGCAGCAGCGGGCCGATGGCGGCGGTGACGTAGGGCAGCGCGGAGGCGTGCTGGTAGCGGGCCAGCATGTGGCCGAACAGGCCGACCAGCCCGGCGGCGATCGCGGTGGCCGCGATCGGCGACATCCCGACCTGGTAGTGCAGCAGCGCGTACACCACCCAGGCGATGCCGCCGTTGAGCGTGACGACCGGCAGGACGGCGCGGTCGCACTGGAGCAGCACCGCGAAGGCCAGCGTCAGTCCCATCGCGGCGACCAGCTGGACCGGCGGTTTGTCGTAGGCCCCCAGCGCCTCGTCCGGGTTGAGCGTGACGTGCAGGGACACGCCCGCGTAGAGCACCAGCGTGACGCCGAAGACGATGCCGACGATGAGGTACATCACCTCCAGCAGGCGCGCCGAGGCGGTGATGTAGAAGCCGGTCAGGCCGTCCTGGACGGCGGCGACCAGCGCGCGGCCCGGCAGCAGCGCGTACAGGCCGCCGGTGATGACCGCCGAGGCCTGTACGTGGCCGCTGCCCGGCACGTGGGAGCCGAGCAGGTTGAGCAGGATGCCCATCACGGCGGCCGGGGTGGCGGCCGCGACGAACTGGTAGAACTCCGGCAGCCCGCGGCCGGCGCACAGCCAGGCCAGCCGGTCGCCGAGGATCGCGCCGAGCGCGGCGGCCACGAAGACCAGCGGGCCGCCGCCGACCAGGACGGCGCCCGAGCCGGCCAGGAACCCGGCCGCGCCGGTCAGCAGCCAGCCGGGGTACGGGTGCCGGTTGCGGCGGATCTCGGCCAGCCGCCGGTAGGCGTCCTCCAAGGTGGCCTCGTGCGCGGTGATGTCGTCGATCAGCCGGTAGACCGCGGCCAGCCGGGTGTAGTCGCTGCCGCGCCGGCGCACGGTACGGCTGGCCGTCACCGGGTCCTCGACGAGCGACGGCTGGTGGCTGATCGACAGGAGAGTGAACGTTACGCCGGGCTCGACGCGGTCCAGTCCGTAGGCACGCGCCACCCCGAACATCGACGCCTCGACGTCCTCGGCGCCCTCGCCGCCGGCCAGCAGCAGTTCCCCGATGCGCAGCGTCAGGTCGAGCACCCGGGGCACCGCGGCGGCGCCGGACTCCGGCCGGGGGACCGGTTCCAGCGCCGGGCGCTCGGCCACCGGCATGCGCAGCATCGCCCGCATGCGGTCCTGCCAGGGCGCGTCGCCGGGCAGCCGCACGACCGGTATCCCGTCCGGCGGGGTGAACGGGTGGGTGCCGGTGGTGGAGCCGGAGTCGCCGGGGCGCGGGTGGGTGCCGGTGGTCGAACCGGAGCCGTGGGTGCCGTTCGCCTGACCGGCGCCGGGCCGGCCGGCGCGGGAGGGCAGCGGGTGGGTGCCGGTGGTCGCGCCCGAGCCTCGGGACGGCGGCTGGAAGGCGGAGCCCTCGCTGTCCGGCAGCGGCGGCAGCGGCACGCCGAGCGGCGGGGTGAAGGCGGACCCGGCGTCGCCCTGGTGGCGTTCGACCGTGGCGCGGTCGTTCTCGCGCCCGGTCATCGCTTGGCGGCGCGGTGCCGCCCGCGCTGCGGTACGGCCGCCCGGCTCGCGGTGGAGCCCTGCGGCGAACGGGCGTCCCCGGGACCGGACGGGCCGGCGGAGCCGGGCGGACCGGGCGGCGGCGGGGTGCGGTCGGCGTTGCGCCGGGCCCGCAGGTACTCGATGCCGACCGGCACCACCGAGATCAGCACGATGAGGACGAAGATCGCCTCGATGTGCGCGCCGACGAAGGCGACCCGGCCGAGGAAGTAGCCGAGCACGGTGACACCGGCGGCCCAGGAGGTGCCGCCGACGAGGTTGAAGACGAAGAACGTGCGGTAGTTCATCCGGCTGACGCCCGCGATGATCGGGGTGAACGTGCGCACGATGGGCACGAACCGGGCCAGGATGATCGACTTCGGGCCGTGGTGCTCGAAGAAGGCGTGCGCCTTCTCCACGTTCTCCCGCTTGAACAGCTTGGAGTCGGGCCGGTTGAACAGCGTGGGGCCGACCTTGCGGCCGAACAGGTAGCCGGCCTGGTCGCCGAGGACCGCGGCGAGGCCGACCGCGAGGCACACCAGCCACAGCGGATCGTGCAGGTACTTGTGCTGCGAGATCAGCAGGCCGCTGGTGAACAGCAGCGAGTCGCCCGGCAGGAAGAAGCCGATGAGCAGCCCGGACTCGGCGAAGACGACGATCATGATGCCGATCAGCCCGAAGGACTGGATCAGCTGGTCGGGCGTGAGCCAGGTGGGGCCCAGGGCGAGGGTCGTCACGGCCGGGCGGACTCCTGAGTGGGCGGTGGGCGGCGGACACGTGCCCCGCCGGGGCGGCGGACGCTCCACCAGTATGACCGGCGCTCTCCCCCCGGCGCCGTCAGGATGCGTGCCACCGCCCCGCGCGGGCACCCTGATGTCATGAGCATCAGCGATTACGGCGGCGGCCAGACCGAGCACTCCGACGTCCTGGTGGTGACGACCAACGACGTGCCCGGGCACCGCGTGGAGCGGGTGATCGGCGAGGTCTTCGGCCTCACCGTGCGCTCGCGGCACCTCGGCAGCCAGATCGGCGCGGGCCTGAAATCCATGGTCGGCGGCGAGCTGAAGGGGCTCACCAAGACCCTGGTCCAGACCCGCAACCAGGCCATGGAACGCCTCGTGGAACAGGCCCGCGCCCGCGGGGCCAACGCGGTCCTCATGATGCGGTTCGACGTCACCGAGGCCGCGGACATCGGCACCGAGGTCTGCGCCTACGGCACCGCGGTCGTCCTGACCCCGCAGGGCTGAGCCGCGCGGGTCCGGGCCGGCGCTCCACCGTCGGCCCGGTCCCCGCAGTGGTCGGCGCCCCCGCACGGGCTCACCGTCGGCCCCGGCCCCGCAGGGTCACTCCCCCGGCTGCTCCCCCCTCCGGGCGGCGTTCGCCGTGATCGCCTCCGCGAGGTAGGCCGCCATGCCGGGGCGGATCGCCTCGTAGTGGGCGGTGAAGCGCGGGTCGGTGGTGTACAGCCGGGCGAGGCCGGTGTGGATCTCGTAGGTGCAGGTGTAGTAGTACCGGCAGATCTGCGCCCGGTGCTCCTCGGCGAGGTCCGTGGCGGCCTCGCCGCCGGGCGGGGCGCCGGTGTCCATGACGGCGGCCAGCCGGTCGGCCCACGCGCGCTGCTCGTCCTTGATCCGCAGCCACTCCTGCTTGCCGCGCCCGGCGGTGCGCCGCTGCGACTCGCGGTACGCGTCGGTGGTCCCCCAGCGGCGGCCGACCTCCTCGGCGTACCGGTCGGGATCGTGGTCGCCGAAGACCTCGAACTTCTCCTCGGGGGTCAGGTTGACGCCCATCGTGCGTGCCTCCATGGCTCGTTCGACGGCCGCGGCCATCGCGCGCAACGCCTCGACGCGGCCGGTGAGCACCTCGTGCCTGCGGCGCAGGAGCTCCACCGGGTCGCTGCCGGGGTCGTCGAGCAGGGTCGCGATCTCGTCCAGGGGGAAGCCCAGCTCGCGGTAGAACAGGATGCGCTGGAGCCGGTCCAGGTCGGCGTCGTCGTAGCGCCGGTGGCCGGCGCCGGTGCGGGCGCCGGGCCGCAGCAGCCCGATCTCGTCGTAGTGGTGCAGGGTCCGCACGGTGGTGCCGGCGAATCCGGCGACCTGCCCGACCGCGTAGTGCATGGCCTCCGCCTTCCGGTGGTTACGTGCTCCACCGTGCCGCCTCACGCCGCGTGAGGGTCAAGCGCGCGGGCGGCCATCACCGCGACGTCGTCCTCGGCGGGACCGCGCACCAGGTGGTCCAGCAGGCGGTCGAGCAGGGATTCGAGGCTGTCGGCGACCGGCAGCCGCAGGGCCGCGAGCCGGTCGAGGGAGGCGTCGATGTCCTCGTTGCGGTGCTCGACCAGGCCGTCGGTGTACATCAGCAGCACGTCGCCCGGCGGCCAGTCGACGGTGACCATCTCGTACCCGCCGACCCCGGTGCCCAGCGGGGGTCCGGCCGGCACCTGGATCAGCTGGGTGCCGCCGCCGGCGTGCAGCAGGGCGGGCGGCAGGTGGCCGGCGCGGGCGTACGACAGCTTGCCGCGGACCGGGTCGGCCAGCACCAGCAGGCAGCTGGCGGGGCGGCTGTCGGGCGCCTCGGCGATCATGGCGTCCAGCCGGCGCAGCACGTGGTGCGGCGGCAGGTCGGCGGCGCCGACGACCCGGAGCATCGAGCGGTAGTTGCTCATGTCGACCGCCGCCTCGACGCCGTGCCCCATGACGTCGCCGATGACCAGCAGCGAGCGGCCCAGCGGCCGGTGGATGGTGTCGAACCAGTCACCGCCGACCAGCGCGCTGCTGCCGGCCGGCAGGTAGCGGGAGGCGACCTCGATGCCCGGGTCCGGGCGGTGCGGGGAGGAGAGCAGGGCGCGCTGGAGTTCCAGGGCGATGCTGTGCTCGCGGGTGTAGCGGCGGGCGTTGTCCAGGCTGATGGCGGCCCGGCCGGCCAGGTCCTGGGCGACGGTCAGGTCCTCGCGGGTGAAGGCGGGCGACCGGCCGCCGCGGGCCATGGTCAGCACGCCCAGCGGCGCCCCGCGGGCGGCCAGCGGCAGCACGACGCCGGAGTGCAGGCCCATGGCACGGTACAGCGCGACCCGGTCGGAGTCCGGCGCGGCCCGGGCCAGCTGCTCGTCGGAGGGCAGGTTCATGATCGCCGGGCGGCCGGTGGCGAGCGTGACGGGCGTCTGCGAACCGGCCTGGAACCGCACGTACTCCCCCGGTTCGCCCAGGCGCCGGGCCGCCTCGCGCAGCCGGGGCACGGCGGCCATCGCGGCGCGGCGCAGCCGCAGCGGCCGGTCGACGCGGACCTGGCGTGCGGCGTCGGCCTGTTCGGGCGGGAAGACCTCGACGGTGGCCAGGTCGGCGACCCCGGGCACCAGGAATTCGGCCAGTTCGGCGCAGGTGGTGTCCAGCTCCAAGGTGGTGCCGATGCGGCTGACGGCGGTGTCGAGCAGGGCGAGGCGTTCGCGGGCCTGTTCCAGCTCCTGCTGCTCGCGCCGGGAGGCGCTCACCTCCATCACCACCCCGACCACGCCGACCGGTACGCCGTCCTCCTCCAGGCGGTGGAAGGTGCTGTGCCAGTAGCGGCGTTCCCGCCCGGCCGCGGCGCGGGTGTGGCCGCTGGGGGCGGTCTCGCGCGACACGCCGTCGGCGAGAACCCGCCGTATGACCTCGGGCCGGGTGTCGAGGTCGGGCAGCAGGTCGGCGACGGTCCGGCCGGTGTGGTCGGCGGCCGGGACGCCGTTCATCCGGGCCAGGGCCGGGTTGACGTAGACGAACCGCAGCTCGGTGTCGAGGACGGCGATGCCCGCGGCGGTGCCGTCGACCAGTTGGCGCAGCGCTCCGGCGGTCAGTGGATCTGGCGCGTCGGGTGGCCCCACCGGGGTGCTCCTCGGGTGCGTTGCGTGCACGTCGTCGGGTCCGGCGGTCACGGCTGTTTCACCGCGTGTCCGCGTGACCGGTACGTCTCCATCGTCGGACGGGCGCGGGCCGGGCGCATCCGGTGGCCGGAATTATTCGGTTGCCCACGGCAACAGATGCCAAGTGCAACTAGCGGCGTTACGGTGAGCCCGTTCGTTTCGTATGCGTTACGCCCACGTTACGGACCGTGATGGAACGGGGGCCCTGCGCACGGTACCGGACACCGTCCGTGCCGGGCCGACAACATGAGGAGGCGTACCGCTTATGTGCGGGATCACCGGATGGATCTCCTACGACCGGGACCTGACCGGCGAGCGGGCCACGCTCGACGCGATGACGCAGACGATGGCGTGCCGCGGACCGGACGCCGGCGGCGTGTGGCTGGACCGGCACGCTGCTTTCGGCCACCGCCGGCTGGCGGTGATCGACCTGGAGGGCGGCAAGCAGCCGATGGCCGTCGAGCACGACGGCCGCACCGTGCTGGTGACCACCTACAGCGGCGAGATATACAACTACCGCGAGCTGCGCGCCGAGCTGGACTCGCTCGGCCACGCCTTCCGCACCAGCAGCGACACCGAGGTGGCGCTGCACGCCTACCTGGAGTGGGGCGAGAGCTTCACCGAGCGGCTCAACGGCATGTACGCCTTCGCGCTGTGGGACCCGCGCACGGAGGAGCTGCTGCTGGTCCGGGACCGGATGGGCATCAAGCCGCTGTACTACTACCCGACCGCCGACGGTGTGCTGTTCGGTTCGGAGCCGAAGGCGATCCTGGCGCACCCGCTGGCGCGGGCCGTGGTGGACACCGAGGGCCTGGCGGAGCTGATCGCCTTCACCAAGACCCCGGGCCACGCGATCTACCGCGGCATGAAGGAGGTCCGCCCCGGCTACACCGTGCGGGTGCGGCGCCAGGGCCTGTCGGTGAAGCAGTACTGGGCGCTGGACGCCGCCGAGCACACCGACGACCTGGACACCACCGTCTCCACCGTGCGCGGCCTGCTGGACGACATCGTCGCCCGCCAGCTGATCGCCGACGTGCCGCTGTGCACCCTGCTGTCCGGCGGTCTGGACTCCTCCGTCATCACCGCGCTGGCCGCGAAGGGCCTGGCGGCCGGCGGCAAGGGCGCGGTGCGGTCCTTCTCGGTGGACTTCGTCGGGCAGACGGAGAACTTCCAGGCCGACGACCTGCGGCCCACCCCGGACGGCCCGTACGCCCACGCGCTGGCCGAGCACGTGCGCTCCGACCACAGCGACATCGTGCTGGACACCACCACGCTGATGAACAGCGGCCACCGCGACGCGGTGCTGGCGGCGCGCGACCTGCCGTTCGGCCTGGGTGAGGCCGACACCTCGCTCTACCTGCTGTTCAAGGCGATCCGCGAGCAGTCGACGGTGGCGCTGTCCGGCGAGTCGGCCGACGAGGTCTTCGGCGGCTACAAGTGGTTCCACGACAAGGCGGCCGTCGAGGCCGACACCTTCCCGTGGCTGGCCGCGTTCGACCTCAACAACTTCGCCGGCCGCAGCAGCTACACCCGCGAGGCGCTGCTCGCCCCGGACCTGCTGGCCAAGATCGACCTGCCCGGCTACCGCGAAGCCCGCTACCGCGAGGCGCTCGCCGAGGTCCCCTACCGGGACGGCGACTCGGCGCTGGAACGCCGGATGCGCGAGATCTGCTACCTGCACCTGACCCGGTTCGTGCAGTTCCTGCTGGACCGCAAGGACCGCATGAGCATGGCGGTCGGCCTGGAGGTGCGGGTGCCGTTCTGCGACCACCGCCTGGTCAACTACGTCTTCAACACCCCCTGGTCGATGAAGACCTTCGACGGCCGGGAGAAGTCGCTGCTGCGCGCCGCCTGCCGCGACGTACTGCCCGAGTCGGTCGCCAACCGCGTCAAGAGCCCGTACCCCAGCACCCAGGACCCGCGGTACGCGCAGGCCCTGACCGCCGAGCTGAAGGGCGTGCTGGCCGACCAGGACGCGCCGGTGCGGCCGCTGCTGGACACCGCCCGGGCCACCACCGCCGTCGAGGAGGGCGGCGGCGAGGCGCGCTTCCCGACCGAGCTGGTGCTGTCGGTCAACCGCTGGCTGGAGACCCGCGGCGCGACCCTGGAGGTCTGACACCGGTCGCCGCGGTACGCGGCAGGGCCCGGCGCGCCCGTCCTCCTCGGGGAGGCGGGGGCGCCGGGCCCTGCCGTTCGTATACGACCGCGGGGTGGCGGCCGCCGCTCAGGGCTGGTCGGGACCGCGGCCGGCCGGTGCCTCGCGGCGCCGCCGGCCCGGCTCGTCGTCCCCGGAGCCCGGCAGCCGCCCGTGCGCGCCGGACGGCACGTCGACCAGCAGCGGCCGCAGCCGGCCGCCCTCCCTGGCCCGCAGCACCCGGTCGGCGCCGAACCGGCCGGCCGCCCAGGTCAGCAGCACGCCGAAGACCACGCCGACCACGATGCCGGCCGCCACGTCGTGCGGGTAGTGCGCGCCGACGTAGACCCGGGAGGCGCCCATCAGCACCGCGAGCACGTAGGCCACCAGGCCGAGCCGCCGGGCGACCATGAACAGCGCCGTCGCCGCGGAGAACGCCACCACCGTGTGGTTGCTGGGGAACGCCCAGTCGGTCGGCGCCTGGCACGCCTCCAGGTGGAAGACGTGCGGCAGCTGCCGGCACGGCCGCACCTCCTGGACCACCGACTTGATCAGGTCGTTGATCACGTAGACCACGACGACCGCCACCGGCGCGCACAGGGCCTTCGCCATGTTCTGCGCGGGCAGCCGCTTGGCCAGCCACCAGCCGACGATCATCAGCAGGAAGAACGTGACGATCCCGAAGGCGGACCACTCCTTCACCAGGGTGTCGAACCAGCCCGGCGCGGTGCGGGCGAAGTTGGTGACGTCCAAGTAGAGTCCGCCGTCGATCTTCGCGCCGTCGAACGCCAGCTGCCGCGTGGCGAGGGGGGCTCCGAGGGCCACGTCAGCGGTGGCGGATACGAGCACGGGCGGGTTTCCTCCGATAATCAGCTACGACCGGCGGCCCAGCCATGACGCGGGAGATGTCCCCCGGAAGGCCGCCTGTCTACAGATTCGTAGACTGTCGGACAACTCTAGTGGAACGAAAAGGGACGGCAGACGTGACCCACGCCGCACGGCGACCGGCCGGAGAGCTGGAAGCCGCCGTGCTCGCCGCGCTCTGGGAGGCCGGCGCACCGCTCACCGCGCCCGAGGTCCAGCACCGGCTGTCGGGCGCCCTGGCCCGGACCACCGTCGCCACGATCCTGGCCCGCCTGCACGACAAGGGCACGGTGGCACGGGCACGGGACGGCCGCGCCTACCGCTACACCGCCGCCGTCGAGGACGAGGCCGCCCTGTCCGCGCGCCGCATGCGCGGCGAACTGGACCGCGCCCCGGACCGCTCCGGCGTGCTGGCCCGGTTCGTCGCCGGCCTCACCACCGACGACGCCGGCGCGCTGCGCGCCCTGCTGACCGACGGCGGCCTCGACGCGTGACCCGGCGGGCGGCGGGGGTCGCGGCGGCCGGGGGCCTCGGCGGTCCGGAGCGGCGGCCCGCCACGTCTACACTCTCGTAGACGCGAAACGGCCCGCGAGCCCCGCTGAAAGGCGCACATGTACGCAATGACCCACGGATCGCAGCTCGCCCTCAATGTGCTGGATCCCACCTCGCTGCTGTCGTCGTTCGGCGCGCTGGGCATCCTCGTGGTGCTGTTCGCCGAGACCGGACTGCTGGTGGGCTTCTTCCTGCCGGGCGACTCGCTGCTGTTCACCGCGGGCCTGTTCACCACCACCAGCGCCACCGCGACGGTCCACCTCAACCTCGGCTGGGTGCTGGCGGCGGCCGGGGCCGGCGCGCTGCTCGGGGCCCAGACCGGCTACCTGCTCGGCCGGCGCGGCGGTCCGGCGCTGCTGAACCGCACCGGCAACCCCAAGCTGCGGCAGGCGGTGGAACGCTCCTCGGAGATGCTGGAGAAGTACGGCTACGGCAAGGCGATCGTGCTGGCCCGCTTCATCCCGCTGGTGCGCACCGTGCTCAACCCGATGGCGGGCGCCCTCGGCGTACCGGTACGGGCCTTCACCGGCTGGCAGATCGTCGGCGGCCTGGCCTGGAGCCTCGGCGTCACCCTGGCCGGGCACGCGCTGGGCTCGTCCATCCCCAACATCGACCACTATCTGCTGCCGATCATCGCGCTGCTGGTCGTACTGTCGCTGATCCCGATCGCGCTGGAGATCCGCAAGGCCCGCCGCACCGCCGCCACCGCGGAGTCCGCCCCGGCGCCGGACCGGGAGTCCTCCAGGCCCTGAGGTGGGTACGCGGTGCGGCCGGCGCCGTCGGTACGGCGGGCGGGCGGTTACGCGGGCGGTGCGGCCGGTCGGCGTGGCCGGTGCGGCCGGTGCCGTCGGTCGGCGTGGCCGGTGCCGTCGGTCGGCGGTGGTCCGACCGGCGCGGGGGTCCGGCGGTGCGGTTGCGGCCCCGGCGGGCGGGGCGGTTCCGGCGGGCGGGGCGGTTCCGGTACGGCTCGGGTCCTGCACCGCCCGCCCCCGTCGCCGTCCCCGCCCCGCCGCCGTCCCCGCGCCCGCCCCGCGCCGTCCCCGGGTGCGGTCAGGTGCCGGGGCCGGTGCCGCCGCTGAAGGGTGACGTGCTGTGCAGGAAGGCGTCGCCGTGCTCGCGGATGTGCGTCTCGACGGCCTGTAGCGCGGCGTTCACACTTTCGGGTGTGCCCGCGCCACGCCGTTCGGCGTAGTACGCGGCGCCCAGCCGGCGCAGCAGGTCCTGCCCGGCGCGGGTCGCCTGCACCTCCTCGACCTTGTCCTTGCCCGCGTCCAGGCCGCGCTGCGCGGCCTCCTTCGCCCGGTCCAGAAATCCAGCCATGTCGGTCTCCCGTCCGTGGGCGCCCGGTGGCGCCGAACGATGTTTTCCTGCGGTTTTCCCGTGAACGCTTCCGGTTAACGCGTCCGGCGGGTGATACTCCGTGAGAGCCCCATAAACCGAAGAGCCGAGAAAAACCGGTGAGAGCGAGGCCGCTAGATGTTCAGGAACGGGCTGGAGCCATGGCACATCCTCATCGTCGTGGTGCTGTTCGTGGTGCTCTTCGGCTACAAGAAGCTGCCCGACGCCGCCCGCGGACTCGGCAAGTCGCTGCGCATCCTCAAGTCGGAGACGAAGGCGCTGCGTGAGGAGGGCAAGGACAAGGACGTGTCCGAGTCCACCGCCGAGCGCCGTGAGCGGGAACCCGACTCGCTGGAGAAGCCGGCGCCGATCGCCGACCCGGTGAAGGACGAACGGCACACCGTCTGACCCGCACCGCTCCCCAGCGGTCACCACGCCCGACGGCCTCCGCTTCCCGGCGGTGCCCCCGTCGGGCGGGACGTCACCCCTCCGGACGAACGCCGCCCCGGCGGCCGCACCGTCGTCCGGCGCTCAGTCGTGCCGTCACTTCCGCGTGACCGCCATCACGGGCGGCCCCGCGCCTCCGCCGACGTCCTGCGTCGCCGCCGAGCGGTCCAACGCCTCCGCCGGTGCCCCGCGCCTCCGCCAGCAGTCCCGCGCCCCCCGCAGACGCCCCCTGACCCCCGCCCCTCATCCCTCCCCGGTGCGGGCCCGGCCGCGTACCGCCGCGACGGCCGGGGAGCCGGTGAACGCGGCGGTGACGCGCAGCAGCCACAGCGCCTCGGCGTCGACCGTGCCCGGCATCGGGCAGGACGCGTACGGCACGGCGGGTCCGCGGCCGGGGCCGGGGCCGGCGCGGCCCGCGGCGCGGTGTTCCAGGGCCGCCGCTATCCCGGCCGCCTCCAGTACCGCGGCGTCCGCGACGGCGGCACCGTCGGCCGCCGCCCAGTCGGCCACCCGCGGGTCGGACCACGGACGCAGCGCCAGCGCGCCGTCCCGGATCTCGATGATGCGCCGGTAGAGGGCGAACTCGGCCCCCCGCGCCCCGCAGCCGAAGGCGCCGGGGTCGGCGGGCGCCAGCGCGATCTCCGGCATCACCGCGTGCAGCGCGGCCCACAGCGGTTCCAGCGCCCGGTGCCTGCGGTACGCGCGCAGCCAGCGGGCCGGCGCGCCGAGGGGGCCGGACCACCGCATGACGGTCGTGCCGCTCACCGTCAGCAGCGCGGTGACGGCGGCCAGCGTGTTGGAGATCACGTCGTCGCCGCCGAACTGCACCCCGGACGACAGCACGTTCACCACGTCGTCGGCGGTCCAGCCGGCCCACAGCATGCCGGTGAACGCCGCGCAGGTGGTGATCCGCAGCCCGGTCCGCAGCGGTCCGGGCGGCGCCGAGCGCGCACCGCGGTTCAGCTCGCGGGCCAGCAGCGCGAGCCCGTACAGCCCGTAGCCGGCGAAGAGCGCGTCGTGCGCCGCCAGCAGTTGCCGGCCGGCGCCGGCCACCGTGAGCGAGGCGTCGCGCATGCCGGGGTCGGCGGCGGCGAACAGCGCGATCGACAGCAGCTGCACGGCCACCGCGGTAAGCGCGTGGCGGGCCGGCCGGGCGGGCGGGGCGGGCAGGGAGACGGCGAGCAGCACGATGAGGTTGGACGCGGCCAGCGTCAGCGTGTCGCCGACGAGCACCAGCAGCACCGGGCGGCCGGTCAGCCGGTCGGCGGCGGTGAGCACGCCGGGCGCCAGCAGCAGCAGCGAGGCGGCCAGGCACAG
The DNA here is from genome assembly GCF_027947535.2 of Streptantibioticus silvisoli. Taxonomy (GTDB): domain Bacteria; phylum Actinomycetota; class Actinomycetes; order Streptomycetales; family Streptomycetaceae; genus Streptantibioticus_C; species Streptantibioticus_C silvisoli. Next base: position 77,776 of record NZ_JAAGKO020000009.1, read on the forward strand.
CGAGAAGCCGCCCACGTACCGTTGCGCCGGGTCCGCGCCGCCGCGGAAGCGGATCAGCCGGGTGACGCCGAAGACCGCCAGCAGCATGACGGCGGTGCAGGCCACCGCGTCACCCACGCCGCCCGTCCCGGGGGGCGTCGAACAGCGACTGCAACCGGGTCCGCGGCTGCGGCGGCGGCACCGCGGCGTCCCGTTCGGCCCGGCAGCGCAGCAGCGAGGCGACCAACTCGGCCTCCCGCTCCTGCGGTTCGGTGTAGACCGTGCGGCCGAGCACCGCCTTGACCAGGGAGGCGGGCAGGTTGGGCAGCAGGACGGCGGCCGCGTCCCCGCCGGCCACCGCCCGGTCGTGGTGGCCGCAGACCAGGTGCGCCGCCTCGTGCAGCAGGATGTGCTGCTGGTGCAGCGGGGTGGTGTCGGCGGCGTACATCACATAGTCGGCACGGGCGGTGGTGATCAGCAGCCCGCACGGCGCGTCGGGGCGGGCCGGCACCGCGATGAGTTCGATCGGGCGACCGCGGGCGCGGGCCAGCCGGGCGATGAACGCCGCGGCGTCGAACGGGCGCGGCAGTTCCAGCCCGTCCACCAGTTTCCGGCAGCGCCGTTCCAGCTCCCGGCCGGATCGCTCCCGCCTCACCCGCCGCACCTTTCCGCCCGGCGCCGGCCGGGCCGATGACCGGGACGGCCGGTCAGCCGATCGGTCCCGGGTCGCGGTGCTCCCCGCGTTCCCGGCGGGCGATGACGTCGATCATGTCGCTGATCGTGCCCACGCCCTCCGGGGAGAGGTTCACCGCACGCAGAGCCATGCTGCGCACGCCCGCGTCCCGCAGCGCGCCCAGCAGTTCGAGTTCCTGGGCGATCGCCGCGCCGCGGTCGTCCTCGAAGAAGTACGCCACCGGCACCTGGAAGAACGCGGCGAGCGCCTCCAGGTGCCGCTTGGTCGGATTGTCCCGCCGCCCGGTGCGCAACTGCCACAGGTAGGTCGCCGAGAAACTCTCCCCGGTCGCGTCACGGCAGGTCTTGGCGACCTCCTCATGGCTGAACGGCTCGTGGCTCGGGCGGCGTACGACCCGGAACAGCGCGTCGATCTTCTGCGCCAGCGTGCCCGTTCCGCGTCCCGGGTCCGTCGCGGTCCCCGTCTCCTGCGGGCACTCCGGTTCGGTCGTCACAGCTTTCGCCTTTCCTTCGTCCGGCGTGCCGTCATGGTAGACCGCACCCGCCCCGCCGGTCAGCGGGGTATTCCGGCGCTCAGGCGACTCCCAGCCAGGCGGCCGGCCCGAAGCTGCCCTTGATGTCGGAGGCGACCGTCTCGGAGTTGATGAGGAAGCCCAGTTCGAAGACGGTGGTCTTGCTGGGCGTCTCGACCCGCAGCCGGATCGGGGTCTCGCCGGGATGGGCCTGGAGGATGCGCTTCAGCTCGGCCACGCCCGGCGGGATGACGCGGTGCGCCTTGAGTGCGATGACCACCGGCGGGCGGCCGCCGTGCTCGGCGGAGGCGGTGTCGAGGATGGCGAGCTCCTGGCCGGCGATGTTGATGCCGGAGTCGCGGGCGTTGATCCGGCCGCGGACCGTGACCACGTTGTCCTCGATGAGCTGCGGGGCGACGAGCTGGTAGGACGCGGGGAAGAAGCAGACCTCGATGTTGGCGTCGCGGTCGGCGAGGTGGACGATGGCCCACGCGTTGCCCTGCTTGGTCATCCGGCGTTCGACACCGGTGATCAGGCCGGCCAGCTTGACGTCGCCCTGGGCGCGGCCGGAGCCGAGCAGTTCGGGGATGGAGACGTCGCGGTTGCGGGCCAGGATGTGCTCGGCGCCGTCCAGCGGGTGCGCGGAGACGTACAGGCCGAGCATCTCGCGTTCCAGGGACAGCAGTTGCTTGCGCGGCCACTCGTGGTCGCCGACCCGGATGTCCAGGCCGATGGAGCCGGTCTCGTCGGGGCCGCCGTCCATCGCGCCGAACAGGTCGTCCTGCCCTATGGCCTGCTGCTTCTTGACCGGCACGATGGCGTCCACCGCCTGCTCGTGGATGTCGCACAGCGCGCGCCGGGCGTGGCCGAGCGAGTCGAAGGCGCCGGCCTTGATCAGCGACTCCACCGCCCGCTTGTTGCACGCGGGCAGGTCGACCTTGTCGAGGAAGTCGCCGAAGGTGCTGTACTTGCCCTTCTCCTTGCGGGACTTCACGACCGACTCGATCACGTTGGTGCCCACGTTGCGCACGGACTTCAGGCCGAAGCGAACGTCGTCGCCGACGGCGGAGAAGTCGGCGACCGACTCGTTGACGTCCGGCGAGAGCACCTTGATGCCCATCCGGCGCGCCTCGGCGAGGTAGATGGCCGCCTTGTCCTTGTCGTCGTCGACGGACGTCAGCAGCGCGGCCATGTACTCGGCCGGGTAGTTGGCCTTCAGGTAGGCGGTCCAGTACGACACCAGGCCGTACGCGGCGGAGTGCGACTTGTTGAACGCGTAGCCGGCGAACGGCACCAGGACGTCCCACACCGCCTGGATCGACTCGTCGGAGTAGCCGCGCTCGCGGCAGCCGGCCTGGAACGGGATGAACTCCTTGGCCAGCACCTCGGGCTTCTTCTTGCCCATCGCGCGGCGCAGCAGGTCGGCCTGTCCGAGGCTGTACCCGGCGAGGATCTGCGCGGCGCGCTGCACCTGCTCCTGGTAGACGATCAGACCGTACGTCGGGCCCAGGATGCCCTGGAGCGGTTCGTCCAGCTCCGGGTGGATCGGGATGATCTCCTGCTGGCCGTTCTTGCGCAGCGCGTAGTTGGTGTGCGAGTTCATGCCCATCGGGCCGGGCCGGTACAGCGCGGAGACCGCGGAGATGTCGTCGAACTTGTCGGGGCGCATCAGCTTCAGCAGTTCGCGCATCGGCCCGCCGTCCAGCTGGAAGACGCCGAGGGTGTCGCCGCGGGCCAGCATCTGGAAGGTCACCGGGTCGTCGAGGGGGATCTTCTGCATGTCCACCTCGATCCCCCGGTTGGCCTTGATGACCTTCACGGCGTGGTCCATGATGCCCAGGTTCCGCAGACCCAGGAAGTCCATCTTGACCAGGCCCATCTCCTCGCACTGGGGGTACGAGAAGCCGGTGATCTTGACGCCGTCCTTGGCCCGCATGTGCATCGGGATCAGGTCGAGCAGCGGGGTCTTGGACAGGATGACGGCCGCCGCGTGCACGCCGGTGCCCCGGGTGAGGCCCTCGATGCCCTTGGCGGTGTCGATGACCTTCTTGACGTCGGGGTCGTTGTCGTACATCTGCCGGACCTCGCCCGCCTCGCCGTAGCGGGGGTGCTTGGGGTCGAAGATGCCGGTCAGCGGGATGCCCTTGCCCATGACGTCCGGCGGCATGGCCTTGGTGATCCGGTCGCCCATCGCGAACGGGTAGCCCAGGATGCGGCTGGAGTCCTTGACGGCGGCCTTGGCCTTGATGGTGCCGAACGTGTTGACCTGGGCGGTGTAGGCGTCGCCGTACTTGTCGGTGACGTAGCGCACCATCTGGTCGCGCTGGCGGTCGTCGAAGTCGATGTCGACGTCCGGGGGGTTGATGCGCTCGGGGTTGAGGAACCGCTCGAAGAGCAGGTCGTGCTCGATCGGGTCGAGTTCGGTGATGCGGGTGAGGTACGCCACGAGCGAGCCGGCCGCGGAGCCTCGGCCGGGGCCGACCGGGATGCCGTTGTCGCGGGCGTGCCGGCAGATGTCGGCGACCACGAGGAAGTAGGACGAGAAGCCCATCGGACCGATGACCTTCATCTCGGTCTCGATGCGCTCGTAGATCTCCGGCCCGGCGTTGTCGCCGTAGCGGTAGGCGATGCCGATGGCGATCTCCTTGCGCAGCCACGACTCCTGCGTCTCGCCCTCGGGCACGTCGAACTGCGGCATCTGGTCGACGAAGTTGAAGACCTCGTCGTAGGACCCGACGCGCTCGGCGATCAGCAGCGTGTTGTCGCAGGCCTCCGGCAGCTCCCGGAACATCCGCCGCATCTCCTCGGCGGTCTTCAGGTAGTAGCCCGAGCCGTTGAACCGGAAGCGGGCCGGGTCGTCCTTGTTCTTGCCGACGCCGATGCACAGCAGGTTGTCGTGCGCGTCGAACTGGTCCTCGGTGATGTAGTGCGCGTCGTTGGTGGCCAGCAGCGGGATGTCCAGGTCCTTGGCCAGCCGCAACAGGTCGGCGCGGACGTTGCGCTCCAGGTCCAGGCCGTGGTCCATCAGCTCCAGGAAGTAGTTCTCCTTGCCGAACAGGTCCTGGTAGTCGGAGGCGGCCTGCTTGGCCAGGTCGTACTGCTTGAGCCGCAGCCGGGTCTGGATCTCGCCGGAGGGGCAGCCGGTGGTGGCGATGATCCCCTCGGAGTGCTGCGAGATGATCTCCCGGTCCATCCGGGGCTTGCCGGACGGGAACTGGCCTTCGAACGACGCCGTCGAGGAGAGCCGGAACAGGTTGCGCAGCCCCTGCGCGCTGCTCGCCCACATCGTCATGTGGGTGTACCGGCCGCCGCCGGAGACGTCCTTGCCGCCCTCGCCGTCGTCCGACACGGCCCGCTGGCCGCCGGGTCCCCAGAACTCCTGCTTGCGGTTGAACCGGCTGGAGGGCGCGACGTACGCCTCGATGCCGATGATCGGCTTGACCGATTCGACACCCTTGGCGATCTGCTGGAACTCGTACGCCCCGAACATGTTGCCGTGGTCGCTCATGGCGACCGCGGGCATGCCCTGCCGCTCGACCTCGGCGAACATGGGCTTGAGCTTCTGCGCCCCGTCCAGCATCGAGTACTCGGTGTGATTGTGCAGGTGGACGAAGCTGTCGGGCACCGGGCAACTCCTCGTACGACGTGCTCTCGAAGGCCCTTCACCCTAACCTCATACGTCGCTCCCGCATCCCTTTCCGGCCGTGCGTCCGGTCACCGCCGCCCCGGTGGCCGATGCCCGCCGGTCCCCGCACACCGTCCCGCCACCGCTGTCACGACGACCGCGGCTGGCCGAAAACCGCCCCCGGCGTCAGGGCAGCATCGACGCGCCGACGAAGCCGCTGACGGCGAACAGCGCGCCGAACGCGGTGAAGACGGTGAGCACCAGCAGGACGAAGACGGCCCCGGCCCAGGCGGCCGGACCGGCCGGGGTGTCGACCACCGCGTGCTGCGGCCGGTCCGGCAGATACCGCACCGGGACCTGGTCGCCGGTGACGACGGTGCCGGCGGCCGGCGACGTCACGCGGTGCTCCCGGCCGTCGGGCGTGGTGAACGACAGCACGGCCCGCCGGCGGGACGGCCCGTCGGAGTCGTGGGTGACGTAGGTGTCCACGCAGTACGCCCGCGCCGTCTCGCCGAACCGCAGCGCCCGGTGCCGCCGCAGCAGCGCGCGCACGAAGGCGACGACGCCCGCGGCACCGATCAGCGCGAAGACCGTGCCCATCACGCCGAACACCGTGCCGGCCGTCCCCATCACGTCGAGCATGACCGCTCCTCCCGTCGCCCCGCGCCCGGCGTCCGGCGCGGGCTGTGCGGTGAAGGATGCGGCGACGGGCCCCGGTGGTTCCCTCCCGGGGGGGGTGGCGTGGGGTGAGGGGCCTCTCCGGTGCGCGGGCTGAGGGGCTTCCCCCGGCCGGGGTTGGCGCGGGGTGAGGTGCTTCCCCGGTGGGGCCGCTCGGCGGCGGCGGGATTCCCCGGCCGGGGCCGGCGTGGGGTGAGGGGCCTCTCCGGTGCGCGGGCTGAGGGGCTTCCCCCGCCGGGGGCCGCTCGGCGGCGGCGGGATTCCCCGGCGGTACGGCCGGTTGCCGGTGAGGTCCGCTCGGCGTCAGCCGGCTTCCCCCGGCCGGGGCCGGCGCGGCGTCACCCGGCCGGCGTGGCCAGGAAGGCGGCGAGGCCGTCGAGGAGCCGGACGACGTCGGCGCCGCTGGTGTAGGGGGCCAGGCCGGCGCGCAGGCCGCCGCTGTCGCCGAGGCCGAGGCGGCGGGACGGCTCCAGGGCGTAGAAGGACCCGGCCGGGGCGCTGACACCGCGGCCGGCCAGGAAGCGGCAGGCGTCGGCGGCGTCGCGGCCGTCGAAGGTCAGCAGCAGGGTCGGGGTGCGCCGGGCGGCCCGCGACCACACGGTGACGCCCGGCAGTTCCGCCAGCCCCTCCTCGGCGCGACGGAGCAGGCCGTCCTCGTGCTCGCCGACCGCCTCCAGCGCGGTGATCAGCCGCCGGCGCCGGCTGCCCTCGCCGGGCACCAGGCCGGCCAGGAAGTCGACGGCCGCCGTGGTGCCGGCCAGCAGCTCGTAGGGCAGGGTGCCGAGTTCGAACCGCTCCGGCACCGCGTCGGTGGACGGCAGCAGCTTGTCCGGCGCCAGCCGTTCCAGCGTCTCGGGCGGGCTCGCCAGCACCCCGCAGTGCGGGCCGAGGAACTTGTACGGCGAGCAGGTGTAGAAGTCGGCGCCCAGCGCCGCCACGTCCACCGCCGCGTGCGCGGTCAGGTGGACCCCGTCGACGGCGAACAGCGCGCCGGCGTCGTGCACCAGCCGGCCGATCTCCTCCAGCGGCGGCCGGGTGCCGATCAGGTTGGACGCGCCGGTGAGCGCCACCAGCCGGGTGCGCGGGCCGAGTTCGGCGGCCACGTGCGCCGCGGTCAGTTCACCGCGCTCCGGGTCGAAGTCGATCCACCGCACCTGCGCGCCGACCGCCGCGGCCGCCTGCACCCAGGGCCGCACGTTCGCGTCGTGGTCGAGCCGGCTGACCACCACCTCGTCGCCCGGCCCCCACTCCTTGGCCAGCGTCCGCGCCAGGTCGTACGTCAACTGCGTCATGCTGCGCCCGAAGACGATGCCGCGCGGGTCGGCGCCGAGCAGATCGCCCATCGCCGCGCGGGCGCCGGTCACCGTGTCGTCGGCGCGGCGCTCGGCGGCGGTGGTACGGCCCCGGTTGGACAGCCCCGCCAGCAGGGTGTCGCGGATCGCGTCGGCCACCGCGCGCGGCGTCTGCGAGCCACCGGGCCCGTCGAAGTGCGCGGTGCCGTCCGCCAGGGCCGGGAAGTGGCGGCGGACCGCCTCGACGTCGTAACTCATGGGCGGTGCCCTCCGGTTCGATCGGTCGGACGTTCCGCCGGTACGGTACGGGCCGCGGGGGGCGGGGGGCGGGATTTCGGGAGTATCCGGTGTGGTGGGTGGGGGGGAAGCGGTGCGTGGGGTCTGGTCGGCGGTGGGGTGAGCGTGACGTGGCGGGCGGCACCGTGATGCACGTGACGTTGACGTGGCGCGGGTGAAGTCGCTGACGCGGAGGTGACGTTCCCCTGGCTCCGGCACGGCTCCGGTCCCGACTCCGCCCGGTCACGTCGAGCTCGTACCGCCTGATTCGTCCTCCGTCCGGGGCGGCGTCGTCACGTCCGGGTGGTCGCGGGGTCATCATGGACGGGGACACCGAACCGATGAGCGTACGAAAGGGGCGACATGACCCACGCGGCCACGCCCGTCGTCGTCCGGGGGGACCGGCCATGAGGACCGTGACGGTACGGTGCCCGACCTGCCCGGACCACCCGGTGCTCAACGCGCCGGAGGAGACCGACACCCGGCGGTGCATCCGCTGCCAGGGGGAGCACCGGCGGCTGCGCGAACCGCATCCGGGGGACCACCTGTGCGACGTGTGCCGCAGCGAGTGCCCGCGGTGCGACGCGCCCGCCGGCCCCGGGCTGGGCGGGCTGTGCCGGGCGTGCTCCGGACGGTGCCGGGACTGCGGCGGCCAGTTGTCCCTCCGGTCCACCGACACGACGGTGGTCACCGCGCCGCCACGCGCCGGCGGCGACCGCACCCGGGTGCTGTTCCCGTCGACGTGGACGAAGTCGCTGTGCGACCGCTGCCTGCACAGCCGGGCCGCGGACCGCGAGCGGCAGGTCACCCGCACGCTGCCGCCGAAGCTGCTGCGCGCCTGCGGCGGCAGCGCGCCGGCCCGCGCGGTCTACGTCATCCGCGCCGAACTGGAGCGCAACCCGGTCCGCCGGCTGACCGAGCGCATTGAACGCCGCTGGTGGCAGCAGTGGTCCGACCGGCCGCTGCGCCGGGCCGGCGACGAGGACGTGGCGGGCTACGGTCCCGACGACGTCGCCGTCTGGCTGGTCTCGCCGTCCGGCTGCCGCGGCGGCTGCGAGGACGGCTGGGTGCCGGACAACCCCGACGAGCCCTGCCCGGTGTGCCGGCCGCGCACGCCTTACCGGGCGGTCGCCACCCGTACCGCCGTCTCCGGCGACATGGCCGCCACCGCCCGGGCCGCGGTGCGTTCCACCCAGGCCCGCCAGCCGGTGCCGACCGGCGAGTACGTACCGGCGTCGGCGACCGCCGGGGACGACGAGGACCGCGACCGCGTCCGCCGGCTGGAGTCGGAGCGCCGCACCCGGCCGCTCAAGCGCCGGCCGGAGGTCACCCTCGCGGAGGAACAGGCCGACCCGGTGTGGGCCGCCGCCCGCCGCCGGGCCCGCGAGGAACGCGAGAGCCGCTGACACCGGACGGCCGCCCGCCCGCGGGTCCGCCGTCCCCGTCGGCATACGCCTCCGTCGGCCCGCCCGTCCCCGTCGGCCCGCGCCCCGCGCCTACCGGCCGCCCTCGATGCGGCGGGAGCGCTGCTGGACGCCGGGGACGCCGTACGGGTAGTCGGCGGCGCCGGGGTCGCTGGCCGCGTCCAGGCGGTCCAGTTCGGCGGCGGACAGCACAAGGCCGTCGGCGCCCAGGTTGTCGTCGAGCTGGGCGAGGGTGCGGGCGCCGAGGATGACGGAGGAGACCATCGGGCGCGACAGCAACCAGGCCAGCGCGACCTGCGCCATGGACGTGCCGCGGCCGTCGGCGACCGCCTTCACCTCGTCGACGACCGCCCAGGTGCGTTCCAGCCGGGAGCGCCGGTCGTACGCCTCGACGCCGCGGTCCGGGTTCTCGCCCAGCCGGGTCGCGCCGGTGGGGCGCTCGTCGCGGCGGTACTTGCCGGTGAGCCAGCCGCCGCCCAGCGGGCTCCAGGGCAGCAGGCCCAGGCCCTCGGAGGCGCACGCGGGGGTGATCTCCCACTCGATCTCGCGGGCCAGCAGGCTGTACTGCGGCTGGAGCGTCACCGGCCGCGCGTAGCCGCGGAAGTCGGCCACGTCGACCGCCTTCTGCACCTGCCACCCGGTGAAGTTCGACAGGCCCACGTAGTGCACCTTGCCCTTGCGCACCGCGTCGTCCAGGAACCGCAGCGTCTCCTCGACCGGCGTCAGCGGGTCCCAGGAGTGCACCTGGTACAGGTCGACGCCGTCCACCCCGAGCCGCCGCAGCGACGCGTCCAGCGCCCGGTCCAGGTGCCGCCGCGACAGGCCGACGTCGTTCGGCCCGCCGGCGGTGGGGAAGCGGCCCTTGGTCGCCAGCACCACCTGGTCGCGGACCTCGGCGGGCCGTGCCGCCAGCCAGCGGCCGACGATCTCCTCGGACGCGCCGGCGGTGTAGACGTCGGCGGTGTCGACGAGCGTGCCGCCCGCCGCGACGAACCGGTCCAGCTGGGCGAACGCGCCCTCCTCGTCGGTCTCCGCGCCGAAGGTCATCGTCCCCAGCGCCAGCGCCGACACCGCGCACCCACTGCGCCCCAACGCCCGATACTCCACGTCGACTCCTCATCCGTAACGACCGGCGGTCCGTGCGTCACCACCGTGTCACCACCCTTTCCGGCGACCGGCACATCCGTCCAATAGAAGAATCCGAACGCACTCATCGACCGAAGCACTGAATCGGCGCCACCGGCACCTTCCGTACCTTCGGCGCCGCGGGGGACGCCTCCGCTCCGGCGCCCTCACCTCGCGGCGGCGCACGGCCCGGGCCCGCCTCGCTGCGGCGCACGACTCCGGCGTTGCGGTGTGATCTGGGTCTCGTAGGACAACCTGCTCGGAAGTCCACCTTGTTATCGATGATGTGAAGAACACGTCGTGGACAGAGGTGCGATGGCAAAGGCGTGGCGGCGATGAGGCGGGAGGGCGACTTCGAGGAGTTCGTCGCGGCCCGGGGGCCTCGGCTGCTGCGCGTGGCCTGGCTGCTGACGGGCGACGAGCACCTGGCGGAGGACCTGTTGCAGACGGTCCTGGCCCGGGTCTGGCCCAAGTGGCGCCGGGTCTCGGACGGCAATCCGGACGCCTACGTACGCAAGGCGCTGGTCAACACGTACGCCTCGTGGCGGCAGCGGCGCTGGCAGGGCGAGGTCCCGCACGACGACCTGCCGGACGTGACGGGCACCGACGTCTTCGCGGCGGTCGATCTGGAGCACTCCCTCGCCGCGGCGATACGGCTGCTCCCGCCACGCCAGCGCGCGGTGGTGGTGCTCCGGTACTTCGAGGACCTCAGCGTCGAGGAGACCGCCGGCGTGCTCAACTGCCGCCCCGGCACCGTCAAGAGCCAGTCGGCCAAGGCGCTCCGCACGATGCGCGGACGGCTGACGGCGGCGCTCGCGGACGAGGGGGAACCCTGTGACAGCCGGTGACGGCGGCGACGGCCGTGACGACAGCCGTGACGAGCGCGGCGACGACGCCGAGACGGACCTCGGAGAGTTCGCGCTGCGGCGGTTGCTGGAGGCGGGCGTGCCGCGACTGTCCGCTCCGGCCGACCGGATGCGCCAGGTCCACCGCCGGGTGGTCCGCCGCAGGCGTCGCCGGGCCGCCATGGTCGGGGCCGTGACCTGCGTGGCCGCGATCCTGGCCCTGGCCGGCCCGTTGGCCCGCGGGCCGGCCCGCGACGACACCGCGCTCCCGGCCGGCGTACCGCCGCTCGCCGCCATCCCCACGGTCGGCGACTCACCGGTCGGCGCGGCGGCGGCCGGTCCCGGGGGATGGCTGCTGCTGCCCTTCGGCGGCACGGACATCGGGGTGGTGCTGCCCCGGCACTGGCAGGCCGAGATGGTCCCCGGCAACGGGTTCGCCGTCGGCTACGCCACGGACGGCACGCTCGGCCCGCCGAAATCGTGCCCCGACCCGGCGGTGGGCGCGTTCGCCTGCCTGCCGGTGAAGGGACTCCCGGCCAACGGCATGGCGTTCGCCTTCCTGGCGGGGGTCCCCAAGGACCGCGTCACCGTCGCGCACAAGCCGTTCGAAGGCGGGTTCTTCTTCAAGCCCCCGCGTTCCCCCCGGCCCGACAAGGACTGCGCCATCATCGGCGGGACCCGGGAGATGGAGGCCATCGGCGGCATCGGCCACGCGATGGGCCCGGTCGCGTATGTCTGCATGCGGGGGACCTCACAGGCACAACTCGACCTGGCGAAGAGCGTCCTGGACTCCGCGGTGTTCTTCAGCAAACCGGCGACGGACTGATCACTCCGGCGCCGCGCTGATCGCTCCGCGGGGGGATCGCTCCGCGGGGATGACCGCTCCGGGGGGATCGCTCCGCGGGGGGATCGCTCCGGGGAGGAGTGTCCGGCGGGGGCGCGGGGGCGTCGGGGGCGGTGCTCGGACGCGCCGGTGCCGGCGAAGGCGCCGGTGTCGGGGGCTCGGAGGCATCGCTGTCGGCGCAGGCCACGGTTTCGGGGGCTCGGCGGCACCGGTGTCGGGGAGGCGCCGGTGTCCGGGCCCGGTGGCAGCGCTGCCGGGGAGGCGCCGGTGCCGGTCCCCGGAGGCAGCCGCTGCTGTCGGGGGATGGGGCTGCTGCCGCTCGGCTGTCCCTCAACTTGCCCTCTCCGCACGGCTGTTGACGGCCTATCGCGTCACGCCACCCGGCTCCGCCTCTGCCACACCGGGGCTCGGCGACCCCGCACGCCTCGCGAGTCCGCCTGCCTCACCACCCCGCACCTGCGACTCCGCCTCGCGACTCCACCTGCCTCACCACCCCGCACCTCCGACTCCGCCTCGCGACTCCACCTGCCTCACCACCCCGCACCTCCGACTCCGCCTCGTGGCTCCGCCTGCCTCACCACCCCGCACCTCCGACTCCGCTTCGTGGCTCCACTTCCAACGTCACCTCGTAACTCCGCACTTCCGACTTCCGGTCGGCGACCCGTCCGTTTCCCTGCCGAATCAGGCCGCGCGGTCTTCGCGCGCGCCGCCGAAAGGTGTTCCCGATGCGTGCTCGCACCTGTCTGTTCGCCGCCGTACTCACCGCCGCCTCCGTGGGGGCCGTCAGCGGTTGCGGTGCCGTCACCGCTTCGTCGGCGGCCCAGCGGACGGCGGCCGTCAGCCATGACGCCCCGGCCGCGACGCCGTCCGCGCGGGCGGCCGCCCTGAGCCTGCCCGCGCGGCTGCCGGGGGTGGGTCCGCGGACGCTGGCCGAGGTGCCGGCCGACGCGAGCCAGGTCGTCGAGGTGACCGGCGACGGCCGCAACTCGCCGACGGCCGCCGTCGTGCTCTACCAGCGCACCGCCGCCGGCTGGAAGGCCGGCGCGACGTGGCAGGCGCACAACGCGCTGCACGGCTGGAGCGCGCACCACACGCAGGACGACCTGCGCTCGCCGATCGGCGTGTTCGGCCTCACCGACGCCGGCGGGCGGCTGCCCGACCCGGGCACGAAACTGCCGTACGACCAGTCGGCCAGCGCCTTCGCCGAGAGCGGCACCGGATTCAACGGCGAATCGCTGGCGACCGCGTTCGACTACGTCGTCGCCATCAACTACAACCGCAAGCCGGGCACGTCACCGCTGGACTGGACCCGGCCGATGGGCGCCTCGCGCGGCGGCGGCATCTGGTTCCACGTCGACCACGGCGGCCCGACCCACGGGTGCGTGAGCATCTCCCGCGCCCACATGAAGGACCTGCTGCGCACCCTCGACCCGGCGGACCACCCCGTCGTCGTCATGGGCGACGCGGCGTCCCTCGCCCGCTGAACGCCCTCCCCGGCCGGCGAGCTCCTTCTCGCACAACTCCCGTCACCGGCCGGCCCGTTGAGTCGCCCCGGCGCACCGATCCCGCCTCGTCGAGCCGGTTCTCCGGACCACACCGGTCCGTTGAACCCGTCGGGGCCACGACCTCACCCCTCCATCGCTCCGCACTCCACCAGTCACCACCCACCCCACCAGCACGCCACCCACCCCGGCCGGAGATCCGATGAACGCCACCAAAACCCTGCTGTGCGCGGCCACCCTGCTCGCGGCAAGCATGACCCTGACCGCCTGCGACGCGGGCGGGGCCCCGACCGGGGTGAGGACGGACGGCAAGGCGCCGGCGTCCGCCAAGCCCGCCGCCGCGGAAGCCCACATCACGCTCGGCGCGGCGGACGGGCAGCGCAACGTGTCCGTCGACCGGGGCGGACGGGTGACCGTCAGCGGCGGAACGTTGACGCACGTCACGCTCACCAGGGCCGACGGTGGCCCGCACGTGGCCGGCGCGCTCTCCGACGGCGGGCGGTCCTGGCAGCCGGCCGCCGACCTGAGCCCCGGCACCGCGTACCGCCTCACCGCCGAGGCGACCGACGGCGGTCGCACGGTCGACAGGTCGGCCGCCTTCACCACGCTGGCGCAGGACGACCGGTTCACCGGCACCGAGGTACCCGCCGCGGGTACCACGGTGGGCGTCGGCATGCCGGTGTCGTTCACCTTCGACAAGGCGATCACCGACCGCGCGACCGTCGCCGCCGGTATCCGGGTGACCTCCACCAGCGGTCAGCAGGTCGTCGGCCACTGGTTCGGCGACCGGCGCGTCGACTTCCGCCCCGAGCGGTACTGGGTGCCCGGCTCCACCGTGACCGTCCAGGTCGCGCTGGACGGCCTGCGGGGCGGCGCGAACGCGTACGGCACGCAGGACGAGACGTTCCACTTCACCATCGGCCGCAGCCAGGTCTCCACCGTCGACGCGCGCAGCGACACCATGAAGGTCGTGCGGAACGGCAAGGTCGTCAGAACGCTGCCGATCACCGCGGGCGCGCCCGGCAGGACCACCTGGAACGGGCAGATGGTGATCGAGCAGAAGCTGCTGACGACCCGGATGGACGGCGCGACCGTCGGCTATGCCGGGCAGTACGACATCCCCGACGTCCCGCACGCCATGCGGCTGTCGGACTCCGGCACGTTCATCCACGGCAACTACTGGGCCGGCGCCGGCGTCTTCGGCCACACCAACGTCAGCCACGGCTGCGTCGGCCTGGCCGACGTCAGGGGCGGCGGCGACCCCGACCAGGACGCCGCCTGGTTCTACCGCGACTCCCTCATCGGCGACGTCGTCATCGTCAAGAACTCTCCCGACCACACGGTCGCCCCGGACAACGGCCTCAACGGCTGGAACATGCCGTGGGCGCAGTGGGTGGGGGACGCGGCGTAGGGGGGTGTTCCCTGGCGGGGCCTTTCGGGAGGTACTTCTGGCGGAGGGGGCCTCCGACGGAGGGGGTGCTTCTGGCGGGGGGTGCTTCTGGCGGAGGGTGCTTCTGGCGGACGGTGCTCCTGACGGAGGGAGCCCTCGGCGGAGGGAGCCCTCGGCGGAGGGAGCCCTCGGCGGAGGGAGCCCTCGGCGGAGGGAGCGCGCCGGGGCGTTGGAAGCCGCGGGCCCGGCCGGCCTCCCCACCCGCACCCGCACCCGCGTCCCCGCCCCCCGGGGGCTCTCCCCACCCCGCCCCCGGGTGGCAGCCGCATCGCCCGCCGGCTCCCCGGCCGGTTGACTCAGGGGGTGGCCGCGAAGACGCGGGTGAACCGGGTGACGGGAAGTGCGATGCGGGTCAGGACGGCGGGAAAACGGACGGTCGTGGCGGCGTGGGTGGTGGCGCTGGCGGCGTCGACCCTGGCCGCGGCGCCGGCGGGCGCGAACGCCGCGGCCTCCACGGGCGGCGGCTCCCGCGGCGGGGGCTACTCCGCGGCGGACCTGCGCGAGGACCTCGCGGCGGTGCGCGCGGCCGGCGGCGGCGACATCAACGTGGTGGCCCGGCTGGACCGCCAGGGCCAAGCCCCACTGCGGGCCCGGTACGGCACGGCCGGCCTCGGCTCGACGGCGCCCGTGCCGTGGGACCCGGAGTTCAGGACGGCCAGCACCACCAAGACGTTCACCGCGGTCGTGGTGCTCCAACTCGTCGCCGAACACCGGTTGTCCCTCGACGACACGGTCGACCACTGGCTGCCCGGCCTCGTCAGCGGCCACGGCAACGACGGCCGCCGCATCACCGTGCGCGACCTGCTCCAGCAGACCAGCGGCCTCTACGACTACGTCGACGACCCGGACATCCAGGACCGGATGATCAACCACTTCGACGAGAACCGTTTCGACGACACCCCACCCGCCCAGCTCGTCGCCATCGCGATGGGCCACCCGCCGCTCTTCACGCCCGGCGGCGGCCGCTGGGCGTACTCCAACACCAACTACCTGCTCGCCGCGATGATCGCCGAGAAGGCGAGCGGCGGCCAGAGCTGGCAGGAACTGGTGGAGCACCGCGTGATCGCCCCGCTCGGCCTGGACCACACCTACATCCCGGACGCCGACCCCTATCTCGTCGGCCCGCACGAGCGCGTCACCATCACCGGCCCCGACGGGAAGCCCCTCGACCTCACCGACCAGAGCTTCCAGCACACCGCCGACTCCGGCGTCGTCAGCACCCCCGCCGACCTCGACACCTTCTTCCGCGCCCTCGCCACCGGCAAGCTGCTGCCGCCCGCCCAGTGGGCCGAGATGCGGACCACGGTCCCGTACGACGACCTGCCCGTCCCGCCCGCCGGCACCCAGGGCGGCTACGGTCTCGGGCTGCGCGTCCTCCCCCTGAGCTGCGGCGGCACGTACTACATGCACGAGGGGGACGGCCTCGGCGTCTACGGCCGCCCCGCCGTCTCCGCCGACGGCCGCCGCGCGGTGACCGTCGCGATCACCACCACCACGGCGCTGATCGACCAGGACAAGGTGAACCGCGCGGTGGAGACTCTGACCGACCACGCCCTGTGCGACGAGGCCACGTCGTGAACTCGTCTGCGCCCAGGCGGTAGTGGCCGACACGCTCGCCCGGTTCCCGGCCCCGGTGCGCACGCCCGGTTTCCGGTGCGCTCGGTTTCCGGTCCCGGTGCGCGCGCCCGGTTTCCGGTGCCGTCGCCAGGTTCCCGGTTCGCTCGTTCCCGCTTTCCGGTTCCCGGTTCCGGCTTCCCCGTGCCCTCGCACGGTTCGAGGCGGGCGGCCGGGCCGAGGCGGGGGTTTCCGGTGGCGGGGTTCCGGTGGCGGGGGTTTCCGGTCACGGGTGCGGTCTTCGGGACGCGGGGATGTCCGGTGACAGGGGTTTCCGGTGACGGGGTGCGGTCTTCGGGGCGCGGGAGTGCGGGGGCGCATTCCAGCCGCGGGGTGTGAGGGCGCGTTGCAGCGGGCCCCGTCGTCCGTGAAGGAGCACGCGTTCCGGCGGGGTGCGGCACTGGACGCGGCCGGCGAGGAGCCCGCCGCGGTGGCCGCCGGCTCGTCGCGGAGCGAGCGGGGCGTGCGTCGTGACGGGTACACGTGCCGACGCCGCGGACCGTACTCGTTCGGGTGGGGCCGGGCGCGGTTCGGCATGAGGGGGCTCGTGCGGGGGCAGTGCACAGGCGGCATTGACCCGTATATCGTGAGGAACCTCCCCATGCGCCTTCGCACCACCCTGCTCGCCGCCGCCGTCAGCGCCGCCGCGCTCGCGCTGAGCCTGCCGACCGCCGCGAGCGCCACCGAGGGGGCATTCACGTACGTCTACGACGACCCCTCGGGCGCACCTCACCTGGGCCTCGTCGTCGATCCGCCCAGCCACACGTGCGTCCCGCTGCGCGAGGTGGCGTCCCCGTATCTGTCGCCCGCCCACAGCCCGCACAACGACACCGCCTCCGTCGCCAAGGTCTTCACCGGCCCGTTCTGCGACGGCGCCTCCTTCCCGCTCAGGGCGCTCGGCGGCCATGCCTCCGACCGGCTGAAGCTGCGTTCGGTCGAGTTCGGCGGCTGACGCGCGCCGCGCGCCGCGGAACGGTGTGCTGACGGAGGCCCGGGTCGACGACCACCGACGCCCCGGACCTCCTCACCGTCAGAACGTCACCGCCGGGCCGGCCCCCGTACACCCCGCGGCACGACCTCCGGCACCGTCCGGTCTCCGGCGCCGTCCGGCGACCGCGGTGCGAGCGTCCGCACGTCCTGCGCCGGGACGTCCCCCGTTCGCACACCCCGCGTCGGAACGTCCCAACGTCCCGCGTCCGCACGCCACGCGCCCGCGTCTCGCCCGCGATCCCGGTGATCAGCCGATCGTCGTAGTAACCAACCCATCGTCATGGTCACCCATCGTCGTAGTCAGCCCATCGTCTTGGTGGATCAACCCATCGTCTTGGCGCCGTCGAGGGATTCGCGGAGTATGTCGGCGTGGCCGGCGTGCTGGGCGGTCTCGGCGATGATGTGCAGCAGTACGCGGCGGGCGGACCACCGCGCGCCGGGCTCGAACCACGGGGCCTTCGGCAGCGGGCTGTCGGCGTCCAGGTCGGGCAGGGCGGCGACCACCTCGTCGGTGCGGCGGGCCACCTCGGCGTAGTCGGCCAGCAGACCGGCGAGCGTCTCACCGGGCAGTATCCGGAACTCCTCGGTGCGCCGGGCGAAGTCGGCCTCGGTCATGGCGCTGGCGTCGGGCTTCGACGACGGGTCCAGGATGAAGTCCACCCAGCCGCGCTCGGCCTCCGCGACGTGCTTGATCAGGCCGCCGAGGCACAGCTCGCCGGCGGTGGTCCGCAGCCCGGCCTGCTCGTCGGTGAGGTCGCGGGTGGTGAAGCGCAGGAAGTGCCGGTGCTTGGCCAGCACGGCCAGCAGGTCGGCGCGCTCGCCGGTGGCGGCCGGCCCGGCGGCCGGGTCCTGGGGGGTCGGTTCGTTGACGGCCCTGGTCTCGCTCATGGGCTCCGCCTTCCATGGTTCCTGTTGCGTCGGTCAGGAACAACGGTAGGAAGCACAGCGGTCACTTTCTGACCTGAAGTGCAGGAGAATCGGGAGTATGGCGAACACCAGCACCCGGACGCTGCGGCTGCTGTCCCTGCTCCAGAACCACCGGTTCTGGCCGGGCACCGAACTGGCCGAACGGCTGGGGATCTCGGTCCGCACCCTGCGCCGGGACATCGACCGGCTGCGCGAGCTGGGCTACCCGGTCGAGGCGCAGCGCGGCACCGACGGCGGTTATCAGCTCGGCTCGGGCGCGGTGCTGCCGCCGCTGGTGATCGACGACGAGGAGGCGGTCGCCCTGGCCGTCGGGCTTCAGGTCGCGGCGCAGGGCGCGGTGGAGGGCATCGCCGAGTCGTCGGTGCGGGTGCTGGCCAAGTTGGTGCAGGTGATGCCGGCCCGGCTGCGGCGCCGGGTGGAGGCGCTGCGGGCGATGACGGTGCCCGCCGACTGGGGCGGCCCGGCGACGGAAGGCGTCGATCCGGGCGTGCTCACCGAGGTGGCGCTGGCCTGCCGGGACAGCGAACAGCTCCGGTTCTCCTACGTCGCCGCCAACGGCCGGCACACCGAACGGCATGTGGAACCGCACCGGCTGGTCTGCCCGGGACGCCGGTGGTACCTGGTCGCCTACGACCTCGTCCGGCACGACTGGCGCAGCTTCCGGGTCGACCGCCTGACCGCGCCGACGGGCACCGGTTCCCGCTTCCGCCCCCGCGCCCTGCCCGCCCCGGACGCGGCCGCGTTCGTCAGGGCCGGCCTGGACAACCTGCCGCACTCCTACCGGGTCGAGGTCCTGGTGAACGCCCCGGCCGGGACGGTACGCGAACGGATCGGCCGCTGGACCACCGTCGAGGAGATCGACGCCGAACACTGCCGGGTACGCATGACGACGGACTCCCTGGACTGGCCGACCCTGGCCCTGGGCAGCCTCGACGCCGAGTTCCAGGTCATCACCCCACCCGAACTCCTCACCCGACTCCACGACTGGGCCGTCCGCTTCACCCGAGCAGGGGAGGGGTGAGGACGCGGAAGGCGGGGGGACGCCGGAGGCCGCGTGAGGCGGGAGGCCGCGTGAGGCGGGAGGCCGCGTGAGGCGGGAGGCCGCGTGAGGCGGGAGGCCGCGTGAGGCGGGAGGCCGCGTGAGGCGGGAGGCCGCGTGAGGCGGGAGGCCGCGTAACGCAATAGGTGGCGTGACGCGGAAGGTCACGTAACGCGGCAGGCGGCGAGGGCCCGGCGCGGATGGCCTCGGGCGGGGGCGCTGCCCGTGACCGTGGAGATCCCCGTTTCACGGGAAACACTGGACCGATGTCAACGGTCCGGCCGGGGAGGCGGATCCGCTGGTGCCTATCCCTGGCCGGGGCAGGCTGGATTCTGCGGCCGGATCCATACTCGGGTCCATGAACGGAAAAGTGCGGCTCGGAGAGTTCCTGCAGACGCGGCGTTCCCAGTTGCGTCCTGCGGATCTGGGGCTGCCCACCTACGGGGAGCGGCGGCGGGTGCCGGGGCTGCGGCGTGAGGAGTTGGCCCTGCTGGCGGGGGTGAGCGCTTCGTACTACACCCGACTGGAGCAGGGGCAGTCGCTGAACGCCTCACCGGAGGTGCTGGACGCGATCGCCGGGGCGCTGCGGCTGGACGAGGCCGAGCGGCTGCACCTGCACAACCTGGCGCGGTCGCCCCAAGGCGCCGCCCGTCGCCGTCGGCCCGTACCGGAGCGGGTGACGGAGGCGACCGCCCAGTTGCTGGAGGCGCTGGCGGACACCCCGGCGATCGTGATCGGCCGCCGCAGTGACGTCCTGGCGTGGAACCGGCTGGGCCACGCCCTGTTCGCCGGGCACCTGGACCCCGGTTCCGCCGACCGGCCGGCGGAGCGTCCCAACATGGCGCGGCTGGTGTTCCTCGACGCCCACAGCCGTGACCTGTACGCGGACTGGCCGTGCAAGGCCAGGGCGGTGGTGGGGAACCTGCGTCTGGTGGCGGGCCAGTACCCGGACGACGCCGCGCTGCACACGCTGGTGGGCGAACTGAGCGCGAAAAGCCCGGACTTCGCCTCGATGTGGGCCGACCACCGGATCAAGCCCTGCGCCGTCGCCGACTACGAGATGCGCCATCCGCTGGTCGGCCCGCTGACCGTGACCCAGCAGACCTGGAGCCAGGAGCCGGGCCAGAACTTCGTGGCCGTCACGACGGAACCGGGCTCGCCCGCGCGGTCCGCGCTGGCCCTGCTCGCCCGAGCCGTCACCGCCCAGGCCGCCGCTCAAGCCGTCACCGCCCAGGCCGTCACCGCCCAAGCCGTCGCTCAGGCCGACCCGGCACGGCCGGGGGCCCGCACCGCCGGCTGACCCGACACCCACCACCACCGGCTGCCCCCGCCGCACACCCCACCACCACCGGCTGGCCCCGCCGACATCCCCCACCGTCGGCTGACCCGCCGACACGCCCCACCACCATCCGCCGACCAGCCGACACACCCCGCCACCGGGCACCGGGGCCGACCTCACCGGCCCCCGTCCACCGGACACGGCATCCACCGAACAGGACGTCCACCAGACACGACGTCCACCGGACACGGCCGACAACCGGCCGCTGCCCGAAACAGCCGCGGGCGCATCGCGCCCCGAGCACGAACCATCCGTCCACCGTGCGCCGGCGCGACGCTGCCGCATGCCCGAAAACAAGAAGGCGACATGTTCAAGAGACTGTCCAGGACCACCCTTGCGGCTGCTGTCCTTTCCTCGGCCGTGATCGCGACGATCGTTCCGGCTTCGGCGTCGGCCGCCTCCGCCCCGCTGAGCAACGCCCGAACCGCCGTGCGCTTCGACCTGGCCAAGGGCCAGACACCGGAGAACATCGCCCTGGCCCCCGGCGGCGGCGAGTACGTCACCTTCGCCGAGGCCCGCCAGGTCGCGCAGATCTCCCCCACGGGCGTCATCCGTGTCCTGGCCACCCTGCCGCTGCCCGCCGACGGAGGCGTCCACACCCCGGTCATGGGCTTCCCGCTGACCGTCGGCATCGTTCGCGCCGACGACGGCACCCTGTACTTCCTGTACGCCACCGGCACCCCCGACCTGACCGGCGTGTGGCGCCTGCGTCCCGGGGGCACACCGCAGCGCATCGCCGCGCTGCCCGCCAACGGTCTGCCCAACGGCCTGGCCCTGGACCCGCGAACCGGGACCCTCTACGTCACCGACTCCGCCCTCGGCACCATCTGGAGGGTGCCGGTCACCGGCGGCACGGCGACCGCCTGGTCCACCGCCCCCGAGCTGGCCTCCACCGGGTTCCTCGGGGCCAACGGCCTGAAGATCCATGACGGGGCGGTGTGGGCCACCAACCTCGACAAGGGCACCGTCCTGCGCATCCCCGTCCTCCCGGACGGCCGCGCGGGCTCGGTCCGGACCGCGGCCACCGGTCTGTCCGGGATCGACGACTTCGCCTTCACCGGCCGCGGCGACGAGATCCTGGCGGCTCTCAACGGTCCCAGCGAGGTCGCCCTCGTACGGCCCGACGGCTCCCACACCATCGTCCTGACCGCGGCCGACGGCCTGCAGAACCCCACCTCCGTCGCGCTGCGCGGCAACACCGTCTACATCGACAGCGCCGCCTACGTGACAGCCACGAACCCCGATCTCGTCGTCGCCCACCTCAGCCGCTGACACCACACCGACCGCGAGCGCGCCCCGGGGGCAGCCCACCGGCTCCCCCGGGCCGGCCGGTCATGGCCCCCGAGCCTGCCCGCCCGCACCTTACGGAGAACACCATGCAGCACACGCACACGCTCGAACTCGGCGGCGTCACCGTCACCCGCGTCGAGGAGATGCACGGGCCGCTCATGCCCGCGGACCAGTTCTTCCCCGACCTGCCCGAGCATGCCTGGCAGGAACACCACGAGATGCTGGTGCCCGACCATCTGGGCCCCGACGACACCGTGGTCCACGTCGCGATACAAACCTGGCTGCTCCGCAGCGAGGGCAGGACCATCCTGGTCGACACCGGCGTCGGCAACGACAAGACCCGCCCCGCCGTCCCCGCGTGGGACCACCTGCGGCTGGACTACCTCGGCAACCTCGCGCGTGCCGGTGTCCGCCCCGAGGACGTCGACCTCGTGATCAACACCCACCTGCACGCCGACCACATCGGCTGGAACACCCGGCTGGCCGACGGTGCCTGGGTGCCGACCTTCCCCAACGCCACCTACTTGATGCCCAGGGCCGACTTCGATTTCTGGAACCCGGTGAACAACCCGAACATCGCCGGCGGCGTCAACGAGAACGCCTTCGAGGACAGCATCGCCCCCGTGCACGCCACCGGCCAGGTCCAGCTGTGGGAGGAAGGCCACACCATCGACGGCAACCTGCGCCTGGAAGCAGCCCCCGGCCACACGCCCGGCTCCAGCGTCGTCAAGCTCAACTCCGGTGACGACCGGGCCCTGTTCGCCGGCGACCTGCTGCACACACCACTACAGGTCATGCACCCCGACCACAGCAGCTGCTTCTGCCAGAACCCGACCGAGGCCCGCGCATCCCGCCACAGGCTGCTCGGCTGGGCCGCGGACAACAACGCCCTGGTCCTGCCTGCCCACTTCAGTGGCCACAGTGCCCTCGAAGTCGAGAACAAGGGCAGCGGATTCGCCATCAGGACGTGGGCACCGATCACCCGGTACTGACCCCGCCCCCACCCCGCCGCTCCGGCCACCGCGGAGCGGCGGCAGCCCACGTGGAGCGCATCACGGATCACGGATCGCGTCACGGTTGCTGGAGGCCGAAGGCGGCCGCTGATTGCGATGCGCAGGCCCCGTATGTCGGTCTCACCCGGCTCCACAAGGTCAGCGGAAAAGGCAAAAGCCCCAGGTCACGGCGAGTGAGCCCTGGGGCTTCCACAGAGCCGCCTAAGGGAATCGAACCCTTGACCTACGCATTACGAGGGGGTGCGGGATCGTGGTGGGTGGTGCCGGGCGATGGCGTCGGGTCCCGTCTTCCCTGGTCAGGGACTTGCCGACGTCACGGCGGTGACACCCAATCCAGCTGGTGCTGCCTTGTCCGCTCACGCATCGCTCACGCATTTCGCCCAGAGATCCGGGTTCTGACCTGCCCGGTAGCGCCACCCGCGGAGGTGCGTCCTGTGGTTCACGACGGGGCGCCGGAGCACTAGGCGTCAGAGCTTCACGACCACGACGCGGTCTCCGCAGAGCTTGCGCATGTCGTCCTCGTCCGAGGTGAAGATCGTGACCCGGCCGGGCCGCCGAAGGGCCACAGCGGCAAGCGCGGCGTCGATCGCGTGCTTGTGGCCGTGCAGTCCGGCGCCCTGGAGGAGGTCGATGGCGTCGTTGGCGATCTGCTCGGTCACCGGTTCCACGCGCAGCCGCGACAGCGCCCACCGCCAAGCCGGCCTGTGGAGCTTGGCGTGATAGGCCTCGACGAGGGTCATCGACGTGGTAACGACGGGGATGTCGGAGCGGTCGGCGTCCTTGAGGCGCAGGCCCATGCGGCGGTCGCCGCGTACCCACTGCGACAGGCCTTCACTGTCGAGAAGGTAGACCTGTCCGTCGCTCACGCGGCCTCTCCGGAAGACCGTGTCCCCTTCCGTGCGCGCTCCTCACGCTCAGCGTGGGCGCGCTCGATCTCCTTGCGCTCGGCCTCTGCCTCCGCCAGTTCATCCGCCGTGACGGGACCGTATTCGGACTCCCACCAGTCGACGCCCTCGTGCAGCCGCTCCCGCTCGCGCTGACGCTCGACTGCCTGCGTGACGTAGCGGCTGAAACCGCCGGGGCCGACCTCGGAGCGGATCTCCTCGGCGAGCTCCTCTGGCAAGGTCACGGTGTATTTCTTCGTTGCCATACCATTGACCATACCGCGTGGCCGGCTAAGCGACCACCGTGTGCCCCGGCGCCCGAGCGAAGAAGGCCCGCAACAGACGGGCTGAGATGTGTCGATCGCCGGGCACCGGTCGGCGGGTCACCCTTCTGGTGGACCGCTGGTCGGCCGGCATCCGTGGTCGTAGACGGTGACCGGGATGTCGGCGGTGGCGAGGCGGGCGACAATCAACGGCTCAATGCGCTCTCATGTGCCGTCCGCCAGGCCGCAACCGATCCGTGGCACGTGGACGGACGCGTTCAACGTGGTGGCCCGGGCGGCGACAGTTCCGAGGGCGGTGTCGATGGCTTCGTAGCGTACGGGTACGCCCTTACTGCCGGTGCGCGTGCCGTGCTGGCCGATCATGTTGACCACCCACAGCAGCCGATCCACCTGGACGACCTGCACGGCGCCCAGGCCGAAGTCGTTCTTCGCGCGCTCCCGGTGCCAGTGCCGATAGCCGGCTTCCGGTTCGGGCCAGCGCTTGGAGATCGCGAGCACGAAGCCCTTACCCCAGCCGCCCATGTCGTTGCAGACGTGCGCGATCACCTTCGGGCCCTTGCCCAGCGGTGTCGTCGCGTCACCGCGTACGTAGTCGATCCCCGTCCCCATGTCCGCGAAGCTATCCGGCTGCGCCGACAACGGGTGATGCTCGGTTGCGCCCTGCGGAACCGCGTCAGGGCGCGAGGTGCCCCATCCTCTGCCTCACGGGCGGTCCGTGGGCCGGGCCACCAAGCTCACCCGAGGACGTCTAGGACTCTCCGGGCGGCGTCATGGTCGGGCTCGGAGCGGGAGAGAACGTCACGGTGTCGAGTTCGACGGACAGCCGCCGCGACAACTTCGCCTCCGCTGGCTGACGCGGAACGGCTGCCGAGCCGGCGTAGATGCTCAGGTACCACGCCGACGAGGTCCCGGCAGGGGTGGGGTCGGGTTGGCGCGGGCCTTATCCGGGGTGATGTCGTGAGTGCAAGGGGGACGGCAGGATCCGGCGCGGGGGAACCGGTCCTGGTCTCGGCGGCGGGCGGTGCCACGCGACGGGCCAGTCGCAAAGCGTCGGTAGCGTCCGTGTCGCTCACGCGCCCCGCGCAACAATAAATCCACGCACCCACCCCGGAGGTTCGGCTTCATGGTCCCCAGCGATGCAGGCAACGCGATCGACCGGTTACGCAAGCACCTGACCGGCGCCACACGCCTGGACTCGCTGTCGGAGTCGTTCTCCCTCTTTGTCTACGAGGCGCTCCAGGACGAGCTGACCGACGTCGAACTGCGTCTGCTCCTGCACGGCCACAGCCTCGAAGAGTTCCCTCTCAATGGGCTTGAGGAGGAGAACCTCAAGCGTGCACGACTGGACCAACACCGCATCGCCCGCGCGTTCGTTACCTGGGCCAAAGGACACCTCCGGGCAAGAACGCTTAAGCGGCGCACTCGCGGCACCTGGACGAGCGTCGACGGCCCGTTCCCCTATGCAGTCGACGGTGCGGGCCTTGAAGCCGAGAGCCTTGGCCTGGTGGCATCCCAAAATCTGTACTTCCCCCTGGAGACGACGGATGCGGACAAGGTGTCACAGACCATCGCCAACTTCGAGCGGATGTGGTGCGACGACGTAACCACTGGCTCTATCCAGGAGGAATTCCTCGCCGCTGCCCGGGCCCTCTTCGAGAACAGGGCTCCCGAGTCCGTCTACCTACGCGTCTTGACCTCCCTGTTCAAGGACTTTGTCGACGAGGCCGGCGAGGAGACTGCCGAGCGTGGCAAGACCGGATTCTATGATTCCGTCGTATGGAAAAAGCTCTACAAGTTCCAGCGCGACGGCGTGCTCGGCGCGATCGAAAAGCTTGAGCGCCACAACGGCTGTATAATTGCCGACAGCGTAGGCCTGGGGAAAACTTTTGAAGCCCTTGCAGTGATCAAGTATTACGAGCTGCGCAACGACCGTGTTCTCGTCCTGGCACCCAAGCGGCTACGCGAGAACTGGACTGTTTATCGTGGAAATGACAATCGCAATCCGTTGGCCGAGGATCGGTTCCATTACGACGTCCTCAACCACACTGACCTCAGCCGCATCAGCGGGTTATCCGGGGACATTGATCTGGCCAACACTAACTGGGGCAACTACGACCTCGTCGTGATTGACGAGTCTCACAACTTCCGCAATAATCCGCAGGTCAAGGGCCGAATTACCCGATACGAACGCCTCATGAATGAGGTCTTCAAGAGCGGCGTCAAGACCAAAGTCCTCATGCTTAGTGCCACGCCCGTGAACACACGCCTTGCTGACCTCAAAAACCAGGTTCTGTTTGCCACGGAGGGTAACGACCAGGCCCTGGCCACAGACGGGATCAAGAGCATCGCGGCGACCCTGGCCAAGGCGCAGAAGCGCTTTAACGAATGGCAGCGCATGCCTGCTGCCACCCAGAGCACGAAGTCCCTGGTCGGCACGCTCGGTATGGACTATATACGCCTGCTGGATCTGGTTACGATCGCCCGTTCGCGCAAGCACATACAGAAGTACTACGGCACCAAGGATGTAGGAAAATTCCCCGACCGACTGGTCCCGATCAACCTCATCCCGCCCATTGACACGGCCAACGCCATGATTCCGTTGGAGCAGATCAACCAGTCGATCCTGCGCTTGAACCTGGCAGCCTACAAGCCCACCTCCTACGTCAGCACGAAGTACGAGAGCAAGTACGCCGCCATGTACGACCAGAAGGTTCGCACAGGCGGTCAGCGCGTGTGGAAGCAAACCGACCGCGAGAAAAACATCGTCCATCTACTGCGGGTGGGGCTGCTCAAGCGTCTGGAATCCTCGGTCAACTCCTTGGACAAAACCCTCGGCAAGATCCTCGCCACCATAGACAGCGCGATTGCCAGCATCGACGCTTACGAAGCAACGGGGGACGAAGGAAACTCCATCGACGGCTTCGCTGACCTGGAGAACATCGACCTCGACGACCCCCAGTTCGAGGACACCGTGGGCGGCAACGTCAAGGTGTTCCTCGCCGACATCGACCGGATCAGGTGGAGACAGGAACTCCAGCAGGACCGGGACACCGTGGCTGCCCTGCTGTCCGAGGTGAAGGCGGTCGATGTCCCCCGCGACGCCAAGCTGGCCCGGCTCAAGCAATTCCTGCGCGACAAGGTCGAATACCCCACCAACGACGGCAACCGCAAGGCCCTGGTTTTCACCGCGTTTAGCGACACAGCAGAATATCTCTACGAGCACATAGGCCGCTGGGCCAACGAGGAGCTGGGGGTGCACGTGGCCTTGATCACGGGGCAGACCACCCGGACCACCCTCCCGATGAAGCGCACCCACATGGTCGACGTGCTCACAGCATTCTCACCGCGCTCCAAGGGCGGCGAACTGATTTCTCCGCAAATTGATATTGTGATTGCGACCGACGCCATCTCCGAAGGCCAAAATCTTCAGGACTGCGACACGGTGATCAATTACGATATTCACTGGAACCCCGTGCGCATCGTCCAGCGCTTCGGACGCGTAGACCGCCTGGGTACCATCAACGCCAGCGTCCAGCTCGTCAACTTCTGGCCCAACATGGACCTGGACGCCTACATCAACCTTGAGAAGCGCGTGGCCAGCCGCATGACTCTTCTGGATGTCTCTGCGACCGGCGAGGAGAACGTCCTGGACGTCATGTCTGGTGAGATGAACGATCTCGACTACCGGCGTAGACAACTGCAGCAGATGCAGGACACAGCTCCCACTATGGAAGGCCTCGCCGGCGGCCTGAGCATTACAGATCTGACCCTTTCCGACTTCCGCATGGACGCCGCCGCACGCCCCCGCGGCGAGATCCAGGAAATCACCGGGTGGCCCCTGGCCCTGTTCGGCGTCACCCGCTTCGACAAGACCCTGGCGGAGGACGGGCTCGCTCCTGGAGCGGTGTTCCTCCTGCGTGTGCGCGACGACGCGTTCACTTTCTCCAAGGCATATCCACTGGCCCCGTACGTACTCGCCTACGTAATCGACGACGGCAGCCTCGCCCACTCGATCGAGGAACCCAAACTGGCCCTCGACATCCTGCGCCACCACTGCCTGGGCCATCCCGAACCTGACGCCACCGCCCTCGCGGAATTCGAGAGGACAACCCGGTCGGGCAAGTCCATGACGCACTACCGCGGCCTACTGGACGTGGCGGTCCGCGCAGCTTCCGGCAGGGCCGAAGAGAGCATGGTGGCCTCCCTGTTCTCCGCAGGCCCCTCTCAACTGGGCACGGACGCCACCGCGCCCAGTCTGGAAGCCGTGGACCTGGTCGCATGGGTGGCCGTCATCCCGTGACCGACATGCCCCATCGGCACGACGGTGCCGGCTTGCTCGGCTTGCCCGAGGCGGCGCGCCAACAGCACCGCATCACCAAGAAGATGCTCGCCGCGCAGTTCGAGGATCAGGCACCTACCGATGCACGCCTGATCGCCAAGGCCGTGACCTTGGCTCAGCTGGTTGGAATTCTGCGACCGGAGACCATCCAGGTACCCAAATATCAGGACAGCGAGCGAACCGTCGTCGATATACCGGTCCTGGAAGTTGTCCTGGCAGGTAGGACGAAAGCGGCCGACCGGACCCGTGTGACCGAACTCGTTCACCGCAGCATGGCCAAGCCTGTGGTGCTGCTCGCGTATATGCCTGATTGCGCCACGACTCTCTCCCTGGCGCTCAGCCATGTCAGTCGCACGGACCCCACGCGGTCGACATCCGTGATCGACGCACACGTCGTGGTGCCGGCCGGGCAGATAGAGCCGGGAACCCTCCACCTGGACCGGCTCGACCGCACCAACATGTGGGCGCTGTACCGCGACCTAGTACGCACCGCCGCAGCCGACGGACGCCCCGCCAGCACAGCACTGCAGGCAGCCGACGCCATCGCACTGCGAAGACGGCTGACCGACCTGGAGCTCGAACTGACCTCCGTCGTACGTGACGCCAGGCGGGCGAAGAACCAGCAACGACGTATCGAACTCAACACCCAGGCACGGATGCTGCGCTTACAGATCGAGGGTGCCGCAGGCACCCTTTACCGCGCCGATCACAAGCACAGCGTGACTGACAAACGGCTCCCGACTCCACCCTCCTCACCATAGAAGAAAGACACCCGCTGTGACCCTGGACTTCGAACCGGTCAACAACCTGGCCGGCCCCGGCGAGGCCAAGTCGAACCTTGACGTTTTGGCCTGTCTTTTTCCCGACGCCGTCGTCGATGGCACCGTCGACGTCGATGTGCTCCGGGATTTCCTGGGTGAGGCCGCTGCCCCCAACAGCGCCGAGGCATTTGGCCTACGCTGGCCTGGAATGGCCGAGGCCCGACGCCTGTCCACTCTCCCGGCTACTGGCACACTCCTACCCAAGCCCGATGAATCCGTGGACTGGGATACCACTCGCAACCTTGTGATTGAGGGCGACAACCTTGAGGTCCTGCGTTTGTTGCGCCGTGGTTACACCAACAAGGTCGACGTGATCTATATAGATCCGCCCTACAACACCGGAAACGACTTTGTTTACGACGACAAGCGCACGACCTCTCAGGCGGCGCACGAGACGGTTGCCGGCCATCGCGACGATGGGGGAGTGCTCCAAGTCGGCAAGGGATCCGACCGCGCCCTGGACCGCAAGGCTGGCGCCTCGAAGCACACAGCCTGGCTGTCGATGATGTACCCACGTCTCCTTGTGGCTCACCACTTGCTTAAGGAGACGGGTGTCGTCATCGTCGCCATTGACGATACCGAACACGCGCGGCTGAAGTTGCTGATTGACCGAGTCTTCGGCGCAGAGAATTTCATCGCAAACATCATCTGGCAAGGCGTTAAGAAGAATGACTCTCGGTACGTATCCGACAGTCATGACTACATGCTTGTCTATGCCAAGAATGAGCCGCATCTTAGAGAAATGGGAACTCTCTGGAGAATGCGCAAGGGTTCAATTGATGAAGTATTGGGCGTGGCGGAGAGTTTCTGGCGCGATTCGGAGTGTGATTCGACCAAAGCGACGGAGATGCTGAAAACGTGGTTCTCTCGACAGAGGGGCAGGTTCTCGGCGTCCCTCACAAATTATAATCGCATTGACGACGAGGGGAGGGTCTACATGGGCGATAATCTTCGTTCGCCCAATCCTCGCGAGAATCTAATGTACGACCTCCCTCATCCCAAGACGGGAATTCCAGTTCGACGGCATCCGAATGGCTGGGTTTATTCCAAGGAAACCATGGCCGAAAAACTAGCCGAGGGGAGGATTCTATTTGGCGAGGATCATACATCACTCGCCTACTATAAGCGATATTTGGAAGAGCAGTCGAACGAAGTTGCCCTATCCGTATTCGAGCAGCCGCGCCGATCGGCTTCGCAGGCGCTGGACTTGCTTATGGGTGGGAAGATTTTTGACTTCCCGAAAGATGTTAATGTCCTCTCTCGTTGGATTGATCTCGTGGCTCAAAATTCGAAGGATGCTCTCATTCTCGATTTCTTTGCAGGGTCTGGAACTACGGGCCATGCTGTCATGAATCTGAACGCGGGCGATGGCGGCAGTCGTCGATACATCTTGGTCCAACTTGGCGAGCCCGTCGACGAGAATGAATACGACACAATCGCGGACATGACGCGCGAGCGGCTGCGTCGCGCAGGCCAGCAGATCGCTGCAAGTGGGACCCCCGACGCTCCGGATATCGACACTGGCTTCCGGTCTTACCGTCTGGCTTCCAGCAACGTGAAGGCATGGGACGGCACGGCCGAACAGCTCGACTTGTTCGGAGCCGTGGACAACCTCAATGCCGGGCGCACTACGGACGACCTGCTGGTCGAGGTGATGCTGCGTCAGGGCGTGGACTTGACCACGCCGCTGGAGAAACGCGAGGTCGCTGGCAGCGCCCTGTACAACCTCGCTGGCGCGCTGTTCGCATACTTCGGCACCGACATATCAGTCGAACGCGCGAACGAAGTTGCCAAGGCCCTCGTGGCCTGGCGCGACGAAGACCCGGGCGACGCCGACACCACGGTCGTCGTCCGTGACACGGGCTTCGTCGACGCCGCCGCCAAGCTCAACTTTGCCGCCGCCCTGGAGCAGGCCGGCTTCACCACGCTGCGGAGCATCTGAATGAAGTTTTCCTTCGATGCGGACCTCGATTACCAGCGTCAGGCCATCGACGCAGTCACGGGGCTGTTCAGGGGCCAAGAGGTCATGACCTCCCAGTTCACCGTGCATGCCCACCCGGCCGTCCACGCCAGCTTCGACGGCTTCTCCGACCTGGGCTACGGCAACATGCTGCGTCTGGACCCGGAGACGATCCTGGCTAATCTGCACGACATTCAGCACCACACCGGTCTGGCTCCGGAGACGTCGCTGGACTCAATGAACTTCACCATCGAGATGGAAACCGGCACGGGCAAGACGTACGTCTACCTGCGCACCATCTATGAGCTCCACCAGTTCTACGGGTTCACCAAGTTTATGATCGTGGTGCCGTCCGTGGCCATCAAGGAAGGCGTCGAGACGTCCGTCCGGATGCTGCGCGAGCACTTCGGATCCCTGTATGGCAATCCGCCGATGAGCTTCTTCCAATTCGACGGCGGCAACCTGTCCCGCGTGCGTTCGTTTGCCACATCGTCGAGCATCCAAATCATGATCGTCACTGTCGCAGCGATCAACAAGAAGACCAACAAGATCTACCAGCCAGCTGAAGACCTCGACTTCGAGGTACCCGCTGACCTGATCCGGGCCACGAACCCGATCATCATCGTCGACGAGCCGCAGAGCGTGTATGGCGACACCGGTATCGGCAGTAAAAAGGGTGCAGGTCGCGGCGCGCTGGAGGACCTCAACGCCCTGGCCACCCTGCGCTACTCGGCCACCCACTCCAAGGGCGACAAGGCCAACCTCGTCTACCGCTTGGATGCCATCGCCGCCTACGAAAAGCAGCTGGTCAAGCAGATCGAGGTCGACTCCCTGGTCACCTCTGCCAGCGGGACGACCCCATACGTCAAACTGCTTGGAGTGACA
This sequence comes from Streptantibioticus silvisoli, assembly GCF_027947535.2. Classification (GTDB taxonomy): domain Bacteria; phylum Actinomycetota; class Actinomycetes; order Streptomycetales; family Streptomycetaceae; genus Streptantibioticus_C; species Streptantibioticus_C silvisoli. Next base: position 109,406 of record NZ_JAAGKO020000009.1, read on the forward strand.
CGAGGCAAAGGCGGAGCGTTCACGGCGCGGGTCGAGGCGGACGTCGAGCAGGGAAACGAGATCAAGCGCAAGGCTGTCACCGTGGACACCACGTCACGCCGCAACCTCGCAGACGTGACCGGCCGTGAGCTTTACAAGGACCTTACCGTGGTTGCTATCAATGCGGCCCAGGGGCAGCAGAGCATCTCCTTCGATACCGTCACGAAGCCACTGAATGTCGGCGACAGCATCGGCGCCGAGGTCAGCATCCCCGAGCGAGCCCGTCAGATGATCGCCCAGACCATCCGGCAGCACCTCCTCAAGGAGCAGGAGTTCGCAATCCACGAACGAGAGATAAAGGTGCTGAGCCTTTTCTTCGTCGATTCCGTGGCCAAGTACCGCGAGTACGGATCTGACGGCGAGGCACTTCCCGGTGAGTATGTGCGAATCTTCGAGGAAGAGTACACGCGCATTGCCTCCGAGCCGCAGTTCAACACCCTGCTGGGCGACTGCTCTGTCGGCACCGTCGCGAAGGAGACCCACCAGGGGTACTTCTCTGTGGACCGTCGAAAAGGAGGTGCACAAGTGCTGGTGGAGACCATTGAGACTACCGACAAGGGACGCCAGCAGGCGAGTCTGGCCTACGAGCAAATCATGCGGGACAAAGTCGGACTGACTACTCCGGGGACCCCCCTCCGGTTCATCTTCAGCCACTCCGCGTTGCAGGAAGGCTGGGATAACCCCAACGTTTTCCAAATCTGCGTCCTAAGGAACATGGGTACCGAGCGGTGGCGCCGCCAGTCCATAGGTCGTGGCCTGCGCCTGTGCGTGGACGGGGCTGGAAACCGTGTGCACGGCTTCGACATCAACCGCCTGACCGTGATCGCGAACGAGTCCTATGAGGAATTTGCCGACCGCCTTCAGCGCGAGATGGCCGAAGACCTGGGCATCCAGTTCGGTGTCATCACCGTAGACGGTTTCGCGCGCCTTTCCTTCAAAGCGGCAGATGGGGAAGTCTTCCGCGTGGGCTCAGCTGCCGCACAATTGCTGTGCCAAGCCCTGTTCCATGAAGGGTACATTGACGTCAAGGGAAAGGTGCAAGACCGGCTGCGCCAGGCAGTGCAGAGCGGCGATGCGAACCTCGCGAAGGTTGTCAAAGATTCCGTTCATTCAAAGAATGCAGCCAAGGAAGTGCTCGGGCTCATCAAACGCCTGGCCAAGCCAATGGACGTCAAGAAAGCGGGCGAACGCCTCGCGTCGCCCCTTGTTCAGGAACGCCTTGAAAGCCCTGAGTTCAAGGAGCTGTGGGATCGTATCCAGCACCGCACGGAGTACCGTGTCGAGGTCGATGAAGCCAGCCTGCGTGATGCCATGGTCAAGGCGCTCCGTGGCATGCTTCCTGTACCCAAACGTCGGGGCGAGTGGCTCACACACCGTGTTAAGCGCATCGATCATAGTGGCTTGACCACGGAAGCCGCCGCAGCGCGCCGTGCGGATGTCACTTACGCCGATAGCGAGGACCTGCCCGACATACTGTCCGTTCTTGCAGACCGCACTCAACTGACCCGTGCCACGCTCGCTCATGTCCTCACCGAATCCGGGACGCTCGGGCAGTTCCGGGACAACCCGCAGGCATACATCGACCAGGCAGGCCGTCAACTCAACATTACCAAGGCTGACTTCTTGGTCAAGGGATTGCGCTACGAGCTCGTGGACCCCTCCCGCCCCGAAGCAGAGTGTCGTTACACGCTCAGCCTGCTTCGCGACGCTGACCTCGCAGGGTACACCGGCCTCGGAGGGAATATCGTCTCCGACGCCGAGGGCAACGCGATCTCCTTTGAGAAGAAGTCCGTCTACCGTTACCTTGTTGTCGACTCGAACGCGGAGAAAGACTTCGCACTCGCACTCCTGCAGCGCCCTGAGATCAAGACCTTCGTAAAGCTGCCGTCCTCGTTCAAGATCCCGACCCCACTGGGAAACTATAACCCCGACTGGGCCCTGACCGTTGAACGTACCGATGGCAGTCGCTACATCGTTTTCGAGACCAAGGGCGTCAACGAGCTCGAACTGCTTCGCCCCATTGAGCAGGGCAAGATCACCTCCGCTCGCATTCACTTCGACACGGTCAAGGACAGCATCGGGATCGATGACCTTGAGTACGAGGTCATCAACGGCATCGAGGGAGCGACGTCCGTAATGGAACGAGACACTAAGCCGTAGCGTTCTCATTCAGGTCGAAGCGGCTATGCAGGTAAGCCTTGGAGGGTGTGGCCATTCGCCGGGAATTCACCCCCAAGGTTCACCCCTCCTTGTCATTCTATGATGAGATGCTCGTGGGACCACGAGCAAGCTGGAGAAGATACGGAGCCCGGCAGCGTTGCGTCCGTGGCACGGCATCCCACACCGCGCCACGGCCGATAGTTTCCCGCGTTGTCGCTCACCTGTGGGTGAAAAGATCACGAGCTTCGGAATCACGGGTATGAAGCATGGCCAGCGTTGAATTGTCCATCAGACCGGGACGGACCCAACGCCTGGTCCGACACCTCCACGCGACCATCGCCCCAGCCAGAACGCCGCCATCGACGACTGCAGCTGCCCCTCTGTCGAACCGTCGTGCGGCAGCAGCTCGGTAGGCGCGATGTAGCCGTCGCCCGGCTCCAGGCGGATGCGGAGGCACCGCAACGTCCGTCCCTCGGCGACGTACCACCGCACGTCGTCGGTGTGGGGGCACCGGGTCTCATCTCCCAGGTGAAGCCTCCGGCTCATCGCGCACACATCCAGGTCGGCCAGCAGCAAGTAGCGCGTCCCGGGACCGAAGTTGAAGCACAAGCGGCGGCGGGAGAGGTGCCGGGTGGCAACCGGCAGGCGGTCCCAGTTGTCGATGTGCAGGCCGATCCGCCGGCCGGAGGCGGGGTTACCGGTCGTGGTGAGCGCCTGCGGCTCGCTCACCACATACCCGAGGTACTCGGCTGAGGATCGACCGGGGAGGTGATCCGGCCAGAAGGTACCGGTTGCCATCCGGGCCAGTTCGTCGGGTTCGGCTTGGGGTAACCGCACCAACTCGACGAGCGCCACGTCCGGCGTGGTCTCTGCCGGTCGGAGCCGCTCTGCCAGGTCTGGGTCGAGTGGCCGCCACTCGCCCGTCGGCACGACGGCCGCGTCCTCGTAGTCCGGTTCGTGCTTGGTGGCTCGCAGGATTGCGACCTCGCAGCGCTCCCGCAGTACGGCGTAGTCACCGAACGCAATGTGCAAGCTCACGCCATGCCCCCTCAGCCTCTAGCGGTCGTCGTCCAGGTCTTCGCCATACGTGACGCCCAGTTCTGCCGCCAGTGCCTCGGCGAGCTGGGTCTGCTGGGCGCGGTCGATGACGACGCCGGCCAGCGAGCCGACGCCGCGGAGGGCCGAGAGGTCGCTGCCGCGCAGGTCGCAGCCCTGGTACTTGCCTCGCCCGAACTCCGTCAGACGTAGAACGCAGTCGTCGAAGACAGCGCCACCCAGGTCGCAGCCGTCGAAGGTGGCCTCGGACAGGACACACTGGGAGAACGCCAGCGGGCCGACGGCTCGCACCTGGTCGAAGGTGGCGTAGTCGAGCTTGCAGCCCTCGAACAGGACGTTGTCCAGGGTGACTCCGCGCAGGGCGGCTCCCAGGAGCTTGCAGTTGCGGAAGACCACACGCGAAAGCTTGCTGTCCGTCCACTGCGCCGCGCCCAGGTCGCTGTCGGCGAACTCGACGGAGTCGATCCGCACCCCGGTGAACTGCGTGCGCTGGGCGTGCAGTCCGGTGACGCGCCCGGTGATGAGATGGGCGTCTGCGAGGTCCAGGGTCCGCAGGTCCGCGTCCGCGTAGGTGAAGTCCTGGACGGTGCCTCGACCGCCTTCCAGTGAGCGGACGTTGGAGAGGTAGATGCCGGGTTCGTTCAGACTGGGCAGCGTGACGCTGACGCGGCCGAAGGTGCGGTTCTGCATTGCTTCCTTTGCGAGTTGGGTGAGCCGTCGGCCGGTGGCGCCTTCCTTGCGGGGAAAGGGCCACCGGCCTGCGGGCCTTCTACTTCTTGTTCCAGTTGTCCCACGTCGGCTGGTTGTTCCAGGGCTGGGCGGGGAGGTTGTCCCAGGTCGGCTGGTTGTCCCAGTCGGCGCGGTGCGGCTGGGGGGAACGACGGGTGGCGGCTATCAGCTCGGTGACGGCCGGGGTGTCGGCGGTGGCGAGGTGTTCCAGGAGTGTCATGCGGTTTGTTCCTCTCGGACGGTGTCGGACAGGGCCAGGACCAGGGCTTGCTGGGAGACGCGGCAGTAGTTCGTCTCGGTCGTGGCCAGGCTGCCGTTCTCGAAGTAGCGATTGCCGGCCTGCGCTCCCCGGCAGAAGTCGAAGAACTCGCAGGTGGCCTCGCACTCGTCCAGGCCGGTGAGGAACTCGCGCACGTAGCGCAGCCGGTGCGCGCCGTCCAGCATGGCGGCGATGGACTGCTCCCGCACGTTTCCGGCCCGGAAGTCGTCGTATGCCGGGGCGGTGGTGTCGGCCAGTTCCGGTGAGAGCAGCACCACGTCCCCGTTTACGGAGATGGTCGGTATGGGATCAAGAAGGCGCCCCTCCTGCGCCCCGGTCCGGGGACTGCGGGCGAGTTGGAGGTAGTCGCCGAGGCGGTCAAGCTCGCGCACCCGCGGTGCACCCGCACGGCGGCGGCTCCAAGCGATGGTGCGACGCCAAAAGTCGGTGGCGAGCTCGCGTGTCGGAGGCTGTCGCTCGGTATTGACGCCCTCGACCTCCTCGATGTTCAAGCCGATGGTGTCGCAGCCCAGATCGGCCAGAAAGTCGAGCAGACTCTCGGGCTCGTGGATGCTCTCCTGGCTGACGACCGCGATGGCGGAGAACGCGATGTCCCGCTCACGAAGCCGTTCGATACCCCTCCTGATGCGGTCGAACGCGGGCTGACCCCTTCGATCCATACGCTGGGCGTTGAGTGCGGCCGGCCCGTCGATGCTCACCCCGACCCGGAACCCGTGGTCGGTCAGGAAGTCACACCAGGCGTTGGTGATCAAGGTGGCGTTGGTCTGGACGTAGTGGCGCACCCGTCCTTCAGCGCGCAGCGGCTCGAACGGCGCGAGGAGACCGGCGAAGCGGCGGATGCCCAAGGCCATGGGCTCTCCGGCGTGCCAGACGATGCCCAGCGGCTCGCCCGCAGTCTCCTCGGTCAGCTCGGCTGCCGACCGTGCCACGGCGGAGGCGACCTCGACCGACATGTGGTCTCTCTGGTCGCGGTCTCGTAGGTAGCAGTAGCCGCAGTCCAGGTTGCAGAACTTGGTTCCTTGGACGACCAGCGTCTGCGGCCGGGGTGCGATGCGCTCGGCATAGCGGGCAGCGTCGTTGGATTGCTTCATCATCTCGAAGGGTCTCCTGGGAAGTTCATCCTCTGGGGTGGTCGGCAGAGGATGATGTTGTGGGGCGGCCTCCGCCGCAGAACCAGTCCCCGGCTTACCGGCGTTGCGTCCGTGGCCTGCGACGGGGGCCCGGGGTGTCGCGCGCGTAGGAACATCAACGTCGGCCACGAGGCCCGGGGGCGCGGTGGAGGTTGCACATCCTCAGGTCGCCCGCAGTCCGACCAGCGCGCGGGCCACGGTCAGCGGCGGCACTTGGTCCCCGCGCGGCCCGGCAGGCGGGTGGCGCCCAGTGTCTGGCACGAGCGACAGCTCGGCCCACACGGCCTTCAGCCCCGGCGTCGGGTAGTAGAAGCCCCATCTGGCGCTCATGCAGTCCACCAGAAACAGCCCTCGGCCGTTCTCGGCGTCCTGGCCGGCGGACTTGACCACCGGCGGGCGCGGGTCGTGGTCCTGGACCTGAAGTACGAGGCGAGGTGTATCGAGCCACAGCATCAATCCGACGGTGCCGACCTCCGCCAAAGGTGAGTGCGAGGAAGGCTCCTCTGTCGGCTCCGCATGCCGTATGGCGTTGGTGGTCAACTCGGAGACCAGAAGCCGAGCCGTCTCGACGAAGTCGGGCGGGACCTGCCAACGGGACAGGACGTCGACGGTGTGCCGCCGAGCCCAGGACACTGCGTTCAGGGTGTCGGCCAGCGTCAAGTGGCTGAGTCTGGGGCGTGCTTGTGACACAGAGTGCCCTCCCAGGCCGGGAGTGGGGGTTGGTGTTCGCTGGCTCGTCTGCCGGATCTCGCACTTCAGCGCCCTTTGTGCGGGCGAGGTCGGGGCGAGCCCGGGGAACGGGAGTGGTGGTCGGCGGTCCGGCCTTCTCAGCCTCTCCGCCACGCGCGGAGGTGTTGGACCCTGGCATCGGGCGACGACCGGCAGAGCGGAAAACGGCAACTGGAGGCCCGAACGGGCCGTACCGCTCGACACGGTGGTCCGGCTATGTGGCTCCCGCGCTTGCTGCTCAAGCATCTCCGGCATGGGAGTAAGCCTCGATGCCCCATGAACAGAGGACCCGGACAGACTGTCCGGGTCCTCTGTTCATGCAGATCAGGAGAGTTGACGAGCTGTCATTCCGTGGCTCGGTCGATCGCCTCCAATACCGCCGCCCACGGCAAGTCGCGCCCTGCCAGCGCCGCGCGTGGCTCGTGCAGTGGCCAGACGTCCGGGCCGTAGACGAGGTGAACGTCGGCCTCGCGCAACGCGGCGAGGTGGCCCCTCCATGCGGGGTGGCGGGCATGGGCGGCGTTTACCCGGGGGAAGACGACGACCGGTAGTCCCAGGGTGCCGATGGCTTCTCCGACTTGCGTCAGGGCCTGGTTGTCGGCGATACCGGTCGCGAGTTTGGCGACCGTATTCGCGCTGGCGGGGGCGACGACGTAGCAGTCCACGCTCGGGTGCGGCCTCGCCTCGCCGGGCAGCCGTGGTGCGTCTCGTACGGGCAGACCTGTCAGCTCCTCCAGCCGGTCTGTCTCGCCGCTCATCCGTAGCCAGCGGCCGGCTGTCGGCGTGACCGTCACGGCAACCTGCCACCCGCGCGCCAGAGCCGGTTCCACGAGCCCGGTGCGCAAGGCTTCGACTCCGCCGGCGCTCGTGCCCACGACTCCGAGGACTCCGCGTTTGTTGGTGTTCACTGCACCGCCCTGCATCGTTGAGCCATCATGAACAACTCCGACGAGCGAGCGCTGCCGGTGATCGGGGATTGCTTGATCAGGTCCCGCAGCGTGTCTCGTACACGGGGATTGTTCCGTACAAGCTGCGCCGACGTGTCCTCGGCCGCACGCAGCTCCGCCAACGCACGGTCCCCCTGGCCTGCCAGCGCGAGGGCACGGGCATAGTCGATGCGGTGGGAAACGCCTCGCTCCGGGGGCATGTGATCCACCTCGATCTGACCGTGTTCCACGACGTACGAGATGTTGTCGAGGTCGAGTTCGGCGGACAGCCGATGCAGAACGACATTCGTCGGCCCGAAGCTGGTCTGCCAGTAGTTCTCATCGGAGCCGAGCTGGTCGGCGAGTGCCTCGGCCTGGTTCAGAAGACTCGTAGCTGTGGAACGGTCCTGGCGCCGCGCCGCAGCGATGGCTGCACGTAGATGGACCATGCCGAGCAGACTCAACGCGGCTGGATCGTTCTGATCGACCCGGGCCGACAACCACACCGCCGCGGTGTGACCCAGCTCCATCGCGTCGTCATACCGGCCATTGGCGAGCAGGGCATGCGTGCCGGCCCGCGCGGCGGACGCCAACACCAGCGGGTCGCCCGATTCGTCGGCGGCCCGCATGGCTCGCTCGGCAGCGAGCCACGAGATGTCGGATTCCCCGATCTTGGCGAGCGTCGTGGCGGCGAGGTGGTGTACCCGGGCGGAGACAGCCCAGCAGTCCCGGCGTTCCCCGGCGGAACGCGCAGCGCGGTCCTCAAGCTCCTGGGCGGTCTGAAGAAGGCCGGGAAGCCCAGCGATCACGTTGCCGAGCCGACCAGCCTGGTAGTCGTCCCACCTCTGTTCCACGAGCTCACGCGTCGGACCGGGGCTCGGGAGCTGCGCTTCGGCCTCCGGGCCGAACAGCAACCGGGAGAGACGACGCGGACTCATCAACGCGTCCCGCACGGCCGGGACATCGTCCTGTTGCCTGTCGTCCTCCATGAGCACGGGTTGGCCGACCAGTTCCCCGAGCGGCACGCGGAGCACTCGGGCGAGTTCGGCAAGCATGTCGATACGCGGCGGTTTGCGCCGACCGGCCTCCGCCTTGGCCAGCCAGTCGGTGCTGCGGCCTACCAACCCGGCCAGTACCTGCTGCGTGTAGCCGCGGCGCTTCCGGTGGAACGCGATCCGCTCGCCGATGCTCAGGTGATCTCCGAGACCACGCATGCGTGCTGCCTCCTGTGGTGTAGGGGCGACTCCCACGATAGCGACGCGGCAACGAGGCGCACGGGGTACGGGACTTGGGCGATCCCTGCATTGCCCAGCTCAGCGTGAGGGAGGCAACGGGCGAAGACGCTGACGATCTGTCCGGGTCTGAGGAATCAGCGGAAGTACTCGCGAGCGGCCGGGCACGGTGATCGATGACCTTCAGCAGACCAGCACCCGGCTCGCGACGAAGCGTCGCTGCGGCCAGCGGAGAAGGACGCGGCCATGGGCCGATATTCGATGCACTGGACCACCACGCATTCGATAACGTCGCCACTCCCAATCCCATACTGGCCCAGCCAGCTGTCCGACCCAGGAGCGTATAGGCGCCATGAGCCGTTTGCGTGAGTCTGTCACCCGTGTCATGCACATCCTCGACGGGGCGGACCTGGGCGCGGACTATACGGTCGCGCAGCTGCTGGGCGAGACGACAGCACGGCGCTCCCTGGACCTCTCCGACCTCTCCCCCCAGGAACAGGCGGCCCTGGTCGAGGGGCGCGCGATCAACCTGATTCCCTCGGCGACGGTGCTCGCCGAGAAGATCGAAGCCGCTCAGGCGGCGGGACGTCCCTTCGTCGTCAAGTACGGCATCGACCCCACCTCGCCCGACGTCCACCTCGGCCACGCGGTACCGATCATCATCGCCAGCCGGTTCCAGCGTATGGGCCACCACGTCGTCTTCATCATCGGCGACGTCACGGCCAAGATCGGCGACCCATCGGGAAGGTCCTCGGAGCGACCGCCCCTCACCGACGAGGACATCGCCCACAACCTGAGCGGTTACCAGCAGCAGGTCACCCCGTTCATCGACTTCAAGCGCGCCGACCTGCGCTTCAACGGCGAGTGGCTGAACAAGGTCTCCCTGCCGGAGCTCATCGGCGTCCTCGCCCGGGTTCCGGTCTCCATGACGCTCCAGCGCGAGGACTTCCGTAACCGCCTCGCCGAAGGACAGGGGCTCTCCGTCGCCGAGTTCGTCTACTCCGTCGTCATGGCCTGGGACTCGGTCGCCATCGACGCCGACGTGGAACTCGGCGGAGTGGACCAGTTGCTGAACCTCCAGATGTGCCGCAAGGTCATGGAGATCTCTGACCAGACCCCCGAGGTCGTCATCACCACCCCGCTCATCGAGGGCACTGACGGCACCGGCGCCAAGATGAGCAAGAGCAAGAGCAACTACGTGGGCTTGTCCGCTTCGCCGGACGAGGTCTACGGCCGGCTGATGTCCATCCCCGACCACCTCACCGAGCCCTACCTCCAGCTGCTCACCGAGTGGACCGACGACGAGATCCGCGTGATCACCAAGGGCCTGGAGGCGGGAACCACCCACCCGATGGCGGTCAAGCGCCTCCTCGCTGGCGAGGTCGTGGCCGCTCTCCACGGCCTGGACGCTGCTGCCGCCGCCCGCGCCGAATTCACCGCCCGCTTCTCCAAGCGGTCCTTCGGCGACACCCAGAACCTGCCGGTCGTCTCCCTGAAGGACCACGCCGAGGACACACTCGGGGCGTTGATCACCCGCACGCTGGACTTTGCGCCCAGCATTTCCGCCGTACGGCGGGTGGCCCAGCAGAACGGTCTCCGCCTGATCCGCGAGGCGGACGGAGACCAGCAGAGCACGCCGCTCGCGGAGGCCGCTGTTCAGCAGACGCTGAGCTCGGTCGTCAGCGAGGGCGGGGCGGTCGAAGGCACCGAGCTGTACCTCAAGGTGGGCCGCAAGGTCGCCCGCATCGACGCCTGAGAACGAGACACGGCGCCGACCCACCCGTGTGTGTCGGCGCCGTTGTTGGTTCTATCGGCGTTGTCGACGCTGCTGCTCGGTGGCTGCCGCGGCTGCCGCCAAACATTCCTGATCTCGGGTCTGCCGGGCGGGGACGGCAGTTGCGTTCGTTGAACGCATGCGGGCAGCTTCGGCAGTGCGGTTGGGTACCGGGTTGCGGCTGGTGTGCTGGATGCGGGCGATGAGGACCTTGGCGGGTAGGCGGGCGGTGGTCAGTTCGCGGCGGCCAGCGGCTTCGGTGAGGAGCCGGACCGGGCGGTGGCCGCCTGCTTCGGCGTCGGCGAGCACCGTTGCCAGTGCTGGCCAGTTGGGGTCGGTGAGGATGCGGTCGGCGTGGTCGGGGACGGCAGCACGCACGTCGTTGGCGAGGGTGTTGCGGGTGTCCTGCTTGGGCTGACGGTGGAGAAGTTCGGCGATGTGCGGGGCGGCGGCCTGGTCGTAGGCGGCTTGGAGGTGCTGGACGGTGTGGCGGGCGGCTTCGGCCTGTTGGGCGTGGTCTCGGGCCTGGTGCCAGCGTTCGGCGAGGATCGCCGCCCAGACGAGGGCGGCGATCAGGACGGCGAGGGCGCTGCCGTCCTTGCCGCTGCCCGCGTTCACCAGGTCGCGGGCAGCGGTACGCAGGCCGGCCGCGGTGGCGTGGTCGGCGCGGATCCTGGAGCGTTGGGCGCGAGCGAATGCCCTTGTTGCGGCTCGCAGTTCGGCGTGGAGGGCTTCGGGCGCGGTCTGGGCGGTGGCCTCGATCAGTTCGCCGAGAGCGGTGACCTGGGCTTGGGCTCGTGCGTCACCACTGCTGCCGTCCTGGTCACCATCAACGATGTCGATGCTGAAGGTGTCGAGGGCGTCGGTGGCGTGCTGCCAGGGGGTGCTGGGCCGGTTGCGGCGGGCGGTGGGGTGCTCCTCGGGCTTGCCGGCTTCGAGGAGGGCTTGGAGTTTGGGCAGGGAGAGGTCTGGGGCGATCTTTCCGCCAGGGATGTAGTTCGGTGCTCCGTTGGTCTTCAGGTCGCCGGGGCGGGCGACGGAGTAGCCCTGGAGGTCGCCGGAGGGGAAGCGGCGGATCTTGACCTCGACGCCGTCGGCTTGGAGGTAGGCGAGGAGTTCCTCGGGACTGGCGGCGTGGGGGATGGCGGCGCGGATGCGGTCCTGGAGCCATTCGCGGCTGGTCTGTTCCCAGCCGAGGCGGGCGGCCTTGTGCATCTCGCCCTGGGTGGGGCGGCGGCTGGCGGTGCCGTCGCCGGTGGCGAGTCGGCGCAGGCCGTAGTCCTTCTCGATCTCCCGGCACTCGGCTCCAGCCCGTTTGCCGCTGTCGTGGAGTTTGGGGCGGCGGCCGTCCTCGCGGACGGTGGTGGCGAGGATGTGGATGTGGTCGTCGGCGTGGCGGACGGCGATCCAGCGGCAGGCGAGGTCGTCGCCGGCGGGGCCGATACCGGTGCCCTGGACGATGCGCTCCGCGATCTCGGCCCATTCGGCGTCGGAGAGGTGGCGGTCTTCGGGGGCGGCGCGGACGGGGCAGTGCCAGACGTGGTCGGTGACCTGCTGGCCGAGTTCGCTGTTGCGCAGGCGTACGGGCTCGTCCAGGTGGCGGGCGAGTTCGGTGAGGGTGACGTGTTCGTCGCGGCCGGGGTCGGGCATGCCGAAGGTGGCGAAGCCGGCGACGATGTGCGGGTCGTGGTGTTCGTCGTGGCGGCCGGGTCCGTAGAGGTAGGCGAGCAGGCCGCGAGTGTTGGAACCGGCCTTCTTGATCGATGCGATCACGCTCGTCACACCTCCTGGTCGGCGGACTGGCGGAGGGCTTCGGCGATCTGCTCCAGCAGGTGGCGTAGCTCGACGAGGGTGTGGCGGATGTCGGCGGTGGGTTCGTATCCGCTGTTGAGGGCGCGGGCGATCTGGTTGACGTTGTTGGAGACGCCGCTGAGCAGGCGCAGGACCCTGGCGCGGAAGTGGTGGGTCTGGCGGCGTTCTTCCGCCAGGGGCAGGTCGATGAAGAACCGGCCGTCGGTGAAGGCCAGGACGACGTCTGCGGCGAATCCGGAGACGCCCCGGTAGCCGTTGGCAGCGGCAGCTGCCCCCAGCCGGGCCTCCTGGTCAGGCTCGAACCGCAGAGGGCCGACGCGTTCCGCGCGCTTGACTCCGGTGAAGCGGCGGTTCTTCAACTCGGCACCGCCCGGGGCCGTCGCGGCGACGGGCTCGCCCGGCGGGAGGTTGGTCAGGATCTGCTGCTGGACGGCGAGGAGTTGCTCCGGGTCAGGGCCGCCTTCGGCCCTGACCCCCTGGCCCGGCGCGCCCTCGCGCCGGGCCGTCTCCGCCACCCCCGGGGCGGAGGCCCCCGACAACCGGCCCCGAGTCGGACTCGGGGTACTACTGGCTCCGCCAGGAGCAGGTGTCCCGAACGCGCTCCTGATGCGGTCGACCAGGCTGGGAGAGCGCTTCCGGGGTGAGCGATCGCCGTCGCAGTGGTCCGCGTGAATATGGGGATCGAACGTCACGGTCGTCTCCGAAAGGGGTGCGTGAACGGGGTCATGAGGGTGAGCGGACTGCTGCTGGTATCCACAGCGCTGTGGACGACTGACGACGGTCGGCGACTCCTGACCGCCGGGGTGGTCGTATGGGTTCCGACCACCCCGGCCGCCGACGAACCGAGGGTCAGCCCGCGGCCAGATCGGTCTCGGAGGTGGTGTCGGCCTCGGTTCGTAGCGCCGTCATCACCTCCGTCAGTCGCTCACCACCGACCTTGAGTCCCTTGTCCCTTATCGCCTGCAGGACCACCGCACGGGAGAGTCGGCCGTATTCAACTGCGGCGATGTGCCCGATCTCCATGAGCTGGTCGATGGTGGCGTCGGCAGGCCGGCCGTTCCGACGCGCCGGGTCCGGCTGTTCGGTAGGGACATCTGGGGTCGGGGCAGGTTCCGGCGAGGGCGTCCCCGTGGCCTCGCGGGTGATGAGGATGTGGAGGTGGACGGCGCCCGCCAGAGCAAGCGGTGCGACCGTCGACAGGATGCCGACGGTGCCGTTCCCCAGGTGGAGGATCCCGGCGGGAGCTTGCTCGTTCAGGCGTACGGCGTGCAGGGCGTTGGCCCAGATGCTGGCGATGGTGGCGGCGCCGAACAGGGTCCAGACATACAGACGAGCCCGGAAGGGCGCCGTCCGGAGGACGAGGAGGGCTCGGACGCTGTAGGCGATGAACCCGTCGATCACGAGGGGGAACAGGTACATGAGGAACCCGCGTACGTGAATGGCGACGGCCATCTGCTGGAGGGCGTCGTACGAGAGCGCGCATCCGGCGGCTCCGAGAGCGACGACGGCCGCGCGGTCCCAGGCGGTGACACGGTGACGGGCGGGATGGGCTGAAGGAAGGGCCATGAGTGAGCTGGTTTCCAGGAGGCCGCCCCTGCGCTCCGCTCCGTTCCGGGCAGGGCGGAGCGCAGGACGACGGCGGTGGTCGGGTGTGAAGGACGTGCGGGACTCGTCCCACCCGTCGCGTGCCTGGTCAGGCAGGTACGACTGGTCCGGCTGATGCGGGTGGACTCGTTGCGGGCGCGGGACTCGTCGCCGCGTTGACCTGCGGTGCGACGGGTGGGACGAGTGGTTACCGCATCAGCGCGGGCGTTCGGAGGCGTTCTCGGCCTCCGCAGCGGGAGCCGTGTCGTCGGGGCAGTAGCGGGCCCAGGCGTCGGTGAACTTCGCGCGGGTGAAGGCTTTGGCCTATCGGCCGGCGTCGAAGCGGCAGTTGGCGGACTTAATGCCGAAGTCCTTCAGCAGCAGGCCCAGATGACGCGGGTTGAGTCCGGCGGTGCCGTAGTCGGCCCAGGGGGCTTCGCTGTCCTGGCACAGGGCCGTCAGCAGGTCGTTCGTCCGCAGGACCTCGGGGTCGCCCCGGTCGGCGAAGGCGGTGCGGATGTCACGCAGGAGGCGGGTCTTGAGACTCGACTCGTCCTCCTGCCCGGCTTCGGCGGCGCACATCGACGCGCAGACCGACCGCGCCCGCTCCGGCCAGTCACCGCCCGCCAGTTCGGCCACGATGACCAGCGGCTCCCAGGTGTCGGCCGCCCGGTCCTTGACCGGCATGGCCGGGACCAGTTCGGCGGCATGGTCCAGCAGCGGGCGCAGCCAGGCGGCGAGGCGGTCGCGCAGGGCGTGGAGGGCCGGGATGTCGCGGCGGGAGCGGAACTGCTCGACCCTCTCGCCGTCCTTGCGGCGCTGCATGCGGATCACGACGGCGCGGTCCATGACCGTGTCCGGCAGGTCGCCGATACCGGCGAGCGCGGCCATCGCGAAGGTGGGGAAGGCGACCGGCTTGTGTTCGGGTCCGGCGATGCGCAGCGCGGGCCGGTTGCGCTGGTGCCCGGCGTTGAGGAGGCCGCGCAGTTCCTCGTTGCGCTCCGCCGCCTTGATGCTGCCGAAGATCGTGTCGGCCTCGTCCACCAGCAGCGTCGGCGGGTCCTCGCCGATCGCCCGGAAGACCACGGCAGGGCTCGTGTTGACCGTGATCAGCGGTCGGTGCACCGTCTCGGTGACCACGTCCAGCAACCGCGACTTGCCGCAGCGCTTCGCCGGTCCGACGACCGCCAGGCGCGGCGCGTGCTGCAACGCGGGCTGGACGTGCGTGGCCGCCACCCAGAGCGCCACCGCCGTCAATGCCTCGTCGCTGGGCAGGATCACGTAGCGCGCGATCGCCTCCCGCAGTTCGTCCAGCAGCCGTGAGCCCTCGACCTCGGTCGGCACGGACTCGGCGACGGGTTGTCCCACCGGGACGCCGGCCTGCGCGACGGGCTCGGCCGACACGTCGGCGGGAGTACCGGACGGAACGGACGGCTCGGCAGCGGCGCCCGACGGCACCGCGTCGGGTGCGTCCGCCAGGTCCTCCTGCACGTCGTCCTGGCGCTGGACCAGCCCTCCGCCGGGGACGGCGACCGGCGGCCAGGCCGGCTTGGTGCGTGCGGGATCGCAGGCGGATGTCGTAGGTTTCACGCGGTAGCTCCTCGTCCGGCGGCTGCGGGCTTGCACGCCCTGGTCGCCGTGTTGGTTCGTCACGGGCCGTATGGGGAAGCTGGGGCCTCCGGCGTTGCACCGCCGGGGGCCCATCCCCGCCTCGCGGGCGTCGGGACGCCGCGAGGGAACACGGACGGTACGTCCACGCCCTGCGGCAGTCCAGCGCCGTTGTGTCAGCTGAACGCAGAATGGCGCTGAGCTCGCCTCCGTCACGCCGCAAGCCCCAGCAGGCTCAGCAGATCCGCCGTCACCACCCGGTACGCCCTGCCGAGCCGCAGCACCCTGCATGGGTAGGCACCCCGCTTGGCCAACTCGTAGCCCTTGCTCCGGCCGAGCCCCAAAGCCCGGTTGCCGGTGTCGAGGTCGACAGCGGCAGGCAGGGCCAGAAGCTCTTCCCGGGTCATCCCGTACGACCGGTCGGCCGTCGTCTCGTCTCGCACGCAACGGTCCTTCGATTACAGCCCTCGGCGAACGCGCCCATCACGTCCGTCTCCAGGCCCTCCGATCCATGATGGTCGAGCTAATGTGTCTGCATGACACAGAGCCGTAATCACACTGGACCGGATGACGAGGACGACGTACCCGAGTGGGTCGACCAGGTCATGGCCACCGTGGCCGCCGAAGTGAGGCGTCGCAGAAAGGAGATGGGCATGAGCGCGCAGGACCTGGCCGACGCGTGTGCCGAACGCGGCCACCCCATTCCGCGCAACGTCATCGCCAACATGGAGTCCGGGCGCCGCGCCACCCTCCCCCTGGTCGACGTCATCGTGCTGGCGGATGCGCTGGAGACCTCGCCGATCCTGCTGCTCTACCCCCTCGGCCACACCGACCGGGTCCAGACGCTCCCGCTCACCGATCCGGAGTCCGCCTGGGACGCGTTGCTGTGGTTCACCGGCGAGGCGAGCGGGCTCCTGGGCGGAGAGGACCCGATGCTGCGCGCCTTCCGTGCCCATCAGTACCACCAGGCCGCCGCCCGCACCGCCGCCCGCGACGCGGACCACGCCCGTTGGGAAGCCCGCACCGCCAACACCCCTGAGGAACGGGAGGACGCCCAACGCTCGGCCGACCACTACGCCGCCACCGCCGCCCACCACAGGGATCGGCTCCGCACCGCGCGCGCCTTCATCCGCGAGGACGGCGGCACGCCGCCACCGCTCCACCCCGATCTCCACGGCATCGACCCCGAGGCCGACGACCCGGAGGAACACCTTTGAAGGGCTCCACGCACCGCCGTTGCTACTGCCGCGACCCCAGGACCGGCAAGCCGCTCGGCAAGTCCTGTCCCAAGCTCTCGGGCCGCAAGCACGGCTCCTACTCCATACGCCAGGAACTCCCACCTCGCGAGGACGGCACCCGCCGCTCCTTCAGCCGCGCCGGGTACGGCAGCCTCAAGGACGCCCAGGCCGACCTCGACCACGTCCGCGCGCTCCTCGGCCTCGTCGACTCCGACGATCCGGAAGGCGTCGCCCTCATCGCCGCCATGCTGGAGGAGGTCGGCGACGAGAAGACACCCCTGCCCGACGTCGAGGAGACGCGACGGCGCCTCAAGTCCGGCCAGGACCTCATCGGGCGCCTCACCGTCGGTGAATGGCTCGACCGGTGGCTGGCCGGCAAACGCATCCGCAAATCGGGCGCCAGCCGCTACGAGACGGACATCCGCGTCCACCTCAAGCCCCGCCTCGGCCACCTCCGGCTCGACCGACTGCGCGTCAGTCACCTCACCGAGATGTTCACCGCCATCGCCGAGGCGAACGCGGTCATCCTGGAGGAGAACGCTCAACGCCAAGCGCTCGTCGATGAGTTGGCCACCGTTCCGTGGAAGGGGGCCGAACACCGGGCACGCCGCAGGGCCCTGCGCGACGCGCTTCGCGCGATGCCACCGTTCCGGCGGGTTACCGGAGCGGCCACGCGGCAGCGCGTCCGGGCCACGCTCCGGGCCGCCCTGAACGATGCCATCGCGCAGCAGATCCTCACCTTCAACCCCGCCGCCCACGTCGAACTCGACCCCGTACGCAAACCCAAGGCGCTCGTGTGGACGGACGAGCGGGTGGCCCGGTGGGAGCAGACCGGCGAGAAGCCTTCGCCGGTCATGGTCTGGACGCCCCAGCAGACCGGCGCCTTCCTCGACCACGTCGCGGACGACCGGCTGTACGCCATGTGGCACCTCATCGCCTTCCGCGGCCTGCGCCGGGGCGAGGCGTGCGGGCAGTCCTGGTCCGAGACCGATCTGGCCCGCCACACGCTCACGGTGACCACCCAGCTCGTGCAGGACGGCTGGGACGTGGAGAGCTCCGACCCGAAGACCGACAGCGGCTTCCGCGTGGTCGCCCTCGACGACGACACGGTCGGCGTCCTGGAACGGCACCGCAAGCAGCAGGAAGCCGACCGCGCCGAGTGGGGCTCGGCCTGGGTGGAGACCGGCCACGTCTTCACCCAGGAGGACGGCTCCTGGCTGCACCCCGGCAAGATCACCGACTACTTCGAACGCCTCGTCGCCTCCTCGGGTTTGCCGCCGATCCGGCTGCACGACCTGCGCCACGGGGCCGCGACGCTCATGCTCGCGGCCGGCGTCGACGTGAAGGTCGTCTCCGACACCCTCGGCCACAGCGACACCCGGATCACGCGTGACGTCTACCAGAGCGTGTTCCCCGAAGTCGCCAAGGACGCGGCCGAGGCGACCGCGAAGCTCGTACCGCTCCAGCGCAAGACGGAGGCGGAGGAGACCGCGCGCGCTGCGGAGAAGGCCCGGAAGGCCGCCAAGAAGGCGGAGAGGGACCGGGCCAAGGCCAAGGAGCCGGGCAAGCGGAAGAAGCCCAAGAAGTAGGCCCCTGGCCCGCTCCGCTCACGCATCGCTCACGCAGACATCCTCACGGCGTCCCGGCCGTGCGACGCGTCATGCCCCGAGCAACAGAAAACCCCAGGTCACGGGCTATGTGACCTGGGGATTCGCGGAGCCGCCTAAGGGAATCGAACCCTTGACCTACGCATTACGAGTGCGTCGCTCTGTCCGACTGAGCTAAGGCGGCGGGCTGCCGGGGCTGGCCGGGGCCAGGGGCAACGGGAGTAAGTCTACACAGGCCGAGGGGGTGGTCCGCACCGGTGTTTCGGGTTCCGCCGACGCGGACCGGGGCGGGGCCGGAGCGTCGTTTCCCGGCATCACGTCACGCTCCGCAGGTGGACGCCAGCACCCGCTTCAGCTCCTCCGGAGGGACCCGGGCACCGTCAGCACGCTCCCCCTCCGGCGGGACCCGGCACCGTCATCACACTCCCTCGCCGGAGGCACCCCCACCGTCGACCGCTCCTCCCCGGAGCCGCCCCCGCCGCCAGCATCCTCCGCCAGAGGCACCCCCGGCACGAACATCGCACTCCCCCACCGGAGGCACCCGCACCCCCGACCGTTCCCCGCCGGAGGCACCCCCGCTTCCCAGAGGCGCACGCGGCTACGAGCAGCGGAGACCCTTCTTCGGGGGTTTGCCCTGGAGGAGGTACGTGTTGACGGCGGTGTCGACGCAGTCGTCCCCGTTGGCGTACACCGTGTGGCCGTCGCCGTTGTAGGTGACCAGGGTGGCCGACTGGAGCTGGCTCGCGAGGGACTGGGCCCAGGCGTACGGGGTGGCGGGGTCGCGGGTGGTGCCGATGACGACGATGGGGGCGGCGCCCTTGGCGGGGATGCGTTCCGCGCGGCCGGTGGGCTTCACCGGCCAGTCGGCGCAGCTGAGGCTCATCCAGGCGAAGTCGGTGCCGAAGTGCGGGGACGCCTTGCGGAACGCGGGGAGCGCGGCCTCGACCTGGGCCGGGGAGTTCGCGGCGGCGGGGAGGTCGAGGCAGTTGACGGCGGCGTTGGCGGCCATCAGGTTGGAGTACGAACCCTTGGCGTTGCGTTCGTAGTACTGGTCGGACAGTGCGAGGAGCTGGGAGCCGTCGCCATGGTTGGCGGCGGTGAGGGCCTGGCGCAGGACCGGCCAGAGCTCCTTGGAGTACATGGCCTCCAGCAGGCCGGTGGTGCCGAGCTGTTCGCCGAGCTTGCGGCTCTGGCCGGTCGGCAGCGGATGCGCGTCGAGCCCGTTGAGAAACTTCGTCACGTAACTGCCCGCGGCGGACGTGGTCCTCCCCATCGGGCAGCCGCTCTGCTGGACGCAGTCCTTGGCGAAAGCCTGGAAAGCGGTCTCGAAGCCGTGCGCCTGGGCCTCGCCCATCTTCAGCGAACTGAGCGACGGGTCCATCGCGCCGTCGAGCACCATCCGTCCCACACGGCTGGGGAACAGGCCGGCGTACGTCGCGCCGAGGAACGTACCGTAGGACTTGCCGACGTAATAGAGCTTCTTGTCGCCGAGCAGCGCACGCAGGACATCCATGTCGCGGGCGGAGTCGACCGTGCTGACGTGGCCGAGGAGCTTTTTGGAGCGGCTCTCGCAGCCCTGGCCGAACGCCTTGTCGGCGCTGACGACGTCCTTGATCTGCGCCGCACTGTCCGGCGTGTTGTCGACCTGGGCGAACTTGTCCATCTGTGCGTTGGACAGGCAGGTGACCGGGGCGCTGCGGGCGACGCCGCGCGGGTCGACGGCCACCATGTCGTAACGGGCGCGCACCGGCGCCGGGAAGCTGACGCCCGCGTAGTGCAGGTAGTCGATCGCCGAGCCGCCGGGACCGCCGGGGTTGACCAGCAGGGAGCCGATCCGCGCGCCAGGGCCGGTGGCCTTCTTGCGGGAGACCGCCAGCTTCAGGTCGTCGGCGGCCACCGGGTGCGCGTAGTCGAGCGGCACGCGCATCGTCGCGCACTCGAAGCCGCTGTCGCAGCCGTGCCACGAGAGCTTCTGGCCGTAATACGACTGAAGGGCCGACGGTACGTCGGCGGACAGCGGCGCCAGCGTGGCGTCGGCGCCCGGCACGGCGGACCCCGGCGTACCGGCCGGGCCCGAGGCGGCCGACGGGGAACTGGCGGCTGCGCTGCGTCCCGTACCGCTCGCGGAACATCCCGAGAGCGTCAGGCCGGCCACCACGAGTACGGTCGAGGTGGTCCGGAGCAGTCGAACGGTGTCCATGGGTGCCTGAGTCCTCCCGTCGGGTCCAGCGAGCGTATCCGGACAGAGGCACGGTCTGCCCGTTCGGAACACCCCTTACCGGCGATTTCCCGCCATACTCCGAATGATCCTGTTTTGGGCCGGTGCTTTTCGGTCCCTCGCCCCCTTGTCCCGTGCTTCCTTGTCCCTGGCCTTCTGGTCCCATATCCCTGGGTTTCGGGCCTTCTGGCCCCCCGTTCCCGGGTTTCGGGCCCTCTGGTCCCGGGCGGTCCGGTTAGGTCCGGTTACGGGGCGGACGAGGGCCTGAGGGGCGAACGAAGCCTGGCGCGCGGGAGCGCGGTTGACGACGAGGCCGGGGGCCGTCTGCCGGCAGCCCCCACCGGGGTCCGCGCCCGGCCGCCCGGCGCCGCGAGTTCCTCGGTGAAGTACTGGGCGGCGAGGGCGAGTTCGTGCCGCCGCTGTCCGCCGCCGAGCGGGCGCTCGCCGAGCACGCCGTCGACCAGCCGGGCCCGAAGGCCCAAGCGGAGCAACGCCGTTCGCAGCCGCACCGCGGACGCCCGCTGCGGGCCCTCCAGACCGCCCGCGGCCAGCATCAGGTTCGGGAACGGTTCGGGCGCCGCGGACGGCACCGGCACTGCGCCGCCGTCGTAGGTACCGGCCACGCCCACGTAGGCACCGAAACGTTCCGGATGCGCCAACGCGGCCCGGATCGCGCAGGGAGCCAGCGCGCCGACCCCCAGCACGCCGCGCGCGGCCGGGCCGGGGACCGTGCGGTAGTACCGGGCGGCGAGCGCCGCGGCGTCCGAGGGGTCGGCGGCGCAGTCGCGCGGCAGCACGACGACGAAGGGGTCCGACCGGCCGGCCGCGACGTGCCGTGCGAACGCCGGGAACAACTGCTCGCTGTTCGGCGCGACGTCCGGCAGATACGCCACCACCAGCGGAAACGTCCGGTGGATGGCGGACGGATACGTGTACTGCGGCGGCAGCCAGACCCGCGTACCGTCGGCGAACCGCTGCAACGTGCCGCCGGCCGGCTCGGCCACGGTGCGCGGCGGACCGCCGGGGGTGGCGGAGGGGTGGGGACGCGGGCGAGGGTGCGGGCGGTTATCCGGACGGGGACGCGGGCGGGAGTCGGAACGCGGGCGGCCGGGCGGCGGCGCCGGGGCGCCCTTGGCCACGATGACGGATGGGGAGTGACCCATTTCGCTCGAAAGAGTGACGGTGAGGACGAGGCCGGTGACCAGGACGGCAGCGGAGGCGGCGGCCCGCAGCAGGGCGGGACGGTAGTCCTCCGGGAGTTCGTACGCACGGCCCGCCCGCTGCCCCCGCCAGCGGGCGGTGGCCCCACGGGCGAGCGGCACCGCGACGGCCGACGAGACGGCCAGCGGGATCACGCTGAGGACGACGGAGGACGTTGACACCGGTACGCACCACCCTGAGAACAGCCGCGGACGCCGCCGCCCACCGCGACCCCTCCGGTGTGCAAGCCGTGCCCACGGGTACCGGCCCGCAACCCGACGCGGCCAAGGATCACCCGGAAGCACCAGCCACGGCCGCGTCAACACGCGTACGAGGCGACGCACCGTCAGCGGACAGCAGCACGCGCTCCCACACCGCCGGCTGTCCCACCTCTGGGCTGTAGATCGCACCGCCAGACACCCCACCCTGGAGCCGCACACCGCACCGTCAACCACGCCGGCACCGCCACGCACCGCCAGCCACGCCAGCCCCAAAGCCCCCGCACCCCCAGCCACCTCACCTCACCCCACCCCAGCCCAGGCCAAAGCCCCGCACCGCCAGCCCCGCGCAGCGGCCCCTACCCCGCTCGCAGCGCCATCGTCATCGCCTCGACCGCCAGCAGCGGTGCGACGTTGGTGTCGAGGGCCTCGCGGCAGGCCAGGATCGCCTCTATGCGGCGCAGGGTGTTCTCCGGGCGGGCGGTGGCGGCCTGGCGGTGGACGGCGTCGTGGTGGTCGGCGTTGGCGATGCGGGCGTCGGAGTCGAACTGGACGGCGAGCACGTCGCGGTAGAAGCCGACCAGGTCGGTGAGCGCGAGGTCGAGCGTGTCGCGCTGGGTGCGGGTGGAGCGGCGTTTCTGCCGGTCGGCCAGGTCCTTCATGACGCCCGCCGTGCCGCGCGGCATACGGCTGCCGGCACCGGCTGCGGCGCCGAGGGCCGCGCGCATCTCCTCGGTCTCCTTGGTGTCGACCTCCTCGGCGACCTGTTTGGCGTCCTCGGTGGCGGAGTCGACCAGGCTCTGCGCCGCCTTCAGGCAGCCGCCGATGTCGTCGAACTGCTGCGGCAGCCGCAGCACGGCGGCGCGGCGCTCCCGGGCGCGTTCGTCGGTGGCGAGTCTGCGGGCGCGGCCGATGTGGCCCCGGGTGGCCCGGGCGACGGACGCGGCGAGGTCGGGGGCGATGCCGTCGCGCCGCATCAGGGCGTCGGCCACCGCGTCCACCGGTGGCGTGCGCAGCGTCAGCAGCCGGCAGCGGGAGCGGATGGTCGGCAGCGCGTCCTCGACGGAGGGGGCGCACAGCAGCCAGACGGTGCGGGGCGCGGGCTCCTCGACCGCCTTCAGCAGGACGTTGCCGGCGCCTTCGGTGAGGCGGTCAGCGTCCTCCAGGACGATGATCTGCCAGCGACCGCCGGCCGGGGACATCGCGGAACGCCGTACCAGGTCACGGGTGTCCTTGACGCCGATGGACAACTGGTCGGTGGCGACCACCTCGACGTCGGCGTGGGTGCCGACCAGGGCGGTGTGGCAGCCGTCGCAGAACCCGCAGCCGGGCGCGCCGCCGAGCGCGCGGTCCGGGCTGACGCACTGAAGGGCCGCCGCGAACGCGCGGGCCGCCTCGGCACGTCCGGAGCCGGGCGGCCCGGTGAACAGCCAGGCGTGGGTCATCTTCGACGCGTTCAACGCGTTCGCCGTCGCGGTGTTCGCCGCCGCGTCCGCCCCGGCTGCGGTCGCCGTCACCAGCGCGTCGGCGTCCCGCGCGGCGGACAGCAACTGCTCGATGACCGGATTCTGTCCGATCAGGTCGTCCCAGACCGTCATGCCGCACCCCTTTCGCGGGTCTCCCGCTGTTCAGCCCTGTTCAACCCTGTTCAGCCCTGTCCAACGCCCGGTCCAACGCCCGGTCCAACGCGCCGCGACCGCCGGGGTTCCGCACGCCGCCACCGCGCCCGGAACCCGCCCGGGCGTAGCCGCACGCGCAGCCCCGAGGCCGTGCCGCTCCCGCCGACAGCGCCCGGACACGTCCCGGCGTCGCCGACGGCACCATCATCGACCACCCCACTGACAACGGGCCCCGGCGCCGAGGCGACGGGGCCCGCTTCACGTGCGGACGGGTCCGGGGACCCGGTCAGCGGCGGCGCCTGCGGCCTCCGCCGCCCTTGCCGGGGTCGGTGTCGTCCCGGTTGTCGCGGTCGTAGGGCTCGTAGTCGTCGAGGGAGTGGTGCGGGCCGAGCAGTTCGTCGGCGAGGGACGGCAGGTCGTCCAGCGGGGTCTCCTCGGCCCAGCTGGGCCGCGGCCGCTTGCGCGGGGTACCGGACGAGTCCGCGTCGGCGATCTGCGGCAGCTCGCGCGTGCGGTCGTCGACGGGTGCGTCCGGGCCGGTGGCGGACACCGAGCCGTAGCCGTAGCCGGCGCCGGCGGTGTGGCCCTCCTCGTCGCGGAACAGCCAGGACGGCACCCGGTCGGCCGGCGCGTCGTCGTGGGCGGCGGGCGTGCCGTCCTCGGTGATCCGGGGCATCACGGTGGTGCGCTCGGCGTCGTGCGGCTGTACCCGCGGATCGGCCGCCGGAACGCGCGGCATGACGGTGGTCTTCTCGGCGTCCGACGGCTGGGGGACCTCGACGGTCCGGGTGTTGTCGGACGGCGCCTGCGGGACCTGCGGCGTCTGCACGGTCATCGTGCTGTCCGGCCGCGGCGTCTCCAGCGTTCGCGTGACGTCGTCGTGGCGGCGCGGGACGGCGTCGGTCGGTTCGCCCGGCGTCTGCGGCTGGGGGGTCTCGATGGTGCGGGTCTCGGCGTTGCCCGGGACCGGCGGAACCACGTTGATGGTCGTCGTGGCGTCGTCGAACCGGCCGGTGGAGGCGTTTCGTGACGTATTACCGGGTGATTCCGGCGTGTCCGTGGTGTCGGGCACCGCGTCCGACGGCGTGTCGGACGGAGAGTCCGCCGCGGGACCGGCATCGGTACGTGTACCGGGTTCGGCGGCCGGGCGGGATTCCTCGCGGCCGCGTTCGGCGCGCAGCAGGGCTTCCTCCGACTTGCGCTGCTTGTCCAGCCGGACCGCCTGGGCCTCGGCGCGCAGCCGGTCCTGCTCGGCCTTCTGGCGGCGCAGGCGTTCCTGCTCCTCGGCGCGGGCGGCCTGTTCGGCGTCGCGGCGGGCGCGTTCGTCCGCCGCGAGGCGGCGGGCCTCGTCGGCGCGGGCGGCGTCGGCGGCCTCCTGGCGCAGGCGGCCCTCCTCGGCCAGCCGGCGCTGCTCCTCGGCACGGGCGGCCTCCGCGGCGTCGCGGCGGGCCCGCTCCTCCGCGGCGAGGCGCTGTTCCTCCTCGGCACGCAGGCGGGCTTCCTCGGCGCGCTGGCGGGCCTGCTCGGCCTGCTGTTCGGCCTGCCGTTCGGCCTCCTCGCGCTCCCGCTGCTCCTCGGCGAGGCGGCGCTGCTCCTGCTCCTCGGCGCGCAGCCGGGCCAGCTGCTCCTGGCGTTCCTGCTCCAGGCGTTCGGCCTCGGCCTTGGCGGCGGCCTCCTCCTCGGCGCGCTTGCGGATCTCCTCGGCGGCACGGCGCTCGGCCTCGGCGCGGGCCTCGATCTCCTGCTCCGACAGCGGCAGCACCTGGTCGAGCCGGTGCCGGGCGAGCCGGGTGACCGTCTCCGGTTCCTGGGCGGCGTCCAGCACGAGGTAGCGCGAGGGGTCGGCGGCGGCCAGCGTCAGGAAGCCGCGGCGGACGCGGTCGTGGAACTCGGCGGGCTCGGACTCCAGGCGGTCGGGCGCCTCGGT
The DNA here is from genome assembly GCF_027947535.2 of Streptantibioticus silvisoli. Classification (GTDB taxonomy): domain Bacteria; phylum Actinomycetota; class Actinomycetes; order Streptomycetales; family Streptomycetaceae; genus Streptantibioticus_C; species Streptantibioticus_C silvisoli. The sequence goes on from NZ_JAAGKO020000009.1 coordinate 134,492, forward strand.
GAAGCGCTCGCGGGCGGCGTCCGGCGCGATGTCCAGCAGCACGGTGAGGTGCGGAACGAGGCCGCCGGTGGCCCAGCGGGAGATCCGGGCGATCTCGGTGGGCGCCAGGTCGCGGCCGGCGCCCTGGTAGGCGACGGAGGAGTCGATGTAGCGGTCGGTGATGACGATGGCGCCGCGTTCCAGGGCCGGGCGCACGACGCTGTCGACGTGCTCGGCGCGGTCGGCCGCGTACAGCAGGGCCTCGGCGCGGTCGGAGATACCGGTGCTGGAGACGTCCAGCAGGATGGACCGCAGGCGCTTGCCGAGCGCGGTGGCGCCGGGTTCGCGGGTGACGACGACCTCGTGGCCCTTGGCGCGGATCCACTCCGCCAGCGCCTCCGCCTGGGTGGACTTGCCGGCGCCGTCACCGCCTTCGACGGCGAGGAAGAAGCCGGTCGCGGCGGGCCCGACCGCCGGTTCGCCGCCGCGCAGGGCCTCGCGCAGGTCGCGGCGGATCGGGACGCCCTGCCGGTCGTCGAGCTTGCCGATCACCAGCGCGGCGACCGGCAGCAGCAGCGCGCCGACCAGCATCAGGGTGAACGCGGCGCCGCCGTGGCTGAAGGTGAACGAGCCGTTGACCACCCGGTGCGGGCCGATGGCGGCGGCGACCAGGGGGCCGGCCACCGCGGCGACGGCCAGCGCGAGGCGTACGACGGCGTGCAGGTGGGCGGTGGTGCGCCCCCTGCGGGCCTCCTCGGCCTCCTGGTCGATCAGCACGTGACCGGTGTTGGCGGCCACCCCGGCCGCGTAGCCGGCCAGCAACGACAGCAGCAGCACCGTGGTGGGGTCGGGCACCAGGCCCGTGAGCAGCAGCGCGATGCCGGACACCGCGATCGCCAGGCCCATCAGGCGGCGGCGCGACAGGCCGGGCAGCAGGCTTCCGGCGGTGCGGATGCCCCAGACCGTGCCGCCGGTCAGCGCCAGCACCAGCAGGCCGAAGGCGGTCGGGCCGCCGCCGAGGGCGGTGGCGTGCAGGACGGCGACCGAGGTGGCGGCGGCGATCGCGCCGGCCACCGCGGCGCAGGCGAGCACCAGCGTGGGCAGCGCGTTCGTCCGGCCGCTCTCGGCGCCGGCCGGGCCCTTGGGGCGGCGCAGGCCCTCCAGCGGCGAGCGCGGCCGGGGGGTGACGACGTCGGGCAGTTCGATGAAGTACAGGACCGCCACGCAGGCGGCGAACAGGCCGGCGGCGACGTAGGAGACCATCGCGACCTGGTGGGCGGCGAACCAGACCGACCACACGCCCAGCAGGCTGTTGAGCAGCGCGGCGGCGACCAGCCCGGCGGCGGCGACCGGCAGCGCGACGAATCCGGTGCGCAGGTCGAGGCGGCGCAGCGCTTCGAGGTGGTCGGGGCCGGGGCGCACGCCGGTGGCGGTCTGGGCGGGCAGCAGCGCGGGGGCGGCGCCGTCCTTGGCGATCGTCCACAGCCGTTCGGCCAGGCCGGTGACGAAGACGGTGACGAACAGCCACGTCAGCGCGTTGCCCGGCAGCCAGTCGATCCACAGCGGCGCGACGACGAACAGCGCGAGCCGTGCGGCGTCCGAGCCGATCATCGTCCAGCGCCGGTCCAGCACGCCCTGTGGCGAGGTCAGGGTGGACAGCGGCCCGAGCAGCACGGCGCCGAACAGGACGGCGGCCAGCAGCCGCAGCCCGAAGACGATCGCGATCGCGAAGCCGATGCCGCGGAAACCTCCGCCCAGCACCTGTTCGGAGGCGGCCGCCTGGGCGGTCAGCGCCAGCAGGGCCAGCAGCCCGAGGCGGTCACCGACCGCTCCGGTGGCGTGCGCGGTCCACAGTTTGCGCAAGGTGGGGACGCGCAGAAGGGCGGAGACGGCACGCTCGCGGGAGTCGGCGGCGAGTGCGGTGGTGAAGTCGTCGGGCTGGCCCGGCTGCTCGGCACGCGTCATCCTGCCAGCCTAACCGGCAAGGGCCTTCTCATTCGCCCACGCCGAACACCCGGACGATCCGGATACCTGACCGTGACCTGACGGTCAAGTAGAAAACCGTGCGGAGTACCGGCGGAATACCGCCAAATCGCCGTCCGCACGGGGTCCGGAACCCTGTCCGGACAGGGTTCCGGACCCCGTGCGCACGCGCTCCGCGGGCCGTCGGCAGGCTGTCGGCGCGTCGTCCGCAGGCCGTCCATGAGCCGTCGGTGAGCCGTCCACGAGCCGTCGGCGCGCCCGAGGAAACGGTCCTTCAGGGGGCACCCACGCAGTTGGGGCGCCCCCGTCCGGTTTCCGGGGTCAGCGGTCGTGCGTGGCTACTCGGACGGCTTGGACGCCGTCGTCTTCTTGGCGGCGGTCTTCTTCGCCGTCGCGGTCGTGGCGGTCTTCTTGGCGGCCGTCTTCTTGGCCGCGGTCTTCGCCGGGGCCTTCTTGGCGGGCGCCTTCTTCGCGGGGGCCTTCTTGGCGGTCTTCTTCACCGGCGCCTTGGCGCGCTTGTCCGCCAGGAGTTCGTAGCCGCGCTCGGGCGTGATGGTCTCCACGTCGTCGTCGCGGCGCAGCGTGGCGTTGGTCTCGCCGTCCGTGACGTACGGCCCGAACCGGCCGTCCTTGACCACCACCGGCTTCTCGCTGACCGGGTCGGTGCCCAGTTCCTTCAGCGGGGGCTTGGCGGCGGCGCGGCCACGCTGCTTGGGCTGCGCGTAGATCGCCAGCGCCTCCTCCAGCGTGATGGTGAACAGCTGCTCCTCCGACCCGATCGAACGCGAGTCGGCGCCCTTCTTCAGGTACGGGCCGTACCGGCCGTTCTGCGCGGTGATCTCGTCACCGGACTCCGGGTCGGCGCCGACGACACGCGGGAGCGACATCAGCTTGAGGGCGTCCTCCAGCGTCACCGTGTCGAGCGTCATCGACTTCAGGAGCGACGCGGTGCGCGGCTTGACGGCGTTCTTCCCGGTCTTGGGCGTGTCGTCGGGGAGGATCTCGGTGACGTACGGGCCGTACCGGCCGTCCTTGGCGACGATCTGACGGCCGGTCGCCGGGTCGACGCCCAGCTCGAAGTCGCCGCTGGGCTTGTCCAGCAGTTCCCTGGCCAGCTCGACGGTCAACTCGTCCGGCGGCAGTTCGTCGGGGACGTCGGCGCGGCGGGAGGTCTCCTCGCCCTCGACGGTCTGCTCGACGTACGGGCCGTAACGGCCGACGCGCAGCACGATGCCGTCGGCGACCGGGAAGGAGGACACCTCACGGGCGTCGATCGCGCCGAGGTCGGTGACGAGCTCCTTCAGGCCGCCGAGGTGGTCGCCGTCGCCGTTGCCGGCCTCGGCGGCGCCGCCGGTGACCGCGGCGGGCACGGCGCCCCGGGTCTCGCCGAAGTAGAACCGGCGCAGCCACGGCACGGACTGCGCCTCACCGCGGGCGATCCGGTCGAGGTCGTCCTCCATGCGGGCGGTGAAGTCGTAGTCGACCAGCCGGCCGAAGTGCTTCTCCAGCAGGCCGACGACCGCGAAGCTCAGGAAGGACGGGACGAGCGCGGTGCCCTTCTTGAAGACGTACCCGCGGTCGAGGATGGTGCCGAGGATCGCCGCGTACGTGGACGGGCGGCCGATCTCGCGCTCCTCCAGCTCCTTGACCAGCGACGCCTCGGTGTAGCGGGCGGGCGGCTTGGTGGCGTGGCCGTCGGCGTCGATCTCGTCCGCGGTCAGCGCGTCGCCCTCGGTGACCTGCGGCAGCCGCCGCTCGCGGTCGTCCAGCTCGGCGTTGGGGTCGTCGGCGCCCTCGACGTAGGCCTTCATGAAGCCGTGGAACGTGATGATCTTGCCGGACGCGGAGAACTCCGCCTCCCGCCCGTCGGCGGCGCGGCCGGCCACCTTGACGGTGACGGACTGCCCGACCGCGTCCTTCATCTGCGAGGCGACGGTACGCATCCAGATCAGCTCGTACAGGCGGAACTGGTCGCCGGTCAGGCGGGTCTCGGCCGGGGTGCGGAAGCGGTCGCCGGACGGGCGGATCGCCTCGTGCGCCTCCTGGGCGTTCTTGACCTTGCCGGTGTACGTACGCGGCTTGTCCGGCAGGTAGTCGGCGCCGTACAGCTGGGTGACCTGGGCGCGGGCCGCCTTGATCGCGGTCTCCGACAACGTGGTGGAGTCCGTACGCATGTACGTGATGAAGCCGTTTTCGTACAGCTTCTGCGCGACCTGCATGGTGGCCTTGGCGCCGAAGCCCAGCTTGCGGGACGCCTCCTGCTGGAGGGTCGTCGTACGGAACGGCGCGTAGGGCGAACGACGGTACGGCTTGGACTCGACGGAACGCACCGCGAAGGTGCTGTCGGCCAGCGCGGCGGCCAGCGCCCGGGCGGCGGACTCGTCGAGGTGGAGCACCGGCGCGCCGTCCTTGAGCCGGCCGGTCGAGCCGAAGTCGCGGCCCTGGGCGATGCGGCGGCCGTCGACCGAGGTCAGCCGGGCGGCGAAGGTGCCGGGGTCGACGGCGTCACCGGCGCGGCCGGTGGCGAAGGTGCCGGTCAGGTCCCAGTACTCGGCCGAGGTGAACGCGATGCGCTCGCGCTCCCGCTCGACGACCAGCCGGGTGGCGACCGACTGCACGCGGCCCGCCGACAGCTTCGGCATGACCTTCTTCCACAGCACCGGGGAGACCTCGTAGCCGTAGAGCCGGTCGAGGATGCGGCGGGTCTCCTGGGCGTCGACCAGGCGCTGGTTCAGCTCGCGGGGGTTGCGCACCGCGGCCTGGATGGCGTCCTTGGTGATCTCGTGGAAGACCATCCGGCGCACCGGGACCTTGGGCTTGAGGACCTCCTGCAGGTGCCAGGCGATCGCCTCGCCCTCGCGGTCCTCATCGGTGGCGAGCAGGAGTTCGTCGGCGCCGACCAGCAGGTCCTTGAGCTTCTTGACCTGGCTCTTCTTGTCGCTGTTGACGACGTAGACCGGCTGGAAGTCGTGTTCGACGTCCACCCCGAGGCGGCGCACCTCACCCGTGTACTTCTCCGGCACCTCGGCGGCGCCGTTCGGCAGGTCACGGATGTGTCCGACGCTGGCCTCGACCACGTACCCGGGGCCGAGGTAGCTCTTGATCGTCTTCGCCTTGGCGGGCGACTCGACGATAACGAGGCGGTGGCCGCCCTGAGCGGCGTCGGTGGTCGGGGACAACTTCTGCTCTTCTCTCCGGGTCGAAAGGGTGACGCTGCGGAGTGTGACCGTAACCCAGCCCCCCGTGTCAAACGGGAAAAGTCCGCAACGCCACTCGAACGGTAACCCGACTTACGGTCCGCCCGCCCCATGAACCGGCCGGTACGCCCCACACGCCCCCGGAGCCGCCCCGGCGGACGGATCAGTCGAGCGGTACCAGGAAACCCTGCTCGACCAGGGAGCGGATGGACGCCGGGGTGCGGTCGCGCAGGACCACCGGGTCCTGCCCGAGAAGCTGGGCGATGGCGTCCACGATCCGGCCCGCGGTGAGCGATCCGTCACACACTCCGGCGAATCCGGCGCCGACCGTGTCGACGGCGGTGGCCCGGCGCATGCCGCGGTGGGCGCGCAGCACCACGTGCTCGGGGTCCTCGGTGCCCGGCAGCCCGATCTGCTCCTGCACGACCTCCTCGGCCAGCCGGAAACGGCAGGCCAGCAGCGCGGCGTCGTCGTGCCGGCGCAGGAAGTCCTGCTGGGCGAACCACTGCTCGATCTCCGGGCCCAGCGGCTGTTCCACCGCATGCGGCCACTCCTCGGCGGTCACCGACGGCACGTCCGCGCCGGTCTTCCGCACGGTGATCCAGCCGAATCCGACGCCCTTGACCTTGCGGCGTTCGAACTCCGCCAGCCAGTGGTCGTACCGCGCGGCGTAACTCGCCGGGTCGGTGCGGTGGTCCCCGCCGTCGCGCAGCCACAGCTCGGCGTAGGCGGCCGGGTCCTGCACCTCGCGCTGCACGATCCACGCGTCGCAGCCGGCCGGCAGCCAGGACCGCACCCGCTCGCGCCAGTCCTCGCCCTCGACGTGCTCCCAGTTGGCCAGCAGCTGGCAGTAGCCGCCCTCGTTCAGATGATCGGCGGATCGTCCGACGAGCGTGCGACACAGGTCGTCGCCGGCCATACCGCCGTCGCGGTAGACGAACCGCTCACCCGGTGAGATGACGAACGGCGGATTCGACACGATCAGGTCGAACCGCTCCTCCCCCACCGGTTCGTACAGGCTGCCCTGCCGCAGGTCGGCGGCCGGCACGCCGGACAGCGCGAGCGTCAGCTCGGCGAACCGCAGGGCGCGCGGGTTGACGTCGGTGGCGGTGACCCGGCTCGCCCGGCCGGCCGCGTGCAGCGCCTGGACGCCGGAACCGGTTCCCAGGTCCAGCACGTCGCGTACCGGAGTACGGACGGTCAGGCCGGCCAGCGTGGTGGACGCACCGCCGACCCCGAGCACCAACTGCGAGCGGTCGGGCGCGCCGTCCCGGTCACCGGTACCGGCGCCGATCCCGCCGGCACCGCCGACCGCGCAGCCGAGGTCGGAGACGATCCACCAGTTCTCGCCCTCGTCACCGGCGTACGGCCGCACGTCGACCGTGGCCTCGACCCCGCCGTCGGCCGCCTCCCGCACCCAGCCGCCGTCAACGACGTCCTGGAGCGGCAACGCGGCGGCCGCGGCCCGCCTCGGCACGGAACGCTGAAGCAGGAACAGCCGCACCAGCGTCTCCAGCACCCCGTCCCCGCGGGTGGCCCGCAGCGCCGGCACCGTCTCACTGCGCGACAGCGCGGCATACGCCGTCGCCCCCAGCAGCTCCAGGCATCCGTCTGCGGTGAAGTCGGCCGCCAGCAGCGCGTCACGAAGCCGCGCGGTACGGGTGGACTCGGGCACGGGGAGGGTCTGGGCACTCACGGGGCCCATTGTCCCGGATCGCGGGAGGGAGGGGTGACGGGTTGCGGGGGTGGGGGTTCTTCTGGCGGTGGGGGGGCTCTTTGGCGGTGCGGGGGTGGGGCTTCTGGCGGTGGGGGGCTTTCTGGCGGTGCGGGGGTCTTTGGCGGTGCGGGGCGAAGGCCGGTGCGGGCTGGGGCGTGGGGTGACTGGGGGGAGGCGTGCTGCGCGCGGGCGTGGGGTGGCTGGCGCGGGGGTCTGGCTTGGGCGCGTCAGACCTGCGTGGTGGCGGGGCCGCCGGTGAGTCGGCAGGCGCCGGGCATACGGGCATACGGGCATACGGGCATACGGGCATACGGGCATACGGGCATACGGGCATACGGGCATACGGGCATACGGGCAGCGTCGGAGACGTACATCCCGCTGTACATCCGCCGCCGCGGCCGTACGTCCGCGGTACGTCCGCCGTCGCCCTACGTCCGCCACGCAGCGAACGCGTCCGCCCGGCGGCGGGCCCGCCATCCGCCGCCGGAGGGGTTACGCCGGGCCGGCGGACGCGGAGGCGCTGGCGGAGGCCTTGCGGCAGCCGGGCTGTCCGGCCATCGCCTTGCCAATGTCGCCGGCCTGGAGCTTGGTCAGCGCGTCGCCGCTGCTCTGGCTGAGCGGGACGAGCTGGTCGGAGACGGTCTTCAGGCCGTCGGCGAACTTTCCCTGGTCGGAGGCGTCGAGCCCCTGGACCGTCTTCTGGAGCTTGGAGTACGAGGAGGCGATGCCGGTGAGCTGGGTGACCGCGTTCTTCCGGAGCGTCGCGCCCTTGTCGACCGGGGGCGCCCCCGCGTCCTGGATCGCCTTGGCGAGCGTCTGGTAGGCCCCGGCGATCTGCCCGAAGGCGGCCGAGTCGGTCTGCTGGACCTGCGCGGGGCTGTTCCCGGCCGCGGAGACCGAGGCGATGGCGCTGGTGGCCCGCTGAATGGTGGCCTGCTGCGGCTGCACCTGGTCGCAGACCTTCTTCGCGTACGCGTTGACCTGATCGTCCGAGTCGCTGCACCCCGCGACCGCGAGCGTCGCGATCGCGGCGCAGCACAGACCGGCCGAGAGTTTCTTGATCACCGGGCGATTCCTTCCGTGGGTGGTTCCGGACGGGGAACATACACGGCGAAAGGGGGTCGGGCCACGAGTTGATCGGATGGTACGACCGGGATTGTCGCGTTATGCCCCAGCCAGGTCGGCCGCGCCAGCAAGTACCGGCGCCAGCACCCTGACGCACCGCCCACCCAACCCTTCTGCCCCACGTCCACCCTGACGACCAGCCAGTTTCGTCCCCCGACGCGCCTTCGACGGACCACCCGGCCAGGCGGCGGACCCGTTGTTGCCTTCATCACCTACGGCGATATCGCGGCGGCCGAAGCCGTGAACCGCTCCCGCCACGACGAGCGAGTACGCCCGACACGCAAGCGGACGACGCGGGCCGTCCCGCCCGACGGCGCGGCACCGGTTGGCGGACCGACGGCGTACCGGTGGCCGGACCCGTGGCAGACCGGTTCCGGACATGCGAAAGGGCAGACGCACGGATCAGGATCGTGGTCTGCGAAACGCCTCACCGAGGCCCGGCGCGTCCGCCCCGGCACGCGAGCCGAACCGCCAACGTCACGGGTACCCGGAGAGCCCCGGATACGGGACGCGGGCACGGCACGGCACGGCACGGCACGGCACGGCACGGCACGGCACGGCACGGCACGGCACGGCACGGCACGGCACGGCACGGCACGGCACGGCACGGCACGGCACGGCCAGAGGCTGAGCGCCGGACGGGCTTCGGGGCAATCTGAGCGCACGCAACCGCGACGCCGGTCGCCCCGGGCCGATCCGCTGCCGGGCGACGGCAAATCACCCGAACGTGGTTCGGACTGATGAACCGCAGCGCCGACTCGCGGCTCAGAGCTCAGACCTGATGGACCGCAGCCGGTGACACCGGCCAGGTCATACGAATCGTGCCGCCGTCCGGTCCGGTGGTGACCTCGACGTCGTCGACCAGGCCGCTGATGACGGCGAGACCCATGCGGCTCTCGTCGTCGGCCTCGTCCGCACCGGCTCCGGCGGGTCCGCCCGACGCGCCCGGCCCGGCCGGAATGCCGTCGCCGACCTCGATGGAGAACTTCTTCTCCTCCTCGGTCAGCCGCACCAGCACGGGCTGATCCACCTCGTTCATGCGGTGCAGCCCGACGGCTCGGGTGCACGCCTCGCCCACCGCGAGCCGCACCTCGTCCAGCACTGCCTCGTCCACCCCCGCTCGGCGGGCGACCGCGGCCGCCACCAGGCGGGCGGTACGAACATGTTCGGGCAGGGCGCTGAACAGCAGCTCAACGGTGGCCATCGACGGACTCCCTAGAAGGTCAGGGCAGCGCGACAGGAGCCCGGGGCCCGCCTCGCGGACGACCCCGGGTGCCTCACGTACTCGGGCGGACACGGGATGTCACGCGGACGACCGGCCTCAGTCGGCCGCCGCGTGTCACCGCCGCCGTCAGTCCGTAGCCGAGACAGCCTCATCGACCGAGGTGTGAATCGGAAACACCTTGGTCAGACCGGTGATTCGGAAAATCTTCAGAATGCGCTCCTGGTTGCACACCAGACGCAGCGAACCCTCGTGGGCGCGCACTCGCTTGAGTCCGCCGACGAGTACACCCAGGCCGGTGGAGTCGAGGAAGTCAACGCCCTCCATGTCCACGACCAGGTGGTAGCTGCCGTCGTTGACGAGCTCGACCAACTGCTCGCGCAGCTTGGGCGCGGTGTATACATCAATCTCGCCACCGACCCGGACAACCGTACGGTCGCCAACGGTCTCGGTCGACAGGGACAGGTCCACGGAACCTCCAGCACCTTGCATCGAGCGGTCGCCCCCCATGGATCGGCAGCCGCGATGGCATTCAATCACTTACCAGCGGGCAAGGACGACGCTTACAGCGTTTGTCCGTCACACCGGTGACACACTGAGTGCCGATGGCCCACGATCCCGCACCGCAACCTCGGCACGGCCGACCCGCTCCCTCCACGGTCCTCGACAGGATCGCGTCGGGCGCGGGCCGCGCCGCGCGCGTCACTCATACGGAGCACTTGCCCCCAAGAACGGGACGGCATGCCGATTGGCCTGAGCAGATCCGCCCGGAAGTGATCGATGCCATCCGGGCGGCCGGTATCACCCGCCCCTGGGAGCACCAGGCCCGCACCGCGGCCCACGCACTCCGGGGCGAATCCGTCGTCATCGCCACCGGCACCGCCTCCGGCAAGTCCCTGGCCTACCTCGTCCCGGTCCTCAGCGCCCTCCTGGACGGCGCCGACGCCGCAGCCCGCCCCTCCCGACCTCCCCGCACCTCCCGCTCCCGCTCAACGGCCCCTCACGAGGCCGGCGTGGCGAGCGAGGAGGTCAACGGGGTCAGTGGGGTCGGTCTGGTCGCTGGGGTCGATCGGGTCGGTGAGAGCGGTGAGGTCGGTGGCGTCGACGGGGTCGGCCGCGTCAACGGGGTCGCCGAGGTCGGAACGGGTGACGCCGAAATAACGGATGGCGCCGGCGTGGCGGAGGGTGTCGGTCCGACGGTCGACGCCGGCGTGGCGGGCGACAGCGGCGTAGCGGCGGGCGGTGGCCGCGCGGCGAACGACAGCGGTTCGACGCCTGACGCCGGCACCGCGCACGCCGCGGAGGCGGAGACCACGGAAACTTCTGCGGCCATCGAGAGTGACGCCGTTACGCAGGTTGACGCCGGGGCGACAAACGGTGGCGATCCGGGCGCAGCGGGCGGAGACGGCCCGGCAGGCGGGGACGGCGGCGCGGCGGACGGCGCCGACGGCGTGTCGAGCTGGAGCGGCGCGCCGGGTGCGGGGAACGTGTCGGGCGCGGACGGCGTGTCGGGCGGGGGAAGCGTGTCGGGCGGGGCCGATTCCGACGACGCGCCGGGCGCGGGGAGCGCGGCCGGTGCGGGCGGCAGAAGGAGCCGGTCGGGTGCCGACGGCGCTACGGGCACCGGCGCGCGCCCCCTGCAGGGCGCCGTGCCCGACGGCGCGAAGTCGGCCGGCGGCGCGCGGGCGCGGGTGACCGGCCGGGGAGCGACCGCGCTCTACCTCGCCCCCACGAAAGCCCTCGCCGCCGATCAGCGGCGCGCGGTGGCCGAACTGGCCGCCCCGCTCGGCACCGCGGTGCGCGCGGCCGTCTACGACGGCGACACGCCGTTCGAGGAACGCGAGTGGGTCCGGCAGTACGGCACCTACGTGCTGACCAACCCCGACATGCTGCACCGCGGCATCCTGCCGGGCCACGCCCGCTGGGCCTCCTTCCTGCGGCAGCTGCGGTACGTCGTCATCGACGAGTGCCACACGTATCGCGGCGTGTTCGGTTCGCACGTCGCCCAGGTGCTGCGGCGACTGCGCCGGATCTGCGCCCGTTACGGTGCCGATCCCGTCTTCCTGCTGGCCTCCGCCACCGCCGCCGACCCCGCCGAGGCCGCACGACGGCTCACCGGTGTGCCGGTCGTCGAGGTCACCGACGACGCCTCACCGCGCGGTGAACTGGTGTTCGCCCTCTGGGAACCGCCCCTCACCGAGCTGAGCGGCGAACGCGGTGCCCCGGTCCGCCGCACGGCCACCGCCGAGACCGCCGAACTGCTCACCGACCTCGTCACGCTCGGCACCCGCACCGTCGCATTCGTCCGTTCCCGGCGCGCCGCGGAACTCATCGCACTGCTCGCACAGGACCGGCTGGCGGAGGTCGACGACTCACTTCCGGGCCGGGTCGCCGCCTATCGCGGCGGTTATCTGCCGGAGGAACGCCGTGCGCTCGAACGCGATCTGCACAGCGGCCGGCTGCTCGGCCTGGCCTCCACCACCGCCCTCGAACTCGGCGTCGACGTTTCCGGACTGGACGCCGTCCTGCTGGCCGGCTACCCGGGCACCCGGGCCTCCCTGTGGCAGCAGGCCGGGCGCGCCGGACGCGGCGGCGAGGGCGCGCTGGCGGTACTCGTCGCCCGGGACGATCCGCTGGACACCTACCTCGTCCACCATCCCGAGGCGCTGTTCGACCGCCCGGTGGAGTCCACCGTCCTGGACCCGGACAACCCGTACGTCCTCGCCCCGCACCTGTGCGCCGCAGCCGCCGAACTGCCCCTGACCGAGGAGGACCTGGCCCTCTTCGGCCCCGAGTCCGCCTCGCTCGTGGCACAGCTGGAGACCCGCGGTCTGCTGCGGCGCCGGTCCGGCGGCTGGTACTGGACCCGCCGGGAACGCGCCGCCGACCTCACCGACATCCGCGGCGAAGGCGGCCGCCCGATCCAGGTCGTGGAATCCGGCACCGGCCGGCTGCTCGGTACCGTCGACGCCTCCGCCGCCCACACCAGCGTCCACGACGGCGCGGTCCACCTGCACCGCGGCCGCACCTACCTCGTCACCCGGCTCGACCTGGAGGACTCCGTCGCGCTGGTCGAGCGGGCCGAGCCGCCGTACTCCACCATGGCCCGCGACACCACGGCGATCTCCGTCCTGTCCACCGAGACCGAACTCCCCTGGGGCGCGGCCCGGTTGTCGTTCGGCTCCGTAGAGGTCACCCACCAGGTCGTGTCCTACCTGCGCCGGAAACTCATCACCGGCGAGGTGCTCGGCGAGAGCAAGCTCGACCTGCCGCCACGCACCCTGCGCACCCGCGCGGTCTGGTGGTCCCTCACCGAGGACCAGCTCGCCGACGCCGGCGTCCTGCCCGACGAACTGCCCGGCGCCCTGCACGCCGCCGAACACGCCTCCATCGGCCTCCTCCCACTCTTCGCCACCTGCGACCGCTGGGACATCGGCGGCGTGTCGTTCCCGCTGCACCCCGACACCGGGCTTCCCACGGTCTTCGTCTACGACGGCCACTCCGGCGGTGCGGGCTTCGCCGAACGCGCCTTCCACACCGCCCGCACCTGGCTCACCGCCACCCGCGAGGCCATCGCATCCTGCGACTGCGACTCCGGCTGCCCGTCCTGCGTGCAGTCGCCCAAGTGCGGCAACGGCAACGACCCCCTCGACAAGTCCGCCGCCGTCCGCGTCCTCGACTGCCTCCTGTCCTCGGCCACGGCGACCTAGAACCACCGCACCGCCAGCCCGGCCGCCCACCCGGCCGCCCACCACGGCACCGTCCGCCATCGCACCGTCAGCCCCGGCACCGCCAGCGATGCCTCCGTCAGCCACCGCACAGTCAGCCCTGGCACCGCCAACCACCGCACCGCCCGCCCCGCCATCGGCCACCGCACCCGTGCCCTCGTCCGACGGCCCCGCTCGCGCGCGGCTCCTGGCCGGGCCGGTCGGGAACGGGAAGCCTGGCCCCGGCACCTCGGCGGTGACGTCGGCCACCTCGCCGACCACCACGCAGGCGTCCAGCCGTGCGCCCTGTGCCTGAGCGACGCGTTCCGCCGCCTGGCACGCGGTCCGTTCACCGTCCAGGGCGCGATCCGCCGCCGCGAGCGCCGCGAGGTCGGCCGCGCCGCCGGCCCGGTGGCGTGACGCGACGGCCTGACCGAGCCCCAGCAGGGCGGCGAACACCGTGCACAGCAGCCCGGTCGCCACCACGGCCCACACCGTCGCGGACCCCCGATCCCGGCCCCGGCCCCGCCCCAAGGCCGGGCCACGGTCCCGGTCCCGCCTCACCGCGCTCACCGGACAGTCCCCTCGTCCAAGGCGGCCGCCTCAGCGCCGACGGTCACCGACAGCAACCGCGCCAGCCCGCCTGGCCCCAGCGAACGCGCCGTCACCCGCACCCGCACCAGGTCACCACCGCGCCGTACCGTCACCAACGCGCCGGAGGGTGCGGCGGCGGAGGCTGCGGCGACCGCAACGGAGGCGGGCTCCGACCTGGCCACCGAACGCGCGCCGGCTCTGGCCGCGTCCACGCACCTGATCTGCGCGGTCGCCGCCTGGAGCCCCCACAGCAGCATCGCGGTGAACACCACGAGCACCGGCAACACCACCGCCGTCTCAGCCGTCACATACCCCGCGTCCGTTCCCCCGCGCCCAGCCCGCCGCGCCCGCCAGCAACGGCGGGCAACGGCGGGAAGGCGCAGGTCAGAAGGACACATCGAGCGCCTTCTTGATCATGCCGGTGAGGGCGGAACTCACCGCCGCGCTGGTGACGACCTTGTACAGCACCGCCGCGAACCCGCACGCCGCCACCGTGCCCACGGCGTACTCCGCCGTCGACATCCCGGCGTCAGCCGCCGCGCCGCGCATCGCACGCCAACGGGCCGAGACCCCGCCTCCACGTCGTACGCCGCATGCGCCGCCGAGCTTGCGGCCGTGCCGCATCGCGTCCTTGATCCAACTGGTCATGTCTTCCTCCTGGTTTCCGTTCACCCCGACTGCCGGGGCGATGGGTTCGGTACGTTCCGTGATCCGGCCGGGACACTCAGCCGCGCACCCCGGACCGCTGTCGCGGCTCAGGTCTCGTGGACCCCGCGCCCGACGCGTGCTCCCGCCTCTTCAGCCCCCGCCGGTCATCACCCCCGCCAGGCCGATGACCACCGGCACGACGCCCACCGCGAGAAAGGCCGGCAGGAAGCACAGGCCCAGCGGCGCGGTCGCCAGCACCGCGGCCCGCCGTGCCCGTGCCCCCGCCGCACGGGCCCGCCCGGCACGGCACTCCGCCGCGAACCGCGTCACCGCCGCGACCGGTGGCACCCCGGTCGTCACCGACCGCGCCATCCACCGAGCGAGGTCGCAGGCCCCCGGCACCACCGCCAGCCGCTGCCAGCACCGCGCCGGGTCACCGCCCAGCCGCACCTCCGCGGCGATCCGGCGCAACGCCTCACCCAGCGGGCCGCCCAACGTGCGCCCCACCGCGTCCGCCGCCGCGACCGGGCCGGCCCCGGAAGCGAGACACGCCGCCAACAGCTCCGCCGCCTCCGGCAGTCGGCTTCCCACCGCGGCGGCGACGGGAGAGGCCCGCGCCGCAGCCGTCCTCCGCCATCGCCGGGCGCCGTACGCGGCGGCCGCGCCCAGCAGGCACCCGGCGGCACCGCCGACCAACCAGCCCGCCGCCACCCCCGCCCCGGCGGGCACGGCCCACGCACGGGCTGCCGCCCGGAGTGCTTCCGCCCGGCCGCCGAACCGGTGCCGCCGACGCGACTCACCGGCCCCCAGCAACGCCTCCCGGCGCCGCCGCGCCGACCGTGCCCGGCGCACCGCCCTCCCCACCGCACCGGCCGCCGAGGCAGCGCCCGCTCCGACGGCGAGCCACGCCCCCTCCCCGAGGCTGTGGACCACCCCCGCGCTCACGACGGCACCCCCTCCGCGGTCCGCACGATCCGCGCGGTCCACGCCAGCCCGGCCCACTCCAGCGCGGCCCCCACGACCAGGCAGGCGAACCCGACCGCGGTGCGGAACAACACCCGCAACGGATCGGCGCCCAACGACACGCCGAGCAACACGCCGAAGGCCGGCAGCAGCGCGAGCATCGCGGCCGTCACCTTGGGGCCGGCCAACTGCGCGCGCAGGTCCTCACGTTGGCTTCGTTCTGCTCTCAGCGAGGCGGCCACCCGGTCCAGCCCGTCCGCGAGACCGGCGCCCCCGTCCACCGCCACCTCCCAGCAGACGGCCACAGCGGCCAGTCCCTCCGCCCCGAGCTGCCCCGCCGCCTCACGCAACGCCGACGGCACGTCGCCGCCGAACCGGGCCGCCGCCAGCAAGGGCGTCAACGCCGCCCACCCCTGCGCCACATCCGTCCCGCGCAGCCGCTCGACCGCCTCGGTCAGCACCAGCTCCGGTGGGCTGCCGGCCCGCAGTTCACCGGCGAGCGCCGCGCACAGCCCGGCCACGGCCTCCTCGCGCGCCTCGCACGCCAACCGCTGCTCCCGGCACCGCAGTCGGCGCCCCACGCACGGCACCGCCACCGCACCGGCCAGCAACGGAACCGGCGAACGGGCCGCCAGCGCCAGCAGAAGCCCTGCCGGCAAGCACAGCGTCTCCGGGCCGATCCGGGCCCCCAGGCGGCGCTCCAGGCGTTTCTTGCCCCGCCCGTACGCCGCCACCAGCACGGCCCGCACACGCACCGCCCGTACCTCCGACCCCCGGCCCGGTCCCGACGCAGCGGTCGCCCGCTCCGATCCGGTGCCGGTCAGCAACAACCGCACCCTGCGCGCCGCGCCGGCCCGGCGGTGCAGCGCCCACACCGCGACCATCGCCACCCCCGCCACGCTCCACGCTGCGGCCAGCTCCGCGTCCATCACCGCATCCCCCGCCCGCACAGTTCCGCGAACCGCCGCCAGCCGCGCTCGCGTTCGAACCGGCCGTCCGTACTGCGCACCACCGCCGGAACGGTGGCGACCAGTCCGGCCGCGTCGCGTTCCAGCACGTGCAGCTCCGACAGCCGCCGGCGGCCCGCACGGTCCCGGGCCAGATGCACCACCACCGACAGGGCGGACGCCAACTGGCTGTGCAGCGCCGCCCGTTCCAGCCCGGCGGTCGATCCCAGCGCCTCCAGACGCGCCGGGACGTCGCAGGCCGCGTTGGCGTGCACCGTGCCGCAGCCGCCCTCGTGCCCGGTGTTCAACGCGGCCAGCAGATCCAGGACTTCGGGCCCGCGCACCTCGCCGACCACCAAGCGGTCCGGCCGCATGCGCAGTGCCTGCCGCACCAGGTCCCGCAACGTCACCAACCCGACGCCCTCCTGGTTGGCGGGCCGGGTCTCCAACCGGACGACGTGCGGATGAGCGGGCCGCAACTCGGCGGAGTCCTCGGCCAGCACGATGCGTTCCCCATGCCCGACCAGGCCCAGCAGCGTGCTGAGCAACGTCGTCTTCCCGCACCCGGTGCCGCCGGAGACCAGGAACGACAACCTCGCGTCGACCAGCGCCCGCAGCAGTGCCGCCGCCTCCGCGTCCACCGTGCCCGCGTCGGCCAGCTCTTCCAGGGAGAACGCCCGCGCCCGCACCACCCGCAGCGACACGCACGGCGAACCCACCGACACCGGGGGCAGCACCGCGTGCATCCGGGTCCCGTCGGGCAACCGCGCGTCGACCCAGGGCCTGGCGTCGTCCAGCCGCCGCCCCGCCGCCGTGGCCAGCCGCTGCGCCAGCCGGCGTACCGCCGCCGCGTCACGGAAACGCACCCCGGTCCGCTCCAGCCCGGCCCCGCGATCCACCCAGACCTCGTCCGGCCCGTTCACCAGCACATCGGTGACGCCCGGCTCCAGCAACAGCGGTTCCAGCAGGCCGGCGCCGACCATCTCGGATCGCAACTCGCGCACCACACCGAGCACCGCCGTGTCACCCAACAGCCGCCCTTGCGACCGCAACGCGGCGGCGACCCGGGCCGGTGTCGGCTCCTGGCCGGACTCCGCCAGCGTCAACCGCACCGCGTCCAGCAACGCGGCGCCCTCCGTCTCCGGCCCGGCCGCACCCTGCGATCCGTAAGCCCCGGCCGCCGGAAGTCCACCCGATGGAGTGAACCCGCTCCGTCCGCCCACCTGGCCGGTGATCGCGGCGGAGTGCGCAGGCGCCGTCTCGGCGGTGTTGTCGTAGCCGTTCATGCTGGCACGCTGCCGTCGCTGCGCAGGGCACCCGCCAGGAACGACGTGCAGAACTTCGCCAGCGGCCCGCGCACCTGCGATCCGGGCGGCGCACCGGAGTCGACCGCTTCCGCCAGCCCCTTCTCCACGCCGAGCGCACCGGCCGACGGCAATCCCAGCAACCGGGCGATCTCATCGCCGTCCAGCCCTGCGGGGAACGGACCGCGCGCCACCACCCGCAGATCGCGCAGCACCATGCCGACCCGGGACGCCACCCGGTCAGCGGCGGCGATCGCCCGCAGTTCCGCCGGTACGACCATCAGACCGACGTCGGTCTGCGACAGCGCCTCGATGACCGCCTCGTCCACCCGGCGGGGCAGGTCCACGACAACCACCCCGCCACGCCGCCGTGCCGCGCCCAGGACCGAGCGCATCGCCTCCGGTGTGATCACGACCGCGTCGGACCGGTCCCAACTGAGGACGCTCAGGTCGTGCAACCGCGGCAGCGACTCCTCCAACGCGCCGGAGCTGACGCGGCCCTGGGACTCGGCGAGGTCCGGCCACCGCAGCCCGCTGACACTCTCGGCACCCAGCAGCACGTCCAGGCCGCCGCCGAGCGGATCGCCGTCAATGAGCATCGTCCGGTGCCCCTGCCGTGCGGCCGTGACCGCCAACGCGCAGGCCAGCGTGCTGGCGCCGGCGCCACCGCGGCCGCCCACCACGCCCACGGTGAGCGCGGTCTCCCCCACGCCCTCCCCGGCATCGGCGATCAGGTCCACCAGCCACGGCTCGGCATCCGGCAGGAAGAGCACGTGGTCGGCGCCGATCACCACGCCACGCCGCCACACCTGCGAGTCGTCGAGGTCACGTCCGACGAGCAGCACACCGGACCGCCGCCGCATCCTGCGCAGCCCGTCCGCGCAGTCGTCCCCCACCAGCACCAGCGGTGCCGACTCCCAGCTGCCCGGGTCCGGCGGCGGCCCGAAGGACACCTCCGGCTCGACACCGGCGGCTGCGCACAGACGCAACAGGTCGTCCAGCAAAGCCTCGTCTTCCGTGACGATCAACGGCATCCCCACCGGTCGTCCCCCGGCCCGCGGCGCGGTCCGCTCACCGTCAGCGGAGTCACCGTCCGGACGACGGCCGGGGTGATCCCGCTCCGGCGGTGTGGCGTAAGGCTCGGGCAGCCGATCGGAAGCCGACGTCCGCGCCCACGACGGCAGCGGCGGTGGACGCAGGGGCTCTTCGCCGTATCCGGCTTTTTCGACGCCCGGGTCGGTGAGGTCTCCTGCCGGGAATGTCGTGCGGCCAAGGGCCGGAACGGTTGACGCCCCGGTGTTCGTTGACCCAGACGGTCCGGCCTCCGCCTGTGGCGCGACCGGTTGCGCCGACTCGGCCACGGGGGCCGGTCGGGCCCTCGAAGCCGCCGGGACAGCCGAGTTGGTCCGGTGATCCGGGGTCCTCCGAATCTCCCCGACAGCTGGAACGTCCGAGCCCGGCGGCTTCTCGTCGTTCACGCAGGACAGGCGGATGTCGTCGGCCTGGAAGACGGCGAAGTACTCGATGTCGCTCTCCGGGACGAGGCCGATGCCCGCCTCGCCGGCACCGCAATTCGCACCGGGATCGGTGCCGAAGTCGGGCTCGCTGTCCTCCCACTCCTGCCACACGAGCGGGGCCGGCTCGGGGGGAAGTACGGATGCTCCACATGAGCGCGGCGCAAGGGCCTCACCGCCGTCCGTGCCGCTGTCGGCGGACGACTGCTCCGGCGCCGAATCAGCGGGGAGGCACGAGGTGGCGCGGGGGCCGGAGGAAGGCGGAGGGGCGCAGGCCCACGGCCGGGGCTCACCTCCGTTTGCAGCCGGGCCGGACAGCCCGCGCGGATCGCACAGGCCGCCGGGCCTCGACGGGCTCGGTCGACCACCATGCGCGACCGTCCTCGCGGGGACAGTCCGTTTTACCCCGCACCGTCCCAAGTCCGGTTTCAGCGCGCTTCGTTGAATACTCCCGGCGCCTTCAGGCCTGCCGGTCGGCATGGATTCGAGCATGACCCCTCACTTCTCTCGTTAGAGCCGCGAACTTCGCGTGCCTTCACAGTGAAGGGAGATCTGTAATCGTGGTGATCTTGGTGAAAAACAGGGGAAAACCCAGTGCTTGTGGAGAACTTCGCCACCCGGATGGGTGACTTCTCGACAGACGGGCAACGATTACGCAGGGTCACGCGTCATACCTGAGACAAGACCGAGCGGAACCAGGGGGAAGAAGAAATGACCGGCTTCGTGGCACCTGCATCGACCATTCGAGTGGTCGGAAAGGCATCCGGACATGCGACGACCCCCGCCGGGGGGGAGAGCGGGGGTCGTCCCCACGGCCGACTCGGGGGGGAGGAGCCAGCCGGGTTAGCACGGTCGCGAACGATCCGTGACTTCCATGGTGTACCCGAAGGCCTTCTCAGGCAAACCCACGCGCCAGGGCTTACGCCGAATGGTGGGTGCCTATGCTCGTCATCGTGGAAAACCACCCCTTGCCGCGGACCGCCGCCTTCTTTGATCTCGACAAGACGGTCATCGCGAAGTCGAGCACGTTGGCCTTCAGCAAGTCCTTCTATCAAGGCGGCCTGATCAACCGTCGGGCGGTGCTTCGCACGGCCTACGCCCAGTTCGTCTATCTGCTCGGCGGCGCCGACCACGACCAGATGGAGAGGATGCGCGAGTACCTCTCGGCCATGTGCCGGGGCTGGAACGTGCAGCAGGTCCGGGAGATCGTCGCCGAAACTCTGCACGACCTGATCGACCCCCTGATCTACGACGAGGCCGCCTCGCTCATCGAGGAACACCACGCGGCCGGACGTGACGTGGTCATCGTCAGCACCTCGGGAGCCGAAGTGGTCGAGCCGATCGGCGCGCTCCTGGGCGCCGACCACGTGGTCGCGACCCGCATGGTCGTCGCGGACGGCTGCTACACGGGCGAGGTCGAGTACTACGCCTACGCGGACACCAAGGCCGTGGCAGTCGCCGAACTGGCCGCCTCACAGGGCTATGACCTGGAGCGCAGCTACGCCTACAGCGACTCCGCGACCGACGTCCCCATGCTCTCGTCCGTCGGGCATCCGTACGCGGTCAACCCGGACCGGGCCCTGCGTCGCGAAGCCGTGTCACGCGGCTGGCCCGTACTGGTCTTCAACCGGCCCGTCCGACTGCGCCAGCGCGTTCCGGCCATGCCCAGCCGACCGGTGCTGGCCGCCACGGCGGCGGCCGGTGCCGTGCTGACCGCCGGCCTGGTCTGGTACATGTCCCGGCGGCGGCGACCAGTGCTGTCCTGAAGTCACCTATTCGGAACCGATCACGTCCATTTGCTACGAAAGAAATACTTGATTATTGAATAAGAGGAAAAGCAAAAATCCGAAACCAGGGGTTCCGCTTCCTCTTCCCGGGGAGTAGAAAGGAATCAACGGCCCGCGAGACCACGGACATCCGAGAGGATCCCGTCGATCAGGCCCACGGACCGAGCACGAACGCCGGGCACCCACGCGAAGCCAGCCCGCTGACCGGGCGGACGCACAGGTTCAAGGGGCCGAAATCCCCGCCTGATGGGTCAAACGAGTGCACGCATGGTCACTTGGCGCACGTGCCAGCGGCGGCATCCTCTGGGTGCCGCCGCCTTTGCGTACCGACAGGCGGCGACGATCCGGCCAGCCGAAGCGTTCGGGCCAGCCGCCACCGCTGACGTCCCGCGCACGACTGTCATCCCACGCCCGCTCGGCGAAACCACCCCGAGGCCCAGGTCATCCGTCCCCGCCGGCGATGCGGTGAGGGGCGGCGGGACGCCCGAGCAGCGCGGGTCAGCGGCCCGGCGGACTCGTCACTGCCGTCAGGCGGCACCCCGTTGGAGTGCCTCGCACACAGCGGTGCTCTCCCGGGCGCCGAGGTTCACCGCCTTCGCGCAGTGACCGATCCAGAACGCCACGCCGTCAGGCGTACCGGACATGTACGCCTCAAGGGCCTCGAGGTAGCCGGCGCGTCCCAGTTCGGCATGGCCTGCCTCGGCGGGGCAGATGCCCTTGGGGTCGAGCCCGCTGCCGATCAGCACGATCCGTTCGGCGGCCCGCGCGACGGCGCCGTTACCGGACCCGAAGGGCCGCAACGCCAGCAGTTCACCATGCACCACCGCGGCCACCACCAGCGCGGGCGCCGCGGAACCGGAACGCAGGAGCCCGGCCAGTCCGTCCAGGCGGGCGGCGACCTCAGCGGCGTCCGGCAACGGCAGCGCGAGGAGTTGTTCCAGGTCAGCGGGCTCACCAGTGACGGATTCGCCGGCGAGACGCGGTCGACCGACCGTCTCGTCAGCGGCGATGCCACCGGCCGCGACCAGATGCAAGCGGGCCAGCGCCTGCACCGGGGACTGCCGCCAGACGTCGAGAAGCTGACCGGCCTCAGCGGTCAGGCGCAACGCCGCGCCGACCGTACGGGCCTCGGGCTCGGCCCCGAAGTCGCTGCGCCGGCGCACCTCCTCCAGCGGCCAGTCCGCGTCGGCCAGCGCGGCGGAACCGCGGGCGCCGCGCAACGCCGCCTCGGAACTGACCTCCTGCGAACGCCGCCGCATCACCCGGTGGCCGTAGACCCGGTCCACCGCCTGCCGTACTGAGTCGACGGAGTCCGAAACGCCCGGCAGCGCGCCGAGCACGTCAAGAGGATCGGGGGCCGCCGAGGAGCCGGGGGTCGTTCCCCGGGAGGACGCACTCATGATGACGACCCTACGCACCGCCCACCGAAGCGCTCAAAGCACCCGGGCCAGGGCCGGGTCTCCCCCGGCGCGCCGGTATGCCGGCAGGTCTCCCCGGCATGCCGATATGCCGGTATGCCCGGTCTCCCCGGCGTACCGGCGCGCGTGTCAGCGCGGAACCTGATGCCGCGCGCCCACCCAAAGCCCTCGTTCGCCGTCCCACACCGCTCGAACGAGTGGTTTCGGCGTGCCGATGGCCGGGTCGGGAACACACGGCGCACTACGCTCTTGAACATGAAGATCGCTTTCGTTGGCAAGGGCGGGAGCGGTAAGACCACGCTCTCCTCCCTGTTCATCCGGCATCTGGCGGCCCTGGGAGCGCCGGTGGTCGCCATCGACGCCGACATCAACCAGCACCTCGGTCCCGCACTGGGCCTCGACGAGGACGACGCGGCGACCCTTCCGGCGCTCGGCGCACACCTTCCGGAGATCAAGGAATACCTGCGGGGAACGAATCCGCGCATCTCGTCCGCCGATACGATGATCAAGACGACACCGCCGGGTCACGGCTCCCGGCTCCTCCGCGTCGCCGAGGAAAACCCGGTCTACGCGGCCTGCGCCCGCACGGTGCGACTCGACGACGGCGAAGTGCGGTTGATGGTCACCGGCCCGTTCACCGAGTCCGACCTGGGCGTGGCCTGCTACCACTCCAAGGTCGGCGCGGTCGAACTCTGCCTCAACCACCTGGTCGACGGGCGCGACGAGTACGTGGTGGTGGACATGACGGCGGGCAGCGACTCGTTCGCCTCCGGGATGTTCACCCGGTTCGACATGACGTTCCTGGTCGCGGAGCCGACGCGCAAGGGTGTCGGCGTCTACCGCCAGTACAAGGAGTACGCGCGCGATTTCGACGTGGCGCTGCGGGTGGTCGGGAACAAGGTGCGGGACGCCGATGACCTGGCCTTTCTCCGCGACGAGGTGGGCGATGACCTGTTCGCCACGGTGGGCCACTCGGACTGGGTCCGGGCGATGGAGAAGGGACGCCCACCGCGTTTCGAACTGCTCGAAGAGCCCAACCGCCTGGCCCTGCACGCCCTGCACGAAGCCGCCGACGCGTCCTACGAAGGCCGAGACTGGACCCGCTACACCCATCAGATGGTGCACTTCCACCTGAAGAACGCGGAGAGTTGGGGCAACGAGCGCACCGGCACCGATCTCGCCGCGCAGATCGACCCGAACTTCGTTCTCGACGAGTCACCGATCACCAAGGCGGCGTCGGCACCCGGGATTCCGGTCGGCGTCCGCCAGGCACCTGATGGTCGGCTCCGGTCGACTCCGGCCCACGTCCGGTAGGCAGCTCCGGCCGGCCCGAGGGAGACACCCGGTAGTCGACGGACCGGCGGCCGGGCTGCGACGGGGGGCGAACCGGCTTCGACGCGACGACCTGCCCCGTTGGCGCGTGGGTCCGGCCGGCGAGTCCGCAGACGATGAGGAACTCCCCCGGAGGCGTGGCGCCGGCCGTCACCGGGAGCGGTGGTTCGGCGAGCGGTGAGTCCCGGAGACGGTGGCCCTCGCAGGCGCTGAGCCTTGGAGGCAGTGGCCCGGGAGGCGGTGGACCTGCGGCCCCTAAGTCCCGGAGACAGCGGCCCCGCAGGCGACAGGTCCCGGAGCAGTGGCCCCGGAGGCGGCAAGTCCGGTCGAACCGCCCACCGACGTCCTCCGACACGCCTCCCGCAGGCCCCGCGTGGGCTCACGCGTACCCGGCCCCCGATCCCACCGCCCAGCTGCCGCGCGCCACCACCTCCGCGCCCCTCGTTCCGCAGCGGCAACATCCGGCGGCAGTTCACTCGTTCGTAGTGAATGAGACCCGTACACCCATTCGGCCCTTCCCAGGGTCTATATCCTCCCATTACTCTTCATTTACTGATCCTTGAAAATAACGGAGCCACCACACTCCGCGACCGACACTTCGCCGGCCTGCAGGAGCGGACATGCGCCAGTCACACCCGACGTCCCCGACCCGCCCGGGGACGAAGCCCCCGACGCCGCCGTTCCTCGACCTGAGCTCCGCCATCGCGACCTTCCAGCGGGACACGGCACCGCTGGTACGAGAGGAGCTCGGGCGCCTCGCCCGCGACGGACAGCGCCCCACCCAGCTCTTCCTCGCGTGCGCGGACTCCCGGCTGGTGACCAGCATGATCACCTCCAGCCGGCCCGGGGACCTCTTCACCGTGCGCAACGTGGGCAACCTGGTCCCACCGCCCCCGTCACCCGGTCCGGAGACGGTGTGCGACTCAGTGGCAGCGGCCATCGAGTACGCCGTCGAAGTCCTGCGGGTCACCTCCATCACCGTCTGCGGACACTCCGGTTGCGGAGCCATGCAGGCGCTGCTGAACGCCGCGGCGACCGCCCACCCTTCCGGCGCGGCGCCGACGGCCTCGGGGCACCCCGCTCGCCCCAGCCCCCTGACCCGCTGGCTGCGTCACGGCCGCCCCAGCCTCGTCAGGCTGGACGATGCGGTGACCAACGGCCGTCCTCTGATCGCGGACCGTCCGGTCGCGGACGATGTGGAACGGCTCTGTCTGCTCAACGTCGTGCAGCAGCTCGGCCACCTCATGGAGCACACCTGTGTCTCCCGCCGAGTGGCCGAGGGACAACTGCGCCTGCACGGCATGTACTTCCACGTGGCCGAGGCGCGCAGGGATACCTCCTCGACGAGGCGTCAGGGATCTTCCACGCCGTCCTGCCCGACGCACCCGCGCACACCTGACGCCACGCCCCCACCCCGCCCGCATCCACGTCCAACGCCCCTATGACGGCACCCCGAATGACGGCACCCCGAATGACGGCACCCCGAACAGCCCGCCGCACCCCAGCAGTTCACCGGGGACCGAACACCCGCTCCGGGCACTCCGCCCCCGCCGGCGATCCCCCGACCCCGCCCGGCAAACCCCCTCCCGGCGGCCCGCTCCGACGCCGGGGCCGACCACCACACCGCCTCCGGGGCACCCGTTCCAGCGCCGCCCACCGTGTCCCGGCCACGTCAGACCTGCGGGGACCGGCCGAGGGCTGGGCCAAGAGGTCTACACCAAAGAGCCGTGGATCTTGTCATCGCGGCCTCAGGCTGATGGGGTAGCGCTGGAAGCCCGTGCAGCGAGCCTGGCAGTCTTCACAACGGAACGGCCCGCGAAGAGCCGAAGGGCGGGCAGCCGAGGGATACGAGGAGATGGCGTGAGCGGTAACGAGAGTCTGGCCAACTTGCTGCGTGAAGAACGTCGGTTCGCGCCTCCCGCCGAGTTGGCAGCGGCTGCCAACGTCAAGGAGGAGGCCTACGACCGGGCGAAGGAGGACCGCCTGGCGTTCTGGGCCGAGCAGGCCCGCCGGCTCAGCTGGTCCACCGAGCCGACCGAGACCCTCGACTGGTCGAACCCGCCGTTCGCCAAGTGGTTCGCCGACGGCCGGCTCAACGTCGCCTACAACTGCGTGGACCGGCATGTGGAGGCCGGCCACGGCGACCGCGTCGCCATCCACTTCGAGGGCGAGCCCGGCGACACCCGTACCGTCACCTACGCCCAGCTCAAGGACGAGGTCAGCCAGGCGGCCAACGCCCTGACCGAGCTCGGCGTCCAGGCGGGCGACCGCGTCGCGATCTACCTGCCGATGATCCCCGAGGCCGTCACCGCCATGCTGGCCTGTGCCCGCATCGGCGCGGCCCACTCGGTCGTCTTCGGCGGCTTCTCCGCCGACGCCGTCGCCTCCCGCATCCAGGATGCCGACGCACACGTCGTCATCACCGCGGACGGCGGCTACCGGCGCGGCGCGCCCTCCGCCCTGAAGCCGGCGATCGACGAGGCGGTGGCCAAGTGCCCGCAGGTCGAACACGTGCTGGTGGTGCGCCGCACCGGGCAGGACGTGGCCTGGGACGACACCAAGGACGTGTGGTGGCACGAGGCCGTGGGGCGCCAGTCCACCGACCACACGCCGCAGGCCTTCGACGCCGAGCACCCGCTGTTCATCCTGTACACCTCCGGCACCACGGGGAAGCCGAAGGGCATCCTGCACACGTCGGGCGGCTACCTGACGCAGGCAAGCTACACCCACCACGCGGTGTTCGACCTCAAGCCGGAGTCGGACGTCTTCTGGTGCACCGCCGACATCGGCTGGGTGACGGGCCACTCGTACATCGTGTACGGGCCGCTGTCGAACGGCGCGACCCAGGTCATCTACGAGGGCACCCCCGACACGCCGCACCAGGGGCGCTTCTGGGAGATCGTGCAGAAGTACGGGGTGACGCTCCTGTACACCGCCCCCACCGCGATCCGGACGTTCATGAAGTGGGGCGACGACATCCCGGCCGGGTTCGATCTGTCGAGCCTGCGGGTGCTCGGCAGCGTCGGGGAGCCGATCAACCCCGAGGCCTGGATGTGGTACCGCGAGCACATCGGCGGTAACCGCTGCCCGATCGTCGACACGTGGTGGCAGACCGAGACGGGCGCGATGATGATCAGCCCGCTGCCCGGCGTGACGCACACCAAGCCCGGCTCCGCCCAGACGCCGCTGCCGGGTATCGCCGCCACCGTGGTCGACGACGAGGCCAACGAGGTCGCCAACGGCTCCGGCGGATACCTCGTACTGACCGAGCCGTGGCCGTCGATGCTGCGCACCATCTGGGGTGACGACCAGCGCTTCATCGACACGTACTGGTCCCGTTTCCCGGAGCGGTACTTCGCCGGTGACGGAGCGAAGAAGGACGATGACGGCGACATCTGGCTGTTGGGCCGGGTGGACGACGTCATGCTGGTCTCCGGTCACAACATCTCGACCACCGAGGTGGAGTCCGCCCTGGTCTCCCACCCGAAGGTCGCCGAGTCGGCCGTCGTGGGCGCCGCCGACGCCACGACCGGCCAGGCCATCGTCGCCTTCGTCATCCTGCGCGGGTCGGCGAAGGACGAGGGGGAGGCGTTGATCAAGGAACTGCGCGACCACGTCGGCAAGACGCTCGGCCCGATCGCCAAGCCCAAGCGCGTTCTGACCGTCGCCGAACTGCCGAAGACCCGGTCCGGCAAGATCATGCGCCGGCTGCTGCGCGATGTCGCCGAGAACCGGCAGCTGGGTGACGTCACCACGCTGACCGACTCCACCGTCATGGACCTGATCCAGTCCAAGTTGCCGGCGGCGTCCTCGGAGGACTGACGGTACGTCCGAGGGTCCGAGGGGTGACAGCGCCGTCAGCGGATTGACGGCGTGCCCTCGGTGGAGCGGGGGCAGCCGGTGAGGTCGCGCCGGGTGCCCCCGTCCCGTCGGCGCCGGGGACGCGGGCGGAACAGCGAACAGGTCGGTGTGCCCCGCGTGGACGAACGGGGGAATCCGGAATACCGGCCGTACATCGCGGTGATCCTTGAAACACAGGCCGCCGAGCACCGCCGACTCGCGGAACTGGCCCGGGGAGCGGGTTCCGGGGACGATGGTCCAGCATGATCCCAGCGGTGACCGCGGCGGGTCACGCGGGCAGCAAGTCGGCACCCGGCCGGCGGAACGGCAGACGGAGGACGCGATGAGCGCAGACGAGCGGACCGACGGGCGCACCTTGGCGCAGCTGGTCACGGCGGCCACGGCGGAGATGTCGGCACTCGTCCACGAGGAGATCGCGCTGGCCAAGGCCGAGTTGCGGCAGGACGCCAAGCGGGCCGGGATCGGCGGCGGGGCGATCGCGGTGGCGGGCATGCTCGGGCTGTTCGCGATGCCGGTGCTCAGCTTCGCGGCGGCCTACGGCATCCACAACCTCGGTCTGGGGCTGGCGTGGTCGTTCCTGATCGTCGGCGGCGCGTTCATCGTGGTGGCCGCACTGCTGGCGCTGATCGCGGTGAACAGGTTCAAGAAGATCCAGAAGCCGGAGCTGACGATCTCTTCGGCCAAGCAGACCGCGCAGGCCCTTCAGAACGTCAAGCCGCATCCGCGGGCGCTGGCGGACGGTCAGGAGCAGGTCGCGCTGCGGCCCAGGGACGCCGTGGCGATCGAAAAGACGCCGGTCCGCCAGATGTGACACGCTCTGCGACATGACGGTCGCAGACTCATCGGGTGTACGCCTCGACGGACCCTGGACGCACCGGGACGTCGCCGCCAATGGCGCGCGGTTCCACATCGCGGAGGCGGGCGACGGACCGTTGGTGCTGCTGCTGCACGGCTTCCCGCAGTTCTGGTGGACGTGGCGGCATCAGATGACGGCGCTGGCGGAGGTGGGCTTCCGGGCGGTGGCGATGGATCTGCGCGGGGTCGGCGGCAGCGACCGGACGCCGCGCGGCTACGACCCGGGCAACCTGGCGCTGGACGTGACCGGGGTGATCCGGTCGCTGGGTGAGCCGGATGCGGCACTGGTGGGGCACGACCTGGGCGGTTATCTGGCCTGGACGGCCGCGGCGATGCGGCCGAAGCTGGTGCGCCGGCTGGCGGTGTGCTCGATGCCGCACCCGCGGCGCTGGCGGTCGGCGATGCTGGCGGACGTCCGGCAGAGCGCGAACAGTTCGCACATCTGGGGGTTCCAGCAGCCGTGGCTGCCGGAGCGGCGGCTGGTGGCTGACGACGCGGAGCTGGTCGGGCGGCTGATGCGCGAGTGGTCGGGGCCGGTGCCGCCGCAGGACGCGGTGGTGGACACCTACCGCCGGGCGATGCGGATCCCGTCGACGGCACACTGTTCGATCGAGCCGTACCGGTGGCTGGTGCGGTCGATGGCCCGGCCGGACGGCGTGCAGTTCTACCGTCGGATGAAACGACCGGTGCGGGTGCCGACGCTGCACCTGCACGGCTCACTCGATCCGGTGATGCGGACCCGCAGCGCGGCCGGTTCGGGCGAGTACGTGGAGGCGCCGTACCGCTGGCGGCTCTTCGACGGGCTCGGGCACTTCCCGCACGAGGAGGACCCGGCCGCGTTCTCCACCGAGCTGATCAACTGGCTCCAGGACCCCGAACCGGACCGCTGAGGTTCCCCGCCGGGTGCGTCCGCCGCCGCTAGGCGCATCGGCGCTGTCTGCGGCCTGCACAGGCCGCCGCCCGGGTTTCGATCGCCTGACGCAGGCACAGGCAGCTGTACGGGCCCCGAACCTCTGACGCGGACACAGGCGGGGTTGTACGGAGCCTTGAGCGCCTGACGCGGACACAGGCGGGCTGCACGAATCCGGCCGGTCGGCGCCGGCACAGACCGGGCGTCAGGCTGAGCGTCGCCGACCCGGCCCCATCTCGCACCCCATCCCCGTCCCGCCCCCGTATCCCCCACCGCTACCGCGCACCGCTCCCGCGGGCCCGCGGAGGCCCCACCACGCCTGGCGGAGGCCCACCAGAACCGGCGGAGGCCCCCACCGCGTCCCCCGTGGAAGGCCCGCCAACGCCCGCGGAGGCCGACGGAGGCCCGTATGGGGGACTTCCGTCACGGGGCCGACCGGCCGAAATCGACTCATCGGCCACGAATACGGTTACCGATCGCGAGTGGCGGGCACGTAGCTCCGTATGGGCTTGACGCACGACTACCGCGATGTGTCCCGTGACCGCCGCCGAGCCACCCCGGAAGCCGGGGCCGGAACGGCAGGCGCACCCACCGCGGTTCTTCAGGACAGAGAACAGCTGCTGGCCATCCCGCACATTCTGCGGCGCCGTGCTCGGTGGGTCGGAGCCAGACTCCGGCATTCCTCCCGCAGCGACTGATCCAGCACGGGGCCGGCCGGCCCATCCGGCCCGGGCCGACCCGGTACTGAAGACACCAGGACACTCCTCCAGGACACCGAGGCCGCCGAAGACACCGGAACGCCGAAGGCCGATTCCCAGGCACCGCCGCGTCGAGCGACCGGCGGCGGTGCCGACGATTTCGCACCGGCGCCCAGCCGCCGCCTTTGCACCGTCAACCGCAGGCATCCCCGTACCGGCGCCCAGCCACCGGCCACGCACCGTCACCGGCGCCGACGACCCCGTACCGGCGCGACCGCAGCCAGCCTCACCCTGTCCCCCGCCAGCGCACCCGCACCGGCGAGCGCCACACCGCCAACCACCGCCGATGCCCCCGCACCGGCGGCCACCGCGCCGCCAACCACCCCCGCACCCCCGCACCGCGGAAGACTCTCCCCCCTCAGAGCGCGCAGCCCTGCGTGTCGACCGTGTGGGAGGCCGTGCGGCCGGTGGTGATGTCGGAGCTGATCTCGTTCTCGGTGAGGGCGTAGCCGGTGGTGTCGTCGTCGAGGGACTTGGCGAAGACGATGCCGTAGACCCGGCCACCGGGTGTCAGGAGCGGGCCGCCGGAGTTGCCCTGGCGGACGACGGTGTAGAGGGAGTAGACGTCACGGCTGACGTTGCCGCGGCGGTAGATGTCGGGGCCGTGAGCCTGGATGCGGGCGCGGACCCGGGCGGCCTGGACGTTGAAGGGGCCGTTCTCGGGGAAGCCGGCGACGATGGCGCTGTCGCCGGTGTGCGCGGCGGTGGTGTCGAAGGTCAGCGCGGGCGCGTCGAGCGACGGGACGTCGAGGACGGCCACGTCGCGCTGCCAGTCGTACAGGACGACGCGGGCCGGGTACTGCCGGCCGACGCCGCCGATCTGCACGGTGGGGTTGCGGACGCCGCCGACCACGTGGGCGTTGGTCATGACGTGGTGCGGCGAGAAGACGAAGCCGGAGCCTTCCAGCACCTTGCTGCAGGAGTCCGCGGTGCCGACGATCTTGACGATGCTGTCCTCGGCGCGTGAGGCGGTGCCGTTGGAGACCAGCTTGGGGTCGGGCGGCGGCACGTTGGTGATGGGCTCGCTGGAGAACGGGGTGAAGACCTGCGGGAAGCCGTTCTGGGCCAGCACGGAGGAGAAGTCGGCGAACCAGCCGTCGGCGCGGGCCGGGATCATGCGGGACACGCCGGTGAGCACCTTGGAGGAGCGGACCTCGCGGCCGATGGTGGGCAGCGCGGTGCCGGCCAGGGCGGAGCCGATGAGCCAGGCGACCAGCAGCATGGCGAGCACGTTGACCAGCGCGCCGCCGGTGGCGTCGATGGCGCGGGCGGGCGACCAGGTGATGCGGGTGCGCAGCTTGTTGCCGAAGTGGGTGGTGCAGGCCTGGCCCACGGAGGCGAAGATGATGACGATCGCCACGGCCGCGATGGCGGTGTACGTGCCGATCTTGGTGGCGGGGCCGACCGCGTCATCCCAGATTATGGGCAGGACGTAGATGGCGATCAGGCCGCCGCCCAGGAAGCCGAAGACCGACAGCACGCCGACGACGAAGCCCTGCCGGTAACCGATGACGGCGAACCACACGGCGGCGAGCAACAGCAGGATGTCCAGCACGTTCACCGGGACACCGTCTCACGCCAGACCATCGAGCAGGACTTCCCTTCCCTGGTCCCAGGGGCGTTCCCACCCCGACAAGTGCAGCAGCCGGTCCAGCAGTCCGGCGGTGAAGCCCCACACCAGCACGTCGCAGACGGCGAACGACGGACCGCGGTAGCCGCTCGGGTGAACGGTGGTCGCGCGGTTGGCCGGATCGGCCAGGTCGGCGACCGGCACCGTGAAGACGTGGGCGGTCTCGGCCGGGTCGACGGCGGTGACCGGCGTCGGCGACCGCCACCAGCCCAGCACCGGGGCGACCACGAAGCGGCTGACCGGGATGTACAGCTTGGGCAGCACGCCGAAGACCTGCACGCCGGCCGGGTCGAGGCCGGTCTCCTCCCACGCCTCGCGCAGCGCGGCGCGCACCGGCCCGTCACCGTCGGGGTCGCCGTCGGCCGGGTCGAGGGCGCCGCCGGGGAACGATGTCTGGCCGGCGTGCGAGCGCAGGCTGCCGGATCGCTGCATCAGCAGTACCTCGGGGCCGCGCGGGCCCTCGCCGAAGAGGATCAGCACGGCGGACTGCCGGCCGCCGTCGGGCGGGGGCAGGAAGCGGCTGAGCTGTTCGGCGCGCACGGTCGAGGCGGCCTCGGCGACCGGTGCGAGCCAGTCGGGCAGTCCGAGCGGGTCGGTGCCGGGAACCGCCGTCACGAAGCCTCCAGCGGCTTGGCCGCCGGGCCGGGGAAGTCCGCCGGGGGCTTGAGCCGCTGGCCGGGGGCGCCGGCCTTCTCGTATTTCAGGAGTTTCTCCGCCTTGGCCGGGTCGGTCTCGCCCTCGCCGTACGACGGGCACAGCGGCGCGATCGGGCAGGCGCCGCACGCGGGTTTGCGGGAGTGGCAGATGCGGCGGCCGTGGAAGATCAGCCGGTGGGAGAGCATGGTCCAATCCGACTTCGGGAACAGCTCCGCGACGTCGGACTCGACCTTCTCCGGGTCCTGCGCGGTCGTCCAGCCGAAGCGGCGCACCAGCCGTCCGAAGTGGGTGTCGACGGTCAGTCCGGGCACGCCGAACGCGTTGCCGAGCACGACGTTGGCGGTCTTGCGGCCGACGCCGGGCAGCGTGACCAGGTCCTCCAGCCGGCCGGGCACCTCGCCGCCGAACCGGTCGCGCAGCGCCGCCGACAGACCTATGACGGACTTCGTCTTCGCCCGGAAGAAACCGGTCGGCCGCAGGATGGCCTCCATCGCCTCGGGATCGGCGGCGGCCATGTCCTCCGGCGCGGGGTAACGGGCGAACAGCGCCGGCGTCGTCTGGTTGACGCGCAGGTCCGTGGTCTGGGCGGACAGCACGGTGGCGATCAGCAATTGGAACGGGCTGTCGAAGTCCAGCTCCGGATGGGCGTACGGGTACGCCTCGGCCAGTTCGCGGTTGATGCGGCGCGCCCGGCGGACCAGGGCGGCGTGGGACTCGGCGGGCTTCGCCGCCGCCGCTGCCGGTGCCGGTGCCGGTGCCGCTCCGGACGCGGCGGACTTCGACGCGGCGGTCTTGGTGGTCTTACGGGCGGTGGTCTTGGACGCGGGAGTCTTGGACGCGGCGGTCTTGGACGTCTTACGGGCAGCGGTCCTGTCGGCGGAGGCGGCCGTCCTGGACGTTCTCTTCGACGCGGTGGACCCCGTGGAGCCCGTGGACGCTGTCGACGTGGACCCGGAGGACGTGGCGCGGGTGGCTCCGGGGGACGTGGTGGTCCCGGTGGCCCCACCGGTCTGTTCGCTCACAGCGGAATCTGCCGGGGAGGCCACCCTTTCGGACCCGCTACCCGGCTGTTTCCGCTGCGCACTTGGCGTATCAGGCACCCGGCCAGCCTAAGCCCGGGGACCGACAACCGTGGGAGGCCGAGCTGTCCGCCCAGCGGGATTCCGGTGGCAATCGACCGGGAATCGGGTGGCAATCCGACCCCCAGGGCCCCCGTCCGCTCCGGCATAGGTCACACTTGTGATCGATAGCACTGATTTACCGTCCGGCACGCAAGGAGAGACCTGGTGGACGACGTTCTGCGGCGCGCGCCACTGTTCGCGGCGCTCGACGACGAGCAGGCCGCTGAGCTGCGCGCCTCCATGACGGAGGTAACGCTCGCCCGGGGCGACTCGCTCTTCCACGAGGGCGACCCCGGCGACCGGCTGTACGTGGTCACCGAGGGCAAGGTGAAGCTGCATCGCACCTCGGCCGACGGCCGGGAGAACATGCTCGCGGTCCTCGGCCCGGCCGAGATGATCGGCGAACTGTCGCTGTTCGACCCCGGCCCCCGCACCGCCACGGCCACCGCGCTGACCGAGGTCAAGCTGCTCGGCCTGGGCCACCCCGACCTCCAGCCGTGGATGAACGCCCGGCCCGAGGTGGCGGTCGCCCTGCTGCGGGCCATCGCGAGGCGGCTGCGGCGGACCAACGACAGCATGTCCGACCTGGTGTTCTCCGACGTTCCCGGCCGCGTCGCCAAGGCGCTGCTGGACCTGTCGCGCCGGTTCGGCGTGCAGTCGGAGGAGGGCATCCACGTCGTGCACGACCTGACGCAGGAGGAGCTGGCCCAGCTGGTCGGCGCGTCCCGCGAGACGGTCAACAAGGCGCTCGCCGACTTCGCCGGCCGCGGCTGGCTGCGCCTGGAGGCCCGCGCGGTCATCCTGCTCGACGTGGAACGGCTCGCGAAGCGCAGTCGCTGAGCACCCGCCGCCCGGCTTGACGCGCTCCGGTTCCGGCCGGGCCGCGCTCGGGCCGCCGCGCCCGGGTCACCGCACGTATGACGCCGCGCCGACGCCCCTCGGGGGCCGTGGGCGCGGCGTCGTGCGTACGGGTGCCGTAGGGGTGGAATGTTCCACCGGGGACGGCGACCGCGCGGGCGGGGCGTTCGGACGGGACGCGGCGCCGCAGGGGTGCCGTGGTCCCCATTACCGTTGTCAGAGTCAACGACCAGTCAACGGTTTCCCGGCACACGACCGCCCTTCCGCGCCGCCACACCGTGCCAGGAGCGCTCGCGGTCAGATCAGACCGTGTTCGCTCAGGTAATCGAGCTGGGCGCGTACCGACAGCTCGGCGGCGGGCCACAGGGCAGCGGGAACGTCGGCGTAGACGTCGGCGACGACCTCGGCGGCGGTGCGGTGGCCGCGTTCGACCGCGGTCTCGACCTGGGCGAGGCGGTTGGCGCGGTGCGCGAGGTAGTACTCGACGGCACCGCGGGCGTCGTTCAGCACGGGGCCGTGGCCGGGCAGGATCGTGTCGACGGTGCCGTCGACCGTCAGGGCCTGGAGGCGGCGCAGCGAGTCGAGGTAGTCGCCGAGGCGGCCGTCGGGGTGGGCGACCATCGTGGTGCCGCGGCCCAGGACGGTGTCGCCGGTCAGGACGGCGCCGTCGGCGGGCAGGGCGAAGCAGAGCGAATCCGAGGTGTGGCCCGGGGTGGGGACCACGCGCAGTTCGAGGCCGCCGGTGGTGACGACGTCGCCGGCCGCAAGACCCTCGTCGCCGAGGCGCAGGGCCGGGTCGAGGGCCCGGACCGGGGTGCGGGTCAGTTCGGCGAACCGGGCGGCGCCCTCGGCGTGGTCGGGATGGCCGTGGGTGAGCAGGGTGAGGGCGACACGCTGGCCGGCGGCGGCCGCGGTCGCGACGATCGCGGCCAGGTGCGCCTCGTCCAGCGGGCCGGGGTCGACGACGACGGCCAGGTCGGAGCCGGGTTCGGACAGCAGCCAGGTGTTGGTGCCGTCCAGCGTCATCGGCGACGCGTTCGGGGCCAGGACGCAGACCGCCCGGGACGTCGCCGGGCCGCCGATGGACGGGCGCGGGGCGCCGGGGAGTATCGCGGATTCCATCAGCCGGTCCCTTCCGCGGACGGTGCGTGCCGGGGGACCCGCAGGGTGAACTCCTCGTGGCCGGGCCAGCTGACGACGATCTCCTCGCCGGTGGTCTCCAGCCGGGCCAGGACGGCGGTCATGTCGCGGCCGGCGCTGGCCGCGAGCACGTCCGCCACGTCGGCGCGGGGCGTCAGGGCGCGCAGGGTGGCGAGGGTCGGCGGCATCATCAGCAGTTCGCCGGCGTCGTGGGCGGCGGCGGCCGCGGTGGGACTGGTCCAGACGGTGTGGTCGGCCTCGCCGGAGACGTCCCGGGTGAGCTGGCCGTCGGGGAGGGCGGCGACGAAGAACCACGTGTCGTAGCGGCGTTCCTCGAACTCCGGTGTGGTCCAGCGGGCCCAGGGGCCGAGCAGGTCGGAGCGCAGGACCAGGTCGCGGCGGGCGAGCAGGTCGGCGAAGGACAGTTCGTGGGCGACCAGGGCCCGGCGGTCGGCCTCCCAGGCGTCGCCGGTGGTGTCGGCGACGACCGACGAGGCGTCCGGGCCGGCCAGCAGCACGCCGGCCTCCTCGAACGTCTCGCGGACCGCGGCGCACACCACGGCCTGCGCGGCGTCGGGCCGGTCGAGGCCGAGCCGTTCGGCCCAGACGGCCGGGGACGGTCCGGCCCAGCCGACCGGGCGCTCGTCGCGCGGGTCGACGCCGCCACCCGGATAGGCGTACATCCCCGCGGCGAACGCCATCGAGGTCCGGCGGCGCAGCATGTGCACCTCGGGGCCGTCGGCGGGGGTGTCCCGCAGCAGCAGGACGGTCGCCGCCTGCCGGGCGGTCACGGGCGTGATGAGGCCCTGGGCCATGGCCCGGATCCGGTCGCCCCAGGAGTCGGGGAGCCGCTGTCCACCGTGCGTCATGGTCATGGCCAGATGGTAGATCGGCGCCGGTGCAAAACCGAGACCCCCTCCCGGCGGGGAAGGGGTCTCGGGTCGGGCCCGCGCCCGCGTTCGGGCAGCGGCGGCGCGTTCGGTCGAGGGTGCGACGTTCGGAAGGCGAGCGCGCGTTCGGAAGGCGGGTGCGCTCCGAAACGCGGGTGCTCCGACAGCGCGTGCGTTCGGAAAGACGGAAAAACGGAAAACGGAAAGCGGAACAGCGGTCAGGCCTTCAGTTCGACGATCATCTCGACCTCGACCGGCGCGTCCAGCGGCAGGACGGCGACGCCGACCGCGCTGCGGGCGTGGACGCCGGCGTCGCCGAGGACCTCGCCGAGCAGTTCGCTGGCGCCGTTGACCACCGCGGGCTGGCCGACGAAGTCGGGGGCGGAGGCGACGAAGCCGACGACCTTGACGACGCGCAGGATGCGGTCGAGGTCACCGATGACCGACTTGACGGCGGCCAGGGCGTTCAGCGCGCAGGTGGCCGCCAGCTCCTTGGCACGCGCGGGGTCGACCTCGGCGCCGACCTTGCCGGTGGCGGCGAGGGCGCCCTGGACCATCGGCAGTTGGCCGGAAGTGTGCACATACACCCCGGAGACGACGGCCGGCTGGTATGCCGCCAGCGGCGCGACGACCTCGGGGAGCGTGAGGCCGAGAGCCTCGATCCTCTCCTCCAGGGCGCTCACGCCTGCTTCTCCCGCTTGAGGTAGGCAACCAGCTGCTCGGGGTTGTTCGGGCCCGGCACGACCTGGACGAGCTCCCAGCCGTCCTCGCCCCAGGTGTCCAGGATCTGCTTGGTGGCGTGGACGAGGAGCGGCACAGTCACGTATTCCCACTTGGTCATGGGTGCGACTTTAATGCCTCGGCCCGACCGTTCGGTCTCCGGTCCCGTGCGTGGACCGGGGGACAACTGGTTAGGCTCGGGAGGGTGAGCGCCCAACAGCCAGCCGCGTCCGGTACCGCTCCGAGCCCGACGCGGTTCCACATCGTGACGGGCAAAGGCGGCACCGGTAAGACCACGGTGGCCGCCGCGCTCGCGCTCGCCCTCGCCGGGAAGGGCCGGCGCACGCTGCTGGTCGAGGTGGAGGGCCGGCACGGCATCGCCCAGTTGTTCGAGAGCGGCGAGCTGCCCTACGAGGAGCGCAAGATCGCGGTGGCTCCCGGCGGCGGCGAGGTGTTCGGGATGGCGATCGACCCGGAGCTGGCGCTGCTGGACTACCTGGAGATGTTCTACAAGCTGGGCCGGGCGGGCCGGGCGCTGAAGAAGCTCGGCGCCATCGACTTCGCCACCACCGTCGCACCGGGCCTGCGGGACGTACTGCTGACCGGCAAGGCGTGCGAGGCGGTGCGCCGCCGGACCTCCAAGGGCGGCACCCGGGTCTACGACGCGGTGGTGATGGACGCGCCGCCGACCGGCCGCATCACCCGGTTCCTGAACGTGAACGACGAGGTGGCGGGCCTGGCCAGGTTCGGGCCGATACACAATCAGGCGCAGGCCGTCATGCGGGTGCTGAAGTCCGCGGAGACGGCCGTCCACCTGGTGACGCTGCTGGAGGAGATGCCGGTCCAGGAGACGGTCGACGGCGTGGCGGAGCTGCGCGCGGCCGGACTGCCGGTGGGATCGGTGCTGGTCAACATGGTGCGGCCGGTGCTGCTCGACGAGGAGACGGTACGCACCGCGGCCGCCGGGCACCGCACGGCGGTGGCGAAGGCGCTGTCGCAGGCGGGACTCGGTGGCGCGCGGCGCGGCGGGCTGGCCGAGCGGCTGGTGGACCCGTTGCTGGAGCAGGCCCGTGAGCACGCCGAACGGGTGGCGCTGGAGAAGCGGGAGCGCGCCGAACTGGAGGCGCTGGGCCTGCCGACGTACGAACTGGAACTGCTGGGCGACGGGGTGGACGTCGGCGGTATCTACCGGCTGGCGCACGCGCTGCGGGATCAAGGGGTGCGCTGATGACCTGGCAGACGCCACTGCTGAGAGTCGACCCGCTGCTGGCGGACCCGGCGACCCGGATCATCGTGTGCTGCGGTTCCGGCGGCGTGGGCAAGACCACGACGGCGGCGGCGCTCGGGGTGCGGGCGGCGGAGCAGGGG
This sequence comes from Streptantibioticus silvisoli, assembly GCF_027947535.2. Taxonomy (GTDB): domain Bacteria; phylum Actinomycetota; class Actinomycetes; order Streptomycetales; family Streptomycetaceae; genus Streptantibioticus_C; species Streptantibioticus_C silvisoli. Next base: position 172,697 of record NZ_JAAGKO020000009.1, read on the forward strand.
CGGCGGGTCGTGGTGCTGACCATCGACCCGGCGCGGCGGCTCGCGCAGTCGATGGGGCTGACCGAGCTGGACAACACCCCGCGCCGGGTGGAGGGCATCGACGAGTCGGCGGGCGGCCGGCTGGACGCGATGATGCTGGACATGAAGCGGACCTTCGACGAGGTCGTGCTGAACAACGCCGACCCGGCGCGGGCGAAGGCGATCCTGGAGAACCCGTTCTACCAGTCGCTGTCGGCCGGGTTCGCCGGTACGCAGGAGTACATGGCCATGGAGAAGCTGGGCCAGCTGCGGGCGCGCGACGAGTGGGACCTGATCGTGGTCGACACGCCGCCAAGCCGGTCGGCGCTGGACTTCCTGGACGCGCCGAAGCGGCTGGGGTCCTTCCTCGACGGCAAGTTCATCAAGCTGCTGATGGCGCCCGCGAAGGCCGGCGGCCGGGCCGGGATGCTGTTCCTGAACGCGGGGATGTCGATGATGACCGGGGCGCTGAACAAGGTGGTCGGCGCCCACCTGCTGCGGGACGTGCAGACGTTCGTGGCGGCGATGGACACGATGTTCGGCGGCTTCCGCAAGCGGGCGGACGCCACGTACCGGCTGCTTCAGGCGCCGGGCACCGCGTTCCTGGTGGTGGCGGCGCCGGAGCGGGACGCGCTGCGCGAGGCGTCGTACTTCGTGGAACGGCTGGCCGCGGAGACCATGCCGCTGGCCGGGCTGGTGCTGAACCGGGTGCACGGCAGCGGCGCGGCCCAGCTGACCGCGGAACGCGCCCTGTCGGCGGCCGAGCAGCTGGAGGACCTGGCCGCCGAGGAGGAGGACGAGGGCCGGGCCGAGGACGGCACGGGCGCGGCGGGCGGTACGGGGGACGGCGCGGAGGATGCAGCGGGGGATGGCGCGGCGGCGGAGGATGCGGCGACGGACGGTGCCACGGTGAGCGGTGCCGCGGTCGACGGCCAGGAGTTGTCGCCGGAGAGCCTCGCCGCGGGACTGCTGCGGCTGCACGCGGAACGCATGCAGGTCGTCGAGCGGGAACGGCGGACCCGGGACCGTTTCGCCTCGCTGCACCCCGAGGTACCGGTAGCGGAGGTGGCCGCGCTGCCGGGTGACGTGCACGACCTGGCGGGGCTGCGCACGGTCGGCGAACGGCTCGCCGACGGACGCCCAGCGGTCACCTGACGGAACGCGCGGCCGGACAAGGCGGGACCGCAGCCGGAAGGCGGACCGACCGCCGACGGAACGCGGACGGACGCGGACTGACGCAGACCGACGCAGATGAACAAGGCGGGACCGCAAACGGAACGCAAACGGAACGCAGACGGACCGCCGACAGATCGCAGACGGAAACGCGCGGACGGGCCGTGAAACAGAACGCAAAACAGAACGCCGGGCGAAAGCCCGGCGCGACGCACGACAGAACGCCCGACGCGACGCACAGCAAAGCGCACGGCAGAACGCGCGACGGAACGCAGAAACGCCCCGCGGAACGCGTCCGAAGGGCTCGCCACGTAGCAGTCGCGTAACAGAATTACCGGGTCGCCCGCGGCACGGTGGGCCCACGGCGGAGCCGTAGGACCTCGCGGTGGCAGCGGGTGTGGACGGCCGGCCGGCCGCCCAGGTCCCCCTGCTCCCCCGTATCCCCCGTTTTCCCCGCACCCCCCGGCCGGCGGTCAGCCCGCAGCCGCGTAGTCCTGCTCGACGTCGCCGGTCAGCAGCCCCGTGTCCTGCTCGTACTCGTGGCGTGCCGTCTCCAGCAGCATGCGCCACGAGGTGACGGTGGGCCTGCGGCGCAGCAGCGCCCGGCGTTCACGCTCGGTCATCCCTCCCCAGACGCCGAACTCGACCCGGTGGTCGAGCGCGTCGGCCAGGCACTCGGTACGCACCGGACATCCGGTGCAGACCGCCTTGGCTCTGTTCTGCGCCGCTCCCTGGACGAAGAGTTCGTCCGGGTCGGTCGTGCGGCACGCCGCTTGCGCGCTCCAGTCGTTAACCCAGCTCATGCTGGCGCCGTCCTCTCCCGAATCGGGGCTCCCCCACGGCGGCAGCGGCATATTCCCCGCCGCCAGTTCAGGACGTTACGGAAGGTGGGCACGGCACAACAGCCCTTTCAGGCCCAATCTTGGATGGCCCGAAAGGACTATGCGTACGCGGGACATCACCCAACGGAGTGAGCGCGAACGGGTGCGGCGCAGGTCGTGAACGAGCGGGGAGCGAAACGGAAGAATGGGGACAGTTGGCGCGTTCTGTCGGCCGAGACGTACGTCATATGCCGGGATTCGGGACAGCTCTCGTCACTCACAAGAGTGAGACGGGGAAGCGGACTCGTCCCGAGCGCGGGTCCGGTTTCCCTCAGCGTAGGCGAACAGATGGCCGCACGTCCTCAGAATCGCAACGTAGGCTTCTCCCCATGGGTTACATCCGTTCGGGCGAGGACGGCTCGACCGATTCACCACCTCCTTCCTCCCGGGCAGGGCAGGTCGGCAAATTCCTCGGAATCAGCGCACTGACCGGAATCGTGCTGGCAGGCATCGTGCTGCCCGCCGCCGGTGCCGTGGGGCTGTCCGCGAAGCATGCCGCCACCCAGTTCGACGACCTCCCGGGCGACTTGAAGCGACCACCGCTGAGTCAGGCATCGCGCATTCTCGACGCGAACGGCGGACTGATCGCCACTGTCTACTCACGGGACCGCACCGTCGTCCCGCTGACAAAGATCAACCCGAACATGCAGAAGGCGATCGTCGCCATCGAGGACTCCCGTTACTGGCAGCACGGGCCGATCGACCCCAAGGGCATCCTGCGCGCGCTGGGCACCAACGCCAGCGACGGGGGCGTCTCCGAGGGCGCGTCGACGCTCACGCAGCAGTACGTGAAGAACGTCTTCATCGAGGAGGCCGGCGACGACCCCAAGGCCGTCCAGGCGGCCACCCGGCAGACGATCGGCCGCAAGATCAAGGAACTGAAGTACGCGATCCAGGTCGAGAAGGAGCTCGGCAAGAAGAAGATCCTGGAGAACTACCTCAACATCACGTTCTTCGGCGAGCAGGCGTACGGCGTCGAGGCCGCCTCCGAGCGGTACTTCGGCACGCACGCCAGTGACCTGACCCTGGACCAGTCCGCCCTGCTGGCCGGCATCGTCCAGTCGCCGTCGGGCTACGACCCGCTGGCGTACCCGAAGAACGCGCTGGACCGCCGCAACACCGTGCTCATGCGCATGGCGCAGCTCGGCGACATCACGCAGGCGCAGGCCAAGACCGCCCAGGCCCAGCCGCTGGGCCTGAAGCCCACCACGCCGAAGAACGGCTGCATCACCGCCGTGCGCGGCGCCGGCTTCTTCTGCGACTACGTGCGCGAGTCCTTCCTCAACGACCCGGTCTACGGCAAGACCGCGCAGGACCGCGCCAAGGTGTGGAACACCGGCGGCCTGACGATCCGCACCACGCTGGACCCGAAGGCGCAGGACGCGGTCCAGGCGGCCATCCAGCAGCACGTGTACAAGTCCGACTCGGTGGCGACCGCGGTCAGCCTGATCCAGCCGGGCACCGGCAAGATCGAGGCGATGGGCCAGTCGCGCCCGTACGGCTTCGGCACGGACGAGACGCAGATCAACTACAACGTCGACTCCGACATGGGCGGCGGTACCGGGTTCCAGACCGGTTCGACGTTCAAGCCGATCACCGCGGCCGCCGACATCGACCAGGGCGGCGACCCGAACCAGGTGCTGCCGGCGCCGTACTCGATGGCGTACCCGAGCCCGGTCAGCACCTGCGACGGCTCGTGGGACGGTGGCGGCACCGTGCAGAACGAGAGCAAGTCCGAGGTCGGCCCGATGAACATGAAGAAGGCGATGGCCCTGTCGGTCAACACCTACTTCGTGCAGCTCATCAGCAACATCGGCATCTGCCCGGTGGTGCAGATGGAGAAGAAGATGGGCGTCCACAAGGCCAGTGGCGCCGCGCCGGACCAGAACCCGGCGATCACCCTGGGCTCGCAGAGCATCGCGCCGCTGACCATGGCGAACGCGTACGCCACGTTCGCCAACGGCGGCGTGTACTGCACCCCGGTGGCCATCGAGTCGATCACCAGTGACAAGGGCAAGGCGCTTCCGGCGCCCGCCACCAGCTGCACCCGGGCGATGTCGGTGAAGACCGCCGACACCCTCAACACCCTGCTGCGCGGCGTGGTCGAGGACGGTACCGGCACGCTGGCCGGCCTCAAGGACCGCGACAGCGCGGGCAAGACGGGTACGACCGACAGCCTGACCAACGCCTGGTTCGTCGGCTACACGTCCAACCTGGCCGGCGCGGTCTGGGTCGGCGGCCCGAACACCGCGGTGCCGATGTACAACATCACCATCGGCGGCGTGTACCACGCCCAGGTCATGGGCGCCGACACCCCCGGTCCCATCTGGCACGACGCGATGTCCGGAGCGCTGGCGGACACCACGTCGCCGCCGCTGCCGACCGTGGCGCTGGCGGGCGACAAGAAAAACCCTCCGGCCGGCGGAGCCACCACCCCGCCGGGCAGCAACCCCAGCAGCCCGCCCGTCACCGACCCCACCGGGGCCGCGGGGGGCACCGCTGACGGAGGCACCGCGAACGGCGGCGCCGGTGGTGGCACGGCCGGTGGCAACACGGCAGGCGGCGCGAACGGCAACGTCGGCGGCATCCTCAGCCCCGCCGGAGGCGGCGGCAACGGAGGCGGCGGCAACGCCGGAGCGGGCGGCACCATCCCGTAGTCCGATGCGGGGTGTTCGTACGTTTCGTACGTGAAGAGGGCGGGCGTCCACAAGACGTCCGCCCTCTTGGCGTTGCAGGGGTCAGGGGTGGGTGCGCTTCTCCTCCGTGGACCGGGGGCGCACCGTCTGCGGGGGGTGCCGGTGCGGGGTGGCGGTGCACCGTCTGCGGGGGCCGGCCCCTCCTCCGTGGACCGGGGGCGCACCGCCTGCGGGGGGCTTTTCCTCCGTGGACCGGGGGCGCACCGCCTGCGGGGGGCTTTTCCTCCGTGGACCGGCGCCGCACCGCCTGCGGGGGCGCGCCCCTTCCTCCCGGGGACCGGCGACGTACCGTCCGGGGAGGCGGCCGACCGTCCCCCCGGAACCGCCGGAGGCTCAGCCGCCCAGCAGCCGCTTCACTTCCGCGGCCACCCGCCCGCCCTCCGCACGCCCCGCGACCTGCGGGTTGACGATCTTCATGACGGCCCCCATCGCCCGCGGGCCCTGCGCCCCGCCGGCGACCGCCTCCTTGACCGCCTCGGCGACGATCGCGCCGAGCTCGTCGTCGGTGAGCTGCTGCGGCAGGTACGCCGCGAGGATCTCGCCCTCGGCCAGTTCGCGTTCGGCCTGCGCGGCGCGGCCGCCGTTGGCGAACGCGTCGGCCGCCTCACGGCGCTTCTTCGCCTCGCGGGCGATGACCTTCTGCACCTCGTCGTCGGACAGGGCGCGCGCGGTCTTGCCGCTGACCTCCTCCATGGTGACGGCGGAGAGGGTGAGCCGCAGAGTCGCCGAACGCAACTCGTCGCGGCCCTTGATGGCTGCGGTGAGGTCGTCCTGCAGCCGCTGCTTGAGCGTGGTGGTCATGCAGGCGAGTGTGCCATGGGCCGGGTGGGCGAGCCGGAATTTTCTTACGGGGGTTGCGGTCTGCGACGATGGACGGCATGCGCGCACGTTATGGAATCCCTCTGGGAATTACGGCAGTCGGCGCGGCGGGAGTGGCGTACGCGGCCTGCTTCGAAGTCCGTTCCTTCCGGTTGCGCCGGGTCGAGGTGCCGGTCCTGCCGCCGGGAATGCGCCCGTTGCGCGTGCTCCAGGTCTCCGACATCCACATGGTCCGCGGTCAGAACAAGAAGCGCCGCTGGCTCCAGTCGCTCGCCGCGCTGCGCCCGGACTTCGTGATCAACACCGGCGACAACCTCTCCGACCCGGAGGGCGTCCCGGAGTGCCTGGACTCGCTGGGCCCGCTGATGGAGTTCCCCGGCGCGTACGTCTTCGGCTCCAACGACTACTACGGCCCCAAGCGCCGCAACCCGGCCCGGTACCTGGTGGAGCGGACCCGCGGCGCCCACGGGCTCAACGGGAACCCGCCGGCGGCGAAGGCCATCCACAACCCGTGGACCGAACTGCGTGACGCGTTCGACTCCGCGGGCTGGGTGGGCCTCAACAACGCCCGCGGCCGCCTGAAGCTCCCGGACGGCGTCGAGGTGGCCCTCACCGGCCTGGACGACCCGCACATCAAGCGGGACCGGTACACACAGGTGGCCGGCGGCCCGTCCGACGACGCCGACCTGGCGCTCGCCGTGGTGCACGCGCCCTACCTCAGGGTGCTGGACGCCTTCACCGCCGACCGCTACCCGCTGATCCTGGCCGGCCACACCCACGGCGGACAGCTCTGCGTCCCCTTCTACGGCGCCCTGGTCACCAACTGCGACCTCGACACCGACCGCGTCAAGGGCCTCTCCACGCACCGCGCCGCCGGCCGCCAGTCCTACCTGCACGTCTCCGCCGGCTGCGGCACCAACCGCTACACCCCGGTCCGCTTCGCCTGCCCCCCCGAGGCCACCCTCCTCACCCTCACCCCCCGCCACTGACCCCCACGCGATACCGATTTCGTTTCCGGCCCCCTGGTCCGCTAGAGTAAAGCTCGTTGCACCGGGGTGTGGCGCAGCTTGGTAGCGCGCTTCGTTCGGGACGAAGAGGCCGTGGGTTCAAATCCCGCCACCCCGACTGGTTAGCAGCAGGTCAGGGCCCTGCCGGAGAAATCCGGTGGGGCCCTGAGTCGTTCCCAAGGGCCTCATGGGAGTCGTTTGGGAGCCAACCCCGCAATCCGGCTCCCGGGCGGGCGCGGTCCGGCTGGGCGGAACGCCTGAGACGGCCCGAGCAGCGGCGTTACGGTCGCCTCCACGGATTCATTGCCGACCGGGGGAAGCCACATGCAGGACAGATCAGCGGAACAGGGTTCGGAGGACGTGACGACGTCCGGGCCTCTCATTGCCGGAGAGGTGCCACTGACCGAGGTCATAGCCCGGCTGAGGCAAGACCGACCGGTCTTCCATTCCGAGGCAGACCTTCAACACAGCTTCGCGCGCGTGCTGTGGGAGCTTGCCCCCAAGATCCAGTCCAGGCTGGAAGTACGACAGAACGCATCGGACGCGACCGGCCGCGAGTACCTCGACCTGCTCTGCATCGGCCCCTCGACCCGTACGGCCATCGAGTTCAAGTACTTCACGACGCAGTGGACCGGAACGGCCGGCCCGGTCCCGGAGGAGTACGCGCTGAAGTCTCATGGGGCCAACGACCTGGCCCGGCTGGGCTTCGTCTCCGACATCGCCCGCCTCGAACGCTTCGCCCGTCCCGACCAGAACGGTCTGGCCCTCCTCATCACCAACGAAGCCAAACTGTGGACTGAGCCGAAGCAGGGCAGCCAACCCACCCGCGACCGCGACTTCCGCATCCACCAGGACCGCACTCTCACGGGTCGACTCCTCTGGGGCGGCGGCGACTATCCGCGGAACACACGGAACCTGCGCGGCTCCTACCCCACCGATTGGCAGCTGTACTCCCTGCAGGACGGTCCTCGGGGGGAGTTCCGCTACCTCGCCGTCTTCACCGATCCGCAGCCCACACCCGAGTTGCACACTCGGTGATGAGAGGAATGCCGACGCGTGGTGATCGCCCCCTCCGGTCCACGGTCGCCCGACCTCCCAGCCACACCCTGAGGGCCGGATCGTCGACTCGCCCGGGGGCGCCCACACCGAGGCTTGCCAGGCTGTCCTGGGAGGCGTGCCAGCCCCTGACCTGATCGCCGGGGGCGGGCCCCGGCCAGCACCGCGCAGCAGCCAGCAGCACCGCCAGCGAGTGGCGCTCTCCACACCGCCCCGCGGGTCGCGAAGAACAGCCAGCCGGTCAGTGATGCGGTTGACGGCACACTGAGGGGCGGCGACACCATGGAAAGCCAGTTGGGAGCCGAACCACTCCCCGAGCCCCCGCGAGGCCACACCAGGCCCACCCGGCCCCGGACCGCTTCGGTCGTCAGACGACCCTCGCCCGGCCGGGGACTTCGTCGAACGTGCGCCCGGACGGGGTCTACTCGGGGAACTCGTCTTCGGAGAGGTAGCGCAGGCCCTTGCACAGGCGGTCCACGTCCTCCATGGCTGTCATGACCCGTCGGGGGTCGGTGACGGCGAAGAGTCCGTGCTCCTGAATGCCCCACGCGTACCGCACGCTTGCGATGATGCCGCCGCCGTCATCCTTCGCGTACCGGACGGCCTTCTTGCGGGGGCCCAGCGTAGGCACGGGGAAGTCCTCGATGAGAGGTGCTTCGACAGCGGCGGGCTCGTCGAGTCCGAGGGCGTAGCGGAAGTGGGGCTCGTTGTCGTCCGCGGACTCGTAGTCGCCGACGTGGACGGCGAGCGGGATGTCGCGCGGCGAGGGGCAGGTGCAGGAAGATCTCGAAGCCCGGCCGGAACCCGAGCAGGACTTCGGCGCACCGGACGAGCACGCGCGCCAGTTCGTCCACCTCACCGGGGCCGGGCGTCAGACCGCTGTCCTCCCAGCGGGCTCTGGCCGCCGCGCGGTTCCACGGCGCGGGGTCGGGGAAATCGTCCTCGAAGTCGGGCATGGGCCACTCGGTGGGCAGCCGCATCCAGCACCGCTCGTCGACGTCGATCGCCTCCAGGTAACTCAGTCATCGTGCGGATGCTCCTGTGCACTGGGAGGTGTGCCAGGCAGCACGTCCTTGCCGTCCCTGGTCCATCGGAACGTCGTCACGGTCGCGTCGAACAGTTCCGTGACCGCGTGGGTGAACGCGCTGCTCACGTCGCCGTCGCCCGGGGTGGAGAACACGATGGACAGCATGCGCCGCTCGTCGTTGGGCACCGGCAGGGCGTATTCGACGCGGCGCGTGACGACGTGCACGTCGTGATCGGGGTCGGCCGGGTGGACGTGTTCGCGCCGTACGGCCCGTGTGCCGGCCAGCTCCTGGGTGGACGTTCGGGCTCTCCCCCGGGTCGGAACCGGACCGGCAAGAAATGCTTCCAGCGCGGGAAGGATCGACTCCTCCACGACGTGCTCGCTCACCACGAAGGACGCGGCGAGTGCCACGCCGTAGCGCGTGGTCAGGGGGAGGTACAGGTCGAGTCCGCCGGCCCCTTGGGCCTCAGTGATCTGCCTCGTGACGGTACGGCGCACCGTCAGCCGGTACTTCATGCCGTCGTCCTGGGAAACCTCCGGAGGCAGCTGCTTCAGACGGCTGAAAACCAGGTCTTCCAAGGCCTGTTCGGTGCCCCGACGCAAGGGGAGGCGTACCCAGCCGGGGGGAATGATCAGGCGGTAGCCGTCCGGCGCGGACCTGTCCGTGCTGGGCTTCGGCAGGGTCACCACTGACTCCCGATCGCCACGGTGTGCTTCTCCTCACGGCGCGTGCATTCCGACGGCCGGGTGCCGGCGGCCTTGCTGCCCCGGTCGACAGCCGTGGCCGGCGCATTCATGCCCGGCGCATCCATGCCCGGCCGAACGTCCGACTCACCGCCCGGTCACGGCCGGCAGCGCCGAACCACCTCATCGCGTCATGCGGGGAATGCCGGCGCCCCGCAGGTCGAAGGCCCCTGGTGGGCTGATCGTCTGATGATCGACGACGCCTGTGGACAACCCACTGCACATCCTGCGGCGCATCCGGTTGGATGGAGGTATGAGTGACGTAGCGGGCATGCCGGACTGGGAGAAGCGGTTCCGGGCACCTCGGATGGGGCTGCCGGACTGGGCGGAGGACGCGCCGCAGCGGTCGCTGTACGTGTCGAACGTGACCGGGACCTTCGAGCTGTACGCGTGGGACCGGGCGACCGGCGGGCGGCGGCAGGTGACGGACCGGCCGAACGGGACGACGGACGGGCTGCTGACGCCGGACGGCGCCTGGGTGTGGTGGTTCTCCGACACCGACGGCGACGAGTTCGGGGTCTGGATGCGTCAGCCGTTCGGCGGCGGTGCGGACGAGCCCGCGGTGCCGGGGCTGGCGCCGTCCTACCCGGCCGGGATCGCGCTGGGGCGGGACGGGACCGTGGTGGTCGGCCGGTCGACGGACGACGAGGGCAGCAGTGTGCACGTCATACGGCCCGGCGGCGAACCGGTGGAGATCTACCGGCACCAGGAGTCGGCGCAGGCCGGCGACCTGAGCGAGGACGGCACGCTGCTGGTCGTCGAGCACACCGAGCACGGCGACGCCATGCACGCCGCCCTGCGCGTCCTGACCCTCGACGGCACGACGGTCGCCGAACTCGACGACTCCGAGGGCGGCAGCCGCGAACTCGGCCTGCTGTGCCTGGGGTTCGCCCCCGTCGCGGGCGACAGCCGGCTGCTGGTGGCGCACCAGCGGCGCGGTCGCTGGCAGCCGATGCTGTGGGACGTGGCCACCGGCACCGAGACGGAGCTGGCGATCGACCTGCCCGGCGAGGTCACCGCCGAGTGGTTCCCGCACGTCGACGGCGCGCCGGACGCATTGCTGGTGGAGCACACCCGGCACGGCCGCAGCGAGTTGTACCGGTACGAACTACGCGCCGACGGTGGCGAGTTGACGCTCATCCCGACCGATCCGGGGTCGATCGGCGGGGCGACGGCGCGGCCGGACGGGACGGTGGAGTACCTGTGGTCGTCGGCCGCGCTGCCGTCGCAGGTGCGCTCCAGCGCCGGCGGGGTGGTGCTGGAGGCGGCCGGGTTCACCGCGCCGGCGTCGGTGCCGGTGGAGGACGTGTGGGTGGACGGCCCCGGCGGCCCGGTGCACGCGCTGGTGCAGCGGCCGGCCGGTGAGGGACCGTTCCCGACGCTGTTCGAGATCCACGGCGGGCCGGCCGCGAACGACAGCGACGGCTTCGCCGCCGGGCCGGCCGCCTGGGTGGACCACGGTTTCGCGGTCGTACGGGTCAACTACCGCGGTTCCACCGGCTACGGACGCGAGTGGACCGACGCGCTCAAGCACCGCGTCGGGCTGATCGAGCTGGAGGACATCTCGGCGGTCCGCGACTGGGCGGTGTCCAGCGGCCTGGCGGACGCCGGCAAGCTGGTGCTGGGCGGCGGTTCGTGGGGCGGCTACCTGACGCTGCTGGGGCTCGGCGTCCGCCCGGACGACTGGGCGGTGGGCCTGGCGGCCGTCCCGGTGGCCGATTACCTGACCGCCTACGACGACGAGATGGAGCAGCTGAAGGCGGTGGACCGCACCCTCTTCGGCGGCTCCCCGCAGGACGTCCCCGAGCGCTACCGGGCCTCCTCGCCGCTGACCTACGTCGAGAGCGTCAAGGCGCCGGTGTACCTCTCCGCCGGGCTGAACGACCCCCGCTGCCCGATCCGGCAGATCGACAACTACGTGGACCGGCTGGTCGAGCTGGGCAAGGAGCACGAGGTCTACCGCTACGACGCCGGGCACGGCTCGTTCGTCGTGGAGGAACGGATCAAGCAACTGCGCCTGGAGCTGGCCTTCGCGCAGAAGCACGTGGGGTGACCCGCAGCACGTGAGGCGATTCGCCCCGCCGCCCGAGGCCGCGCGCCCGCACGATTGCGTAAGCGCCTCCTCGGGCGGCGGTGCACCGGCTGAGCCGGCGAGCCGGCCGCCTTACGACTCGACGGCCGCCTTCGCCCCCGCACCGGGGACGTCCTCACCGCGGGCATGCTCACCGGGGGCGTCCTCACCGGAGGCATGCTCACCGGGCTCGGAGTCGCCGTCCTCGGGAGCGTGGACGCCTTCGGGGCCGCCGGCACCCTCCGGACCGGCACCCTCCGGATCGGCACCCTCCGGATCGGCACCCTCCGGACCGCCGCCTTCGGGAGCACCGCCGGCGTCCGGACCAGCGTCACCCCGTTCGGCGGCACCGGCCGCGCCGCCGGCATCGTCCGTCTCGTCCTCGGGGAGCAGACCGAGGGCGAGGTCGCGGACGGTTTCGGCCTCGCGGCGGGCCAGCCGGATCCAGGTGAAGACCACGAAGCCGGCGAAGACGAACCACTCGCCGGTGTAGCCGAGGTTCTGGAACTCCTCCGCGTCGAGGCCGGTGTTGGGCGCCGCGGACGGCGGTACCGGGCGCAGCGGGGCGGTGGCGTCAGTGACGGTGAGCCAGCCGTCGTAGACGCGGTACGGCACCAGGTTGACCAGGGACGCGGCGCTGATCATGCCGAGCTGTCCCCCGGGCAGGCCGCCGGACGCGTCAACGCCGGGGTCGCCGACGCCTTCGGACGCCTGGAGGGTGCCGGTGACGCTGACCCGGCCGGCCGGCGCGGCCGGCACCGGGCCCGGGTGGGAGGCGCTGCCGGGCAGCCAGCCGCGTACCACCGGCAGCGCGGAGCCGCCGGTGCGCAGCGGGGTCAGCACGTAGAAGCCGTCGCGGCCGTCGAGGTAGCGGCCGGGGACCAGGAACTGGTGGGCGCGGTCGTAGGTGCCGGTGGCGGTGGCCACCCGGCCGACGGTGTCCTGGTTGACGGCGGCGCCCGGCGTGGGCAGCGCCCGGCTCAGCGGCATCGCGGGACCGCGGGCCGCCGGGCGGTCCGCGTGGTGCTGCGCGGCGACCCGCGCCTCGAACCGGCTCAGCTGCCACGTCCCCATGAAGACGCAGAACGGGATGGCCAGCAGCGCCAGGACGGTGATCCCCAGCCAGCGCGGGGTCAGCAGGAACCGGTACACACGACCACGTTACGGGTCGCGCCCCCGCCTTCGGGACCCGCCCCCCGCTGACACCCGGCGGAACGCCGCTCACCTCCGGCGAAGGACCGCAGACCTCGCGGGACCGGACGACCTCCGCACGGCGCGGGACCGGCTGCCCTTCGCGGGGCGCGGGGCCCAGCCACCGCACCGGCAACGTCAACCCACCGGCGCCGCCACCGCACCGCACCGGCAACCCACCGGCGCCGCCGCCCTCATATCAACGCCACCACCGCACCGGTGCCCGCATCGCACCGCATCGCACCACCCCGGCAACACCACCCCGCACCACCGGCGGCGCCGCCCTCACGGTGTCGGCATCGGGTCCGTCTGGTAGACCGTGCCGGCGCAGGCGCCGCTGATGTCGGTGCTGGCGGCCACCGGGTCGCCCTCGGGGGGGACGGTGGACAGCGCGATGCCGTCGTCGGGCGGTGAGGGGGACGCGGAGGTGCCGCCGCCGTCGCCGGGGGAGCCGCTGGGGGTGCCGCCGCTGTCGTCCTGAGTCATGGCCGCGGCGCCGTAGGCCGGGTCGCCGCCGGTGGCCTGCGCGGTGCTGCCCGAGCCGGTGCCTCCGTCGTTCGAGCCGGGGGTGCCGCTGGTCGAGCCGTCGGTGCCGGTGGAACCGCCGGAGGTGTCGGTGGGCGGCGGGCTGGATTCGACGGCGCAGCCGGTCGGGCCGCCGCCGGAGGCCGGGATCCAGGCGAACTGCACCTGGTAGGCCTGGCCGGGCGGCAGGATGACGGCGGCCGGCTCCTCCGCGGGGTTGGGCAGTCCGCTGGCCGGGTCGCCCTCGGTGTGGTCGACGACCTGGATCTGGCTGCCGTCGGTACCGCCCTGCGGGGTGACCGAGATCTCGCTGGGCCCGGTGACCGTGCAGCTGTGGCTGGAGACGTTGACCACGCGGAACGTGCCGTAGACGCGGCCGTCGGCGTCCGGCGTGCCGGTGACGGCGCTGCCCTGGCCGAGTTGCTCGCGGGAGCAGGCGGGCGTGTCGGTGAGCGAGCTGCCGCCGCCGCCCGGGGTGGGGGCGGCGATCGAACCGGGTTCGGTGGCCGACGGGGAGACGACGCCGGGGGCGGTGGTGGCGCCGGGGCCCGGGTAGCGGCCGGCCGGGCCGGGGACCTCGCCGGGGATCGGGGTGCCGCGGTGGGTGGTCGGCGTGCTGCCGGGGGTGAGGCCGCTGGAGGAGTTGACGTTGCCCGCGGTGTCGGAGCCGGCGGGCTGGGTGGCGTGCAGCACCGCGGGGACGGCGGTGCCGACCAGCAGCACGCCGGCGGCGGCGCCGACCATGGCCTGCCGGCGGCGGGCGCGGCGGGCCGGGACGGCCTGGCAGATCCGGTCCAGCGCGGCGGGGTCCGGTTCGACCTCACGGACGGCGTCGTGCATCAGCCGGCGCAGCGCCAGCTCGTCCAGGCCGCCGGGGGCGGGCGGGAAGGCGTCGGCGGCCGGGCGGCCGGCGTCCCGCGGGGGCCGGGCGGCGTCGCGGGGGGTCTCGTCGCGGGGGGTGTCGTTCTCGTTCGGCACGGCGGGGTGGGGCTCGTCGGGGGGCCGGGTCATACGGGCGACTCCATGGCGATGCGGAGGGCCGCGATGCCGCGTGATCCGTATGCCTTCACGGAGCCGATGGATATGCCGAGGGTCTCGGCGACCTGGGCCTCGGTCATGTCCGCGAAGTAGCGCAGGACCAGGACCTCGCGCTGGCGGCGCTGGAGGGACCGCATGGACGTGATCAACTGGTCGCGTTCCAGCTGCTCGTAGGCGCCCTCCTCGGCGCTGGCCATGTCGGGCATCGGCTTGGAGAGCAGCTTCAGGCCCAGGATGCGGCGGCGCAGCGCGGAACGGGAGAGGTTGACGACCGTCTGGCGCAGGTAGGCGAGGGTCTTGTCGGTCTCGCGGACCCGGCCGCGCGCGGAGTGCACCCGGATGAACGCCTCCTGGACGACGTCCTCGCACGAGGCGGTGTCGTCCAGCAGGAGCGCGGCGAGGCCGAGCAGGGCGCGGTAGTGCTGCCGGTAGGTCTCGGTGAGGTGGTCGACGGTGGTGCCGGCGGCCATCGTGCCGTCACTGCTCGCCGAGGTGTTCGCCGGAAGGTCGGTCACCTGCCAGGGCGCGATCACCGGCAGGCCGCCGGCCGCGCGGGGACGGCCAGGGCGGGCCGCAGCGGCGCGGGGCCGTGCTGCGGGAGGCGCGAGGTGCGCGCCGAGGGTCGACACCCCCAGAGCGGCTGCGATGCCGCCGAATGCTTCTGCCACGACTGTTGGACGCTTCTGCCCCCGTCGGGGTTGTACGAGTTCCCCATGCGAACCAACTCATCCCCATTGCCCCGTTGATCCTACGAATCGGCTGAACAGCCTTCCCCGCCCGGCACGCGGACATGGGGCAGGAGCCGAATTGTCGAACGCCGGAGCCGCCTGGATCAAGCGGTTCAGACCATCGACTTCGTCACAGAACCTTCACGAAGTCTGCAATTGAGCCGTCCGCCTGCGGCACTTCGGTACGGAACGGTACGAAACCGGCCGCCCGCGCTGAGCACGCGGGCGGACGGGTGACGGATCGGGCGGCAGTACGAAGACCCAACCGCCTTCGGGCGGCCGGGAGTTCGGACCGGGGCGGCGGGAGTCGGCGACGCGGGCCGAGTCGGCGACGCGGCGGGCGTTCCGACCGGCGCGGTGGTGTTGCCCGGGCCGGCAGGCGGGTGGTGTTGCCCGGCCGGCGCCGCGGTGAAGCGGGCCGGCGCCGTCGTGATGCCGGCCCCGCCCCGCGGTGTTGCGAGGGCCGCCGCCGTGGTGCGAGCCGCCGCGCCGGAACGGACCCCCGTCAGCCGGTGGTGAGTTCGGCGGCGATGAGTTCGGCGATCTGGGCGGTGTTGAGCGCGGCGCCCTTGCGGAGGTTGTCGCCGCACAGGAACAGCTCCAGCGCGAACGGGTCGTCCATCGCGCGGCGCACCCGGCCGACCCAGGTGGGGTCGGTGCCGACGACGTCGGCCGGGGTGGGGAACTCCCCCTCCCCCGGGTTGTCGCAGACGACGACGCCCGGGGCACCGCTGAGGATCTCGTGGGCGCGGGCCACCGACACCTCGTTCTCGAACCGGGCGTGGACCGAGAGGGAGTGCGTGGTGATGACCGGGACGCGCACACAGGTGGCGTTGACCCGCAGGTCGGGCAGGCCGAGGATCTTGCGCGACTCGTTGCGGACCTTCAGCTCCTCCGAGGACCAGCCGCCGTCCCGCAGCGAACCGGCCCACGGCACGACGTTCATCGCCAGCGGTGCCGGGAACGGGCCGAAGTCGCCGACCGCGCGGCGCACGTCGCCGGGCTGGGTACCCAGCGTGGTGCCGCCGACCTTGGCGATCTGCTCGCGCAGGGTGTCGATGCCGGGCTGGCCGGCGCCGGAGGCCGCCTGGTAGGAGGCGACGACCAGTTCGGTCAGGCCGAACTCGGCGTGCAGCGCGCCCAGCGCCACGATCATCGACAACGTGGTGCAGTTGGGGTTGGAGATGATGCCGCGCGGCCGGTTGCGGGCGGCGTGCGCGTTGACCTCGGGGACCACCAGCGGCACGTCGTCGTCCATCCGGAACGCGCCGGAGTTGTCGACGGCGACCGCGCCCTTGGCGGCGGCGATCGGCGCCCACTGCGCCGAGACCTCGTCGGGCACGTCGAACATCGCGACGTCGACGCCCTCGAACGCCTGCTCGCTGAGCGCGACGACCTCGACCTCCTCGCCGCGCACCCGCAGCCGGCGGCCGGCCGACCGCGGCGAGGCGATCAGCCGGATCTCGCCCCAGACGTCCTCACGGGAGGACAGGATGCCGAGCATGACGGTGCCGACCGCGCCGGTGGCCCCGACCACGGCCAGGGTGGGCTTGCGTGCGGGGGAACTCATCGTCCGGTACCTCCGTAGACCACGGCCTCGTCGTTCTCGCTGTCCAGCCCGAACGCGGTGTGCACCGCGCGGACCGCTTCGTTGACGTCGTCGGCGCGGGTGACCACCGAGATGCGGATCTCCGAGGTGGAGATCAGCTCGATGTTGACGCCCGCGTTGGACAGCGCCTCGAAGAACGTGGCGGTGACGCCGGGGTTGGTCTTCATACCGGCGCCGACCAGCGAGATCTTGGCGATCTGATCGTCGTACCGCAGGGAGTCGTAGCCGCTGTCGGGCCGGGCGCGCTCCAGCGCCTGCACGGCCCGGCGCCCCTCGTCCTTCGGCAGGGTGAAGGAGATGTCGGTCAGCCCGGTGGAGGCGGCCGAGACGTTCTGCACCACCATGTCGATGTTGATCTGGGCGTCCGCGACGGCGCGGAAGATCGTGGCGGCCACACCCGGCTTGTCGGGTACGCCGACCACCGTCACCTTCGCCTCGGAGGTGTCGTGCGCGACCCCCGAGATGATCGCCTGCTCCATCGCTCGGTCCCCTTGTGGTTCGTTGCTGACCCAGGTGCCGCGCAGGCCGGAGAACGACGAGCGCACGTGGATCGGGATGTTGTATCGGCGGGCGTACTCCACGCAGCGGTGGAGCAGGACCTTCGAGCCCGAACTGGACAGCTCCAGCATGTCCTCGAACGAGATCCAGTCCAGCTTGCGGGCCTTCTTCACCACCCGCGGGTCGGCGGTGAACACGCCGTCCACGTCGGTGTAGATCTCGCAGACCTCGGCCTCCAGCGCCGCCGCGAGGGCGACCGCGGTGGTGTCCGAGCCGCCGCGGCCCAGCGTGGTGATGTCCTTCTTGTCGTGGGAGACGCCCTGGAAGCCGGCGACGATGGCGATGTTGCCCTCGTCCAGCGCGGTGCGGATGCGTCCCGGGGTGACGTCGATGATCCGTGCCTTGTTGTGGACGGAGTCGGTGATGACACCGGCCTGGCTGCCGGTGAAGGACTGCGCCTCGTGACCGAGGTTTTTGATCGCCATCGCCAGCAGGGCCATGGAGATCCGCTCACCGGCGGTCAGCAGCATGTCGAATTCGCGGCCGGCAGGGATCGGAGATACCTGCTGTGCCAGATCGATCAGCTCGTCCGTCGTGTCACCCATCGCCGAGACCACGACGACCACCTGGTGGCCGCTCTTCTTGGCATCGACGATCCGCTTGGCGACTCGCTTGATGCCCTCGGCATCCGCAACGGATGAGCCCCCGTACTTCTGCACGACAAGGCCCACGTGCGCTCCTCGCAACTGTCTCTTCTGGGGGACGTCCCCAGACCCCCGGACCCCGGGGGATGCGTTCGGCTCATTCTATCGAGCGGACCGATTTCAACCGGGACATATCACATGGTGAGATCGCATGCTCACTCCATGAGCTGCCCGGGGGCGTCGGCCCACCCTGGCCGCTCAGCCGGTGAGCATGCCCGCAGAACCGGCGGACACACGGAGGCGTAACCCAGCTCACACGGATGGCGTACGCGCCGTGGTCACCGGGCTCCCCGGGCGCCATCCCGCGGATGGCGGAGCGGATAGCGGCAGGTGAGCGGCGTGGGGAGGGCGCGGTGGGTGGCCCGACGCTCCGGGGGGCGGGCGCCCGGAGAGGGGTGCGGAGGTCACTCGGATGGCGGACGGCGCACAGGGGGCGGGGGCACTCGGACGGTGCGGGGCGCTCTGGCGGTGCGGGTCCCTCCGGCGGTGCGGGTCCCTCCGGCGGTGCGGGTCCCTCCGGCGGTGCAGGTCCCTCCGGCGGTGCAGGTCCCTCCGGCGGTGCAGGTCCCTCCGGCGGTGCAGGTCCCTCCGGCGGTGCAGGTCCCTCCGGCGGTGCAGGTCCCTCCGGCGGTGCAGGTCCCTCCGGCGGTGCAG
>NZ_JAAGKO020000090.1 GCF_027947535.2 Streptantibioticus silvisoli
GCCAGTCGCAGCGCGATCCCGGTCGCGTACTCGCCGCGGCCGGCGCCGCGCGCCCGGGTCACCTTGACGGCCGCCACGTCCGGCACGGGGACGTCGAGTTCGCCCGCCTCCACCGCACGGCGCACCGCACCGACGACGGCGCGGGCCAGCTCAGCGGGGGTCACGCGGCCCAGCCTAGGGGAGACGGGGTGGGGCGCGGCGAATGCGTTTCGAGGAGTGGGACGTCCTGCGGACCGCCGGGGAGGGGGCAGCCGGCGCGGCGGCGGGGGCGCCGCGCGGGAGGTGATCCGTCAGTGGGCGGGAGCGTGGGCGTTCGGCGGGCGGGGCGTTCGTCAGCGGATCGGGGGGAGGGAGCGTCAGCGGACCAGGGGGAAGGGAGGGTGGTGGCCGGGCGAGGCGGCGGTGGCCGTCAGGCGGTCGGCGCCGGTGCGGGCGCCGGTGTCGCTCCCGTTGCTGTTGCCCTTCCCGTTCCCGTTCCCGTTGCCGCTCCGGTTGCCGCTCCGGGCGCCGGCGAGCAGCAGGCCGCGGACCACCCGCACGAGTTCGTCCGGTTCGAAGGGTTTGCCGACGAAGGCGTCGACGCCGTACGTCTCGCGGGGCCGGCCGCCCGCGCTGATGATGGCGATCGGCAGGTGCCGGGTGCGCGGATCGCCGCGAAGACGCGCGGCAGCCCGGATGCCGTCGATCCGCGGCATGACCACGTCCAGCGTGACGACGTCGGGCCGGACGCGGTGGACAACCTCCAGGCATTCCGCCCCGTCGGCCGCGGTCACCACCTCGAAGCCCTCCAGCTCCAGGTTGACCCTGATCAACTGCCGGACGACCTTGTTGTCGTCGACCACAAGGACCCGGCCTGGCGTGTCATCCACATCGAGCAGCGTAGGGCCGCGCCTGCGTCCGTGCGGTGCTTTTGCCCACATCTCCCCCGCCCGTGCGCCCTTCCACCACCCCGGCAACCACCCGCCCGCACCCCCCGTTCCGACCCCCGGCCGCCCCCGGAAACCCCGTCACGGACACCCGCTCCGAGCTGGTAGTGTTCTACCCGTCACCGCGACAGCGGCCGACACGCCCCCGTAGCTCAGGGGATAGAGCAACGGCCTCCGGAGCCGTGTGCGCAGGTTCGAATCCTGCCGGGGGCACCTTGTACGAGGTGCCGGAAGACCCCGCCATCAGCCGAGATGCTGAGCGCGGGGTCTTTGCGTGTGTGCCGACGGATGCCACCGGGGGCGACAAGAGCCCGGCGTGCGACTGCTGGTTGTGCCTGGCTCCCGTCCGCCGGGAAACGTAGTGGCTGATGCTCAAGAACCAGGCCGCCACCTCGTGAGCGGCTACCGGCTCGACGTCGCCGAGTTCCGCCGCTTCCTCTACGAACACCGCGAGCGCCGCGGCCCGTCGTGGCGTGCTGCCGCGCACAGCGGACCCAAGGACCTCGACCACACCCCGCATCGCCCGCAGTCGCGCACCTGCTGACGGTCTGGTGTCGCCGCTCGTCCGGTCCGGCCCGGGCGTGACCATCACGTGACTCGCCCGACCGCGCCGTCCCGGACAGTCCGGCGGACACGTCCGGACACAACGCGAACACACCCGTCATCAACTCGGGCGAGTGGGGCTCAAAGCGTAGATCAAACCGGGCATTGCTGTGCAACATGTCCAGTTTCACACTACCCCTTGCCCAACATGCTTCATAGGCTCACAGGTGGTCTGGCTACCCGTGGGGAGAGTCATGGAACCCCGAATGAAGTACTGCTACACCTGTCGATCCGACGAAA
The DNA here is from genome assembly GCF_027947535.2 of Streptantibioticus silvisoli. Lineage (GTDB taxonomy): Bacteria > Actinomycetota > Actinomycetes > Streptomycetales > Streptomycetaceae > Streptantibioticus_C > Streptantibioticus_C silvisoli. The sequence goes on from NZ_JAAGKO020000090.1 coordinate 1,770, forward strand.
TGCACCGTCCCTTGACAGACGTGGAGAAGACCTGGCTCAAGCAGAAGACAGGCAGGAAGTACGTTCACGATTGCTTCATGTGTACGGCGGAGGGCTGCCGCAATGTACGGGAGGGCGGAAACAAGCATCCCTTCGATCCTGTGATCCGCATACCCACGGACTTGGAGTAAGCCTTTCTCCGGACGCGCTCTCGCAGCACGGCGCGGAGGGCGTTCGTGATACTCCATGGGACCCGTTGCCGCGCGCCTCCTGCAAGCGGGGTGCTCTCCACGCGAGCGCCCAGCCCATGCACGGCCAAGCGGGCTCGCACCTTAGGCTAATAATGGGCCGTGACCTGCAAGAACAAGGCCGGAGAAGATGCTCTCCGAAGCCGTGTGCGCGGGTTCGAATCCTGCTGGGGCACTCGTTGGTCACCTACTGCATCAGTACATGACCAACGAGTGCCATGTGGAAGGGGCGGGAGCCAGCCTCACCGGCTCCCGCCCCTTCTCGTTGTCGCCGACAGGTCGCACCACGTCCACGACTCGCCCCCGCACCGCTCCCTTCACGGCCCTTCAACGCCTCGGCGATCCCGCCCCGTTGGCCGCTTGCTCCTCGCCATCCATGCACCCGTGCTACCGGCGTTGGAACACCTCGGGGCGAACTCCCCACCCGGGCGTGACTTCGGCGGTCGGGACGGCGGCGTTCAGCCCATCGCGCGGGTGCGGCTGCGAGGCGAGCAACCGCGCTTCCTCCCCCAACGCGCCAGTACATGGAGAGCTCCCGCCGCGATCGCACCGCTCGTTGCCGCCAGGGGCACTCCTCCTGGCCGTGCCGAACTCCTTGAGACTCGCCGCCGACCCCGGCCGCGTGTCCGACGACGTCCTGGCGGTGAGGTGACTTGGGTGCGGCAGCGGGTGAACCGTCGTCCGCTCGCGAGGTCGAAGTTGGTGTCGGTCGGCAACGCGTCCGGCGTCCGCTGCGTTCGTTACGCCGACCCCTGAACGCGAGTCGTGCCCCGTCCGCCCGCTTGTTCACTTCGCGCTGAACATCCGTACGGCATCGTGGCGTACGGCAACGACGCCGTGTCGACCGTCGGCGGCGGGATCGGCGGCACCGGTCCGGGGGGCTCGCGGGGGCAGCGCAGCCCTTGCCGTGTGAGTCAGCTCACCGCTCGTTCGCCCGGAGAACGGCGATCGTGGATTTCTACTCGTAGGTAGTTGATCTTTCTACTCAGTTCGCGCAGATCACGTTGGGACGAACAGCGACGGCGCCCCATGGAGTGAGGCGCCGTCCCACCGAGCACTCCCACGAGGCACCACCCCCGAAGGCGTACTGGTCAGCGCTGAGTTGGACCTTGGCGAGTCGACGTTCAGCGATGTCAATGAAACAACAGGTTCGCGTCCACGACTCCCCAAGGCTGGGGAATGACGACACACACCTGTTCTTTCTCCCTAATTTTAGGGAGAAAGAGCGGAGGGATTATAGCCCACAGCTGACCGTTCCCCCTTTGGCCACAGCTTAAAGAAGTCGCGGATCATACCAGTCCGGGCGGACTCCTCGGCCGGACCGTGGAAAGTGACGAAGTGCCAGCTCAGCGCATGGGTACAACTACCCCCGGTTGCGCTTGCGTTGGCGCAACATCGGTTATATTCCTTCGTTACCGGGATTCCTCCGATCGGGGCCTGCACACACCACAGGCGTTCCCCCGATCGAGTGCGACCGGCATTGAGACCTTGGCGAGTACTCGAAGGAGATAACGACCGAAGTGAACGTCTACCTGGGATTCCTGGGTGCAGCAGTCGCGGTTCTGATGACCATCGCCGCCGTTGCGTTATGCACGATCCGCATCCTGCGGGCACACCCCGTCCGGATCGCGGCTGTCCTGGTCGCCTTCGCAGGACTGCTGTCCGCGGTGCCCCCGATCATGAGCGAACTGCGGGTGGATGCCCCGCCGCCCGTCATGGCACCGCCGACGCCGGCGCCGCTCCTCACGTTCTGCCCCTCGGACACGCCCGAGCGCCAACTGCCCGGCGCCGAAGGCCCGCCCGCCAGCACCGAGGGGGTGCCCGGCGCCAGCGAGTGCGCCTCGCCGGCGCCGCGGGGTGCGGACGCCTCGCACCCCGCGGCGGCAACGGGAAGTGCGGCTTGACGGGGCCGGGGCCCGACGACGGGCCGGGCTGGGGCGACTCGACGGAGGATCACCGGCTCGCCCGGCGGGGAGCGAGGCACCCCACCTTCCTGACGTCCCTGCCGAAGCCCCTGCGCGTCGCCATCTTCGACCAGACCACGATGTCCATGCGCAAGCGCGGTACCGAGCTGCGCGTGCGGGGCGCACGGGCGCAGGAGGCGCATTTCATCTTCGCCGGGTGCGTCGCCGAACGGGTCCAGTCGTCACAGGTCAATATCCTTCGGTTTCACCAGACCGGCACGATGATAGGAGGGGACGACCTGGCTCTACCGCCGGGCATCGAGCCGTTCACCGAACTCGACCTTCCCCTGCTCCACACCCGCGTCACCTGCCTCACGACGACCCAGGTCCGCTCCATCCCGATGGCGCGCATGCGGGCGCTCGCCGAGGCCGAACCCAGGGTCTACAGAGCTCTGCTCACTTCGCAAGTACAGAAGTCGGTGGAACTGCAACACGTCTACCAGAATTTTCGCGGCTCGATTATCGGGCGGGTGGCGAACCTGTTGCTGCACCTTGCCGAAAGGAACTTCCTCGCAGGTGTCGACGGCATCCAGTCCTGGATCGTCGCCGGGCCTTCGCAGAGCGAGATCGCCGAGGCATTGATGCTCAGCAGGGCCAGCGTGGAAAACGCCCTGCGGGAACTGCGTTCGGGAAGGATGATCACGACATCCAGCCGTCGCTACGTCATCACCGACCCGACCCGTTTGGGGGAGGTTTCCGGCAGGCCGTTCCGCTCGTTCGCCGGATAGCACCGGACAGCACGGGATTGCACCGGACAGCACCGGACAACGGGCTTGCACCGGACAGCAGGCGACGCGATGCCCCCGGGATCGTCAGCGGGCGAACCGGGGGCATGCGGGCAACCGGCCACCTGGTCACCGGCCACCGGCCAGCGACCCCGGCCAGCGCCCCCCGGTCGGCATGCACCTCCTCCCCTCCCGCGAGGACGCATCGCGACCTTCCTGCCGATCCGTCGCGCCGGCCGGGACCATGGGCGTACGGCACGGACACCGGCCCCCCCACCTCTGTCGCGCGATCCTGCCGGGCGACCGGAGCGCCACCGGGTCGATTTGCGGACGTATCGGCCTCCGGGCCCACGTCCGGCGTCCGTGTCCGCGCCGCCGGGTCCATGCCCCGTCCCCCTGCGGCCGGGATTGGTCGGATCAATTGTGGGAATTTCCGGCACTGTTGAGCGCGGAGTATTTCGGCACGGTGAATTACGGCGCCGAAACCTCCCTGATCAGGGGCTTTGACAACGTACGTCAGCACCGTTCACGATTGACCCGGCCATTCGGAGTTCTCTTCCAGCCACCCTTCCTGCCATCCCTCCCTGTCCACCTTTCCTGTCAAGGAGACGCTCAATGTCGTCGACCGGCTTCGGCTCAGGTGAGGGCGCCCCCGATTCCTGGCTCACTTTGCGGGGGCGGGAGTTCCGGTCGCGGTTGATTCTCGGCATCGAGCAGTACACCGATCCCGGTCTGGTCGCCTCGGTCCTGCGGGCGGGGCGGTGCGACGTCTTCATCACCACGTTCGACCTCGAACAGACCCGGTCCAGCCTGCTGATGTCCGACCTCGACGAGACCGTCGGGCTCGACGACTACGTGTGGATCGGGACCACGTCCTTCGCCCGCTCGCTGGACGACGCGCTGCTCACCGCCCGGCGGCTGCGCCAGTCCTACGGCATCGAGATCATGAAGCTCGACGTGCGCCCCGCCGACAACCTGCCGGACAACGCCCAGACCGTGGCCGCGGCCGGCGAACTGGTCGCCGAGGGCTTCGAGGTCCTGCCGTTCATCCTGCCCGACCCGGCCACCGCCCAGGCGCTGGAACGGGCCGGCTGCGCCGCCCTGCGGATCATGGCGTCGCCGGTGGCGAGCGGCCTCGGCGTGACCGACGAACGCGCGCTGCGCGAGACCATGGAGGCGGTGTCCGTCCCGGTGATCGTCGAAGGCGGCCTGGGCACGCCCGCCCAGGTGGTCCGCGCGATGGAACTCGGCGCGGACGCGGTGCTGGTCAACACCGCCGTGGCACAGGCGCAGAACCCCGCCGTGCTCGCCGAGTCGATGCGGCACGCGGTGGTCGCCGGCCGGCTCGCGGTGGAGAGCCGGCTCGTTCCGGCGCTCGACAGCTGACGCGGCGCCGGGTCCTGCGGGGCTTGGCCGGATGACGCTCGCCGCGGGCGACTGTAGGGCCGGACCGCACGGGCTCGACCGCACGAGACTCGACCGCACGAGGCCGGGCCCGTGGATCGGACCGGCTGCCCCGCTGCCGGACCCGTTCATCTCTCCCCCGCACCCCGGACTCCGGCTCCCACCTCCCGCCCTGCCGTCAGACGGGACCCGGCCCCCGTAATCCGGAACCGCACCCCGACAAGGAAACGCGCATGAGGATCTCGGCAGTGCTGTTCGACATGGACGGCGTCCTGATCGACACCGACGAGGCGATCGCCGCCCTGTGGCACGGTCTGGGCGCGGAGTTCGGGGTGTCCATCGACGCCGCCGACATCGCCGCCCACGTGTTGGGCTGTTCGCCGGAACACACCGTCGGGACGGTCTTCGCCGCGCTCGGACCGGACGACCGCGAACGCGTGATGGACCGGGTCCGCGCCGCCGAGCCGACCCTCGGGTTCGCCCCCGTGCCGCAGGCCGCCCGGCTGGTGGAACGGCTCGCCGCCGCGGGTGTGCCGCTCGCCCTGGTCACCAGCGCCTCGACCGGCCGCGCGGAGCGGGTCCTGAAGGAGCTCGGGATCGACGGCGCGTTCAGCACCTCGGTCACCTGGGGCGAGGCGCAGCGCGGCAAGCCCGCCCCCGACTGCTACCTGCTGGCCGCCCGGCGCCTGAACGTCCCCGCGGCCGAGTGCCTGGTCTTCGAGGACACCTCCAGCGGCGTGCGGGCCGCGGTGGCCGCGGGAGCGCCCTGCGTCGGGGTCAGCCGGTACGACCCGGCGCCCCTGCGCACCGGCGGCGCCCGGCACGTCGTCCGTACCTTCGACGCGGTCGGCGTCAGGCAGGCCGCCGACGGTCTCGTCCTCACCATCGGCGACGAGGAACTCCCCGTCACCCCGGCCGCCTGACCCTCCCGGCACTGCGGCGCAGCACTGTTGGGGGCGGAACGGGTCGCGCTGCGGGGCGTGGTTCCCGGTGCGCGCCGCAGACGGATCGCGCCGCGGGGCGTGGTCACCGGTACGCGCCGCAGACGCTGGCCCGCAACGCGAGACGCTGCCCCCGCACGCCAGACGCTCCGGACTGTCGAACAACTACGGCTCGGCCGGGCCCGTACCGGGGAGGGCAATCGGGCCTGGTCCGCCTCCGCCGGTGCCGGGGTGCTGGCCACCGGAACCGCTCAGACCGCGTGGATGCTCTCCCGCCTGCGCGCCCTCGCACCGCACGTGACCGCGACCACTCAGCCTCAACGCTTCGCCGCCGGGGAGGCCGGCCTCCTTCTGGTCGAGGCCTTCGTCTCCGGTAAGGGCAAACCCGTGCCGGTAAGGGGCAACCAGCACGTCGCCGATGCCGAAGCCGCCGCTCGCGCGACGCTGGCCCACCTCACCGCTGGCCCGGACGACGTCCCGCTCGTCGTGTGCGCGCCCCGACGCGCTCTCAACCTTCTCGCCCTGCTGGCCGACTGGGCCGACATACCGGTGCCGCGTGACGAGCGGCAGCTGGACGTGTTGGTCATCCGCACACGGCCGGCCGGCTGAGTCCCGTTCCGAGTCCCGTTCGCAACGGTGTCCGCATCCGCTGCCACCGACGTACGGCGTGCGCCACGCGGCCCGCCCCGGAGTGCGGTGCCGTTCTGCCTGCTTGCCGCCCTGGGCCTTCCGCGGTGCGACGGGGGCGTACATCTCGCATTCCTGACGTACCGTCAGCGGCGTTCACCAAGCCTCGCCTCCCGCCCAACCGCCCATCTCTGCGCGGGCGTTCACGTAACCGCGTCGAGCTGACGTGGCGTCGGTTGACGCCCGTCCGCCCCTACGCCAGCAGGCCCTTGCCGTACCAGTCGGAGGAGTCGCGGACACCGGGGAGGGTGAAGAAGTAGCCGCCGCCGAAGGGTTGGACGTAGTCGACCAGGGGCTCGTTGATCAGGCGGGTCTGGATGTTCTCGAACTGGCGGTGCACGTCCTGCTGGAAGCAGGTGAAGATGTGGCCGGACTGCATGTTGCCGTTGGTGTCGACGCCGAGGTCGTAGTTGTACGAGCGGCGCAGCAGGCGCTGGTCGGCGGTGGCGTGGGTGCGGGGGTTGGCCAGCCGGATGTGGGAGTCGAGCGGGATGACCTGGCCCTTGGGGTCGGCCTGGTAGTCCGGGGTGTCGAACTCGTTGTTGCCGTCGAGCGGGGCGCCGGAGTCGCGGCGGCGGCCGAACATCGTCTCCTGCTCGTTGATCGACACCCGGTCCCAGAACTCCACCAGCATCCGGATGAGCCGCACGACCGCGTAGGTGCCGCCGCGGGCCCAGGCCGGTTCGTCGGCCGCGTCGACCCAGATCAGGTCGGAGGCGGTGGAGCCGGTGGGGTTGGCGGTGCCGTCCTTGAAGCCCAGCAGGTTGCGGGAGGTGCCGGACGGGCGCGGCGGGGAGTTGTAGCCCTCGATGCGCCAGCGCAGCTGCATCGCGCCGCGGGTGTGCTTGGCGATGTCGCGGATGGCGTGGTGCAGGGTGTCGGGGTTGTTGGCGCACATCTGGAGCAGCAGGTCGCCGTGCGTCCAGGCCGGGTCCGGCGAGTCGTTGGGGAAGACCTTCATCTCGGTGAGCCGGGCGGGCTTGGCCGCGCCCAGCCCGTAGCGGTCGTCGAAGAGGCTGGAGCCGACCGCCAGCGTGACCGTCAGGCCGTCGGCGGGCACCACCGGGCCAAGGATGTCGCTGTCCGACGGCGGCGCGCCGACGCCGAGGTCCGGCACCGCGCCGCCGGACGTCAGGAAGCGGGCCCGGCCGGTGAGGGTGCGCAGCAGGTCGGCCAGGTCGGCCCGGCCGCTCGCGGTGGCGTCGAACGCGGCGTAGCAGGCGAACCGCTGCTTGTCGGCCGGGCCGGGGGTGAGCACGCCGGACTGGTGGGCGCCGTGGAAGGGGTACGAGGCGGCGGGCGCCGGGGAGGTCTGGCCGGCCCGGGCGTCCGCGTGGGCACCGCCGGCCAGCAGGCCGCCGGCCAGCGCGGTGCCGGCGGCGCCCGAGGCACCGCCCCTGATGAATGCGCGACGGCTGACGCTCATGGTCTTCGTGCTCCTCCCGGCCGGTCCCGCGGGGCCTGCCGAAGTGGTGTGCGGTGGATGCTCCCGGACCGCGAACGGTCGGCGGGAGATGCGAACGGTCAGCGGGAGATGGGGACTTCGAGCAGGTCGGGCACCGCCGACAAGGTCTCCAGCGCCGCGTCGACGGTGGCGGCGACCTTCTCGCGCGCCGCCTGCGGGGTCTGCTGCGGGGACCGCCAGTGCCCGTGGTCCCGGGTAGCGAGCAACGCGGCGTTCAGCGCGTCGAGCTGCGGGTCGAGCGTGCCGATCAGGTGCGGGGCGCGGGCGGTGATCAGCGGCTGGAGTTCGCCGACGACGACCCGGGTGCCCTGGAGGTCGGCGTAGGTCTCGGGGTAGGCGGCGCCGGAGCCGAAGTCGGCCATGCCGGACAGCCGGTCGCGCAGCGCGTCCTCCAGGATCTCGTGGGCGCGGATCGGCAGGTCGGTGGGGTCGATGGTCAGCTTGGGCAGCTGGACCTTCAGCTTGCCGAGGTCGGAGGTCAGCCGGGCCGCGACCGGGCGCAGCGTGGCGGCGGACTGGCCGTGCCACAGGCCGTACTCCAGCCGGTGCAGGCCGGTGAAGTCGCGGTCGTGCACCCCGCCGGGCAGGCCGTCGGGCAGCCCGTCGACGTCGGCACCGAGGTCGCCGAAGCTGTCGTAGGCGGCGCCGATCCGGTCCCAGGTCAGCTGCGCGGTCAGCCAGTCGGTGCGGGCGGCGGCCAGGTCGCCCTTGCCCTTGTGCCGGTCCAGGTCCGCGCGCAGGACGGCGACCTGGTGGGTCAGGTCGTCCAACTGGGGCCGTACGTAGGCGTGGTAGGCGGCGGCGGCCGGCTGGAGCTGGGCGACGGTGACCGGCGCGACCGCGGCGGGCCCGCCGCCCGCCGCCCGGCCGCTGACCTGGACGGCACCGGACTGGGTGGTGCGGCTGCCGGACATCAGGCACTTGAACGTGTACGTGCCGTCGGTCAGCGTCGCGGTCAGCTGGGCGGTGGTGGCCGGGCCGAGGGTCTCGATCTCACCGACGATCGCACCGGCGGCGTTGTCGAGGTTGATCTCGCCGGCCTTGCCGGACTTGTTGTCGATCGCGAAGGTCTGGGCCCCGGTGTGCCCGGACTTCCACTCCCCCGCGCAGGACGAGGCGGTCACGCTGACCTGGGTGGCGGCCCGCGCGGACGCCGACGGCAGGGCGACGACGCAGGCGGCGGCCGCGGCGGCCGGTACGACGATCAGCACGACGGCCACGGTCCACGGGCTCCGGCCGGACAGCCAGGCCCACTCGCGCCGGGGGGCGGAATCCGCTCCGGCGGGCGGGGCGGGCCGCGGTTCGGCGGAATCCGTTGCGGCGGGGCGCGGTGGTTCGGCGGAATCCGTTGCGGCGGGGCGCTGCGATTCGGCGGAATCCGTTGCGGCGGGGCGCTGCGGTTCGGCGGAATCCGGTGCGGTGGCGGGCGGTTCGGCGGCGGGCGGTGCGGCGGCAGCGGCCGACTCCGGCTGGGCGACCGTCGACCCGGCTGCGGCAGCCGTCCCGGCCGCGGCAGCTGGCCCGGCTGCGGCAGCCGCCCCGGCCGCGCCAACCGGCCTCGCCGCCGGCACCGGCTCCGGCTTCGTGCGGCCGGCCCGCAGGAAGGCCGGGACGACCACGGCGAGGTAGACCGCCCAGGCGACGAGCTGGAGCACCGTCATCAGCGGGGACAGGTCGGTGATCCCGGTGATGATCGAGGCCCACCAGGAGTCGGTGGCTATGGTGCCGGAGACGTCGAAGGCCACCCAGGCGCGGCCGGGCAGCAGCCCGGCGTCCTGGAGGTCGCCGAGCCCGTAGGACAGCACGCCGGCCGCGATGACGATGAGCGCGAGCGCGGTACGGGAGAAGAACACGCCGAGGTTGAGCTTGATGGCGCGGGCGTACAGCAGGCGGCACAGCAGGATGGCCACGGCCAGGCCCACCCCGGCGCCGGCCAGCGGCGCCACGGTCTCGCCGGAGGCACGGACCGCGGTCCACAGGAACAGCGTGGTCTCCAGGCCCTCCCGGCCGACCGCGAGGAACGCGGTGACCGCGAGCGCGCCCGGCCCGATCCGGCTGGCGGCGCCGACCTTGGAGCGCAGGTCGCCGGAGAGGGACGCCGCGGTGCGCCGCATCCAGAACACCATGCCGGTGACCAGGCCGACCGCCAGGACGCTCAGCAGGCCGCCGACCGCCTCCTGCGCGCTGGAGGACAGCACGCTGGTGGAGAACGTCAGCACGGCCGCGAAGCTGCCGGACACCGCCATGGCACCGACCACGCCCAGCCAGACCGGCGACGAGGAGATCCTCCGGTCCGCCTCGCCGGTCTTGCGCAGGGCGGCCAGCAGGATGCTGACCACCAGTCCCGCTTCGAGTCCTTCGCGCAGTCCGATCAACAGATTCGGCACCGCTCCTGCCCACGTCATACAAACAAGCTAAGGCAACCCTAATCCGCGGTCGACGGCGGGGGCGGATCTTGGCCAATCCGTTGCCCGCCCGCGCGCCACCGGTGGGGCGTTTGACCGGGGGGTCTTCAGTGCCGGGGGGGGTGCGGGGGTGGCACCTTCGGCGGGAAAGGTTCGCCTTCGGCGGCAGGGGTGACGCCTTCGGCGGGGAGAAGGGTCGCCTTCGGCGGGGAAGGGAGAAGCGTGGGACCGGGGGCTGCGACGGGACCCGGGGCTCCGGGACGCGGCGAAAAGCGCCCCCGGTCGGCCGGCAACGGGGGATTTACGGCCGACCGGGGGCGGTGGTGGGCTGTCCCCGGCGGGGGAGTCGGAGGCAGCCGTGGTGCGGGGGGTCAGCCGGCGAGGGGCCGGCTGACGCCTTGCGGACAGCGATACGCGTGCCCGGCGGGCCGCGTGGTGCGCGGGCCCGACACGAGCCGACCGCCGGAGCGGTCAACCGGGCGTGCGAACCGACGAGTTCGGGACCGTCCCGCCGACCGGGCCGGTCACGTCCGTCAGGTCCTGCACCGCACGGTCTTCCACTGTCCTGTGCCGTGGACCCGGTGGGGTCCACGGTCATCCTGGTCCGCGCCGTACCCGGCGCTCAAGGCAACGTTACCGGCAAGTACCGGCAACTTCCGGGTGGCGCCGGGTGAACAGGCCCTGTCCGCAAGCGAGTTACCGCCGGGCGCACCTGGCGGGAGGTGACGGGCGGCTGGAAGACTCAGGCGTATGGACGTGACGCGAGACCCCGAACTCCCGCAGGACGCCTCGTGGATCACCGGGCGGCTGACCGTCGGCCGCCCCCGGGTCCGGCTGATCTGCCTGCCGCAGGCGGGCGCCGGCGCCGGGGCGTTCTCCCGCTGGCGGGCACACGTGCAGGACGGGTTCGAACTGGCACCGGTGGAGTACCCGGGGCGCGGCGCGGCCGGTTCACGGCCGGTACCGGACGGCTTCGACGCACTGGTGGAGGAACTGCTGACGGCCCTGGCGCCGGAGATGGCGATGCCGTTCGCGCTGTTCGGCCACAGCTTCGGCGGGTTGCTCGCGTACGAGATGGCCTGTCTGCTCCAGGAACGCGGCGGTCCCGCACCGCTGGCGGTCCTGGTGTCCGGATCGCGGGCCCCGCAGGTCCCACCGCTCCACAAGGTGTCGGACGAGGACGACCAGGCGCTGATCAACTGGCTGGTGGACAACGGCGGCCTGCCGCTGGAACTCCTGCGCTACACCGACTTCCTCCAGCAGACCATCGGCACGATCCGCACCGACCTGGTCTTCGCGGAGAACTACCTGCGGCCCCAACCGACGCGACTGCGCGGCCCGTTGCACGTCTTCGGCGGCATCGTGGACAAGATCGCCCCCTGCGACGGCCTCAACGACTGGCACGCCTGCGCCGGCGGGGACTTCTCCACGACCGTCATGCCCGGCGGCCACTCCTTCCCGCACACCGACCCGGCCGCGATCCTGGCCTCCGTCGCCGCCGTACTGCCCGACCTCGCGTCCCTGCCCGACCCCGCCCCCGTCCGGCCGTCGACACCGTCCGGCGCCCGGCCGAAGGGTCAACGGTACGACGGGGCAAGGGAATTGACGTAACGTCGTACCCGACAAGGGGGGTTGGACGCGCCGGGCGCCCGACCCCCCTGGTTTTGGGGGCTTATCCCTTTTTTTGTGTTCGGCTCGCCGCCGGGCGCTTTTACCCGCTGTCGACACTCCTCCTCGCACGGTCACTCGTCCCTCGCTCCCTCCTCCTCGTCGCTTTCGACACCGGCGCGCCCTTTGGCTCGCTCACCCCACGCGATCCTGGATGACGCCTTCGGCCCATCACGGTCGCGGTTGGCGCCTTCAGCACCTCACCGGGCGGGGCCGGCGCCTTCGACCCGGCACCGTTGCGGCTGGCGCCTTCGGACCATCACGCACCCGGCTGACGCCATCAGAGCCCCACGCAATCCCGGCTGGCGCCATCCGCCCATCACCGGCCGGGGCCGGCGCCTTCCGTCCAGCACCGTCCCGGTCGGCGCCCTCAGCCCATCACGGTCGCGGCCAACGCCATCAGCACCTCACCGGGCGGGGCCGGCGCCTTCGACCCGGCACCGTTGCGGCTGACGCCTTCGGCCCATCACGCACCCGGCCGACGCCATCAGCACCCCACGCGATCCCGGCCGGCGCCATCAGCACCTCACCGGTCGCGGCAGACGCGTTCGCCCCGGCACCGGCGGCGCCGGCCGCCCCCGCCCCGACCCCCTTCACGCACCCCGCGGACGCCGCTGCGCGGCTCGTGCTCGTGGTTCGGTCCAGGGGAGTGATCGGCATCAAGCGGCATTTCGCGCACATCCTGGACCGTTGTGGGGGCCCGAGGGGCGGTCGCACGTACCGGCCACCTGGTCGGGCCCAGCGTCACCACGCTATCGTCACAACCGCCCGGGTGATTTGTTCGAGTCACCGATACGAGCATGTTCAACGGGGGTCGGGTTGCTTGGTGGTTTGGGGCTAGGACCCCAGGAAGAGGACGTCTACCGCCTGCTGCTGGTGCACAACGGCCTGTCCTTGCCGGACGTGGTGGAACGTGCCGAGGCGGCTGCGGAGGACGCGCGGGCGGCCGTCGGGCGGCTGACGGAACTCGGGCTGATCCAGGAGACGCCGGACGGCGCCGGCGGGGCGCAGCTGCGGCCGGTCGACCCGCGGGTCGGCCTTCAGTCGCTGCTGTCGGACCAGCTCGCGGAGCTGCACAGCCGGCAGCGCGAGTACGAGGAGAACCGGGCCACGATCGGCAAGCTCCTGCTGGAGTTCAACGATCTGTACCCGGCGCGCAACAGCCCGGACGGCGAGCGTCTGATCGGCATGGACGCGGTGCAGAGCCGGATCAGCGAGCTGGCGATGTCGTCGACCACCGAGTGCATGACGTTCAACCCGGGCGGCGCCCAGTCGTCGGCGAGTCTGGACGCCAGCAAGCCGCTGGACCGTGACGTCATCGGGCGCGGGGTCAACATGCGCACGATCTACCTCGACAGCGTCCGCAACGACGCGAAGACCAGCGAGTACGCGCACTGGCTGACCGAACTCGGCGGCCAGGTGCGGACGGTGCCGGTGCTGCCGGTGCGGATGGTGCTGGTGGACCGCAAGGTGGCGCTGGTCCCGGTGGACGCGCTCAACTCCCGCAAGGGCGCGATCCAGCTCCAGTCGCCCGGGGTGGTGGCCGCGCTGGTGGACCTGTTCGAACGGGTCTGGGTGCAGGCGGTCCCGCTGGGCGCGCCGCCGATGAAGCGGCAGGAGAACGGGCTGACGCCCCGCGAGCAGGAACTGCTCAAGCTCCTGGCCCAGGGGATGACCGACGCGGCGGCGGGCAAGTCGCTGGGGCTGTCGCTGCGGACGGTCCGGCGGATGACGGCGGACCTGAGCGAGCGGCTCAACGCGCGCAGCCGGTTCGAGGCGGGTCTGCGGGCCGGCCAGCGCGGGTGGCTGTGATCAGACCTGCGCGACGGCCGGCGACGCACCGTCCCAGTTGAGGTTGTCGCCGGGGTCGGCGTCCGCGGTGAGGACGGCCGGCCCGTCCCAGTTGAGGTTGTCGCCCGGGTTCGCGTCCGCCCGGGCGACGGCCACCGGGCCGTCCCAGTTCAGGTTGTCGCCGGGGTCGGCGTCCGCTTCCACCACGGCCGAGCTGCCGTCCCAGTTGAGGTTGCCGCCGGGGTTGGCGTCCGCTTCGACGACGGACAGGGCACCGTCCCAGTTGAGGTTGCCGCCCGGGTTCGCGTCCCCGTTGAGGCTGGCCGGGGCGGCGGTCGCGGACCCGGCGCCGGCCTGAGCGGTCCCACCGAGGCACATGGTGGAGAGCAGCACGGCACCGGCGGACATTCCCAGAATTCTGGTGGCGGTACGCATAACCTCGCGCTCCTCAAAGCATCGACCTTACAGAACACGTGGCGCGGGTGTTCGAGTTCACGGTCCCACCCGTCCCCGCGCGCATATTCTGCACAGAGTGACAGCGCTTACGGAAGGCGAACCTGCGGCAGGAAGCGACCAATGGCCTGATAGTGCCATTGATTAAAGAAAAGGCAATCAAATCCTCAGGAAATCGCCAAAACCGGCGGTCGACTCCGCATGAGAGACGAAGGAAGGCCAATTATGGCATCCTCATCAAGGGTCGGCTCAAGTTTCCCTCAAATTCGCTGGTGAAACATGGCACGCTTGTGCCACGTCGCATTTGTTGCCACCGAAATCCCCTTCCGCCTCCCTGTTCGGTTCCCGCAGACTTCCCTCAGTAGAGGGCCGGTTGATGCGCTATGTCCGCAATTCACAGGGTCGAAGAAATGGACGCGTCGAGACCGTTCACCGACAGGACCCACCCGAGATTCGCCCGCACGGTGCTGAAGTCGACGCCGCACCGTGCAAGGCTTGTCGCGGCGGGTCCGGGCCGTGTCGGCGCCCTCACCCCTGGTCGCGATACCGCCGGCGAGGCCGACCGTGCGGCACCTCCCGGTTCCGCCCGCGCCTCCTGACGGCCGGGACGGTCCGCAGTACCGCCCCGGCCGCGGCACCGCACCACCCGCAGCACCGCATTCCGCATGACATCGCGTCCGACCGCGAACAACGGGGAGCTACACCATGATCGAGGCGAACACACCACCACTGGTCGGCACCATCGACATCAGAGCGCTCCGGCTCTTCCTGGTCGGCCGCAGACGTGCCTGCGGCTGGACGCAGGAGGAGCTGGCCGAACGCTCCGGGGTCAGTGTCCGCACGATCCGCAACATCGAGACCGGGTCCAACATCAATCCACGCCGCGCGTCGGTGGAGCTGCTGCTCGCCGCCTTCGGCGACCCGCTGCCCAGGCCGGCCGGCGACGACCGCGGCGAGAGCCGCCGGCCCGGGGCCGAGATGTTCATGCCCCGGCCGCGCGAGCAGGGCTGGTTCGCCGAGCCCACCGTCAACCCGGCCCGCTGGCGCGGCGCGCGGCCGGTCGGCGAGCCCATGGTGGGCCGCCGCGAGGACCTGCGCCACGTGCTGGGCGTGCTCCAGCGCAGCCGCCTGCTGGTGCTCACCGGCCCGGGCGGCGTGGGCAAGACCCGGCTGGCGCTGTCGGCGGCCGCCCGGGCGCAGGCGATGTTCCGCGACGGCGTCGCCGTGGTGGGCCTGGGCACCTGCGTGCCGGAGACGGTGGACGCCGCCGCGGCCCGCGAGCAGGTGCGGCAGGCGGTGCGGGCCGTGCTGCCGTCGGTGCGCGGCGCCGCGGCCGCCGAGACCGACCTGCTGCTGGTCATCGACAACGCCGAGCACGTCGCCCGCTGCGTCTCGCGGCTGGTGCTGGAGATCCAGGTGGCCCACCCCGGCATCCGGGTGCTCATCACCTCGCGCCGGCCGCTGGCGATCACCTCCGCCGACATGTGGGAGGTGGCGCCGCTGGAGGTCGAGACCTGGGGCGACGCCGACACTCCCCCGGCGGCGGTCGAGCTGTTCCTGCGCCGGGTGCGTTCCGCGGTGCCGACGGTCAGCCTGGCCGGGCGGATGCCGCTGGTCGTCGAGTTGTGCCGGCGCCTGGAGGGCTTCCCGCGGGCCATCGAGACCGCGGCGCAGTGCATCCGGTCGGTGTCGCTGGAGTCCCTGCTGCGCAGCGGCTCCACGCTGCACATGGTCGACCAGGTCCACCTGACCACCGTCTCCCGGCACCGTTCGCTCAACGAGTCCGTGCGCTGGAGCTACGAGCTGCTGGCCGCCCCGGAACGCGCGCTGCTGCACCAACTGGCGTGCTCCTTCGAGACGTTCACCATCGAGGACGTCATGCGCAGCCGGCTGGCCGGCCGCGGCGAGGCCGAGATCGTCGCCTCGCTGGCCGAACTCGCCGACGCCTCGCTGCTGCGCGTGCACCGCGGCGCCCGCTACGAGTACCGGATGTACCGGGTGGTTCGCGACTACGTCCTGGCGCTGGAGCGGCGCAACCGCGCCTCCGTCCCGGAGCTGAGCCGGATGGCGTTCAGCGCCTGACGTCCCCCACCGGCCGTACCGCCCGTCCCACCGCCGGGGCGGGCGGTACGGCGTTCAGCGGCGGGCGCTCTCCAGGTAGCCGGCCCGGCCGGTGGCGCGGGCGGTGTGGCAGGCGGTGAGCCGGGCGAAGCTGTCGGGCGTCAGGTCCGGCTTCCAGTCCGCGAGTTCGCGGACCTGCCACGCGCTGTGCTCGGCCGGGTCCAGGACGATGGCGTCGATCTCGTGGCCGGTCAGCACGCCGCCGTCGAAGAGGAAGCCGATCCGGCCGTACGGATAGTCGTCGCCGGCCGCCAGGAAGTGGGTGAGCAGCAGCGGCCGGGTGCCGGTCACCACGATGCCGGTCTCCTCGAACGTCTCCCGGACCGCGGTCTGCCAGGGCGTCTCGCCGGGGTCCATGGTGCCGCCGGGGTTCTGCCAGGTGTCGGTACGGGTGTAGGACGCCTTCAGCAGCACCGGGCGGCCGGCCCGGTCGGTGAAGTACACGCTGGCGTAGGCGGTGGTCTTCGGCAGGGTCCGCAGGTACTCCTCGCGGGGCAGCCAGCCGGCCGGCCGTTCATCGCTCACACGTCGCTCCCGGTACGGGGGGCGGGCACGCCCCGGTCGTTCTGAAGCCGCCACAGTTCCCGGAACAGGCCCTCGGCGGCGACCAGTTCGCCGAACGTGCCGTCCTGGACGACCCGGCCGCGTTCCAGCACCACGATACGGTCGGCCACCGCCACGTTGGCCAGCCGATGGGTGACCAGCACCACCGCGCGGTCGGCGGCCACCGCCCGCAGCCCGGTGAAGATGCGGTGCTCGGCGCGGGCGTCGAGGGCCGCGGTCGGCTCGTCCATCACCAGCAGCCCGGCCGGCCGGTGGAAGGCCCGTGCGATCGCCATCCGCTGCCACTGGCCGCCGGACAGCTCCTCACCGCCGAGCCACTCACGGGCCAGCAGGGTGTCGAGGCCGGAGCGCAGCGACGCCACCACCTCGTCGGCGCCGCTGGCCGCGCAGGCCGCCAGCACCGCCGCGTCACCGCCGGGCGCCGCCCGGCCCAGGGTGACGTTCTGCCGGGCGGACATCGGCCAGCGAGCGTAGCTCTGCGGCACCATGGCGACCCGGGCCCAGGCGGCGCCGGGGTCCATCGCGCCGGTCTCGACGCCGTCCCAGGCGACCCGGCCGGAGGTGGGCAGGTACAGCCCGGTCAGCAGCTTGGCCAAGGTGGTCTTGCCGGAGCCGTTCTCCCCGACCAGCGCCAGCACCTCGCCGCGCCGCACGCCGAGCGTCACCGCGCTCAACGCGTCCCGGTCGGCGCCCTCGTAGCGGTACGTCAGCTCCTCGGCGCGCACCTCGGCCGGGTCCGGCGGCGCGATCCGGCCGCGCCGCATGCGGAATCCGCCCGCCTGGCCCAGGAACCGCGACCAGTCGTCGACGTACAGGCCGGTGCGGAACAGCCGGGCGCCGCCGTACACCAGCGACTGCACCGAGGCGTTGACCGTGCGCAGCGCGAAGATCGCGGTGCCGGCCGAGGCGACCGACAGCCGCCCGGTGGCCAGCAGGTACACCAGCGCCGTCCACACCAGCCCGGAGGCCAGCCCGCCGGCCGCCGCGCCGACGAACGACATGCGCGCCCCGCGCCCGGCGGCCCGCACGTCCGAGGCGTTGACCCGTTCGCCGATCGAGCGGTACGTGCCGAGCAGGAACGACGCCATCGTGCCGCAGCGCACCTGGTCGGCGTTGCAGTCGTCGGACATGTGCCAGCGCAGCACGCTCAGCATCCGGCGGTGCCCCATGGTCTCCAGGTTGGCCAGGTACGCCACCCGGGCGCCGCTGACCTGCGCGACGCCCTGCGGCAGCCCGGCCAGCACGAGCAGCGGCAGCAGCAGCGGGTGGACGGCGGTGAGCACCGCGGCGCCGGCCGCCAGCGAGGCCAGCGCGGACAGGATGTCCTGGCCCTCCTGGACCAGGTCCGCGGAGACCTGCGCGCCGCGTTCCGCGGCCTCCTGGCTGTCCTTGAAGCCGGGCGAGTCGTACGCGGCCAGCTCGGCGTTGAGGGCCGCGTCGAGCAGCATCAGCTCGGCCTCCTGCGACATCAGCGGCGCCAGCCGGCCGGAGAGCCAGTTGACGGTGATGGCCAGCCCCGCGCGCAGTCCGGCGGCGGCCGCCAGCACCAGCACCGACGGCCAGGCGGCCCACAGCCGGGCGGTGACGTCGCCGGAGGAGATCAGCGCGGAGATGGTGCCGGTGGTGGCCAGCAGCCCGAACGCCTGCGAGACGCCGGAGACGGTCTGGCACCCCAGCAGTCCGGCCACCGCCGCCCGGTCGGACCGCCAGGCCAGCGCCAGCGACCGCGCCACGAGCTGCGGCAGCCTGCGGGCCATCCGCCGCGTGGTGAGCGCCCGCCCGGCCGCCAGCCGGCTGTCGCTCTCCAGCCGGTAGCCCAACTCCTCCCCGGCGGCGGTCCCGGGTGCGGACGGGCGGGCGGCGTCGCCCGGGGTGCCGGTACCTGCA
The DNA here is from genome assembly GCF_027947535.2 of Streptantibioticus silvisoli. Classification (GTDB taxonomy): domain Bacteria; phylum Actinomycetota; class Actinomycetes; order Streptomycetales; family Streptomycetaceae; genus Streptantibioticus_C; species Streptantibioticus_C silvisoli. The sequence continues at coordinate 20,072 of NZ_JAAGKO020000090.1, forward strand.
CCGGTGTGCGTGCTCACGTTCCCTCCCGGGGGCCGGGGACCGGACGCGACCGGTCGGGGTCGGTCCAATCTGGCCCGGGGAAGGCCGCGCTGTGCCGTTTTCGAGCCGCAATCACCCGATCAGGTGGCCGGGCCGGACGGCACGCGACGGCGCCGGCCGGTACCGGGGGGATGTCCCCGGGACCGGCCGGCGCCGTGCGGAACGTTCGTGCGTCAGGCGTCGATGAGACCGCGCACCAGCTGGCGGTACCGCTGAACCGCCTGGCGCAGCTCCTCGGTGTCCTCGGCGTGGCCGTCGCCGGCCGACCACAGCTTGCGGACCTGGTCGCGGCGGGCGGCCAGTCCGTCGGTGAACAGCGCGCTGACCTCCTCGAAGAGCGCGTCCATCTCCTCGGCAGCGTGCCGGGGCCCGTCGATGAAGCCCATCGCCGCCTGCTGCGCGCGCTGTTCGATCCCGGCGGCCCGCCCGCCGTCCACCAGCCCGAGGTGCGTACCGTCGTCACCGGCGGAGGCCGACGCGCCGGTGGTCGTTCCGGCGGTCGTTCCGGTGGCGGTGGCGGGACCGGTCGAGTGGTCGGCGGTGCCGGCGGGGGACGGGTCGGCGGTGCGGTCCGTCAGGGGGCCGGCGGCGTTCCGCCGTTCCGCGGTGCGGTCGGCGGCGGTGTCCGGGCCTGCGGTGCGGTCGGCGGCCGTCTCCCAGCCCTGTGTGCGGTCGGCGGCGGTG
>NZ_JAAGKO020000091.1 GCF_027947535.2 Streptantibioticus silvisoli
CCGTGCCCCCGCCCCACCTCCGGCCTCCCGGACGGCACCGCGGCCGCGTACGCTGGCGGCATGGTTCCGCTCGTTCGCCGCCGTCACGTGGACTACGTCCGCGTCACGACCACGTCCTGTCCCAGGCCCCGGCGCTCCGGTCTCTGAACCGCGCCGGCCTGCGAACCTCCGCGGCGGACCAGCTCCTCCGCTCCTCCTTCTCCGGTTTTCCGGCCCTTTCGTGAGCCGCGCCCACCCGGCGCGCGTTCGCGCTGCCCGGTCACCCCCGGGCCCCGGCCGGACCGATCAACCCCGGGACACCACCCATGATCCTCAGCGACCCCTTCCAGCTGCCCGTCATCGACCTGTCCGCGGCCGCCGGTCCCGCGCCGGACCGCGCGCGGATGCGCCGGGCCCTGCACGCCGCGGCGCACGACGTCGGATTCCTCCAGCTCACCGGCCACGGCATCACCCCCGCCCGGACCGCTGAACTGCTGCGCGTCACCCGGAAGTTCTTCGCCCTGCCGGAGGCCGACCGGCGTGCGGTGGACAACCTCGACTCCCCGCACTTTCGCGGCTACACCCGGATCGGCGACGAACGCACCGGCGGCGCCCGTGACTGGCGCGACCAGTTGGACATCGGTGCCGAACGCCCGCCACGCGTCCCGGCACCCGGTGAGCCCGCGTACTGGTGGCTGGAGGGGCCCAACCAGTGGCCCGCCGCGCTGCCGGCCCTGCGCCCCGCCGCCCTCGACTGGATCGACCGGCTCGGCGCGGTCGCCGACCTGCTGCTGCGCGAACTGCTCACCGCCATCGGCGCGCCCGCCGACTTCTACGCCGGCGCCTTCGCCGGCGGGGGGCACCCGCACCTGAAGATGATCCGCTACCCCGGCAGCGCCCCGGACGGCGCGGCTCAGGGCGTCGGCGCGCACAAGGACTACGGCTTCTTGACCCTGCTGCTCCAGGACGGCGTCGGCGGACTCCAGGTCGAGGGGCCCGACGGCCGGTTCCACGACGTGCCGCCGCGGCCCGGCGCCTTCGTGGTCAACCTCGGCGAGATGCTGGAGGTCGCCACCGACGGCTACCTGAAGGCCACCAACCACCGCGTGGTCAGCCCGCCCGGCGCCCGGGAGCGCTACTCCGTGCCGTTCTTCCACAACCCGCGCCTGGACGCGCGGACGTCACCGCTGGTCTTCCCGCACGCGAGCACCGCGCCCGGCGCCACCCGCGACCCGGACAACCCGCTGTTCGCCGAGTACGGGTTCAACGAACTCAAGGGCAAGCTGCGCGCCCACCCCGACGTCGCCCGCCGCCACCACGCGGCCCTGCTGACCCCGGCGGCGGCCGTCTGACACCGGCGTACCGGCCGCCGGCCGTCCGACGCGGGCGTCCGGCGGCGTCGCGCCCGACCGGCGCGCTGACGCGGGTGCCCGACGCGGGCATTCCGGTGCGGCGGCGCGAGCCGGGGAGGGCCGCACGGTGAGTCGACGGCGTATGGCGCGACCTCGCGGAGCCGTACCGCGAGGTCGCGCCGTACGCCCGCCCCGGAGCTTCCTCGCCGGCCGGGCGCGCGGCCCCCGCCCCGCAGGGCCGTTCGCTGGTCAGGTCGCCGAGCCGGCCGCGGCGCCGGTGCGCAGGTCCGGGCCCCAGCGCTTCAGGTCCGCGTCCAGGTCGAGGGCGTGCAGATGGGCGGTGTCGTCGCCGGTCGGCCAGTCCTCGCGCGGTACCCGCCACATGGTCTCGAACTCGTTGCCGTCCGGGTCCTTGGCGTACAGCGACTTCGACACCCGGTGGTCGGTGGCGCCGACCAGCGCGCCGCGCGGCTGCAACTTCGCCGCGATCTCGGCGAGTTCGCCCAGCGTGCCGACCTCCCACGCCAGGTGGTAGAGCCCGACGCGGCCCTGCTGCGGCCCGGGCGCGTCCGCGCCGACCGTGAACAGGCCGAGGTCGTGGTCGTTGAGGGTGTCGCGGGCCCGCAGGAAGGCGGCGCGGCCGGGCATCAGGTGTGCCACGTCGAAGCCGAGCACGTCGGTGTAGAAGTCGACCGATCGCTCGATGTCACGGACGTAGAGCACCGCGTGGTTGAGACGGCTGACGGGCACGGGAACCTCCTGGGGCTTCGATGGTGCCGTTCCTCCACCGTACGACCGAACCTTTGAAGTTTCAAGAAAACGGTGGCGGGTCCGCCCCGGCGCCCGCGCCGTGCGCCTGATCGGGCCGCACATTCCCCCGTCCGCTGCGACATCCGCCGCGCCCCACGCGACAACCGCGCGCCGTGAGCGGCAGAATTGCCCGGAAGACGGCTCCCCGCCGGATCGAGCGACGAAGCGGATCAGCACAGTGACCACAGTGGTGAACAGCTCAACCAACCAGTCCATCGGACGCCGGATCGCCGAGGAGCTCGGCGTACGCGAAGGGCAGGTCAAGGCCGCCGTCGACCTGCTGGACGGTGGGGCCACCGTGCCGTTCATCGCCCGCTACCGCAAGGAGGCGACCGGCACCCTCGACGACGCCCAGCTGCGCACCCTGGAGGAACGGCTGCGCTATCTGCGGGAGTTGGAGGAACGCCGGGCCGCGGTCCTGGAGTCGGTGGAGTCGCAGGGCAAGCTGGACGACGCGCTGCGCGCGCAGATCACCGCCGCCGACTCCAAGGCGCGGCTGGAGGACATCTACCTGCCGTTCAAGCCGAAACGCCGCACCAAGGCGCAGATCGCCCGGGAGAACGGCCTCGAACCGCTCGCCGACCGGCTGCTGGCCGACCCCCGTCTCGACCCGCACGCCACCGCCGAGGGCTTCACCGGCGAGCAGGTCGCCGACGCGGGCGCCGCGCTGGAGGGCGCCCGCGCCATCCTGGCCGAGCGGTTCGGCGAGGACGCCGACCTCATCGGCACCCTGCGCGAGCGCATGTGGTCGCGCGGCGCGGTCGCCGCCAGGGTGCGCGAGGGCAAGGAGGAGGCCGGGGCGAAGTTCTCCGACTACTTCGACTTCTCCGAACCGTTCGAGAAGCTGCCCTCGCACCGGATCCTGGCGATGTTCCGCGGCGAGAAGGAGGAGGTCCTCGACCTCACCCTCGACCCGGACCCCGGCGAGGTGCCCGAGGGGCCGACCACCTACGAACGCGCCATCGCCTCGGCGTTCGGCATCACCAACCAGGGCCGGCCGGCCGACGCCTGGCTGGCCGAGACCGTCCGCTGGGCCTGGCGCACCCGCATCCTGGTCCACCTCGGCATCGACCTGCGCACCCGGCTGCGCACCACCGCCGAGGACGAGGCGGTGCGGGTCTTCGCCCACAACCTGCGCGACCTGCTGCTCGCCGCCCCGGCCGGCGCCCGCGCCACCATGGGCCTGGACCCGGGTTTCCGCACCGGTGTGAAGGTCGCCGTCACCGACCCGACCGGCAAGGTGGTCGCCACCTCGACCATTTACCCGCACGTCCCCGCCCGCCGCTGGGAGGAGTCGCTGGCCACCCTCGGCGCCCTGGCCCGCGAGCACGACGTGTCGCTGATCGCCATCGGCAACGGCACCGCCTCCCGCGAGACCGACAAGCTCGCCGCCGACCTGCTGGCGGCCCACCCGGAGCTGAACCTGACCAAGGTCGTCGTCTCCGAGGCCGGCGCCTCGGTCTACTCCGCGTCCGCCTACGCCTCGCAGGAACTGCCCGACCTCGACGTCTCGCTGCGCGGCGCGGTCTCCATCGCCCGGCGCCTCCAGGACCCGCTGGCCGAACTGGTCAAGATCGACCCCAAGTCCATCGGCGTCGGCCAGTACCAGCACGACCTGTCGGAGTCCAAGCTGTCCCGCTCGCTCGACGCGGTCGTCGAGGACTGCGTCAACGGCGTCGGCGTCGACCTCAACACCGCCTCCTCGCCGCTGCTGCGCCGGGTCTCCGGCATCACCGGCACCCTCGCGGACAACATCGTCGCCCACCGCGACGCCAACGGCCCGTTCCGCAACCGCAAGGCGCTCAAGGCCGTCGCCCGGCTCGGCCCGAAGGCGTTCGAGCAGTGCGCCGGCTTCCTGCGCATCACCGGCGGCGACGACCCGCTCGACGCCTCCAGCGTGCACCCCGAGGCGTACCCGGTGGTGCGCCGGATCGCCGCCAGCTCCGGCGGCGAGGTCAGGGCGCTGATCGGCGACAGCGCCACCCTGCGGACGCTGCGCCCGGCCGACTTCGCCGACGACACCTTCGGCGTGCCGACCGTCACCGACATCCTCGCCGAACTGGAGAAGCCCGGCCGCGACCCGCGTCCGGCGTTCAGGACGGCCACCTTCAAGGAGGGCGTGGAGCAGCTGAAGGACCTCACGCCCGGCATGCTGCTGGAGGGCACGGTCACCAACGTGGCCGCGTTCGGCGCCTTCGTCGACATCGGGGTGCACCAGGACGGCCTGGTGCACGTCTCCGCGATGTCGAACCGCTTCGTCGACAATCCCCGCGACATCGTCAAGCCCGGCGACGTGGTCCGGGTCAAGGTGCTCGACGTCGACATCCCGCGCAAGCGGATCGCCCTGACGCTGCGGCTGGACGAGCAGGCCCCGGCCGGCGGCACCGGCGGCCCGCGCCGCCAGCAGGCCGGCGACCGCGGCGACGCCCCCCGCAACGGCGGCGGCAACGGCGGCAACCGGCCGGGCGGCAACCGCGACGGCGGCAACCGGGGCGCCGGCAACCCGCGCGGTGGCGAGCGCGGCGGCGGCGACCAGCGTGCCGGTGAGCGCCGCGGCACCCCGCCCCGGCAGAACCGCGGCGGCGGGTCCGGTGCGGCCGGCCGCGGCGACTCCGGCGGCGGCGCGCTGGCCGACGCCCTGCGCCGCGCGGGCCTGGCCGGCGGGGACGGCGGGCCGGCGCGCGGCAAGCGCTGACGGTCACGGCCCGGCCGGGGGGGCCCCCCGCCCCGGGCCGGCCGGCGCCCAGGTCACATCCGGGCGTCTAGCCGGTGCAGCAGCCGGCCGTCGGGGCCGTAGACGTCCAGCAGGTAGCCGTGCCGCAGTGAGACGCCCTGGTCGCCGGCGATGAACGTGGTGACGGACGCCTTCAGCCGGTCGAACGCCGGGTCGCCCGGGTCGGCGTCGTGCGTCCACACGACGAGCTTCGGCACGCCGCCGGGGCCGGTGCTCCGCTGGATCCCGTAGATCTGGCTCGTACCGCCGGACTGCCGGAAGCGCGCGGCCAGCCGGGCCGCGGCACCGGGGGCCGCGGTCGTGGTGGCGGTGGGGTGGGCGGGGGCCGGGCTGTGGGCCGCGGAGCAACCGCTCCGCGGCCCACAGCCCGGACAGCCCGGTGACGACGGCGGCGGCGAGCAGGGCCGCCGCGCGCGGGGTTCGTATCATCGCAACATTCTGACGGGCCGTCGGGCCGGCCCCCGCCCGTCCGGTGCGCCGGGTCGCCCGCCGGTGCGACCGCCGGACCGGCCCAGCCCGCCCGGCCCACCGGCCCGGCCGACGGTACGACCATCGCATTACCCACCAGTACGAAAGGCTTGCGTCCGCCTCCGCCGCTTTCTAGCATCGGCACTGTTACATCGTTACTGTCACACGCCTGGCCGCCGCGATGGGAGAGACCGCCCATGGACACCCCCCCGACTCCCGGGCCGCTGGCGGGCGTCCGGGTGGTGGAGCTGGCCGGGATCGGGCCCGGACCGTTCGCCGCCATGCTGCTGGGCGACCTGGGCGCCGACGTGGTCCGCGTCGACCGGCCCGGCGGCGGCGCCATCGGCATCGACCCCGCCCACGACGTGACGAACCGCAACAAGCGCTCCGTCGTCATCGACCTGAAGACCGAGGCCGGCACCGGCCTCGTGCTGGACCTCGCCGAACGCGCCGACCTGCTCATCGAGTGCTGGCGCCCCGGCGTCGCCGAGCGCCTCGGCATCGGACCCGACGCCTGCCTGGCCCGCAACCCCCGCCTCGTCTACGGCCGGATGACCGGCTGGGGCCAGCACGGACCGCTGGCCGACAGCGCCGGACACGACATCGGCTACATCGCCACCACCGGCACCCTGCACCTGGTCGGCCCCGCGGACGGCCCGCCCGCCATCCCCGCCAACCTGCTCGGCGACTTCGCCGGCGGCTCGCTGTACCTGGTGGCCGGCGCCCTCGCCGCCCTGCACCACGCCCGCGCCACCGGCACCGGCCAGGTCGTCGACGCCGCCGTGGTCGACGGGGCCGCCCACCTCGGCGCCATGATCTGGGGCCTGCTCGGCTCCGGCGGCTGGCAGGACCGCCCCGGCGTCAACCTCCTCGACGGCGGCGCGCCGTTCTACTCGGTCTACCGCACCGCCGACGGCGGCCACATGGCGGTCGGCGCGCTCGAACCGCGCTTCTACGCCGAGTTCACCCGGCTGCTCGGCCTCGGCGCCGACGCCCCCGACCGCGCCGACACCTCCCGCTGGGGCGAACTGCGCGGCCGCATCGCCGACCGCTTCGCCACCCGTACCCGCGCCGAGTGGGCCGCCGTCTTCGAGGGTACCGACGCCTGCGTGGCCCCGGTGCTGTCGCTGCGCGAGGCCGCCGCGCACCCGCACCTGACCGCCCGCGGCACCTACGTCGAGTACGCCGGGCTCACCCAGCCCGCCCCCGCGCCGCGGCTGTCCGCCACCCCGGGCACGCTGCGCCACCCGCCGGCCCTGCCGGGCGCCCACCGCGCCGACGTGGCCCGCGACTGGGACCTGCCCGCGCTCACCGGCGCCGGCCACCACCACGACGAGCAGGGGGAGTAGCCCGTGCGCAGCGAGCTGTACACCGACGAGCACGAGGCGTTCCGCGACACCGTGCGCACCTTCCTGGCCCGCGAGGTCGTCCCGTACCACGAGCAGTGGGAGCAGGACGGCATCGTCGACCGCGAGGTGTGGCGGGCCGCCGGACGCCAGGGACTGCTGGGGCTGGCCGTCCCCGAGGAGTACGGCGGCGGGGGCACCGGCGACTTCCGCTACCCGGCGGTGCTGGCCGAGGAGTTCGCCCGGGCCGGCGCCTCCGGGTTCGCCGTCGCCGTGCACAACGACATGGTCGGCCCCTACCTCGCCCGGCTCGGCACCGACGAGCAGAAACGCCGCTGGCTGCCCGGCTTCTGTTCCGGCGACACCGTCGCCGCCATCGCCATGACCGAACCCGGCGCCGGCTCCGACCTGCAAGGCATCCGCACCCGCGCCACCGACGAGGGCGACCACTTCCTGCTCAACGGCTCCAAGACGTTCATCTCCAACGGCATCCACGCCGACCTGGTCGTGGTGGTCGCCGCCACCACCCCGGAAGGCGGCGCCAAGGGCCTGAGCCTGCTGGTCGTCGAACGCGACACACCCGGCTTCGAACGCGGCCGCAACCTCGGCAAGATCGGCATGAAGGCGCAGGACACCGCCGAGATGTTCTTCACCGACGTGCGGGTGCCCAAGGACAACCTGCTCGGCGACCTCGACGGCGCCTTCGGCCACCTGATGACCAACCTGGCCCAGGAACGCCTGACCATCGCCGTCTCCGCGCTCGCCTCCGCCGAACACGTCCTGGCCCTGACCACCGACTACGTCAAGGAACGCCAGGCCTTCGGCCGTCCGGTCGCCGCCTTCCAGAACACCCGGTTCGCGGTCGCCGAGATGGCCACCGAGTGTGCCGTCACCCGCACCTTCGTCGACGCCTGCGTCACCGCGCACAACCGCGCCGAACTCACCGCGGTGGACGCCTCGATGGCCAAGTGGTGGGCGACCGAACTGCACAAGCGCACCGCCGACCGCTGCCTTCAACTGCACGGCGGATACGGCTACATGACCGAATACCCGGTCGCGAAGGCCTTCACCGACGGCCGGGTCCAGACGATCTACGGCGGGACCACCGAGATCATGAAGGAGATCATCGGCCGCTCCCTGCTGTCCTGACCCGACCCGCACCCACCTGGAAGGTTCTGCCGACGTGAGCACCGAAGCGTACGTCTACGACGCGATCCGCACCCCGCGCGGCCGTGGCAAGGCCAACGGCACCCTGCACGCCACCAAGCCGATCGACCTGGTCGTCGGCCTCATCCACGAGGTCCGCCGCCGCTTCCCCGGCCTCGACCCGGCCGCCATCGACGACATCGTGCTCGGCGTCGTCGGCCCGGTCGGCGACCAGGGCTCCGACATCGCCCGGATCGCCGCCATCGCCGCCGGCCTGCCCGACACGGTGGCCGGCGTGCAGGAGAACCGCTTCTGCGCCTCCGGCCTGGAGGCGGTCAACCTGGCCGCCGCCAAGGTCCGGGCCGGCTGGGAGGACCTGGTGCTGGCCGGCGGCGTCGAATCGATGTCCCGGGTGCCGATGGCCTCCGACGGCGGCGCCTGGTTCGCCGACCCGATGACCAACCACGACGTCGGCTTCGTCCCGCAGGGCATCGGCGCCGACCTCATCGCCACCCTCGGCGGCTGGACCCGGCGCGACGTCGACGAGTACGCCGCCATGTCCCAGGAACGCGCCGCCGCGGCCTGGAAGGACGGCCGCTTCGACCGCAGCGTCGTGCCGGTGCTCGACCGCAACGGCCTGACCGTCCTCGACCGCGACGAGCACCTGCGCCCCGGCACCACCGCCGACTCCCTCGCCGCCCTCAAGCCGTCCTTCGCCGGCATCGGCGACCTGGGCGGCTTCGACGCCGTCGCGCTCCAGAAGTACCACTGGGTGGAGAAGATCGACCACGTCCACCACGCCGGCAACTCCTCCGGCATCGTCGACGGCGCCGCCCTGGTCGCCATCGGCACCCGCGAGGTCGGCGAACGCTTCGGCATGACCCCGCGCGCCCGCATCCTGTCCGCCGCCGTCTCCGGCTCCGAGCCCACCATCATGCTCACCGGCCCGGCCCCCGCCTCCCGCAAGGCACTCGCCAAGGCCGGCCTGACCATCGGCGACATCGACCTGATCGAGATGAACGAGGCCTTCGCCGCCGTCGTCCTGCGCTTCGCCGACGACATGGGCGTGCCGCTGGAGAAGGTCAACGTCAACGGCGGCGCCATCGCGCTGGGCCACCCGCTCGGCGCCACCGGCGCGATGATCCTGGGCACCCTCATCGACGAACTGGAACGCCGCGACCAGCGCTACGGACTCGCCACCTTGTGCGTCGGCGGCGGCATGGGCGTCGCCACCGTCATCGAGCGCCTCTGACCGCCGTCCCTTCCCCGTAAACGGAGCCGAGCATGCCCGAGAGCACCACCATCCGCTGGGAACAGGACGCCGACCAGGTCGTCACCCTCGTCCTGGACGACCCCGACCAGTCCGCCAACACCATGAACGCCGCTTTCCACACCTCGCTGCGGGCCACCGTGGAACGCCTGGAGAACGAGCGGGACGGCATCCGCGGCATCATCATCACCTCCGCCAAGAAGACCTTCTTCGCCGGCGGGGACCTGCGCGACCTGATCCGCGCCACCCCGGCCGACGCCGCCGACGTCCTGGCCGACGGCCTCGCCGTCAAGCGGCTGCTGCGCCGCCTGGAGACCCTCGGCAAGCCGGTGGTCGCCGCCCTCAACGGCGCGGCCCTCGGCGGCGGTTACGAGATCGCCCTGGCCTGCCACCACCGGGTCGCCCTCGACGCGCCCGGCTCGAAGATCGGCCTGCCCGAGGTCACCCTCGGCCTGCTGCCCGGCGGCGGCGGCGTGGTGCGCACGGTACGGCTGATGGGCATCACCGACGCGCTGCTGAAGGTGCTGCTCCAGGGCACCCGCTACTCCCCGCGGCGCGCCCTGGAGGCCGGCCTGGTGCACGCGGTCGCCACCGACCGCGACGACCTGCTCGCCCAGGCCCGCGCCTTCATCGACGCCCACCCCGAGTCCCGGCAGCCCTGGGACGCCGACGGCTACCGCATCCCCGGCGGCACCCCGTCGCACCCGAAACTCGCCGCCAACCTGCCCGCCTTCCCGGCCAACCTCAAAAAGCAGCTGGGCGGCGCCCCCTACCCGGCGCCGCGCAACATCATGGCCGCCGCCGTCGAGGGCTCCCAGGTCGACTTCGCCAACGCCGAGCTGATCGAGGCGCGCTACTTCACCGAACTCGCCTGCGGACCCACCTCGAAGAACATGATCCAGGCGTTCTTCTTCGACATGCAGGCCGTCAACTCCGGCGTCAGCCGCCCCGACGGCTTCGAACGGCGCCAGGTGCGCAAGGTCGCCGTCCTCGGCGCCGGCATGATGGGCGCTGGCATCGCCTACTCCTGCGCCCGGGCCGGTATCGACGTCGTGCTGAAGGACGTCACCGCCGAGGCGGCGCAGCGCGGCCGGGCCTACTCCGCCGGGCTGCTGGACAAGGCGGTCTCCAAGGGCCGCAGCACCCGCGAACAGGCCGACGAGCTCCTCGCCCGCATCACCGCGACCGCCGACCCGGCCGACCTGGCCGGCTGCGACGCGGTCATCGAGGCGGTCTTCGAGGACCCCGCCCTCAAGCACAAGGTCTTCCAGGAGATCCAGCACGTCGTCGCCCCCGACGCCCTGCTGTGCTCCAACACCTCCACGCTGCCCATCACCCTGCTCGCCGAGGGCGTGGAGCGGACCGCCGACTTCGTGGGCCTGCACTTCTTCTCCCCGGTCGACAAGATGCCGCTGGTGGAGATCATCCGCGGCCGCGACACCGGCGACGAGGCCCTCGCCCGCGCCTTCGACCTGGTCCGGCAGATCAGCAAGACGCCCATCGTGGTCAACGACTCGCGCGGCTTCTTCACCTCCCGGGTCATCGGCCAGTTCATCAACGAGGGCGTCGCCATGCTCGGCGAGGGCGCCGACCCCGCCTCCGTCGAACAGGCCGCCGCCCAGGCCGGCTACCCGGCGAAGGTGCTGTCGCTGATGGACGAGCTGACCCTCACCCTGCCCCGCAAGATCCGCGACGCCTCCCGCCGCGCGGTCGAGGAGGCCGGCGGCACCTGGCAGGCCCACCCCGGCGAGGCCGTCGTCGACCGCATGGTCGAGGAGTTCGACCGCCCGGGACGCTCCGGGGGCGCCGGCTTCTACGACTACCAGGACGGCCGCCGCACCGGGCTGTGGCCCGGACTGCGCGAGCACTTCACCAAGCCCGGCACCCGGCTGCCGTTCCGCGACATGATCGAGCGCATGCTGTTCGCCGAGGCCGTCGACTCGATCCGCTGCCTCGACGAGAACGTGCTGACCTCGGTCGCCGACGCCAACATCGGCTCGATCCTCGGCATCGGCTTCCCGGCCTGGACCGGCGGCGTCCTTCAGTACGTCAACGGCTACGAGGGCGGCCTGCCCGGCTTCGTGGCCCGCGCCCGGGAACTGGCCGCCGCCTACGGCGACCGGTTCGAGCCCCCGGCGTCGCTGGTGGAACGCGCCGAGAGCGGCCGGCCCTACCGGGACTGACCGCCGCCCCGCCTCAGGGAGCGGGCTGCGGGCCCGGTGCCGCCTCGGCGGAGAACCAGGCCCGCAGCTCCTCCTTCAGCGAACGCTGGAACGCGGTCACCAGCGCCTGCACCACCAGCGGCTGGAGGTGGGCCGACAGCGACTTCATCTCCCGCACCTGCCCCGGCCGCCACACCTCGTCGCGGAACAGCCGGCTCACCTCCCGGGCCGCCGCCCCGGCGTGCTCCAGCATCACCGTGCGGGCCGCCACGACCGCCTCCAGCGCGATCGGCGCGTCCAGCAGCCGCACCCCCAGGTGCAGGATGCCCGGGTCCACCTCGAAGACGTCCGGGTCACCGGTGCGCCGCAGCACGTCCATCGCCGCCAGCCGGTCCACGTCCGCCCCGGTCAGCGCCCGCCCCGCCCGCCGCTCCAGCTCCGCGCGGGACGCCTCCCGCGCCGCCTCCGGCACCCAGGACGCCACCAGCGCCCGGTGCAGGGCCAGGTCGTGCGCGCTGATGCCCTCGGGCAACTGCTCCAGGTACCGCTCGATCGCGGCCAGCGTCAGCCCCTGGTGCCGCAGCTCCTCGATCAGCGCCAGCCGCGCCAGGTGCCCGGGGCCGTAGCGGCCCACCCGGCGCGGGCCCAGCTCCGGCGGCGGCAGCAGGCCCTTGGTGCCGTAGAACCGCACCGTGCGCACGGTCACCCCGGCACGGGCGGCCAGCTCGTCCACGGTCAGTCCAGGCGGCGCGTCCATGGGTGACAGTATTGCTGTCCCAGCGGTGATGCGAAATGCCTGACGCCGTCCGGTCGGTCCGGCGAAGTCCCTGGCCGCGGACCCCCGGCCCGCTTCCCGGCGACCGCGACACCCCCCGGTGCGGGACGCCGCCGGCCGGGAATTTCACCGGCGTGATCTTCGTCGGCGCGATCTCCACCGCCGCGCACCTCACCGGCGGCGTCCCTCCCCGGTCGCGCCACACCGCCCGCGCACCTCACCGCCGCCGGTCGGTACGCCGCAGGTCCGCGCCGACCGCGTGCATGTGGCGCATCGCCTGCCGGTAGGAGTCCAGCAGTCCCGCCTCGGTGTACGGCACGCCGATCCGGGCGCAGTACGCGCGGACCAGCGGCTGGGCGCGGCGCAGCCGGTGGCGCGGCATGCTGGGGAACAGGTGGTGCTCCACCTGGTAGTTCAGCCCGCCCAGGAACCAGTCGGTCACCCGCCCGCCGCGCACGTTCCGCGAGGTCAGCACCTGGCGGCGCAGGTGGCCGCGGTGCTCGTCGCCGTCGCCCGGCATGTCCATCCCCTTGTGGTTCGGCGCGAACGACGCGCCCAGGTGCAGCCCGAACAGCGCGTGGTGCAGCACCGCGAACGCCACCGCGATCCCCGGCGGCATCGCCCACGCCAGCAGCGCCACGTACCCCACCGCGTGCGCCGCCAGCAGCGCGCCCTCCACCCGGCGCTCGCCGGCCGGCCGCCGCGCCAGGTCCCGCACGCTCGCCACCTTCAGGGCCAGCCCCTCCAGCAGCAGCATCGGGAAGAACAGCCACGCCTGGTACTTCGTCAGGAACCGCGCGAACCCCGCCCGGTCCACCGCCTGCGCCCGCGTCCACACCAGCGCGCCCACCTCGACGTCCGGGTCCTTGCCGACGTGGTTGGGGTGCGCGTGGTGCCGGTTGTGCTTGTCGTTCCACCAGCCGTAGCCCATCCCCAGCAGCAGGTCGCCGTGGATCAGGCCCAGCAGCCGGTTGACCCGCCGGCCCCCGGCGATCTGCTGGTGGCCCGCGTCGTGCCCGATGAACGCGGTCCGCCCACCGAGCAGCGCCATCGGCACCGCCAGCCACAGCGCCCACCACGAGCCGCCGACCGCCACCACCGCCGCCCACACCCCGGCCAGCGCCAGCGCGTTGACGCCGATCTCCACCGCGTACCGGCCGCCGCGCCGCCGCAGCAGCCCGCTGTCGCGGACCAGCCGCAGCAGCGGCGCGAACTCGCTGCCCGCGGCGGGCCGTACCGCCGGCCCCCCGCCGGGCACGGGGACGGGCACAGGGGACAGGGGCATGGTCGACTCCGGGCTGCTGGGGGGTTGTTGCGACCCCTCGACGCTACGGAGCGGGACCGCCGCGTCACCATGGAGCGACCACCCGGCCCCGCCGGGGGCGGTCCGCCGCCCGCCAGGGGGGACAACCCCCGTGCGCCGCCGCCCCCGCGGCCCCACCGGCCGCCGCTGTCGGCCCCGTTGCCCCGCGCCGGGCCGCGCGGAGTCATACGGTGGAGGCGGCGCCGGTCACCCCGGCGCGCCGAACACCGCATCGACACACGGAGGCGACCAGCAATGCCGGCGTACGACCCCGACAGCGTCAAGCAGAGTCCGTCCGACTGGGTCCGCCAGCAGGCGGAGACCTACGAATCCTCCGGCGGCACCGAGGGCACCGACATGCAGGGCGCCCCCTGCCTGCTGCTGGACTACCAGGGCCGGTCCAGCGGCGTCTGGCACCGCACCGTCCTGATCTACGGCCGCGACGGTGACGACTACCTGATCGTCGCGTCCAAGGGCGGCGCGCCCGAACACCCGCAGTGGTACCGCAACATCAGCGTCAACGAGCAGGTCCACCTGCGGGTCGGCACCGAGCGCTTCGCCGCCCGCGCCGAGACCCTGTCCGCCGAGGACCGGCAGCGCGTGTGGCCGCACCTCGTCGAGGTCTTCGCCCCCTACGACGAGTACCAGCGCAAGACCGACCGCGAGATCCCGGTGGTCCGCCTGACCCGCACCGCCTGACGTCCGGCCCGCCCGGCCGAACGGCCCGGTACCGCCCTGCCCCTCGACGGGCGGGCGGCGCCGGGCCGTTCGGGATCAGCGGTCGCGCCGGGTCACCAGTTCGGTGAGCGCCAGCAGGTCCTGCGTACCGGTGCCGTCCGGGACGGCGTCCGCCAGGTGGCCGATGGCGTCCGCCATCCGGTCGCACGCCTGGGTCTGCGCCCAGTCCCGGCCGCCGGCCAGCTCGATCGCCTCCGCCGCCTCCCGCAACTGCCCGTCGGACAGCGGCTGTTCACCGGCGTACAGCGCCGCCAGCCGGTCGCCCGCCGGGGTGCCGGACCGCAGCGCCGCCACCACCGGCAGCGACTTCTTGCGGGCCGTCAGATCGGCGCCGGCCGGCTTGCCGGTGACGTCGGGGTCCCCCCAGATGCCGATCAGGTCGTCGATCAGCTGGAACGCCAGCCCCATCCGGCGGCCGAAGGCGTCCATCGCCTCCACCGCGGCCTGCGGCGCCCCCGCGTACAGCGCCCCCAGCGCGCACGCGCAGCCCAGCAGCGCCCCGGTCTTGGCCTCCGCCATCGCCAGGCACTCCGCGAGCGAGACGTCGCCGCGCCGCTCGAAGGAGCAGTCGGCGTGCTGGCCGTCGCACAGCTCGATGACGCACGCCGCCAGCCGGGCCACCGCGCGCGCCGCCGCCGGATGCGGGTCCAGCGCCAGCACCCGCAGCGCCAGCGACTGAAGGGCGTCGCCGGCCAGGATCGCGTCCGGCACCCCGAACACCGTCCAGGCGGTGGGCCGGTGGCGCCGGGTCGGGTCGTGGTCGAGGACGTCGTCGTGCAGCAGCGTGAAGTTGTGCACCAGTTCCACCGCGGCGGCGGCCGGTACCGCGGACTCCGCCGTGCCGCCGAGGGCCTGGGCGGCGGCCAGCACCAGCGCCGGCCGTATCGCCTTGCCGCCGTCGCCGGTCGCCGGTGCGCCGCCGGCGTCCTGCCAGCCGAAGTGGTAAGCGGCGATCCGGCGCATCGAGCGGGGCAGCGAGGCCACCGCCGTGCGCAGTGCCGGGTCGACGCATCCGCGGGCCCGGCCCAGCACGGCCGCCGCCTCGTGACCTTCGCGATCGAGACCCTCGCGATCGAGCGTGAAGATTCCCATGGTTGCCACACCTCGATGTCGTCAGTGAGCGCGGAACGGCTCCCGGCGACCGGACGCGGCGGCTGTCGGCAGGGTGACAGCCGCCGCGGACCCGGCCGGGCGGTGCGGCAGGGGCGGTCGCAACCGCCCGCCGGCCTCACCGTCCCGTCAAGGGGCGTGGGAAGGTCAGTCGCGGAGGCCGACCTGGCAGTTCTCCAGGACGCCGATCGCGTCCGGCACCAGGATCGCGGCCGAGTAGTAGGCGCTCACCAGGTAGGAGATGATCGCCTTCTCGTTGATCCCCATGAACCGCACCGACAGGCTCGGCTCGTACTCGTCCGGCAGCCCGGTCTGGTGCAGGCCGATGACGCCCTGGTTGTCCTCGCCGACCCGCAGGACGATGACGGAACTCGTCATGTCCTTGTTCACCGGGATCTTGTTGCACGGCAGCAGGGGAATTCCGCGCCAGGACGGCACGGCGTTCCCGTCCAGCAGCGCGCTGTCCGGGTAGAGGCCGCGCTTGCTGCATTCGCGGCCGAAGGCGGCGATGGTGCGCGGGTGGGCCAGCAGGAATTGCGGATTGCGCCGGCGGCTGATCAGCTCGTCGAGGTCGTCCGGGGTGGGCGGGCCGGAGTGGGTGTTGATGCGCTGGCCGTATTCCGCGTTGTTCAGCAGACCGAACTCCGCGTTGTTGACCAGTTCGTGTTCCTGGCGTTCGCGCAGCGCCTGAATGGTGAGCTTCAGCTGGTGCTCGACCTGGTTCATCGGCTGGTTGTAGAGGTCGGCGACCCGGCTGTGCACCCGCAGCACGGTCTGCGCGACGCTGAGTTCGTACTCGCGCGGCGAGGTCTCGTAGTCGACGAAGGTGCCGGGCAGGTCCCACTCGCCGACGTGGCCGGCGGACATGGCGATCTCGGCCTCGCCGTGCTTGTTGAGGTCGCGGCCGGAGTCGTTGAGGTGTTGCGCGACGCGCTCGCGCAGCGGCTCGGACTGCTCGGCGACGGCGCGGAACGCGTCCCGCGGCAGCGCGAGCAGCGTGACGGTGGTGGCCGCCTTCGCGGTGAAGTCCCACGTGCCGTCGGTGTGCACCAGCGACTCGTCGCCGAAGTACCCGCCGTCGGCCAGCACACCGAGTACGGCCTGCTCGCCGAACTTGCCCGTGCCGAGCTTGTTGATCTTGCCGTGCGCGATCAGGTAGACCTCGTCGGCCGGCGAACCGGCCTCCACGATCACCTGGCCGGGCTCGTACTCCCGCTGGACGAACCGGTCGGCCAGCGCGCGCAGCACCGCCTGGTCCCCGAAATCGCGCAGCAGCGGCAACTCGCCCAGCTCGTCCGGGATGACCCGTACGTCGGAGCCGGTCTGTACGAAGGTGACCCGTCCGTCCCCCACCGTGTAGGTGAGCCGCCGGTTGACCCGGTAGGCGCCACCGGGCACGTGCACCCAGGGCAGTACCCGAAGCAGCCAGCGCGACGTGATGCCCTGCATCTGCGGCGCGGACTTGGTCGTGGTGGCGAGAGTCCGGGCCGCCGCGGTGCTGAGGCTCAGCTGAGTCCCACCGTTCTGCGACTGCGCCCCGGAATCCCCGCCCGATTCCACGCCAAGACCAGCATCGACCGACATCAGAAGGTCCCTCCCCTGTTCCTTGTGGCCTGCGTGACCATGGTGTCGGTCCCAGGGGTCCCAGCGCTATCACACGTTCAGGTGAATCACCGTGAGCGAACGAAGACGCTATCAATGTGCCAACTGCCCAGTGGTTGAAGGGAAAACCTGAGGTCCGGGGGTCAAAGCCGTTGTATCGGACAGTGATTCGGGAACGCCGGAAAACGCTAATGCGCTCCGCCGGTTTGGTGGGCCGCCGGCGAGGGCATCGTGGAGGGCCGATGACGCGTCGGACGCGAGATCGGACGCGGGGGCGGATGCTGGCCGACGCGGGATCGGATGCGGGGTTCGACGCGGGCCGTACGCGGGTCGTGCGGACGGTTCGCGTACGGCCCCGGTGCCGGAGTGGACCCGGTGCCGGGGTGGCGGCGGGACGACGCCAAGGGACGGCGCGGGCCACCTGGGCGTCGCCGGCCCGCCGCCCCGCGACATCACGCCCGCCCCCCCCGCAACGCGACGCACCCCCCCGCCCCCGCCACATCACGCCCCCCCGCCGCCCGCAACGTGACGCACCCCGCGCCGCCGTACCCCTGACGTGCGCGGACGCATGAACTACAGTGCCGGTGCGAACAAAGCCGCGACGGTGCGGACTGGGGTCGGCCGTGTGTCCGCGGGCGGCCGGGGCGGCGGGCGACGGCGGGGCGGCGAACCCGCCCGTGCCGGAGCGGCGGCCCGCGCGGTCCGCAGGAAGGGACGCCTGATGACCGACCGCCTCCGTGAGGTGTACATCGTCGACGCCGTGCGCACCCCGATCGGCAAGTACGGCGGTGCGCTGGCCGGAGTACGCCCCGACGACCTGGCCGCCCACGTGGTGCGCTCGCTGGCCGCCCGCTCACCGCAACTGGACCCGGCCCGCGTCGACGACGTCGTGCTCGGCAACGCCAACGGCGCCGGCGAGGAGAACCGCGACGTGGCCCGGATGGCCGTCCTGCTGGCCGGGCTGCCGGTCACCGTGCCGGGCTCGACCGTCAACCGGCTGTGCGGCAGCGGCCTGGAGGCCGTCGTGCAGGCGGCCCGCGCGGTCGCGGTCGGCGACGCGTCGGTGGTGATCGCCGGCGGTGTGGAGTCGATGACCCGGGCGCCGTGGGTGATGCCCAAGCCGGCGAAGGGCTTCCCGGCCGCGCACCCGGAGATGTTCTCCAGCACGCTCGGCTGGCGCATGGTCAACCCGCGCATGCCGCAGGAGTGGACCGTCGCGCTCGGCGAGGGTGCCGAACTCGTCGCCGACAAGCACCACGTGACCCGCGAGGCCCAGGACGCCTTCGCGCTGGCCAGCCACGAGAAGGCGGCCCGCGCGTGGAAGGACGGCGCCTACGACGCCGAGGTCGTCCCGCTCGACGGCGTCGCGCTCACCCGCGACGAGTCGATCCGCGAGGACAGCTCACCGCAGGCGCTGGCCCGCCTCAAGCCGGTCTTCCGGGCCGGCGGCACGGTGACGGCCGGCAACGCCTCACCGCTCAACGACGGCGCCGCCGCGCTGCTGCTGTGCGACGAGGAGGGCCTGAAGGCCACCGGCCGCGAACCGCTGGCCCGGATCCGCGCCTCCGCGGTCACCGGCATCGAACCGCAGCTGTTCGGCCTCGGCCCGGTCGAGGCGGTGCGCCGGGCGCTCGCCAGGTCCGGCCGCGGCTTCGGCGACCTGACCACCTTCGAGCTCAACGAGGCGTTCGCCGCCCAGTCGTTGGGCTGCCTGGCCGAATGGCCCGAGCTGGACCCGGCGCTCGTCAACCCGCGCGGCGGCGCGATCGCCATCGGCCACCCGCTCGGCGCCTCCGGTGCCCGGCTGGCCGGCGCGGTCGCCCACCAGCTCGCCGCCGCCGGCTCCGGCACCGGCGTGGCCGCCCTGTGCATCGGCGTCGGCCAGGGCATCGCGATGGTCCTGGAACGCTGACGCCCCGGCCCCGGACCGCGGGCGGCCCTTCGGCCTAGCGGTGCCGGGGCGTAGGTGTGCGGCGCCACATGCCTGCGGCGCCACATGCCTGCCGCCGCGGCGTAGGTCGGCGGTGCCGGGGCGTAGGTGTGCGGTGCCGGGGTGCGCGCCTGCGGGGTCCGGGGGCACGTCAGCGGTGGTGGGGATGCGCGCCTGCGCTGCTCAGCCCTGCCGGTCGGTCAACTCCCCTGCGCCGACGTCGCGTTGACCGCTGCCGCCGCGTTGATCTCCCGGCTGCCGAGCACCCGGTCCGGACTGCCCTGCCGGGCGAGCGTGAGCATGGCGCGGCCCAGTTCCTCGGTGGTCGTCACCTGGCCCGGGGCGACGCGCCGCAGCAGCGGGTAGAACGGCGCGAGGACCGCGTAGAACGCCCGGTACCAGGCGGTCTTGGAACGCACGCCGTGCAGCGGCTGGATGTAGCCGGGGCGGACGGCGTAGGCGTGGAACGGCAGGGCCAGCAGGGCGTTCTCGGTGGCGCCCTTGACGCGGGCCCACATCGCGCGGCTCCGCTCGGTGCTGTCGGTGCCGGTCCCGGAGACGTAGACGAAGGTCAGCTCGGGGTTGCGTTCCGCGATCGGCCGGGCGGCGGCCAGCGTGTAGTCGTAGGTGACGCGCCGGTAGTCGGCCTCCTTCATGCCGGCCGCCGAGACGCCCAGGCAGAAGAAGCACGCGTCGAATCCCTCGAACCGCGCGGCGAGCGGGCCGAAGTCGGTGAAGTCGTGGTGCACGGCCTCCCGCAGCTTCGGGTGGGTGCGGCCGGTCGGGGTGCGGCCGACCACCAGGATCTCCGTCACCTCCGGGTCCCGCACGCACTCGCGCAGTACTCCCTGGCCGACCATGCCGGTCGCGCCGAAGACGATCACCTTCACCGGGTCCCGCTCTCCGCCCGGCGACCGCGGCCGTTCACCGGGTCACGAGGCCATTCCGCCGACGACAAGAAACCGTTCGATCATCGCATTCACCTGCTCCGGAACCTCCAACTGGAGGAAGTGTCCGGCGCCGGCGGTCCGCGCGAGGACGGCGTGCCGCCAGTCGGCCAGCGCGCGTTCGGGCCGCCCGCCGGTCACCACCAGCACCGGGACCCCGGCGGCCTCCACCGCGGCCAGCGCGGCGGCGCCCTCGAACCCGGCCATCGCCCGCATGCCCGGCGCCGCGATCCGCACCGGCACCGAGGCCATCTCACCGGGCACCCGGTCGCGCCGCACGGTGTCGGCCGGTCCGAACAGGCCCTCGGCGAACCGCCGTCGCCACGCGCCGTCCCGGTCCGCCGCGACGTCGGCGACCGCGGCGGCGAACACCGCCTTGCCGCGTTCGCTGACCACCGGCGCCGGGTCCAGCAGCACCGCGCCGCGCACCGCGCCCGGCCGGGCCGCGCAGGCCAGCGCCACCAGCGCGCCCATGCTGTGCCCGACGACCACCGGCCGTTCGGCGCCGGCCGCCGCGGCCGCCGCGAGCGCGTCGCCGGCGAAGACCTCGACGCCGTACGCCTCCGGCTCGCCGGCGCCGCTCCCGCCGTGCCCGCGCAGGTCCACCGCGACGACCTGCCGCCCGGCCGCGAAGTGCTCGAACTGCGGTGCCAGATAGGAGCGTTCACAACACCAGCCGTGCACCAGCAGCAGCGGCACGCCGCCCTCCCCGGCCGTCTCGTAGGCGATCCGCACACCGTCCGCCGCCACCGCCGACCCCACCATCACCGCACCACCACCGCACCTTCGACCGACGGCCACCGTGACCGGCCCGCATCGTACCGACGGCGGGCGCGCCCGCAGAGCGACGCAACGGTCCGGCGCCACCCTTTCCGGAGCCGGGG
>NZ_JAAGKO020000092.1 GCF_027947535.2 Streptantibioticus silvisoli
CGCCGCCCAGCCCGCGCCCGCCGCCCAGGCCCCGGCGCCCGCGCAGCCCGCGCCGGCCCGGCCGGCCGCCCCGGCTCCGGCTCCCGCCGCCCCGGCTCCGGCCCCCGCGGCCCCCGCGGCTGCCCCGCAGGCTCCGGCCGCGTCGGCTCCGGTGGGCGCCGGCGACGCGGACGGCGCGTACGTCACGCCGCTGGTGCGCAAGCTCGCCGCCGAGAACAGCGTCGACCTCGCCGCGGTCAAGGGCACCGGTGTCGGTGGCCGGATCCGCAAGCAGGACGTGCTGTCGGCCGCCGAGGCGGCCAAGGCGGCCGCCCAGGCGCCGTCCGCCCCGGCCGCCAAGAGCGCGCCGGCCGCGGCGTCGCCGCTGCGCGGCCAGACCGTCAAGATGCCGCGGATCCGCAAGGTCATCGGCGAGAACATGATGAAGGCGCTGCACAGCCAGGCGCAGCTGTCCTCCGTCGTCGAGGTGGACGTCACCCGCATCATGCGGCTGCGCGCCCGGGCCAAGGAGAACTTCCTGGCCACCGAGGGCGTCAAGCTCTCCCCGATGCCGTTCTTCGTCAAGGCCGCCGCCGAGGCGCTCAAGTCGCACCCGTCGATCAACGCCAAGATCAACGACGACGGCACCGTGACCTACCACGACGTCGAGAACATCGGCATCGCGGTCGACTCCGAGCAGGGCCTGATGGTCCCGGTCATCAAGGGTGCGGGCGACCTGAACATCGCCGGCGTCGCCAAGAAGACCGCGGAGCTGGCCGGCAAGGTCCGCAACAAGAAGATCAGCCCGGACGACCTGTCCGGCGGCACGTTCACGATCAGCAACACCGGCTCGCGCGGTGCGCTGTTCGACACGATCATCGTGAACTACCCGCAGGTCGCCGAGCTGGGCATCGGCGCCACCGTGCGCCGTGCGGTCGTCATCAACCACCCGGAGCTGGGCGAGACCATCGCGATCCGCGACATGGTCTACCTGACGCTCAGCTACGACCACCAGCTGGTCGACGGCGCCGACGCCGCCCGTTACCTGACGGACGTCAAGGCCCGCCTGGAGGCCGGCGAGTTCGAGGGCGACCTCGGCCTGTAGTCCCGGTAGCACCGCGTGACCCGGTGTGCCCCCGCTCCCCCGCCCGGGAGCGGGGGCACACCGCTGTGTCCGGGGCCGGCGCCGACGGCGCGTCCGGAGTGCGGCGGGCGGCCGGAACGTCGATCATGGGGGCGTGATGGACGAGACGGACTTCTGGGAGATCATCGACCGGGCCCGCGAGGACGCCGAGGGCGACCCGGAGGACCAGGCCGATCTCGTGGTGGAACGGCTCACCGGCCTGGACCCCGACTCCGTGCTGGACTTCGCCCGGCACTTCGAGGCCCGGCTGAACCGGGCGCTGCGCTGGGAGCTGTGGGGCGCGGCCGCCCTGCTGACCGGCGACCCCGGTGACGACGCCTTCGACGCGTTCCGCTGCTGGCTGGTCGGCCAGGGACGGCACGCCTACGAGGGCGCCGTGCACCACGCCGACGACCTCGCCACGCTCCTGGACGGCTTCGATGAACGCGCCGACGGCGACGGCGAGGACCTGGGCTACGCGGCGGACGAGGCGTACGAACGCCTGACCGGCCTGCCGCTGCCCGACCTGGGCGTACCCGACGCCGAGGACCCGGACGGCGAGGAGTTCGACGTCAGCGACAGCGCCACCCTGCGCGACCGCTACCCGGCGCTGTGGGAACGCTTCGGCTGGTAGGGGTACGCGAGGGCGCCCTCGGCGGAGGCGGAGCTTTCCGCGACGAAGGCGGGCGGGGCGTCCTCGGCGCGCACGCTGACGCCTTCGGCGGAGGCGGGCGGCGTCTTCCGCGCGACGCGCCGACGCCTTCTGCACACACCGGCCGACGTCGTCGCGACGCACGCCGACGCCTTCGGCAGCCCCGCGGCCCCGCCGGCCCGGTGTCCCTCCGGCGTGGTGTTCCTCCGGCATGGTGGCGGCGTCCGGGGCAGGATGGACGTATGCGCATCGCTGTCACCGGCTCGACCGGTCTGATCGGTACCGCTCTCGTCCGCTCGCTGACCGCCGACGGCCACCAGGTGGTCCGGCTGGTCCGCCGGGCTCCCGCCGCGCCGGAGGAGGCCCGCTGGGACCCGGCGGGCGGCGAGGTGGACACCGGCCGGCTGGAGGGCTGCGACGCGGTGGTCAACCTGGCGGCGGCCGGGGTCGGCGACAAGCGGTGGACCGAGGCGTACAAGCGGCAGATCCGCGACAGCCGGGTGCTCGGCACCGGCACGCTGGCCCGTGCGGTGGCGGGCCTGACGCGACCGCCGCGGGTGCTGGTGTGCGGCACCGCGGTCGGCTACTACGGGGACACCGGCGACCGGAAGGTGGACGAGGACGCGCCGCCCGGTGACGGCTTCCTGGCCGGCGTGTGCCGGGAGTGGGAGGCGGCGGCCGCTCCGGCCGAGCAGGCCGGCATCCGTACCGTGCAGGCCCGCACCGGACTGGTCGTCGCCCGCGGCGGCGGCGCCTGGGGCCGGCTCTTCCCGATCTTCAAGGCCGGGCTCGGCGGCCGGCTGGGCAGCGGACGCCAGTACTGGAGCTTCATCGCGCTGGACGACCACGTCGCCGCCCTGCGGCACCTGATCGACACCGCGTCGCTCAGCGGCCCGGTCAACCTGACCGCGCCGGAGCCGGTCACCAACCGCGAGGTCACCGCTGCGATGGGCCGCGTCCTGCACCGCCCTACGCTGGCCACCGTGCCGGCGCCGGTGCTGACGGCGGTGCTCGGCGAGTTCTCCCAGGACGTGCTGGGCAGCCAGCGCGTCGTGCCGCGCGAGCTGCTCCGGTCCGGCTTCGCCTTCGCCCACCCCGGCATCGAGAGCGCGATCCGCTCGGCCCTGCGCGACCCGGCCTGACGGAGGTCCCCTCCGGGGGTCCCCTTGAGGTCGTCGGGGGCGCTGCGGGAGGCCCGTGCGGGGGCTGCGGGAGCCGGGTCCGCGACCGCCTGACGCTGTCCGCTACCGCCTGACGCGAGCCGCGGGAGGCCCGTGCGGGGGCGCCGCGCGAGCCCGTGCCGGGGGCTGCGCGAGGTCTTCGGGGGCGCCGCGGCAGATACGGGCGGCGCCGCGGCAGATACGAGCGGGGGGCTGCGGGAGCCGGGTCCGCTACGCGATCGACGCCGTCCGATGCGAGCCGCGGGAGCCCGTGCGGAGGGCACCGCCGGAGTCCGTACCCGGGGGCCGCGGGGGCCGCCTCACCGGTCCCGCCGGGCCCCTCGGCCCCTTGGCTGTTTTTCGGCCCCTTCCCTTCGTTCCCTCGGCGACGCGCCGGTGTTCCCCTCAGAAAAAATGCCCAACTCGGTCTCAGATCACTGGTATGTGAGTGGGTTGGCATCCCGGCACGCGGGCATGACCCTTCAAGCACCGGGCCGCGCCGCCAATGACGCCGGGCGGCCGTTCCGTATGTCGGCGGGGAAACCAACGGACCTCGGGGAGGGGCAACCGTGTCGTTTCACGCACCTCACACGCACGACCAGCAGGCGGACGCCGCCCACGCGCAGCACAGCCTCCATTCCGCACACCGCGCGCTCCCGCGCCACACGGACGTCGTCATCGTCGGCGCCGGGCTGGCCGGGTTGTGCGCCGCGCACCACCTGATCGACGCCGGCGTCACGGTCACCGTGCTGGAGGCGGCGGACCGGGTCGGCGGGCGCACCGTCACCGACACGGTCAACGGCTTCCGGCTGGACCGGGGCAGCGAGCTGCTGTGCACCTCCTACCCCGAGTTCGCCCGCACCCCGGGCCTGGAAGGGCTGCGGCTGCTGCCGCTGTCACCCGCCCCGCAGACCGCCACCGGGCGCCGCGGCCCGCGCGCGGTCGACCCGCGGTCGGTGTGGGACAAGGCCCGGCTGGGCGGCGCGCTCGGCAAGCTGGCCGCCGTGCCCACCGAACGGCTGCTGGCCCGGCCCGAGCAGACGGTCCGGGCGGTGCTGTCCGCCGCCCGGGGCATGCCGCCGCGCGCGGTCGAGGGCTTCCTGCGGCCGCTGCTGGTCGCCCTCACCCACGATCCGGAACTGGGCGGCTCCAGCCGCTGCGGCGACCTGGTGCTGCGCGGCTACGCCCGCGGCCGGCTCGCCGTGCCGGCCGGCGGCGCCGGCGCGCTGACCGAACGGCTGGCCGCCGCGCTGCCGCCCGGCACGGTACGGCTCGGGGTCCGGGTGACGTCGGTCGACGCCAACGCGGTGACGACCGCCGAGCACGGCACGATGCGCTGCCGCGCCACCGTGGTGGCCACCGCCGCCCGGGCCGCCGCCGCGCTGCTGCCCGGGCTGCGGGTGCCGGACTTCCACCCGGTGACCACCGTCCACCACGCCGCCGACCGGCCGCCGCTGCGGGACGCCACGCTGCTGCTGGACACCGCCCGGCGCGGCCCGGTCGCGTACTCCTACGTGGCCAGCGCCGTCGACCCCTCCCGCGCCCCGGCCGGCCGCACGCTGATCACCTCCACGCTGCTCGGTGCGGTCCCCCGCGATCCGGAACGCCTCGACGCGGCCGTCCGCGCCCAGCTGGGCCGGATGTACGGCACGGACGCCGCCGGCTGGGACCTGCTGGCGGTGCACCACGACCGGGAGGCGGTCGCGGCCACCCCGCCGCCGCACGACCTGCGCCGGCCGGTGCGGGTGATGAGCGGGCTGTACGTCTGCGGCGACCACCGCGACACCAGCACGGCCCAGGGCGCGATGTTCTCCGCCCGCCGCGCGGCGCACCACGTCATGCGGGACTTCGGCATCCGCCCCGGCTACGGCGACACCGCGACGGATCTGCCGGCGGCGGCCTGACGACGCCGGCGCCCGGCCGGTGGGTGCGGTGCCCTTGCGGTGCCCGGTACGGCCGCGGCGCGGGCCCGGCGGTGACGGACCGCCCACGGTGACGGCCGCGCGGTTCCGCGGCCAGGGCGGCGCGCAGCCGGTGCGCCGCGGCCCGCCGAGGGGTTTCCCCGGCGGGCCGGAGGGTTTCCCCGGCGGGCCGCACCCGGCACCGCGGCCCGGTCCGGCCGGCGTCAGCCGACCGGCACGCCGAGCGCGGTGGCCCGTTCCAGGAACGCGCGGGCGGCCGGCTGGTCGCGGTGCGGCTCCAGGCGCCGGGCGAAGTCCCGCACGTACTCCACCGCGCGGACCGACCGCATGTCGGCGGTCTGCCGGGCCGCCTCGGTGGCCTGCCCGCACGCCTCCTCCAGGTCCCCCAGGGCCAGGCGGGCGCTGGCCAGCACGACGCGGCAGAACACCCGGCTGCGGGTGTCGCGCTCGTCGCGCAGCGCCAGGGACCGTTCGGCGTGCTGGGCGGCGGCCCGGTACTGCTGGAGGTCGCGGTGGCAGTGGCCGCACTCGTCGGCGAGTTGCGCCTCGTCGAAGAACCGCGCCCACGCCGGGGTGCCGTCGTCCGGCCGGGACGCCTCCAGGGCGCGTTCGGCCCGCGCCAGCGCCGCCGCGCACGACCGGGCGTCGCCCAGCGCGGCGTACGCCCGCGCCTCGGCCGCGTGCAGCATCGCCTGGACGGCCGCCGGCGCGGCCGGTCCCACGCCCTGCTGCGCGACCCGGGCCAGTTGCACCGCCTCGCGCCCGTGGCCCAGGTAGACCGCCTGACGGCTCATGGTCACCAGCACGTAACCGCCGTACAGCCGGTCACCGGCCGCCTGGGTGAGCCGCAGCGCCTGCACGAAGTACCGCTGGGCCAGGCCGTGCGCGCCGATGTCGTACGACGTCCAGCCGGCCAGCCGGGTCAGGTCGGCGACCGCCGCGAACAGCGCCCGGCCGGTCTCCTCCCCGTAGCCGCCGCGCAGCATCGGCTCGGCCTCGTGCTCCAGGTACCGCACGAGCGCCTGCCGGGCGTGGCCGCCGCCGTAGGAGCGGTCGAGGGAGTGGAACAGCTCCGCCACCGACCGCAGCGCCCGGATGTCGCCGGGCCCGACCCGCCGGCCCGGCTCCTGGCCGCCGCGCGCGCGGGCCGCGGCGGTCTGCGGGGGGTACGGCGGCGCGGCGCGGCCCCGGCTCTGCGGCGGCACCCGGGGCGGTGGTTCGGCGGCCGGGACCCGGGCGACCTGGTCGTCGGGGCGGCCGATGAGCCAGTCGCGGCTGGGCACGACGAGACCGGCCGGCGTGAAGGCTATCCGGCGCAGCTCGGCCGGGTTGCCGGTGTCCTTGCGCCACAGGCCGGCCACGATGTCCACCGCCTCCTGCGGTGTGGCGGCGAACTCCAGCCCGGCGTAGACCGGCGCGCAGGCGTCCAGTCCGAGGTCCTGCGCGGACAGCCGGCGGCCGAGGCGCCGGGTGAAGACCTCGGCGATCAGGGCGGGGGTCGTGCCGCGCGGCTGCTGGCCGCGCAGCCAGCGGGTGACCGAGGTCTTGTCGTAGCGCAGGTCCAGCCCGTGCTCGACGCCGAGCTGGTCGACGCGCCGGGCGAGTCCCGCGTTGGAGAACCCGGCCTCGGCGATCAGTGCGGCCAGGCGGCGGTTGGGCGTGCGCTGCGAAGTTCGTTCCGTCATGTGGGGTGCGGACCCCTCCTCGGGAGGGTGGGGGTGGGCGATGGCTGGCGGTCCGCGCGGAGCGGTCCTGAACGGCGCGAATGTAGCCGCCCGTACGCCCCGCGGTGTCCGGTCCGCCAGGTATTCGCCGAAACGGGTGAACCACGCCGATACGACACGCCGTGAGGGTGAAGCGGCGCGGACCGGACGTGGTAGGCGGCGGACGCGGTCGGGGTGAGGGCGGTGGATGCGGCCCGGGCGGTGGGCGGCGGACGGCGCCGGGGCAGTGGGCGGCGGATGCGGCCGGGGTTGCGGGCGGCGGACCGCGCCCGGGTGGTGGGCGGCGGACGCGGCCGGCGTGGTGGCCGGCGGACGGCGCCGGCGTGATGGGCGGCGGATGCCGCTCGGCGTGCCGGACCGCGCCGGTGTAAGGGGCGGCGCCCTGCGTCGGCGCCCCTTACCGGCCGGGGGTCGCGAACCGCTGCCCGGCCCGTCCGCGTTCCGGACCGCGCCGGTGTAAGGGGCGGCATCCTGCGTCGGCACCCCTTACCGGCCGGGGCCGCGAAGCGTTGCCCGGCCCGGCCGCCCGCGTGACGAGCGCGACAGCGGCTCGGTTGGGGCGGCCGGTCGCGGGCGCCGTACAGTGGGTGCGGCGCGAGAGTTGAGACCCGAGGAGCCGCCGTGAGTGACCTGCGCTTCGTGCGTCTGGGATTCGGACCGCAGGCGGTGGAGTACACCGAGGCGTGGCAGGAACAGCGCCGGGTCCACGCGGCGCGTTTCGCGGACGAGATCCCCGACACCTGCCTGCTGCTGGAGCACCCCGCCGTCTACACCGCCGGCCGCCGCACCGCCGACAGCGAACGTCCGCTGGACGGCACCCCGGTCATCGACGTGGACCGCGGCGGCAAGATCACCTGGCACGGCCCCGGCCAGCTCGTCGGCTACCCGATCCTCAAGCTGTCCCAGCCGGTCGACGTCATCGCGCACGTACGCCGGCTGGAGGAGGCGCTGATCCTGGCCTGCCGCGAGCTGGGCCTGGAGACCACCCGCGTCGAGGGCCGCAGCGGGGTGTGGGTGCTCGGCGACCGGATCGCGCAGCGGCCGCCGGCCGCCGGCGGCCTGACGCTGGACCTCGACCCGCGCCTGCACGACGAGGAGTTCGACCCGCGGCTGTCCGGCCCCGAGTACGCGCCGTCCAACGCGGGCCAGCGCCGCGAGGACCGCAAGCTCGCCGCCATCGGCATCCGGATCGCCAAGGGCGTCACGATGCACGGCTTCTCGCTCAACTGCGACCCCGACAACACCTGGTTCGACCGCATCGTGCCGTGCGGCATCCGGGACGCCGGCGTCACCTCGCTGTCGAACGAACTCGGCCGGGACGTCACCATCGCCGAGGTGCTGCCGGTCATCGAGAAGCACCTGGCCGGGGTCCTCGGTTCCACCGCGGCACTGCCCAGCGCGGTCTGACCGCCGGGCCCACCCGCTCCCCCGGGAATGCGCCGAGGAGCTTGAGGGTTGGACAGGCCGCAGGGCCTACAATCCACGGGCGTACGCTGGTGTATGCCGATGAATCGAATGCCGCGCTAGCCAAAGGGAGTGCCCGACGTGTCCGCTGTCGCACCGGACGGACGCAAGATGCTGCGTCTGGAGGTCAGGAACAGCCAGACCCCCATCGAGCGCAAGCCCGAATGGATCAAGACCCGCGCCAAGATGGGCCCGGAGTACTCCGAGCTGCACAGCCTGGTCAAACGCGAGGGCCTGCACACCGTCTGCCAGGAAGCCGGCTGCCCCAACATCTACGAGTGCTGGGAGGACCGGGAGGCGACCTTCCTCATCGGCGGCGACCAGTGCACCCGGCGCTGCGACTTCTGCCAGATCGACACCGGCCGGCCGGCCGACCTCGACCGTGACGAGCCCCGCCGGGTCGGCGAGTCCGTCGTCACGATGGACCTGAACTACGCCACCATCACCGGCGTCGCCCGCGACGACCTGGCGGACGGCGGTTCCTGGCTGTACGCGGAGACGGTCCGGCAGATCCACGCCCTGACCGGGGACCGCGCGGCCGGCCGCACCAAGGTCGAGCTGCTGATCCCGGACTTCAACGCCGTCCCCGAGCAGCTCGCGGAGGTCTTCTCCAGCCGCCCCGAGGTGCTCGCGCACAACGTGGAGACGGTGCCGCGCATCTTCAAGCGCATCCGCCCCGGCTTCCGCTACGAGCGCTCGCTTGAGGTCATCACCAAGGCGCGGGAGGCCGGGTTGATCACCAAGTCCAACCTGATCCTGGGGATGGGCGAGGAGCGCGCGGAGATCAGCGAGGCGCTCCAGGACCTGTACGACGCCGGCTGCGAGCTGATCACCATCACGCAGTACCTGCGGCCGAGCGTCCGCCACCACCCCGTGGAACGCTGGGCCAAGCCGGCCGAGTTCGTGGAGCTTCAGGAGGAGGCCGAGGAGATCGGCTTCGCCGGCGTCATGTCCGGTCCGCTGGTGCGCTCGTCGTACCGGGCCGGCCGGCTGTTCCAGCAGGCCACGCAGGCCCGCGCGAACGTGTGACGTCCACCGCTCCCCGTACCTGACGGCCCCCTGGTCGCCCGGTCGCCCAGCCGCCCACCACCCCACCGCCTGCCGCTGAGGCGTCGCGGCCCCGGCCTCACCGCCGGCGGCCGAACGGCTCACGGCCGGGGGGACGCTCCCCCGCACGGCCCACCCCGGCACGACTGATCGCACCGCGGCCCGCACGCCGGCACCACCCGGTTCACCGACCGCGGCACCACCCGGCACCGCCGGTTCTCAGCCCGGCACCGCCCGGTGCCACCCGTACCACCGGTTTCACCACCGCAGCACGACCCGGTTCCACCACCGCCCGGGCCGGCGTCCCGCGCGCCGGGCCGGGTCCGGCCTGCCCCGGACCGGTCCCCGTCCCCCGGGAGCCGGTCGCCGTCGCGCGCGACGGAACGGGCCGGACGCCTCCCAGGTGACGGTCGACGACATGGCTTCACGCCCGTTTGACCGGCCCGTCACCGACTGGTAACACAATGTGGTGATTCTGGACACAAGCCCGCTCACGTGCACCTTCCGGATGTAGGGAGTCCCACCATGCAGGCGCCCCCCGCGCAGGCAGTCGCCCGACCGACGGTTTCCAGCGCCCTGCGCGCGGTGGAGTCGTTGCTGATGCGCGGCGGCCAGCAGACCGCCCGCCGCAACGCCTGGACGGCCGTGCTGGAGGACCGCAAGCGGGCCAGGGACCGGCACGAGGCCCAGCACCTCCTGGACGCCCTGACGGCCGTTCCGGCCGTTCCCGCGCCGGGCCGGCTGGCCGTCGTGAGCGGCACGGGCGCCGCCGAGGGCTGATCCGGGGCCCGGCACGCCCGCCGGGGCGCCCCGCGGGCACCGCCCGGCGCGGCGCGGCGCCCTTCCGGCCCGCCCGCGGCACCGGGCCGGCGGTATCCCCCACCTCCTGGTGACGGGGTGACCCTCCGCTACCCGTATCCTGTGCGGCATGGCGAGGAAGGAACAATCCGAGAACTCCGGGCGGCTGCGGCAGATCGCGCTGACCTACAAGATGACCCGGCGGGTCGACCCCAAGGTCGGGCTCGTACTGGCGGGACTGGGCATCGGCATCCTCGTGGTGCTCCTCGCCGTCGGTTTCGTCATCGGGCACCCCGTGTACGCGGGCATCCTGGGCGTCCTGCTGGCCTTCCTCGCGATGGCGATCGTCTTCGGCCGGCGTGCCGAGCGGGCCGCCTTCGGCCAGATGGAGGGCAAGCCGGGCGCCGCCGCGGCGGTACTGGAGAACGCGGGGCGCGGCTGGACCGTGACGCCCGCGGTGCAGATCAACCGCAACCAGGACGTCGTCCACCGCGCGGTCGGCAAGGCGGGGATCGTGCTGGTCGGCGAGGGCAACCGCAACCGCGTCAAGGCGCTGCTGGCCGCCGAGAAGCGCCGCATGTCCCGCGTGGCGGTCGACGCGCCGGTCAACGACATGATCGTCGGCGACGGCGAGGGCGAGGTGCCGCTCAACAAGGTGCGCACCAAGCTGCTGAAGCTGCCGCGCGTCCTGCCCGGCGCGAAGGTCACCGAGCTGAACGACCGGCTCAAGGCCCTCGGCGACAGCCTGAGCAACATGCCGATCCCCAAGGGCCCGATGCCCCGCAACGCGCGCATGCCGCGCGGCCGGATGCGCTGACCCCGGTCCCGTACGGCACGGAACGGCGACCACGACACACCCAGGAGCCCGGAGGCACAACGCCTCCGGGCTCCGGCGTTTCACGGGATCGTCCTCACCGGGGGCGTTTCCACGGGAACGTCCTCACCGGGCGGCTCCCGCAGGCGGCCCGACGGACGTCAGAGGCCCGGGGACGCCGGGGCGGGCGCCAGGTACCGGAGCCCGGGCGGCGGAGACCCCGGCGACCGAGGCGCGGGCGCCAGGAGCGCCCGGCCCCTGGACCGGGCAGCCGGCGGACGCCTTTCGGGGTTGACGCGTCCCGGCAGCGCCTTCGGTGTTGACGCGTCCCGGAAAGCCGGGCCCGCGCCGGAGACACCCCCGCGCAGGGGTGGTCACATCCGGACCTCGACCGTGCCGACGGCCTTGTCGTGCAGGCCGCGGGTGTCGCGGTCCCAGACCGCGGACGGGACGACGAGCAGCAGCAGGACCGTGCGGATCACCACCGGCAGGACGCCGGCCCGTCCCCCGTTCAGGCGGATCACCCGCAGCCGCAGCAGCCGCTTGCCGGGCGTGGTGCCGAGGGTGGCGAGCGTCAGCACGCTCAGGACGCCGAAGATCACGAACGTCCAGTTGTCGGCGGCCCGGGCGCTACCGTGCGACAGCAGGCCGTATGCGATCAGCAGGCACAGCGCCCAGTCGACGAACAGCGCGACCAGGCGCCGTCCCACCGGGGCGATCGAGCCGGGGCCGTCCTTCGGCAGCCCCAGCCGTTCCCCGCGATAGCCGAAATCGGCGCCCATCTGCTCGGCCGCCGCGCGCGGTCCTTGGAGCCATGAGCCCAGAGCTTCCCGTTTGTCCACCCGTCCACGGTAGCGGCGTGTCCGGCGGACGCCGCACCTGCCCCCGGATGTCCGGTTAACTTCGGCGAAACAATTGGGTCATGCCAGGGAAATCCCGAATCCATAGGGTCGGGACCAGCGTGCGCCACCGCACCGGCCGAGCCCGCGCTCGCCACAGCGGTCGTACGACCGAGCCAACCCGCGCCGTGCCAGGCCCGGGCCGAGGAGGAGTTGGATGTTCCAGAACGCCGACGAGGCCAACAAGTTCCTGCGGGACGAGGACGTCAAGTTCGTCGACGTCCGCTTCTGCGACCTGCCGGGCATCATGCAGCACTTCACGGTGCCGGTGGAGGCCTTCGACCCGTCCGAGGAGCTGGCGTTCGACGGCTCGTCGATCCGCGGTTTCCAGGCCATCCACGAGTCGGACATGGCGCTGCGCGCGGACCTGTCGACCGCGCGGCTCGACCCGTTCCGCAAGGACAAGACGGTCAACATCAACTTCTTCATCCACGACCCGATCACCGGCGAGCAGTACAGCCGTGACCCGCGGAACGTGGCGAAGAAGGCGGAGGCGTACCTGGCCTCCACCGGGATCGCCGACACCGCGTACTTCGGCCCGGAGGCGGAGTTCTACGTCTTCGACTCGGTCCGGTTCGCCACCGAGTCGAACCAGTCCTTCTACCACATCGACTCCGAGGCCGGCGCCTGGAACACCGGTGCGGTGGAGGACAACCGCGGCTACAAGGTCCGCTACAAGGGCGGCTACTTCCCGGCTCCGCCGGTCGACCACTTCGCCGACCTGCGCGCCGAGATCTCCCTGGAGCTGGGCAGGGCCGGCATCCAGGTCGAGCGCCAGCACCACGAGGTGGGCACCGCGGGCCAGGCGGAGATCAACTACAAGTTCAACACGCTGCTGGCCGCCGCGGACGACCTGATGCTCTTCAAGTACATCGTGAAGAACGTCGCCTGGCGCAACAACAAGACCGCGACCTTCATGCCCAAGCCGATCTTCGGCGACAACGGCTCCGGCATGCACTGCCACCAGTCGCTGTGGCAGGGCGGGACCCCGCTGTTCTACGACGAGGCCGGCTACGCGGGCCTGTCGGACACCGCCCGCTACTACATCGGCGGCATCCTCAAGCACGCGCCGTCGCTGCTGGCGTTCACCAACCCGACGGTGAACTCCTACCACCGCCTGGTCCCGGGCTTCGAGGCGCCGGTCAACCTGGTGTACTCGCAGCGCAACCGCTCCGCCGCGATCCGCATCCCGATCACCGGTGCGAACCCGAAGGCCAAGCGCATCGAGTTCCGCGCGCCCGACCCGTCCAGCAACCCGTACCTGGCGTTCTCCGCGCTGCTGCTGGCCGGCCTGGACGGCATCAAGAACAAGATCGAGCCGGCCGAGCCGGTCGACAAGGACCTCTACGAGCTGGCTCCCGAGGAGCACGCGAACGTCCCCCAGGTCCCCACCTCCCTCCCGGCCGTCCTCAGCGCTCTCGAGGCCGACCAGGACTACCTCCTCCAGGGCGGCGTCTTCACCCCCGACCTGATCGAGACCTGGATCGACTTCAAGCGCACCGCCGAGATCGCCCCGATCCAGCTGCGCCCGCACCCGCACGAGTTCGAGCTCTACTTCGACGTGTGACGGGTCCCGCCGGAGGCCGTGCGGACGGTACGCCACCGTCCGCACCGGTCCCCGGCCCCCCGACTGGCGGCCCCCACGCTCCCGTTCAGGAGAGCGCGGGGGCCGCTGCCATGCGGGGGGCCGCGCCGCGGGGACGCGCCGGGGACCGTGCGCGGGAGCGGCCCGGGGCCACCCCCCGCACCGCCGCCCGGCCGGCAGTACGCGACGGCTCAGGACGTCCTGTCGCGCTTGCGGGTGCGCCAGGACCACGCCAGGAGCGCGAGCCCGGCCACGACGACGACCGCGCCCAGAACGGCGTACTGCCCGCGGCCGGACATCATCGAGCCCTGGATCGCACCGGTACCCTGCCCGATCCAGAGCCCGCCGACGGCACACAGGACGAGACCGACGATGCCGCGGACCATGTCCGACTCCTTCTGCTCTGCGGTACCCCGCCTCGGCGGACGGGGGCTGTCGAGGACGTATACGCACGGCCGCCGCCCGGCGTTCACCGACTCGGCGTCAGCGGCTCGGCTCAGCGGTTCCGTGCTCCGGGACGGCGCGTTCGACGGCTCGGCGTCAGCAGCTCCGTACTCCGGGACGCCGGCTGCCGGGACGCCGGGCTCGGGTGCCGTACGGGACGGGCGCACTCAACTCCCGCTCCCCCGGGCCGTTCCCGTTCGCTCCCCGCCCTCCCCCGCGCCGCCCGCCGGAGCGGCCCCCGCCGCGCGGGCGCCCAGGGTCGGGAGGACGAACTCGCGGACCAGGGCCACCGCTTCGCGGACCATCGGGCGCAGGACGCGGTAGCGGGACAGGGAGACGATCTTGGCGACGAGGGGGGCGCAGCGGGCGACGAAGGCCCGGGTGCGTTGGGTGTCGTCGGTGCGGTCGAAGACCCAGTAGAGGACGACGACCATCAGGTGCAGCCAGAGCAGGTCGGGGAGGAGTTCGTCGAGTTCCGGGTCGACCTTGGGGCCGAGCTGGGAGCCGTCGAGCACGTCGCGGAAGACGGCTACGGCGGTGTCACGGGCCGGGTGGGACTCCGCGGAGAACGGGCTGAGGGCGCTGTCGGGGTCGGCGGCGGTGCGGAAGAACTGCGCGGCGAACCCGTGGTAGGGCGCCGCGGTGTCCAGCCAGGCGTCGATCGCGATGCGCAGCCGGTCGGCGAAGTCGGGGACCGCGGTGAGGCGTCGGGAGGTCAGCTCGGCGTGGTCGCGGGTCAGGCGGTCGTAGAACCCCTGGATCAGGAATTCCTTGCCCTTGAAGTAGTAGTACGCGTTGCCGACGCTCACGCCTGCCTCGGCGGCGATGGCCCGCATGGTCGTGTTGTCGTATCCGCGCTCCCGGAACAGCCGCATGGCGGTCTCCAGGATCAGCGCCCGGGTCTTCTCGCTCTTGGCGGTGGGCCGGTCACCCTTTGCGGTGGGCCGGTCACCCCTGGCGGTGGTCCGTTCACCCCTGGCGGTGGACGGGGAGTCCTTGGCCGCGGGCCGTTCACTCCTGGCGGCGGACGGGTCGTCCCCGGCGGCGGTCCGGCCGCCGGTGCCGGACGGTTCGTCGCCGCGGCCCGTGCCGGCGGCGGCGGTACGGCCCGCGGCGGGCGCACCCCCCTGGCGCGCCCGCCGCTTCCCCCCTCGCGGGGCGGGGGGCTCCCCTGCCTGATCACGGGCATCCCGTCCCTGATCACGCCCCGCCCCGGGACCGGGCGGTGTCCCCACACCCTCCCGGTCCGTTCTTGATCCCGCGCGTGCCGTCTCGTCGTCCTTCACGGCTGCGAGCCTATGCGCGCGACGCGTGCCGGCCGCACGGTGTCGCGCGGTCAGTGGCCGGCCTGCGGGCCGGGCGCCCCGGCCTTCCAGGCGGACGCGGCGGAGTGGCCGCCGTGCTGTTCGGCGAGGCCGCGGCGGCGCAGCGCGTTGAGCACGAAGACGTTGGCCATGTGCAGCACGCCGACGACCAGCAGCACGGTGCCGAGCTTGACGGAGACGGACTCGAAGACACCGCGTACCTGGTGGAGGTTGTCGCCGGTCTTCATCCACAGGCCGATGAAGCCGAGGTTGACGAGGTAGAAGCCGACGACGAGCAGTTGGTTGACGGAGTCGGCCAGCAGGTCGTCGCCGCGGAAGACGTCCGCGAGGAAGACGCGGCCGTTGCGGCTCAGGACGCGGGCGACCCAGACGGTCACCGCGACGCTGGCCGGCAGATAGACGATGTAGCTGACCACGGTCGGATCCATGATCCCCACCCCTTTTCGAACACGTTCAAAATGATGAGCCTGACTGTAGCCCCGGTTTTGAACATGTTCAAGTCCGTCGAACGACCCGCCTCCGACGCCGAAGGGCCGTCACCCCGTGGTGGGGTGACGGCCCTTCGGCTAACGCGGGACGGGTTCGGGCGGACTACTGCGCCTGGCCGTCCATGCCGTAGGTGACGCCGTACTCGGCGATGACCCGGGTCGTGCCGGACGGCGGGTGCAGGCGGGTGGGGGCGGTGGTGTGGATGGGGAACAGCACGCGCGGCGCGACCCGTTCGACCATGGCGTGCAGGTCGTCCTGGACGGCGTGGCCGGAGCAGCCGATCTGGCGCAGCGGGATGCCGAGGGCTTCGAGCCAGTCGGTGAACGGCGCCCAGCGCGGTTCGAAGGGGCCGAGCGGTTCACCGTTGGCGTGCACGAAGACGCTGTCGGGCTGGCCGGTGCCGACCGGCAGGTCCAGCAGCGAGGGCAGGTCGCCGGGGTCGGGGACGACCACGAAGGAGCCGGGCCGCTCGCCGAGGCCGGCGGCCTGCGGGTCGCCGGCCTTGACGACGTCCGGTACGCCGAGCCCGCGCAGGAAGTCCGCGGTGGCGTCCGGCCAGACGACCGTGCGGCCCGCGACACCGGCCAGCGCCAGGAAGTCGCGTACGCGTTCCAGATCGCGGGGGTAGAGGGAGAGCAGCACCAGGCCGGGGGTCTCGGCGAGCGCGGCGTTGAAGTCGCGTTCGACGTCGCTCTCGCCGCGGACCGCGGCCGGCATGTTCCAGCCCAGCGTGGTGCCCTCGGTCACCAGGACGTCGCAGCCCTTGGCGCGGTCCGCGAAGGCCCACGACAGCCCCGGGTGCCGGCCGTGGAAGCGGATGTCGCCGGTGAAGGCGAGGGTGCCGGTGGAGGTGCGGACCAGGTAGCCGCAGGCGCCGGGCACGTCGTGGTCGACGAGCACGCACTCGACCTCCATCGGGCCGACCGCGACGCGCTGGCCGGACGACAGGCGGTGCCATTCGGGGTCGCCGCCGGGCAGGCCGGCACCGCTGGCGGTCAGGGCCTCCAGTACGTCGACGGCGTCGGTGTGGGCGTGCACCGGGATGTCGGAACGGACGTAGCCGGCCAGGCCGACGTGGTCGATGTGCGGGTGGCTGACGAAGACGGCGGTCGGCTCGGTGGCTTCGCCCAGCGGGTCGCCCTCGTCGAGGAAGGCGGCGTCGTACAGACCGGGGACGGCCGGCGCGGCGCCGACCTTGAGGCGGTCGGCGAGTTCGCGCCCGGGGCGCTGGCGCACCGGCAGGCGGAACAGGTCGGCACCGGAGGGGATGTCCATGCCGATGTCCAGCATGACGCGGTGGCCGCCCTCGCGGATGACGATCTTGCTTCCGCCGATGACGCCGAGTCCACCCCAGAACTCGATGCTGGCCATGAATCAACTCCTGTGTGCGGTGCGGTGATGCGATGAAACGACAAAGGGACGCGCGCCCGTGCCCCGCGATCCGGCTCTCCCCCGCGGGACCGGCCTTCGGGACACGTGCGGCGCGTCATGGTGCGTCCGGTCAGATCTCCAGGCGCACCACGGCATCGGCCCAGGACCGCACGATCGGCAGCAGGCCCTCGACGTCGGTGGCGACCGCGGTGGCCGGGCCGTCCGCCCTGCCGTAACGGTCGATGTAGCCGGTGGGTACGGCCAGTTCGCGGGCGGGTTCGACATCGTTGACCCAGTGGTCGCCGAGCGCGAACCCGCGGGCGGCGCTGTCCGGGCGCACCGCGCCGGCCGCGTCGCCCAGTTCGGCGGCCAGCAGGCGGCCCAGGCCGGCCGGCTTGCCGGTGGAGGAGACCACGGCGTCCAGCAGCGGGCGCACCCGCAGCCGGTCCAGCAGCGCGTCGAGGCTGTCGGCGGGGCTGTTGGTGGCCAGCACCACGCGTACCCCGTCGAGCCGCAGTTCGGTCAGCAGGGCCCGGTAGGCGTCCGGGACCTCCAGCTCGCAGGCGTCGGTGGCCATGTAGGCGCGGGTGGACAGGAACGCCCGGTCCAGCCGCGGCTTGTCGACCCCGTAGCGGCGTGCCGCGACCGAGGCGACCACCTCCCAGCCGTCGGTGGCCGCGCGCAGCGCCGCCGCCTCGGTCTCGTCGGGCGCCTCGTCGGCGGCGGCGATCCCGTGCTTGAGGAAGCGTTCGACGGCGTCGAGCAGCCCGTCGCGGTCGCGGTCGGACAGTTCGACGGCGGCCTGCTCCGCGTAGTGCAGGATCGGCGCGTCGCCGCGGTAGAGGGTGCCGTCGAAGTCGGTGACCAGGACGAGTGGTTGGCGTGGCTCAGCCACGGACGCCTCCGGCGGTGGACATGGCGCCGGTGATGAAGTGGCGCTGAAGGGCGAGGAAGAAGGCCAGCACCGGCAGCGTGGTGAAGACCACGGCGGCGGACAGGCCGGTGTAGTCGGTGCCCTCGGCGCCGTAGAACGCGGCGAGGCCGACCTCGACCGGCTGGACGCTCTGGTCGCTGGTCATCAGGAACGGCCACAGGAAGGAGTTCCAGGTGGCGAGGAAGACGTTGATGATGATGATCACGATGGCCGGGCGCACCAGCGGCACCCCGATCGACCAGAACATCCGGAACCGGGAGGCGCCGTCGAGTTCGGCGGCGTCGAACAGTTCCTCCGGCAGGCCGGCGAAGAACTGCCGGACCAGGAAGATGCCGAAGACGCTGGCGCCCCACGGCACGATCTGGATCCAGTAGGTGTTCAGCCAGTGGATGTCGGTGGCGATGATGTAGTCGGGGATGATCAGCACGGTCGCCGGGATCATCATGACCGCCATGACCAGGCCGAACAGCACGTTGCGGCCGCGGAAGCGCATCAGGCCGAAGGCGAAGCCGGCCAGCAGCGAGGTGGCCAGCGCCAGCGCGGCGGTGCACACCGCGATCAGCAGGGTGTTGCCGAACAGCCGCAGCCAGGGCGCGGACTTCCAGGCCCGGCTGTAGTTGTCGAAGTGCCAGTGCGGCAGCAGGATCTGGCCGATGCTGCCGACGTCGTTCGCCCGGTTCAGCGAGGAGACCAGGACGTAGTAGAACGGCAGCAGGAACACCAGCGAGACGACCACGATCAGCACGCGGCGCAGCGGGCCGCGCCCCGCGCGCCGGACGGTGGTCCGGCGCACGGGAGCGGGGCGGGTGGTGATACTCACCCCTGGGCCTTGGCCGCCAGGGCGGTCTTCTGGGCGGCGGCGAGCGCCGCGGCCGGCGAGGTGCCCTTGTCGACGACCGCCTGGATGGCGACGACCAGGGCGCCCTCGGCCGGGGTCACCCAGGAGTAGGGCGGGTCGGCCTTGGCGTTCTGCAGGGCGGCCATCGAGGTCGGCACCCACGGGTTCTGCGCGACGTAGGCCTTCATCGACGGCAGCGCCTTGGCGGTCACCGGCAGGTAGCCGGTGCCGGCCGCCCAGGTGGCCTGGTTGGCGGGCTGGGTGAGGAACTGCATGTACTTCCAGGCGGCGGCCTGCTGGGCCTTGGAGGCGCTGGCGAACATGCCGATGTCGGTGCCCTGGAGCACGTTGGCCTGGCCGGCCGGGCCGGTGGGCAGGTCGTTGGTGCCGAGGGTGAACTTCTTGCCGACGGCCTGGTTCTCGTAGTAGTAGCCGGCGCTGGAGCCGATGTCGAAGGCGCCCTTCGCGGCGGCCAGCGAGGTCTCGCCGGGGTAGTTGGTGCCCAGCGTCAGCGAGCCGTCCTTCTTCATCTGCGCCAGCAGGGTCAGCGCCTTGACCATCTGCGGCGAGGTGAACTGCGGGGTGCCGTCCTTGGCGAACGGGGTGCCGCCGTTGGCGTAGTCGAGGGTCTCCAGCCAGATCGTGCCGCCCGCCGGGGCCGCCGGGGTGCCGGGGTCGGTGGATATGGCGACCACGTTGCCGTTGGACAGCTTCTTGGCGTCGGTCGCGAACTCGTCCCAGGTCTTCGGGTAGCTCAGGCCCTTGGCCTTCAGCATCGCCGGGTTGTCGTACATGACCTCGACCGACTTGTTGAACGGCCACAGCCACAGCTTGCCGTCCGGCAGCGACAGTTCGTTGCGGACGCCGGCGTAGAAGTCGCCGAGCTGGCTGGGCGAGGAGGTGCCGGCGTAGGTGCTGACCGGCAGGATGACCTGGCTCTTGGCGAACGTGGCGGCCCAGTCGGGGTACATCTGGGCGATGGTCGGCGCGTTGTGCGCGGAGACCGCGGCGGTCTCCTTGGCCTGGAGGGTCCCGTAGTCCGGCTGGACGATGAGCTGGACCTTGATCTTCGGGTTGGCCTTCTCGAAGTCCGAGGTCAGCTTCTGCATGACGCTCTTCTGGGTGCTGGCCGCCATCGTTTCCATGAAGCTGATGGTGGTGGTCCCGTTCGCGGAACCGCCGTTCGAGGACCCGGAGGAACCGCAGCCGGCCAGGGCGAACGAGGCGACCAGCGCGGTGGCGGTGGCCAGCAGGACGGGCTTGGTGCGTCGGCCCGGGGCGAACAGGGACATGGCGGGAACCTCTCTGGTGTTCCGTGAGGGTGGGGTGGGGCGTCCGGTGGTCCGGTGTTCCGGGTGGGTGGAGCGTCCGGTTGCCGGGTGGGTGGGGTGG
>NZ_JAAGKO020000093.1 GCF_027947535.2 Streptantibioticus silvisoli
CGGAGTGGGCCGGATCACGTGACCCGGCCGTCCGGGACGGCTGACTGAAGTGGTGTCGCGGTGGACTCGTCCGACGGGACTGGTCGGCCGGAGTCCGGCTGGTGTGAAAAGTGTGAAGGGTGCGACGTTGACGGGGGCGGGAGCCTCCGCGGTGACGTGGGCGGCGTCGCGTTGACGGGAACAAGGGTCCCGGGGTGACGTGGGCGGCGTCGCGTTGACCGAGGGGCCGCGATGGGGGCGGCGGCGGCCTAGGCTGCGGGTATGGCACCTCAGATCGCAACGAACACGTCGGTGGACCTGGCCGCGCTGCTCGACTTCGTCCGGCCGCGCCACCGCGCCATCGTCCTGACCACGCGAGCCGACGGCCGCCCGCAGGGTTCGCCGGTCTCGTGCGGCGTGGACGAGGCCGGCCGCATCGTGGTCTCCACCTACCCGGACCGCGCGAAGGCCCGCAACGCCCGCCGCGACTCCACCGTCTCGGTCATCATCCTGTCCGACGACTGGAACGGCCCGTGGGTCCAGATCGACGGCGCCGCCGAGGTCATCGACCCCCCGGAGTCCGTCGAGCCGCTGGTCGAGTACTTCCGCAGCATCTCCGGCGAGCACCCCGACTGGGACGAGTACCGCGCCGCGATGCTCCGCCAGGGCAAGTCCCTGCTCCGCGTCACCCCGGAACGCTGGGGCCCGATCGCCACCGGCGGCTTCCCCGCCGACCGCACCCCGCAGGGATAGTCGCCACGCCAGAGGGTGCTCCGCGGGCGGGATCGTGGCCGGCGGGCGCCTTGATTGCGCGTCGAGCGAGTGATCGCGCGTCGGGCGGGCATTGCGCGTCGGGCGAGTGACTGCACGTCGCGGGCTTGACGGGGTCATGCGCGTTACGGCCGTCGGTCGTTACGGTGGCGGGGCCGGCGGACGGTCCGACGGCCGGGGAGGCGTGGCTCTGGGGGTCGCCGCGTGCGGGCGCACCAGGCATCGGAGGTCACCGGGTGCCGGAACTCACCGGGCGCGGAGGTCACCGGCGCCGGGCGGCGTTGCGGTACCGGTGGTATCAGCCACCGGTGGTGTCAGCCACCGGTGCCGTCAGGCCCCGGTGCCGTCAAACCCCGGGGTGCGCGCGGTCCCGCATCGCCTCGATGCCGGCGATGAGGCAGTCGAGGGAGAAGGCGAAGTCCCGCTCGCGCACCTCCGCCAGCGACGACGCGCGCCCCCGGCGTTCGACCAGGTCGGCCAGCCCGTGGAACCCGGGGTGGTCGCGGGCCGTCTCCGACATCTCCTCGAACAGGTCGTCCTCACGCACGCCTGCGGCCCTGCACCGCTCCTGCCAGCGCCCCTCGACGGTGCCGAAGCCGTACGTGAACTGGTACACCGTCGACAACGCGCCCGGAATCATCTCGTCCGGCAGCCCGGTCCGCCGCATGATCGACCGCATGACCGTGGAGAACGCGGTCGCCTTCGGCCCGACGTTCATGTACTCGCCGATCAGCCGCGACGCCCACGGGTGGGCCACCAGCATCGCCCGGTAACCGGCCGCGACCTGCCGCACCTGCTGCCGCCAGTCCGCGTCCGGACTGTCGCTCGGCACCGGCACCTCGCCACCGATCTCATCCAGTGCGATTTCCAGCAGATCATCCTTATTGTCGACGTACCAGTAGACCGACATCGGCGTCACCCCCAGCTCCGCGGCCAACCGCCGCATCGAGAACCGGGCCAGCCCCTGCTCGTCCAGCATCCCGATGGTCGTCCGCACGATCCGGTCCAGATCCAGCGTCGGCCCCGGCGACGGCTCCGCCCGCCGAACCCGGGGCTCCGGCTCGCCCCGGCGCACCAACGGTTCCGCCGGCACCCCTGATCCGCCCGCCTCCACCGCATCGGTAGCCGACGGCCCCGGACGCTTCACCGTTTCCGAGTCGTCCGTGGCCGACGAGGGCTCTGGGGGCACGGAAACGTCCGCCGGGCCCCGCTTGCGTCTCGCTCCGGGCGCCCGATCGCCGAACCAGACGCTGGCCTGCGGCCTGATCGCGCGAGGGCCCGTCGGCATGGCGAAGTCTCCTCAAGGAGCGGTCTGTTCACGCCTCCCGGCGGACGCGTGCAGCGAATGCTATGCGCCCATCCCCGGTCCGCCACCTCCCCGCCACCCTCTTTGCCGCCGCACCGCATTCCGTTGCCGGTGAGCACCCACCGGGGAGGGGCCCCGACGCCGCCGGGGTGGAGGGTCACCGGGGCGGCCGGTCAACGAGGCGGAGGGTCACCGGGGCAGCGGGTTGACGGACGGGGCA
This sequence comes from Streptantibioticus silvisoli, assembly GCF_027947535.2. Taxonomy (GTDB): domain Bacteria; phylum Actinomycetota; class Actinomycetes; order Streptomycetales; family Streptomycetaceae; genus Streptantibioticus_C; species Streptantibioticus_C silvisoli. The sequence continues at coordinate 2,277 of NZ_JAAGKO020000093.1, forward strand.
GCCGCCGGGGCGACGGTCGTCGGGCGGGGGCGTGGTCGGCGGACGGGAAGCGGACTGACGGACGCGGACTGGCGGACGGGGACGTGGCTTACGCACGGGACGCCGACTGACAGACCGGGGCCGTGGCTGACGCACGGGGCCGTGGCCTTGGCGGAGCGGCCGGTCGACGGTGGGGCGGGCGCCCTGCGGACGGTGGCCGGCGTCAGGCGGCTTCGGCGGGCTCGGCGGGTTTGATGAGGTACCCCGCTCCGCGGCGCGTGTGGATCATCGGCGGGCGGCCGGCGTCGATCTTCTTGCGGAGGTAGCTGATGTACAACTCGACGACGTTGGCCTGGCCGCCGAAGTCGTAGCTCCACACCCGGTCCAGGATCTGCGCCTTGGACAGCACACGGCGCGGGTTGCGCATCAGGTACCGCAGCAGTTCGAACTCGGTCGCCGTCAGATGGATCGACCTCCCCTGACGAGTGACCTCGTGGCTGTCCTCGTCCAGTGTGAGGTCGCCGACGACCAGCATCGACTCCGTCCGCACCGCGGCCATGCCCGACCTGCGCAGCAGCCCGCGCAGCCGTGCCACGGCCTCCTCCAGGGCGAACGGCTTGCTGACGTAGTCGTCCCCGCCCGCCGTCAGCCCGGCTATCCGGTCCTCCACCGCGTCCTTGGCCGTCAGCACCAGCACCGGCACGTCACGCAGTTCCCTGCGCATGGCCGACAGCACCTCCAGGCCGTCCAGGTCGGGCAGCCTGATGTTCAGCACGACCGCGTCCGGGCGGAACTCCTTCGCCGCCCGCAGGCCGTTCACACCGTTCGCCGCCGCTCGCACCTCCCAGCCCTCGTAGCGCAACGTCATCGCCAGCAGATCGACCAGCGCCGTCTCGTCGTCGACGACCAGCACGCGGAGCGGGGATCCGTCAGGGCGGAGCAGTTCCGTGCGTCCGCCGCCCGGAACGGGAGTGGGTATGGGAGGCATGAATTCACCTTCCAACCCCTCGGTGAACACATTCTTTTTCCCATCTGTGAGTTGTCTGAGAAGTTGTCCCACCAGCCCTTCCGCCGCTCTGTCCCGCTCGCTTCCACCCGGACGGCCCACGGTCCGGAATGCGTCCCCCGCCGGCACGGTTGCCGCCAACACACCCCCGCCGCCCTTGTGGCGGTCCGGACGACAGGACAGGAGCGGTCCATGCGACTCGGTCGGTACGGCATCTGGAACAGCGAGCTTGGCGGCGGCGACGCCTCCACCCCGGGCGAACGCGTCGAAGCGGCGCAGGAGTTGGAGTCCCTCGGCTTCCGTGCCCTCTGGCTCGGCGGCAGCCGTGACGTGTCCGACGCGGCGCCCCTGATCGAGGCCACGTCGTCGCTGGTCGTCGCCACCGGAATCCTCAGCATCTGGCAGCACGACGCCGCCGGGGTCGCCGCACGCCACACCGCCCTGAGCGCCGCCCACCCCGGCCGCTTCATCCTGGGCATCGGCGCCAGCCACGCCCTCCTGGCCAGCGACTACCACCGGCCGTACTCCTCGATGGTGGACTACCTCGACGCCCTGGACGCCGCTCCCACTCCGGTGCCCGCCACCGAACGCGTCCTCGCCGCCCTCGGCCCCAAGATGCTCCGCCTCGCCCGGGACCGTTCCGCCGGCGCCCACCCCTACCTCGTCAACCCCGAGCACACCCGCCAGGCCCGCGCCATCCTCGGCCCCGACGCCCTGCTCGCCCCGGAGATGAAGGTCGTCCTCGAAACCACCGCCGACCGCGCCCGCCCCCTCGCCCGCGCCTACCTCTCGCGGTACCTGGAGATGCCCAACTACACCAACAACTTCGTCCGCCTCGGTTTCAGCGAGGATGACTTCCGCGACGGCGGCAGTGACCGCCTCATCGACACGGTCTTCGCCTGGGGCGACGACGACACCATCCGCCGCCGCGTCGAAGAGTTCCACGACGCCGGCGCCGACCACGTGGCCCTTCAGGTCGTCCCCGGCCCCGATTCCGCCGGCCTGCCCCGCGCCGACTGGCGCCGCCTCGCCGAACTCCTGCCGCAGTAGTCGCCGACCCCACCGGCGCCGCACCGCTTTCAGCGGAGCCGTCCACCAACGCATCGAGGGCCCGACGCGTTTCCGCGTCGGGCCCTCGATCTCACAAGTAGCGGGGACAGGATTTGAACCTGCGACCTCTGGGTTATGAGCCCAGCGAGCTACCGAGCTGCTCCACCCCGCGTCGGTAAACACCACACTACTGCATCCAGGAACCCCCTGAACGCCACTTACCCACGCACAGCTCGGCGCACGGAGGCACGCACAGCCGTTCGCACCGCTCCGGCGCACGTGAACCGGGCACCGCATACGCACAGTGCCCTTCCGGACACCTGACGGCCCTGACATCATTCACCCCCAGGAGGAGACATGACCTGTCCGATGTGCAGCTCAACGGATGGCAGGCAACTCAACAATGGAAACTGGCAGTGCCAAAGGTGCGGAGCGGTCACAGCAGGCCAGAGCGGCCTGGGACGCACTCGACCCTGAGACCCGCGAACGGGTGGCGTTCTTGTCCCCCGACGAGTTCACCGTCGCCGACGGTGAGGAGTCCTCCCGCCAGTGGCAGCGCTTCGTGGAAGTCCTCGATCGCGCCGAGCGCCACGAAGCCCTCTGACGTGCTTCCCCTTCACTCTTCACCCCCCCTTTACGACCTGATCCCCCGTCCCCCCATGCCCGTCCTCGTCCGCCCTCGCCCGCCAGCCTCGCCCTTGCCGTCCGCTTCCTGCCGACCATCTGTTTCCGACCGGCCATCCGCTTCCGAACGCTCAGGCTGCCCGATTCCGCCGGCGCGGGCCCTCAGTCGTCTTCCGGCTCGTCGGCCTCTTCGCCCGCGCCGACGGTGCCGGTGCCGGTGCCGACGGAGTCGGCCGGGTCCTCCGCCGACCGCTTCAGCGCGGTCAGCCGGCGGTCCCAGGCCGCGGCGAGGTTGGCCATCCAGCGGGCCGAGGCGTCGAGCGGTTGCGGATGGACGCGGTAGAGGACTTCACGCCCCGCGCGCTCCCCGGCGACCAGGTCGGCGTCCACCAGCACGCGGAGGTGCTTGACGACGGCCTGCCGGGAGACCGGCAGGCCGCCGGCCAGCGTCGTCGCGCTCGCCCGGCCCTGCTCGGCGAGGGCATCCAGCAGCCGACGTCTGGTCGGGTCCGCGAGGGCGGCCAGGACCGCGTCTATGCCGGGCGTGTGCTCCTCCGCGTTCATACCGCGACATGCTCCGCGCGCGCCTTGAGGATGTCCAACTGCTGGCGCCATCCGTCGGTGTGGCTGTCTATGGACAGCCTCCGGTGCTCATCCGAACCGGTCAGCGAGGCGAACCCGCTCTCCAGGACCCGGACCAGCGTCGCTCCACCGGTCAGCTCGCTGAGCCAGAACTCGACCAGTGTCGTGTCCTCCTCGCTGGGTTCCACATCCACCCCCACGCTCTCTCCGACGACCCAGCGGTACGACGCGTAGCGGTGGGGCTCGCTTCCCGCAGGACGCACCCGGAACGTTCCGTACTTCGGGTCCTCGATGACGGACCACTCCCCCTCCGTGCGCCGCTTCTGCTCGGAGGCGTCCCCGTCCCCCGCCCACCATCCCGGCACGCTGATCAGCGACCAGACCCGTTCCACGGAGGCGTTGATGGTGATCTCACGTTCGATCCGATCCTGGACAGCGTTCATGGCCTGCTCCTCAATTTCTTTCAGCGGGTCGGTGGACCCTTTTGTCTCGCCGGGCCGGTGGGCCCGATCGCTCCAGGTGCTACCTCCAGGTTGCACCTGGACATCTTCAGGCGCAACCCCTGGGTAGCACCTCGTTCGAGTGAATCGGAGGAGTCGGCTCCGCCCCCGGTCGAGATGGACGGCGTCCGGTCCGCGCTGCGGCGGCGTCTGCGTCTGCGGCAGCGGGTCGGGCAGCGGCAACGGGTCGGTGTCGTGGCAGCTTGAGCTCGGCCGGCTCCGCCTCTGTGAGTCCGGGGCGGCGGTGATCTCGCGCCGACCATGTCCCGCCCGACAGGGTCCCCGCCAGGGTTCAGCCCCCGCCCGGGGTCAAGCGCCCAGGTTCAGACCCCGCCAGGTTCGGCGGGCCCGCCAGACGCACCCGGGGAACGCGAGGGCACGTAGCCCCCCGAGCGTCCCAGGCCCGCAAAGCACCCAGGAAACCCGGGGCTGCGGGAAACGCTGGACACGTCATTGGCCGAACTCACCCCGTGCATACGGACGTTGACGATTCGCCCGACGCGCTGGACAGGGTCGGCGCCGCCTCAGGAGCGCGGTGCCTTCTCGCCGTGCGCGGCGGTGTATTCGGCTGCGAGCCAGGGGCCCAGGTCGTCGATGAGCATGCTGAGGACCGCCGGATCGGTGGAGGGGGCGCGGCCGGTGGCGGCGGCGGTGCGCATCTGCTCCACGCGCTCGGGGTAGTAGCGGCCGAAGAGTTCGGCGGACTCGTTGAGGTCGCTGGTCCAGCCGCCCCAGCGAGGCATGATCAGGGTGAATCCCGTGCGGACGAGGCGCCGGGCGACACCGCGGCAGAGGGCCCTCCGGTCGGCGTCCGTGGCGGCTTCGGTGGCGCGGGCACGCCAACGCGGAAGCAGGAGAGCGAGGTCGCCATTCGTTTCGCGGGCGAGCAGGGCCGTGGGGCGGTAGCGGGGCAGGCCCTCGGCGAGGTCGGCGCCGAGCAGCGGAGTGCACAGGCAGGCGAGGAAGAAGCCGGCGTCGTGACGTTCGAGGTCGCTGAGCAGAACGCGCGTGCTGGTCAGCAGGATGCCGACGCCGTCAATCTGCGCGAACGCGCGGTCGAGCGCGGCCTCGACGGCTTTGGCGTCGGCGCGGTCGGCATCGGTGGGCTCATGGTGGAGAGCAAGCTGGAGGTCGAGGTCGGAGACTCCGGGGACGGCGGTACCGCGCGGGATGCTTCCGTAGAGGTAGGCACTGTGCAGTCGCGCGTCGCCGAACGTCCCGGAGATCCGAATGCGGGCGGCGTCGACAACAGGGGCAAACACCGCCGACACGCGGTTCAGGGCGCCTTCACGTGCGATCGTCCCGTCGTGATCGAGCCCTCGCGCGTTCATGGGCCTACTGTGCCCGGTCCCGCTGGGCATCGCCGAACGGTTTTCCGACGCGGCGGAACGGCTTCGCCCGGCGCGATTTCGTCGGCCCGGACCACCACCGCCCGACGCCGCGCGAGTCACGGTTGGTTCGGCCCGGGTCACCGGCCGGCGAGAGTGCGGTCCGCGACGCGTACGCGTGCCTGACGCCTATCTCCACGACCACCGGCTCGTCGGGCGAATGACGACGCGTACGCATGCCCGCGGGACGCCTGCGACGCGTATACGCGCCTTCTACGCCAGCGACGTGTACGAACGCCTCGTTCCGAACCGTTCCGAAGGCCGCGGCCTTCCGGCCCCCCGGTGGACGTGCGGTACTTCGCCGCCCCACCACACGACGAAGCCCCCGTCCGGTTGACCCGGCGGGGGCTTCGACCTGCTGTGCACTCGGCAGGATTCGAACCTGCAACCTTCTGATCCGTAGTCAGATGCTCTATCCGTTGAGCTACGAGTGCTTGGCTTTCCGGCGGCTTTTCTTGCCGGTCTGCGTTGCGTGGACAACATTACATGACCCGCGCCGTGAGGTGAAATCTATTGGCCGGAAGGCTGCTGACCTGCGCAAACCCCGTGGCGCGGCCAGGCGGAGCGTGGGAGCGGACGGCCTCGCACGAAGGGCGTGGACGCGGCGGTCAAGGGCCGGGCAGCGACAACCGCGGCGCCGGCGCCGGCAGACACTTGGCAGTGAACGGTGGCGGCACCGGCATCGCACGCGAAGCGGGCCGCATGCCGGGCGCGGCGACGCGACACTCCGTACCCCCGGAAACGCAGCAGCCCCGTCCGGCGGGGACGGGGCTGGCGATGGAGCGGAGGCTCCGGGATTTGAACCCGGGATGGGCGGTTAACCCAAACCGCATTAGCAGTGCGGCGCCATAGACCAGACTAGGCGAAGCCTCCAGCGCGCCCTGAGGTTCCGGGCGTGTGCAGATGATGGCACAGCCTGAGGGGCTGTTTCCAATCCGCGTTCACGGTACAAGGCAGCGACCGCCGAGAGCAAAGTGATAATCCGGACGGACTCCGGAACATGCCCACGATCGGGTGTATTTACGCCGATAACGTCCCCAATGAGGTAAAGAACCAGCAACCTTGTCCTGGGGAACCCCACCCGTGTTCTCGTCGCACCCACGCCGCACGCCGTAGTCCCGGAGGCCAGCATGTTCCGCATCGCCCGCAGCATCGTCATCGGGCTCGTCCTGTGCACGGCGAGCTCCGCGATCGGGCTCGCTCCTGCGGCGGCCGCCCCGCATCGCACGCCACGCCCCGCGTACACCGCGCCAAGACCCGTCGGCGAGCTTGCGGCCGCTGACCGGGCCTCGACCGGCCGCCCGGCCCAGTCCGCCGTCCACCGCCATTCCCCGCCCCACTCCCGCACCCCCACCCGCACGCCGACCGGTTCACACCGCACCCCCGCCCGCACGCCGGCCGACTCACCCCGTGCCCCCGTCCGAACCCTGCCGGCGCCGCACCCGGACCTGCTGACCGTGCGGTTGGACGACGGGCACCGGGTGATCAGCAGCCGGTCGTTGCGGTGTCACCCGGACGGGGGGTCCATGCGCGGAGCGGCGGCGGCGTGCCGGCGGCTGGACGCGCTGGGCGGTCCCGTGGGGCCGACGCCGAAGCGGGAGATGTGCTCGATGGTCTACGGCGGTCCGCAGACCGCGCGGATCACCGGGACGTGGCACGGCCGGCGGGTCGACCAGACCTACAGCCGGAGCAACGGGTGCCAGACAGCGCGGTGGCAGCGGATGGCACCGGTGCTGCCGGGGGTATCGGGGGTGTCGAACGGGGGTTCGCCATGACCGCTTCAACCGTGCGGCCAGGGCCTTCCGGGCTCCTGACCTGGCGGTCGTCACGAAACCCACCCGTACCGCTCCGCCAACCGCCACTGTCCCCCGGAGCCGGGCCCGTACACTCCTCTAGTGACACGCCACAGGTGGGACGGCAAGATGGGCCGCCAGTGGTTGCCGCTTGAACGGCGAGCGACCCGCACGGGGTAGAGGGTCTCAAGCGGCTCGAGCAAGTGCGCACATGCGGTTTCAGGGAGGACGCGTCACGTGAGCAGCAGGCCATCCCGAGGCGCTGCTCGCCTCGCGGCAATACTCGACGCGCTCCCGGACGCGCTGTTGCTGGTGAACGCCAACGGCACGATCGTCAACGCGAACTCGATCGCCCTGGAGACCTTCGAGGCGCCGGGCACGGCGCTGGTGGGGCGGGGCCTGCTCGACCTGTTGCCGGCGTTCGACTCCAAGCGCATCCCGGGGTCCATGCGGCGTCCGGACCCGGCGGAGGGGCCGCGGACCCGGCCGACCCGGATGATCGCGCGGCGGACCGACGGCACGGAGTTCCCGGTCGAGGTGACCAGCGCGAACCTGGAGGACGCCCGGACGCCGTACGTCGACGGGTACGTGCCGTACACCGGTGACGAGCTGTTGATGCTGGTGGTCCGCGACCTGACCGGGACGCTGGACACCGAGACCGAACTCGCCCGGCAGCAGCGGCAGACCGAGATGATCCTGCGCGCCGCGAGCGAGGGCGTGGTCGGCGTGGACACCGACGGCAAGGTGGTGCTGGTCAATCCGGCGGCCGCGCAGATCCTCGGGTTCCGGGCCAGCGACCTGGGCGGGCAGGCGTTGCATCCGCTGATCCACCATTCGCGGCCGGACGGCAGCCCGTTGCCGTACGAGGAGACGCCGCTGGCCGACACGTTGCGGTCGGGGCGCAAGCACCGGGTGCGCGGGCAGGTGCTGTGGACGAAGGACGGGCGCGGGGTGCCGGTGGACCTGACCACCGCGCCGGTGCGCGAGGGTGAGGCGCTGGTCGGCGCGGTGATGACGTTCACCGACCGGTCGCGGCAGAACGCGATGGCGGCGCGGCACGCGCAGTTGCGGGCGGTGCTGGACGCCTCGTTGCGGGGGCCGTTGCGGGAGTTGCGCTCGGAGCTGCGTGAGCTGGCGGACGACCCGGCCGGGCATCTGTGGCCGGAGGCGAACCAGACCCTGCACCACCTGGTGGCCGGGTACACGCGGATGACGTCGCTGATCGACAACGTATTGGATTATCAACGGCTGGACACGGGCGCGGAGCGGCTGGAGCGCGAGAAGGTCGGGCTGGACGACGTGGTGTCGGCCGGCGTCGAGGGCGCGATCGAGCTGATCGGGCCGGGCCGGGCGCAGTACGCGGTGCACGCGCCGCCGATCAAGGCCGTGGTGGACGGGGTGCGGTTGGCGCAGGCCATCGCGCACCTGATCGTGGACGTGGCGGGGGTCGACTCGGCCGGGCGGACCGCGGTGTCCACCGGTGACTCGACCATCGTGGTGGCAGCGGCGCAGCGCGGTGACGTGGTGCGGATCGACGTGCGCGGCCCGCACAGCGGCGGCAGCCCGGTCCACCTGCCGATCGTCCGCGGCATCGTCGAGCGGCACGGCGGCGTGTTGCAGACGCACGAGGTGCCGGGCGGTCAGGGCGGCAGCGCGTACGTGCTGGAGGTGCCGATCGGCGACGTCGGCGACCTGGACGACGACCCCGATCCGGCGGCCGGCAAGGGCACCGGCACCGGCACCGGCACCGGCACGGCCGACGAGTCGGGCATGACGGTGATGCCGATGCCGTCGGACCCGGTGCGGGGGACCACGTCCGGTGCGCCGGGTGCCCGGGGCGCGACCGGTCCCGGTGGGCGTGGTGCCGGCGGACCGGGTGGCGTGGCGGGTCGGCCGCCGCAGCCCCGGCGGCCGATGGACGACAGCAACGGCGGTCCCGGCAGCGGCCCGATCGCGCTGCCGCCGGGCACGGGCGCGTCGGGCGGCGAGCAGCCGACCGGGCGCCGGCGCGCGCTCCGGGACGGCGGGGGCGTGAACGGCGCACAGCCCGAGCCGGTCGCGCCGGAGCAGGGCGCACCGCACCAGGGTGGCGCCGATTCGACCCAGGGCGGGAACGGCGGTCCGGGCGGCGGTGCGACTCCGCAGGCCGACGCACAGGTTCCGCCGGGCAGCCGGCGGGCGCGTCGCGCGCTGTCGGACGGTCAGCAGCAGGGCGTGGGGACGCGGCAGGTGCACGCGTTGCCGCCGGGTGGTTCGTCGCCGGAGCCGGTACGGGCCGCGTTGCCCGCGCAGGCGGCCGGGGACGGTCCGCAGGGCTGGCCGGATCCGCAGGCGGGGGCGCACTCCGGCGCGTATCCGGTCAGGCAGCAGCCCCCGGCGGGACGGCCGTTGCCGCGCGCGCTGCCGCCCGGGCCGAGCCCGCAGGGTCCTCAGGTTCCCCCGGGCCCGCAGCATCCTCAGCGTCCGCAGAACGCGCAGGACGGCACGCAGGGCGGCTTCCCGGAGCCGACCGGGCGCCGCGCCAAGCGGCTGCCGACCGATTCGCGGCCGCCCGGCGCGATGCCGGCGCTGGAGGCCGGGGGGCAGGCGGCGCACGGCGTACGCCCCCCGCACGCCCCGCACGCCGACGATCCGGACCTGCCGGAGTTGCAGGACCTCCCGGAGCAGGACATGCGGCCGGTCGGTGTCATCGCCCTCGGCCAGGGGCGGCCGTTCGGCGGGCAGCCGCCCAACGGCGCGCCGCAGCCCCCGGACGCGCCGGCGCACGCCTCGCACGCCGGTCCGGCCGAGCGGCCGACGCACGGGGCCCACGCGGACCCTCAGACGCACGGGGCGGCCCACGCGGGTCCCCCCTCTCACGGGGCTCACGCGGATTCCCGGACGCACGGCGGTCAGCAGACGCATGGCGGTCAGCAGACGGCGGCCGGTCAGCAGACGGCCGGTGCCCCTCAGCCGTACGGCGGTCCCGGGGAGTCGTTCGGCGGTCCCGAGGCGCCCGGTGGCCAGCAGGCGCACGCCGGCGCGGTCAACGGCGCCAACGGCGCGGTCAATGGCGCGGTCAACGGGTCCGGGCGGCGGCGCAGGCTCGGCGCGCCGCTGCCGGACGGGCGTCCGCAGCCCGAGGCGGCCGACCGGACCGGCCAGCCGCCGTACCCCGGCGCGGCCGGCCCGGGACAGCATCCGCAGGCGGGGCCCGACGCATCGCGCGCCGGCGCACCGGCGCGCGGACAGCAGGCGGCGGCCAACCCGGCGTTCCACCCCAGCGACACGCAGGGGCACGGGCAGGCGTTCGCCATCGGCGCGCCCGCGGAGGGCGCGGAGGGGCCGGAGATGCTGGACGGTCCCGGCGGGGCCGTCGAGGTGATGGGTGAGGCGCCCGGGCGGGAGCCCGCCGGGCCGCGGCGGCTGCTGGTCTGGCCGGAGCCCGACGTCTCCACGCGGCAGGCGCTGGCCGACCGCGGATACCGCCCGGTGACCGTGCGGTCCCGCGAGGAGGTGGACGCGCAGGTCGCGGAGTTCCCGGCGGCGCTGTTCGTCGACCCGCTGACCGGCCCGATCACCCGGACCGCGTTGCAGTCCCTGCGGGCGGCGGCGGTGGCGGCCCAGGTGCCGGTGCTGGTCACCGCGGGGCTCGGCCAGGCGACCCGGGAGGCGGCCTACGGCGCCGATCCGGCCGTGCTGCTCAAGGCGCTCGCGCCGCGCGACAGCGACCAGCATCCGCCCAGGGTGCTGCTGGTGGAGAGCCACCAGGACATCGCCGCGGCCTTCACCGCGACGCTGGAACGCCGCGGCATGCAGGTGGTGCACGCCGCCTCCGAGGAGGACGCGGCCGCGCTGGCCGCGCAGACCCGGCCCAACCTCGTCGTCATGGACCTCATGCTCATCCGGCGGCGCCAGTTGGGCATCGTGGACTGGCTGCGTGCCAACGGCGTGCTCAGCCGCACGCCGCTGGTCGTCTACACCTCGGTGGACATCGACGCGGCCGAACTGCCCCGGCTCAGCTCCGGCGAGACGGTGCTGTTCCTGGCGGAACGGTCCACCAGCACCGAGGTGCAGGGCCGCATCGTCGACATGCTCAGCAAGATCGGCACGGACGGGTAACCGCGGCGGCGCGCCCCGCGGCAGGGGGTGCGGCGGTCCGTAGATCTGTATGTCTGTAGACCCGCATGTCTGTGGACCCGCGCGGCTGTAGTCCCACCAAGCATCAGGTCCGCGAGTCCGAAGGCCCGTAGCTCCGTAGATCCGTAGAGCGTCAGATCTGAAGGCCGGTGGATCCGTAGATCCGAGATCGTCCGTGCGGCGGATGATCCGATCATCGGACCGCCGCACCGCGCCGCCGACCCCCATCGCGCCCGCCGCACCCCACCCGCGCGTCCGCCCCCACCGCGCCGCCACCCCCATCGCACCGCCGGCCCTCACCCGCGCCGCCGCCCCCTTGGTGCCGCGCCCCCGTCGGCGCGGCACCCCGTCCTCACAGTTGCGTGACGTCCAAGTCGCCGTCGGCGTACTGGCGTCGGATGACCTTCTTGTCGAACTTTCCTACTGACGTCTTCGGGACGGACTCGATGACGGCCCAGCGCTCGGGGATCTGCCAGCGCGGGACGCGGTCGGCGAGGAAGGCGCGCAGGGCCGCGTAGTCGGCGGTGGCGTCGGGCTTGAGAACGACGGTGGCGAGCGGGCGTTCGCCCCAGCGCTCGTCGGGGACGGCGACGACCGCGGCCTCGGCGACCTCAGGGTGGGCCATCAGGTGGTTCTCCAGTTCCATCGAGGAGATCCACTCGCCACCGGACTTGATGACGTCCTTGGAGCGGTCGGTCAGCGTCAGGTAGCCGTCCGGCGAGATCGTGCCGACGTCGCCGGTCCGCAGCCAGCCGTCGTGGAACTTGTCCTCCGGCCGCATCGGCTCCTCACCGGCCCCGCCGAAGTACGCGGCGGCGATCCACGGGCCGCGCACCTCCAGTTCACCGGCGCTCTCACCGTCCCACGGCATCACCTCGCCCGACGGTCCGACCAGCCTCGCCTCGACGGACGCCGGAAAACGCCCCTGCGTGACGCGGTACGTCCACTCCTCGTCCTCGGTCAGCCCGCCGGGCGGCAGCGCGATGGTGCCCAGCGGCGACATCTCCGTCATCCCCCAGGCCTGCACCAGGGCGACGCCGTGCTGCTCCTGGAACGCCCGCATCAGGGACGGCGGGCAGGCCGAACCGCCGATGACCACGGTCCGCAGGCTGCTGATGTCCCGCTTGTTCGCGGCCAGCTCGGCCAGCAGCCCCTGCCAGATGGTCGGCACGGCGGCGGCGTGCGTGGGCCGTTCCCGCTCGACCATCTCCGCAATGGCGGCCGGCTGGAGGAACCGGTCGGTCAGCAGCATCCCGATCCCGGTCATGAACGCGGCGTGCGGCAGTCCCCAGGCGTTCACGTGGAACATCGGCACGATCGGCATCGACACGTCGTGATCGGTCAGCGCGAAGCTCTCCGCCATGTTGACCTGCATCGAGTGCAGGTACACCGAACGATGGCTGTACACCACGCCCTTGGGGTCGCCGGTCGTACCGGAGGTGTAACACATCGCCGCCGGGTGCCGTTCGTCCAGCTGCGGCCAGTCGTACGTGGTCGGGCGGTCCGCGATCAGCGTCTCGTACTCGTGCACCTGCGACCGGCAGCCGTCCAGCACCGACGTGTCGCCCTCGCCGACGACCACCAGGTGCTCGACGCTCTCCAGCCGCGGCAGCAGCGGCGCGAGCAACGGCAGCAGCGAACCGTTGACCAGGATCACCCGGTCCGCCGCGTGGTTGACGATGAACTCCAGCTGGCCGACGGGCAGCCGCAGGTTCAGCGTGTGCAGTACCGCGCCCGAACTCGGGATGGCGAAGTACGCCTCCACGTGCTCCACGGTGTTCCACATCAAGGTGGCGGTCGGCTCGCCCTCGCGGACCCCCAGTTCACCCAGCGCGTGGGCGAGCTGCGCGGCCCGGCGGCCGATCTCGGCGAAGCTGCGCCGCCGCGGTTCACCGCCACCGGTCCAGGTGGAGACCTGGGAACGGCCGTGGACGGTCGAACCGTGCGCCAGTATCCGTGACAGCAGGAGTGGTACGTCCTGCATCGTGTTCCGCAGCACCGGGTGCCTCCCAAATTGCGCGCCATTACGCGATTACGCGGCCCTCTCGCGCCGATGCGCGCGGGACAGCGTCACGGCCGGTCCACCGCCCGTTTCCCGCGAGTCCCACGCGTCCCTACGGAGAGTAAGTCCTGCCGATTCTCACGGCGCACCGGGTGATGTGTCACTACCCGCGAGGGGGTGCTCGGGGGCGTGGTGGGGGCTGACGAGGTCAATGGGGCTGGTGGGGTGCGCTCGTGGGGTGGCGGGGGGCTCATGAGGCCGGTGGGGCCGATTGCCATGGCCGGTGGGGCCGATTGGCATGGCCGGTGGGGTCGGTTGGCATGGCCGGTGGGGTCGGTTGGCGGGGCTGGCTGGTGGGGCTGACGAGGGTGACGGGGCTGACGAGACCGGTGGCTTTGGCGGACCGTGGCTTACACCGTGCCGACTTCCGCCGCGCCGGCCATGGGCGTGGCGGCCGTCGGCGTGACGGTAGCCGGCGTGGGAGTGGCCGGCGTGACGGTAGCCGACGTGGCAGTGGCCGCCTCCGGGGGAACGTCCGCGTCGGCGAGGCCGGGGTCCGTGCGGAGCTTGACCAGGGCGCGGGAAACCGCGCTCTTGACGGTGCCGACGGACACGCCGAGCACCTCGGCCGTCTGCACCTCGGTCAGGTCCTCGTAGTACCGCAGCACCACCATCGCCCGCTGCCGGGCCGGCAGCCGGGCCACCGCGTCCCACAGCGCGTCGCGCTCGGCCTGCTGCTCCGCGGGGTCCGGTGCGCCGGCCGCGTCCGTCTCCGGCAGGTCCTCGCACGCGAACTCGTCGACGCGCCGCTTGCGCCACTGCGAGGTCCGGGTGTTCACCAGGGTCCGGCGAACGTAGCCGTCCACCGCGTCCCGGTCCGCTATTCGGTCCCACGCCAGGTAGGTCTTGGTCAGCGCGGTCTGCAGCAGGTCCTCGGCGTCGCAGGGGTTGGCGGTCAGCGAACGCGCGGTCCGCATCAGCACCGGCCGACGTCTCCGAACGTAGGCGGTGAACTGCTGCTGGGCGCTGCCGCACACAGGCGTGGTCATGCACTCCACGCTAGGAGCGCGACCCCGCCGGGGAATCGCCCGCAGGTCGCGAAGCGAAATCACCCTCAAGTCGTAGGACCCGGCGTGTCCCCACCTCCCGAGGTCGGAGCCGTCTCAGGGTCCGACCCGGGGTTGCGTTCGGTTTCGGTGGCGGCCGGGGCCGGGGTCCGCACCGGATGAGGCCGACGAGGCCGGCGGCAGGGCCGCTGTGAGCCGGTGCTGATGCCGTCGGCGGCGCGCTGGTGCTGTCGGCGAGGCCCGCGGCGAACCCGTAGGGGGTCGGTGCCCGGTCCGGTCACCGGCTGGGGGGACCGTACCGGGCACCGATTGCCGTTCATCCGACGATAGCCACGGGAGCATCGACTTCGTCGCGGTCGATGGAGAGCGAGTACCCGTCGTAGCTCTCCTGCGTGTCACCGACGTACTGGTGGATGCGCCGGTGCGGCTCCCACACGTCCTCCGGCAGGGCCGGTTCGTCGAACAGGGACGACGACTCGTTCCACCGGGCGAACCACAGTACGTCCGGCAGGTCCAGGTACCCGTCCTCGCGCGCCGTCTCGATCTGCCTGATCCCGGCCTCGGAGCTGCTGTAGAAACCGGGGAAGTACCCGCGCGCCCGCATCGTGCGACTCCACGACTGGGTGAAGTCCAGCACCGGGTCGGCACACCGCGCCGTGCGCGTGTCGTACGACTCCATGTCCAGGTACACCGGGCTGTTGCGCAGGATGCCGAGCGCCGACGCGGCCCGCACCGCCTGCTGGGCCTCCGTCGCGCCCTGGGAATCGGCGTGCGCCGCGCTGATCGGGAACTTGCGCTGGTGCGCGCCGGACGCGCAGGGCGACTGCGAACCGACCCAGATCGGCAGCAGGTCCCACCCCATGTCCGTCACCTCGCGTACCCACGAACGAGTGAGCCGCGGCTGGGCACAACTGCGCGCCCGCCCGCCGATGTAGATGCCCACCGCCCGGTACGGCGAGTCCCGCCAGGCATCCATCGTCGCCAGACTCGGCGCCGTACACGCCTCGAACCCCATCCCCCGGAAAACGTGCGCCCCCAACAGCTCCGGATCCAACGTCGTCGACATCACGCTCCCCGGCACCCGCGATCCGCCGGCGGCACGGTCGGTCGGGAAGCCTTCGCCCACGGGGGTGCTTCCGTCGCCGGGGATGCTTCCGTCGGCCGGGGTGCTCTCGTCGCCGGGGGCGCCCGCGCGAGTGCTTCCGTCGGTGGGGATGCCTCCGCCGGGGGGAATTCCTTCACCGGGGGGGATGCGTCCGTCGGGGGGGATGCCTCCGACGGTGGGGCCGCCGGCTGTTGGCTCGGTGGGGGTTCCGCCATCGGAGGGAACTTCGGCGGGAGGACCGACGGGCGGGGTGCCGACGTTGCCGGACATCATGCCGGGGGCCGTGGGAGCGGGGAGTCCGTTCATCGGTTCATCGGCGTAGTCGGGGTCGTCGAAAGTCGGATCGTCCGAAGGATCGCCGTTACCGAAAGCAGGACTGCCGGCTGCCACGTTGACGGTAGGACCAGCCGGGCGGAAAGCCGCGCCTGCGGCGGCGTTGACACTAGGGTGCGTGGCTCCGGGGCCGCCCTCGGAACCTCTCGCGGGGCCTCTCACGGGGCGGGAGCGCAGAGGGCGGCCGTGGGGGGCGCGGCGGTGGGCGGCACGGGCGGTCGCCGCGGTTCCGTCGGCGGGAAGAGTCGCGCCGGCGGTACGCGAAGGGGCCGCCACGGTCCTGACCGAGGACGGCACAACGGCCAGCGCGATCGGCGCGGCCCGGGGAACCGCCTCGGCCACCGGGCTGACGCCCGCGACCAGGCCGACGACAGCGGCGGTCACGGCCAACGCAAATCTGATCATCCGGTTGGTATCACGCATGTTCTGAGTCAAAACGTGACAACGCACTACACCGCGTTGCCACGCCCGACAACTCGCCAGGGTTCAGCCTTCTGCCGGGTTTCCGCGCTCGACTCCCGCGTTACGGGCCGGTCATATCGTCGTACGTTCCGACTGCCCGATGACTGCTGGTCGGCGACGGTGCAGGCCGGAGGCGGCACCCTGGGTCGGCCGCCAACGGGACCGGCGGGTCATTGCCCCTCTCGCGATGTCCCGGCCCGCCGAAACGTTCATCCACAGCCTGTGGACGGGAGCGAGCCCCCACGCCCGCTCCCGTCCGGCCAAGAACCCGAACGGCCCGCCGCTCACTCCGCGGCAGCACCGAACGGGTGAAGCCCTGCGACGGCACCGATCACACCGCCGCACGGCCGCATCACCAGGGGCCTGTCACGTGCGGGCCCGATCCACCGGGGACAATCCGGCCCCACACACATCCGCGCGGCGGCGGACTACCAGAGCCTGGCGAAGTCCACCTTGACGCTGCTCTGGTCAATGTGGGTGAGCCCGGACCCGTTCACACTCGCGGTGTTGCTCTGGTTCGAGGCCCCGGCACCGGTAGCGGCCTGCTGCGTGCTATTGACGCTCGAGGTCGACTGATGATCGGCGAACGAACCGTTGTCGGCGGACGCGGCTCCGGCGAACAGAACGGCCGCCAGCGGCAGAGTGGCGAGGGTGGCAAGAACTCGGGTGGCACGGGTACTGATCATGGCAATCCTCCCAGGACACGGAAGTCGTAGTCGTATGGCTGGGCGAGGCAGTTGGCCGACCACCCCGCCGTCTCTGCGGCGCCGCGGAACCCAGACTGCCCATCAGCCCACCCGAAAACCACTCCGGACCGCCTATTTACCTCGCAAGCGTGATGATCTGTCAATAAACCCACCGATGCACAACGAACAATCCCCAGTCCACCCAAAGTCCATCAGATCCCTTGTCCTCCAAGGGAAGGAACGTCACACCCAGGCCCTCGCAAAGCCCGCTTCCGGGTCAACAAATCAGCCCAAGTCGCCCGCGACCGCCCCCGTTCTGCGGAGGGCATCATGACGACCGGGGATCTTGCCGCCAGTCACCGATCCGGCGATCCGGTAATCCGCCGGTCCGATGATCCGCCGAGGTGCTGACGTTGGTGGGACGTGAACTCCCCGTGCGGTGCCGGCGTCGGCCCCGTGCCGGAACGTCGGACCGACGACGAGAAGTCGTACGAGATCCGCGGGCTCAAGGGTCGGGCCCGCACGACCATGCGGCCGGCGCCGATCCCGCCCGTCCTGGGGGTGATCCTCCGCCGAGCAGGGCACCGTCGTGGACGGCCGCCTGTTCAACGCCGCCCGGGGCGGCCGGAGCCGCTCTGCCGAGGACGCGGAGAGCCCGTTGGCCGAGGTGCCCCACTCACTGCGGCACGCGTGCGTGTCCCTGTAGATCGAGGCCGGCCACACAGGTTGGCCAACGGCGGGATCCACGCGGTACGGGGTGAGACAGCAAACAGGTGGGCGTGGTTCACCGACCAGTCGGTGAAC
>NZ_JAAGKO020000094.1 GCF_027947535.2 Streptantibioticus silvisoli
GCCGAGGTCGGCGATCGGCGCCGTGGACCCGGGATGTCAGCCGTCGGCCGACACCACCGCCGGCCACCGCCACCCTCAGCCGGCGCGACCGTCAGCCACCCCCACCGTCACCGGGGCGACCCGCCGCCCTCAACCGCGTCGTACGACGCCGCGCCACAGCAGGTACAGCGCCGAGACGACCGCCGCGACCCGGGCGACACCCGGCAGGTCGCCGGTGAAGGCGGTGCCGATCTGGGCGCCGGCCATCCGTGGGCCCCAGTGGCCGGTGGCGCGGCCCCAGAACCAGATGATCGCGCCGACCAGCGTGATCCCGGGCAGGCCGAGCGCCGCGAACTGCGCCTGGCGGCGGCTGATGCCGCGCGAGGTGTACGCCAGCACCCAGCCGGCCGCCATCAGGATCACGTTGCCCAGTACCGCGCCGGCGACCAGCGCGATGGCGGCCAGCACCTCGGTCGGGCCGGTGGGGATGGCGCGGCGCCGGACCGGGGCGGCCTCCACCGGCGCGGCGACCGGCGGGGGCAGCGGGCGCAGCCGGATGCGCGGGATGCGCGGCCGGCGCTTGACCGGCGCGGCGACCTCGGCGGGCGGCTGCCCGGCAGCGGCGAGCTGCTCCTTGGCCTGCTCCATGACCATGGCCAGGGCCTGCGCCTGGAGCTCCTCCAGGGTCGGGGGCGGCGGCTGGAACTCGGACATGATCAAACCGCCGGCCCAGCCGGCGGCGGGCGGCTCACCGACCGGCACGCCCTCACCGGGCCGTCCGGTCCCGTCCGCCGACGTGCGCCACCACTCCGTCGCGGGGCCGGCGGCCGGACCGGCGGCGGCAGCGGCGGCCAGGATGTCGTTGACCGAGGGCGGTGGCGTGCCGCCGCCGGGCGCGGCCCGGCCGGGAACGCCGGGGGCGGCCGCGGGCGGGGCCTTGGCGAAGGAGACCGGCGGCTCGGGGCGTGCGCCGGGGTCCGCCGGCGGGGTCGCGGCGGCCTGGTGGGCGGTGGGGGCCTGATCGGCGGCGGGAGGCCGGTGGGCGGCGGGTGCCACCGTGCCGGAGGCGGCCTCGATGATCTCGCCGGGGCTGCCGAGGCGGCCCAGGATGCGGCGGACGGCGGCCGGGCTGTCGGCGGAGGAGCGGTCACGGGCGCGGTCGATGTCGTTGCGCAACTGCGCGACGAGCCGCATCCGGTCGGCGGCGGGCAGCGTGGTCTGCGCGAGGTCGCCGACCTTGCTCAGGTAGTCGAAGACCAGCCTGTCGCTCTCGATTCCCATCCGTCACCACCCCAAGATCCGTGCGTAGGCGCCTGGTTGACGGTACCGCGCACCGGCCGCGCGGCCCAGCGGCCGCGCCCGGGAAGCAGGCGGCCACCCGGGCCGGCGGTGGCAGGCCGTAATGTGGGACGGATGACCGTCAAGGGGACGCGGGAGGAGCTCGTGGCGACGCAGGCAGCCACCGGGGCCGGGCCACAGGGCGACGGCGCCGTCCCGCGCACGCTCGCGGAGGATCTTCGCGCCCGCGGCGACGAGGCGATCGTGGCGCTGCTGCGCGTACGGCCGGACCTGGTCAGCCCGGTGCCGAACGACCTGACGCAGCTGGCCACCCGGGCCGGCACCCGGGCGTCGGTGGTCCGGGCGCTGGAGCGGCTGGACCGCTTCACCCTCCAGACCGCCGAGGCGCTGGCGGTGGCCGCCGACCCGTGCCCGTACGACGAACTGCTCGGCCTGATGTCGGGGGACACGCCCGACCCCGAGGTGGTGGAGCGGCTGCCGCGGGCGGTGGCGGCGCTGCGCACCGGCGCGCTGGTGTGGGGCACGCAGGACCGGCTGCGGCTGGTGCGCACCGCGCGGGACCTGCTGGCGCCGTCGGCGTCGATGCCGTCGCCGACCGGGCTGGGCCCGGCGGTGGCGGAGGCCGCGGCGGGCATGTCGCCGGGCCGGGTCCAGGAGATCCTGGCGGACGCCGGGCTGCCCTCCACGCACGACGCGGTCAGCGCGGTCGCGGCGCTGCGGGGGTTGTTCGGCGACCGGCGGCGGATGGCCGCGCTGCTGGACGGCGCGCCGCCGGAGGCCGCCGGGGTGCTGGACCGGCTGGTGTGGGGTCCGCCGTACGGCGAGGTGGCGAAGGCCAGCGTGCCGGTGCGGGCCGCCGACGCGGTCACGCCGGTGCAGTGGCTGCTGGCCCGCGGGCTGTTGCTGCCGGCCGGCCCGAACACCGTCGTACTGCCGCGCGAGGCCGCGCTGCACCTGCGCGGCGGACGCGCGCACCGCGTGCCGGAACCGGTCGCCCCGGCCGTGACGCCGCGGGCGACGTACCCGGTGGCCACGGTCGACGCGACGGCGGCCGGTGAGGCGTTCACCGCGACGCGGACCGTGGAGGAACTGCTGAAGGCGTGGGAGACCGGCGGGCCGCCGGTGCTGCGGGCCGGCGGGGTCAGCGTGCGGGACCTGAAGCGGACCGCGGCCACGCTGGACGTCGACGAGCGGCAGGCCGCCTTCTGGCTGGAGCTGGCGTACGCGGCCGGGCTGGTGGCGACGGACGGCGAGGCGGACGAGGTGTTCGCGCCGACCCCGGCGTTCGACGCGTGGCTGGCGGCGCCGGCCGAGCGGCGCTGGGCGGCACTGGTGTCGGCCTGGCTGCCGTCGACCCGCACGCCCGGGCTGGTCGGCGACCGCGACAGCCGCGGCCGCACCCTGGCCGCCCTCGGCCCCGACCTGGACCGCTCGTCGGCGCCGGAGATCCGCCGCCGCGTCCTGCGGCTGCTGGCCGACCTCCCGCCGGGCGCCTCCGCCGACGCCGACGTCCTGCTGACCCGGCTGCGCTGGGAACGCCCGCAGCGTTCGGCCTCCGGGGGGTCTGCCTCCGGTGGTTCCGGCTCCGGCGGTCCTGGTGGCTGGGCGCCCGGTGGGTCGGCCGGTGCCGCCGACGCGCCGGGTGCCGACCGGGCGGCGGGTGCGCGGGACGGGCGGGCGCGGCTGGTGCGCTGGACGGTGGAGCAGGCGGAGGTGCTCGGCGTCACCGGGCGCGGGGCGCTGGCCTCGTACGCCCGGCAGCTGGCCGGTGCGGACGCCGGCGAAGCGGCGGTGGACGAGGCGGCGGCCGTTCTGGCCGGGCTGCTGCCGGAGCCGCTGGACCACGTCCTGCTCCAGGCCGACCTGACGGCGGTGGCGCCGGGGCCGTTGCTGGCGCCGCTGGCGGAGTTCCTCGGGGTGGCGGCGGACATCGAGTCGAAGGGCGGCGCGACGGTCTACCGCTTCACCCCGGAGTCGGTGCGCCGGGCGCTGGACGCCGGCCGCTCCGCCGACGACCTGCACACCTTCCTGGCGGCGCACTCGCGTACGCCGGCGCCGCAACCGCTGACGTACCTGATCGACGACGTGGCCAGACGGCACGGACACCTGCGGGTGGGTGCCGCGTCGGCGTACCTGCGGTGCGACGACGACCACGTGCTGGCCGAGATCCTGGCGGACAAGCGGTCCGCGCCGCTGGGCCTGCGCCGGCTGGCGCCGACCGTGCTGGCGGCCCGGGTGGCGCCGGGCGCGCTGCTGGAACGCCTGCGGGCCATGGGGTACGCCCCGGCCGCCGAGTCGGCCGACGGCGACGTGCTGATCACCCGGGCCGACGCCCACCGCACCCCGCCGCGCGCCGCGCCGGTGCCGGTGCCGGACGGGCCGGCGGTGCCGCCGGACCGGCTGCTGACGACGGCCGTCAAGGCGATCCGGGCCGGCGACCGCGCCGCGGCCGCGGTCCGCCCGCCGGGCCCGCCGAGCCGTCCCGGGGCGCCGCAGGAACAGCCGCCGCGCACGTCGGCCGCCGAGACGCTGGCCACCGTGCAGGCCGCGGTGCTCACCGGGGAGCCGGTGTGGATCGGCTACGTCAACGCGGAAGGCGCCGCCAGCCAGCGCGTCATCGAACCGGTCCGGGTCGAGGGCGGCTTCGTCACCGCCTACGACCGCACCGCGGAAGGCATCCGCCGCTTCTCCCTGCACCGGGTCACGGGGGTACGGGAGTTGGCGGACGAGGCGCCGTAGGGGGTCGCGTCCGCGGCTCGGGGGAGGACGGCCGCGTCAGCGGGCCGGGCGGGAGGGCGGCGGCAACACCGGTGCGGCGGGCGGGGGTTGACGTCGGGCGGGAGGCGTCCGGGTCAACCCCGGGCGGGAGACGTCCGGGTCGGCGGGTGGGCACTTCAGGGGGAGACGGCGTCGCCGCGCCGGTGCCACCAGTGGACGCGGCGGGGGTGGACGGTGCGGCCGAGTTTCCAGCCGATGAGCAGGTAACCGAGCAGCGCGCCGGCGGTGTTGAGGATGACGTCGTCGACGTCGAAGGCGCGGCCCACGACCATGGTCCCCTGCACGGTCTCCACGCAGAGCATGACGAACGCGGTCGCCACCACGACCCGCACCGTGCCGCGGGTCTTCGGGAAGAGCACCGGCAGCAGCAGGCCGAACGGCAGGCCCAGCAGCACGTTGCCGCCGACCTCCTTGAGCGTGACGTGCCAGTCGGGCTGGTCGAAGTAGGCGCGGATCGACGCGCCGGGGTGGAAGTTGGCGTGCACCAGCGAGACCGACGCCGGCGAGGGTACCAGGGTGACCTTGGCGAGCATGGTGGCGAACACCACCATGCACGCGAACGCGATCAGCATGATCACCCCGCGCAACAGCCCCCGCACCGGCGGCCGGCGCGTCGCGGCGAGCCGCTCCTCCCGCACCCGCTCGCGTTCCCGCTCAAGGCGCCCGGCGGCCGCGTTCTCCCGCGCCGCCGCCCACCGCGCCGACAGCCCGTTCCCGCTCTGCTTCGCACGGGCGGTTTTCGCATCGGAGGACTTCGTACCGGAAAACTTCGTCCTGGGGGCCTTGCCGCCGGAGGTTTTCACCCTGGGGGCCTTGCCGCCGGAGGACTTCCCCCCAGGGGTCCGCAACGCCGCAGGCAACAGCCCCTTCCCACGGCCGGTCCGGCCCTTGTCCGTGCTCCCGCCCCGCCGTACCTTCGCTGTTCCAGCCACCCCGACCCTCCGTTCACCCCGAGACCGCCCCGCGCCCCGCGTCTACCCCGGTCGCGGCGGGTGATGCCGGACAGCGGCCGTCCTGTCGCCACGTCACGGCTGGCGCCCGGCCGACGCGTCCGGCCGGCGGACCGCCCGGGGCCCGGTCCGCGCGTACTCGAAATCGACGTCCGACCACGCGATCTGTACAGATCGAATCACCCGTTCGGGGCCGCACAGGCGGATCACCACGGTCTACGATCTTTAGCAGATCCCGTCCCAAAAGGGGAGAGGTGGTGTCATATGCCCGCGCGCTCACGGCAGTTGTGGCCCGAACGTTCCGCCCGTGATCTCTTCGGCTCGGAGATGAGACGCCTGCGCGAGGACACGGCTCCGTTCCGGGACGTGACGGAGGCAGACGTGATGGAGGCATGAGCATGGTTCCCGATCTGTCCCGCGCGGCCTGGCGCAAGTCCTCGCACTCCAACGGCGGCGGCGGCTCGTGCGTGGAGTGGGCGCCGGAGTTCACCTCGGCCGGGGCCGTCCCGGTCCGCGACAGCAAAGACCCGCAGGGGCCGGCCCTGACGTTCACCCCGACCGCCTGGACCGCGTTCGTCGACGCAGTCGCCTCGGGGCGGTTCGGCGACATCTGACCCCTGCCACTCCTACGTGATGGAGGCATGAGCATGGTCCCCGACCTGTCCCACGCGACCTGGCACAAGTCCTCGCACTCCAACGGCGGCGGCGGCGAATGCGTCGAGTGGACACCCCAGTTCGCCGCCTGCGGCACGATCCCGGTCCGCGACAGCAAGAACCCCCAAGGCCCGGCCCTGACCTTCACCCCGACCGCCTGGACCGCGTTCGTCGACGCAGTCGCTTCCGGTGAACTCGGCCAGGTCTGACCCCCGCCCATCCCTACGTGATGGAGACATGAACATGGTCCCCGACCTGTCCCACGCGGCCTGGCGCAAGTCCTCGCACTCCAACGGCGACGGTGGCTCGTGCGTGGAGTGGACACCGCAGTTCGCCCCGGCCGGGGCCGTCCCGGTCCGCGACAGCAAAAACCCGCAGGGGCCGGCCCTGACGTTCACCCCGACCGCCTGGACCGCGTTCGTCGACGCAGTCGCTTCCGGTGAACTCGGCCAGATCTGACACCCGCCCATCCCTACGTGATGGAGACATGAACATGGTCCCCGACCTGTCCCACGCGGCCTGGCGCAAGTCCTCATACTCCAACGGCGACGGCGGCTCGTGCGTGGAGTGGGCACCGGAGTTCAGCCCGGCCGGAGCCGTCCCGGTCCGCGACAGCAAAGACCCCCAAGGCCCGGCCCTGACCTTCACCCCGACCGCCTGGACCGCATTCGTCGACGCGGTGGCCTCGGGAGCGTTCGGCCAGGTCTGAACGCGTTCGGCGGGCGCCGCTTCGTCGCGGCGGCGCGGCGCCCGCCCGCCCCCGCGGCCGCCCCTTGATCACCTCTCCCGCACTATCTGGTCGCGCCTGCCGCCGGGGCGGTTCCTCATCGCCTTCACGAAGAACCTCCCCTGCCGGCTGTCGATGACCGCGAGGAGGTCCGTCCCGAACCCCTGCTCGCCCGGCGGCGCGATCCGGGTCACCTCACCGGTGTACGGCCGGATCAGCGCCCGGAATCCGGGGCCCGGATCAAGAACCACGGGATGTCCATCTCCTCGGATTGCGGCAGCCGGATTGCGGCAGCCGGATTGTGGTCCGTGGGCGGCGTACCCGGCCCATACTCCTGATCATCGGGCACAGGCGAGGGCACGGGCGAGGGGCACGTCTGCCTGCGGAGACAGGTCGTTTCCGTGCGGACGACAGGGGAGGCCGAGCCCCGGCGGAGCGCATCGGGCGCCCGGGATGCCGGGGAATCGCCGTCATGGGTGACACTGGAGGCTTGTCCCCACCAAGCGTGACGAGTCGAAGGGCACCCGCGTGAACGGACCGCTGATCGTCCAGAGCGACAAGACGCTGCTGCTGGAGGTGGACCACGAGCGGGCGGACGAGTGCCGACGGGCCATCGCGCCCTTCGCCGAGCTGGAGCGGGCGCCGGAGCACATCCACACCTACCGGATCACGCCGCTGGGGCTGTGGAACGCGCGGGCGGCCGGGCACGACGCGGAGCAGGTGGTGGACGCGCTGGTGGAGTTCTCGCGCTACCCGGTGCCGCACGCGCTGCTGATCGACGTGGCGGAGACCATGTCGCGTTACGGGCGGCTGAAGCTGCTCAAGCACCCGGTGCACGGCCTGGTGCTGGAGACCACCGACCGGCCGGTGCTCCAGGAGGTGCTGCACTCCAAGAAGGTCCAGCCGCTGGTGGGCACCCGGATCGACCCGGACACGGTGGCCGTGCACCCGTCGGAGCGCGGGCAGATCAAGCAGGTGCTGCTGAAGCTCGGCTGGCCGGCCGAGGACCTGGCCGGCTACGTGGACGGCGAGGCGCACCCGATCGACCTGCGGCAGGACGACTGGAGCCTGCGGCCGTACCAGAAGCAGGCGGTCGAGGGCTTCTGGCACGGCGGCTCGGGCGTCGTCGTGCTGCCGTGCGGCGCGGGAAAGACGCTGGTCGGCGCGGGCGCGATGGCGGAGGCGAAGGCCACCACGCTGATCCTGGTGACCAACACCGTCTCGGCGCGCCAGTGGAAGCACGAACTGGTCAAGCGCACCACGCTGACCGAGGAGGAGATCGGCGAGTACAGCGGCACCCGCAAGGAGATCCGGCCGGTCACCATCGCCACGTACCAGGTGCTGACCACCCGGCGTAAGGGCGTCTACCCGCACCTGGAGCTGTTCGACTCGCGCGACTGGGGGCTGATCGTCTACGACGAGGTGCACCTGCTGCCCGCGCCGGTCTTCAAGTTCACCGCCGACCTCCAGGCCCGCCGCCGGCTCGGGCTGACCGCGACGCTGGTGCGCGAGGACGGCCGCGAGTCGGACGTCTTCTCGCTGATCGGCCCCAAGCGGTTCGACGCGCCGTGGAAGGAGATCGAGGCGCAGGGCTACATCGCGCCCGCCGACTGCGTCGAGGTCCGGGTCAACCTCACCGACTCCGAACGGCTGGCGTACGCCACCGCCGAGACGGACGAGAAGTACCGGTTCTGCGCGACCACCGCGAGCAAGCGGAAGGTCACCGAGGCGCTGGTCCGCCGCCACCAGGGGGAGCAGACGCTGGTCATCGGCCAGTACATCGACCAGCTCGACGAACTCGGCGAGCACCTCGACGCGCCGGTGATCAAGGGCGAGACGCCCAACGCGCAGCGCGAGAAGCTCTTCGAGGCGTTCCGGCAGGGCGAGATCAGCGTCCTGGTGGTCTCCAAGGTCGCCAACTTCTCCATCGACCTGCCGGAGGCGACCGTCGCCATTCAGGTCTCCGGTACGTTCGGCTCCCGCCAGGAGGAGGCGCAGCGCCTCGGCCGCGTCCTGCGCCCGAAGGCCGACGGCCACGAGGCGCGCTTCTACTCGGTCGTGGCCCGCGACACCGTCGACCAGGACTTCGCCGCCCACCGCCAGCGCTTCCTGGCCGAGCAGGGCTACGCCTACCGCATCATCGACTCCGACGACGTCCTGGCCGGCGACGACGTCTGAGTTCTCGCACGGGAGGCGTCTTCGGCGGCGGGGGCACGTCCGATCTTCTGGCGTCCGACGTTCTCGCGTCCGACGTTCTCGCGGCGGAAGCGCCTTCAGCGGCGGGGGCACGTAAGCGACGGCTGACGGAGGAGCCCTTCGGGGACGCGGGAGCTGTGGGGCACGCACGTCCGCGACGGCGCACGTCCGCGACGCCTGACGGAGGAGCCTTCGAAGCCGGCCGACCCGACCGCATCCGCCGGCGCCGACGCCGTCCTCAGCTGATCGGGGCCGGCTTCAGGGGCCTGCGGGCCCGGTCCGACGCCGCGCGGGTGCGGACCCGGGCCCGGACGCGGGCCGCGGCGACGGCGAGGAAGAGCAGGCCCATCACGGGGTAGGGCGACAGCAGGGGCTGGTGCCACCAGGACATGTCCAGCACGTGCAGGCCGGGCCGGTGCTCCAGCCACATGCTGCGCAGGAAGAACGCGACCGTGACCGCCCCGACGGCGATCCAGCGCCAGGTGACCCGCCGGGCCTCGGCCGCCAGCACGACGATGAGCGGTACGCACCAGACCCAGTGGTGCGACCAGCTGATCGGGGAGACCAGCAGCGCGGTGATCGCCGCGCACAGCACGCCCCAGGTCTCCAGTCCGCGGCGGGAGGCCCACGCGGCCACCGCGAGGCCGGCGACCGCGGTGACCGCGGCGGCGGCCACCCACCAGGCGCCGGGGTGCGTGGTGTGCAGCAGGCGGGCCATCATGCCCTGCAACGACTGGTTGTCGACGATCCACGGTTTGCCGACCCGTGAGGTGTCGAACATCTCCCGGGTCCAGTAGCGCCAGCTGGCGTCGGGCAGCACCAGCCAGCCGAGGGTGACGGTGCCGGCGAAGGAGGCCGCGGATATCGCGGCGGCCTTGACCCGGCCGGACAGCAGCAGGTAGACGGCGAACAGGCCGGGGGTGAGTTTGACGCCGGCCGCGATGCCGATGGCTATGCCCTTGCCCCAGGCCCGGTCCGGCCGGGACAGGTCCCACAGCACCAGGCAGGCCAGCGCCAGGTTGATCTGGCCGAAGGCGAGCGTCTGGAAGACCGGTTCGACCCATATGCCGAGCGCGACAGCGACCAGCAGCGCGGCCGGCCGGGCGGAGGCGCGGCGGGGCCAGCCGGCGAAGCGGAACGACAGGTGGGCCAGCAGGCCGAGCAGGACGACGTTGACCTCGGTGGCCGCGACCCGCAGCAGGTTCATCGGCAGCCACGAGGTCGGCACGAACATGATCGCGGCGAACGGCGGATAGGTCGCGGGCAGCTTCCAGCGGGTGACGCGCAGGTCGTACAGGCCGTGGCCGGTGGCGGCGGCCATGCCCTCGGCGCGGTAGACCATCGCGTCGGCCATCGGGAAGCGCAGCGTCAGGCAGAGCACCGCGTAGCCGGTCAGCGAGACGGCCAGCAGCACGGTCGCCAGCGTCAGCGATCGTCTGGGGGCGGCGGCCAGCGCCACCCTCAAGGTCGAGGCGTCACGCTCGTTACCGCGTACGGCGGTGGTGGTCATCGTTGCCCGCTCCTGCGTTCGCCGTCCGCGTGTTCCACGGCGGCGACCCTACCCGGGGAGTGGGCGAATCACGCTCTGTCGTGGGATATCAGTGCTCGCCGCGGCCCTGACGTGGTATTCCGGCGCCAAGCGGACCGGAGTGACGCGTTCCGTCGGCGCCGAGGACGACGACGCGGAAGGCGGTGTCGAGGAAGACGCCGGCCGCGCGCAGCATCTCGCCGAGACGGTGCCGGGGGTGGTCGGGGTCGAGGTCGGGGCGCGGTCCGGCGCCGGGCGGCGCGGTGCGCGGTGGGGGCAGCGCGGAGGCGGCGGTGCTGCCTCTGATCGGGTTGACCGTGTGGGTGTTCATGTCTCCAACAGTAGGGTTTGGCCCCTTTGGCGTAAATCAGTCGCCGGGATGACCTTCCTCCCCCGTGTCCCCTACGGGCCGGTCCCCCGTTCGGCGCAGGGGCCGTAGGGGACGGCCCCGGAGGGGACGCGGGGAAATCCCGTTCGCGCCGGGCCCGGGGGCGGCGTAGGATTCCGCGTCTTGCCATCTCCCGGGCCGGCCGCGTGGACGCGGGGCCGGGAGCGCCGTCCGGTTGGAAACCGGCGGCATTCGCGTCGCACAGCCGTCACCGGCGGCGGCGGCCGGCCGTCGCCGTTCCCCGGGGCGGCTTGCCGCGGCCATGCCACCGTGTACCCGAAAGGCAACCGCTCGTGTCCAGTCTGCTGCCCAGCCAGTCCCCCGAAGCACCCGAGGACACCGGCCCCCTGGAGCGCGAGCGCGCCCACCTGACCGCCTCGCGCGAGGCACTGCGGGCGATGCGCGCCGACGCCGAGGCGCTCGACCTCAGCAACGTCACCGCGAACTGGGTCAACGCCCAGGTGCTGCACGCCCAGATCGAGGCGCGGATCGAGGCGCTGGCCGACATGGCGCACACCCCACTGTTCTTCGGCCGGGTGAACTACGCGCACGCGCCCGGGGCGGAGCAGGCCGAGGGCGCGCTGGGCGAGAAGTTCTACATCGGCCGGCGGCACGTGCACGACGGGGACGGCGACCCGATGGTCATCGACTGGCGTGCGCCGGTCTCCCAGCCGTTCTACCAGGCGTCGCGCAAGAACCCGATGGACGTGCTGCTGCGCCGCCGGTTCGGCTACACCGGCGGCGCCCTGACCGCGTACGAGGACGAGCACCTGACGGACGCCGACGAGGCGGACACCACCAGTCAGCTGCTCCAGACCGAGATCGAGCGCCCGCGTGTCGGGCCGATGCGCGACATCGTGGCGACGATCCAGCCCGAGCAGGACGAGATCGTGCGGTCCGGCATCGGCGGCACGGTGTGCGTGCAGGGGGCGCCGGGCACCGGGAAGACGGCGGTGGGGCTGCACCGGGTGGCGTACCTGCTGTACGCGCACCGCGAGCGGCTGGCGCGCACCGGCACGCTGGTGGTCGGGCCGAACTCCTCGTTCCTGCGGTACATCGAGCAGGTGCTGCCCGCGCTGGGCGAGTTGCACGTCAAGCAGGCCACCGTCGGCGACCTGGTGGCCCATGTGCCGGTCAAGGGCGTGGACAGCGCGGAGGCGGCGCGGATCAAGGGTGACGCGCGGATGGCGGAGGTGATCCGGCGTGCGGTGCGGTCCGGCATCGCGGCGCCGGCCGAGCCGCTGATGGTGGTGCGCGGTTCGCGGCGCTGGCGCGTTCCGGCGTACGAGCTCCAGGAGCTGGTGGAGGAGTTGACGGCCCGCGACATGCGCTACGGCGCGGCGGCGGAGGCGTTGCCGCAGCGGATCGCGCACGCGGTACTGGTGCGGATGGAGGCGGCGGGCGAGGCGCCGGACGACCGGGTGCAGGACGCGGTGGCGCGGTCGGCGCCGGTGAAGGCGGCGGTGAAGGCGATGTGGCCGCCGGTGGACCCGGCGAAGCTGGTGCTGCGGCTGCTGTCGGACGCGGAGTTCCTGGCCGCCGCGGCGGACGGGCTGCTGTCGGCCGAGGAGCAGGAGACGATCCGCTGGGCGGTGCCGGCCCGCGGGGTGAAGTCGGCGCGCTGGTCGGCGGCCGACGCGGTGCTGGTGGACGAGGCGATGGACCAGGTGCAGCGCACCGGTTCGCTGGGCCACGTGGTGCTGGACGAGGCGCAGGACCTGTCGCCGATGCAGTACCGCGCGGTGGGGCGGCGGTGTACGACGGGTTCGGCGACCGTGCTGGGCGACATCGCGCAGGGCACCACGCCGTGGGCGACGGACAGTTGGCAGGAGGCGCTGGCGCACCTGGGCAAACCGGAGGGGCACATCGAGGAGTTGACCCGCGGTTTCCGCGTGCCGCGTGAGGTGATCGCGTACGCCTCCCGGCTGCTGCCGCAGATCGCGCCGCAGCTGGCGCCGGCCACCTCGGTGCGTGAGTCGGCCGGTGACCTGCGCGTGCGGGCGGTGTCCGCCGGGGAGTCGGTGGCCTCGGTGGTCGCGGCGTGCGAGGAGTCGCTGGGCCGTGAGGGGTCGATCGGCCTGATCGCGGCCGACGCCCGGATCCCGGAGCTGGCCGCGGCGCTGACCGCGGCCGGCCTGCCGTATCTGGCACCCGGTGAGGAGACTTCCGCCGAGGCGCGGCTGACGCTGGTTCCCGCGTCGCTGGCGAAGGGCCTGGAGTACGACTACGTGGTGCTGGACGAACCGGCCGCCGTGGTCGACGGCGAGCCCGACGTACGCACCGGTCTGCGCCGCCTGTACGTGGCCCTCACCCGTGCGGTCTCCGGCCTCACCGTCGTGCACTGCGAGCCGCTGCCGGAGGCGCTGGCGCAGGTGTGAGGGCCTGGCGGGCGGCTGCCGGGCCCGGGCGCCGCGGGCGGTGCGGGCCGCCGCCCAGCGGCCGTACAGCCGGCCGGCGGCGGGCCCGCGGCGCCGGGGCCCGGGCCGTGTCCGGTGAGCCCTGGCGGGTTCGCGCCGCCCGGTACGCACCCGGCCGTGCTGCCGGAACGCCCCGACGGGACCGACTGCCGCAACGCTCCGGCGCCTTGCTCCCCCAGCCTCCGGTGGGCAGGTGCCCTCGCACCGCAGCGGACGCCGCTTCCGGGCCGCCCCGGTGCGCCGGTATCGGGCCTGGGCCGTGTCCGGCGAATCGTGGTGGAGGGAGGGCGCCCTGTCAGGGGCGCGGGGAACTGCGCGGGGAGTCCTGCCGGCCGGTGGCCGGACGACGGCCCTGCCGCTACGGCGAGTGGTCGTCCGCGGGTCGCGTCGTGGCTGGTCGCGCGGTTCCCCGCGCCCCTTCGGGCGCGCACCCTGCCCCGGCCCCCTGATCCGCCGGACAGGCTCTAGCCGACCGGGACCGGGGCCGGCGGGGCGTCGAGCGCCTCGCGCCAGGTGCGGACCGCCGCCGGGTCGACCGGGGCGGCCCAGCCGCCGGCCCGGACGGCGCCGCCGACGTGGAAGCCGTCGATGCCGGCGGCCCGCAGCGCGGGGAGGTGGCCGGCGCGCAGGCCGCCGCCGACCAGGATGCGCGGCGCGTCGACGGCGGCGCGGGCGGCCTCGGCGAGCAGTACCGGCAGGCCGTCGTCGACGCCGTTCGGCGAGCCGGCGGTGAGGTAGGCGTCCAGGCCGGGCAGTGCGGCCAGCCGGGCGCGCAGCCGGGCGCGGTCGGCGGCCCGGTCCAGCGCGCGGTGGAAGGTCCAGCGGCAGCCGTCGATGACGCCGGCCAGGGCGGTGAGCGCGGCGATGTCGGGTTCGCCGTCGGCGTCGAGGAAGCCGAGGACGAACTCCCGGGCGCCCTCGGCCCGCAGGGCCGCCGCGTCCGCGCACAGGGCGTCGAGGGCGGCCGGGCCGCCGACCTGGAAGCCGTCGCGGGACCGCAGCATGACGCGTACCGGCAGGTCCACGGCGGCGCGTACCGCGGCGAAGGTCTCCCGGGACGGGGTGAGGCCGTCGGACGCCATGTCAGCGACCAGTTCGAGGCGGTCCGCCCCGCCGGCCTGTGCGGCGAGCGCGTCGTCGGCGCCCAGCGCGATCACTTCGAAGATTGGTCTAGACATATACGTCAGGGTGCCACAGCCGGGCCCGCGTCGCCACGGCATCGCGCAGAATGGCCGCATGAGTCACCACCCGTCGCACGACCGCCTGCTGGCCGGCTGGAGCACGGTCCTGACCCGTGCGGGCGCCACCGCCGATCCGGCCCCCTACGGCGAGAACCTGCTGGCGCGCTGGGCCGAACCGCAGCGCAAGTACCACACGATCGATCACCTCGACGCGGTACTGGCCCGGGTGGACGAGCTGGCCGGGCACGCCGCAGATCGTGACGTAGTAGTGCTGGCCGCCTGGTTCCACGACGCGGTCTACCGCCCGGACCGCTCGCAGAACGAGGAACGCAGCGCCGCGCTGGCCGAACGCGCCCTGCCGGAGGCCGGGTTGGCCGACGGTGTCACGGCCGCCGTCGCCCGGCTGGTGCGCCTGACCACCGGCCACGATCCCGCCCCCGGCGACCGGGACGGCGAGGTGCTCTGCGACGCCGACCTCGCGGTACTGGCCGGCTCCCCCGCCGCGTACGCCGCCTACGCCGCCGCCGTGCGCGAGGAGTACGCGTTCGTCCCCGAGGACGTCTTCCGGGCCGGCCGGGCCGACGTACTGCGCCAGTTGCTCGCGCTGCCCGGCCTGTTCCGCACCCCGCACGGCCGGCGGCACTGGGAGCGTGCCGCCCGGGCCAACCTCACCGGTGAGCTGGCGCTGCTGTCGGCGTGAGGCGTACCGCGTGCTTGCGGCGGCGCAGACCGGCCGCGGTGAGCAGCCGCACGACGTCGCGGCTGCGGACCTCGACGGCGCCGAGGCGGACGGCGTCGCGGTAGGAGGCGGCCGGGATGTCGTAGTGGTCGCGTTCGAAGGCGCGCGGCGGGGCGCCGAGGCGGCGGGCGAAGGCGTGCAGTTCGTCGTAGGAGTCGTCGCTGACCAGGTGGGACCACAGGCGGCCGTGGCCCGGCCAGGCGGGCGGGTCGATGTAGACCGTCACGTCAGGCCGCCGACCGGGGCGACGACGGTGCCATACGGGGAGCACACCCAGTGCGGGTCGGGGCCGAGTTCCGGTTCGACGTCGAGCGCGTGCGGCTCGGCGCAGGACGGGCACAGCGGCCAGCGGCCCCGGCGTTCCAGCAGCGCGTCCTGCACGTCCTGGGCGACCAGTCCGGCCACGAACTCGGCGCCGTCCGGCCACTGCGCCACCCACCACCGGCGGTGCGTCACGGCGGCCTCGACCAGCGAGACGACCTCGGGGTCGGCGACCTCGCGGGCCGCCAGGTCGGCGAGCACCCGGGCCCGCGCGCCGTGCAGTGCGACTTCCAGTTCATCGTCAGGCATGTCAACCATTGTCCCCCGCTCGCCCGGACGGGGGCCTTGACGGCCCCCCTGCGCGAAAATACCTTTCAAAGGTGACTCAGCAGGCGAAAGAAACTTTCCGGTCCCGTACGGCGGGCGGCGGCACGGCTCTGGCCGCCAAGGTGCGTACGCT
Organism: Streptantibioticus silvisoli; assembly: GCF_027947535.2. Lineage (GTDB taxonomy): Bacteria > Actinomycetota > Actinomycetes > Streptomycetales > Streptomycetaceae > Streptantibioticus_C > Streptantibioticus_C silvisoli. The sequence goes on from NZ_JAAGKO020000094.1 coordinate 15,558, forward strand.
CGGCCCGTCCATGACCCGTTCCATGCAGCGGGTGGCCGAGGCGGTCGCGAGCGACCCCGCGGGCTGCGCCCGGCTGACGGTCACCGCGCTCGCGCAGCACACCGGCACCAGCGAGGCCACCGTGGTGCGCACCGCGCGCATCCTGGGCTACCCCGGGTACCGCGACCTGCGGCTGGCACTGGCCGCGTTCGCCGCCCAGCAGGAGGCCGGCGCGCCGGCCGCGGTGACCGCCGACATCGCCGTTGACGACCCGCTGGCCGACGTGGTCGCCAAGCTCGCGCACGACGAGCGGCAGACGCTGGCCGACACCGCCGCCGGACTGGACGTCGGCCAGCTGGAGGCGGCCGTCGCCGCGCTGGCCACCGCCCGCCGCATCGACGTCTACGGCACCGGCGCCTCCTCGCTGGTCGGCCAGGACCTGGCCCAGAAGCTGCTGCGGATCGGCCTGATCGCGCACGCCCACAGCGACCCGCACCTGGCGGTCACCAACGCCGTCCAGCTGCGCCAGGGCGACGTGGCGCTGGCCATCACGCACTCCGGCGGCACGGTCGACGTCATAGAGCCGCTGCGCGTCGCCTTCGACCAGGGCGCCACCACCGTCGCGATAACCGGACGGCCGGACAGCGCCGTCGCCCAGTACGCCGACCACGTGCTGACCACCTCCACCTCGCGCGAGAGCGAGCTGCGGCCGGCCGCCATGTCCAGCCGCACCGGTCAACTGCTCGTCGTGGACTGCCTGTTCGTCGGGGTCGCGCAGCGCACCTACGAGCGGGCCGCCCCCGCGCTGTCCGCGTCGTACGAGGCCCTGGCGCACCGCCACCACCAGCCGCGCCCCACCACCCGCCCGTAACGCCTCCGGCTCACCCTGCCGGGCCCCACCCCGACCAGTGAAGGACCGCCTCACCCATGCCCAGAAACGACGCTCTGCGGCGCGAGTTGGACACCTTGACCACCGAGGCGTTCCGCCCGGAGCTCGCGGACATCGACCGGCTTCCGACGGCGGAGATCGTCGCGCTCATGAACGCCGAGGACTCCGGCGTGTCCGCGGCCGTCGCCGCCGGGCTGCCGGTCATCGCGGACGCCATCGACGCCGCCGCCGAACGGATGGCCCGCGGCGGCCGGCTGGTCTACGCGGGCGCCGGCACCGCGGGCCGGCTCGGCGTGCTGGACGCCAGCGAGTGCCCGCCGACGTTCAACACCTCCCCCGGCCAGGTCGTCGGGCTGATCGCCGGCGGGCCGGGGGCGATGTCCCACGCGGTCGAGGGCGCCGAGGACAGCCGCGAGATGGCCGCCGCCGACCTCGACGCGCTGGGGGTCGGCCCGGACGACACGGTGGTCGGCGTGTCCGCCTCCGGCCGCACGCCCTACGCGGTCGGCGCGGTCGAACACGCCCGGCGGCTGGGCGCGCTGACCGTGGGCCTGTCGTGCAACGCGCACTCACCGCTGGCCCGGGCCGCCGAGCACGGCGTCGAGGTGGTCACCGGTCCGGAGCTGCTGACCGGTTCCACCCGGCTGAAGGCGGGCACCGCGCAGAAGATGGTGCTCAACATGATCTCGACCGTCGCGATGATCAGACTGGGCAAGACCTACGGCAATCTGATGGTCGATCTGCGGTCGTCCAACGAGAAGCTGCGGGCCCGCTCCCAGCGGATCGTGGAACTGGCCACCGGCGCCGGGCCGGACGAGATCGAGGCGGCGCTCAGCGCGGCGGACGGCGAGGTGAAGACCGCGATCCTGATGGTGCTGGCCGGCGTCGACGCGCCCACCGCAGACCGCCTGCTGACCACCGCCGACGGCCACCTGCGGGCCGCCCTCCAGGCCGCGTCCCCGGCGTAACCGACCGCGGCACCGGGCCGCGCCCCCAAGCCGGGCGCCCGGGCGGACCTGACACCGCCCGGGCACCCGTCACACCGTCGGATTGTCGGGCTGCCGGGCCGCCACACCGGCCGGCACCGCCGCGGCGGCTCTTCCCGGCGCCCCGAAGCGCTCCGGGGGCGCCCCGAAGCCCCTCGGCACCCTGCCCGGTGCACCGCCGCGCTCCCGCACCGCCGCGCTCCCGCGGCCCTGCACCCCGCATCCGGTGCCCCGCCGCCCCCCGACACCCCCGCCCGCGCCCGCACACCCCCCGCACCGCCGCGCCCCCACACCGCCGCGCTCCCGCGCACCCTGACGCCCC
>NZ_JAAGKO020000095.1 GCF_027947535.2 Streptantibioticus silvisoli
ATGCAGTTGGGGCCGCACGGCTGGGGGCAGCGTCTCCGCTCGCTGGCGCCAGCGGCTGAGCACCGGTGCGGCCCCAACTGCATGCGTCAGCCACTGCGCACGCTGGCGCCAGCGGCTGAGCACCGTGACGCCGGAGGCCGCAACCGCAGACGTCAGCCACTCCACACGCAGGCGTCAGCGGCTGAGCACCGCCGAGGCCCCCACCGCAGACGTCAGCCACTCCGCACGCTGGCGTCAGCAACTCGGCACCGGTGCGGCCCTGACCGCAGGCGTCAGCCACTCCGCACGCAGGCGCCAGCAGTCGGGCACCGCTGACGCCGAAGGCCGCACCGCAGACGTCAGCCACTCCCCACCGCTGACGCCGAAGGCCCACCGCACGTCGCGCAGCGCGTCCCTCAGTCCGTCGAACGGGGCATCACCATCGGGCGGACCGTGGTGACGAAGGCGTTGACCGCGTCGCGGGTGCTTTCGCGGCGGCGGTCCATCTCCTCCCGCTGGTCGCTGCGGCCCACCTCGCCGACCTCCTGGAAGACCTGAACGGCCCGGGTGGACAGCACCGCGTCGTCGGTCACCAACTGCACCCGGAACAGGGCCTCCTGGGCCGCCGTTCGCAGTTCGTAGGAGTGCAGCCGGACCCGTCGCAGCTCCTCCGGCGGGGTGCCGGCGCGGTCGCTGAACCACAGGTCGATCAGGCCCCGGCGGTAGGCGACCAGGGCCGCCGCGTAGGCGACGTAGGCGTCCATCCGTTCCTGACGCAGTCGCTCCTCGCGGTCCTGCTGGGCGATGCGCGCGTTACCGCGTTCCTGGAACACGTAGGTGAGTCCGACACCGAGCAGGGTGCCGAGCACCGCGATCACGCTGGGCGCTATGCCGTCCATGGGCCCAGTCGACCACACTCCCCCGGACGCCAACCACCGCTTTCCCGGCGTCAGTTGGCTGGAAATCGTTCCATGTCGCCTCCTCCTTCGGTCTTCGGCACAGCACCCATTCCAGCACGGCCGAAGGGGCCGGAGAAGAGTCTCCGACCCCTTTCAGTCGAACGAGTGAACGAGTCAATCGCCGGTGGACCGATGGCTCAGCTGATGCGGTCCAGCACGATCGGGCGGGGGCTGAAAGCGGTGCCGGCCGGGCCGACGGTCACCCCGCCGGCGAGGGCCTGAAGCGCGTACGGGAAGCGTTCGGGGGTGTCGGTGTGCAGGGTCAGCAGGGGCTGGCCGGCGGTGACGGGGTCGCCGGGCTTGGCGTGCAGTTCGATGCCGGCGCCGGCCTGGACCGGGTCCTCCTTGCGGGCGCGGCCGGCGCCGAGGCGCCACGCGGCGACGCCGACCGCGTAGGCGTCGAGCTCGGTGAGCACGCCGGAGGCGTCCGCGGTGACGACGTGGCGTTCGCGGGCGACCGGCAGCGTCGCGTCGGGGTCGCCGCCCTGAGCGGTGATCATCCGGCGCCAGTGGTCCATCGCGGAGCCGTCCTTGAGGGCCCGCTCGGGGTCGGCGTCGGGCAGGCCGGCCGCGGTGAGCATCTCGCGGGCGAGCGCCAGCGTCAGTTCGACCACGTCGGCCGGACCGCCGCCGGCCAGCACCTCGACGGACTCGCGGACCTCCAGGGCGTTGCCGGCGGTCAGCCCGAGCGGAGTGGACATGTCGGTCAGCAGGGCGACCGTGCGCACGCCGTGGTCGCTGCCGAGGCCGACCATGGTGGACGCCAGCTCCCGGGCGTCGTCGAGGTTCTTCATGAACGCGCCGGAGCCGACCTTGACGTCCAGGACGAGCGAGCCGGTGCCCTCGGCGATCTTCTTGGACATGATGGAGGAGGCGATCAGCGGGATCGCCTCGACCGTGCCGGTGACGTCCCGCAGCGCGTAGAGCTTCTTGTCGGCCGGGGCCAGCCCGTCGCCGGCCGCGCAGATGACCGCGCCGACGTCCCGCAGGACGTTCATCATCTCGTCGTTGGACAGCAGCGCCCGCCAGCCGGGGATGGACTCCAGCTTGTCCAGGGTGCCGCCGGTGTGGCCCAGGCCGCGGCCGGACAGTTGCGGGACGGCCGCGCCGCAGGCGGCGACCAGCGGGGCCAGCGGCAGGGTGATCTTGTCGCCGACGCCGCCGGTGGAGTGCTTGTCGGCGGTCGGGCGCGGCAGCGCGGCGAAGTCCATCCGCTCGCCGGAGGCGATCATCGCGGCGGTCCAGCGGGCGATCTCGGCGCGGTCCATCCCGTTGAGCAGGATGGCCATGGCGAGCGCGGACATCTGCTCGTCGGCGACCTCGCCGCGGGTGTAGGCGTCGATCACCCAGTCGATCTGCTCGTCGGTCAGGCGGCCGCGGTCGCGCTTGGTTCGGATGACGGAGATGACGTCCATCGGGGTTCGTTCCTTACGGTTGGGATCGCCGGCGCCGGACCGCGGCGGGTGGCCGCGGCACGGGCGCCGGCGGGTGAAGTCGGCCGGGACCACCGGCGGCGGCACCGGCGAAGGTGCGACCCGCGGTGGTGTGACCGGCTGCGGTGCGACCGGCGAAACTGCGACCGGCGAAAAAGGCGGCCGGCGAAAAAGGCGGCCAGTGAAAAGTGTGACCGTACGTTCGGCGGTCGGGGTGACCGGCGGTGATATGACCGGCGGTGGGGACGACCGGCGGGGTGCCGGCGCCCGACGGGCGGGCCGTCGGGCGCGGGCAGCAGCGGGTGTCAGCAGGAACCAGCGGGCGTCAGCGGTCGAGGTCGTCCCGGCCGAAGGCGTCCGGCAGGATTTCGCTGAGCGGGCGGACGCCGCGGGCGGTGTCGAGCAGCAGGTCGGGGCCGCCGTGCTCCCACAGCAGCTGGCGGCAGCGGCCGCACGGCATGATCCGCTCACCGCGGCCGTCGCAGCAGGTGAACGCGGTCAGCCGGCCGCCGCCGGTGGCGTGCAGCGCGGAGACCAGACCGCATTCGGCGCACAGCGCGACCCCGTAGGCGGCGTTCTCCACGTTGCAGCCGGTGACCGTGCGGCCGTCGTCGACCAGGGCGGCGGCGCCGACCGGGAAGCGGGAGTAGGGCGCGTAGGCGCGGGTCATGATGTCCCGCGCCGCGGCCCGCAGCGCCTCCCAGTCGACGGTCGCGGGGTCGGTGCCCGAGCCAGTGCTTGAGTCCGTGCCCGAGCCCGTGCCGGGGGCGTTGCCCGGGTCGGTGCCGGGGGCCGGCCCGGTTCCGGCGGTCACTTGCCCTGTCCCTTGCGGTAGGGCTTGCCGTCGGCCTTGGGCATCCGCAGGCGTTGCGCGGACAGCGAGAGGACCAGCAGCGTGGCCACGTAGGGCGTGATGCTCACGAATTCGTCCGGAATGGTGCTCGTCATGAGGAACCACACCAGCAGCAGCGCTGCCGAGATGACACCGGCCACGCCCTGCTTGTAGCTCTTCCGGTAGAACTTCCGGACCGCCAGTGCGACCAGCAGGATGAACAGCAGGAGCAGCAGCGCGTGCGCGGCCGGGCCGCCGTTGCGCAGCTGGAGGCTGTCGGTGTAGCCGAACAGGCCGGCGCCCATGGCCAGGCCGCCGGGCCGCCAGTTGCCGAAGATCATCGCGGCGAGGCCGATGTAGCCGCGGCCGCCGGTCTGGCCCTCCTGGTAGGCGTGCGCGGGGACCATGGCGAGGAACGCGCCGCCGAAGCCGGCCAGGCCGCCGGACATGATCACGCCGATGTACTTGTAGCGGTAGACGTTGACGCCGAGCGACTCGGCGGCCACCGGTGCCTCGCCGCAGGAGCGCAGCCGCAGGCCGAACGGGGTGCGCCACAGCACGAAGTAGGTGGCGGCGAACAGCACGGCGGCCAGCACGGTGAACAGCGACAGGTTGGTGACCAGGCCGCCGAGCACACCGGCGAGGTCGGAGACCAGGAACCAGTGGTGTTTCTCGACCGTGGCCAGCCAGGGCGACAGGCCGGGCACGGTGATCGAGCCGACCGACGCGATGTTGGGCGACTGCTTGGGACTGCCGCCGATCCGGGCGGCGTGGCCGGTGTTGAACCACATCTTCGCCAGGTACTCGGTGGCGCCCTGGGCGAGCAGGGTGATCGCCACACCGGAGACGATGTGGTCGACGCCGAAGGTGACGGTGGCGATGGCGTGCACCAGGCCGCCGAGCATGCCGCCGACGACGCCGGCCAGCAGGCCGATCCACGGCCCGTGCTGCCAGCCGGCCCAGGCGCCGAAGAAGGTGCCGAGGATCATCATGCCCTCGAGGCCGATGTTGACCACGCCGGCCCGTTCCGACCACAGGCCGGCCAGGCCGGCCAGGCCGATCGGCACCGCCATCTCCAGCGCGCCGCCGACCTGCCCGGAGGAGGTGACGTCGTCGGCGCCGGTGATGGCCCGGACCGCGCTGACCGCGATCAGGGCGCAGGCCAGCACGACCAGGATCATCGGGAACGACAGCTTGCGGCGGCCGCCGCCCGCCGCGCTGGACTTGGGGGCGGTGGCGGGTGCGGTGGTGACGCTCATGCCGCGGCCTCCTGCTGGTGACTGGTGACGGACGCGGCGGCGAGCTCCTCGCCCACCTTGCGCTGCTGGCGGCCGATGCCGTAGCGGCGGACGACCTCGTAGGCGATGACGACGCACAGGACGATGACGCCCTGGATGACGCCGACGATCTCCTTGTCGTAGCCCTGGAACTCCAGCCAGCCGGAGGTGCGGTCGAGGAACGCCCACAGCAGGGCGCCGATGCCGATGCCGATCGGGTGGTTGCGGCCCAGCAGGGCGACGGCGATGCCGATGAAGCCGATGCCGGTGGGGATGCCGTCGCCGTAGGTGTGGGCCTCGTTGAGCAGCGCGGGCAGGCCGACCAGGCCGGCGACGGCGCCGGAGATCAGCATGCTGATGACGATCATGCGCTTGACGTCGACGCCGCTGGCCTCGGCGGCGGACTCCGACTGCCCGACGGTGCGCAGGTCGAAGCCGAAGCGGGTACGCGACAGCACGAACCAGTAGGCGACGCCGGCCAGGATCGCCACGACGACGAAGCCGTCGATGGGTCCGGCGGCCGGGTTGCCGGTGATGGTGAAGAACCAGGCGGACTTGGGCAGGTTGTCGGTCTGCACGACGTTGCCGCCGTCGGTGGTGTGCGCCAGGCGGTGCGGCTGGAAGAGGTAGGAGATGATGCCCTGCGCGGCGATGGAGTTCAGCATGATGGTGGAGATCACCTCGCTGACACCACGCTTGACCCGCAGCACGCCGGCGATGCCCGCCCAGACCGCGCCGACAAGCATGGCGGTGATGATCAGCAGCGGGATCTCGATGAAGCCGGGCAGGTTGACGTAGCCGCCGACGATGGCGGTGAAGAAGACCGCCATGCCGTACTGGCCCTCGACGCCGATGTTGAACAGGTTCATGCGGAAGCCGATGGCCACCGCGAGGCCGGCGAGGTAGTACTCGGTGGCGCGGTTGAGGATGTAGACCTGGCTGTCGCTCTTGAAGCCGTAGCTGACCATGATCTGGAAGGCGTCGAACGGCTGCTTGCCGGTGGCCAGCAGGACCAGCGCGGTGACGATGATCGCGGCGACCACGGCCATCAGCGGTGCGGCCAGGCCGAGCAGCAGGCGTTCCCGGTCGATCCGGGCGAAGATCTTCATCGGTCCTCTCCCCCCTCGGCTGCGGAGGGTTCGTGCTCCAGGTGGCCCGAGGAGGCGCCGGTCATCGCGGAGCCGAGTTCCTCGGGAGTGATGGTCGCGGGGTCGGCGTCGGCGACCAGGCGGCCGCGGTACATCACCCGCAGGGTGTCGGACAGGCCGATCAGCTCGTCGAGGTCGGCGGAGATCAGCAGCACCGCGAGCCCCTCGCGGCGGGCCTCGCGGATCTGGTCCCAGATCTGCGCCTGCGCGCCGACGTCCACCCCGCGGGTGGGGTGGGCGGCGATCAGCAGCTTGGGGTGGTGGCTCATCTCGCGGCCGACGATCAGCTTCTGCTGGTTGCCGCCGGACAGCGAGGCGGCGGTGACGTCGATGCCGGGGGTGCGCACGTCGTACTCGGTGACGATGCGCTGGGTGTCGCGGCGGACGGCGGCCGGGTCGAGCAGGGCGCCCTTGCTGTTGGGCTTCTCGGTGACGTGGCCGAGGATGCGGTTCTCCCACAGCGGGGCTTCCAGCAGCAGGCCGTGCCGGTGCCGGTCCTCCGGGATGTAGCCGATGCCGGCCACCCGGCGCTTGCGGGTCGGGGTCCGGCTGATGTCGGCGCCGGCCAGGGTGAGCACGCCGGCGTCGGGGACGCGCATGCCCATGATGGCCTCGACGAGTTCGGCCTGCCCGTTGCCCTCGACACCGGCGACGCCGAGGACCTCGCCCTGGTGGATGGTGAACGTGATGTCGTCCAGCACGACGCGGGCGACGCCGTCGGGGTCGGGGGCGGTGAGCCGCAGACCGTCGACGGTGAGCATCGCGACGTCGGTGACGGTGGACTCGCTGGTCTCCGGCGACGGCAGTTCGCTGCCGACCATGAGTTCGGCGAGCTGCTTGGTCGTGGTGGTGCGCGGGTCGGCCGATCCGACGGTGGTGCCGCGCCGGATGACGGTGATCTCGTCGGCGACCGACAGCACCTCGCCGAGCTTGTGCGAGATGAAGATGACGGTCAGCCCCTCGGCCTTCAGGCCGCGCAGGTTGTCGAAGAGCGCGTCGACCTCCTGGGGCACCAGGACCGCGGTGGGCTCGTCGAGGATCAGGGTGCGGGCGCCGCGGTAGAGGACCTTGAGGATCTCCACCCGCTGGCGGTCGGCGACGCCGAGGTCCTCCACGAGCGCGTCGGGGCGCACGCCGAGACCGTAGGCGTCGGATATCTCCTTGATCCTCGCGCGGGCCCTGCCGCCGATGCCGTGCAGCTTCTCGCTGCCCAGCACGACGTTCTCCAGCACGGTGAGGTTGTCGGCGAGCATGAAGTGCTGGTGCACCATGCCGATGCCGCGGGCGATGGCGTCACCCGGGTTGGAGAACGTGACCTGCTCGCCGTCGATGGCGATGGTGCCCTCGTCCGGCTTCTGCATGCCGTAGAGGATTTTCATCAGGGTCGACTTGCCGGCACCGTTCTCGCCGACGAGGGCGTGGACGATGCCGCGGCGGACCGTGATGTCGATGTCGTGGTTGGCGACGACTCCGGGGAACCGCTTGGTGATGCCGTTGAGCTGCACGGCGGGTGGGGCGGCGGGGGACTCGGTGGCGGCGTTGATGGCGCACTCTCCTCGTTCATGCGCGGTCAGGCGTAGGGGCCCGGCGGGAAGGAGTGGTGTGCACTCCCCCGGCGGGCCCCGCGCGTTCGACCGTGTGGATCAAAGGATCACGGGGTCGACTTGACCTTGATCGCACCGCTGATGATCTTCTGCTTGGCGGCGTTGAGCTGCGGCATGATGCCGGTGAGGTAGCCGCCGCTGCTGGCCAGGCCCACGCCACCGTTCTGCAGGTTGTACGCGACGGTGCCGGTCAGCGGCTTGCCGTTGTGCACGCTCTGGATGAGGTCGTAGACGGCGACGTCGACGTTCTTGACCGCGGAGGTCAGGATGTGCGACTTGTCCTTGGCCAGCGCCGGGTCCTGGTACTGGTCGGAGTCGACGCCGATGGACCAGGCGTTCTTGGTGCCCGCCACGGTCTGGATCGAGCCGGTGCCGGAGGAGCCGGCGGCGGCGTAGATGACGTCGATGCCGTGCGAGAGCATGCCCGCGGCGGCCGAGGCGCCCTTGTCGGGGCTGGAGAAGCCGGACAGGTCGGTGCCGGTGCTCAGGTACTGCACGGTGACCTTGTCGGCGGGCTTGGTGTCGTGCACGCCCTGCTGGAAGCCGGCCTGGAAGCCCTGGATCAGCGCGATGTTGACGCCGCCGATGAAGCCGATGTGGCCGGTCTTCGACTTGAGCGCCGCGGCCACGCCGGCCAGGTAGGAGCTCTCCGGGGTGGCGAACGTCATGCTGTCGACGTTCTTGCCCGGCACCTCGGAGTCGACGATGCCGAAGGTGGTCCTGGGGAACTTCGCCGAGACGACCTTGACGGCCTGCGCGTAGGCGTAGCCCACCGAGACGACCGGGTTGTACCCGGCCTGCGCCAGGTCGGTCAGGTAGCCCTCGCGGTCCGACTCACCGTCGGTGTTCTTGGCGGTCAGCTCCTTGGGGGTGCCGCCGAATGCCTTGGTGGCCTTGTCGAGGCCGCGGGCGGCGGAGTCGTTGAACGAGTGGTCGCCGCGACCGCCGACGTCGTAGGCCATGCCCACCTTCATGGTGGACTTCGCAGTGGCCTTACCGCTGCCCGTGGGGCCGCTGGACTGCGTGGAACTCGCGCCGCACGCGGTGGCGGTGAGGGCGAGGGCCGCGGTGGCTATACCGGCGGCTGCGATCGTGGTTACCCGGCGCACGAGGGGTACCCCTTCATCCATCTGAAGCGCCCCGTCCGGCGCTGGTTCTGCGGCAGCTTAACGCGCGTAGATGTCAGGTAAAGGGCGGGTGCGAACCCGTTATGGGATCGTCTCCTACCTGGGGCTCCGCGCCCGCCGCGCCAGGACGGGCGGCTCCGCGACGGTCCCGGGGCGCCCCTTTCGGCAGGGTTCGCGGTGGCCGGAATCACCCGCTTACGCCCCGGGGGACGCGGTATCGGGCCCGGGGGTGGGTTCATGGGGCGGCGGGGTTCAGCGGTCGTCGCCGCCGACAAGCCGGGCGGCGCGGCGGACGGCGCCGGCCGCGGCGGCGCGGGGGCCGGGCGGCAGCCGGCGCTGGGCGACGGCGAGCAGTCCGGTACGGGTCCAGCGGATCCGCAGCCGGCCCGCGCCGCGTCCTTCGGGACCGACGGTGACCAGGTGCGGGGCGAGGCCGCGGTGGTAGCCGATGGCCTTCGACATCCGGGGCAGACCCAGCGGCGCCAGCAGTGGACCGGCCGGGGTGGCGGCGCCGCGGCCGACCGTGACGTACGCGGCACGGTGGCCGGAGTAGCCGTGCGGCGGCAGGGTGACGGCGGCCAGGTCCAGCGTCACGGTGCCCTCGAAGACCCCCGGGCGCACCGGGTCGAGCCGGAACTCGGTGCGGTGCGGCCGGTCGGCGGGGTCGATCACCACGGCGGCGACGGCCGGGCCGACCGGCAGCCGGCGCCCCGGGTCGTAGGTGCGAATGCCGAGGGTGATGCGCGACGCGGGGCTCGGGGTCAGCGCGGTGATCTCGTGCCGCAGCAGCGCGGAGGTCAACGGGCGCCCGCGCAGGTTGAGTTCGCCGATCTCCAGCTCACGGGCGAGGTCCGGGTCGTCCGGCGTCCCGGCTCCCCAGTACTCGGTGCCGTCGGCGCCCACGACCGCCTCGCGCGGCGCGATCGGCCGGCCGAGTCCGCGGGCGGCGACCACCGCGTCGGCGTACCGGCCGGACCGCAGCAGGGCGAGCGTGACGCGCAGGTCACGCGGGGTGCGGTGCAGTGCGCCGGGGTGCACGCCGTCCAGGTACTCGCCGGTCGCGGCGGCGAACGCCGTGGCGAACTCCTCGTCCCGGTACGGCAGTTCGGCCAGGAAGGGGGCCAGATCGCGGGTGAGGAACGCGTGGTCCTTGTCGGGCCGCAGGTCGGCGAAGCCGCTGTCGTCGAGGAAGGCGTCGATGAGCCGATGAACGGCGACCCGGTCCCGGACGGCGGCGGCGGGGTCCACGGGAGAGGCTTGGTCGGCGGGGCGTTGCTCTGTGGGGCGTTGGTCCGCGGGGCTTTGGTCTGCGGGGCTTTGGTCTGCGGGGCGTTGGTCCGCGGGGCGTTGGTCCGCGGGGCGTTGGTCCGCGGGGAGGTCGCCGGCGGAGGGTTGGTCGGCGCCGGAGGCTTGATCGGCGCCGGAGGCTCGGTCGGCGGAGGCCGCGTCGGCGGTCGTGGCTGACGGGGCCGTTGTCGTGGCGGGCGGAGCCGTGACCGTGGCGGGCGGGGCGAGGTGCGGGGCCGGCGGGGCCGTGACCGTGGCGGGCGGGGCCGGTGGGGCGACGTGCCAGCGGTAGACCGGTTCGGTCAGCACGGCGATCGCGCCGGCCAGGGCGTAGGCGCGGGTGGAGAACAGCTGGTCGGCGAAGGCGATCCCGACCGGGAAGCGCAGCTCGTGCCGGTCGAGGAACGCCTTGCGGTACATCTTGTCGGTGGCCAGCGGGTTGTGCAGCAGGCCGGGTTCGGCGCGCAGGCCGCGGATCGTACGGGCGCGCTCCACCAGGTGCGGGCGCCAGGTGGAGGTGGCTCCGCCGGGCGCGACCCGTTCGACGGCGCCCATCGCCAGGTCGAGCGCGTCGTCCTCCAGCAGCGCGTCGAGCAGTGACTCGCAGGCGTGCTCGGGCAGTTCGTCGTCGCTGTCGAGGAACATCAGGAACGGCGCCCGCGCCAGGTCGATCGCGGCGTTGCGCGGGCCGCCGCAGCCACCGCTGTTGACGGGCAGCCGGTGGTAGCGGATCCGGTCGTCCTGTTCGGCGAGGGCGCGGGCGACCTTGGGGGTCCGGTCGGTGGAGTGGTCGTCGCTGATGACGATCTCGAGGTCGCGGAGGGTCTGGCGGCGTACCGACTCGACGGCGCGCGGCAACCGGGCGGCGTCGTTGTGGACGATGACGATGACGCTGACGTCAGGGCGGGCCGCGACGGCCATGGGGTCCTCCGGCATGGTGCGGGGTCGAACGGGAGCGGGCGGTGGCGGCAAGCGGGGCGCCGGCGCCGTGGGCGGCGGGGCGCCGTCAGGGGCGGGCGGTACCGGTGGCGTGCTGGACGGCCGGGGCCACCGAGCCGGGGACGCCGTCGCGCTGGGCGGGGCCGGCGGCGCGACGGGCAGGGCCGCTGAGGGCGGGATCGGCTTCGACCAGGGCGGGGTCGGCGAGGGCGGCTTCGGCGAACGGGCGCAGGGCGGGGTCGGCGCCAGCGGCGCGCAGGGCGGGTATCGCGGCGCCGCCGAGCCGGTTCAGCACGGCCAGACAGGCCGGCGTGACGCGGCCGGACGTGGCGCCCTCAGCACGCTCAGCGCTCGCGACACCCATGGCACCCGTAGCGCTCGCGACACCCTCAGCACGCACTGCACTCGTGGCCCCCACCGCACCCACCACACCCGCCGTGAGCAACTCGGCGACGGCGGCGGCGGGTTCGCGGGCGGCGAGCCAGACGTCGGCCTCGGCGTCCGCGGCGGCCGACGGGTAGCCGGGCAGGACGTCGAGCAGCGCGGTGGCGGGGGCGTCCCGCAGGTCGCCGAGGGTTGGCGCGGCGACACCGGTGGCGAGCGACCGGTCCCGTACGACGAGCAGCCCGAGCGCGGTCAGCCGGACCGTGCCGTACGCGGCCTCGCCGGGGTCGGCGTCCTCCAGCGGTCCGTCGAACGGCAGGTCCAGCGGGCGCGCCGGCGGCGTGTACTCCAGCAGTCCGGTCGGCGCCAGCGCGGCGAGCCGGTCGGCCAGCGCGGCGACCTCGGCGACCAGGTCGGCGTCCTCGACCCCGCGCAGGTCGTCCGTGCCCCAGGCGCCGCCGGACTCATCGGTGCCGTCGAACCCGTCGGTGCCATGGGTGCCGCCGGGGTGGTCCGCGGGGTCGTCCGGGGTGAGCAGGACGGCGGCGAGTACCGGCAGCGGGAGCGGTTCGGGGGCGCCGCCGGCCGCGGGCTGCCAGGATTCGAGGACGGCGACCAGGTAGAGGGTGCGCAGGATGGCGTCGAGGTAGGCCCGTTCGCCGGCCAGGTCCCATTCGGGGGCGGGCCCGGCGGCCTCCTCGGCACAAGGGTCGTCGGCAAAGGGATCGTCGGCGTAGGGATCGTCGGACCCGGTGAGCAGGTCGTCGAACTCCGCCTCCCCGATGACCGCGTCGAGCCCGGCACGCCACAGGGCGAGGACCTCGTCGGCGGCCAGGCCGTCCAGCGTGCCGAGGACGTCGCCGGGCACGGCCGTCGGCCGCCCGTCCTCGTCGTCGCGTATCGCGATCACTCCGAGGGCGAGCCCGAAGTCCCAGGCGGCGACGGCCTCGTCGTCGTATCCGCTGCCGCGCAGGCCGAGTGCGGCGGCGGCCTCGCGCAGCGGCTCGTCGGCGAGGATTCCGGTGACGTCGACGGGCCGACCGGTGCCCAGCAGCCCGGCGAGCCGGACCGCGCGGTCGAACAGCGGTGACCGGCGGGCCGATTCCGCGAGCACGTCCCGTTCGGGCAGCCGGACCGGCGGTACCAGGATGTGGCTCTGCTCGACAAGCACGGAGGGTCCCCCTACGGGATTTCGGAACGAACATCACCGGCCGCGTCCGTCACGTCGGCATGGCCCGGCCCCCGTCCGCCCCGCGCCGGGTCCGGACGGGCGGGCCGGTGCGACGCTAACGGCCCGGCGGCCCGCGCGTGATGTCGAGTCTGAGCCGTGGGTTGCGAAACGCTCGAAAATATCACCGCATACACACAGAAGCTACACGGCAGATCGATCCTAACATTGCCCAACTCCGCCCCGGCCGGGACCGAAAGCCGACAGAAAGCGACACGGACGACAGTCGGCGGAAAGGCGGGGGAACGCGGCCATTGACGACGGTGAATGACGGCGGCGGAGGTGATTGACGGCGAATGACGGCGAATGACGGCGGAAAAGGGGAGCGGGGAATGGGGGCGGGAAACCTCGCGCGGGAACACTGCGTGAAGCGGGGTTGACGCATCGCCCGCCGCCCGCGCAGGGGTGAGGGTTGGAGCTGGGGCGCATCGGTCGCCGGCCGCGTGTCCGACGTCGGCCGTGAGCACCCGCCGTCCCGGGATCGACCGGCTCGCGCCGTCGGCCGACCGCTGACGTGGACCGGACGGGCCCGTTCACCGGAATCCGGCCCGGCGAACACGGTTGACGGTCCGCCGGCCCGGTTCCGTGCACCGCGGTCGGGGCCGGTCCGGGTCCGTACACCGCGGTCCGGATTCCGTACGCGGAAACGTCGACGCACCGGTGGCAACGTTCCGTGCGCTCCCCCGGTTCGCACGCCCCGGTTCACCCTCCCGCCGTTGAACGACGAGCGCCCGGCCCGCGATGGTCCGCGGGCCGGGGACGGTCGACCGAGGCGTGCCGCGCCGGCCGAACAGGACCGCCTCAGCCGAGCAGGGCCGCGCCGGTGAAGAGTTCCACGCCGACGCGGATCGCGCCCTCGTCGGCGTCGAAGTCGCCGCGGTGCAGGTCGCGCACGGTGGGGTCGCCGACCGGGCGGACGCCGAGGCGGGCCAGCGCGCCGGGGACGTGCTCCAGGTACCAGGAGAAGTCCTCGCCGCCGAGGCTCTGTTCGGTGTTCTCGATGGTCTGGGCGCCGCGGCGGGCGGTCATCGCCTCGCGCAGCAGCTTGACCGACCCGGCCTCGTTGACGACCGGCGGCACGCCGCGGTGGTAGGTCAGCTCCCACTTGGCGCGGTACATCGCGGCGACCTGGTCGATGACCTCGTGGATCAGGTCGGGCGCATCGCGCCAGGCCCCCAGCTCCAGGCAGCGCACGGTGCCTTCCAGCTCGGCGTGCTGCGGGATGACGTTGGCGGCGTGGCCGGACTGGATGCGGCCCCACACCACGGACAGGCCGGAGCGCGGGTCGATGCGGCGGGCCAGGACCGCGGGCAGTTCGGTGGCCATCTTGGCGACCGCGGTGACCAGGTCGGTGGTCAGGTGCGGGCGGGCGGTGTGGCCGCCGGCGCCGTCCAGCGACAGCACCAGCCGGTCGCAGGCGGAGGTGATCGCGCCGGTGCGCAGGCCGATGCGGCCGACCTCGACGCGCGGGTCGCAGTGCACCGCGAGGATGCGGTCGACGCCGTCGAGGACCTGGGCCTTGATCAGGTCGATCGCGCCGCCGGGCATGACCTCCTCGGCCGGCTGGAAGATCAGCCGGACCGGCCGGGTCAGCCGGCCCTCACGGGCCAGGCCGGCCAGCACGATCCCGGCGCCCAGCACGATCGTGGTGTGCATGTCGTGGCCGCAGGAGTGCGCGCGGCCCTCGTGCGTCGAGCGGTACGCGACGGTCTTGGTGTCCGGAATCGGCAGCGCGTCGATGTCGGCGCGCAGCGCGAGCCGCGGGCCACCGTCCTCGGGGCCGATGTCGCAGACCAGGCCGGTACCGGCGGGCAGGTCGCGCGGGTGCAGGCCGGCGGACTCCAGCCGGGCCTTGATCGCGGCGGTGGTGCGGAACTCCTGGCGGGAGAGCTCCGGGTGCATGTGGAGGTCACGACGGAAGTGGACAAGCTCGGCGTACAGCTCGTCGGGCAGAGCGCCGGACGCGGGCAGAGCGTGGTCCACCCCCGACAGCGTTGAACTCATGACCACTCCCGGTGTGTCGTCGGCGAAGACATCCGGCCAGCGGGCAGAGAAAAGCACCTCTGCGGCGCATACTCGCCCCCGGTCCGGGTATCTACACCCTTTTAGGACCTGAGCACCACCATATCCCTTTCAGCGTGGCCCAACGAATGCCCGAACGCCTCGCAGCGGCCTCGAATGGCCGATCGACCGGACGTTTTATCCACTCATCAGCCGTACGCACGCCTCGCCCGGAGCATCGTTTTTCAGACACTTCGTCACGTTCGGTGACCGGGGCGACACCCGGCTCCGGCGATCGCGCCGCCCCTGTTCGTTCCGGCGCGGCGACGGCTCGTTCCGGCCCGGCGCGACCAGCAGGTCTCAGCCACGCCCGTACGTGTGCTCCGCCTGCCACAGCACGACGAGCCCGCCGACGAGGGCGAGCCCGGCCCACAGCACCGCCATGGCCCAGATGTGCGGTGTGGTGTGGCCGAAGCCCTGGAGCAGGGAATGCCTGGCCAGCTCGATGTAGACCGCTCCCGGGTTGGACTCCAGCAGGAACCTGAACGGCTGCGGCGCGCCGCCGGCGACCTTCGCGACGCTGTAGAAGACGCCGCACAGGTACATCCAGGTGCGCAGCACGAACGGCACCAGCTCGCCGATGTCGTGGTTGCGGGCGCCGATCCGGGCCATCAGCATGGCGCAGCCGAGGTTGAACACCGACTGGAGGAGCAGCGCCGGCACGATCAGCAGCCACCGCGGGGCCAGCGGCTCCCCGGTCGCCAATACGATGGTGATGACGACGCCCATCGACATCAGCAACTGCTGCAACTGGATCAGCGTCGCCGCGATCGGCAGGCACGCCCGCGGGAAGTGCACCGCCCGCACCAGCTCGATCCGGTTGGAGATCGACCAGGTGCCGGTGGAGATCGACTCCCGGGTGTAGGTGAACGTGAAGACCCCGACCGTCAGGAACGCGATGTAGTTGTCGCCGGTGCCGTCGGTGCGCCGCAGCAGGTACCCGAAGATCAGCCAGTACACGAAGACGTTGAGCAGCGGCGTGAGCACGTGCCAGATCTGGCCGAGCCGGGCGTCCGCGTACAGCGCCGTGAGCCGGGCCCGCGCGTAGGCCACCGTGAAGTGCCGCCGGGACCAGACCTGTCCCACGTACTCCGGCAGCGTCGGCCGTCGGGCCGCCGCGACCAGCCCGTACCGTTGCGCCAGGTCGGCGGCCTGGCCGGACGTCAACGGCGGGGGCATGTCGACAGGTTCGAGCGTCACGGTCCCGAGGGCACCGGTGGGAACGGTCCCGAGGGCACCGGTGGGAAGGGTCACGAAGGCA
Organism: Streptantibioticus silvisoli; assembly: GCF_027947535.2. Taxonomy (GTDB): domain Bacteria; phylum Actinomycetota; class Actinomycetes; order Streptomycetales; family Streptomycetaceae; genus Streptantibioticus_C; species Streptantibioticus_C silvisoli. The sequence goes on from NZ_JAAGKO020000095.1 coordinate 15,520, forward strand.
CCGCCTGGAACGGGGAGTCGGGCAGGTCGGGGAAGGGCGGGCGGGCGGTTCGCACGGCGCGCAGTCCGTGCCGGGCGCGGGCGGCCTGGTTGACGGAGGTCAGGAAGCCGTGCGCGCGCGGCGAGGCGGCGGCGGTGAGCCAGGACGGCTCGACGTCGCAGACCTCGATCTGCACGCCGGTGCCGGCCAGCGCGGCCGGCAGGGTGTGGACCACGGTGGAGGGGAAGCTGAGCATCCGGGCGCCGATCGGGCCGCGGCGGGCGATCAGCTCCAGCGGCAGGTCGGGCCGGACGATCTCCAGACCGGTGCGGGCGGCCAGTTCCCGCAGCTTGTCGCCGTTCTCCCGGCGGTGCGCGAAGTAGCGGGTGGCGCCGTTGAGCCGGGCGATGCCGGCCACCGCGGCCAGGTAGCGTTCGCGGTCGACCACGCCGGTCTCCACCAGCGAGGTGCCGATGACGTCGGCGCTGTCGCGGACCGTCGGCGGCCCGAAGCGTTCGCGGGTCCACGCCAGGTGGTTGACCCGGGTGACCACGCCGGGCGGCGCGGTGACCGGCAGCGCGGTGAACAGCTCCACCGCCCGGCCGGCCCGCGCGGTCAACCGCCGCCGGGCGTACCGGGCCACCGGCGCGAACGCGGTGTCGACCAGCCCGCCCCGGCCACGCCCCGAACGGTGCCAGCGCACCAGGCGCCGGCCGTCGGTCATCAGCGCGACGAACTCCATGGTGGCCGTGCCGTCGTCGACGACCACCAGGTCACGCGCCCGGCTGAGCGGCAGCAGCGCCTGCACCATGCGGGAGAACGGGTCGCCGATCACCAGGCACTCGGCCTTCGCCAGCGCCGGGGCCAGTTCGGCCAGCGTGCGCAACGGTCCCGCGGCGGCGGCGCGCGGCTCGCACCAGCGCAGCGCGAGGCCCTCGTCGCGCGCCATGCTCGCCATGCGCAGCAGCTGCCCGCGGCCCATCGGGTCGCGCGGCGGCAGCACGGCGACGGTGTGCCGCGTCAGGTCCCCGCCTTCGGCGTGCGCCCACTCCAGCAGGTTGAGCAACTGCACGGGCGACTCGACCAGCGCCAGGGCGGACCGCTGCCGCGGGGGCTGGACGGCTTGGGGGCTCTGGAGCGTTTGGGGAGGCTGGACGGCTTGGGGGAGCTCGCCGGTGCGGGGGTCCGGGGGGCCGGCCGGGTCGCGGCGCCGGGGGACGGCGGTCATGCGGAGACCGGCTCGGGCTCGGCGGCGGCGCGGGCCTCCGACTCGGCGACGACGCCGGGGACGCGGCGCAGCTTCTTCATCGGGCCGAGTTCGCCCGCGTAGACCTTCTTGACGCCGTCGCCGAGCGCGTCCTCGATGACGCGGATGTCGCGGACCAGGCGCTCCAGGCCCTGGCTCTCGACGGAGGCGGCCTGGTCGGAGCCCCACATCGCGCGGTCGAGGGTGATGTGGCGCTCGACGAAGACCGCGCCGAGCGCGACCGCGGCCAGGGTGGTCTGGAGGCCGACCTCGTGGCCGGAGTAGCCGACGGGCACGTTCGGGTACTCCTCGCGCAGGGTGTTGATCATGCGCAGGTTCAGCTCGTGCTGCTTGGCCGGGTAGGTCGAAGTGGCGTGACACAGCAGGATGTTGTCGCTGCCGAGGACCTCGACCGCGTGCCGGATCTGGCGCGGGGTGGACATGCCGGTGGACAGGATGACGGTGCGGCCGGTGGCCCGCAGGGCGCGCAGCAGGTCGTCGTCGGTCAGGCAGGCGGAGGCGACCTTGTGCGCCGGCAGGTCGAACCTCTCCAGGAACTCCACGCTCGGCACGTCCCACGGCGAGGCGAACCAGGCGATGTCGCGCTCGCGGCAGTACGCGTCGATCTGCCGGTAGTCCTCCTCACCGAACTCCACGCGGTGCCGGTAGTCGATGTACGTCATCCGGCCCCAGGGGGTCTCGCGCTCGACGTCCCACTGGTCGCGCGGGGTGCAGATCTCCGGGGTGCGCTTCTGGAACTTCACCGCGTCGCAGCCCGCGGCCACGGCGGCGTCGATGAGCTTGTAGGCGTTGTCCAGGTCGCCGTTGTGGTTGATGCCGATCTCACCGGTGACGTAGACGGGGCGGCCGTCGCCGACGATCCGGTCGCCGAGGGTGCGGCTGCGGGCGGTGCTGGGGTTCACGGGGTGCCTTTCGGGGGGTGGTGTGGGGTGCGGGGCTC
>NZ_JAAGKO020000096.1 GCF_027947535.2 Streptantibioticus silvisoli
GCAGAAGCGCCAGGCCCCGTGCGCACCGTGAACGGGTGCGGACGGGCCCTGGCGCCGGCGGTGTGCCGTACGGGTCGCGTCAGCGCTTGGCGCGGGCTGCGGCGCGGCCGCGCTCCTTCTGGTCCAGGACGACCTTGCGGATGCGCACGGTCTCCGGGGTCACCTCGATGCACTCGTCCTCGCGGCAGAACTCCAGCGCCTGCTCCAGCGACAGCTTGCGCGGCGGGACCAGCGACTCGGTGACGTCCGCGGTCGAGGACCGCATGTTGGTGAGCTTCTTCTCCTTCGTGATGTTCACGTCCATGTCGTCCGCGCGCGAGTTCTCGCCGACGATCATGCCCTCGTACACCTCGGTGCCCGGGTCGATGAACAGCACGCCGCGCTCCTGGAGGTTGGTCATCGCGAACGCGGTGACCGGGCCGGAGCGGTCGGCGACCAGCGAACCGTTGTTGCGGGTGCGCAGCTCGCCGAACCACGGCTCGTGGCCCTCGAAGATGCTGTGCGCGATGCCGGTGCCGCGGGTGTCGGTGAGGAAGTCGGTACGGAAGCCGATCAGACCGCGCGAGGGCACCACGAACTCCATGCGCACCCAGCCGGAGCCGTGGTTGGTCATGGTCTCCATGCGGCCCTTGCGGGAGGCCAGCAGCTGGGTGATGGCACCCAGGTACTCCTCCGGGGAGTCGATGGTCATCCGCTCGACCGGCTCGTGGACCTTGCCGTTGATCTCCTTGGTGACCACCTGCGGCTTGCCGACGGTCAGCTCGAAGCCCTCCCGGCGCATGGTCTCCACCAGGATGGCCAGCGCCAGCTCACCGCGGCCCTGCACCTCCCAGGCGTCCGGGCGCTCGGTCGGCAGCACCCGCAGGCTGACGTTGCCGACGAGTTCGCGCTCCAGGCGGTCCTTGACCAGCCGGGCGGTGACCTTGTGGCCCTTGCCGCCCTTGCCGACCAGCGGGGAGGTGTTGGTGCCGATGGTCATCGAGATGGCCGGCTCGTCCACCGTGATCAGCGGCAGCGCGATCGGGTTCTCCGGGTCGGCCAGCGTCTCGCCGATCATGATCTCGGGGATACCGGCCACCGCGCAGATGTCGCCGGGCCCGGCCACCTCGGCGGGCTTGCGGGTCAGCGCCTCGGTCATCATCAGCTCGCTGATGCGCACGCTGGTGATGGTGCCGTCCCGCTTGATCCACGCGACGGTCTGGCCCTTGCGCAGGTGGCCCTGCTCGACGCGCAGCAGCGCGATGCGGCCGAGGAAGTTGTCGGCGTCCAGGTTGGTCACGTGCGCCTGGAGCGGGGCGCCGTCGTCGTAGACCGGGGCCGGCACGTTCGACAGGATCGTGGAGAAGAACGGCTCCAGGCTGTCGCTGTCGGCCGGGACCGTGCCGTTGGCCGGCTTGGTCAGCGAGGCGACACCGTCACGGGCGCAGGCGTAGACGATCGGGAACTCGATCTGGTCCTCGTCGGCGTCCAGGTCGAGGAACAGGTCGTAGGTCTCGTTGACCACGTCGTCGATGCGCGAGTCGGGGCGGTCGGTCTTGTTGATGCACAGGATGACCGGCAGCCGGGCCTGGAGGGCCTTGCGCAGCACGAACCGGGTCTGCGGCAGCGGGCCCTCGGAGGCGTCCACCAGCAGCACGACCGCGTCGACCATCGACAGGCCGCGCTCGACCTCACCGCCGAAGTCGGCGTGGCCGGGGGTGTCGATGATGTTGATGGTGACGGGGTCGCCGCCGCCCTTCGGGTGGTACTTGACCGCGGTGTTCTTCGCGAGAATGGTGATGCCCTTCTCGCGTTCCAGGTCGTTGGAGTCCATCACCCGGTCGTCGACGTGCTGGTGGGCGGCGAAGGCGCCGGCCTGCTTGAGCATGGCGTCGACCAGGGTGGTCTTGCCGTGGTCGACGTGGGCGACGATGGCGACGTTACGGATGTCGTGGCGCGTGGGCACTGCGGCGCTTCTCCCGGATTCGTGGATGGCGGCGCGACCAGCCGGTACGCGCGCCCGCCGGGCAAGATCACGCCGCGGCCTTTACCCCATGGTACGGGGCCGGGCGGGCGGCGGGCGCCCCGCCCCGTACCACGGCCCCCGGCGCACACGCACCGGGGGCCCGGCGGGATGGGGGAAAAACACTGGTCAGCGGCGGAAGCCGATGTCCTGGAAACGCGGCGTCCGGAAGCCGAAGGCGCCGGCGTTGACCACGTCGGAACGCTCGGCGACCAGCTGCGGGGGCTGGTAGAGCGGGATGGAGCCGGCCGCCGCCCAGATCCGGGCGTCGGCCTGCTGGGTCAGGCCGCGCGCCTTGCGGGCGTCGAGCTGGCCGGCCGCCCGGTCCAGCAGCTGGTCGATCTGGTCGGTGCCGACCCGGCTGTAGTTCTGCCGCACGTCGAGCGAACCGTCGGTCTGCGGCAGCGGCTTGAGGTAGACCGGCCGCGCGTCGTCGGCCGGGAAGGCGCTGCCGGGCCAGGAGTACAGCGCCAGGTCGAAGTCGCCGGTGGCGACGTGGTCGCGGAAGAAGCTGTCGTCCTTGACCTTGTCCATCTCGGTACGCACCCCGACCCCGGCCAGCATGTGCGCGATGCGGTCGCCGACCGCGTCCAGCGTGGGCGACCCGGCGGGCAGCATGAACCGCAGCGTGAGCTGGTTGCCGGTGGCGTTGGTGCGCACCGCGGTCGGCTCCACAACGGTGGACTCGCCCTTCGCGGCGCCGGCGACGTCCGCCTGGCCGGACCCGGCCGGCCGCAGCGCCGAGGCCGACGCGGCGGCCGACCCGGAGGCGCTCGCCGCCACCCTGGGCCTGCTGGCCTGCGGGGCGGCGGCCTTGTTCGCGGTGGGCGAGGCGAGCGCGGTCCGGCCCTGCTGCCAGCCGGCCTCGGTCAGCAGCGCCTGGGCGGAGCGCACCGACGGGCGGCCGATCGCCGAGCTGTTGTCCTGGTAGCCGAACTGCGAGCCGAGCACCAGGTGGTTGCCGAGGGTGCGCACCGGCAGCCCGGCCGGCCGCAGCACGTACTCGGCCAGCTGGCGGCGGTCGATGGCCCGGGCCACCGCCTTGCGCACCCGCTCGTCGGCCAGCGGACCGCTGCCGCCGCCGTTGAGGGTCAGCTGGGTGTACTCCGCGCCGGGGGCCTTGCGCACCGCGACGCCGCCGATCCGGCCGGCGGCCGGCAGTTCGGTGGCGTCGATGGCGGCGACGTCGACCCGTTTGGCCTTCAGCGCCGCGACCCGCCGGTCGCCCGGCACCGCGGTCAGCACCAGCCGGCGCAGCTTCGCCCGGTCGCCCCACCAGTGGCGGTTGCGCACCAGGGTCGCGGTGCCGTTGTCGGTGTCGAGGTCCTGCAGGGCGAACGGCCCGGCCGAGACCGGCAGTTCGTCGCGGACGCCCTCGTTGAACGCGTTCGGGCTGCCGGTGACCTCGCGCGGGTACAGCGGGCTGAACAGCGACTGCCAGGCGGCGGTCGGCTTGCTGAACGTCACCTTGATCTCGCGGGCGTCCTTGCCGCGCTGGATCTTCGACACCCGGTCGTAGCCGGTGTTGTGCGCGCTGTAGAAGTCGGTGTCGTCGCCGTTGAGCGCCTTCCACTGCGCGGTGAAGTCGCTGACGCCCAGGTGGCGGCCGTTGCTCCAGACCGCCTTCGGGTTGAGGTGGTAGACCACCGTCTGCGGCGCGGAACCGGTGACGTCGGCCGACGCCAGGTAGTCGCCGTCCCGCTGCGGCCGGCCGTGTCCGTCGACGGTGAACAGCGTCGGCAGCGTCGCCTCCGCGATCGTCTGCGTCTGCTGGTCGGCGCCGTCCTGGAAGGCGTTCAGCGTGTCGGGCATGCCGTCCACCGCCCAGCGCAGGGTGCCGCCGTCGTGGACGGCGGCGCGGGAGGTCGCCGCGATGTCGATGGCGGCGGGCTCACGGTCGGAGTCGGACGACGAGGAGCATCCGGTGGCCAGCGTGGCGGCCGCGATCACGCCGGCGGCGGCCGCGGCTCCGACGGCGCGCCGCCCGGCGCGGGGGGTGCGGTGCATGGGAGGGACCTCCGCTGATGGCGTGGCGCTTCTCGCGGGGTGGCGGGAGAGGCGAGAGGCGTCGCGGGTGTGCGTGCTTATCGCATCTACAGATAGTGACGTGATCACCCGAATCCACGCCGACACGCTCCCCCTGGCCGGGGAGGCCACTCGGGCGGCTCAGTGGGGTGGGGTGGGGTGGTCTGCGGCGGTGCCGTGTGCGGCGGGGGGCGGGGGCGGCGGTGCGGATTCGGGGCCGGTGCGGTCCGGGGCGGCGCGAGCGTGATCCGGGACGGGCGCGATCCGGGGCCGGGGAAGAGCGCGGCGTTGCGGGTGCGGGCACGGCGGTGCGGTCCGGGGCCACGTCGTCCGGGGCGGCGCGCTCCGCGACCGGCGCGATCCGGCCCGGCGCGGTCCAGGACCGGCGCAGGCCTCAGCGGTGCGGGTCGGCCCGGGAGAGTCCGCCGGCGCGATGCGGGGCGCCGCGGACCGGCGCAGCACGATCAGCCACCAGCACGGACCAGAACCGTGCGAACCCGAGCGGCGCGGCCCGGCGGTCGCCGGCGCCCGCAGGTCAGAACAGGCTGAGGAACGCCTCCGACAGGTCCGGCGCCTTCGACTCCCCGTCGGGCAGGGCGAGTTCGAACCACACCGTCTTGCCGTGCGGCGTACGGCGGCTGCCCCAGCTGAGGCTGAGCAGGCTGACGAGCTGGAGGCCGCGACCGCCCTCGTCGGTGTCGCGGGCGCGGCGGCGGCGCGGCTGGACCAGGTCGGAGTCCCAGACCTCGCACACCAGGGTGCGGTCCAGCAGCAGGCGCAGCCGGATGTCGCCCTTGCCGTGCCGCAGTGCGTTGGTGACCAGCTCGCTGACCAGCAGTTCCGTGGTGTCGACCAGGTCCTCCAGACCCCAGGGGAGCAGGCGGCCGCGGGCGTACTCGCGGGCCTGGGAGACCGAGCGGGAGCAGGGCTGGAGGGTCCAGTCGCCGACCGCGTCGGCGGCCAGCGCGCTGACCCGGGCCATCAGCAGCGCGACGTCGTCCTCGCCGTGGTGGGTGTTGAGGGTGGTCAGGACGTGGTCGCAGGCGTCCTCCAGCGGCAGCGGGGAGACGTCGAGCGCGTCGCGCAGGGAGTCCAGGCCCTCGTCGAGCGCGTGCCGGCGCGACTCGACCAGGCCGTCGGTGTACAGGGCCAGCAGGGCGCCGTCCGGGAGTTCGACCTCGACCTCTTCGAACGGCTCGCCGCCGACGCCCAGCGGGATGCCGTGCGGCACGTCGAGCATCATGGCCGGGTCGCCGGGGCCGACCACGACCGGCGGCAGGTGGCCGGCGTTGGCGATGGTGACGCGGCGGGTGACCGCGTCGTAGACCGCGTAGACGCAGGTGGCGAGGTAGACCTCGGCGAGGTCGTCGGTCGCCCGGTCCTTGGCCCGCCGGGTGCGGCCGGCCGCCGGATCGCCCAGGCCGCAGGCGATCTCGTCCAGGTGGCTGAGGACCTCGGCCGGTTCGAGGTCGAGCAGCGCCAGGGTGCGTACGGCGCTGCGCAGTTCGCCCATCGCGACGGCGGCGCGCAGGCCGCGGCCCATGACGTCGCCGACCACCAGCGCGGTGCGGTGGCCGGGCAGTTCGATGACGTCGAACCAGTCGCCGCCCACCTCGGCGGCGGTGCTGCCGGGCAGGTAGCGGCAGGCGATGTCGAGGCCGGCGGCCTCCGGGTTGCCGGGCGGCAGCAGGCTGCGCTGGAGCAGCAGGGCGCGTTCGTGCTCGCGGCGGTACAGCCGGGCGTTGTCGATGCTGACGGCGGCGCGGGCGGTGAGTTCGGCGGCCAGGCTGATGTCGCGTTCGCCGAACGGCTCGCTGCCCTTGGCGCGGGAGAAGTGCACCAGGCCGAGCACGATGTCGCGGGCGACCATCGGCACGACCAGGGTGGACTGCACGACGCCGCCGCCGGGGACCGGGGCGGCGGCGGACCCGGCGGCCTGGCCGGTGTCGCCGGGTGTCAGCACGGCGTCGGCGCGTTCGGCGTCGGTGGTGCTGACCGTCTGGACCTGGGCGGTGCGCAGCGCGCGGGCGGCGGTCGAGCCGAACGGGTAGCGGTGCACGTCGCCGACCAGGACCGCGAACTCGCCGCCGAGGCTCTCCGGGCCGCTGGAGACCGCGCTGGCCGCCGCGACCCGGCGCAGTTCCGCGCTGCCGTCGGCCGAGCCGATCGGGTCGTCGTCGCCGGCCAGCAGCGCCTGGTAGAGGTCGACCGCGGCCAGGTCGCAGAAGTGCGGCACGGCGACGTCGAGCAGCTGGCGGGCGGTGCTCTCCAGGTCCAGCGAGCCGCCGATCCGGGCGCCGGCCTCGTTGAGCAGCGCCAGGTCGCGCCGGGTGTGGGCGGCCTCGCGTTCGTCGCGCTGCCGGATCGTCACGTCGGTCGCCACGCCCGCGACGCCGATCGGGCTGCGCAGGCCGTCGTGCAGGCGGTACAGCGAGATGGAGAAGCGCCGGCGGCCGGGGGCGGCCGGGCTGGTGCCGACCACCTGCATGTCGAGCACCGGGTCGCCGCCGTCCAGCACCTGGCGCAGTGCGGCGGCGAGCCGGTCGGCCTCGACGCGCGGCAGGAAGTCGTGCGGGGTGCGGCCGCGGTACTCCTCGACCGGCTTGCCGTAGACCCGGGCGAAGCGCTCGTTGACCCGGAACAGCTTCAGCCGGGTGTCGGCCAGGAACAGGCCCATGGAGGACTGGCCGAATATCGCCTCGAAGGCGGCGATCTCGTAGGACTCGTCGATCGGGTGCGTGCCGTCCGCGGCGGTGGGCACCGGCTGCGGGGGGACGTCGGGGCGCTCCTGGCGTGGCCCGGGCAGGTCAGGCATCAGCGGCACCCGCCGAAGCGTCGGCTCGTCCGCGCGGTACGGCGAAGCGCTCTCCGCCGGAGCGTATGCAGCGCACGACTCCTCCTCCAGAGCCCGGGAGGTCTCCCGGAGCCTTACGGGACCCGGACCGGCTTCCGAGTATTTCTCACCCAACGAGTATCGGGTACCGCACCCGGAGGGGAAACGGTGTTGTCGATCACGATCCCAGCATCATTCCAGGTATATCCCTGACTTCAACCAGGTAGGCGGACAGCGGAGTTCGGCCGAACCACCGGTTCCGGCCACCGTCGGCCGGTGAGTCGGGCGCATCGGCAGAACCACCCCGCACATCATTCCGGTCGGCCGGCCGGCAGCGTCAGCTCGAACCAGACGGTCTTGCCGAACGGGCCGACCCGGGTGCCCCAGCGGCGGGCGGCGCGGGCCACCAGGTGCATGCCGCGCCCGCCCTCGTCGGTCTCGGCCGCGATCCGGGCCCGGGGCGGGTCGGCCAGCGGGTCGGAGACCTCGACCAGCAGTGACGGGCCGCGCACCATGCGCACCCCGATCGGGCCGTGCGCGTGCCGCAGGGAGTTGGTGACGAGTTCGCTGACCAGCAGCACGGTGACCTCGGTGAGCGGCCACAGCTCCCAGGAGGCCAGCGTCTCGCGGACCCGGGCGCGGGCCTCGCGCACCGCGGTGGCCTCGGCGGGGAACGTCCAGGTGGCGGCGCTGCCCTCGGGCAGTCCGCCGAGCCGGGCCATGAGCACCGCGACGTCGTCCGGCTCGCGGTCCGGGGTCATGCCGGCCAGCACCGCGTCGCAGACGTCCTCCAGCGATCCGTAGGGGCGGCGCAGGATCTCGGCGAGCCGGTCGATCCCCTCGGTGATGTCCTCGCCGCGGCGTTCGATCAGCCCGTCGGTGTACAGCGCGAGCACCGCGCCCTCCGGGACGAGGAACTCCAGGGACTCGAAGGCGTCGCCGCCGATGCCGATGGGGGTGTTGGACGGCATGTCGAGCCGGCGCACGCTCTGCGGCCCGGAGCGGCCGGGCAGGATCAGCAGCGGCGGCAGGTGGCCGGCCTTGGCGATCACGCAGACCCGGCTGGACGGGTCGTAGACCGCGTAGGCGCAGGTGGCCATCATCGGTTCCTCGGGGCTGAGGGCGAAGTCGTCGGACAGGTCGTTGACCCGGCGCAGCAGCTCGTCCGGCGCCATGTCCAGGCCCGCCAGGGTGCGCACCGCGGTCCGCAGCCGGCCCATGGTGGCGGCGGCCGACAGTCCGTGGCCCATGACGTCGCCGATGACGAACGCGACCCGCCCGCCGGCCAGCGGCACCACGTCGAACCAGTCGCCGCCGGCCTCGGCACCGCTGCTGCCCGGCACGTACCGGTGCGCGACCTCCACCCCGGTCAGCCGCGGCACGCTCTGCGGCAGCAGTGCCCGCTGGAGCATCAAGGTGCCCTCGCGCTCGCGGGCGTAGAGCCGGGCGTTGTCCAGCGCGGCGCCGGCCCGGTCGGCGAGTTCGTGGCCCAGCGCGAGGTCGTCGGCGTCGAACGGCTCCCGGGTCGCGGAGCGGCCCAGCACCAGCAGGCCGAGCACCACGCCGCGGGCGCGCAGCGGCACCGCGAGCACCGAGCCGACGCCGAGCTCCAGGGCGGTGCTGATGCGCGGGTCGAGCGGTTCGAGCGGGTCGCCGCGGATGTCGGCCGGGCTCTCGGCGAACCAGGCCGGCCCGCCGGCCAGCGCGTCGGAGAACGGCGAGCCGGCCGGGAAGTTCATCGGCATGCCGGTGTGCAGCAGCTGGCCCATGGCGGTCTCGTCCGGGGCGGTGGCCACCCCGGCCAGCACCAGCGGGGTGTACGGCGCCAGCGGCTGCTCGGGCAGTTCCCCGCCGCCGGCCACGTGCTCGACGACCAGCAGGCCCGCGTAGTCGCAGAAACCGGGCACCAGGGCCTTGGCCAGCGACTTGGCCCGGTGGTCGATGTCCATCAGCTCCGACAGCACCCCGCCGACGTCGCCGAGCACCGCGAGCCGGTTGCGGGCCCGCTCGACCTTGACGGCGGCCATCAGCCGGTCGGTGACGTCCAGGACGACGCAGGAGATGCCGAGCACCTGGCCGCGGCGGTCGGTGATGCGGCTGTAGGAGGCCGACCAGAAGCCGACCCCGTCGGCGCCGGGCGTCAGCAGGTCGACGACGATCCGGCCGGTCTCCAGCACCTGGCGCTGCACGCCGGCCAGCTCCCGGCCGGTGTCGCCGGAGATGACGTCCTGCACGCTGCGCCCGAGGTGGTCGGCGGGCGTGCGGTTGTTCATGGCGGCCAGCACCGCGTTGACCCGGACGAACCGCAGGTCGGTGTCGTAGATCGCGATGCCGGCCGAGGAGGTGTCGAAGACGGCGTCCAGCACGGCCAGGTCGTGTTCGACGCCGCGCAGCAGCTGGGTGTCGGCCAGCGAGATCAGCGCGTGCGACCGCGGGCCGCCGTCGGTGAGCATCGAGGCGCGCACCTCGGCGACGACGGTGGAGCCGTCGCGGCGGCGCAGCGGCAGGATGCCGACCCAGCGGCCGTCGCGCTCCAGGGCCCGCAGGATCGACGAGAGCACCAGCCGCGGATGCTGGTCGGCGGTGGCCAGCACCAGGTCCACCGGCCGGCCGATGACCTGGTTGCCGGGCCAGCCGAGGATCTCCTCGGCCAGCTGCGACCACAGCTCGATCCGGCCGCGGGTGTCCAGCATGATCACGCCCACCCGCAGGGTGTCCAGCAACCCCGCCGGCGGGGACGGCCCGGGCCGGGACGCGTCGGATCCGGTGCTCACCCGGCGCACCTCCCACTGATGGACATACCTGCCGAAACGTCCATAACCCCACGATCAATGGATTATACGTACGATCGCACGATCAGTGACCGCCCGCGCAGTCCGTACGAGCGACGGGGGCGCCTGCGGCGGGCGGGGCGGGGGCGGGGCCGTACGACGGCGGTACGGACGGCTGGGGGCGCCGGGCCCGGGAGCGGGGGCGTACGACTGCGGGGGCGGGGCGTGGGGCCGCGGGGGGCGCCACGCACGGCAGCGGGGGCGGGGGCGAGGCGCGCGACTACGGGGGCCGGGGCGTGCGGCTGCCGCGGGGGGCGAGGCATACGGGCGGGGCGCCACGCACGGCAGCGGGGGCCGGGGCGAGGCCGTACAGCAGCGGGGGCCGGGGCGTACGGCAGCGGTACGCACGGGACCGGCAGCGGTACGTACCGCCCGGCCGCCGGAGGCAACGGTCCCCCGAGGCCGTCACCCCCCGGCGCTCCCGTGGGCCAGCAGGTGGACGGCGGCGGCGACGGCGGGGCGGTCCTGGGGGAGCCAGTCGACGGTGTCCGCCTCGGCCGGGGTCAGCCAGCGCAGCGCGTCGTGGTCCTGGAGGGGGCTCGGGGTGCCGCGGAGCAGGCGGACGGTCCACACGTGCAGCACCAGGCCGGGGCGGATCGGCCAGGCGCCGGGGATGCGCCCGACCGCCTCGGTCTCCACGCCGAGCTCCTCGCGCAGTTCCCGCACCAGCGCGGCGTCCGGGGTCTCGCCGGGTTCGACCTTGCCGCCGGGCAGCTCCCAGCGGCCGGCCAGCTGCGGCGGCGCGCTGCGGCGGGCGGCCAGCAGCCGCCCCTCGTGCAGCAGCGCCCCGCCGACCACCACGCGGGCGTCGTCGGGGAGCGTCGCGGGGTGGGAGTCGTCAGCCGTCATGCGGGGACTCTACGGCCGCCGCCGGCGCCCGCCTCGCGAGCCGTGGGGGCGGACGGCGAACGGGGGAGCCGGCGCCGACTCCCCCGCACAAACGTTCGTATTACGGTGACGTGCTGCTCTGTTCGATCTGTTCCACCCGGTAGAGCCGCCGCTGGCCGGCGTCCTCGAAGCGGTCGGCGACGGATTCCGCCTCCTCACGGGTACGGAACCGGCTGACCCGGTAGTGGTTGCCGTTGTCGTCCTGGCGTATCAGCGCCCAGACCAGCTCAGTCATCTCGTGGTCCTCTCGCTCGCGCCCGGGTGATCGACGCCGTCACGGTCGTCGTCGCGCCCGCCGGTGAAGGCGGCGGGCCGGGCGTCCAGGATCTGCGCCGGCGCCGGCCACGTCAGCCGGCGCCGGGGGGCCGGCCGGGCGGCGCCGTGCCGCCGGCGGGTGCCGCCGGCGGCGGAAACGCCGGCGAACGGCGCGTCGCGAAACCATTCTGCGGCGCCGGACATGCCGGTACCGCCGGTGCCGAACTCACCGGTGCCGAAGCCGACGGCGTGGGCACCGAAGCCGACGGCAACGAACGCGCCGGTGCCGGAGCCGTCCGTGCCGGTCCGGTGGCAGGCTGCCGGCCGGCCGGTGCGGCCGCCGGCGCCCTCACGGGACGCGGCCGCGGCCGGCCGTGCCCCGCCGGGTTCGTCGGCCCGCAGGGCGCCGTAGGGGGACAGCCGGTGTCCCCGGGTGCGCGGCTGGTGGACGGTGAACCGGGCGGCCGGTGCGTCCAGGTCGGAGGAGACGGCGATCCGCATATGCCGGAGGGTACGCCGGAAGTACGGTCGGCGGGTCGAATAAGGCCCGAACAGCCCTGAACCGGCCGGTAGTTGACGCCCGCGTTCGGGGCGGGCGCCGGCTCAGCGCACCGGCAGGTGGTAGGTCACCCGGTAACGGTCGGCCGGAATGACCAGGTCAGCGGTCTCCACCGGCTGGTCGCCGGTGTAGAAGGTGCGGACGACCACCAGCACGGTGTGACCGGGGACACCCCCGAGTTCGGCCGTCTCGGAGGCGAGCCCCGGACGGGCGGCGACCTCCTCGGTGACGTGGTCGACCACGATGTCGATGCCGGCCATCCGCGCCACCACGCCACGGCCGCCGAGCGGGCCCTCCTCGGGCAGCATGACCGGGGTGCGGCCGGTGACGGACAGCGGTTCCCACGAGGTGGAGAGCATCATCGGCTCGCCCTCGGTGCGGAAGATGTACCGGGTGCACATCACCCGGTCCGTCGGCTTGACGCGCAGCCGGGCCGCGATCCGGGGACCGGCGTCCTGCTGGGTGCTGACCGACTCCCAGGTGCCCTTGCTGTCCTCGGCGGCCTGCTCCTGGCGGAACGGCGTCGGCCCGCCGGACGGCTGGTAGCCGGACCGGGCGATCAGCCGCGGCTCGGGGCGCTCGCGCACGTAGGTCCCGGAGCCGGAGCGGCCCTCGACGAAGCCCTCGGCCATCAGCACCTTGCGGGCTTCCAGGGCGACGGTGTCGGAGACCCCGTACTCCTGCCGGATGCGGGCCTGCGAGGGCAGCCGGGTGTGCGGGGCGAGGACACCCTGCTGGATCTTGTTCCGCAGGTCGTCTGCGACCCGGAGATACGCGGGCTGTTCACCGAATGGCACGTGTCCTCCAGATGCGTTGACGGGCTGCAACATAGTGACGACGTTGTGTATCCGCCCGCAAGCCTGGGCCAAAGGGTGACGTACCCATCGCTTCGGGTGATCAGCCGCGTCCGCCCACGAAATGGAAACGCGGCGCGGGGTGCATCAGGAACTCGTGGTGCGAGATGTTCCACGCGTACGCGCCGGCCATCGCGAACGCCACCCGGTCCCCTGCCCGCAGCCCGCCGGCCGGCAGCGGCATCCGGCGGGCCAGCACGTCCTTGGGCGTGCACAACTGCCCGACCAGGCCGGCCGGACCGCGGGTGGCGGGCCGCGGCCACGGGTGCGGCCAGTGCTCGCGCGGCAGCACGGCGAACGGCTGGTCGTGGCCCTTGGCCGCCGGGGTGCGCAGGTGGTGGGTGCCGCCGCGCAGCACCGCGAACTCCTCGCCGTGCGCGCTCTTCACGTCCAGCACCTCGGTGACGTACCAGCCGCAGTACGCGGTCAGCGCCCGGCCCGGCTCGATCCGCAGCGTCAGGCCGGGATGCCGGTCCAGCAGCCGGCCGAGCGCGGCGCCGTAGCCCCGCCAGTCGAACCGGGCCGCCGGGTCGCCGTAGTCCACCGCCATGCCGCCGCCGACGTCCACCTCCTCGACCGGCAGCCCGGCGGCGCGGGCCGGGCCGGTGGCGAACGTCACGATCTCGCCGGCCAGCGCGGCCAGTCCTGCGGCGTCCAGACCGCTTGCCAGGTGGGCGTGGACACCGCGCGCCCGCACCCGGGCGCCGGGCCCGAGGGCGGCCAGGTGCGCCAGGCAGGCGTGGAAGCCCGCCGGGTCCAGACCGAACGGCCCCGGACCGCCGCCCATCGCCAAAGGTGCACCCGAAAGAGTGACTCCTGCGACCGGCAAGTTGACGCGCAGCAGGATGTCGGCGGTGCGGCGCTGCCGGTCGGCCTCGGCGGTGAGCAGCCGCAGTTCGTGGAGGCTCTCCACGTGGAAGCGGTCGGTGCCGGCCGCCAGCGCGCGGGCGATCTCACCGGGCGTCTTGCCGGGCCCGCCGAACGCCACCGGCTGGCCCGGCACCGCGGCACGCACGTGGGCCAGCTCCCCCGCGGAGGCCACCTCGAACCCGTCGACTCCGCCGGCCGGTCGGGCCAGTTCGGCCAGCACGGCCCGCTCCGGGTTCGCCTTCGCCGCGTAGTACAGCTCCACCCCTTCCGGCAACGCCCCCCGCACACCGGCGACATGCGCCCGCAACCCCGCCAGGTCGTAGACGTAGGCGGGCAGTTCGTCGGGGGCGGCGGCCGCCGCGACGTCCCGCACGGCGGCGGGCACGAGGTCGCCGGGGACGAGGTGATCGGTCGCGGGGGCGGGCGGACCGGCCGGGCGGGGGACGTGGGGAGCCTGGGACGCCCGGGGGGAGCGGGGGGCCTGGGGGGAACGGGCCGAGGTCATCGGGTTGCCTCCGGCAGGACGTCGGCGGTCAGCGGCGATACCGGCCAGGGGGCGCAGCGGGACCGGGCCGAGGTCACCGGGCGGCCTCCGGCAGGACATCGGCGGTCAAGGGCCGAGACCGGCCAGGGGACACGGCAGAACGGGGCCGAGGTCATCGGGTTGCCTCCGGCAGGACATCGGCGGTCAGGGGTGACGGCAGTCGTACGTAGCCCGCCTCGCGGTCGGGGTCGCGGGCCCAGCGGGTGAGCAGGTTGGCCTTGGCGGGCAGCGGCGCCCCGGCCAGCAACTCGCCCACCCGGCCCGGCCGTTCGGCCCCGGCCGCGAACTCCCGCAGTACGTCCCGCACTTCGGCCCACAGCGCGGCCTCCAGGTCCGGGTGCCGGTCGGCGAGGACGGCGAGGATCTCGGCGGCGTTGTTCACCAGCAGGCAGTACACCACCCGGTCCCAGCCGCGCGGTTCGTCGTACGCGAGCGGTCCCGCCACCTCGGGCGGCAGCGCGGCCAGCAGGTCCCGGTGCCGGTCCGCCAGCAGCTTGGTGCCCTCCAGGTCGCGGAAGAGGACCTGGACCGGGAGCCCGTCACCGTCGACGCCGATCAGCACGTTCTGAAGGTGCGGTTCGAGGACGACGCCGTGCTCGGTGAACGCCGACAGCACCGGCGGCAGCAGCAACCGCAGGTAGCGCCCCCACCAGTCGAGCGCGGCGGCCGGCGAACGGCCCGCGGCGGTGCGCACCGGCAGCGTCGGCCCGGTGGCGTACGGGTCGGCGACCGCGGCGGCCAGCAACGGCGTCACCCCGGGCCGCAGCAGGCCGTCGAAGCCCTCGCGGACGATGACGCCGAACCCCTCCAGCAGCGAACGGTCCGGCCGTCCGTCCGGCCCGGGCAGCGCCAGCGAGCGGTACGCGGGCTCGCGCAGCACGGCGGCGCCCGGGTACCGCGCGGCCAGTCCGTCGAAGACGCCACCGAGCGACCGGGTCAGCGCCACCGCGCCGGACAGCTCGTAACTGGCGTTCTTACGCAGGCAGTTGGTGATCCGCACGTTCAGGCTGAACTTCAGGAAACCGCCGTCGCCCCACAGGGTGCGCACCGACGCGGTCGGGGCGAACAGCGGTCCGCCGGCTCCCAGGTCCAGCACCTCACCGGCCGCCAGCGCCTCCCGCAGCCGCGGCACGTCCCGCAGCAGCCCGTACTGCCACGGGTGCGCCGGCAGCACCCGGTAGCCGTCCGGCACCGCCAGCCCGGCCGCCGGCCGCTCCAGCGCGTCCCACCCGCCGGGCGCCGCGCACTCCTGCGCCACCCGGTCCTCCCGCACCGCCAGCAGCCGCAGCGGGAACGCCGCCGACGTCTCCGGCGCCCACGCGGTCCACGCCCGGCGGTCCGCACCGCGCGCCTTCGGCGCCGGGTGGAAGCGGTGGCCGAACAGCAGCGACCGCTCCGAGGCGAGGTAACGGCGGTACGCGGCACGGCGGTTGGCGCGTTCGGCGGGGCGGGTGTCTTCGACGGGGGTGGGGCCGTCGGCGGGGTGGGCGTCTTCGGCGGGGGTGAGGCCGTCGGCGGCGGGGCGGTTCGCGGCCTCGGCGGGGTGGGTGTCTACGGCGGCGGGGCGGGGGCCGTCAGCAGTGGGGCGGGGGCCGTCGGCGGAACGGATCGCGCCGTCCTCCGTCGCGCCGTCCTCCCGCGTGCGGTGCGCGCGGGCGGCCAGGCCGATGGCCATGCCGGTGTGGCTGGAGGCGAGCTGGCCGGGGAACTCCGGGTTGGACACGCCGGTGCGGGCGGTGAGTTCGGCGGCGACCAGCGTGCCGAGCTCCCGCCAGTCCACGTCGCGCCAGCCGTCCGGTCCCGCCGCCTGGACCGGGCCGGCGCAGCGGTGGTCGCCGAGCAGGCCGGTGCGGTGGACCGCGACGCGCAGCCGGGTGCCGCTGGCGGGCAGCCGCAGCAGCAGCCGGCCGCCGTCCACGGCGGTGTGGTGGCCGGGGCCGCAGACCTCGCGGACCAGGCAGTTGAGCAGCGTGTGCGCGGTGGCCTCGCCGGCCGAGGGCAGGGCCCGTACGTCGGGGGGGTCGGTGGCCGCGCCGGCCGGGGGCAGGGCACGGTCGTCGGAGGGTGCGGTGGCCGCGCGCGGCGGGGCCGGGACGGTCGGCATCAGCGACTCCATCGGTCCGGGCGGGTGGGGGTCGCCGGTGCGGCGGTTCAACGAGAACTCCTCGCGTGCAGCAGGTAGTTCGGGCCGTCGGTGTAGTGCTTGTTGATGTCGGCGGCGCCGGAGCGCTCCTTGGTCAGCAGGGTTCCGGCGGTGACCATGGCCTTCACCGGCAGCCGGTCGGCGTCCAGCACCAGGCGCCGCAGCCGCTCGCGCGGTCCGGGGTCCAGGCGGTCGATCGCCTCCGCCAGCCGGCCGCGCACCAGGGCGAGGCCGTCGGACAGCGGCGCCCGGCCGGTCCGCGCGAGGCCGAACGCGTAGGAGGCGGCGCACAGATGGACGGTGATGGTGGTGAAGACGTCGCAGACCGGCCGGTCGCCGTCGGTGAAGGTCCGCGGGTCGTCGAACGCGGGCGGGTCGCCGCCGAGCGTGTCGCGCAGCCGGACGGCGTCGACCCGCGGACCGTCGTTGTCCTTCAGCAGCAGCCGCACCCGGACCGGGCCGCCGTCCGGCCGGTCCAGCACCAGCGAGACGTTCTGCTGGTGCGACTCCAGCGCGATCCCGTAGCCGAACAGCGTGACCTGCCAGTCGAACAGCAGCGCCAGCATCGCGTCCAGCAGTGCGAGCGGGTCGCCGCCGAAGAAGCGCCGCGCGAGCAGGTCGATGACCAACACGCCTTCGCCGCGCGGTAGTTCGTGCCCCGCCGGGCCGGGAGGCGGGGGCGCCTCGGCGAGCAGGGCGGCGAGCGGGACCACGGCCGCGTCGTCGAGCCCGGCGGGCAGCACGCGCAGCAGGGCGGCGAGCAGTTCGTGGCCGGCGTGCATCCAGCGCGTCTCGTCGGCGAGCAGAATCCGGCCGGCGAAGCGCGGTTCGCGGTCCAGGACGCGTTCCAGCAGCCGCTGTCCGGCGGCCCCGTCGACCAGGGTGCCGGGCTTGATGGTGCGGCGGTTGCGCAGACCGAGCGTGGCGGTGACCAGCGGCAGCTTCAACTGGCGTGTGGGGTCGACGGTGAGCGAACCGGTGCGCATGGACAGCGTCGGGACGAGGTCGAGGTACGGCTGCGGCGCCCGCACCGCGTCCCGCTCCAGGCCCACCGCCCGTAGCGCGTCGGCCAGTTCACCGTCCCCAGTCAACGGGTGCACCGGCAGCGCGACATGGCTGCGGTCGAGTCCGGTGAGCCCCAATTGGCCCGGCTGCGGCCAGTGTTGGTCGTGCTCGACGCCGGTACCGGTCACCGCCGCCCGCGGCAGGGCGATCCAGCGCGGCCGGTACGCCGGGTGGAACTCCGGTGCGTACGACCGCAGTTCCTGCGCCGCCAGTCCGGCGCGGCCGCGTGCGGTGGGGTAGACGGGGTGGTCCGCGAAGGCGGCGAGCGCGTCATGGGCCACCGCACCGCGATGCCCGCACCACCGCCCGGCGTCGGGCCCGTACGTCTGCGCCAACAGCCGCTGCGTCAGCGGCTGTTGGACCGCGTGCAGCCGCACGGTCTCCAGCGTCTGGCGGCACTCCACGGCGAACGCGTCGAAGCCGGCCCGGTCGCGCGGGTCGGCGCACTCGCGCAGCGCGGCGAGGACCGCGTCGCACCCGGTGAGGTCCGGCCCGCCCGACCGGCGGCGCAGCAGCGGCAACCGGGCCGCCAGGTCACCCTGGTAGCCGTCCGGCGCCACCGGCAGCAGCAACGCGTCACCGTCCGGCGCGGCCAGCGCCAGCCAGCCGTCCTCCACCACTCCCCCGCTGCGCAGTCCGGCCACGTCCTCACGCAGCAGCGCGCTCAGCACCCGCAGGAGGAGGGCGTCCCGCAGCGGGTCGGGGGCGTCCGGGGAGGCGGGCGCCGGAGGGATGGAGCCCGAGGAGGCGCCGGGGCTCAGGGAGGTGGGGGCCGAGGG
>NZ_JAAGKO020000097.1 GCF_027947535.2 Streptantibioticus silvisoli
GGCTGGAACCAGGGATGCGGGAGCTGGACGGTGCGGCTGCCGGCCGGCGACGTTGCCGAGGAGATCGCGGCTCCGGGGCGAAGGCCGAAATCCGGGGCCGTGGCCGTGGCCGTTGCCGTGGCCGGGGTCGGGGCCGGGGTCGGGGCCTCAGGGGTGACGGAGTTGTCCACAAGCCGGAGGTGGTCCACAGATTTCGACCATGATCATCTTGACCCGGCGAACCGGACCACGCTTGGCGCATGAACACCGTGAACGCACCGAACCAGCCCCGAACCACCCCGGGAAACCGCCGACGCCCCGGACCGCACGGACCGTGGGCGGTGATGCCGGCGGCGGCGATGCTGCTGTGGACGGCCCTGTTGCTGCCGACCGCCGCGGTGTCGTGGTCACCCGCGTTGTCGTGGTCACCCGCGTTGTCGTGGTCACCCGCGTTGTCGTGGTCACCCGCGTTGTCGTGGTCACCCGCGTTGTCGTGGTCACCCGTGGCGGCGGGGTGGCCGCCGACCGGCGCCGACCCCGGAACCGGTGACCCCGGGACCAGTGACCCCGGCACCGGGGGCGTGACCACCGACGCCGGACCGCCGATGACGGCCGGAGCGCGGGCCTGGCCGGTGCCGGGCGCCTCCGGAGGACGCGAGCCGCCCGCGGTGCTGCGCGGCTTCGAACCTCCCGCGCGGCGCTGGTCCGCCGGCCACCGCGGCGTCGACCTGGCCGCGGCACCGGGCACACCGGTGCGTGCGGCCGCACCCGGCCGCGTGGTGTTCGCCGGCACGATCGCCGGGCGCGGCGTGCTCTCCGTGGAGTTGTCCGCGTCCGGCCTCCCACCGCTGCGGATCACCTACGAACCGGTACGCCCGCGCGCCCGCCCGGGGCAGGAGGTGGCCGCCGGCGAGGTGGTGGCCGTCCTGGCGCCCGGCCCCTTCCACTGTCCCGACGGCTGCCTGCACTGGGGACTGCTGCGGGGCGACGCCTACCTCGATCCGCTCACGCTGCTGCCGGCCTCCCTGCGGCACCGGGGGCCGTCGCGACTGCTGCCGGTGCGGGGCGTACCGCCTGCGGTCCGCACGGAGGGCGGGCCGGGGGGTCAGGCGGTGGGGGCGGCGCCGTGCAGGGCCATGGAGACGGCGGCGCGGGTGATGAGGTCGGGGTCCTCGGCGGCGCCGAGTTCGAGGCGGCGGACGGCGGCGTCGACGATGCCCTGGAGCAGCATGGCGGTCAGGCGAGGCTCGCCGTGGCCGAGTTCGCTGAGGGCGTCGACCAGGATGGCGACCAGGCCGCCGTGCGCGGCGCGGATCTTCTCCCGGGCGCCGGCGTCGAGTTCGCCGGCCGCGATCGTGACGACGGCACGGTGGCGGCGGTCGCCGACCAGGTCGAGCTGGCGGCGGACGTAGGCCTCGATCTTGCCCTCGGCGGCGTCGGCCGCCTCCATGGCAGCGGAGACCTCGGCGGCCCAGACCGGGAAGTCCACGGCGCACAGCTCCTCGACCACGGCCGCGCGCGAGCGGAAGTACTCGTAGACGGAGGAGCGGGCCAGGCCGGTGCGTTCGGCGAGGGCGGGGAAGGTCAGCGCCTCCGTGCCGCCTTCGGACAGCAGGGCTCGCGCGGCGTCCAGCAGGGCGTCGCGTTGCATCGTCCGGTGCTCGGCCACCGAGGCCGCTCGAATCCTGGGCACGCCTCCACTGTACGGACAGCGGGCGGTGGCGTGTTCAGCCGCGTCCCACGTCGGCGAGTTTGGCGCGGAGCTGGAGGACGGACTTGGTGTGGATCTGGCTGACCCGGCTCTCGGTGACGCCGAGTACCTGGCCGATCTCGGCGAGGGTGAGGCCCTCGTAGTAGTACAGGGTGACGACGGTCTTCTCGCGTTCGGGCAGGGTGCTGACGGCACGGGCGAGCAGGCGGCGCAGTTCGCGGTCCTCGGCGACCTCGACCGGGTTGTCGGCGGCGCGGTCCTCCAGGGTGTCGACGAGGCTGAGCCGGTCGCCGGACTCGCTGCCGGCGTGCAGGAGTTCCTCCAGTGCGACGACGTTGGCGAGGGAGAGCTGGCCGAAGATGGCGTGCAGGTCCTCGACGCCGATCTCCATCTCGGTGGCGACCTCGGTCTCCGAGGGGGTGCGGTGGTACTTGGCCTCCAGCGTCGCGTAGGCCCGTTCGACGGCCCGGGCCTTCTGGCGGACCGAGCGGGGGATCCAGTCCAGCGCGCGCAGTTCGTCGATCATGGCGCCGCGGATGCGGGTGATGGCGTAGGTCTCGAACTTGATGGATCGTTCCGGCTCGAACTTCTCGATGGCGTCGATGAGGCCGAAGACGCCGGAGGAGACGAAGTCCGCCTGCTCGACGTTGGGGGGCAGGCCGACGCTGACCCGGCCGGCGACGTACTTGACGAGCGGCGAGTAGTGCAGGATCAGCTGCTCGCGCAATCGGGGTTCGCCGGTGGCCTTGTAGGAACGCCAGAGTTCGTCGACAGCGCTGGTGACGGAGGAACGGGCGGAGGGTGTGGCGTCGGGGGGTGTGGCGTCGGAGGGGACGGAGGCGGCGGTCCGGGCCCGGGGCGGACTCGCGCGGCCGTCGGTCGCCGCGCTCGCGCGGTCGGGCCCGGAGGTGTGCTGAGGCATGCGTCGCCTTGAAGACCGTTCTGCCGTGGCGGGGGTGAGGCAGGGAGGAGGAAAACGAGGTCGGGACTGAGGTTCTCTCGGTGCGAGCGTAGCGTGACGAACAGATGGCTCAGCGCTACGACGTCCGGGCGAGCGCGGCGCAGATACGTTCCGCCGCAGGACGCGACGAGCCGGCGGACGGTTCGTCCGGTCTCGCCCGTCGCTGTTGCGTATTAAAGCGTTCTGTCGTCATTCCCCTAACCTCGCCATCGGATCGGTCCAGGTCAAGGACCTTTTTGTCACCTGATGGTGTGTTGACGCAGGCACAGCACCGCCGTTCCGGTCACCCGGCGGGCCGCCCCGGGCCGGCGGAGCAGGCGGGCGGGTCACCCCGGCGGAGTCGGCGGGCCGGGGGTGAGACGCCAGTCCGGGCCGTCGCGCTGGACGAAGCCGAGGGCGCGCAGTTCGTGCAGGCGGCTCAGGGTCTCGTCGAGACCGCGGCCGGCCTCCTCCGCGATCCGGCGGGCGGAACGGCTGCCGCGACCGGGCAGCGCCTCGAGGACGGCCGCGGCGGGCGGGGCGAGCAGGTCACGGGGGAGCACGGGGCCGTGCCGGGCCGGGGCGAGGTCCTCCCCCACCGAGCCGACGAGCTCGATGACGTCGGCGGCATCGGTGACCAACTGGGCCTCGCCGCGCAGGAGTTCGTGCACCCCGCAGGACAGACCGGAGGTGACCGGGCCGGGCACGCCCATGGTGACGCGGCCCAGCTCCCGGGCCCAGCGGGCGGTGACCAGGGAACCGCTGCGCAGTTGGGCCTCGACCACGACCGTGCCGCGGGTCAGCGCGGCGATGACCCGGTTGCGCAGGACGAAGCGGCCGCGGGTGGGGTGGGCGCCGGGCGGCAGTTCGCCGACGACCAGGCCCTGTTCGGCGATGCGCCCGATGAGTTCGGCGTGCCCCGGCGGGTACGGCACGTCGGTTCCGCTGGCGACCACCGCCGAGGTCGGACCGCCCGCGGCGAGCGCGCCGCGGTGTGCGGCGGCGTCGATCCCGTACGCCGCGCCGGAGACCACCGTCCAGCCGGCCTCCGCGAGGTCGCCGGCCAGGGTGGCGGCGACGTGCGTGCCGTAGGAGTCGCAGGCACGTGCCCCCACCACGGCGACCGAGCGCAGCGACCACATGCGCAGTCCGGGCCGGCCGCGTACCCACAGGCCGATCGGTCTGCGGTCGCCCAGGTCGTCCAGCTGGGCCGGCCACTCCTCGTCGCCGGGGCACACGAACCGGCAGCCGAGCGCGGCGGCGGCCCGCAGGTCGTTCTCCGGGTCGGCCCGTTCCCGGCGGACCCGGTAGCCAGCGGTGCGCCGGTCGCTGATGCCGGGCAGCGCGTCGTCACCGGTGATCATGGCGAGCGTCGCGACGGAGCCGTGGCGGCGCAGCCAGCGGCCGACGTGTTCGTCGCCGGGGTCGGCGATCCGGGTGAGGGCGGCCCGGGCCAGCCGGTCGGGCGTGTGGCGTCCGGTCATGTCCCGCTCCCGGCCTTGACGGGGACGCCGCGCTGGACGCCGGTGCGCAGGTGCAGGGCGCGGGCGACGTCGTCGCGGCAGGGACGGTCGTGCCCGGCGAGGTCGGCCACGGTCCAGGCGACGCGCAGCACCCGGTCGAGCCCGCGGGCGGTGAGCAGGCCGCGTTCCATCTCGCGTTCGACGTCGTGCAGGCCACCGGGGGCCAGACGCCAGCGGGTGCGCAGTTCGTGGCCGGGGACCTCGCTGTTGGTGGCCCAGGGCAGGTCCCGGTAGCGGGCCGCGGCGCGGTCGCGGGCGGCGCGCACCCGGGCGGCCACCTCGGCGGTGGACTCGCTGGGACCGCGGGCGCCGATCAGGTCGGCGCGGCCGACCGCCTCCACGGTGACCCGCAGGTCGACGCGGTCCAGCAGGGGGCCGGAGAGTCTGCCCTGGTAGCGGCGGACCGCGGAGGGCGGGCAGGCGCAGTCGCCGCCGACGGTGCCGGACCGGCCGCAGGGGCAGGGGTTGGCGGCGAAGACCAGCAGGAACCTGGCCGGCAGCCGCATGACCCCGGCGGCCCGGGCGATCACCACGTGACCGGATTCCAGCGGCTGGCGGAGGGCTTCGAGGACCTGGGTGCTGAACTCCGGGGCCTCGTCGAGGAAGAGCACCCCGCGGTGCGCCAGCGAGATGGCGCCGGGCCGGGGCAGTCCGCTGCCGCCGCCGACGATGGCCGGCATGGTGGCGGAGTGGTGCGGCGCGCAGTACGGCGCCGTCTCGATGAGCGGACGCCCCGGCGGCAGGATGCCGGCGACCGAGTGGACGGCGGTGACCTCCAGGGCCTCCGGGGCGGTCAGCGGCGGGAGCAGACCGGGCAGCCGCTCGGCCAGCATGGTCTTGCCGGCGCCGGGCGGACCGGACAGGTAGAGGTGGTGGCCGCCGGCCGCGGCGACCTCCAGCGCCTGGCGGGCCAGCGGCTGCCCGGCGACATCGGCCATGTCCGGCGGCACGGCGCCGCGCGGCACTCCGACGGCGAACATCCCCGGGGCACCGAGACCGGCGCCGAGCGGGTCGGGGCGGTCGCTGTCGTCGGGCGGCTCGTCCGGTACGGGTTCGTCGTTGAGGATCGCGATGAGCTGGCGCAGGCTGCGGACGCCCAGCACGGACATGTCCGGTACCAGGGCGGCCTCCGCAGCGGTGCGTTCGGCGACCACGACCTGGCGGTATCCGGCGTCGGCGGCGGCGAGGACGGCGGGCAGCACCCCGCGCACCGGGCGGACCCGGCCGTCGAGCCCGAGTTCGCCGATCATCATCAGGTCGGCGATGGCGTCGGGCGCGATGCGTTCGCAGGCGGCCAGGACCGCGCAGGCCACCGCCAGGTCGTAGCCGCTGCCGGATTTCGGGACGGCGGCGGGGCTCAGGCCGACGGTGAGCTTCTTCTGCGGCCAGGTCTCGCCGCTGTTGACGATGGCGGCGCGGACCCGGTCGCGGCTCTCGGTGAGGCTCTTGTCGGGCAGGCCGACCAGGGTGAAGGCGGCCACGCCGGGTTCGAGGTCGGCCTGCACCTCGACCACGACACCCTCGGTTCCGACCAGGGCCACGGAGCAGGTGCGGGCGAAACCCATCACGTCAGCCCCCGCACGTGCTCGATCCGGGCGGCGCCCCGGTGCGGGAGTGTCACACCGACCAGGTCGATCCTGACCCCGCCCGGTGGCGTGCCGCCGTGTTCGGTCAGCCAGATCTCGGCCAGGGCCCGCAGCCGGGCGGCCTTGGTCGGCGTGACGGCCGCCATCGGGCCCTCGTACGGTCCCGCTCTGCGGGTCTTCACCTCGCAGATCACCAGTGCGTCGCCGTCAACGGCGACGATGTCGACCTCACCGGTCCGGCGCCGCCAGTTGCGGGCCAGGATCACGCAGCCCGCCGCGGCGAGCCGCCGGACGGCGAGGTCCTCCCCGTAGCGGCCGAGTGCCGTTTTCGCGTTCATGTCGAACCACCTCCGCGACCGACTCTGACGGTTGCGGAAGCCCAAAGATGATCATGGTCGAAAACGGTGGACAGGCGATGCGATGTGGATAAGTCGGTCACTCTTTGCGCTGAACTCGTCGCCGGCCAGGGCAGCGCGCCCTCCGCGGGGCGGACACTGTCGAGGAGCGCGCTGTCCCACAGCCGCGCCAGCAATCCTGTTCGCCGAAACCCCGAAACCAGGGCAGTCACATGAAACCGGGAGCATCCGCCGAAGCCAGAACCGTCGACCGAAGCGAGAACCGTCCGTCGGCGCCGGAACCGGAGCCGTTCGCCGAAGGCGGATCCCGTCCGCCGGGGCCGGGGCCGTCCGCGATGCCGGAACGCGTGCGCCGGAGGCGGAGGCGGAGGCGGAGGCGGAGGCGTTCGTCCGAGCGAGGGCTACCCGTTGAAGCGGCTGTCGTCGGAGGGCAGGTCGAGGTCGCTCTTGTTGAGTTCCTCGATGTTCACGTCCTTGAAGGTCAGGACGCGGACCTGCTTGACGAAGCGCGCCGGGCGGTACATGTCCCAGACCCAGGCGTCCGCCATCGAGACCTCGAAGAAGACCTCGCCCTGGACCGAGTGCACCTGCATCTCGTAGTCGTTGGTGAGGTAGAAGCGCCGTTCCGTCTCGATCACGAACTTGAACAGACCGACGACGTCGCGGTACTCCCGGTAGAGCTTCAGCTCCATCTCGGTCTCGTACTTTTCGAGGTCCTCGGCGCTCATGGCATGTCCCCTTCAGACGTACGGTCCCTCGCGGCGGATCGTCGTGCGTTCAGTCGATCTCAGTCTCCAGCACCAGTGGTGCCCGCGGGGGCCCCTCGGCAAGCAGCCTACGCAGCAGCTCGGCCAGCCTGGTCGGATATACCGTCTCACGGGTCGAGCACAGTTCCTCGCAGGTCCACCAGCGCAGACCCCGCACAGTGCGCCGCTCCAGCTCCGTGTGGCCGGCGTCGTTCACCGCGGTCGTGGTGGTGCGGGCCAGGAAGTAGGACTCGTCCTGCTCCCAGCGTCGCCCGTCGAAATCGAACGCGCAGGACCGCTCCCAGATCAGCGGACCCAGGATCAGCCGCGTGATCCCGGTCTCCTCCGCGACCTCGCGCGCCGCGGCCGTCTCCAGATCCTCCCCGGCCTCGACCCCGCCGCCCGGCGTGAACCACCACGTGGTCGACGGATCGGACGGCTCGAAACCGTGCAGCAGCAGCACCCGGTCCCGCGGGTCCAGCAGTACGACGCGGGCCGCCCGCCGCCGCACCGGTGAGCTGTGCGCACCGGTCGGCGCCATGCCGTCCCCACCGGTCGGCGCCATGCCGTCCCCACCGGTCGGCGCCATGCCGTCCCCACCGGTCGGCGTCATGCCGTTCCGCCGACCGGGACCCGGGAGCGGCGGGTCCCGAGGCGGCGGAAGAGGGTGGCGACCGGGCCGTAGGCGGCGCCGCCGAAGATGAGGATCACGCCGAGCACGATCGACCAGACGATCAGGGTCAGCGGGCCGGACGACGACGTACCGCCGGGCAGCCCGGCGAAGGCGTGGGTCGGCTTCAGCTCACCGAGGCGTGCCATCGGCCACAGCGTGGCGTCGACCCGGGCCGTGACGTCGGCGACCGGAACGGTGCCGTGGTCGGCGTCCATCAGGTGGGCCCGGGAGTCCTCGGAGACCAGGCGGTTGTCGCCCAGCAGGAACAGCCGCCCGGCCGGTACGGCCAGCGAGAACTTCGTGGCGGAAGCACGGCCGCGGTCGTCGGTGTCGAGGTACGGCTCGGTGATCGGCTTCCCGTCGACGGTGAGCCGGCCGCCGGCGTCGCAGCAGGCGACGTGGTCACCGCCGACGCCGACCACCCGCTTGACCAGCGGCAGGTCGCCCCAGACCGGGTCGCTGAAGACCACCACGTCGCCCCGGTGGGGCTCGACGCCGTGGGTCCGCTGGGCGAGCACCCGGTCATTGGGGTTGACGGTGGGCTGCATCGAGTTGGTCGGCACCGTGAACGGCTCGTACTCCACGGCTCCCCAGACGAACCCGCCGAGGAACAACACGCAGCCCAGCGCCACGGCCAGCCCGGACAGAACGTTGCCGAGATGACGCTTGCCGCCGCTGCTCGCGGGTGTGCCGGTGCTCATGGGCGCTCACCCTACCCGGCGGTAGAGGACGGGTCAGCCCATCCTCCGACCGGATCTTCCGACGATCACACGAGCCGATCCCCTGTAGCTCCGACCCGGAGCTACAGCCTCCCGGAAACCCCCGGAACCCAGGGGCCCAGCCCCGCCGCAAGCCCCACGCCGGCCGCCTCCCCTGTCCCCGCTCCCGCTCCCATTCCCGCTCCCGCCCCGCCCCGCCCCCGAAACGTCCACGCCCCCACACGCGGAATCCCCGGCGGCCGAGGCGCTGTACGCCATCGGTCGCCGGGGATTGCCCGCACGCGCGTTCCGGGTCAGCCCCGGCGCGCCGTGCGGAGGATGCGGCGGCGGCGCCACAGCACCAGCGGAACCGCGCCGATCACACCGCCGACGGCCGGGCTCACGCCGGCCGAGGCGCTGGCCGCGGCGTCGATGCCGGACTGGTGGTAGGTGGCCGGAATCGGCAGGTCGGTGATCCGGTTCAGCGGCCAGGCGATCACGATGGCGCGGCCGACGACCTTGCTGTCGGGCACCTGACCGCCGCCGGGCAGGTCCTGGTGGTAGCGGGAGTCCTCGGAGTCCTGGCGGTGGTCGCCCATGACCCAGATCTTGCCCGGCTGGATCTTGATCGGGCCGAACGGCTTGTCACCGCACGGGGTGTTGCCCGGGTAGATGAACGGCTCGTTCAGCGGCTTGCCGTTGACGATGACCGGGCTGTCGCCGCCCTTGCACTCCACGGTGTCGCCGCCGACCGCGATGACCCGCTTGATCAGGTCCTTCTCGGTGGCGGACGGCATCAGGCCGATGAAGCTGAGGGCCTTCTGCACGCCCTCGGCGACCGGGTTGGTGGTGGTCGGCGGCTCGCCGTCCAGCCAGTGGCCCGGGTCGTGGAAGACGACCACCTCGCCGCGGCTCGGCTTGTCGCCGAACCACGGGGTGAGCTTGTCGACGAGCACCCGGTCGCCGCGCTGCAGGGTGTCCTGCATCGAGTCGGACGGGATGGAGAACGCCTGGACCAGGAAGGTCTTGATGATCAGCGCGAGAACCAGCGCGATCACGACGAGGATCGGCAGTTCCTTCCAGAACGAGCGCGGCTTGTCGGCGGCGTGCTTGCCGCCGTCCTCACCATCGCCGTAGCCGTCGTCTTCACCGTCACCGCCGCCGCCGTCGCCGCCGTGGGCGATCGCGTCCGGATCCCCGGCGGGCAGGTGCCGGTCCTCCGGCCCACCGGGGCCGCCCGGGGCGTCGCCGGGGTTCACCACGGCTTCCTCCTCAAGCGATCCCACCGATGGGCCCCGGCCTTCCGGCTCGCCTGGTCCGGACCGTGAGCCGACCACAAGGTCCCCCACTTCCACTCCTCACTACGCCGAAACGGCCTGCGCCGAACGCGGTACAGGCCCACCACTCCCATAACGAGCGGGAGTTCCGCAGGAGTCGGGAGTTGAGTCAAATCTTGGCCATCCTTGGCCGGTAGTGACGCGCCCGCCGCGTTGTACGGCGGTGGTACGGAGGCGAACGTGCCAGGTTCCTGGAGTCTTCGCCAGTGCGAAACGGGCCACCCGACCACGAACGCCTTGCCGACGACCAGGCTCTCCGGGATCGTTCCGCCCCCGGGTTCGGCCATGTGGTAGCGGGAGTCGGCGGAGTCGCTGCGGTGATCGCCCATGACCCAGAGCCGGCCCGGCGGCACCTTCACGTCGAACTTGATCTGCGACGGAGGGTTGCCGGGGGCCACGTACGGCTCGTCGAGCGAGTGCCCGTTGACCATGATCCGGCCGCGCATGTCGCAGCACTGGACCCGGTCGCCGCCGACCGCGATGACCCGTTTGATCAGGTCCTGCTGGTCGGAGGAGGGCAGCAGGCCGATGAACGAGAAGAAGTCCTTGACCTGCCGCACGCCCTCCGGATCGGGCTTCGGCGCCGGCTCGCCCTTCAGCCAGTCGCCCGGGTCCTGGAAGACCACGACGTCACCGCGGTGCGGCTCGGCGCCGAACCAGGGGGTCAACTTGTCGACCAGGACGCGGTCGCCGACCCGCAGGGTGTCCTCCATCGAGCCGGACGGAATCACGAACGCCTGGACCAGGAACGTCTTCAGCAGCAGCGCGATGACCAGCGCGACCCCGATGAGGATCGGCACCTCACGCACCGCCGACCGGCGCCGGCGCCGCTTGATCCGCCGCGCCGCCTGCCGCCGCTGGGCCCGGCCGCGTCCCAGGGCCGACGCGTCGTCGTCGCCGTCGTCACCCTCCTCGGCGTCCGGAAGGTGTTCCACGGGGGTGTCCTCGGCGTCGGCGCGCGAGTCGCCGGCGCGCTCGGCGGGGACGGCGTCGCGGATGTCCGGCGTATCGTTCCGCCGCGTGTCCTCGGGGGCCGCGGGGTGCTCCGCGGCCGGTCCGGGCGCGCGTCCGGGCTCCAGGTTCCGCGTCCCGTGATACGACAAGAACGTCGGATCATATGCACCGCCCGCCCCTGCGCCGCCCGCCCCAGCCCCGGCCGCCCCAGCCCCGCCGGGACGCGCACCGCCGGGACGCGCACCGCCGGGGTACGCACCACCGGGCGCCGCACCGCCGGGCGCCGCACCGCCGGGCATCCCACCGCCGGAGGCCCCACCACCGGGCACCCCCGCTCCCGCACCGCCAGGCACCCCACCGCCCGGCGCCATCCTCCCGGGCACCGCACCACCCGGCGCCGCACCGCCCGGCGCACCACTCGTTCCCGTACCGCCAGGTCCCGTACCGCCCGCAGCCCCCGACGCCCCAGCCACGCCACCGGCACGGGCACCGGAACCATGAGCACCAGCACCGTGGGCGCCGGCACCGGCACCGGGCGCCGCCGAGCCATGCGACGCGCCGTCCCAGCTCCCCGCACCGGAGCCATTCGATCCCTCCGCGCCGGAATCCTCCCAGCGCTCCCCGCCGGAGGCGCCCCCGGAGGCGCCCCCGGAGGCGTCCGCTCTCTCCGCGCCGGAGCCGTCCCGGTCGTTGCGGGGCTTGCCGCGCTTACCCATGGGCACCCCCGGCAGGCGTGGTGGACGCGGTGGGCGCCGCGGGAACGCCGTCGAAGGCGGGCGGGCGGCGCAGGGAACCGGCGCGGTCGAACGGCCAGACGATCCAGTCGGCGCGGCCGATGACCTTGCCGACCGGGACCGTGCCGCCGCCGGGGTCGCCGAGGTGGGCCCGCGAGTCGCTGGAGGCGCTGCGGTGGTCGCCCATGACCCACAGCTGGCCGGGCGGGACCAGGATGCTGAAGGGGACCTGCGACGGGGTGTCCCCGGGGTACAGGTACGGCTCGGTCACCGCGTGCCCGTTCACCGTGATCCGCCCCTGCCTGTCGCAGCACGCCACGTGGTCGCCGCCGATGCCCACCACCCGCTTGATGTAGTCCGTACCGTCCGGGTTCGCCAGTCCGACCAGGCTGAACGCCTCGCGTGCCAGGTGCGCCGCCGGGTTCTGCCGGGGCGGCGTCCGGAAGTCGAAGGAGCCGGTGCCGTCGAAGACGA
Source organism: Streptantibioticus silvisoli (assembly GCF_027947535.2). Taxonomy (GTDB): domain Bacteria; phylum Actinomycetota; class Actinomycetes; order Streptomycetales; family Streptomycetaceae; genus Streptantibioticus_C; species Streptantibioticus_C silvisoli. The sequence continues at coordinate 11,712 of NZ_JAAGKO020000097.1, forward strand.
CGACGTCGCCGCGCCGCGGGGCGCCGCCGAACCGGTAGGCGAGCTTGTCGACCAGCACCCGGTCGCCGATCCTGACGGTGTTCTCCATCGATCCGCTGGGGATCAGGAACGGCTGGGCGACGAAGGCGCTGACCAGGGCGATCACCGTGCAGCAGATGACGGCCAGCAGTGCCAGCTCCTGCCAGAACCCCAGCCCGCGCCACCAGTGCCGCACAGCGGAAAGCGACCGCCCGGCCCGGCCGTCGAGGGCCGGTGGGCGGTCGCGATCCGCGCTGCTGCGTACTTCGGTGTCCATCGGGCGCTGAGCCTATCGGCACACCCTGTGCCGACGGGCACGGGTCCGGCCGGGCCGCCCGAACCGGGCGGGGACCGGCGGACCGTGGTCCGGGCCGAGGCTCAGTGGTCGCGCTTCTCCTTGATCTTCGCGGCCTTGCCGCGCAGCTCACGGAGGTAGTACAGCTTGGCGCGACGGACGTCACCGCGGGTGACGACCTCGATCTTCTCGACGATCGGGGTGTGCACCGGGAAGGTGCGCTCCACGCCGACGCTGAAGCTGACCTTGCGGACGGTGAAGGTCTCGCGCACGCCGGCACCCTGGCGGCGGATGACGACACCCTTGAACTGCTGGACACGGGAGCGGTTGCCCTCGATGACGCGAACGTGGACGTTCACGGTGTCACCGGGGCGGAAGGCCGGGATGTCGTCGCGCTTGGAGGCGGCGTCGACGACGTCGAGCAGCTGGGACATGAGCGTCTGCTTTCCTCGCCGATGCCACAGGTCATCAGCGGAAGTTCGAAGTGAGTGCGAAGTGGTGCCGGTTCGCCTGCCGGGCGTCGATCCCCCTGTGGCGGGGGCGCGCGGCGGCGTACGGCAACGGCCTATTCTTCCACGGCCCGCGCCGCTCGCCCAAATCGGCCGTCCGGGCGCTGCTCCCAGCCGAGTTCGGCGAGCAGCGCGCGGTCGTACTTGTCCAGCGCGGCCGGGTCGCACCGCTCGATCAGGTCGGGCCGATGGGCGTCGGTGCGGCGGAACGCCTGGTCGCGGCGCCAGCGGGCGATCCGGCCGTGGTGGCCGCTGACCAGCACCTCGGGGATGTCGCGGTCCCGCCAGACCGGCGGCTTGGTGTAGACCGGCCCCTCCAGCAGGTCGGCCATCGCACCGGGGGCGAAGGAGTCGTCCCGGTGCGATTCGGCGTTGCCCAGCACGCCGGGCAGCAGGCGGGCGACCGCCTCGGTGATCACCAGCACCGCCGCCTCGCCGCCGGCCAGCACGTAGTCGCCGATGGAGACCTCGTGGACCTCCCACTGCTCGGCGTACGCGTCGATCACCCGGCGGTCGATGCCCTCGTACCGCGCCGGGGCGAACACCAGCCACGGGCGGCCGGACAGCTCGACGGCCAGTTCCTGGGTGAACGGGCGCCCGCTGGGCGTCGGCACCACCAGCACCGGCGCGATGCCGGGGTCCCCGTCGGCCCGCACCGCGTCCAGCGCCTCGCCCCACGGATCGGGCTTCATGACCATGCCGGGACCGCCGCCGTACGGGGAGTCGTCGACGGTGTTGTGCCGGTCGTGCGTCCACTGCCGCAGGTCGTGCACCCGCACGTCGAGCAGGCCGTTGACGCGGGCCTTGCCGACCAGCGAGACGTTCAGCGGTTCGAGGTACTCGGGGAAGATCGTGACGACGTCGAGCCGCATCAGGCGTCCCGGCCGCCGGATTCCCGACTCCCACCGGTCCCGCCGCCGGAGGTCCCGCCCCCGGTGGCCCCGCCCTCGGAACCCCGGGCGCCGCCGGCCTCACCGTTGTCGGCCTCACCGTCGGAGACCTCACCGTTGGAGACCTCACCGCCGGAGACCTCACCGTCGGAGACCTCCCCCCCGGCGCTCCGGCCGGATTCCGGGCCGTCCAGCAGGCCGGGCGGCGGGTCGACGACGGCGCGCTGGGCGTCGAGGTCGATCTCCGGGACGATCTCGGAGACGAACGGGATCATGACCTCGCTGCCGTCGGGCCGCCGGACGATCAGCAGGTCCTGGTAGGGCAGGTGGGAGATCTCGGCGATGCGGCCGATCTCGGTGCCGTCGGTGGTGACGACGTCCAGGTCGACGAGCTGATGGTCGTAGTACTCCTCGGGGTCGTCCGGCGTCTGCTCCGGGTCGACCTCGGCGATCAGCAGGGTGTTGCGCAGCCCCTCGGCGCCGGTGCGGTCGGCGACGCCCTCGAAGCGCAGCAGCAGCCGGCCGCTGTGCACCCGGCCGGTGGCGATGGTGAGCGGTCCGGTGGCAGCCGGGTCGGTGGCCAGCACGGCACCGGGGCCGAGCCGCAGCTCCGGCTCGTCGGTGCGCACCTCGACCGTCACTTCGCCCTTGATTCCGTGGGCGCGGCCGATCCGGCCTACGACTAGCTGCACGTGCGTGTCGCCTTTCCGTTGCGTACCCGAAGTCCGTCGCGGGCGAGGGGCTGGTGGTGGGAGCGGGAGGTGGGAGGCCGGAGTTCGCCGACCGGGAAGCCGAGCAGGAAATCGCAGAGGAGCCGAAGAAGAGCCGCAGAGGAAGCCGAGCAGGAAGAGGGCCCGACAACAGCGGGCGCCCGACAACAGCGTGGGCCGGGAACGGCCGGAGCCGGTCCCGCCCCACCCCCGGGGATCCGCCTTATCACTTGACCGTGTCCACGTCGACGAGGTCGACGCGGATGCCACGGCCACCGAGGGCACCGACGACGGTGCGCAGCGCACGGGCGGTGCGGCCGTTGCGGCCGATCACCTTGCCGAGGTCGTCGGGGTGGACCCGGACCTCCAGCACCCGGCCGCGGCGCTGGGTGCGCTCGGCGACCTGCACGTCGTCGGGGTTGTCGACGATGCCCTTCACGAGGTGCTCGAGAGCCTCCTCAAGCATGCTCAGGACTCGGTCGACTCGGTGGCGGCCTCAGCGGCCGCCGCGTCGTCCGCCTTCTTCTCGCTCTTCTTGGCCTTGGGGGTGATGGCCTCACCCTTGGGCTCGTCGGCGGTCTCCTTGGCCGCGGCCTCGAAGAGGGCACGCTTGTCGGCCTTCGGCTCCGGCTGGAGCAGCGGGGCCGGGGCCGGCTCGCCCCGGAACTTCTGCCAGTCGCCGGTCTTCTTCAGGATGGCGAGCACCGGCTCGGTCGGCTGCGCGCCGACACCCAGCCAGTACTGCGCGCGGTCGCTGTCGACCTCGATGCGCGACGGGTTCTGCACCGGGTGGTACAGGCCGATCTCCTCGATCGCCCGGCCGTCACGGCGGGTGCGGGAGTCGGCGACGACGATGCGGTAGTGAGGCGAACGGATCTTGCCCAGACGCTTCAGCTTGATCTTGACTGCCACGGGAGTGGGTTCTCCTGGTCTTGACGTGGTTGGGCAAGCCGGATCTCACGTGGGGTTGTGGGAGCGGATTGCCCGACGGACGCGTCAGCCGAAGGAGAGAGGGGTCCTGCACGGCTGCCGAGTGCTCAGCTGACCATTGTGCCATACGGCGCAACGCCCTCCGCACCCGGCATCCACACCCCCCTCGGCACTGTCAAGCATGCCTCGGGAGGCCGGGTACGGACCCCCGCCGCGTCAGGCGGCGGGGACGACCTCGGGGATGCGGAACGGCTTGCCGCAGGCGCCGCACATGATGGGCGCCTGCTCCAGGACCGACGGCACCACGCGGACGTTGCGGCCGCAGTCGCAGACCGCCTTGACGCGTACGCCGCCGCCGGACGAGCCGTGCCGGGCGGCCGGTCCGCGGAAGGAACTGCTGGAGTCGGCGGCGATCGCCACTCCGTGCGCCTTCACCGCGCGCTGCAACCGCTCCAGGGTGGCGCGGTAGCGGCGTTTGGTGTCCGGTCGCAGGACCACCAGGGAGAAGCCGCTGCTGGGATGCGGCTCCTCGGAGTGGTCCAGGCCCAGTTCGTCGGCGATCGCCAGGAATCGGCGGTTGTGATAGCGGCCCGCACGCGAGGTGTCACGGACGCCGCGGGAGGCGGCGATGCCGTGCACGGCTTCGTGCAGCAGCCTTTCGAAGGAGAGCTCGGTGCCGCAGGCGGACGACGACTCTCCGATGAGGGATTCGGGCGCGGCCAGGTCCGGCAGCTCAGGGTGGTGCCGTTGGATATCGGCCCACGCGACGGCCAGCTCGGCGGCGAGGACTGTTGGTGTCGTGCTCACGTAAGGACAACGAGGGGGACCGCCCCGGTGTTCCGATTCCGGGCATCACAAATAATTTGCACGTACTCGTCAGTTAGGGTCCATACATCCGACGCGGGACGGCTCGGGACGAGTGCCCCGAGTGCGGGCAACCCAAAGCAAGCCGGGGCACAACCGGCCGATCGGACGTGCACCGGGCGGCATCTGCGGCCTCGGGGGGCCGGGCACCGGTGGGCGGGCAGCGTACCGCGCGGCCGGCCGGCGACACCTGTGGGGGCGTCCGCGGTCGCGCGTACGGCGTATGCCCGAACAGGCGTACGCCGTACGCGGGGATCGAGGGGACGCCCCGGGACACCGGTCGCAGGGGCGGCGGGAGTTTTCCAGGTCTTCTCCCGCCGGGGTCTGGACTACCGGCGAGTCGCGGAGTTTGCTGACCGCACGAGGGGACAACCGGACAGCAACCGGCGGAATCCCGCCCGCACGCGTACGTCCCACGCGAACCGTACGCGCGGTGCGGCGGCGGCCGCCCGACCCCGGGAGGCGCACTTGGCACCCACGCTCGCATCCGGACCGCCCACCCACCCCCCCACCCCCCGCCCCCCCCCCGCTCCCCCGCCCGGGCGCCCCCCGCCCCCC
>NZ_JAAGKO020000098.1 GCF_027947535.2 Streptantibioticus silvisoli
TGTCGGCCCACCGGGACCCGCCCCGCCCGGCCCCGACCCAAGAAGAAACCAGGCGCAGGACAACGACCCCCACCACCCCCCGACAGAAGCCCAGCGCACCGGAGGGTGCAAGCGCACCGAAGGGCGAAGGCGACCCCCGACAGAAGCCCGACGCACCGAAGGGTGCAAGCGCACCGAAGGGCGAAGGCGACCCCCGACAGAAGCCCAACGCACCGAAGGGCGAAAGCGCACCGAGGCGCGAAGGCGACCCCCGACAGAAGCCCAACGCACCGAAGGGCGAAAACGCACCGAAGGGTGAAGCGCCCCCGACAGAAGTCCAGCGCGCCAACCCCACGCCCCCGGTGCCGAAGGCCACCCCCGGGGCGTCCCGCCGAAGGCCCCCGCGCCGCCGCCGGAGGCACCCCCCGTCTTGACCCCACCCCCACCCGCCCCGAAGATCGTCGCAGACGGGAAGGAGTCAGACCTATGCCCCAACAGCCCGACCGGCAGGTCGTCGTGCGGTCGACCCGGGTCCTCACCCCGGAGGGAGAACGCCCGGCCGACGTGATCGTGGTGGGGGAGCGGATCGCCGCGGTCCAGCCGCACGGCGGTGCGCTCCCGGCCGGCGCGGACCTGGTGGACCTCGGGGACGACGCGCTCCTGCCGGGGCTGGTCGACACCCACGTGCACGTCAACGAGCCGGGGCGCACGGAGTGGGAGGGGTTCGCGTCGGCGACGCGCGCCGCGGCGGCCGGCGGGGTGACGACGCTGGTGGACATGCCGCTCAACAGCGTGCCGCCCACCACCACGCCGGACGCGCTGGCGGTGAAGCGGGCGACCGCCGCACCGTCGGTCCATGTGGACACCGGGTTCTGGGGCGGCGCGGTGCCGGACAGCCTCGGCGCGTTGCGGTCGTTGCACGACGCGGGCGTCTTTGGATTCAAGTGCTTCCTGCTGCCGTCCGGTGTGCCGGAGTTCCCGGAGCTGACGGGTGATCAACTGGCGTGTGCCATGCGGGAGATCGCCTCGTTCGGCGGGCTGCTCATCGTGCACGCGGAGGACCCCGGTGTCATCGGTGCGGCGCCGGACGCCGCCGGGAGGGCGTACGCGGGGTTCCTCGCGTCCCGGCCGCCGGCCGCGGAGACCACCGCGATCGCCGGGCTGATCGGCCTGGCGCGCGAGACCGGCTGCCGGGTGCACGTGCTGCACCTGTCGTCGGCCGCGGCGCTGCCGCTGATCGCGGACGCCCGCCGCGACGGCGTCGCGGTCAGCGCCGAGTCCTGCCCGCACTACCTCACGCTGACCGCGGAGCAGGTCCCGGACGGCGCGACGGAGTTCAAGTGCTGTCCGCCCATCCGCGAGGCCGGCAACCAGGACGCGTTGTGGACCGGGCTGGCCGAAGGCACGATCGGCTGCGTCGTCTCCGACCACTCGCCGGCCACCGCCGCGCTCAAGCAGCCGCCGGACGGTGACTTCGACACCGCGTGGGGCGGCATCTCCTCGCTCCAGCTGGGGCTGCCGGCCATGTGGACCGAGGCCCGGCGCCGCGGCCACACGCTGGCGGACGTCGCCCGCTGGATGTCGGCGGCGCCCGCGGAGCTGGCCGGCCTGGCCGCCAAGGGGGCCATCGCTGCGGGCCGGGACGCCGACTTCGCGGTGCTGGCCCCGGAGGAGACCTTCACCGTGGACCCGGCCGCCCTGCACCACCGGCACCCGGTCACCGCCTACGCGGGCCGCACCCTGCACGGCGTGGTCCGCGCCACCTGGCTGCGCGGCGCCCCGGTCGCCCGCGACGGCGCCGTGGACGGTCCGCCCCGCGGCCGCCTGCTCACCCGTCCCTGAACCACCCGAGACACCGGTCGCACATCCGCCGAAAACCCCCGCAGGGAGCCCCTTTGACCCCCGACGGCACCCCCACCCCCGACGGCACCCCGGAAGCCCCCGGCCCGCCCGGAAGCCCCAGCACCCCCGCAGACCCCGACACCCCCGCCGGAGGCCCCGCCCCCGCCTCCCCGGCCCGCTTCACCGGCTCCGCCCGCCCCTACCGCCCCGGCAGCGACCCGTACGCCGACCACCGCAGCGCCCCGGCGGACTTCGAGGCGTACGCGGATCTGGCCGACCGGCGGCTGGGCGCCGGGGTGATCGCGGCCAACGACGAGTTCTTCGCGGAGCGCGAGAGCCTGCTGCTGCCCGGGCCGGCCGTCTTCGACCCGGAGCGGTTCGGGCCCAAGGGCAAGATCATGGACGGCTGGGAGACCCGCAGGCGCCGCGGTGCCGCACCCGACAGCCCGTTCCCGGCCCCCGGTGACCACGACTGGGCGCTGGTGCGGCTCGGGGCACCCGGTGTGGTGCGTGGCGTCGTCGTCGACACCGCGCACTTCCGGGGCAACCACCCGAGCGCCGTCAGCGTGGAGGCGACGGCCGCGCCGCTGTCGGCCTCCGCCGCCGACCTGCTGGACGAGGGCGTGCCGTGGACCGTGCTGGTGCCGCGCACCGAGGTCGGCGGGCACGCGGCCAACGCGTTCGCGGTCGGCGTCGAGCGCCGGTTCACGCACCTGCGGCTGCGGCAGTACCCGGACGGCGGCGTCGCCCGGCTGCGGGTGCACGGCGAGGTGGTGCCCGACCCGGGCTGGCTGGCCGAGCTCGGTACCTTCGACGTCGTGGCGCTGGAGAACGGCGGCGCGGTCGAGGACGCCTCCGACCGGTTCTACTCCTCGCCGTGGAACACCATCCTGCCCGGCCGCTCGCAGCGGATGGACGACGGCTGGGAGACCAGGCGGCGCCGCGACCGGGACGGCGACTGGGTGCGCTACCGGCTGGCCGGGCAGGCGCTGGTGCGCGCGGTGGAGATCGACACCGCCTGCCTGAAGGGCAACGCCGCCGGGTTCGCGGCGCTGCTCGGCCGCGACGAGCACACCGGCGGCGACTGGTTCCCCATCACCCCGCGGGTGCCGCTCCAGCCGGACACCGCGCACCGCTTCCTGGTCGGCGGTCCGCCGGTCACCCACGTGCGGATGGAGATCTTCCCCGACGGCGGCATCTCCCGCCTGCGGCTGCACGGTTCGCTGACCGCGGCCGGCGCCGCGCGGCTGGCCGACCGGGCGGAACGGCTGGCGTGACGCCGGGGCGGGAACGCCCGCCGGGTACGCAACCGGCCGGCCGCGCACGCGAGGGGCGTGCGCGGCCGGCCGGGATCGCGGCGGGCGGTGTCCGTGCTCAGGCCGCCCGGCGCATCCGCCTGCGGTGCGCGGCGATGATGTCGGTGTAGCGCTGACCGCTGCCCTTCAGGGTGCGCTTCTGGGTGGCGTAGTCGACGTGCACCAGGCCGAAGCGCTTGGCGTAGCCGTAGGCCCACTCGAAGTTGTCCAGCAGCGACCAGGCGAAGTAGCCGGCGAGCGGGGCGCCGCGGCGCACCGCGCGGGCGCAGGCGGCCAGGTGGCCGTCGAGGTAGGCGGCCCGGTCGGGGTCGCTGACCTGGCCGTCGGTGCCGACGGTGTCGGGCCAGGCGGAGCCGTTCTCGGTCACCAGGATGCGCTGGGCGCCGTACTCCTCGGTGAGCCGCATGAGCAGCTGCTCCAGGCCGTCCGGGGTGATCTCCCAGTCCATCCCGGTGCGCGGCCGGCCGGGCTCGTAGACCTGGCGGGCGTACGGCGCGGGACCGGTCGGGTCGTCGCTGACGACGTTGCGGAAGTAGTAGTTCAGGCCGAGGAAGTCCAGCGGCGCGGCGATGGCCTCCATGTCGCCGGCCCGGACCGGCAGGTCGACGCCGTACAGGTCGACCATGTCCTGCGGGTAGCCGCGGCCGTGGATCGGGTCGAGCCACCAGCGGTTGGTGTGGCCGTCGGCGCGGATCGCGGCGGCCTGGTCGGCCTCGCGGTCGGTGGCCGGCTCGCAGGGCGAGAGGTTGTTGACGATGCCGACCTGGGCGCCGGGGACGGCGGCCCGGATGGCGGCGACCGCGCGGCCGTGCGCCAGGTGCAGGTGGTACGACGCGCGGACTGCGGCCGTCAGGTCGGTCATGCCGGGGGCCATCTTGCCTTCCAGGTGGCCGATCCAGGCGGAGCACAGCGGCTCGTTGAGCGTGGTCCAGTTGACCACCCGGTCGCCGAGGCGGCGGGCGACCACGTCGGCGTACTCCCCGAAGCGCTCGGCGGTCTCGCGCTCCGGCCAGCCGCCGCGGTCCTGGAGGGCCTGCGGCAGGTCCCAGTGGTAGAGCGTCGGGTACGGGGTGATGCCGGCCGCCAGCACCCCGTCGACCAGCCGGTCGTAGAAGTCCAGGCCGGCCGCGTTGACCTTGCTGTCGCCCTGCGGCATGACCCGGGGCCAGGCGATGGAGAACCGGTAGGCGTCCACGCCCATGTCCCGCATCAGCGCGATGTCCTCGGGCCAGCGGTGGTAGTGGTCGCAGGCCACGTCCCCGTTGTCGCCGCCGTCGATGACGCCGGGCACCTTGCAGAACGTGTCCCAGATCGAGGGGGCGCGGCCGTCCTCGCTGACGGCGCCCTCGATCTGGTACGAGGAGGTGGCGGTGCCCCACAGGAAGCCCTGCGGGAAGGCGGTCAGGTCGTCCATGTGGTGGAGGTCTGTCACAACGGCCTTTCCAGAAACGAGAGTTGACCCTTGAAAGGGCGCGGGGGGCGCGGTGGCGCGATGAACGGGTGCCGCCGGTGGGTCACTTGACCGCACCCGCGGTCAGGCCGGCCACCAGGTAGCGCTGGAGCAGCAGGAACCCGGCGACCACCGGCACGCTCACCACGAGCGAGGCGGCCATCACCTGGTTCCAGTAGACGTCGTTCTGGGTGGCGTAGCCCTCCAGGCCGATGGCGAGGGTGCGGGTGCTGTCGTTGGTCAGCACCGAGGCGAACAGCACCTCGCCCCACGCGGTCATGAACGCGTAGACGGCGACCGCGACGATGCCGGGGACGGCCGCCGGGATGACCACCCGGAACAGCGCCCCCAGCGGCCCGCACCCGTCGACCAGCGCGGCCTCGTCCAGATCCTGCGGGATCGAGTCGAAGTAGCCGGCCAGCATCCAGATGGAGAACGGCAGCGAGAACGTCAGGTAGGTCAGGATCAGTCCGCCGCGGCTGCCGTACAGCGCGATGCCGGTGGCGTTGCCGATGTTGACGAAGATCAGGAACAGCGGCAGCAGGAACAGGATGCCGGGGAACATCTGGGTGGACAGCACCGTCACGGTGAACAGCCGCTTGCCCTTGAACCGGTAGCGGCTGACCGCGTACGCGGCGAAGATCGCCACCACCACCGACAGCAGCATGGACGAGCCGCAGACGATGACGGAGTTGGCGAAGTAGTGCGCCAGCGGCACGGTGTGCCAGATGTCGACGTAGGGCCGCAGCGTCAGGTGGTGCGGCAGCCACTGGAAGGCGCCCTGCACCTCGTTGAGCGGCTTGAGCGACGAGGAGATCATCACGTAGACGGGCAGGATCGCGAAGATCGCCAGCAGCGTCAGGAAGATCCGCCGGGTCCACAGGAAGCTGGTCGGCGCCGCCATCGGGGAGCGGTGGCTGTCAGACATCGGCGTCCTTCCGCCGGGTGGCGAGCAGGTAGACCCCGGTCACCAGCATCAGGAACAGCAGCATCAGCACGGACATCGCCGAGCCGGAGCCGAAGTTCCAGGTGATGAACGACGACTGGTAGATGTGGATGGAGATCAGGTCGGCGGCCGGTGGCGCGGACTTGCCGAACAGCACGTACGGCGTGTTGAAGTCGTTGAACGTCCACAGGAACAGCACCAGCACCAGCACCTGGTTGACCGGCCGCAGCGACGGCAGCGTGATGCGCCGCACCTGCTGCCAGATGCCGGCGCCGTCCAGCGCGGCGGCCTCGTACAGCTCGCCGGGGATGTTCTGCAGGCCGGCGGTCAGGCACAGGAACGCGAACGGCCAGGTGCGCCAGACCGAGACGGTCACCAGGGCGGGGAAGCTGTTGCTGCCGATCAGCCAGAACGACTGGCCGTTCGTCAGGTGCATCTGGTGCAGCAGGTGGTTGATCAGGCCGTTGTCCCGCTGGAACATGAACGACCAGGTGATCACGGCCGCGTAGACCGGCAGGGCGTACGGCACCAGGAAGAACGTGCGCAGCAGGCCGCGGCCGCGGAAGTTGTCCTGCATCATGATGGCGGCGGCGGTGCCCAGCAGCCAGGACAGGCCCACGGTCAGCACGGTGAAGCCGCAGGTGATCCAGAACGAGTGCAGCAGCGCCTGGCCGATCGGCTCGGAGAACTTCACCGCGACCTTGTAGTTGCCCAGTCCGGCCCAGGGCGCCGAACCCCAGTCGCGGATGTAGAACTGGGTCAGCTGCTTGAAGCTGATCGCGATGCCGGTGAGGATCGGGATCAGGTGGATGAGCAGTTCGAGGATCAGCGCGGGCAGCAGGAACAGGTAGGGCAGTGCGCGGCGGCGCAGACGGCCGGGCGCCGGCCCGCGCGAGCGCCGCTTGGCGGCTCGCGCGGTCCGGTCCTCGGCGGGCGTGGTGACGGTCATCGGTCCGTCCGCTCGCGGGCATCTGCTGCTGGGCCTTGGTCAGTTCGCTCTTGACCGTGGAGTCGGTGACCGACTTGCCGCCCGCGGCGTCCGCGAAGAGGTTCTTCATCGCGGTGCCGACCAGGGTCTCGAAGTTGCTCTCGTCGGCGACCTGCGGCAGCGGCGCCGAGTTGTTGGCCAGCACCTGCTTGAGGGTGGCCAGCTCCGGGGTGGGGTTGACCGCCTGGCTGGCGGCGGCCTGCACCGGGGAGATCGAGCCGTACTTGCCGTTGATGATCTTCTGCTCGGCGGTGCTGGTCATGAAGTTCACGAACTTCTCCGCACCGGAGAGGTTCTTGCTGTTCTTGAAGACCGCCATGTTGATGCCGGCCGCCATGGTGTCGATCTTGCCGCTGCCGGTCGGGTTCGCGGTCTGGAACGGCACCGGGGCGACGCCGAACTGGTCGGTCTTCATGCCCTGGAGCTTCAGCGAGGTGCCCGCCGCCTGCCACAGCAGCATCGCGGCCTTGCCGGTGGCGAAGTCGGTCACCGACTGGTTGTTGGCGTACTCCGCGTCACCGGGGGAGGCGATCTTGTCGGTCGCCATCAGGTCCACGTACTGCTTGACCGCCTGGACGGCCTGCGGGCTGTCGAAGTCCGGCTTGCCGGCCTTGGTGAAGAAGTTGGCGCCCAGCTGCTGGCCGAACGCGAAGGCGTGGTGCGCGTTCTCCTGGTACTGCCCGCACTCCAGCGCGATGCCCCACTTGCCGTTGCCGGTCAGCTTCTTGCCGTCGGCGATCAGCTGGCTCCAGGTGGCGGGCGGCCCGGCTATGCCGGCCTTCTTGAACTCCGCCTTGTTCCAGTACAGCCCGTACGACAGCGCGTACAGCGGCACCGCGGCCGGCGGCTGGCCGGCGACACCGGTGGAGGCCAGCGCGGAGGCGTTGAACTTGCTGGCGCCGCCGATCTTCGCCATGTTCGCCGAGTCCCAGGGCAGCAGCGCGCCGGTGGCCTGGAGCGAGGCCGACCAGGAGTTGCCGATGTTCAGCACGTCGGGGCCCTGGCCGGAGGAGGCGGCCGCCATGATCCGGTTGAGCAGGTCGGACCAGGGCACGACCTCCAGGTTGACCTTGATGCCGGTCTGCTGGGTGAACTTCTTCAGCTCCGGGCCCAGGACCTGCTTGTCGACGTTGACGCTGGTGCCCTGGTTGCTGGCCCAGTAGGTGAGGGTCTTGCCGCTCGAGGAGCCGCCGCCGGAGCTGTCGGTCGAACCTCCGCCGCACGCGGTCGCGGTCGCGGCCAGGGCGAGGGCGACCGCCGCGCTGGCGAACGTCCGGGAAGCCTTCAGAGTAGGCACAGTCGGGCACCTCTTTCGGGAACACGTGCGGGTCGTGTGGTGCTGGAGCGCGGTGGTTCGGCGAGCCCGGCCCGTGTTCGGGACTTGAACGCCTTCACGTCTTAATTCAAGCCGTGATTTAAACTGCGTGAAAACCCGGCGTCAAGACTTCGCGCAGGACTCGGGGTCCGGATAGGTTCTGCGCGGCGGGTGAACGAATGGAGCGGGCATGGCGGACAGGAAGCAGCGCACGGTCCGTGACCTGCGCCGGGGCAACAGGTCCGCGCTGCTGCGCCACCTGTGGTTCGAGGGTCCGCTCAGCCGGCAGGAGTTGGGCCGCGACACCGGACTGAGCGCCGGCTCGATCAGCAACGTGGTCGGCGAACTGCTCGCTGACGGGCTCGTCGAGGAGGCCGGCGCCGTCGACTCCGACGGCGGACGCCCGCGCACCCTGCTGAAGGTCGCGGCCGGCTACGGGCGGCTGGCCGGCGTCGACATCGGCGAAACCCGGGTCCGCGTCGGGCTGTTCGACCTCGACCTGTCCGAACTCGCCGTCTTCGAGCAGCCGTTGAGCGACAGCGGCCACGACGTCGACCACGTGGTCCGGCTGGTGCTGGACGGCCTGGCCGCCGTGCTGTCCGACACCGCGACCGACCCGGCCCGGGTGCTCGGCGTCGGCGTCGGCGTGCCCGGCATCGTCGAGCGCGGCCCGGCCGGCGACCTGGCGGTGGTGCACGGCCAGACCATCGGCTGGGACGCGGTACCGGTCGGCGCCCTGCTGCGGGCCGGCACCGGCCTGCCGCTGCACATCGAGAACGGCGCCAAGACCCTCGGCCAGGCCGAGATGTGGTTCGGCGGCGGCCGCGGCGCCCGGGACGCGGTCATCGCGCTGATCGGCTCCGGCGTCGGCGCCTGCGTGGTGGCCGACGGCGAGCCCTACCGCGGTTCCACCTCCAGCGCCGGCGAATGGGGCCACACCACGCTGAGCGTCGGCGGCCGGCGCTGCCGCTGCGGCGCCCGCGGCCACCTGGAGGCCTACGTGGGCGCCGAGGCGGTGCTGGACCGCTGGGGGGCCGCCCCGGCCGGCCTGACCGAGGAGGAGGGCCTGGCGGCGCTGCTGGAGCGCGACGCGGCCGGCGACCCGGCGGCCCGCGAGGTGCTCGACGACACCGCCGAGTACCTCGGCGCCGGCATCGCCGACCTGATCAACCTGTTCAACCCCGAACGCATCCTGCTCGGCGGCTGGGCCGGACTGCTGCTCGGCCCGCGCCTGCTGCCCGCGGTACGCCGGCACGCGGCCGCCTACGCGCTGCGCCAGCCGGGCCGCGAGGCGGTCATCGGCCTGGGCCGGCTGGGCCCGGAGGCGGTCACCGTCGGCGCCGCCACCCTGCCGCTCGCCCGGTTCCTGGAGGACGGCGGCCGTACCGCGCCGCCCGCCGCCGATCGGGACGCCGAGGCAGGAACCGATCGGCAGGTGCCGGGCGTTCAGACGGTCAGGGGTGGCCGCGCACTCGCCCGCAGCGGCGGTCCGGCGGCCACCGAACCGCACGCCGAGGAGCGCCGCTCATGACCCTTCAGCAGCAGATCGTCGGCAACGCCATGCAGATGGCCGTGTGCACCCTGCGCCCCGGGCAGACGGTCTACTGCGAGGCCGGCAAGTTCTTGTTCAAGACCTCCAACGTCACCATGGACACCCGGCTCGGCGCCCCCGACCCGGCCGGCAACGCGCCCGGCGGCCTGCCCGGCCAGGGCGGCGGCGGGGGCATGGGCGGCTTCCTGCGCCAGGCCATGGGCACCGCCATGCAGGTCGGCCAGCGGATGCTGGCCGGCGAGTCGGTGGCGTTCCAGTACTTCACCTGCTCCGGCGGTGAGGGCACCGTCGGGTTCGCCGGCGTGCTGCCCGGCGAGATGCGCGCCCTGGAACTGGACGGCAGCCGGGCCTGGTTCGCCGAGAAGGACGCCTTCGTCGCCGCCGAGTCCACCGTCCGCTTCGGCATCGACTTCGCTGGCTTCCGGCAGGGCATGAGTGGCGGCGAGGGCTTCGTGCTGGAGAAGTTCACCGGCCGCGGCACCGTGATCATCGCCGGCGCCGGCAACTTCATCGACCTCAACCCGGCCGAGTTCGGCGGCCGCATCGAGGTGGACACCGGCTGCATCGTCGCGTTCGAGGAGGGCATCCGCTACGGCGTGGAACGCGTCGGCCGGCTCAACCGGCAGGGCATCATGAACGCGGTCTTCGGCGGCGAGGGGCTGTCGCTGGCCACCTTGGAGGGCGACGGCCGCGTCATCCTGCAGTCGATGACCCTGGAGGGACTGGCCAACGCGCTGAAGAAGGCCCAGGGACCGGAGAAGCAGGGCCCGACCGGTGGCCTGTTCTCCACCGACGTCGGGTGACCGCCCGGCGCCCGTCGGCGGTACCGTCGAGCGCACCAACCGAACCGAAGGGAGGGTGACCGTGGCATACCGCTGGGAGACCACCCGGGCCGCCTTGGCACAGCGGGTCGTCGCCATCATCAGGGCCGAGAGCTACGACGCGGCGGCGGCGTCCTGCGACACGCTGCTGTCGGCCGGGCTGACCACCGTGGAGATCTCCCTGACCACACCGTTCGCCCTGGAAGCGGTCACCACCATGGTCCGCGAGGTCGGTGAGGACGCGGTGATCGGTGCCGGGACCGTGCTGGACGGCGCGTCCGCGCGGATGGCGGTCGACGCCGGGGCGCGTTTCCTGTCGGCCCCGAACCGCGACATCGGCGTCATCAGCACCGGCCACCGCTACGGCCTGCCGGTCTTCTGCGGCGCCGCGACCCCCGACGAGGTGGTCCGCGCCCTTGAGTCCGGCGCCGACGCCGTCAACCTCTTCCCGGCCTCGGTCACTTCACCGGCCTGGGTGCGCGACGTGCGCGCCGCGCTGCCGCAGGCGCCGCTGGTGCCCACCGGCGGCATCACCGCGCAGGAGGCGCCGGAGTGGATCGCGGCCGGCGCCGTCGCGGTCGCCCTGGGCCCCGAACAGTCCTGCGGCGACCGCGCCACCGTGCTCAAGCGCACCGCCGACCTGCTCGCCCGGCTGTCCGACCTGGGCGGCTGACCTCCCCGGGGCCGCCGCCGGGCACCGTGAACGCCGCCCGGCCGCCCCGCGGACCACCGCGTAGCATCCCCGTACGACCCCCTCGCGAAAAGGAGCCCGACGTGGCCGGCATCCAGGACATCCAGCTGCGCACCCTCGACGGCACCCCCGCCACCCTGGCCGAGCACGCCGGCAAGGTGCTGCTGATCGTCAACGTCGCGTCCGAGTGCGGCCTCACCCCGCAGTACGAGGGCCTGGAGCGGCTGCACAAGCGGTACGCCGACCGCGGCTTCACGGTGCTGGGCTTCCCGTGCAACCAGTTCGGCGGCCAGGAGCCGGGCAGCGACGAGGAGATCGGCACCTTCTGCTCCGCCACCTACGGCGTGACGTTCCCGATGTACGCCAAGGCCGACGTCACCGGCGACGACCGCCAGCCGCTCTACCGGGAGCTGACCGCGCTGGCCGACGCGTCCGGCGAGGCGGGCGACGTGCAGTGGAACTTCGAGAAGTTCCTGGTCGACGCGGACGGCACCCCGGTCGCCCGGTTCCGCCCGCGCACCGAGCCGGAGGCCGACGAGGTCGTCGCCGCCATCGAGGCCCGCCTCACCGCCTGATCGGCTTACCGTTCGACCGCCCCACCGCACCACGGCCCGGCCGCCTGACGGCGCCGAACGCACCGGCGGCCGCGTCCCGTACCCCGGGACGCGGCCCCCGACAGCCCTGGCGGGTTACCGTTCCGCGTCGGGCGCCTTACCGGTGTCGACCCCGGCCACCTGCGCCAACTCGTGCTTGAGGGCGTCGAGTTCGGCGCCGCCCGACATGTGGTGGGTGAGCTGGTCGAGGGTGATGTCGGCCCGTGCCGCGCTCAGCTCCAAGGTGCCCAGCCGCAGCACGCTGAAGTGGTCGCCGACCATGAAGGCGTGGTGCGGGTTGTGGGTGATGAAGATGACGCCCAGGCCGCGGTCGCGGGCCGCGGCGATGTACTTCAGCACCACGCCCGACTGCTTGACGCCGAGCGCCGCGGTCGGCTCGTCGAGGATCAGCACCCGGGCGCCGAAGTACACCGCGCGGGCGATCGCCACCGACTGCCGCTGACCGCCGGACAGTGAGCCGATCGGCCGCTCCATGTCGTTGAGCGCGATGCCCATGCGGCGCAGCTCCTCCTCGCAGGTGGCCTTCATCCGCGCGATGTCCAGCCGCCGCAACGGCCAGACGCCACGGGTGAGTTCCGACCCCAGGAAGAAGTTGCGCCACACCGGCATCAGCGGCACCGTCGCCAGGTCCTGGTAGACGGTGGCGATGCCGCGGGCCAGCGCCTCGCGCGGGTTGGCGAGACGCACCGGCTCGCCGTCGATCAGGTAGTCGCCCTCGGTGTGCTGGTGCAGCCCCGAGATGATCTTGATCAGGGTGGACTTGCCGGCGCCGTTGTCGCCCAGCACGCAGGTGACGGTGCCCGGCCGCACGGCCAGGTCGACGCCGTGCAGCGCGAGCACGTTGCCGTAGCTCTTGCCGGCGCCGCGCAGCTCCACGATCGGCGCCTGCTCGGTGGAGGAGCCGGTCAGCTCCGGCTCGAAGTCGCCGGAGCCTTCGGGGGTGGTCTCGGACACGGGCGCTACCTCCTGGTCGCCTGGCGGCGGACCCACAGATTGACCAGCGTGGCGGCCAGCAGCATCACGCCGAGGAAGAACTTGAACCAGTCGGGGTTCCAGTTGGCGTAGACGATGCCCTGGGTGACCATGCCGAAGATGAACGCGCCGATCACCGCGCCGACGGCCGAACCGTAGCCGCCGGTCAGCAGGCAGCCGCCGATGACCGCCGCGATGATGTACAGGAACTCGTTGCCGACGCCCTCACCGGACTGCACGGTGTCGAAGGAGAACAGCTGGTTCATCCCGACGAACCACGCCGCGAAGCCCACCGACATGAACAGCGCGATCTTGGTGAACCCCACCGGCACGCCGACCGAACGGGCGCTGGCCCGGTCGCCGCCGACCGCGAAGATCCAGTTGCCGAACTTGGTGCGCAGCAGCACCCAGGTGGCGATCACCGCGAAGCCCAGCCACCACAGCACCGTGATCTTCACGTCCACGCCGCCGATGTCCACCGTGGAGGCGAACACCTTCCTGGCCTGGTTGAAGCCGTCCATGTTGCTGATGGAGTCGGTGGCCACGTTGCCGGTCAGCAGCTTGGTGACCGCCAGGTTCAGGCCCTGGAGCATCAAGAAGGTGCCCAGGGTGACCAGGAAGCTCGGCAGTCCGGTGCGCATCAGCAGGAAGCCGTTGAGCGCCCCGACCGCCAGCGAGACCGCCAGCGCGGCGAATACCCCGACCCAGATGTTCTGCGTCAGCTGCCAGCTCAGCTCGCTGGCGGTCAGCGCGGAGGTGATGACCGCGACACCGGCCGACAGGTCGAACTCGCCGCCGATCATCAGCAGCGCGACCGGCAGCGCCACGATGCCGATGGTGGACGCCTGGTAGAGCACGGTCGCCAGCGAGTCCAGCTGCCGGAACGGCGGCGCGACGGCGAAGAAGAACAGGTAGACCACGATCGCGCCGACCAGCGCGCCGACCTCGGGCCGGGCCAGCAGCCGGCGCAGCGGTGAGCGCCGCGTGGTGTGCGGCGGGGTGTCCTTGGCCGGGGGAGCGGCGGGGGCTGTGGCGTCGGCCATCGTCGTCACCGGGTCCCGTTCGCGGCGAACTTCGCGATGGTGGCGACGTTGGACTTGTCGACGAAGGCCGGCCCGGTCAGCACCGGCTGGGTGCCGCCGCCGCTGAAGTTGCCGTTGTACTTGTACAGCCACAGCCCGTCGATCGCCAGGTAGCCCTGCAGGTACGGCTGCTGGTCGACGGCGAACTCGATGCTGCCGGCCTTGATGCCGTTGACCAGGTCCTGGTTGAGGTCGAAGGTGGCGACCTTCGCCTTGCTGCCGGCGTCGGAGACCGCCTGCACGGCGGTCAGCGCGAACGGCGCGCCGAGGGTGGCGACCACGTCGATGGAGTGGTCCTGCTGGAGCTTGGCGGTGATGGTCGACTTCACCGACGGCATGTCGGCGCCGTTGACGTAGAGGATGTCGGTCTTGCCCTTGAAGGTCTTCTTGATGCCGGCGCAGCGCTGCTCCAGCGAGACGTTGCCCTGCTCGTGGATGACGCACAGGTCGTGGTGGGCGCCGGTGGAGTTGAGCTTGCGGCCGAACGCCTCACCGGCGATGCTCTCGTCCTGGCCGAAGAACTCCAGCAGCTTCTCCGACTGCCAGGCGGTCTCCCCGGCGTTCAGGCCGACGACCGGGATGCCCTTCTTCTCCGCCTCGGCGACCACGTTCTTCATCGCGTTGGGATCCGCCAGCGTCACCGCGATCCCGTCGACCTTCTGGTCGATCGCGTTCTGCACGAGGTTGGCCTGGTTGGCGGAGTTGGGGTCGCTGGCGTAGATCAGGTCCACGTTGTCCTTGGAGGCCGCGGTCTGCGCGCCCTTGCGCACCAGGTCCCAGAACGTGTCGCCGGGCGCCGAGTGGGTGATCATCGCGATCTTGATCCGCGGCGTGTTCGCGTGTCCCGCGGCGAGCGCCGCGGCGCGCTGCTGGGCCGCCTTGCCGCCGTGCGCGCTGGCGCAGCCGGAGACCATCAGCAGCCCCGCCGCGCAGGCGGCGACGACCGCCACGGTTCGGCGGGACCTTGTGCGGGTGCGTTCCATCGGGTCGGGTACCTCACGTGGGGGAACGGGGAGTGGAAAGGCTGACAGAGCCGACGTCCATTGACAAGCTCTTGTCAATGATTTGTTATGACATCAACTCATGCGCGGGAACTCGTGCGCGGCGGCGGTGGGGACTCGGCGGGGCGGGGGCGAGGGTCATGCGGTCGCGCCCCACCGTCGCCCACCCCACCGTCCCCGCCCCACCGTCGCCCACCCCTGCGCCGGGCGACCCGCCACCCGGCCGCAGGCCCCCGCCTCCGTCCTCCGGACGGGCCGAAGCGTCGGTCCGGACGTCCGTATGTAAGGACAAATCATTGACATCGTGCGCGGCGCCGGGTTAGACAGGGAGGGCCGGCCGCGCCCGACCGATCCCCGCAGCCCGAGGAGCCCCCGCATGCCCGAGCCCTATGACCTGATCACCATGGGCCGGATCGGGGTGGACCTCTACCCGTTGCAGACCGGGGTCCCGCTGGCCGAGGTGGAGACGTTCGGCAAGTTCCTCGGCGGGTCGGCCACCAACGTCGCCGTGGCCGCCGCCCGCCTCGGCCGCCGTACCGCCGTCATCAGCCGTACCGGCGACGACCCGTTCGGCACCTACGTCCACCGGGCGCTGGCCGGCTTCGGGGTCGACGACCGCTGGGTGACGCCGGTCGAGCGGTACCCGACCCCGGTGACGTTCTGCGAGATCTTCCCGCCCGACGACTTCCCGCTCTACTTCTACCGGCTGCCCAAGGCCCCCGACCTGGAGATCCGGCCGGACGAACTCGACCTGGACGCCGTCGGCACCGCCCGGATCTTCTGGATGACCGGCACCGGGCTGTGCGCCGAACCCAGCCGCTCGGCCACCCTCACCGCGCTGCGCGCCCGCGACCGGTCCGGCGTCACCGTCTTCGACCTCGACTGGCGGCCGATGTTCTGGCCGCGGCCCGCGCAGGCCCGTGCCGCCTACGCCGAGGCGCTGCGGTACGCCACCGTGGCCGTCGGCAACCTCGACGAGTGCGAGATCGCCACCGGCGAACGCGAACCGCGGGCCTGCGCCGACGCCCTGCTCGCGGCCGGCGTCGAGCTGGCCGTCGTCAAACAGGGACCCAAGGGCGTGCTGGCGGTGCACCGGGACGGCACGGTCGCCGAGGTCCCGCCGGTGCCGGTCGAGGTGGTCAACGGGCTCGGGGCCGGCGACGCGTTCGGCGGATCGCTGTGCCACGGGCTGCTGGCCGGCTGGGAGCTGGAACGGATCATGCGGCACGCCAACGCGGCCGGCGCCCTGGTCGCCTCCCGCCTCGCCTGCTCCTCCGCCATGCCCACCGCCGCCGAGGTCGACGCCCTGCTCACCGGCGACTGACGGCCCCGCCGCCGCCCCGCACCCCCCGCCGGCCGAGCACCCCGCCCCCGCCCGCCGCCCCCGACCGCCCCCCCCACCGCCTCC
>NZ_JAAGKO020000099.1 GCF_027947535.2 Streptantibioticus silvisoli
GGAACCTCATCCACGAACCGGAAAAACCGATCCGATGGACGGGGTATCAACATATTTGGCGTTGACTTTTAGCACGCTGTTGAGTTCTCAAGGAACGGAAGCTACCTTCGAGACCGTTTCACCGGCCGCTCCGGGCTTTCCCTTCGGTGTCTCCGACTCTATCAGAGCTTTTCAGCTCCGATTTTCCGTCGTCCGCCGCTCCGATTCATTTCACTGGCGTTTCCGCAGTGCTTCGTCGAGGCGGCTGCGCCAACGTACTGGACCGTGACGGCGAGAGGCAAATCCGGTGGCGGCGGGGGGATGACTTAGGCTGCTGAGCCCTTGAGGACCCTGGCGGTGGAGGAGGCTTCCATGACGACGGTGACGTCTCCGGTGAGCGGGCGGGCGGTCGGGCTGCCGGCGGTGCCGGACCCGGTGTTCGCCGGCGCGATGGTCGGGCCGGGGACCGCGGTGGACCCGGTGCGCGAGCCGCTCGAGGCGCTCGCGCCGGTGGACGGGACGGTGGTTTCACTCCATCCGCACGCCTTTGTGGTGGTGGATGACGAGGGCCGCGGGGTACTCATCCATCTGGGGATCGACACCGTGCAGCTGAACGGGGAGGGATTCGAGCTGCTGGTGGCGAAGGGGGCCGCCGTCCGGCGCGGTCAGCCGCTGGTGCGGTGGAACCCGGCGGCGGTGGAGGCGGCCGGGAAGTCCCCGGTGTGTCCGGTCATCGCGCTGGAGGCCACCGCGGACGCGCTCGGAGAACTGGTGGAGGCCGGCGAGGTCGAGGCGGGCGGACGGCTGTTCGTCTGGAGCTGACCTCGTTCCGCCCGGCGACAACAACGTGACGACCTGAGCGGCCATGCGCCGCCATCAAGACCGGGACGGATGAGATGGAGACAACCCTGCGAGGCGTCGGCGTCAGCCATGGCGTGGCCCTCGGCCAGGTCAGGCACATGGGCACCGCGGTTCTCGAACCGCCGGCGAAGAGCGTGCCAGCCGGGGAGGCGCCGCGGGAACAGGCCAGGGCGCGGCGGGCCGTTGAGGCGGTGGCCGCCGACCTGACCGCCCGCGGCAACCTGGCGGGCGGTGAGGCGCAGCAGGTACTGGAGGCGCAGGCCCTGATGGCCGCCGATCCGGAGCTGCTGGCCGACGTGGACCGGCGGATCGCGGTCGGCAGCACCGCGGAACGCGCGGTCTACGACGCCTTCGCCTCCTACCGGGCGCTGCTGGCCGGCGCCGGGGAGTACCTGGCCGGGCGGGTGGCCGACCTGGACGACGTCCGCAACCGCATCGTCGCGCGCCTGCTGGGCGTGCCGATGCCGGGCGTTCCCGACAGCGACGAGCCGTACGTGCTGGTGGCCCGGGATCTGGCGCCGGCGGACACCGCGCTGCTGGACCCGTCGCTGGTGCTGGCGTTCGTCACCGAGGAGGGCGGGCCGACCAGCCACAGCGCGATCCTGGCCCGCGCGCTGGGGGTGCCGGCGGTGGTGGCGCTGCCCGGCGCGGTCGAACTGCCCGAGGGCGCGCTGGTGGGCGTCGACGGCAGCACCGGTGAGGTGGTGCTGGAGCCGGGTGCTGAGCGGCGGGCCGAGCTGGAGCGCGCCGCGTCCGAGCGGCGGGCGTCGCTGGGCGCCTCCACCGGCCCGGGGGCGACCTCGGACGGCCACCGGGTCCCGCTGCTGGCCAACATCGGCGGTCCGGCGGACGTGGCGGCCGCGGTGGCGGCGGGCGCCGAGGGGGTCGGGCTGTTCCGCACCGAGTTCCTGTTCCTGGACGACCAGGCGGCGGCGCCGTCCCAGGACCGGCAGACGGAGGTCTACCGGCAGGTGCTGGAGGCGTTCCCCCAGGGCAAGGTGGTGGTGCGGGTGCTCGACGCCGGCGCCGACAAGCCGCTGGCGTTCCTCACCCCGTCCGACGAGCCGAACCCGGCGCTGGGCGTACGGGGACTGCGCAGTCTGCTGGAGCATCCCGGGGTGCTGGCGACGCAATTGCGGGCGCTCGCGCGGGCGGCCGACGGGCTGCCGGTGCACCTGGAGGTCATGGCGCCGATGGTGGCGGACCGCGCGGACGCGAAGGCGTTCGCCGACGCCTGCCGGGCGGCGGGACTGCGGGCGAAGTTCGGCGCGATGGTGGAGATCCCGTCGGCGGCGCTGCGGGCCCGGTCGATCCTGGCCGAGGTGGAGTTCGTGTCGCTGGGCACCAACGACCTGGCGCAGTACACGTTCGCCGCCGACCGGCAGGTGGGCGCGCTGGCGCGGTTGCAGGACCCGTGGCAGCCGGCACTGCTGGACCTGGTCGCGCTGTGCGCGCAGGCGGCGTCGGCGGACGACCGCGGGTGCGGGGTGTGCGGTGAGGCGGCCTCCGATCCGTTGCTGGCGTGTGTGCTGGTGGGGCTGGGGGTGACCAGCCTGTCGATGGGCGCGGGCTCGATCGCCCACGTGCGGGCCACGCTGGCGAAGGCGACGCTGGCGCAGTGCCGGCGGGCGGCGGAGGCCGCCCGCGCGGCGGACTCGGCGCCCGGGGCACGGCGTGCGGCGCAGGGCGTGCTGTCGGGCGAGTGAGCCGGGTTCGGGGTCGGGGTCGGGGTGGGCGGACCGTGTGGGGTCCGCCGACCGCTGGGGTGGTTGGGCGGCGGTTGGCCGGGCGGGATCGGCTGAGTGGGGTCGGCTGAGTGGCGGGTTCGCCGGGTGGCAGGGTCGCCGGGCGGCGGGGTCGGCCGGTTCGCCGGGCGGGCGTTCCCCCGAGTCCCCGCACCGTAAGACCCGCTCGACGGAGCCCCGGTCCCCCGCGCCGTCGGCCCGGTCAACGGAGCCCCCGCTTCCTCACCACCGGCCCCCTCAACCGAGCCCCTCGCGCCCCTCCATCGTCGGCCCGGTCAGCGCAACCCCGCCCCCTCGGCGCACCCGTACCTCCTCCCTACTCCCGTGGTGGTGGGAGCGGGGTGCCGGCGCAGTAGGTGACGCCGGGTTCCGGGGGGACGGGGTCGCCGGTGTCGGCGTCGGTGCAGTAGGCGGCGAAGACCTGGGCCTCGGTGAGGGGGTGCAGCCAGCGGTCGCGCAGGGTCCAGCCGCGTACGTGGTCGGGGGCCTCGGGGGTGCCGTCGCCGGTGCGCAGGACCAGGCCGCCGGGCGTGCGGGTGGCCATGCCGGCGGCGAGCAGGGTGCACAGGGTGAGGGCGTCGGCCTCGACCAGGTCGACGGTGCCGTCGGCGGCGCGTTCGGCGTGCACGACGGCGACGAGCGGGGCGTCGTCCAGCGGGACGCTGCACACCAGGTGGTGGCTGCCGGGGCCGGCGGCGTCGAAGAGCCGGCTCAGGGCGAGGCAGGCGCGGTCGAAGCAGGTGTCGGCCTCGCCGGTGCGGGCCAGGACGTCGGCGGCGCGGGACCAGGTGGCGTGCCGGGCGGTGGCGAGGTCGACCTGGTCGACGAGGTCGGCGACGGGTTGTCCTTCGTAGGGGACGACCGCGCCGCCGGAGGCGACGTCGGCGACGTACCGGGTGCGGGTGTCGGGGTCGTCGGCCGTTCTGCCGGTCTCGGCGCACCAGGCGGTGTAGGCGTGCGGGTCGAAGCGGACGACGCCGACGTGGGTGCCGCGGGCGGTCAGGGAGCGGAGCAGTCCGTGGGCGTGGCGCAGGTAGCCGGGGTGGTCGTCGAAGGCGAACGTGGCGTAGCCGCGCATGGCGGTGAAGTCGTCGTGGCCGGTGAGCAGGGCGAGGGTGCTGGGCACCTCGCGGCGCAGGGCCTGGCGGGCGGCGGCGGGCGACAGGGGTGGCCGTCCGTGCGGTCCTCCTCCCCCGCGGTCGGGGCGGGCGGGCGCGGGGCGGGCGCCGCGGGTGGGGCCGGCGGGGCGGCGGGGCGGCCTGGCGGGCCGGCCGGGGCGGCGGCCGTCGTCGTGCTGGTCGGGGCGGTGGTCGTCGTGTCGCATGGTTCCCCCTGGGCGTGGCGGTGTCGTCCGGGGACCGTCGCGCCGCGTGCGCCGCGTGACGATCTCCGAACCGTTGCTCACTCACCGTAACCACGACCACTGACAACGCGCCTCCGGCGGTGCTTCGTGACCGGGTCGAAGCTGGCGCGAAAGCCCACGCCGAAGCCGCAGCGCACACCGACGCCGACACCCCCGCCGACCCGGAACGTGGCCCGCGGCGGCGCTTTGTCGCCGGGGGCGGGGCGGTCAGGAACCGGCGCGGTCGGCGGCCAGGTTCGCGTAGAAGTGCAGGAGGGAGAGGTCGTCGACGGAGCCGGGGTTGACGGCCTTGTCGAGGGGGGTGCCCTGGAGGAGGCGTTTGACGGGGACCTCGATGCGCTTGCCGGTGAGGGTGTGCGGGATGCCGGGGACCTCGATGATCTCGTCGGGGACGTGGCGCGGGGACAGCGCGGTGCGCAGGGCGCGCTTGACCCGGTCGCGCAGGTCGTCGTCGAGGGCGGTGCCGTCGGCGAGGCGGACGAACAGCGGCATCCAGTAGCCGCCGCCGGGCTGTTCGACGCCGATGACCAGGGATTCGCGGATTTCGGGGAGGCGTTCGACGACCTCGTAGATGTCGGCGGATCCCATCCGGACGCCGCCGCGGTTGAGGGTGGAGTCGGAGCGGCCGTGGATGATCACCGAGCCGCGGGAGGTGAGGGTGATCCAGTCGCCGTGCCGCCAGACGCCGGGGTACATCTCGAAGTAGCTGTCGTGGTAGCGGGTGCCGTCGGGGTCGTTCCAGAAGTGGATCGGCATGGAGGGCATCGGGCGGGTGACGACGAGTTCGCCGACCTCGTCGGTGACCGGTTCGCCGGCCGGGTTCCAGGCCTGGAGGTCGGTGCCGAGGCAGGGGGCCTGGAGTTCGCCGATGTGCACCGGGAGGGTGGGGACGCCGCCGGCGAAGCAGCTGCACACGTCGGTGCCGCCGCTGACGGAGGCGAGCCAGATGTCGGACTCGACGTGCTCGTAGACCCAGCGGAAGCCGTCGGGCGGCAACGGGGAGCCGGTGGTGGCGACGCAGGCCAGGGCGGACAGGTCGTAGTCGCGGCCGGGTTCGACGCCGGCCTTGCCGCAGGCCATGACGTAGGCCGCGGAGGTGCCGAAGACCTTGGCGCCGGTGCGTTCGGCGACCTTCCACTGGGCGCCGGTGTCGGGGTGGCCGGGGCTGCCGTCGTACAGGACGATGCCGGCGCCGGTGAGCAGGCCGCCGACCAGGAAGTTCCACATCATCCAGCCGGTGGAGGTGTACCAGAAGAAGCGGTCGCCGGGGCCGAGGTCGAGGTGGAGGCCGGCCTGCTTGAGGTGTTCGACGAGGATGCCGCCCTGGGACTGGACGATGGCCTTGGGCAGTCCGGTGGTGCCGGAGGAGTACAGCACCCACAGCGGGTGGTCGAACGGGACGGGTTCGTAGGCGGGCTCGGCGGGCTCGGCGACGACGTCGTCCCAGCTCAGGGTGGTGTCGGGGGCCGGGGTGCCGAGCAGCGGGATGTGCACGACGGCGCGCAGGGTGGGCAGTTCGCGCAGGAGTTCGGCGACGACCTCGGTGCGGTCGTGCTCCTTGCCGCCGTAGCGGTAGCCGTCGACGGTGAACAGCACGACGGGTTCGACCTGCTGGAAGCGGTCCAGGACGCTGCGGGCGCCGAAGTCGGGGGCGCAGGAGGTCCACACGGCGCCGACGGCGGCGGTGGCGAGCAGGGCGACGACGGCCTGCGGGATGTTGGGCAGGTAGCCGCTGACCCGGTCGCCGGGGGTGACGCCGAGGGCGCGCAGCCGGGCGGCCACGGAGGCGACCTGGTCGCGCAGCTCGGCCCAGGTGGTGGTGCGGATCTCCTGGCTCTCGTCGAGGGCGAGCAGGGCGGCCTCGGCGGGGCGTTCGCCGGCCCACCGCAGGGCGTGCGCGGCGTAGTTGAGCTTCGCGCCGGGGAACCAGACGGCGCCGGGCATGGCGTCGGCGGCGAGTTCCGTCTCGTAGGGGGTGGTGAAGGTGACGTCGAACCACTCGGTGACGGCCTTCCAGAACCGCCGGGGCTCGGTGACCGACCAGATGTGCAGGGCCCGGTAGGAGACGGCCGGGTCGGCGTCCGGTGCGGGGGCGTGGTGCCGTTCGGCGGCCCAGCTGTGGAAGCGGGTGAGCCGCGCGCCCTCGATCCGGTCCGGTCCGGGCTGCCAGATCGGCTGCGGGGCACTGGTGGGCTGCGGGGCGGTGCTCATGGGTGACGTCTCCTGTGGGAACCCGGCGTGGTGCGCTGGTGGCGCCTGTGCCGCCCACGTGCGGTGTTCGCGGCACGGCCGGTCGAGACGATGCCAGGGTTTGCGCCGGGACGCCAGAGGTCGCCGCGGTGACGCGCCGCCGGGGTGGGCCGGCGGCGCGGCGGGCGGGTGACGGGCTGGTCCGGGGTGTTCCGGGTCGGATGCCGGGGGTCAGGCGCCGGGGCCGTAGTGGCCGCCGAACCAGGCGGCGACGGCCTCGGTGTGCAGCGGGAAGCCGAGCGGGGTGGGGGCGTGGATGAGTTGCCAGCCCTGGGTCTCGTGGGTGGGGGTGGACGGCGGCAGGGCCGCGGCGTCGAGGGCGGGCAGCAGCCCGAAGACGAGGAGGTGGCCGGCCAGGTCGGTGCGGACGTCGGCGAGGCGGACGGTGTCGGGGTCGGCGGGGATGCCGGTCTCCTCGCCGAGTTCGCGGGTGACGGCCTGCTGCCAGGATTCGCCGATCTCCATGAACCCGCCGGGCAGGGCGAGTTCGCCGTTGCTGGGGGCGATGGTGCGGCGGATGACGGTCAGCCCGGTGCCGGACTCGTCACGTACCGGCAGCAGGGCGACGGCGACCGGCAGCGGGTTGCGGTAGGTGCTCCCTCCGCAGGCGGCGCAGCGGCGCGGCCAGCCCGCGTCCGCCGGGAAGTGGTGTCCGCAGTGCGGGCAGTGGGAGTCCTTGGTGTGGTCGGCCATCTGGCGGACTGTAGCGGAACGGGCGCACGGGCCGGTACGGGTCGTGGTTGCCGGGGAAGCGGCGGGCGCGCGACGATGGGCGGCCGGGTCCGCGGCGGGCCGGGTGAGGCTGGGAAGGCGGTCGGCGGTGTCGGTGGAGCAGGACGCGGCGGTGGAACGGGACGTGGCGGCGCAGCCGGAGGTGCCGGCGGAGGCGGTGGCCGGGGCACGGGAGCCGGACGCGGCGAAGGTACTGGACGCGGCGGAGGCGGAAGCCGTGGCCGGGGAACCGGACGTGGCGGCGGAAGCCGTCGTCGAGGAGGCGGACGCGGTGGTGCGGGAGGGGGATGTGACGGATCCGGCGTACTGGGCGCGGGCGGAGTTCGCGATCAAGGCTCCGGTGGCGCCGGCGCTGCATTCGAAGCTGTCGTGTCTGGACTGTTCGGAGGGCACGGCCTACGGGGACGGCACCGGGGGCTACAAGTGCTTCCGCTGCGGCTGGAGTTCGTGACGCAGTCGTTTGTCGGCGGCGGTCGGCCCGTGGGATTCGAGGGCGACGGGCCGTGACAGGGCGGCGCTGACGGCGTCACTCCAGTCGCCGGGGTCGGCGCCCGGGGTCTCCCAGGCGGCCGGGGTGGCGGCCAGCAGGGCGGTGGTGAGGGCCTGGCGGGCGGTGAGGTCGTCGGGGTGGGGCTGCGGCAGCCGGTCGGTGCGGATGCCGTCGAGGGTGAGGGCCTGCACGACGCGCAGTCCCGGGTGCCGGGCGGGGGCGTCGAGGTGGGTGACGGCGAGGGCGTCGACGCCGCCGCTGACGGTGAGGGCGTGCCGGTGGGCGACGGCGTCGAAGTGGCCGGTGCGGAAGGGGCCCTGCCAGGGGCCGGTGCCGTTGTGGGGTTCGGGCAGGGCGGCGGCCAGTGCGGGGTCCGCGGTGGGGTGCGGGCCGGGGCCGTGGCGGACGGTGGTGGTGCGGACCACGCCGAGGCGCAGGGCGTCACCGGGCCGGCCGGCTTCGGCGAGCAGGGTGTCGGCGTTGGCGGGGGTGGTGGTGGACCAGGTGGTGTGGGGGTGGAAGCCGTGGTGTTCGTCGAGCAGGACGCCCTGGGCGCCTTCGAAGACGGCGGGGCCGCGGCGCAGCAGGTGGGTCAGGTGGTCGTCGCCGGTGAGGGTGACGGTGCGGGCGAAGGCGGTGAGGGCGTCGGCGCAGGCGTCGACGGGTGGGGTGCGCAGCGGGCCGAGGGCGTCGGTGAGGCGGTCGCGCAGCAGGGTGAGGCGGTGCGTCAGGCGGGTGCGGGAGCGGCAGTCGCCGGCGGTGGGGGCGTCGGCGGGGTGGTCGAGGGCGTAGGCGGCGGTCTCGCCGATGCCCATGCCGCACGAGCCGTGCCGGGCGGTGCCGCGGGCCTGTTCGCGCAGCCGGTTGGCGGCGGCGTGGTACGGGGTGGTGAGCAGGGCGCGGTGGTCGACGGTGAGCAGCGCGTAGGGGTCGCGGACGCCGAGGGCGGTGAGGTGGGCGGCTTCGGCGCTGAGCGCGAGGGGGTCGACGAGGGTGAAGCGGGACAGGTGGGTGGGGACGCCGTGCAGGGTGCCGGAGCCGAACTGGGCGAAGGTGTGGTGGCGTCCGTCGGGGGTGACGACGTTGTGGGCGGCCTGGGCCCCGCCGTTGAACCGGATGACGGCGGTGGGGGCGCCGGGCCCGTCGGGACCGGGGGCGCACAGCCGGTCCACGACGGTGCCCTTGCCGGCGTCGCCGTAGCCGAGGTCGACGACGACGATGTGGTTCACCGGTCGCGGTGGCCGGCGCGGAAGCCGAAGCCGGGGGCCGTGCGGCGCGGCTCGGGCGGGCGGTGGCCGGAATCGGTGCGGTGGGCGGGCCGGGGGCGGTCGAGGCCGGCGAGGGAGCGGGCGACGTCCTCACCGGTCCGCGAGCCGGCGGCGGCGAGGTCGGCGAGGCCCTGGGCGAGGTCGATGGCCTGCTCGCCGAGGCCGACGGTGAGGGCGATGGTCTCGCAGACGGTGTCGACGTCGTCGAGTTCGATGACGTTCTGGCCGAGGATCTGCCGCCAGGTCTCCAGCACCCGGCGGTCCCCGGCGTGGCCGGCTCCGGCCGGCAGCACGTAGTAGACGTCGAACTTCTCGCGCACTTCGTCCAGCACGGTCAGGAACGGGATGTCCTGGCCGATCCGGTCGCCGATGACGTCGCGGACCTCGTGGGACTTGACGGCGGCGTAGGGCAGTTCGTCGCCGATGATGAACAGGTAGCCGCGGTGGCCGCGCTTCTCGTGGCAGTCGAGGGAGGTGTGGCGGGCCATGGCGTACAGGGCGAGTTCGTAGCTCTCGGTCATCTGGCCGCCGCCCCCGCCCTCCAGCAGGATGTTGCCGAGGTCGTCCTCCATGCGGTTGTCGGACTCGAACTGGCCGATCTGGAGCGGGACCCGGTCGCAGGTGGCGTCGCCGATGGCGCCGAAGAGGATCTGCGGGTGGGCGGCGTAGCCCTTGCTGAGCAGCAGGCCGAACAGTTCGGGCAGCCGGGTCTGCAGGGCGCGCGGGACGCGGCGCATGGAGCCGGTGACGTCGAACAGCACGGCGATGGCGAGGGATTCGGGGTGTTCGGCGCTGTCGCGGCTCTCGCGGACGCTGAGGCCGTGCGGGTCGAGCGAGGGGTGTGCGCGCCACTGGCTCTGCGGTGAGCCGGCGGTGACGTGGTCGCTGTAGGCGAAGGCGCCGGTGCCTGAGGCGGCCCGGTAGCGTTGGGCGGCGTCGTAGACGTCGCTGGACCAGCGTCCGCTTCCCATGGTGTTTCCCCCTGTGCGTGTGGTGTGCGTGGTTGGACCTGTGCGGGTGGTGCGGGTGGGTCAGCGGGCCGGGGTGCCGGCGGCGTCGGGCCCGGGTGGGCCGTCCTCGCGCCCGGGGCGCAGGAGGGCGGGGTGCAGCAGGCGGGCGTCGCCGGGCCGGTAGAGCCGGGCGCGGGGTCCGCCGCGGGAGTTGGCGTGGGCGGCGGTGCCGCCGGTGGGCCGGACGAAGCCGGGGACGGACAGCACCTTGCGGTGGAAGTTCCCGGCGTGCAGGGTGCGGCCCCACACCGTCTCGTAGACGGCCCGCAGTTCGGTGACGGTGAACTCCTCGCCGAGGAACGCGGTGGCCAGCGGGGTGTACTCGATCTTGGCGCGGGCCCGGTCGAGGCCGTCGGCGAGGATGGCGGTGTGGTCGAAGGCGAGGTCTTCGACCGGGGGCCTCGCGCCGGCGGCGGAACGGCGGTCGGGGCCACCCCCGTGGGTCCCGTCCCGCCGTTCCGCGTCGGTGGCGCCGTCCCGGGTGGTGTCCGGCGGGGGGCCGGCGACCGGGACCCAGGCGGCGGCTGCCGCGTCGCCGCCGGCCCGGGCGTCGGGCAGGTCGGGGGCGAACGCGAGGTAGGCGACGGAGACGACGTGCATCCGCGGGTCGCGGGCCGGCGCTCCGTAGGAGCCGAGTTGTTCCAGGTGGACGCGGTCGATGCCCGGCGCGTCGGACAGCCCGGTCTCCTCGGCGAGTTCGCGGCGGGCGGCCTGGTCGAGGGATTCACGCCCGGGGCGCAGGAACCCGCCGGGCAGGGCCCAGCGGCCGGCGTACGGCTGCGCGCCGCGGCGCACCAGCAGGACGTGCAGGGCTCCTTGGCGCAGGGTCAAGGCGACGATGTCGACGGTGACGGCCACCGGGTCGAAGGCGCGCGGGTCGTAGGCGGACAGGAAGTCCTCCTGCGTCCGTGCGCCGTGCTCGGTGCTGCCGCTCATCGCGACCTCCGCTTCCAGTTGTTCTCAGTCCGAGTCATTCTCGATACGAGAAGAACGTACATCCGTGCGAGGCCCGTGTCCAGGCCGGGTTCGGGAAAAAGCCGCGACCACTCCCCCGCGGGCCGGCGGAAGGCGACGGGAGGCGGGGAACGGGGGGAGCGGCAGGGAGGCGGGCGGGCGGCGGTCGGCGGGACGGCGGGACGGTGAGGCGGGCGGCGGGCGGCGGCCGGCGGTGAGGTGGGCAACGGCCCGCGGGCAACGGTGGGGCGGGCAACGGTGAGGCGGGCAACGGCAACGGCGAACCGCTGCGGCAGGGCGGCAAGGCACCGGCGAGCCAGGCAGAGGCGGCGGGCGCCGGCGAACCGCGCAGAGGCAGGACAGGCGGCGGGGAACGGCTGGAGGCGCGGCGGGCAGCGAGCGGGGAGGAGACGCGCGGCGGGCGCCGGGCCGGGGTGCTACGGGGCCCGCGCCGCAAGTCCTGCCGGGAAAACGGCCGCAGGCGGCCATCCGGGCCGTGGGCCGCCCGTCCGGCGGGTGCCATGGGCTACCGTGCCGTCATGGGGAAGACGACGCGCGAGTTCGACACCTTCGAGGAGTTCTGGCCGTATTACGTGGCGATGCACTCGAAGGCGGCGACCCGGTGGGTCCACCTGACGGGGACGCTGACCGGACTGGCGGTCAGCGCCTACGGCGTGGCGCGCGGGCGGCGCCGCTACCTGGCCGCGCTGCCGCTGATCGGCTACGGCACCGCGTGGCCGGCGCACTTCCTCATCGAGGGCAACAACCCGGCCACGTTCGGCCACCCGGCGTGGTCACTGCGCGGCGACCTGAGGATGATCGCCACGATGCTCGCCGGCCGGGACGCCGAACTGGCCGAAACCGCCGCCAAGTGGCTGAGCGAGAACGGCGCCTGACGCAGCGTCACCGATTCGGCGCATCCCCTGGGTGATGCGCCGTCAGGTCGTGGCGTGCTGGCGCTGCTCGGTGGCCCGGTGCATCGCGTGCGAGACGAGGGCGATCAGCACGTCCTTGGCGGACTCCCGGTTGCGGGCGTCGCACAGCAGGATCGGTACGAGTTCGTCCAGGTCGAGCGCGTCGCGCACCACCTCGACCGGATGAGCGCGGGTGCCCTCGAAGCAGTTGACGGCCACCGCGAAGGGGATGCCGCGCCGCTCGAAGTAGTCGATCGCCGAGAAGCAGTCCTCCAGGCGCCGGGTGTCGGCCAGTACCACCGCGCCGAGCGCGCCCTGGGCCAGCTCGTCCCACAGGAACCAGAAGCGGTTCTGGCCCGGCGTGCCGAACAGGTACAGCACGAGGTCCTCGCGCAGCGTGATGCGGCCGAAGTCCATGGCGACGGTGGTGGTCCGCTTGCCCTCCACACCGGCCGTGTCGTCGACCGGGCGGCCCGCCTCGGTCAGCGACTCCTCGGTGCGCAGCGGCCGGATCTCGCTCACGGCGCCGACCATGGTCGTCTTGCCGACGCCGAAGCCGCCGGCGACGAGGATCTTCAGTGTGAGCGGCTCGTCCGCGGGCTCACGGCCGCGCTCACCGCGCCCGAAGACCATGGGTCTCTTCTCCGGCGGCGCCGCGTATACAGGTCGGGTGCATCCTCATGGTCCTCGTTCGGCAGGGGGCAGCGACAGACAAGGAACAGTACAACGTCCGGGGCCGTCAACACCCCTTGCGGCTACGGCAGTTCCGTCAGAGGACTTTAACCGGTTCCTGACCGCCGGCTGACCCCTGCTTTGCGGCGCCGCCGCGACGGGCCGCGGACGGGATGGCCGCGCACGGCTCCGGCCGCCCAAGTGGCCCTCGGGCGGCCGGAGTTCAGCTTCGCGGTGCGGTGCCGGGTCAGTGCCGGTCGGTCAGTCCGTAGCCGAACGGGAACAGCGGGTCGTAGTCCTTGTCGCCGATGTTGATCGGCTCCTGGGCCTCGCTGCGCGGCCAGCTGACCGGCAGCTTGCCGGTGTAGGCGTGCTTGCCGAACAGGGTGTCGGCGACGCCCTCGCCCTCGCTGCCGGGCAGCCAGGACATCACGTAGGAGTCGATCTTCGGCAGGTCGCCGGTGATGATCTGCGGGCGGCCGGCCACGTCGAGGACGACGCACTTCATCGCGCCGCACACCGTGTCGATGTTGGCCTGGTCGGCGGCGGACAGGTTGAGGGTGTTGCTGCCGTTGCCGACGTCGCCGACCCCCTCGGCGTAGGGGGTCTCGCCGACGACGACCACGCCGACGTCGTAGCCGCCGGTGGGCTGGGAGGCGTCGGCGCTGTAGGTCACGTCCGGGTCGTCCTGCCGGATGCCCTGGAGGATCGTGGTGCCGGGGATGGTGTCGCCGGAGGAGCCCTGCCAGCTGACGGTCCAGCCGCCGGCCTGGTTGCCGATGTCGTCGGCGTTGGCACCGGCGACGTAGACGCGCTGCGAGGGCTTCAGCGGCAGGGTGTGGTCGGCGTTCTTCAGCAGCACCTGGGACTCGGCGACGGCCTGGCGGGCCACCGCGCGGTGCGCGGGCGAGCCGATGGTGCCGATGTTGGTGCGGTTGGTGTAAGGGTGCTCGAACAGGCCGAGTTCGAACTTGGCGGTCAGGATGCGGCTGACGGCGTCGTCGATGCGGGACGTGGCGACCTGGCCGTCCTGGACCTCGCCGATGAGCGTCTGCTCGAACTTCGGGGCGCTGTTGGGCTCCATGAACATGTCGAGGCCGGCGTTGACCGCGGTGCGCACCTGGGTGGCGTAGTCGCCGGGCAGCTGCTCGATGGCCTGCCAGTCGCTGATCAAGAAGCCCTTGAAGCCGATCTTCTCCTTGAGCACGTTGGTCAGCAGCTGCTTGTTCGCGCTCATCTTGACCGGGTTGCCGACGCCGTCCTCGGTCCAGTCGACGCTGGAGTAGGAGGGCATGATGCTGCCCACGTGGTGCTGCTGTACGGCGGTGACATAGGGCGCCAGGTCGATGTCCTTGAAGTGCTTCCAGTCGACGATGTCGATGCCCTGGTCGAGCGTGTACGTGCCGTTGGTCGACGAGCCGTAGCTGGTGTCGCCGTCACCGGCGAAGTGCTTGGAGGTGGCCAGCACGTGGTCGGGGCTGGCGAGGTCCTTGACGCTGGTGCCCTGGAAACCGTCGATGCCGGTCTCCATCTCCTCCACCAGCTTCGGGTCCTCGCCGTAGCTTTCGTAGGTGCGTCCCCACCGGTCGTCGCGCACCACGCAGTCGCAGGCCGCGAAGACCCACTGCGGCCCGCTGGCGCGGGTCTCGGTGGCGGTGATGTGCTCCTCCTGCTCGACCAGCTTCGGGTCGCGGGTGGCGCCCATCGCGATGTTCTGCGGGAAGATCGTGGCGCCGACCAGGTTGTTGTCGCCGTGCACCGAGTCGATGCCGTAGAGGATCGGGATGCGAAGCCGGGTCGACATCGCCTGCGCCTGGAAGCCGTCGACCATGTCGGCCCACGCCACCGGGGTGTTGGGCGTCGGCGTGGAACCGCCGCCGGACAGCAGCGACCCCAGGTCGAGGTCGGTGATCTGCGTCGGGTCGGTGGCCATCGAGCTGCGTTCGGCCTGGGTCATCTGGCCGACCTTCTCCTGGAGCGTCATGCGCCCCAGCAGGTCGTGCACCCGCGCCGCCACCGGCAGCCTGGGGTTGAGGTACGGGGCATTCGCCGACGGGGCCGCCAGGGCCGGGTCCGATCCGCTGGTACGGGCCGTGGCGGCCGGAACCGCGGCGGCCACCAGGGCGGCGGTGGCCAGCAGCGTGCCGATCACACGTCTGCGCCGCCGTCTGCCGGAACCTGCGGAGGATGCTTGGGGTCGCACACGGGCCTCCCGTGGGGGAACTGCGCGCCGGAGCCGGGCCGGCGGTGGCGCACAGGCCGCGGCGGTGTCTGACACGTCGGCAGACACGTGGTCCAGACCCTTCCCTGCCGCTCTCAGGGAGTCAAGAGTTGAAACACAGGGTGCGCCAAGTCGGCTCATGGCTACGCCTGTTGAACGCCACCGGCTCGTCAGTCGCCGGAGACCGTCCACCGCCGGCCACCGTCCGTCCGCCGACCCACCGCCCGTCCGCCGGCCGGCGGCGGCCGCGGGGCGAGGACCGCACGCCGTTGGGCGTCCTCGTCGTCGCGGACCGGCCGGCCGGTTCAGCCGGGGTGTGACGGGGTCACAGTGCGCGCAGCCCGCTGATCACGTCGCGCAGTAACTGCTCGTCGACGAGTTCGGCCGGCGGCACCGGACGCGCGACCCGGACCAGGCCGGCGTCCATCAGGTCGCCGATGAGCACCCGCAGGACGCCCACCGGCAGGTCGGCCCCGGCCGCGAGTTCCGCGACGGAGGTGGGTTCGGCCCGGCATCGCGTCAGGATGTCGAGGTGTTCGGGCGCGAGCGGGTGCTCGCCGCCCAACTCCTCCTCCGAGACGCCGGCGTGCTCCTCGGTGATCACCAGGGCGATCAGGTCGAGGCGGTCCTCGGCGGCATGGCTGGTGCGACCGCGCGTCATGGCGTAGGGCCGTACCACCGGCCCCGCCGCGTCGTCGAACCAGCGGTCCGCTTCCGGGGTCATGACGATCCGTCAGCGGCCGACCCGCGGCGCGGTGGCCAGATGGGCACCGACCCGCTTCACCAGCAACGCCATCTCGTACGCGACCAGTCCGACGTCGGAATCGGCGTCGGCCAGTACGGCGAGACAGCTGCCGTCACCCGCGGCGGTGACGAACAGGAAGGCCTGGTCGAGTTCGACCATGGTCTGCCGGACCTGTCCGGCGTCGAAATGCCGGCCCACCCCCTTGGCGAGGCTGTGGAAGCCGGAGGCCACCGCCGCGAGGTGCTCGGAGTCCTCCCGGCTCAGATCACGCGACGCTCCGGTCGCCAGTCCGTCCCCCGAAAGTACGAGTGCCTTGCGGACGCTGCCGATCCGGGCCACCAGATCGTCCAGCAACCAGTTCAGCTCGCCCTTCGGGCCCGATGGTGCGGTCATCGACCGTCCCCCTCCGATGTCGTTCCTGTCGCCCGGACGCCGCGGCCCGCCGCGGTGTCCGGCACTTCCGTACGGATCGTACGGTGACTGCTCCCGGCCGTGCCGGTCATGCTCTCGTCGGCCTCGGCGCGGCCGCGCTGCCAGCCGCGCTGCAAGGACGCCATCCTGCTGCGCACCTCGTCGGCGTCCCGGTCGAACGGCGACTCCTCGCGGACCGCGGCGTACGCGGCGCCGGTGTCGCGCAACTGCGGGGCCAGGCTGGCCTGCCGCACCCTGCGCGGCAGTCCCGGGGAAGTACGCGGTGCGGCCGCGTCCTGTTCAGCGTCCGGGGCCGGCCGAGCGGCGGGGTCCGGGCTCTGCCGTCCGCGCGGCACGTC